>NZ_JBNCKM010000007.1:0-409764 GCF_049841535.1 Micromonospora sp. DT53
GCACCACGCCATCCTGCCCTCACCACGGCCCCCACGCCGACTCGATTCCTTGACGAAACCCATAGGGGCACCCCCCCGAAAACCCCTGGCTGAGGTTGACAACCAGTGACAAGACGCGACTACTGCTTGATCGTATCTGTGCAGCTCAGCGCCTATTTCTGACAGTCAATGACATGGTCCGGGTGGCTACGGTTGGTAACAAGGGGTTTTGACAAGCGATGACAAGCCCTGCACGAGGCTTGACAAGAGGTTGTCTTGGGTTCAAGTCACTCGTTTCCCTGAGCGCTTGATGCCGGGTCGGCGCCGCGGAAGGCGCGTCGCGACGAGCTTGGCCGCAGCGCACTGCAGCGAGCGAACGCTGCGGCCCAGCTTAGATGGCGCGCGCTCACCGGCGTCGAGCTGACCGGGGGCCGTCCGCCGCGGTTGCCGGCGGATGACGGAGGTCTGCGCGGCGGACGGTGGTGTGAGGGGAGGTCATCCGGGCCGGGCTCCGCTCCTCGCCCGGGCGTACGCCATCAGCGCCATCGAGAACCGGCGATCCCGCTGGATCGCCGGATTCGTGCGGGCCAACTCCCGGTAGATGCCGACCGACTCCTCGGCCGGAGCCAGGGCCTCCGTGCGCCGTCCCAGCTCGGTCAGCCGGAGACTGAGGTTGCACAGCGCCTGCGCGGTGGCGGGCAGGTAGACGGCCGGGTCGGCTTCGGCCAGGTGCCGGTACAGGTCCGCGGCTTCCCGGCAGGCGGCGAGAGCGTCTTCGTGCCGGTCCACCATCGACAGGTAGACACCCACGTTGTTCAGTGACTGCGCCAGTTCGGGTAGGTACGCGGTGGGAGGTGCGCCGGCCAGCTTTCGGGTGACGGCCACGGCTTCCTCGGCGAACCCGATGGCCTCCTCGCCGCGCCCCACCAGGGCCAGGAAGCCGGCGAGGTTGTTCAGCGACTGGGCTAGGTCGGGCAGGTGGCTGGCGGGCTCGGCCCGGGCCAGTTGCCGGGCGATGGACACGGCTTCCTCGGCGCAGGCCAGGGCCCGCTCCGGCTGGCCCAGCCTGTCCCACACCAGGCCGAGGTTGTGCAGCGCCTTGCCGAGGTCTCCCCGGTGCGCGGTGGGGTTGGCCGCGGCGAGCCGTCGGTGCGCGTCCACGGCTTCCTGAAGGTGGACGAGGGCCTGTTCCTGCCGGCCCAGCTCCGTCTGCGCCAGACCGAGGTTGCCCACCTGCCTCGCGAAGTGCCCCAGGTAGGCGGCGGCCCCGGCCTCGACCAGCCGTCGGCCGATGGCCGCGGCTTCCCCGCAGAGTGCGAGGGCCTCCGTCCACCGACCCAGCGCGGCGTGGACCTGACCGAGGGCGTTCAGCGACCTGGCGAGTTCGGGCAGGTACGCGGTCGGTTTGGTGTCGGCCAGTTGTCGGAACACCTCCGCGGCTTCCTGGCTGGGGGCGAGGGCCGCCGTCGGCCGGCCCAGTTCGACCAGGGTGTTGCCGAGCGCGGTCAACGACCTGGCGAGTTCAGGCAGGTACGCGGTCGGGTTGGCGTCGGCCAGTTGTCGGAACGTGTCCGCGGCTTCCTGGCTGTGGGCGAGTGCCTCCTCGGGCCGGTGCAGGTGGACCAGGCTGTTCCCGAGGTTCTGCAACGATCGGGCGAGTTCGGGCCCGTGGGCGGCGCGGTCGGTGTCGGTCAGACGGCGGCCGATGGTCACGGCCTCCTCGGCGAGCGCGAGTGTCGCCGCGTGGCGGCCTAGCTCCGCCAGGAGCTTGATGGCGTTGTTCAACAGCCCGGGGAGGTCGGGTAGGTAGCCGGTCGGGTCGATGTCGGCCAACAGCCGGCCGATGGTCACCGCCTCCTGGGCGTGGTCCAGGGCCTCGTCCCACCGGCCCAGGCTGCCTTGCACCGTGCCGAGGTTGTGCAGGGTTCTCGACAGGTGCGACAGGTAGGTGGCGGGATCGGACCGGGCCAGCCGGCGATATGTGTCCCCGGCTTCCTGGCTGTGGGCGAGGGCCTCTTCCGGCCGGCCCAGTTCGGACAGCACCTGCCCGAGGTTGTGCAGCGATCTCGCCAGGGCGGGCAGGTGGGTGGCGGGGTCGGCGTCGGCCAGTCGCCGGCGGATCGCCACGGCTTCGGAGATGGGTGCCAGGGCGTCGGCGTAGCGGCCGGCGTTGGCCAGTCGCCAGGAGCGGGTGGCGTGCAGGCGGGCCTGTTCCGCCGGATCGTCGGACTTGGTGAGCCGGCGCGTGATGAGGACGTCGACGACCGCGGCGGCGCCGACGTCGAGGTCGACGTGTCGGTCGCCGGGCAGCAGCGCCTCGACCGCTTCCAGCGCGGTGACGTCGACGTCGGTCATGCCGGCCAGGGTGCTGAGGGTGGCGCTGCCGGCGATGATCGCGAGCTGTGGCCGGTCGCGCAGGAGTGGGAACAGGTGGGCGGGCCCGAGGTGGGGCCAGCGGGCCGCGGCGGCGGTCAGGAAGGTGACCGCCCGCGCGGTGTACGTCGCGGCTGTCGCCGGCGGCCGGGGGCGGCCCGAGGCTGGTGACGGTTGCTCGCGCAGCAGGTCGTGCAGCCGGGTGGGGGCCCACGGGTCGGCCGGGTGATCGGAGCCGGGCAGGGTGTGAGCGATGAAGTCCTCGGCCAGCCGGTCCGGGTACAGCGGTTCGAGCACGGTGGCCCGATGGGGGTCGGCGGCCGGGTAGCAGCGGCTGTGGTCGCTGATGATCCGTTCGGCGGGCAGTTCCCGCTCGACGCGGCGCAGGAGCCCGGCGGCCTCGGGGTGCGGGAGCGGGCCGGCGAGGGCGGCGGTGAAGACGGTACGGGCCATGACATCGTCGGGCGTGCCGTGGTTCAGCCCGCGGGCGCGGCCCTCGTACAGCCGGGTCCAGTGTTGACGTTCGCGGTCGAGCAGGTAACGGGTCAGCAACGTGACCTGGGTGGGCGGCTGGGCGCCGGTCGCGCGGGTGTCGACGGCGACCAGCGCGGCGACGTGCACGGTGAGGGTGAGCCCGAACTCCGGATGACCCAGGTTGGGGAGTCGGGGGACGGCGTCCGGACCGGAGAGACCGTAGACGGCGGCGAAGCTGTCGTGGGCGGCGGTGAACATGGCCCGCCGAGCATCATCGTCGTCGGGCAGCGGGGCCAGGTACTGCTCGGACGTGCCGGCCTGGACGCGGGGATCGTCCAGGTTGGCGCGCAGTGCCGGCCACGTGGACGCGCTGCGTGCCACCATCAACACCCGTGCCGGTTTGTCGGCCCGGTGGAGCAGGGCGTTGCGCAGCAGCCAGAGCAGGCTGGACAGCGGGTACCGGTCGGCGTAGTCGACGATCAGCAGCACTCCCCGGTGGCGGTCCGGCCGCAGGTCCTGGCTGCCCAGCAGGGCGCTGGGCGTGCCCACGTGGGGCACCGCCGTGACGACCTTCCAGCCCTCGTCGGCGGCCTGGGCGGCGAGGTGGCCGGCCAGCCGGGTCTTGCCCCGACCGCCCGGGGCGTGCAGCCAGCGCACCGCCAGTCGCGGCCCGGTCTCCCGCCAGGTGCGCAGCTCGTCCCGTTCGGACTCGCGGCCGGTGAACGGGACCACGCGGGAGTGCGCGTTGAGCATCCGGGAGGGCATTTCGCGCAGCCAGCTCCAGTCCGGCGGGTCGGGCCGGCGGTGCTCCTCCAACAGATACAGCGGCGTCCCGTCACCGAAGACGTGCAGGTCGGCGCCGATCACCCCGTACGCGGTGCCGGCGCCGGCGGAAACCTGCTGCTGGACGAGGAGGGGGTCGACGGTCATCGGGGCTGACCCGGGTCGGGCACCGGGCCGCTCGGGTCAGCTTCCGGCGGGGTGGGGTGGTTGACGATGCTGCCGAACATCACTCCCTGAGCGGTCGCGCCGGAGGCGGTCGCGGTGATGTGCTGGATCCACTGCTGCTGCGCGGTGGGTAGCCGGGTCACCAACTCGTCACGCAGGTCACGCACGCCGTCGGCGGTGACCGGGTCTTCCTCGACCAGGTCTGACAGCCGCGTCTGCCAGGCCGGCAACAGCCGTGCGCGTACCTGGTCACGCTGGGCGGGCGGGGCTTGTTCCACCTCCGCGGCCAGGGCGTCCAGCCGCCGGACCGCGGCGGTCTCCCGTCGCGGGTCACCGCGGCCGAGGAGCCGGGCGAACCCGGAGCGTGCCCCCTGCCACACGTCCGTCGCGGCCGCCTGCACCAGGACCGCCGCCGCGGACGCGCCCAACCCCGCCAGCCAACCGAGATCCACGTTCTCCTCCTCATTCGAAGGAATCGAGGCATTTCCACGCTAGCAAGCCGGCGCGACGCGGGGTCCGGGCTCGGGCTCCGGGATGAGTCGGGAATCGGTCGGCGCGCCGTGCCGGCTGCCGAGGCCGGAAACCCCCAGCCGCCAGCCAGAATAGGTCGGCAGGACTGGCACTCGCTTCATCCGGCTGTCGTAATAGTTGGTAGCGCGCGACAAGCGGCAGATCAGCGCGTGTATCCGCAGCTGCGTCCGGGAATGAGGGTGACAAGCGAAGCGTGGCTGCGGTGAAATAGTGCCGTTACCGCAACGCGACGAGGTCATGGCGCGATGGAGCAGCCTCGAACCCGACTGGACAAGCGGCGGGGAAAGGGACAGCTATGCAACTGGTCGCGGGCGAACCGATGGAGTACCTGGGCGGTGACACGGTCGTCGAGGTGGACCATCCGGCAGTGCGGGCGTTAGCTGGTGAACTACGCGCGGCGCATCCGGACGACGTCGACTTCATGCGGGCCGCCTTCGCATGGGTTCGTGACCGGATCCGGCACTCCGTGGACGCCCAGGATCCGCGGATCACCGTCACCGCTGGCGAGGTGCTCAGCGCCGGCGTCGGCCTCTGCTATGCCAAGTCGCACCTGCTGGTGGCCGTGGCCCGGGCCGGCGGCGTTCC
This sequence comes from Micromonospora sp. DT53, assembly GCF_049841535.1. Lineage (NCBI taxonomy): Bacteria > Bacillati > Actinomycetota > Actinomycetes > Micromonosporales > Micromonosporaceae > Micromonospora > Micromonospora sp. DT53. The sequence continues at coordinate 4,891 of NZ_JBNCKM010000007.1, forward strand.
GGCCGGGTTGTGCTACCAACAGCTGACCGACGGGGGAGAGCCCTTCCTGCACGGCCTCGTCGCCGTATACCTCACCGGACGCTGGCATCGCCAGGACCCGCGCGGCAACCGCACCGGCATCGACGCCCAATTCCGGCTCGGGCGTGAGCAACTGGCCTACCCGATCACCGACGGATCGGCCGGTCTCGACTTTCCTGAAGTGCACGTGCGACCCTCGCCCAATGTGATCGCAGCCCTGCGCGGTGCTCGAGACGCTCTTGAACTGTGCCGCGCCGGGTTGCCCGCTACGCCCTGAGTCGGCACAGCGGATCTGGTCGAGAAGCCGCTCCAACCGTGCGAGCGCGCTCTCCTGCACGGTGAAGGCGCTGCGGATCTCATCGGAGACGCGCGATCGGCGGTTGCTCAGCGCGAGCGTTCCATTCGGTCTCGTCGTTGCACGGTCCCCGTTGGGCACGTGGATGCTGTAGATGGCGGGCCGCGACCTCGGGCCGGTGGAGCATTCCGCCCTGTTACCTGATGGTGCGGTGAATAGCTGGCGCCTGGTCTCCGCTAGACGTGCGGCCTCGCACGCGTGGTTCCTAAGCTCGACGAGCACCGTGATGGGTAGTGCGAAGCCCGTGGGCAGCTCTTCGGCTGCGGAGCACCCCTGCCGCACCCGTCATGTCCTCGGTGGCCAGTCCAGCATCAGCTTCGCCTCAACCTTCGGCCATCACTCGGGCCCCTCAGCGGCTAATCACGCCCACCACTGCCTGGGACCAGCTCTGAGCCGAAGAAAAACTCCACGACAAGTTGAGCGTCAAGGAAGTCGGTCTATCCGATGCCCATCTTCCTGACCAAGGTGAGGACCTCTACGACAGGCCGCTGCAGCGCCGCGTACGCCGCGATATGGGCGCCTCCTTGCTCCGGGTCCGCGCCGAGGCCCCCCAGCTCGCCGACCAGCTGGGCTGGCAGTTGCAGGCGGTGCCACCCGCTTGGTGCTCGATCGTGCTGCCGTCACGTACCCCGCAGCAATTGGCCGCACACGTTGCGGAAGCCAACGCGAGGGGGCAGGAGCTCGCCCGCAGGCTGGGTGTCAAATGAGAGCCGCCGGGCGACCGGCGGAAACAGCGGTTATTGACCTTCACACGTGACGAGGTCGGCCGCCGCGTCTGCCCGCGCGGCGCGATGACCTGGTCGGTCAACTGGGACGTGACGAACGGCAACCGCTTCGCCAACACGGTCGGCCCGCACCTGGACGCGCTGCCCTAGACCGGCACCGCCGGCACGGATCCCGCAACGGGATCCGTGCCGGGTGGGCCGATCAGATGAACGCGAGCGAGCTGAAGAACGCCGGGTAGCAGTCGACATAGATGTCGTAGACGCCGGGCGGCACGTGCACGGGGCCCAGGGTGGCCCCGTTGGAGCACCGGGCGCTGACCGCGGTCGTCGGCTGGCCGGTGAGGGTGCAGCCCTGGAACACGATCAGCCACGGGTCGACGTACTGCCCGGCGTACGGGCAGGAGCCCGACATCACCGAGAAACCGCCGCCCTTCGCCGGTGAGGCAGCGGCCGCCGTCGACGTCGTGACGCTCAACGTGCCGGCGGAGCTCGCCGATGCCCGCTCGGTTCCGATGGCGGCGACAGCCGCGTCGCCGCTCGGCGCGGGTGCCGCGACCGCCGCGGACGGTGCGGCCATGAACGCGGCGAGCATCGCCGTCGCGGCCAACAGCAGACTGGATGCGCGGAGAATGCCGGATCGTGCTCCGGCGGAGGGTCGACTACGCCATGTCATAACCAGAACCACCTCTCGAGTGCTGTGCGATCTGCGGATGCCGGGGCGCGTACCTGGTCGCGCCCGACCCGGCCGGGCCGTCGTCTGACGTCCATGGCGAAGCGTTCCAGGGTGCCGGTGGCCGGGTCTTCGTGACAGGGCGAGAACCGGGTCGCCGGCGTACCCCGGTTCTTGCGAATGTCCGCAAGGCTGTCCGGTCCGCGTCAACCGGGCGGAGTGGCCGGAACGCATCGATTACCGTTGACCGGCATGGGCGGTCTGTTCAGCCTCTGGCGGCAGCGAGTGGCCGACAACGCCCGCCGGGCGGTGGACGCCTACCAGGAGGAGTTGCTGGAATACCGCAATCTCGCGGCCATGCCGCGGGTGCGGTCGGAGATGCTCGATTTCGCGGTCTTCCTCCGTCAGCGCACGGTCGACCTCGCGGCGGACAGCGCGCCGTTCCACGTGCAGGATCTGGACCTGATGGCCGCGATGGGCCGCCAGCGCGGCGAGAAGGGACTCACCCTGACCGCGCAGCGGCAGGTGCTGCTCGTGCACACCCGGCTGACGCTGCGTGAGGTGTACGAGGCGGCCGGCCCGAACGACATCGCCGCGACGATGCACACGCTCGCCTGGCTGGCTCCCGCAGGACTGGCCGCGCAGGGCGCGTACACCCGGGGCTGGATCGAGGGGCAGCGGCGCACGCTGGCGACCGCCGCCCAGGTGCGGCTGCTGACGGTGATGCTGCTGGCCGGCGACGACAGCGCGACCGACCTGGCGCGCGGCCTGCACATGCCGGTCCCCGACCACGTCGTCGCGACGGTGGTCCGGGTGGCCGGCGGGTCGCCCGGGCCGGACCAGGCGGCGCGGGACGAGTTCGCCGGCGCGCTGCTGAAGACGCACTGGATGCCGCTGAGCTGGCCGGAGCCGCACGAGGTGGTCGCGCTGATCCCCAGCTCGCCGGGCGGCCGGCAGCCGGCGGTCGAGCGCGGGCTCGCGCTGGCCCGCGACGTGGCCTCAATGACCGGCCGGCCGTGCGCGGCCGGCACCGCGCCTGGGCGGGTGCGCGCGTTCGACGACGCCGTGGCGCTGGCCCGGCAGATCAGCGAGGTCGCACCAGTGCGGGCCGTGCCGCGCCACGCGTACACGGTCACCGACGTCTTCGCCGAGCTGGGCGCCGCCCGGCTGGCGGAAGTCGGGCAGTGGCTCCAGGTGGTGGCGGCGCAACTCGACGCCGGCCCTGACCTGGTCGCCACGCTGGACGCCTACTACCAGCACGACATGAACCGGCTCGACACCGCGGCCGCGCTGTGCATCCACCCGCGCACGCTCGACTACCGGCTGACCCGGGTGCGCGACCTGACCGGGCTGGAGGCGGGCTCGACCCGCGGCGTACGCGTGCTGAGCACCGCCGTCGCCCGGATCCTCGCCGGCTAGATCAGCAGCCGGGGTGAGCTCCATGTTCTTCATACTGATGTAGCTCAGCTTGTTACCTGACCACCGCCCGGGTCCAGCGACGCCCAATCCTCGGTGGCCTGATCAACCAGTATTCGCAGGCAGCGTAGCCGAAGCTCGATTTTCGAGCCCGACAGGCGAATGGACCGCAGCAGAACGTCTCGCCGATTTGCTCGCCAAGCAGGGTTGCATTGACGAGCTCCGCCACCGAGCACCGCGGAAGGGCTGCCACAGATTCGGTCAGCACCCATGCCGTGAGGCAGGCGCGACGCGGTGGCAGGGCCAGCGGGGGCGATCAGACCTGGCGGGGTTCTGTGTGGCACCCCCGTTTATCCCCCGAAAACCCCGCCCAATCGTTGACGAAGGGTGACAAGGAGCGATGAGCGCCTGGCGGTGTCTCCGCAGCTCAGCGACCACTATCGGCAAGCAATGACAAGCTTGGTTCGGTTACTGTTGGTAACAAGGGGTTTTGACAAGCAATGACAAGTCCTGAACGAGGCTTGACAGCAGGTTCTCCTGGGTTCAAATTTCCCCGATCCTCACGAGGGCTGGCCTGGCAGAGAAACCCCCGCGGTCACGGTAGTCGACGCGTGCATGTGGAGGGAAACAGGAGTCTCAGGTCGGAGCACCTCGCCGGCCTGCGTGGCATGGCCCAAACCCTCTGAGCTACCGGCGGAAACTCTCCACGGAACCCGGGACGTTCAACTGAGCTGCTTGCGAGCTAGCCGGCAACAGGCCATACAAATGATCAGTGCACTGGGCGGGGCTCGCTGTGGTTGTCCTGTGTCCCCACGCTTGGAGGCTTCGGCCCATGATCCCCTTGCCATGTCCAAGATGGACCTACACTAGCGCCCGTCTCCTCGGCTTCCTCAGCGCGTTCGATCCAATTGGTCAGTACCTTTCACGAGCATTGGCAGGGGCTCTGCCGAGCCCGAACAGGCAAGGTCGCCGGTCGCGTTAGTCGTTGTCCGGCGCTGGAGTTCCGGCCGCTTGCCGGATTAGGTCCAGTAAAAGCTGCTGGTGCGCGGTCTACGCATCGTCTCGGCTTTCCGCATCGTGACCAGCGCGGCCGGAACCGTCGGTCTGCTCCCCGGGTCCCAGACGCCGCTGGTCCGCTAATCCAAGGAGGGGAGATCGCCGCCCCGATTGCGTGCCGCCTGAGGGAGGCCGCCGCCATGATCGCCGGCATCGCGCTGTCGATCAACGGTGGCTGAACAGCCGGTTAATCATCCGCCTGGGTGCAGAGTTTTCTGGACCCAGAGGACCATTCCCTTGGTGAGTTCGGACAGGGGCTGAACCTGTCGGACCCTCTGCCTCCGCTGAGATTCGGTCAGTTTGCGGGCCAAGCCCTCATCCCAGTACTCCTTTATGACCTCGGCGATCAGGTCGTACAGCTCGGGTGAGGGCGGCGGTACAGGTGTCGGCAGCGGCAAACCGCTGACGTCGAAATCCTGGTGAGGTGGATCGCTGGGGTCGTCGTCGTAGACCACGGCAACTCCTCGAAGGCGTAGGTGCACCGAGCGTAAGGACATTGGCGCATGCCGAATACCGACCGATATCTGCCGTGGTCGTGCCAGGAAGTGGCAGAAACCTGACCTGCTGGTGAGTCGACGGACCGGTGGGCGAGCACAAGTGCCTACGCTGTAGCCCGCGCGGACGAGAAGGGATGTCCATCACCGGTGACCGTCCATGTCGCGGTCCTCGACCCCCTGCCGATGTATAAGCAGGGAGTGGCCGCGACCCTGTCCGCGATCGGTCACATCGTCGAGACGCCTGAAGACCCGCTGGCATGGGTCCGCCGGTCTCCGGGCGCGGTCGTGCTGTTGACGTTGATCGGGCACGGCGACTGGGATCTGCTGTTCCGGTTGGGGGAGGAAATGTCACCCCATTCGGTGATCGCTGTGGTCGAGGACGACGTCGTGGTCCTCGGCGTTCGGGCGGTGCGTGCCGGTGCCCGCTCGGTGATACCGCGCTGTGTCACCAACGAGACGTTGCGACGCACGATCGAGGCCACGCTCGACGGTCAGGCGGTCCTGCCCGCCGGGGTGGCGGTGGCGCTGGCCTCCGGCGAGGAACACTCGCTTCCCCCGGCGGAACGGTTGGAGTGGCTGCGTCAGCTTGCCGAGGGAGTCACCGTGGCGCAGCTCGCCCAGCGGGCCGGGTACTCCGAGCGCGCGATGTTTCGCCTGTTGCAGGCTTTGTACAAGGAGATCGGTGTACGCAGCCGCCTTGAGGCCATCATGCGGGCTCGTGATCGGGGTTGGTTGCCGAGAGCTCGTCCAGCACCGGCTGCAATGGACCCCGGGGGCGGCCGCGGAGGTCGATCCGGCTAACCAGGAACCGCAGAAGTCTGCGTAGGCCCTCGCTCTCCGGTGCCCCGGACCGTGACTCCCGGAAGGCCCGCACGGCGTCGTCGACTGGAACGTCGCGGTCGAGAACGTCATCGCACATCGCGAGTGCTCGGAAGTCACCAGCCGCGAAGTCGCGGGGATCGTGCCGGTAGCGGTCGCCGGACTCGGCGGCCAACTGCCGAAACCGCATGCTGGCGATGGCGGGGCGGCGCTGGCGCCGGGCGACCACTGCCTCGAGCGCGAGCACGACCAGCGAGTGGCCCGGGCGCCGGTAGCGTCTGACCGAGAGGATCTCCTGCGCAGCGACGCCCAGTTCGCCGTTCTCCAGGTGCACGAGACAGAGGGTCGTTCGAGCTCGGGTCAAGATGGCCGGGTCGTGCAGCTGCTGGGCCAGCTCGACCGCCTCGGCAGCACGGGCGTGTGCAGCCGTCTTGTCGCCTTCCCAGAACAACAGGTCAGCCTCGCCGTCGGCGAGCGCCGCCCGATGCCAACGGCCGGCGCTGTCGTTCGCCCAGCGCTGCGCCTCCTCGATCCACCGGCGGGCGTCGGGCAGTCGGGCGAGCTCGGCATGCCAGCGGGAGAGCTTCAGGGCGAGGGTGACCCTGCGGGCCGCAGCCCGGCGGGCGGTCGGCGTGTCGGGGTAACCGTCCTCCGAGGGCAGGCGGTATGCCGTCTCGACGTGATGGATGGCTTCCGGGAACCGTCCCCAGCGCCGGTAACAGTCGGCCAGGCCCTCGAGCCCTCCCATCCGGAGGACCGGATCGCCGAGCTGCTCGGCGCCGTCGAGCACCGTCCGATAGCGCGCGAAGGCCTCCTCGGCATCGTTGTCGAGCCAGGACATCGCGGCCAAGTTGGCCCCGATCCTAAGCTTCGCCACCTCGTGCCGATCCTGTTCGGCGTGGGCGAGTGCACGCTGATAGGCGGCCCGCGCCTCGGCGAAGCGTCCGCGCGAACGGTGGATGCCGCCGATCGCACTCTCGTTGGCCATCTCGAGGTACGGGTGGCCGAGACGGCCGCGCAGCGTGTCGCGGGTGTCGAGCAGCAGGAAGGTGTTGTTTCCCTCGCGAAGCCGGTCGTGGATGTTCTCCAGCAGCTCGTACGCCGACTCGAACTCGCCCGCCTCGATCAGCGCCCGCAGCTCGGCGAAGTGAACTGCAAGATCAGCCACGGATCGTGGATTCCGGTTGCGCATCTCCTTGAGACGGGCCGCCACGTCGGATGACAGGTCCCGAGCACCTCCGTTCATACGCTGGAGAATCGCGTCCGCGTCGGCGTCCGTGAGCTCGTACCGGTCGCCGTCCCGCCGCACGAGCATGCTGTCGGTCAGTCTCTCCAGCGCGTGCAGAGTCTCCTCGTCGGCCGCATCGTCGAACAGAGCCAGAACGTGCTCCTCGGCGACCGGGATCCGAAAGGCCGCCAGCGCCTCCAGTACCCGGCGAGCCGGTGGCTCAAGGTCGTTGAGCAGCAGACTGAGCAGGGTTCCGGGCACCTCCCTCGGTGCGAGGCCGGACAACTCGTCGACCAGCGCGCGCAGCCGGACGCGGTGAAGGGACAGCACGCAGACCGCGTGGAACAGGTTGGTGAGGCGCGGGTTGCCCTGTAGTACCCGGTAGAGCTGGCCGAGCCCTTCGTCGTCGAGGCGCCGCACCCGCGAGGAGCCACCGGGGCGCTCCCGCAGCAGACCCACAAAGTGGTCGTAGTTCAGGCGCGCAATAGCGATCGGTGGTTCGGTCACGGCCCACGTGCCGTCCGACGGGGAGGTCGGCACGACGCTGGTGACCAGCACGACCGAGACACGGTGCTCTGGTCGCGCGCTCAGCGACTCGAAGGCCTCGTCCAAGGCGCCGTCAGTGAGCACGGCGCCCGGCCCCAGCAGGTGCTGCGCATCCTCGACGACGATGACGATCGTCTTGTCTCCGATCGCGTCCAGCGCCGCCTCCAATCGGGCCGACGAAGACTCACCCGGCCGCAGTTCAGCCCCCGGGGCTGTACCACCCTCGATGCACTCGATGAGGGTCTTCGTGTCCAGTAGGGCCCCGCCGACGGCTGGCGTGCGGAACACCTGGACCTGACTGCTGTCCAGACCGCTCAGTACCCTGCTGACCAGCGTCGACTTGCCGACCCCGCGCGGCCCGACCACGACGACCACGCCGTACGGCCCGTCGACCAGCCGCTTGCGCAACGCCACCCGTGCCGGTTCGTGGAAGGCCGGGACCGCACTGCCGTCCGTCGCTCGGCGGGGACGGGAGCGCGATGCGTTGGCGTCGGCTCCCGGCAGGATGAACTCCAGGGGAAGTTGTAGCCGGTCGGTGTCCTCGATCTCGCCACGGGGGAGGAGTTCGGTGGCGGCATGCGCGGCGAGCCAGAAAAACCACTGCCGGTCGGCCGGTGTGAGCAGTGACCGACCGGAGAGGATCAGCCCGATCGCGGTGAGACAGACGAGCCGTTGTTTCGGCCAGTCGCCCAGAAGACCGTTTGCGTTCGCGTATTCGTGTTCGGCGCCGTAGATGCCGGAGATCAACCGGCGCATCTCCCGGTCGAGCTCCGAGGAGAGCTTTCCATAATCGGTCTGCGGATGCAGCAGCGCGTCCCTTAGCGCGGCCTGGTTCACTGCCTTCTGCTCGCGTAGGCGCATCGCGATGGTGGTGCACATCAGATAGCACGGATCCCACGCCAGGAGCCCGTCGGGGCGGTATCGCGAAAGGTCGATCAGCCAGTAGTTAGGCGGATCGCCAGCCTCCGTGGCCACCAGCAGGTTTCCCGGATGCAAGTCACCGTGGGTGTGCCCGCGGAAGGGATACAGATTGACGAGGTCACCGAGCGCTCTGCGGGTGGCCAATGCGAAGGGATTGACGAGGTCCCCGTCCGGGTGACGCAGCCAGGTCTTCGGAGCAGAGACAAGGCCGGCGTAATTGTCCGCCCAGGCGTGCAGGATCCCACCCGGCTCGATCCGGTCTCCCAGCAGTTCCTTCAGGATCCGGCCGGCGGTCATCGGACCACGCGTCACCGTGTTGGCATTCCAGTCGAGGAGCAGTGACCGGATGATGGCCTTGCAGGTCGCCGCTGGATCATTGTGCTTCTCGAAGATCTTGTCGAATCCGATGGTGTTGTCGAATCCGCCCCCCGCGACCTGCTGAAAGGTGATCCATCCGCCCCCCAGCAGAGGCTTGACGGGAAAGTTGTAGCGCACCAGATGGTCGAGCCCGAGCGGCGTGACGTGCCACTCCGCCAGCTGATTGGCTTCGAGTTCAGTGAGAGCCCGCTCCGGCGCAGTGTCCACCTTGATGATGGTTCCTTCGCTGGATCCCGTCCTCCCCTGTGCGTACACCCCGAACACCCGGGCCGACGTGAAACCCGAGGCCGACCAGTTGACCGGGGTCAGACGGACGCCGGTGTCCTGCGCCCACGCCCTGAGCGCGGCCTTCGCCGGTTCCGAATCGAGCTGGTCGAGGATCTCCTCGAGCCCATGGTCGCGCTCCATCGCATCCTCCTGATGTCCAAAAGGGGCGGGGGATCAGGGTTGTGGGGCGGTGATCAAGCTTTCGACGGCGGCCATGGCGGCCTGGACCGGGCGGATGAAATCGGGACGGAACTCGGAGTGCTCGTACGGGCCGATGAAGTCGGCGAGCTTTGGCGGTGTGGGGATCTCGGTGGTGCCGGACGGAATGCGCGGCATCACGGTTTCGTACTCGGTGACCAGCTCGCGTAAGTAGTCCTCGGTGGACCTCAAGGAAGGGACGAGCTCAGGTGCGCCGTGGAAGACGTCGCCCTCAGCGATCACATTGCGGATCATGAGCTCAAGGCTCAGCTGCGCGTCGAGGAGGAGTTGGAGTTGCTCGTCGTACGTGACGACCCGCAGTTTTCCGTCTCCCGCTGTGGTGTGGATCTGGGCTCGGGCGCGCAGCAAGCGACGTGCGCGTTTGACCGCGTTGTACAGCACCACCAGCTCGGCCAGGTAACGCTGGCGGGTTTCGCGGATGGCGGTCGCGCGGTCCTCGGCCAGCTTAAGTCGCTCGGCCCGTTGTTCGGCCTGACGGTTGAAAGCCTGGTAAAGCAACGAGACGCCGCCACCTAGCACGACCACCAAGAGGAACTGGAGCAATGTCGTATAGCCATCGGTGCCGACCACCCTGGTGGCGGATTCGTGCCAGATGATCAATATCGCTGCGGCGGCCATGGCGATCAGCGCGCCTGACGCGAGCGCCAACGTGAGGCGGCGAGGCAAGGAGCCTTCGAAGCGATCGATAGTGCTGAGCTTAGCCGGAGTTTGTCGCTGCGCCGTGCACGTGGCAGTTCGGGCACGGCGGGGGCCGCCGTGCCCGTGACGTCAGGATGTCAGGGCGGCGGCCGTGGCGGCGAGGTCCACACCGAGTAGCTGGCTCAGCTCGCTCACCTGCGGGGGTGGCGTGCGCAGCGGACGACGGGTGCGGGCGCCGGAGGGGGGCCCGCCCACCGCACCGGCGACGAGGGAAAGCGGCGTACGCACGGACGACAACTCGTATACCGACCACATCGCCGTGCGCGAGTCGACCAGCAGCATGAGCCGGTCGTCGCAGGCGACCAGCACCGCACGGCTTCCGGTGCAGGCCACCGCCACCGCCGCGCGGCCGCTGACCCGCCGCACCGTGGTCACCACGTCGGCGGCGGCCCGCTGCGGGTTGCCGGTGACACCGTCGACTCGCCAGACACCCTCCTCGAGGCGTACGGCCAGCCCCGCATCGGCGAACGCGGACCGCGCCTCGGCGTACGGGTCGGCCTTGGCGCCGCGCGCTAGCTCGATGGTCTCCCGCAGCGCGGACGCACTCGCCACCACAGCGAACAGGTGCCCGGCCGGCAGCAGCAGAGCCTCGGCCAGCGCGAGGTCGGTCTCGGCCACCCACTCGGCGGCGTCCCGCCAGGCCGCGGTCACCAGCGCGTCCGCGTCCTGGCTGCCGTGCAGTCGCGCGCCCTCCCGCAGGGTCGCCACCACTATGGCGAGCCACGCGTACAGGTGCGCGAAGGCTTCGGCCGGCAGCTCGTCCAGGGCGTTGTCGTCGGGCACCAGCGCCCACGCCAGCCACCGCAGATCGGTACGCCAGCCGTCGTCGCGCCACATGCCATCGGCGAGTAGCGTGAGGTACATCGACGCGGCGAGCATCCGCAGGTGCATCGGTGGCAGCGACCCACGGTCGCTGTCCACCGTAGGCGTGCTGACCGCCTCCGCCCACCGGGTGGCGAAGTCCCGGTAGCGGGCCCGCTCGCTCGCGGTCAGCCGGAAGAGGAGGTTGCCGTCCGCAGGGTCATCGCCCGTCGGCGCGTCGGGCGCAATGTCGGCCTCCTCCTCGGTCGGCTCGTCCTCGCGTACGTCGTCAACGACGAAGCCCGACCGACGGTCGCCCACCGTCGGTGGACGGCGCGGGAAGACGAGGCGGGACAAATCCGGTCCCAGCACGCGGTCGGAGTCCTCCAGGTAGTCCCGCCAGCGGTCGCTGTCGGTGCGGACGTCGACCCCCGGCCGGTCCGAGGGGGCCGACGGGGTGCGGGGCCGGGGCGGCATGAGCGTGGTCAGCCGTTCCAGGTCGGCGGTGAACCGCGCGGCGAGCGCCGGATCGGTGAACACCTCGATCGCCTCGTAGGGCGTTCCCCGGCCGAGGCGCGGCGCGTCGTCCGCGTCCCGTACCGGTCGGCACCGGGCCGGATCGGTGACGAAGACGGCCGCCGACTCCACCCGTACGCCGTCGACGTCGACGACCGTGCGCACCGCGCCACCGGTCACCTCCGTCAGCACGAAGCGGGCCGTGGCCTGGCCGACCGGAATGACGCCCATAGCCTGCCAGGTGCCGGGCTCACCGGAGGGCGAGGTCTCCACCACCACCCGTCCGGTGACCGGGGCGGCCAGCTCCACCAACAGCGTCCCGTCGACCACGGCGCAGCCCAGCAGGACCGGTGCCGGGCTCCCTGCCACGCTCGTGCTCCGGCCCGCACGCAGCTGGGCCATCGCCGCCTCACTCGGCTCCTCACCCTCGGGAAGGAGTGACACTGGGTGGGGTGCCAGCACGGCTAGCTCACAGTTGCCGCCGTGCTCGGTGCTGCGCAGCAGCGCCGCGGCGGTGATGTTGGCGCTCCCGGTCATCCCGTGGGTCACCCCGGCGGGCGTCGTCCACTCGACCACCTTGCCGTGCAGCGCCGGGCTGGCCGCCAGCACCCGGAACTCGCGCTCCACCGCTGCCTCGGTCGCCCGCAGCAGTGCGCCGCCCTCGAATCGGCCGAAGGCGGGCTGCACCGCGACGCGTACCGCGTGGGGTTTCATCCGGTCGACGAGCGCGCGCACGGCCGCAGCCTGCGGGTCGTAGAACGGCGCGGCGAGGCGCAGCTCCGCCACCGCGTCGGTGGGCAGGCGACCGAGCAGCGAAGCGCGGAGGTTGCCGACCACCCGGACCTGCGACCAGCCCTCATCGACCTCCACCGGGCGCATCCGCCCGGCGACTTCCCGGAGGGTCAGGGCGATCCAGCTCGGTACGGCCACAACCGTGGGCAGGTCCACCAACCAATCCGCCACATCGTGCAGCAGCCGTGGGCCTCGGCCGAGGCCGCTGCGGGCGGTGAGCCACACCTCACGGTTGTGGCCCCAACCCGAGGCCGTCGGGTTGCCGGAGCCGACCGCCACCCACACGTCGTCGTCGCCGAGCAGGACGGCCAGCTTCGGATGGAACGCGCCCCGGGAGACCGCGTGGCCGTGCTGGTACGCCAGACCCGCGCGCCGCACGTCCACCGGGTCGTGCACCGCCTGCCCGGCGTCGGCCAGCACGGTTATCCGCGCGCCGAGCGCCCGGGCGGTGGGTACCGCGAACCGCTCCAGGAACCCCAGGTCGAGGGTGTACCCGGTGACCAGGAGCTCCCGCAGCCGGGCCCCGTCGAACCGGTCCCGCCACCGTTCGAGCAGACTGAGCGGCGACCGGAACGACCACTGCACCTCGTCGGTCACCGTGCCACGTCCAGCAGGGCCAGTCCGAGCGGGGTAACGGGCTGGTGCACCTCCGCGGTGAGCAGCCCCAGCTGGACGGCGAGCCCGGCGAGCTGGTTGATCCGCAGCCCGATGTTGTCCCGGCTCTCCCGAGTGGCCGCCACGTACGCCCCACCGCGCTCGTGTAACCGGCTGGGCATCGACATCGTGCCGTCACGGTGGACGATCGCCTTGCGCAGCGCCACCCGCCGGGACTGGGCGAGCATGTCGTCGACCAGCTGGCGACCCAGGTCGCGCAACGGCCGGTCGACGTACTCGGTGCGGCGCTGCGCCACCCACGACGGATCCAGGTAGGCCCGACGACGACCGAGGAAGTAGCGCCGAGCGGTCCCGGTGAGCAGATCCGCCCGCCGTGCGCCGAGCAGCAGCAGCGCCACATCGGCGGTGAGCGTCTCGTCCTCCCGCAGAGCCAGTTCTGCGGGGAGCGGATCACCGCGGCCGTCCACGGGGTCGGGCAGCCCCGCCTCCAAGCCCGCGACCGTGCCGGCGGGGAGCTGGTCGGCGAACCAGCCGCGCAGGTGCTCCCGGGTGACCGGCCCGTTGCGGTGCACCTCGCCGACCAGGGCGGCCCAGAGGTGACGCCACGCACCCACGGAGTGGTGGCGCAGCAGGACACCCCGCCACGCCTGGGTCCGGTTGTTAGCAGCGAGCACCGAGTCCTCACGCGCCGCGGCCCCGTATGCGACGGCCGTCCGGAACGCTCCCACCCAGGTTGGCGTGGCCGGGTGCAGCTGGTAGGCGCGGGCGAGGATCCGCAGGGTCGCCCGCCGGGTCTGGTCGTCTCCGGTCCAGTCGTCCGGGTCGTGCCCGCTGGCGACGGTCGCGGTCATCAGCGCGGTCAGCGCGCTGAGGTCCTCGGGCCGGCCGGCCAGCGCCGCCGGCTCCCGCACCCCGGCGTCACGTTCGGCGATCTCAAACAGCGGGGCGAACATGTCGACGATCGACGGCGGGCAGGGGTGCCGGCCGCTGCGCAGGGCGCCTCGATCCACCGTCACGGTGCCCAACTTGATGCTCGACCCGCCGTACTGCGACCAGAAACCCCAGGGCCGGGGCGAGTAGGACCGTTGGCCCTCACGGTCGGCGACGCGGAACTCGCGGCCCGGCTCCGGGGCGAGCCGGACCAGGGCGTCCACGCCGTGTGCCGGCGCCGGATCCAGACCGTCCGTGCCGGCGGCCCGGGAGATCACCGCGAGCGCCACCTCGGTCCGCCGGATCAACCACCGGCACCGCTGTTCGTCCAGGCCGGTGGCCTCCGCGTGGGCGGCCAGCGCCCAGTAGAGGGCGTAGTAGCGGGCGTAGTGGCTCAGCGTGGAGACGCCGGGGACGAGGATGTCGACACCCGCCATGACCGGTGCCTCCACGGCCAACGGGTATCGGCCGGCACGCGCCGTCAGACCTGGCTCGCCCCAGGCCGGGCCCTCCACGGCGATCGACGGTGCGATCACGGTCGGTGTCCCCTCGCTGACATCTCGCCAGTGTTGTCCGTCCGGACCGTGTATCACAACCGCCGAGCGGGCAACCACTATGGATTGTGGACGGAGCGGCTGCCAGCGGCATCCCCGAGCTGCATGTCCGCGGATGGAGAAACCCACCGCGAGCATTCACCGGGCGTCCTGTTGAGGCCGACTGCGGGCAAGGCCGTCCCCGACGGTAGGGGAGTGGGGCGCGGTGGGAACCAGTGCTGCCACGTCGGCCGACCCCCCGTTTACCCCCCGAAAACCCCCGTCTGCCGGTGACGATCAGTGACAAGAAACGACCAGTGTTTGATCGCGTCTGTGCAGCTCAACGTGAATTCTCGACGATCCACGACAAGTTCGAATTGGTTACGGATGGTAACAAGGGGTTTTGACAAGCAATGACAAGCCTTGAACGAGGCTCGACAAGAGGTTGTTGTGGGTTCGAATCGCCTCGGTTCCGATCTCGGAGACCGGCTGTCCAAGATGGCTGTAGCGCAACCTCGTTGCCTTGCCGTCCTCAGCATCGACCACCCCTTGCCGGGCACGGCTCAGCGTACGGTGAACTCCTGACGGAGTGGGCTCTCGGTCCGCTGATGTGAGGAATCGACTCTGTGCAGTGTCTTGAGTAATCAGCATCAGTTGTTGTGACACCCGTCTATCCGATTGGCCCGGACGGCGTCCGGTGGACGGTCTCCCGGCTCATGCCAGGGTTGGACGGGTCCTCGGCCTGAGGGTGGGTAACGGTTGCTGCCGCGGCTGGCGCTGTCTGGCTACTTTGGGTCATCTTGATGCCGGACTGACATGTTGCTGTCCGTTTCATCCTGGCAACTTGTAACCGCTCTTTACAGCTGATCATCAAGCTTTCTACAGTTCGGCCGTTCATCGGGCGTGATCAACGGGGGCCTTGCGGTGGTTGCTGCACATTTGCGTGTCGGGGCGGGGTCCGGTGGGCGGGTAGGGCGACGCGCCCGACAGGTCGCAGGGCCTGGGCTTAGCCGACTGATGGCGTGTCTGGGGTTGCCGGCGGCCTTGGTGGTTGCCACTGCCGGGGTTGTGCTGCCGGTGGCGGCCGCACCTGCTGCGGCGGCGTGTGCGGACGAGGCTCGGACGGAGACGGCAGCTGCGGCGATGGCGGCCGCTTGTGACCAGGCGGTGGTGGTCGATGCATCGCGGTCTGAGTACGCGCGGGTTGTTGCGCAGCCGGACGGCCGTATGACGTTCGAGTCGGCTGTGGTGCCGCAATGGACCCGCAAGACCGGCGGATGGACCGACATCAACCTCGAGTTACTCCGCGACGCCGACGGTCTGCTGCGGCCGCGGGCCTCCGCTGCCGATGTCACTTTCAGCAGCGGCGGGCCCGGCCCGCTGGTGATCGTGAAGAACGCGGCAAAGTCGATGACGATGTCGTGGTCGGGCGGGAGCCTGCCGGAGCCGGCCGTTGACGGCGACTCAGCTACCTTCCCGAACGTTCTGCCAGACGTCGATCTGGTGCTGAGGGCCACGCGTGTCGGCTTCACTCACGTCCTTGTCGTCAAGTCCGCCGCGGCGGCGTCCAATCCCGCAGTGCGTCAGATCCGCTTCGACCTGGGTGGCGACGCGCAGGTGCGTCACAGCCCGAGTGGAGCCTTGAAGGCGACTGCCGGCGCGGTCGTGGTCGCCTCGGCAGAGCCCGCGGCGATGTGGGACTCGCGGCCCTCGGCGGTGGCAGCCAAAGCGATCGGACGGAACCAGTCAGCCGGTGACGAGCCGTCGTCCGACGTATCCGCTGGCGACGCCGCGCAAGTGGCTCCGGTGGCTGCGCAGATCACGGGCGGCGGCGACCTCCTACTGACCCCGGACCCGGCGTTACTGGACTCCCCGAACGCCCATTTTCCGATCTACATCGATCCGCAGTGGCGTTGGTCAGATTTGCGTAACAAGTGGGCGTACTCGACCAACAACGGGTCGTCGAACAGCGACTACAGCGTGGCGCGGGTGGGGTTGAACCCGGACACCGGCGCCATCTACCGGTCGTATTTCGAGTTCCCGACGGTGGCTGACAACAAGGTTTCACTGAAGGGGAAATTCATCGCCGACGCGCGGGTCGAGATGAAGGTGGACCACACCCACTCGTGTGACGACACCCCGACCTGGATGTACCTGTCGCCGGCGATCGACAAGACGATGCGGGCAACCTGGTCGAAGATGGGTCTGTCGACGATGCTCGCCGCCGCGGGCAGTCACGCCAACGAGGCGGGTGGGTGCGGTGCGATCCAGCCGGACATGACGGTGCAGTTTGAGAGTTCGGCGGTGACCACCCAGCTCCGGGCGGTGGCAGGCAACAGTTGGTCAACGATGACGCTTGGGTTCAGTGCCGCCGGAGATAAGAACGGCAGCGGCGAGTCGACGCAGGACCGCTGGAAGAAGTACTTCCCGGGGAACGCCAAGCTGTTCGTCGACTATGACAGTAAGCCCGGCGCCCCGGCAGGCTTGCAGGTGGCGGGCGTGGCATGCAACAGCGGTGTGCTGATGGTCGGCACGTTCACGCCGACGTTGCGGGCGACGTTCCCGGACGCCGACTCGTGGGACTCCCTCACGGCCCACTTCGAGTGGATCGAGGTGCCATCCGGTGGCATGGCCACGGTGACTGACACCTCTCCGGCACGCAAACCGGGACCCGGCGACAAGACGGGTATCACCCCGAACACGGTGGCGACCAGCGTCGCGTTGTCCGGGTTGGTAAAGGACAAGACCTACGCGTACCGGGTGAAGAACACCGACACGTACTTCCAGTCGGCGTGGTCGCCGTGGTGCCGTTTCGCGGTAGATAACACGAGACCTCCGGTGACAGTGAGCATGGTGACGGCGCCCCCCAGCCCCGGGCGCGCGGGCAGGTTCCGGATCGAGTCGTCGGACACGACGGTGGCAAGCTTCACCTACGGGTGGGGCAGCGCGGGAGAGTTCTCCAAGCCCGCGCAGGGCACCAGCCCGAAGTACGTCGAAGTGGACGCGACCGCTCCGAGCTATGGCCGCAATGTGTTCAAGGCCAAGGCCATCGACGGAACCCTGAACGAGAGCAACGAGTTCGGGTACTCGTTCACGGTGGGCAACCCGCTGCCCGCCATCGCCCAGTGGGGGTTGGAGACCTATCCAGGAATCGACCAGGCGGCAGCGCTGGCGGACAAATCGGGGGTGGGCGCGAGCACGCCGTTGACTGCCACCAGCGTCGGGTGGAGTGATGACGTGCGGATGGTCGACGGGATGACCGCGACGTTCAACGGTTCCAGCAGCCAGGTGGCATCGTCGGGGCCGGTGGTGGATACCACCAAGTCGTTCGCCGTGGCGGCGTGGGTGCGGCCGTCGTTGATCGATACAGTCGGTGACCGTAACGTGTTGGGGCAAGACCCGGCGATGACCCCAGATACGACCATGGCGGGCGGCTTTTACCTGGGCGTCCGCCGTGACTCCCAGGGACCCCACTGGTCGTTCCACATGCGGAACTCCCTGGACAAGAACAGCAGCGGCGCGACGATCTACGCCCCCCCGACGCTGGGTAGCGCGGACATCGGAAAATGGGTGCACATCGCCGGCGTCTACGACGCCGTGGCAAAGACAATGCAGCTCTACGTCAATGGTGAGGATGCTGGCGAGACGCCACGTGCGGCCACCCCGTGGGCTGCCACCGGCCGCTTCACCGTCGGGCGCACATTCTGGGGAGGCGCGGGCAACTGGTGGGCCGGCAATATCGCCGACGTTCAGGTGTTCGACCGAGCGATCGTCGAGCACGACTTCACCGGAATCCTCAAGGATGACCCCGACTCAGGCGGGTTCGACGAGCCCGGCATGTTGACGCCGATCCAGGTTGGTGGCTGGGGATTCGAGAGCGATCCTGCAGGCGCGTGCTGGGACCCGACGATCGTGAACTCGTGTGAAGCCAAGGACGCGACGGCGTGGGATCGGTGGCTGGCCCTGTCGAAGGGCGTCGAGGTCGACACCGGGCGAGGTGGGGACGGCAGCGGCGGCCTCTTCGTCGACAGCGGGCTCGATGACGACGCTGACCCGAACACCCCACCCGCACCGACAAACGAGTTCGGACGCTCGGCCTACAAGCTCAATCCGATAGGCGAGGTGGCGCAGTGGCAGGCCACCCCGGTGCTGCGTACCGACCAGTCATTCACCGTGTCCGTGTGGGTGCGGCTCGAGCAGACCGACGACTACCAAACAGTGATGATCCAGAACGGGACAGCCGTCGGCGGCTTCTACCTGTACTACGGCAATGACAACGGTGGCGTGTGGAAGCTCAAGATGCTCGACACCGCGGCAACGCCTGACGATGGCACCGGGGCCACGTTCGCGACGGCACCAGCACCGAACGTCGGCGACACCTGGCAGCACCTGGTGGGTGTCCTGGACGCCGACCGCCGGCAACTCAAGCTGTACGTCAACGGCGAACGCGAGGCGACGGCCACGCTCCGGACATCCTGGCGACCCTGGCAGGCGAACGGCCCCTTGTTGGTAGGTAGGAACGGCACCTGGCACCCGCTGCACGGCACAGTCGACGACCTCGGCCTCTACCAAGGCGCGATGACAGACGCCCAAGTCCTGGCCCTGCACCAAGCCCAGGAAGCCAGCTAACCCGTCTGCCGGTGCGGTGGTGACACGTCGTCACCACCGCACCCGCGAACGTCGATCTTCGGCGGCCACGGTCCGCGCCGTCATGTTGCACCAGTTCCTCTGTTCGAGTGGCTCTTGGTTCCTGGGAAGGGAACACATGTTGACGGGGTCTTCTCTTCGCCGGCTGCACCGGCGGATTCTCGGTACGCCAACGCGTCGCCTGTCAGTGGCGGGGTCTCTAGCCGCCGTGATGCTGGCGTCGCTCCTGGTGGGTGTGCCCGCCGCCCAGGCCCAGCCCGACCGGCGACCGCATCCGGCGCCGGCCGAGAAGTTGGACAACGACGGCGGGCCGGTGGCGGGTAAAGGCTGGGAGCAGCAGCGGGTGAAATACGCACCCGCACCCGCACCGGTGTGGCCGGCCGCCGGTAGCGCCCATGTGGAGCTTGGTGCGGCTGGTGCCCGTGCGGCTGGTGGCCGCGGGTCGAAGGCGGGTGATTTGCCGGTCTGGGTGGACCGCGCCGCGGGTAAGGCCGGCGAGCGGCTGGCCGCGGTCGATGTGCAGGTGATGGACCGAGCGGCAGTGCCGCAGTCGTGGCGTGACGGGCTTGTCATGAAGGTGAGCACCCCGCGCGACGACGCAGTGGGCACGGCGAAGATCTCGGTGGACTACAGCAAATTCCGGTACGCCGCCGGTGGCGAGTGGGCGTCGCGGCTGAAGTTGTGGCAGGTACCCGAATGCGCGTTGTCCACCCCGGACGACCCGCGGTGCCGGTCGGTGCCACTGCGCACCGCCAATGACCTCGCCACCGGTGTCGCGACGGCGGAGGTCGCAGTGGCCGCCGCGCAGCCACCGTCGGTATCCACGACCGGCGAACGACCGTCGGGCGGTGCCGCAATCGAGCAGCAGGCGGCGTCGTTCGTGGTGTTGGCCGCAGGCGCCTCGGGCAAGGACGGTGACTTCACCGCCACCAGTCTGACTGCCTCATCGACGTGGTCCTCCGGCGGCCCGGCAGGCGACTTTTCATGGTCGTATCCGGTACGCACCGCGCCGGCGACCGGCCCCGCGCCGTCGGTGACGCTGGCCTACTCGTCGTCGGCGGTGGATGGGCGGTCGGAGGTGACCAACAACCAGCCCTCGTGGATCGGTGAGGGCTTCGACTACTCGCCCGGCTTCATCGAGCGCCGCTACGTGCCATGTTTAGAAGACATGAAGAACGGCGCGAACAACACCCAGCGCACCGGTGACCAGTGTTGGCGATCCGACAACGCCACCCTGAGCCTGAACGGCGGCGGTGGCGAGCTCGTGTTCCAGGCGGGTAAGGGCTGGCACTCCCGCTCCGAGGACGGCCTGAAGATTGAGAAGCTGACAGGCGCGACCAACGGCGACAGCGGCGACTCGACCTACGGTGACGTGGGGGAGTACTGGAAGGTGACCACCACCGACGGTACGCAGTACTTCTTCGGCATGCATGCCCTGCCGGGTCAATCGGCTAAGACGAACTCGACGCTGACCATGCCAGTGTTCGGTAACCACTCAAGCGAGCCCTGCCACCAGAGCACCTTCACCGGCTCCGACTGTGTCCAGGCGTGGCGGTGGAACCTCGACTACGTCGTGGACGTACGAGGCAACACCATGTCGCTGTGGTACGGCAAGGAGACCAACAAGTACGCCCGCAACGTCACCGACTCCGACGACGTGTCGTACGACCGGGCCGGCTACCTCACCCGCATCGACTACGGCACCTACGACCGAACCGCGGCGACGCACGGCGTCACCGAGCGCAACACCACGCCCTACGCCCAGGTGGTGTTCGACACCGACATGCGCTGTTTCTCGAACTGCGGCACCGAGGCGAGCCCAGTCAAGGACTCCTGGAAAGACACCCCCTGGGACCAGGAATGCAAAGCGTCCGCTACGTCGTGTCCGCAGCAGTACTCGCCGACCTTCTGGACCACCAAGCGCCTGAAGACGATTACCACGAAGGTCTACGACACCACCAAGACAATTCCTGACTGGCAACCCGTGGAGTCGTGGACCCTGAACCAGACGTTCACCGCCACCGCAGACTCCACGCACACCGGCTTGTGGCTCGACAAGATCGACCACGCCGGGCACGTCGGCGGCAGCGTCAGCCTGCCGCCGGTCACGTTCACCGCGACGACGCTGGCGAACCGGGTGTTGACCGAGCACGGCACATCGGACAACTGGCTGCGGATCTCCGACATCAAGACCGAAGCCGGCGCGATCATCCACGTCGACTACAGCGACACCGAGTGCACTGCGGCGAACACCGAATCGCTGGCGGCGCACACGAACACGAAGCGCTGCTACCCGGTGTTGGTGCCGGACCCGGACGACCCCAGCGGCGAGCGGCTGGTCACGCAGTGGTGGCACAAGTACCGGGTCGAGCACATCGCCGAGAACGATGTGCAGCTCAAAGACAGTCGGCAGGCTGACGCCATTCACACCTGGTACGAGTACGCGGGCGCGCCCGCGTGGCACTACGCCGACGACGACGGGCTGTCCAAGCCGGACCGCAAGACCTGGTCGCAGTGGCGGGGCTACGCCCAGGTCAACACCCGGGTCGGATCCGACCCGGCCACCCAGAGCTTGACCGTCACCAAATTCATGCGCGGTATGCACGGCGACAAGGCCAGCCCGTCCGGCGGAACACGCACCGTGACCGTCCCCGCCTCCGTAGGCTCGGAGACCGTCTACGACGAGGACCAGTTCGCCGGCCACGTACGCGAACAGGTCGTCTATAACGGGGTCGCGACCAAGCCGGTATCGAAGACCGTGAACGTGCCGTGGCGGTCCCCGCCGACCGCCAGCCGGACGATCAACGGTGACACGGTTGAGGCGCGGTTCGGAAACACGCAAGCCACCTATACGTCCACCGCGCTCGGCGTAGATGGCGCGAGGGGCTGGCGTACCTCGGGGCGGACGACGAGCTTCGACGACACGTACGGCACGCAGACGTGGTCGCAAGATGATGGTGACATCTCGAAGACCGGCGACGAAAAATGTGTCAGCTACAGTTACAACCGCAATCTGAGCAAGAACCTCACGAAAGCGGTCAAGCAGACCACCACCACAGCGCTGGCCTGCGGCAAGAACCCGGGCAGCGTCGATGACGTGATCTCCGACGTCAGGACCTACTACGACGGCGCGAGCAGCGTCGACACCACACCGAAGTTCGGTGCCGTCACCAGGACCGAACAGCTCAAGGACTGGGCGTCGGGCACAGGCACGGCGTGGCAAACAGTCTCGCAGACCAGCTACGACCCCACGGGTCGAGCGCTGACCGCCACCGACATCAAGGGCAACGTCACCACCACCGCATACACCCCCGTGGTCGGAGGCCCAGTCACCAAGGTGGCCACGACAGGCCCTACATCGTTCAACTGGACCTCGTCTGCGGAGACCAACCCGTACTGGGGATCCACCACCAAGACCACCGACCCCAACGGCGGAGTGACCGCTCAGGTGCAGTACGACGCCCTGGGCCGCATCTCCAAGGTATGGAAACTGGGCTGGTCGATCGAAAGCAACCCGGACAAGCCGTCCGCCCACTACACCTACAACTTCGCGCCCAACCGGGACACCTACCCGTACGTGACCAGCCAGATCCTAAACGCCGACGCAAACTACGTTACTTC
This sequence comes from Micromonospora sp. DT53, assembly GCF_049841535.1. NCBI lineage: Bacteria > Bacillati > Actinomycetota > Actinomycetes > Micromonosporales > Micromonosporaceae > Micromonospora > Micromonospora sp. DT53. Next base: position 27,160 of record NZ_JBNCKM010000007.1, read on the forward strand.
CTACCAGATCCTCGACGGCCTGCTCCGCCCCCGACAGACGCAAAGTCTGTCGATGAGCGGTAGCGGCTCCCGGGTCGTCACCGACACCATCTACGACGAGTTCGGCCGGGCCGCCACCAGCTACGCGGCCCACGCCGAACCGGGCGCCCCGTCCGGGACCCTCTGGGGGGAGCCGGAGTGGTCCTTGCCGGCCCTAACTAAGACCCTGTTCGACCGCGCATCCAGAGCCACGACCAGCATCTTCCTGGCAGGTGACGGCGAGATCAACCTGGTGGAGAAGTGGCGCACCGTCACCTCCGACGAGGGTGACTTGACCGCGGTCACTCCGCCGGCCGGTGGCACCCCCACCACCACGATTACCGACATCGAGGGCCGCACCATCGCAGTGCGGCAGCACAACACCCCCGCCGGTGTGACGGGCGGCTACCTGGAAACTCGGTACGAGTTCAACCGCAAGGGCCAGGCTGTCAAGAACATCGATCCCGACGGCAACGAATGGGTGTATGAGTTCGACGCCAAGGGCCGGCAATGGCGGACGACCGACCCGGACAAGGGTGTCACGACCAGCGCCTACAACGACGCCAACGAGCTGATCAACACCGTCGATGCCCGCGGTGAGGCGCTGTGGTACGTCTACGACGCTCTCGGCCGGAAGAAGGAACTGCGGGACGATTCCTCGACGGGCGCGCTGCGCGCGGAGTGGAAGTACGACACCCTGTATACCGGTCAACCTGGGTACAAGGGCCAGTTGACCCAGGCGATCCGGTACGAGCCGGCTGGGTCGGCGAACGCCTACAAATGGCAGGTGCGCAGCTTCGACGCTCGCTACCAGCCCAAGGGCTTCCACTACGTGATTCCTGCGGTCGAGGCGGGCCTGGACTCCACCTACGTCTACGGCTATGAATACGCCAACGCCACCGGCGCGCCGGTGGCGGTTTCTTACCCGGCTGCTGGTGGTCTGGTCACCGAGCAGATCACCACCGACTACAACGCCACCACCGGCATGCCGACGAGCATCAACACCAGCCTGACCGGCTCGGTGGGCACCATGGCCACCGCCACCTACACCACCTTCGGTGAGCGCGACGGGTCGGTCTACAAAATGCCCAACGGTGTCTACACCCAAGACACCATCTACCGGGATGAGGCGACCCGCAGGATCAAGCGCACCACCATCGAACGGCAGAACGTGGCGGGCACCGTCTCTGACCGCAACTACGACCACGACGACGCCGGCAACGTCACCTCGATCGCGGACAGTCCGCAGGTCGGCGATGCCGACATCCAGTGTTTTCGCCAGGATGAACTCGCGCGACTCAAGACCGCTTGGACGCCGAAGGTGGGGGTGAGCTGCAAGACCGACCCGAGCGTTGCTAATCTCGGCGGCCCGGCATCCTACTGGCAGGACTGGACGTTCACCACTACCGGCTCCCGGGCGACCGAGACCAGTCACACCGCCACAGGGGAAACCACCCGCTCGTACGCCACGCCCACCGGAGGCCAGAACGTCGTACGCCCGCACGCCGTGACGGCCATGACGACGCGAGCCTCGGGCCAGAGCGACCTAATCAACAAGTACGCCTACGACAACACCGGCAACACCACCTGCCGCCCGGCCGGCAACACCGCCAACGACTGCGCCACCGGAACCAACAGCCAAACCCTCGGCTGGAACGCCGAAGACAAACTCGCCACCGTCAACGCCGGCGGGAAGAACATCGAAACCAACATCTACGACGCCAACGGCACCCGGCTCATCCGCCGGGACACCACCGGCAGCACCGCCAGCACCACCCTGTACCTACCCGGCCAAGAAATCCGCCTCCAAGGCACCGTCAAGACTGGCACCCGCTACTACGACTTCGCCGGTAGTACCATCGCCAGCCGTACCGCAAGCTCTGCAATCAACAACCTGACCTGGCTGTACAACGACCATCAAGGCACCCAACAGATCGCCATCAACGCCGGAACCCAGAAAGTGGACATCCGCAGGCAAACCCCTTACGGCTCCCCACGCGGATCGAATCCCACTTGGCCCAACAGCAAGGGCTTCGTCGGCGGCGACAACGACCCCACCAACCTCGTAAACATCGGTGCCCGGCAATACGATCAGACGCTGGGTCGATTCATCTCAGTCGACCCGCTCATGGACGTGTCCGACCCGCAGCAATGGAACCCCTACGCGTACTCTAACAACTCGCCGGTGACGAAGAGCGATCCAACAGGCATGCTTTGGATCAACGACGGGGGCGGAAGTTATGTTCCGCCGTCCTCTGGTTCACCCTCACCCACGCCGTCGCCTGCACCCGCGCCAGGTAAAGGTGGCTCCGGAAATAGCGGGAGATCTGCATCGAGGACGACTCCATCGCCCTCCCCGCAAGGTGAACCCATTCCTATTTCATGCGTGCCGAGAGAGGCGTGCAAAGACCCGCTGTTCGAACTCGCTATAGGATTTGTGCCCTTCTCTGACGCGCCAGATTGCCTAGAGGGCGACGAGCTTGCCTGCGGCTTTACCGCACTGGACGCGGTGCCAGGCGGCAAGATCGCTAACGGGATCGGCGCCGCCGGATCGGCGCTAATTGCCGCGCGGCGAGTTGCGAGACATGCCGACGACTTCGAGGCTGGGCGCGGTTTGTGGAACCTGCCGTTCAGGGAACGGGGTTATGCACTCGAGAGGCGCATTCTCGATGATATGGGATTGGATGGCCTGCCCGCTCCCAACAATCCATCCATCGACGCATTCGATGTCGCTTCGGGGACCGCGATTAGTGTCAAGACAAAGGCTCTTCACACCGGTTATCGCAACGGAAAGTCTCTCCAAGGGGAACTCCGAAAAGACGTCCGAACCCTCGAGAGGTATAAGGGGAGAACGTTCGGTGACATGGTTATCAATAATGCGGACATTAAGCACCGTCAGTTGATTGTCGGCATCCCTTCCGGGACGGTCTCGTCGCAGCAATACTCTGCCATGGTGGACGCTTATCATTACGGGCTGGGACGAGGGGTGAACGTCACGTATGTGATCGTTAAGTGAACTATCGGCTCGAAGCTCATCCGCATTACACATAGGACGATGATTCGGGGCCGGCGTGCTAGCCGCGCCGGCCCGGCCTTTTGGCAGGCAACCCGACTGCCCTGTAGTCTTCGCTTGCCGGCATGAGTGCCAAATTTTATGGAGGAATCGTGGCATACGAGCTGCACATCACCCGTGCGGAGGAATACTACGAAAGTGAAGAGCACCCGATAGCCCTGGAAGAGTGGCTGTCCTACGCAGAGAGTAGCGCTGCGCTCAGGGCAGGCGGGTGGCTCGGCTCGGACGATGACCGCCAGCCGATCTATCAATACACTTGCACTGATGGAAGTGTAGTAGTCCTGACTTGGTCCGAAGGTGCTATTGACATCAAAGGGCAATTCGGCGGCGATGCTTATCAGGAGTTCGGGCGAATTGGGAGGGATTTGCAGGCCAATCTTCAGGGTGACGACGGTGAGCGGTATACCGCTGACGGCGTGTTTCCTCGCGACGAATAAACGTCGGACTTATTCAAGGCTTTCGCGTGTTTCCGAGAGATTCTTGTGGCTTGCCACCAAGGCTCGAGGAGGGGGCCTGGAGGGGATCATCGAGACGCTTGACACCACGGTTGCAAACCTGCAAGAAACGCCCTAGCACGCCTGGTCCGTTGGAGTTCGGTTCAGCGCGGCCTCAGCGGCATGTCGACCACACTGCAGCCGAATAATAGTCGTTGATCGCCAGGTGGTGCGGACGCGAGCGGAAAGCTCTGCTTCCCCGGCGAGGCACCAATCTGCGCCACCGTCCGCTCCCGTGCGGCGCAGGGACACCGGGGACCCGTACCCGGTTTGTGGCGCCCGTTTACTCCCCGAGGACTCTTCCAGGTGGTGACCATCAGTGACAAGCAACGACCACGACCTGGGGACGTTCGTGCAGACCAGTGCAAGAATCAGACGACCAACGACAAGCCAGTTCGGACCTCGTTTCGGTGCTACTCGCCCCCTTGATCCCGCCCACACTCGCCGACGCTTACGAGCGCCCCCAGCAATCACCGTCGGCGGCGCTGATCGCGGCCACCTCGAGAGGGCGGCACGAGGTGGCCGCCCTCAGGCGGGTGTTCAGCCGATCCTTGCGCTGGGCGAGATTACGGATCACGGACATGGCATCTGGATCGGGCAGTCCTTGGGCATCGCAATGTTGGTACCAGTGACCGAGGAACTCGAGCACCATGTCGATGATTCCCTTGGCCGCATGGGCGGTGAGCGTGTCCGCCGGCATGGCGAACTCACCGTTGTGCACAGCGAGGTTTCGGCTGACGTACATCCACGTCAGAAGCGCTTCGACGTTGTGCTCCTGAGCGTCGAGCCAATCGGCGACAGCGGATGGATCAACGAGCCGTGCGCGCCACGATTCCCACAGCTCCTGGGAGATCCCGCCGCCGTGCTCCGCCAGCAGCTGCACGGCTCGGCGCACCTCTCCGACAACATGGGGCTCGGCGGCGGTCGGATTAAGCAGCACGTCGAAAAAGGCGTTGATGTCCAGGGTGTAACTGCTCATGCTGAGCGGCTGTTGTTGGTCGCCACCACCGAGTAGGTGCTCACGGACAACGGCGACGGCCGGCAGTAGAACGGCCGACAGCTGGTCATTCTCGTACCGGGCTGCGGCGAGCTCGGCCCGGCGCTTGCTGGATTCGGTTCTCAGGCCCGCCGCCGCTGCCGCCGCCCGAGGTGATGGGCTCAGCTCGACCCGGGCCAGGGCAACCTGCGCCTTCCGCAGCCCCTCCTGTGCCAGGGCCACCTGGTAGCGGCCGAGGCGCAGCCGCGCAGTGGCCGACGCGGTGACGCTCTTGAAGACGCTGAGGATCTGTTGCCGCACGCTGTGCAGGGCACATGCCTTGGCGACAAGAGCGCGGTGACTTTTCTTAACGCCGAGTGACTCCAGGGCGCTCCAGGCGAGCATCACCCCGGCGACTGGCGCGTCCATGGCCCACGCGAGGTTCGCCATGCGAAGAGCAGGACGAACCGGCGCAGCCCAGTGAAACGTTAGCGGCCGAGCGGCCTTCGCAGTTTCGTCGAACAGATTCAGCGTAGTCGCCTTGCTGCCTGGTCCGATCGCGACCGCTGCCGGACCGATGGCCAGGTCGAGCAGTCGCTGTCCGGCTGCATACTGGTCGAGCGTCTCGGCGAGGTCCCGCCGCGCCGTCGCCACGGCCGTCGGGCCGTCGGCCGCCATGGTTGGAACGATGAGCAACAGTTTCGCGCCGGTCGACGCCGATGCCTGGTCCATGAGCACTTGCAGCTCGATTCGGGGGATGCCCAGCGGCGGCAGCCCACCGAGCGGCCATTGCCGAGCGCCGGGCAGCAAACGGTCGAGGCCTTCCAACGATCTGGTGCCAGCCACAGTGAGGGCAACCCGATAGCCTTGGCGCGGCGGCCACAAGGTTCCGGCCAGCAAAGCTCGCTCCGCGACGCCCTTGTTCAGCAGGCGCAGGAGGTCGACGCCGAACGCGCGGCCGTCACGTCCCTCGAGGACGACAGACACCGCCACCTCGTCCCGAATGCGCCCGGCCGCGGACGCTGCCACCGGCGTCCCGGACCAGATCAAATCGAAGAGTGTGGGTACCGCTTCGCGCAGCGCGGCCAGCGCCTGGTCGAGGGCGTGCACGGCCCGCCGTCCGGCTGTGGTGGAGAGGCCACCGGACATTGCCGCTCGTGACCCCGTGAGCGCCTGGCCAGCCGAGGCGATCGCGGACGAACCCGAGGGTGTCAGCGAATATGCCGAATTGGCGTTGTGTGTTTCGGTAAAAGCACTGTCGAGCAGGGCAACAACCAGATCGGCCCGAGGCTGGGAGGGCGATGTGCTCAGGCAACTGTCGAACGCATGCCTTGCCCGGTGCAGGGCCAGAAGCACGCTCGGCGCGGTGGACACGTGTTCGCTGAGGAACGTTCCTTCCTCCAACGCCCGCAGCAGTCGCTCAATCAGAGCGCGCTGCTGGTGACCCAAGCCGGCGCGTTCGTACGCGCGCAGTGTCTCGACATCCCACAGGCGATAGCGCACGCGAAGCGACGATACTGGTCCTCTCAGTCCAAAGCAGCCGGGTGTCGTCTATCGGTCTGCGGCATGCCGGCTGCTGTCACGGTTGCTGCCGTCACTTGCGAATCAGCTGTAGTTCCTCATCAACGACGATCATGAGTTTATGTCGAGGACTCCCTCGACCAACCCACTTGCCTGCTGTAAGCGGGGCGCGACGGGTAGGCGGACGTCGTTCTCTTGGTGACGGACGTCGCGGTAGTGGGGAGCGAGCCGTGGTCGGACCGTGCCTGTCCTGTCGATCCACCCCCGTTTACCCCCCGAAAACCCCCGCCCGTGGTTGACAACCAGTGACAAATGGCGATCATCGTTTGATCGTGTCTGCGCAGCTCATCGACTATCTCTGACAGCTGATGACAAGGTTGGGGCGGCTACGGATGGTAACAAGGGGTCGTCGGTTCGAATCCGGCCGTCCCGACAGCGAGAGGGTTTCCGCAGGTCAATGACTTGCGGAAGCCCTTTTTCTATTCTTATGGCTCGATCTAGTGGCGGGTGAGGCGCTGCTGGAACCCTTAACTCGGGTGGTTTTCGAGCCGATATTGGTTGCCCTCGGCTCGTGAATCGCCTGGTAGGGGTACTGCGTGGTTGTGGTGTGGTCGCTGCTGGACCTCTTGACTGCAGACGATTTTGGACAAAAGGGCATGACCGCGCTTCGTCGCTTGCTCCGCCACCCAGCGGCGGTTGACCGGCTCGAATTATGAGTTCTGGTCGGCGCCGTTGCGGCGGTTCTCATCGCCTGACGCGCAGCTCAGGTTCATGCCGCAGGGCGATCGCTCGCCGACAACAGCAGGGCCGGGACGGCACCGGTCATCGCGGCCAGGGCCACCAGCACCAGCAGGGCACTCGCGGCACTTTGGCGGCGGGGTCTCGAGCCGTGTCGGCTTTCTGGCGGGCGTACTGCGGGGACGCCGAGAAGCGTGGCCAGCCTGGTGCCCAGCCATAGCGCCGACAAGCCCGAGAAGAGGTACGTGGCGGCGAGTACCTGCGGTGGCCGTACCGGCAGCGGAGTGGTCATGACACCGCTCCGACCGTTCGCCGGGTTCGGCGGATCAGGCGGCCGCCGACGGCCAGCCAGGTCAACCTGGGAAGCGCGATCAGGTAGGAAGACGGCCGGCGCAGCGGCGATGCCGGTGACGGGTTGGGCGCGTGTGGTGGGCGTTCGGTGGTGCGGCCACCGGCCTATACCGCACCGTTACCCTCCGCACTTGAAGATCGGACCGTGCGGTCGACCGTCGGCGTCCCGTGGGCGAGGAAGAAGCGCGTGACGGCTTGGCGTATGGCCGTGGGCTGGTTTACGTCTGCGCCGATCTCGAACAGTAGGTCCCGGTCGGTTTGGTCAACGGCCAGCGTACGCAGCAGCGACAGGCGGGTCCGGCCGGTGTCGCCGGTCGCGTCGTCGGCCCAGTGCTCCAGCAGCGCCGCCAGCACGTCAGTCCGTAGCCCGAGGTCGTCGGTGCCTCGGAACGCGTCGGTGCTGACCAGCAGATGCCCGGCGGCTGCGGCCCCGCTCGGCTCCGCCAACCGGCCCCGCAGCAGCTCGGTTGGCTACTTTACGTCGCCGCCCACGTCGATCGCGACCGGCGCGAACGACAGCGCCGACTCGACCGCACGGGCCGTCCGGCGAGCCTGAAATGATCAGGCGCAGACTCTCGGCCGGGGCGTCGCCCGCCACCCGCTGACCGTACCTGAACCGAGGCACCCTCGGGTTGCCGGTCGATCACCTCCGGGCCGGATCCGTCCCGGTTTCCGGGCGTGGTCGATCCGGCTCGGACCGTGTCATGCTGCACGGACCCGAACGGAGGACGACGATGGCTGCTGGCGATGCGGTACAGGTGCGGCCGGCGCGAGGGTTGCTGCGATCGCTGGTGTCCGGGGCGACGCTGGTCGCGGTCCTGGCGTTGCTGTTCGGGCTGCCGTGGTGGACGTTGACGGTGGCGGCGCGGTGGCCGGCGCCGGTGGTGGCTGCCGGCACGAGCGTGTTCGTCGTCGCGCTGGTCGCGTTCCCCGTTCTGATGTATCTCGGGCACGGCCGCCGGCGGCTGGACGCGGCGGCCCGCGCGGGGGACACGCTCCTTGGGCTGGTCTGGATCCTGTTCGTCTGGGCGCTGCTCGGCAACGTGGCCCGGCTTCCGCTGGCCGCCGCGGGGGTCGCCGATCCGGTGCGGTCCCGGGCTGTGGCGGTCGGTGCGGCGGTCGTCTCGGTCGTCCTGGCCGTGTGGGGGTACGCCGAGGCAATGCGAGTGCCCCGGGTCCGGCGGGTGGACGTCACCGTGGATCGGCTGGGTGCGGGTCTCGACGGGGTCCGGGTGGTGCTGTTGACGGATACCCACTACGGACCGATCGACCGGGCCCGCTGGTCCGCGCGGACCACCGAGGTGGTCAACGGGTTGGCTGCCGACATCGTCTGCCACACCGGCGACATCGCCGACGGTACGGTCGACCAGCGCCGGGCGCAGGCCGCGCCGCTGGGCGCCGTCCGGGCCCGGCTGGCCCGGGTGTACGTGACGGGCAACCACGAGTACTACGGGGAGGCGGAGGGCTGGGTCGAGCACATGCGGACCCTCGGCTGGGAGCCGCTGCATAACCGGCACCTTGTGGTGGAGCGAGGCGGCGCCCGGCTCGTCGTCGCCGGGGTGGACGACGTGACCGCCGCCTCGTCCGGCGTCGCCGGTCACCGCGCCGACCACGCCGCAGCGCTGGCCGGCACCGACCCGCGGCTGCCCGTGCTGCTGCTGGCGCACCAGCCCAAGCAGATCGACGACGCGGTCGCGGCCGGCGTGGATCTGCAACTGTCCGGGCACACCCACGGCGGCCAGATGTGGCCGTTTCACTACCTGGTCCGGCTCGACCAGCCGGTCGTGCAGGGCCTCAGCCGGCATGGCCAGACCCAGCTCTACACGAGCCGGGGGACCGGTTTCTGGGGTCCGCCATTCCGGATCTTCGCGCCGAGCGAGATCACCCTGCTCACCCTCCGAGCGAAGTAGCCCCGACCGGGCCAACACCTACCGCCTCACCTGAACGTGACCCGGACTCCCCGGTGGCTATCCCCGGGCCCCGGGATCCATCCGCATGCACCCGATGCCCAGTCGCCCCGCTTGGTCAATGCGGCGCTCACCGACAGACCGAGGCACAAGACCTCCAGGGCGAGTGCGATCGTGAGGATGACGCTGGCTGGACCTGGGCCGGTTTTCGCGCGAACGCAACGTTGGCGGCCACGTTGACCGAGGTGGTTGACCCTGTTCAACGCTTCGATGACTGCCAGATCCGCCTGCGGACGAATCTCACTCGGGACGAATGGCGGAAACTCATCGCCGACGCAGACCAGCGTCTGTGCTTGCCCGAGGTCAACAAGAAGGCTCTCGACGGCCTCAAGTTCAGCGAAGCGCTGCCGGAGCGGCTTGCGTTGGCGACGTTGGCGTCTCGCCTCGCCTACCTTGGTGGCGCAACCGCTGTCCTGCAGGAGCCTACGCGGTTCGTTCAGACGTAGCCGGGCAGTGTGTAAGTCTGGCTGTGTGACGTGTTCGAGTTGGCTACAAAGTTCGCGAATGTGGCCTCTCCAGTTTCGCGCTCGACGGGACCTCCGACATGACGCTCTGGCCCTCCGGCGTGCTGACCCAAATCTGCTAGGAGGCAGCGCTGGGAAGGTTCAACTGGTCACAGTATTTGACCTTGCTGGTTCGGCGGGACAGGGTTGATTCGCCGCGCGTGCGATGTTGACCTTGGCTGATCGCGAAGAGATATCCCGTGGTTTGTCGGAGGCCTCGAGTTCAAGCAGAGGGTCCTTGCGAAGCGGGGAAGTCTCGCAGGATCCGGGCGGTTCGGGCAGCTGGCAATGCAGGGGGTTGCCGGAGTGAGTGAGAGCCTGCTTGCGCTCCAGGGCGGAACCCCCTTGGCGCTCGCCCCCGTGTGATGTTGGTAGAGCCTGTAGTCGGAACCGCGACACTGGTGCTTGATCGATAGCAGAGGGTAATGTCACGGCGGACATTCGCCGCGACGCGATGGGGGTCGGTCTTGCCGGACTGGCGCGACGAGGTGTGCAGCGCACTGGACCTCTGGATCGCCTCCGAGGGTGGGACTCAACAGAAGGAGCGTCTCGTCCGCATTGGGCGCGCTCGTCAGGAAAGCCAGCGCGGCTGGTTCGCGGTCGACCTCCGTGGCTCGGCAGCCAATCTGGATCAGGTTGAGTCCCTTCGCCTGTCAGGTGCAGATGGTCCAGAGGCAGGATCGTCTTACGCGGTCCTGGAGGCGGTACAGGAAGGTGAAGTCGTCCGACTCCGGGTTGCCGAGTTCGTCGACCTTGCCGATGCCCACCTTTGGCAGAACAAACAACCCGCAACCTATCTCCTCGTGAAGCTGCGCGAGGCCATCGCGGGCCTCACCGATGCAGGGCTGGCGCACGACTTGGCTAACGGTCGACTCGCGCCGACACCAACGAACCTGCGGGACATTTCCGGATTCACGCCCATGCAAATGGCTGCGTTCGGAGCGTGCACGGGTAGCGGCGTGCATCTGGTGTGGGGACCGCCGGGAACCGGCAAGACCCGCGTCCTCACCGAGGCAATCGGTGACCTGATCGGGGCCGGCAAGCGAGTCCTGCTGGTGTCGGCCACCAACATCGCCGTCGACAACGCGCTCCTCGGTGTCGTTGGACGGCGGCAGCATCAAGCTGGCGAACTCCTCCGCGTCGGACCTCCGCACCATCCCGACGTGCTCAAGCATCCCGAGGTCTGCCTGCCCGTTCTTGTCCGTAAGAGGTTGCGTGAGGTTGACCAGCAGCTGCATGACGCGGAACAGCGGCTGGTCCGGATGAGGGAAGACGCCGAGCGACTGGCCGGTCTCCAGGAAGAGTTGGCAGGGTTCGACTCGGCGGCCTACCACCTAGCCAAGAGGGTCTTGGCTGCCGAGTCGGCAGTTCCCCAACTTGCCGCTGCCGCCGCAGACGCGCAAGCGGCAATGCGCGAAAAGGAGACCCAGGCGGTCGAGTCAGCAGCACGGCTTGCCGCAGCACGAAGCGATCTGGCGAAACTCGATTCGACACGCGCCGCGTACGCGGAGATCGATCAGGTGAAGAGGGAAGTGATCGCGGTGAAGGCGGCTGCCGAGAACCTCGCCGCGCGTGCGCTAACCGCCGGGCACAATGTCGATGTCATCGAGACTGAGATTCAGAACCTGCGCGGGACACGGAAGTTCGCCCGGCTGCGTGATCGCACACGACTGCAGGGACTGGGCAAGCAGCTCGACGCTGCTCGGGCCGACGCAGATCGCGCGGAGCGTAGAGCACGCGAAGCGAGCGGCCTCGCTGAGAGACAGGAGGCGAAAGCTGAGGAACGGATTCGCCAGCTCGGCGATGCCATCATCTGCAGCCGATCGGACCTTCAGGCCGCCGACGCAATAGTGGCCAAGGCGCGCGAGCACGCCGACCGGGCGACCGTCAACGCTCGCGAAGCCAGCGAGCGGCTCGAGCTGGCACGGCAGAGGTTGCTGACCGCGGAGGCCGGCGCGCCGACCGAGGCGCAGCGGGCGCTGGTCCGGGATGCTGATCAGCGTCAGCTTCCGATCTTGGAGGCGCAGATGCGGGTTCTTGGCAGCAGGGTTAGCGCGACCGAACTCGAACGCGAGCGGCTCGAGCAGCGGCACGCGAAACTGCAGGAGGACTTCGATCGGCTACGTCGAGACGAGGAAGGTGAGATCATCAAGGGCGCCAGGATGGTCGCCACCACCTTGGCTCGCCTGCGCACAAGCAAGGCTCTGATGGACGGACCGTACGACGTCGTACTCGTCGATGAGGTCAGCGCCGCGAACCTCCCCGAAGTCCTGCTCGCGGTCTCCCGGGCGGCCCAAGCAGCTGTCCTGCTGGGCGACTTCATGCAGCTTGGAGCGATCCGGAACGAGGACGTCAAGCGCGCCAACCGGCCGGACGTCCACCGATGGCTGCTTCCCGACGTGTTCGCGCATTGCGGGATCACCTCCCCTCAAGAGGCCGAGAGACATCCTGGTTGCACCGCGCTGGACGTCCAGCACCGGTTCGGGCCCGAGATCATGAGGCTGGCCAATGCCATCGCCTATGACGGGCTTTTGAAGCCCGGCGACAAGATCCGCGAACACGCCGACGATGACCCAGAGATCGTCCTTATCGACGTCGACGGGCTCGGAGAGATCGCGCGCGTCCGACCGGTCAAACGGCGTAGCGGTTGGTGGCCAGCGGGAGCGCTGCTCGCTCGCGTCCTTGCCGACTATCACCAGGCGCGCGGGGAACGAACCGGGGTCGTCACCCCCTACAGCAAGCAGGTTGAAGCCACCCTTGAGGCCCTGCGCGACCACGAGAGCGCATCGTCCGTAGGTACGGAGGTCGGTACGGCACACCGCTTCCAGGGGCGGGAGTTCCCAGTCGTCGTGTTCGACATGGTGGAGGACGAGTACGACAAGCGCTGGATGGCGCTGGCCAGCCGCGGCGGAGGCAGCTGGGAGCAAGAGGGCGTCCGGCTCTTCAACGTCGCGATCACTCGTACCCAAACTCGGCTTTACCTCATTGGAAGCCGGAGACAGATTAACGAGGCCCCGGCCGGCACACCGCTCAGCATCGTCGCCGGCCTGATCCGAAGCCGGCGGGCCAGGGTCGTCCCGGCCGCAATGTTGATCACCCCTACCACGGCTCCTGACGAAGTCCGGTCGGTGCTCGCAGGCACCTTCACCGGAGAACTGGCTGAGCTCTTGGCGCAACACGTCCGGTTGACCGACATTCATGATGAGCGGACGTTCTACGATGTCTTTGCCGGCCATCTCACGGCGGCACGTCGATCAATCTGGATCTGGGCGCCATGGACGGCCACTAGGGTCAAGTCCATCCTGCCAACGCTCGCCGACGCTGTCGCACGGGGTGTCCGGGTGACCCTCTTCGTCCGCGATCCCGGCGACAACCTGCAGCGCAAACCGACGTACCAGAAGTACCTGACCGATCTTCGCTCGGTATTGCAAGCTGTCGTCGAGGTCAACGTCATGCATCAAAAGATCGTCATCATCGACGAGCAGACCGTGCTTCTCGGCAGCCTCAACTCGCTATCTCAGAGTTGGACGCGTGAGGTGATGGTGACGATGCGCGGCGCTCACTTCGCACGCAAGCTTTTGGAGCACGAACACGCAAGAGAGTTCTCGAAGCCACCACGATGCGGTGCTTGCGGCGGTGACTCGGTTGACCTCCGCCGCAAAGGAGCGGGCTCCTGGTACTGGCGGTGCTATGCCCAAAGCTGTCCGCAATGGTCATCGGGTGGACGTAAGTCCTGGAAGAAGGACATCGCCTTCGAGCCTGGCCCTCGAAGGTAGAGTGGATCATCTTCCGCTGCTTCGGCAAGTACCGGCGTTTAAGCAGAGCGAAGGCGGTTCGATCGCTAGCTCCGTTCAGGCGGGGTAGGTAAGCGCCGCTCGCGCAGGTCGCTGCGCCTTCGAGACCGAAGGTAGCCAGGCATTCCGCGACAGACCATAGTCGAGGAACCGCGGGCTACCGACTCCTTTACTCGGGCGAGTATGCTAATCAGCGACCTGGGAGAACGTGCTTGAGCACGCGCTGGGACCCTCAACTACTGGGGGTCAAGGGGTCGTCGGTTCGAATCCGGCCGTCCCGACTGGTATTCACCAGCGGATATAGAAGATCGTGTGTGATCTTGCGGTAACGGAGATCGCTTAACGTGGATTGCATCCCTCGATCCCGTTACTGCGGAAGTGCAGCCTCATGGCTGTCTACAACTACCGCCTCGCCAACGGCCAGACCCGCTGGTTCTTCATCATCGACCTCCCGCCCGACGCGAACGGGCGGCGCCGCCAGCACAAGCGGCAGGGGTTCCCCAATCAGGCCGCTGCCCTCAAGGCGGAGCAGGACACACGAGCCGCCTACGGTGGAGCAGACCTCGGAGCCGACGGCACCGTCGCTGCCCAGCTGGAGAGCTGGCTCAACGAGCGCGAACTGGACGTCCAGGAGACGACGCTCAGCAACTACCGGGACATCATGCGCTGCTATGTGGTTCCGCACATTGGCGCGCGGCAGCTCTATGCTCTCGACAAGCGAGTGATCCACGAGCTGTATAAGAAGCTGCTGAAGGGCGGCGGCAAGACCGGCGGCCCGCTGTCGGCGACCACCGTCCGGATCGTGCACCGGGTCATGATGAAGGCGTTGAGCGACCTCGGGGTCAACGTTGAGGGTGTGCGGCAACCTCGGCAGGTCGAGCGGGAGACGATGGGCCGCAAGGGCGTCTGGACGCCCGCGCAGTCAGCGAAGTTCCTCAAGTACCACGCCGACCACCGATTGCGTGCGGCCTGGGTGCTGGCGATCGTCGTCGGCACTCGGCGAGGGGAGCTGGCCGGTCTCAAGTGGCCGCGCGTGGATCTCGATCGCGGCGTCTTGCTTCTGCACTGGCAGCGCACCACGACCAGCAACGGCGTGGTCGAAAAGTCACCCAAGGGCAAGAGCAAGCGTGCGGTAGCGCTCGGGCCAGCGCTGGTAGCGGAGCTGGACGCTCATCGGACGTGCCAGGACGCGGAGAAGGTCGATGCCGGAGTCTTGTACCACGACGGCGGCTGCCTGTTCTGTCGAGAGGACGGGGAGCCGTACTACCCGAAGTACTTCACCGACCAGTGGGCGAAGGCGTGCGCCGACGCCGGTGTCCCGGTGATCTCTCTCCACGATGCGCGTCACACCTCCGCTACCACCGGCGCTGATGCCGGCGTTCCCGAGCACGTGATGCAGCGGCGGCTTGGTCACGCCGACAGCCGTACGACGCGAGAGGTCTACACCCACGTGTTGCCGGAGAGCGAACGGAAGGCTGCCGAGCTGATGGAAGCGGTGCTCGGGGACGCTGCCAGCTGGTCGCCCAGGACGTAGCTGTGCCGGAAACGCCGGCTCACGCTTGGCCGTCTTGCTTCCTCGCCCGTGGCAAACCGGCGTCCCGGTTGTCGGCAGGGCTTAAGCCGCCGCAGCTGGTTGCTGTAGCTGACGCCGTTACCTGTCGCGGATGCGTTCACTTGGCAACGGACCAGGCAATCAGCTGCTTGCATCGTGAGGGCTGACGCCGATACCGGTGTTCTTACGACCTCAGGGGGAGGGCGCCGACGATGTCAACCACCAAAAGCGAGGGTCACAAGCCGGGTCGGGTGCAGGACCAGGTATGGACAGTCGACGCGGTACGGGACCTTGGTGTTACCACCGATGTGGAGACCGCTGCGGCGATCTTGGGCATCGGACGAACCATGGCCTACGAGCTCGCCAAAACCAACAGGTTCCCAGTGCGCCTTCTGCGCATCGGCCGGCGGTACCTAGTGCCTGTACCGGCGATCCTCAAGCTGCTTGCCGTCGAGTAGGCACTTTGCGAGCAAGCCCGATTGGGCTTTAGCGCGACCGGGCCATCCCCGCGACTCGCCAACCGATCGACAACCCACTGTGTGCGCGGAAGCACCAGATTCGGCGGTCACCACGAGGGACGGCAGGAATGGACAACCCCCGCTTGCGCGGGAAGCCTGTCCGCCCGATGCAGGGTCATGGTCCGATAGAGGATCACCCCCGCGTGCACGGGGAGCACGACCCTGCCTACGTCGCAGCGATCAAGGCCGAGGGATCACCCCCGCGTGCGCGGGGAGCACAATTGTTCGGCCAGGTCGATAACGACGGTTCGGGGATCACCCCCGCGTGCGCGGGGAGCACAGCCAGGCGGCGTTGCTGTCCGGGCGGCCCGGCGGATCACCCCCCCGTGCGCGGGGAGCACCCACCAGATCAGCCACGCCTACTCCCCGAGCAGGGATCACCCCCGCGCGCGCGGGGAGACTTCTTGACCTGCTGCGTTAGAGATCGACTTCGTGGTTTTCAATCACTAGGTTTCGCAAGGTCGTCCCACTTGGTCTTCGTTCAGGTTCGCGTAGTGGCTACGTAGGAGGCAAGAGAACTCTGCTACAGGGTAGTTGATGAAGCTCAAGTGAAGCGACCAACGGATAAGCAGCACTGCACGGTGCACGCCGAGGTCTACCAGCCAGATGAAGTGCTGGAAGCTCCTGCGCGGCCACAGACGCGCCGGCTGCAATGAGCCGACGTCGCTTCGGGCATTGCCCATCTCCAGGACATATCCGTCGCAGGCTGACGTCAGTCCGGTGCCGGGTGACGGTCACCAGGTAGGGGGCGTCCCTTTGCCTGACGGGCCCTCAAAGATCGGAACCACCATTGCGCGGAAGACCGGGAGCGACTGACAGACTGGCAGGAGCGTGTATTCGTTCTGAGCGAGTTCTTCTTCGACGGGGCGCCCGCTGCCGAAGCGCATCCCTGACCGTAGCCGAAACGGGCTAGCGCTGGCATCCGGATCTGCCGAGAACAGTGCAGCCCCTCTGCCTGCTGAACTACTCATCGCTGCACGCCCGACACCACGCCGACTCACGGCCCATCGAACTCGTCGAAGTTGAAGTCGGGGTCTCTGAAATCTCCCGGATCCCCAGAATCGGAGAATCCTCCGAAATCGCGGAACTCGCTGAGGACCAGGTCGGCCATCTGGTACGCGCACAACGAGAACGTCAGGAAGATTAGGCCGAACACCAGTGTGATGATCAGCCTCGTGTTGCCCTTGCGTACCGGTGCCGCCTCGGTGGGCTTCTGCGGGTCGTAGAGCACGTCGATCTCGGTGCCCACCAAGTGGGACCGGAACCCGCCCAGATCAGCGAGCACCGTCGTCACCTCCTGACCCGAGCTCGCCTGGAACGTGACCACGGGCCGGAACGCCGTTCTCCCATCGGACCACGACTCCAACTGGTTGTCTACGACCTGCGCGGTCGCTCGCTGGCCCGAGGCGGCGAGCGCGCGCAGCTTGCTCCACCGTCGCGCCGCCGCGAAGATCAGCCCAGCTCCGACCAGGGCGGGAACGCCCACCACGAAGGCCGTGACGTACGGCAACCAGGCCAGGTTCTCGATCATGGCGAGACTGTAGTGGACCCTGACAAGGAGTCAGCTCATCCGGCAGGTTGACGAACCACTCCGGTCGTACCCTGCTCTCAGACGGGGCCGAGCCGGAATGCAGGTCAGCGTCATCGCCAGCACGCGGACAGCGCTAATGGCAACCTCCCTGGCGGCTACCAAAGTCTGCTCGGCTGACCAGCGGCCCGGTCCGCGCCGCTACACGGCAGCCGCGGCGACGGCCATTGATGATTCATTCGCAGGCGAACGACCTCAAGATCAGGTACACGCATCTGCCGCTGGTCGGGCGTCCGCCTCTGCGTATCGGTCAGGAACGCGCGACGCTGGCCTTGAGGCTCCGCAGCTGTGCGACCTTGCGCTCGGCGTCCTGCCGTGAGTACGAGCCGAGCGCTGAGAGAGGCATGGCGTCGTCGCCGAGACGGAGGACGGGAGCGTAGAGCGGTAAGCCTCCCCGTACGTCGATCTGTACGCAGTCGACCGACTGGACCGCGCTCCACGGTGTGACCTGGTCACGGCTGTCGAAGCCGCAGACACGGACACCCTCTTCGCCGATTACCACGCCGAGTCGAAGGGTCCGCCAGATCCCGGCCATGCCGCTCGTGATGAGTAGGCATCCCAGCACGATGCCGAACCAGTCGCGTTCGGCCAGTACGTCCCCGGAGGTGAAGTACGTGGCGCCCAGGAGGGTCCATACGGCGAAAATCACGACCAGGACCGGGATCTGGATGCGTGGCCTGATGACGATGCGGTGCATGGCGGAACATGCTAGGGAGGAGCCCGTCCCGCCAACAGCGGGTAGTCCAGTCTAACTGCGGCGTTGGGCCGTCGGACCAACGGACCGTGGTCAAGATCGGGCACACGGACCTGTCGCTGGTCGTAAAGGCGTGCATCACTGTCTATGTTCGGCTACCCAGTGGGCGAGGCCGCGGCCGGGGACAGCGACGAAGCGGAATCCCCGGAATCCCGGCGGCGGCATACTCGTGACGGTGAACGCCTCGTACTGATCGTCCGGCTCGACGACGAGGACTGCGTCGTCGGCGAAGGTCAGAGTCAACCGACCGTCCTTGCGGATCTCGGCGGCCGTGATCTGCGCTTGGTGCCGGTCGAGCAACGGTGCCAGACCTGTTGACGTCGAGGGGGCGAACCGGCTTTCGGCGCCGGGTGCGCCGTAGGAGAACTCAGTTTCGATGCGGATCTCGATCCACGACTCGACTATGAGCGTGAATGCAAAGTCGATCCGCAGCTGTGTCACGACGCCGTCGCCGACCGGTAGCAGCCACTTGCCGGTCTGCTCGATCAGCCCGGTCGGTTCCACGCGCTCGGTCATGGACCCATGCTTCCCTGGATCCTCCAGGTCGTCGCCGAGCATCCTGTAACCCAGGCCCCTGCACGTCGGCGGTGACGTGCCCGCTCGGGCAGCCCTGCAATCCCTGCACCGACCAGCAAGGCCCGGACAGGGCGCGGCGAGCCGAAGGCTTCCGGCGCCACCGGATCGGTAACTGGTGTAGTCAGCTGAGACAGCAATGCCACCCCGTGGTGCCCTAACCAGCACATCCGCTGTGACGACCACTTCGGTGGACCCGAAGGCGTCAGCACTGGTGGTCCCGGTCGTGGTCGGGTGACGTCCGCTCATGCCGAGAACAGTGCATCGTCGGCTGCACGCGCTTTCCGCACATCGCCGTGGCGGAGTCAGACGCCAGCCAGCCGCACGATCAGCAGTCCAGCTCGGCAGTCGCATTGTCCTCGATCTGCACCACGTCGGGGTCCCGGCGCAGAGCTTGAACCTGAGCGTCAGTCATGTCAGCGGAGAAGCTGTTGATGAAGTCGAACACTCTGCTCGGGGAGACCCCGGCTCGCGCGGCGACGGTAAGCGGATCACCGCTGCAACGAACGGAGACTATGTACTCGCCATCGACACGCTGTTCATCTGGGGCATGGAAATGCGGTGCAAGCCGATCGGGGTCGGGCTCGATGCGATCGATGTCGGGATCTTCGGAAAGTGCCGGGCCCCCGGCCCTCGGCGACTGTGCCAACTGCAGGCCGGTCAGCCTGGCGCCGAATCCCCAAGAGGCGACGATGCGGTACAAGTCGTCGGGCGAAAGCTGGTGTCGACTGAGTATTTGATAGGGATCGGTTCCCGGCTTGACGATGACGAGGTAGTCGTTCTCAGCGGAGTGTCTCGCATACCGCGCCTCCAACGAGTGCGGCTCGGGTTTTGGCTCGTTCTCGATGGCGTTCAGCATGGCGGTGGGGTCGTAGCCGCGCTCGCGCGCCTTGATGACGAGATGCGCCGGAGGGCGGCGGCGCAGCTGCGCGTACGCGAGCGTCCCCCTCGACTTGTGCATGTCTTCGAGGCTCAATTCGTCGAGCGGGTGCCAGGGCTGATAGGCGTTGGGGTATTCGGCCCGCAACGAGTCATGGTCTGCCGGCAGATCCTGCACCGCGACCCTGATCGAACGCACCGAGCGCGTCGGAAGACTCGCCGACCCGCCAGCCGGATCGCGGACGAAGACGAAGTCCGGTGTCATTGTCACGAAATGGGCCGGGTACGACCGAACCTCGCCATCTTCCTGCTCGATCTCCACGATGTACGGCAGATACACCGTCGGATCCGGCCACTCCGTCATCAGTGCCTCCCCTGTGAACCCCGTTGCGACCGGTTGGCGGTGGTGGTCACCGACCGCTCCGCTTCACCAGGAAGCCCATCACGGCGGATTTCGAGCGAATTTTCAGCGGTCTGCCGCACGGACTTACCCGATAACGTGATCATGCCACGCAGGCGTTCTCATGCCGCTGCAAGCGTGTCTCTATCGTTGCGTTCAGCAGGTCGAGTGGAACAGCCCTGCGACTGCGGTGCCACTGGTGGCGAGGTCGTTGTAGATCTGGACTGCCTCGGTGGTCTCGGCCACGTGGACGGTCACCCCGCGCTCCTCCAACAGTCTGAGGGTAAGCGGGTCGACCTGCAGCTGCAGTTGCATGCCACGCGACAGTACGACGGTCGTGGCGCCGTGGGCCAGAAGCTCTTGGACATCATCGGGCTGAACACCGGGGCTGTGGCGGGTACCGGTTTCGGACCAGTCCCACGGGCGGCCACCGCTGGGGTAGAGCTTGAAGTCCTTGCCAACTCCAAGGTCCTCGACGTCCATGTGGCCCCATGAGATCGACAGTACGAGCGGCGACCGAGTTGTTTCGCTGGACACGGCGGCCCCTCGTTGGACGGAGCCGCGTCGGCCGCGGCTGAACGTTCTGTGCAGGCTGCCAGACCTTGCGCTCACGCCGCGATCCGCATGCTTTACCGGGATCATCGTGCGTCGAGCCTGCCCGGGCGTACGGATCCGGACAGGAGGACGAAGTTCAGCCGATGATGGCGGCGAGAGTTGGGTTCGCAGCTCGCGTCGTAGTCGACGGCTGCGGCGAGCAGTCTGGCGGTTGCTGAAAAAGCTGGGACTGCAGTTTCACCTGCCAGTTCGTCGGGAGCCGGGTCGCCGACCGCTACCCGCAGACCCAGAACTGCGGGGTCGGGTCGGCTGATCAGCCGGTCCGTCGACGGCACCAGGGCTGGAGAACGACACCGAAGGCGCTGCAGGACGGGAAGACTTCGGTGGCGGCCATTGCGACGCCGCGATCTGGGCCCCGGTGACCGGCAGGGTGGGCGAGATCTGGTCGAGCAAGCGCTGCGCCAGGGTGGCGTCGATCTCGACGTCTGCGCTGATGCGAACATCGGCCGCGGTCGCCAGGTCCACGACGTCGTCGCTGGTGAACGCATCAGCTCCGAGAGTACTCAGCCGTCGCGCGAACTCCTGGACATTGATCATTTGCAGCCTCATCGTCGGATTGTTATTTATCCACCGTAACCCCCGCTTCGGTCGGCGGATCCTGCGCCCGCCGTGCGGGCCACTGGGGCCGACAGTCGGCGCCGACAACTGCGACCGCTGCGCGGAAGTCCGCAACTCTTCGGTGAGCTATTCGCGCCGGCGGGGCCGTCACGCTCTGTGTTACCCATGCTGTCCCGCGACGCCCGGAAATGCCGCTCCGGGAGGGCTGGCGTTCATCGTTGGTGGTGACGCACGGTGATGTATGGCTACCTCTCCTGCTTCGGTTCCAGTGTCGTACCTGCCAACCAACTTGTCGTGCGCGCCGCGGTGCCCGCCTTCTTGGGCCGCTACCGTGGGCAGACCCGCGTGCATACCGAGTCCGACCTACGGGTCTTCCTCCGGTGGTGCAGCGACCACGAACTTGACCCGCTCTCCGCAGCTCGGGTGGATATCGAGCGGTACGTGCGCTGGCTGCAAGACGTTCGCCGGTACCAGCCCTCGACGGTGTCCCGTCGGCTGTCGGTCGTGGTCGGGTTCTGTCGGGTCTGTGTTATCGACGCGATCCTGGAGCACTCGCCAGCCGATTACGTCCGCCGGCCCACCGTGCCGGCCGAGTCACCGACACTCGGACTGGGCCACCTGCAGTTCGAGGCCTTATCACCGCCGCCCGGCTGTCGGCCAACCCGAACGACTTCGCCCTGGTCGCCCTCTTGGGCCTGCTCGGCTTACGAATCTTCGAAGCCTGCGGGTCGAACATCGCCGACCTGGGAGAGGAACACGGCCACCGGGTCCTACGGGTGCGCGGCAAGGGCGGCAAGGTCGTGCTCGTCCCGCTGCCACCCGCAGTCGCCCGAGCCATCGACCGGGCCGTCGATGAGCGCACCAGCGGGCCGCTCCTGCGCAACACCCAAGGTCGGCGAATGGACCGACACGCCGCCACTCGTCGGCTCAAGCACCTGGCCCACATCGCGGGGATCCGGATGCCGAGGATGCACCCCACATGCTGCGCCACACGTTCGTGACCACCATGCTCGACGCCGGCGTCAGCCTGCGCGACGTGCAGATCGCCGCTCGTCACGCCGACCCGCGTACCACCATGCGCTACGACCGAGCCCGCAAGAACCTCGACCGGCATCCCAACTACATCCTCGCCGCCTACATGGCCTCCGGGACGTAGCCAGGCTGGCGCCTTTGCCGAATCGAGGGCGTGTCTGCGGGACACCCATCGACCACGTCATGCGCTGCTGCCCGGTGTCATTCCACGAGGGCTCGCGGCGTTGAGAACACGCTCCCACTCGCCTATCAGTGTGACCTCAAGCCCAGAGTCCATCTGACCAGACTCGACCATGCCTACAAGTTCGCCGGCGTACTCAGCCTGGAATGAGGCACCATACTCATCCGAGATACGACAGACTTCGCCGAGCAGCTCCTTGATCTCCTCAAGATGCGCCCTGTCCACCTGAGGATCGATCTGCTCTCCCCAAGGGGGCAGAGCTGTATAAAGCATCAGCCCGAACCCCACCCAGTGAGAGCCGTGCTCAACTGACTGGTCAAGGAAGACCGGCGGACCGAGGACCCAGGTCCGCCGGCCAGCAAGCCTTTCGATCGACGCTTGCATCGTGCTGACGAGTGATGCGGATACCTCGTCTTCGAGCGCGACCACGAGTCGATCGATGGGATGGTTTTCTCGCATGAAGCACCTCCAGCTATGCCAGCTGATGTAGTCGATCCGAAGCGGCAGTGCCGGAGGTCGTTGAGGGCGGGGGCGATGGCCTTGGACGCAGTGCCGTCGTCGGATCCAGTTGCACCGAGATCATGACAGAGGTGAGCTGCCTCCGATTCGAAGCGTCACGCGCTGACCGCGTGCACGGATCTGCCGCCGAGCGCGCGCTGCCTGTCGAGCCGGTGTCACCCTCCGTGTCCGTTGGCATGGGCTGACCGGGCGGTGCCGACCTCGCTGAGATGCTGAGCGCCGAGGGCTGCACACCCGAGAGTTCACCTCGGACGTCATGTCGCGTGGGTAGGCCTCGCCGGGGAGTGCGTCGTGTCCGCCTTGGTCGAGGCGGCGGATTTCGAGGAGGCTCAGTTGAGCCACGGGCGACCCACGAAGACCTCGGTGCCATTGGGCAGCCTAACGTCCTCACCGCCCGCGAGTCCGCGGCACAGCTGCATTATCTGGGCGTGGTCCGGGCCTTGTGGCGTGCCGCCCGAGCTACCGCCGTCCGGATGCCACCGCGCGTGCCACCCCTTCCCTCGCAGCACCACGATCGGACCGCCGATGACGTAGCCGATCGTCTGGTCGATCGCGCGGAGCAGATCATCCGAGCCCCAGTCGCAGGCATCGCACCCGCAGTCAGGCAGCACCTCGAGGGCGATTTCGGGCCGGACGACGCTGATCTGCAGCACCGCCAGCGGGGCTTCGAGCCCGGACAACGGCGCGTCGCGCTCGAGCAGTAACAGCGGCAGCGTGCCTGGTCGGGGCGAGGTGAGCCGGACGCCGCGGTCAAACCGGCCCAAGTGCCCTTTGTCGTCAAGGGGGGCCGGTGCGAGCGTCTCGACATCGACTTTTGGCGCATCGCCGAGCGTGTCGGCCCATACGCGTGCCCGGGCGTGCACGATGCCGTACCGATCGGGCTCGGTGACCCGCTCGTATTCCTCCTCGCGCGGCGACGCCGTCCCAGCGTGCGGATTGGGCCAGGAAGGCAAGCCGAGGTTGTCATAGCGCACCGCTACCTGCGCTTGCAGCTCGTCCAACCTCACCATCCGCCGACGATATGGCCCTGCATGTTGAGACGCATGGTGTTTCCGCCGACCGAATCGAGGCCCCTGCGGATCCAGATCTCCTCACCCAGGACTACCTCATCGTGATGCTGTTGGGGGCGGAGCCGCAACTACCCTGCCGCTCCTGGCACCAGGCGAGGGCCGATCAAGATCGGCTATCCCCCGATGCCGCCGACCAGCGTCGCAGCAGGCGACGTAGGAGCGGCTGGGGCCAGCACGGTCGTGCCGAGAAACGTGCACGGGAACACATCGGGACAGTGTTCCGCATTGAACACCCGACATCGAGCCCGGACCGCGCAAGTCCTCGCGAGGGTAGCCAGACGAGCCGCCCAGGCCGCCTGAGACCGCGGTTCCGGGTGGCCTCGGCAAGTCTTCAGCGGTGGGCGAAGACGAACCCGCCCTCGACATTCGGGGCTGGCCGATGTGTCATCTCGGCCTCGACGGTGAAGCCGGCGGCGTCCAGCCAGGCCGCGACCCGGTCCGTCGGGCGGCGGTGCACGTAGACGTGCATCGGGTGACCGCCGTAGCCCTCCGTCTTGAGTCGACTGCTGTCGCCGGCGTGGAATCCGAGCAGCACGACGCCGCCGGGCCGCAACACCCGGCGAAACTCGGCGAGGACCGCGGGTACCTCGCCGTCGGGGACGTGGATCAGGGAGAACCAAGCAAGCAGGCCGGTTAGACAGTCGTCGGGCAGGTCGAGGCGAGTCATCGAGCCCACCTCGAAACGCAGGCCGGGATGATCACGCCGGGCCACCTCGATCATCGCGGGTGACAGGTCGACACCGAACGCTTTCAGGCCGAGACCGTGCAGGTACGCGGTGATCCGGCCCGGGCCGCAGCCGACGTCGGCGACCGTCCCGTTTCCCTGGGCCCGCACCAGCTCGCCGAAGAGAGCAAGGATGCCGCGCTGAAACGGTTCGTCGGCGAGAGCGTCGCGCAGCATGTCGGCGTAGCTGACCGCTACCGTGTCGTAGGAAATCCGGGTGTCGTCGAGCCAACCGGGAACGGCCATGCGCTGCACGATAACGCCGACTCGTCCAACGGCATCGGTCGGGCCGACACCATGATCGACCTGCCTGGGTCAGACCGTAGCCATGTGTCCGTTAGCCCATGATCATGTGCGCGGATCTTCAGCGCTCCGTGTGCTCTGCAGCGTTACGCCGAGCTGGCCGGGATGCCGTCTGGACGTCTCGATGACAGCGACCCGAGGGAGTAGTCGCGAGGATGCTGAGGGAGGGACCGCCCGCTCGACCGGGGGTGATGGTGCTGCCCGCGGTTCTCGTCGTCAGTCCGTTCTAGGCGTGACCGGGCGGCCCGTGCCGGCCTCTACGACGTACGCGGTGAAAGCGGTCGTGGCCTGGAGTTGGGATGCCTGGTCGTCGTACTGGGGTTGTCCGCCTTCGCGCAGGCGCAGTGCTTCCCGAAGGACGCGGTGCCAGCGTTGGCCGTAGTAGGAAAGGCCCCAGCGGCCGGCACCTGACTTGGTGGTCATCTCCCCGGTGACGATGAGGTGGTGCAGGCGGGCGACCCCGAGGACGCACCAGCAGCAGGTGTAGTCGAGCTCCGGCTGTGGCGCGTTGGCGGAAAAGGTGGCGAGCTGGTTGGTGATGCTGCGCCAGTAGGTGTCGAGGTTGTTGACGGTGTACGCGTGCAGGACATGCGTGTCGGTCCAGACGTCGAGGGTCGACAGCTGCGGGCCGGTGATCGTGACGCCGTGTCGGGCCAACTCGTGCCAGGCGACGAGTTGGTCCAGGTGCCCAACTCGGAACTCGCGCTGCAGCACCACCGGCACCGGTGGCAGGTTCCTCGGATCGGACGCCAGGTCGGAGACGAGGACGTGCATCCCGTCGAAGTCGATCGGGGAGTACGCCGCCATCTGCTCGTGTGCCTGCCGCAGTTGCTCCACCTCTTCGTCGGATGGCCGGTGAGCGAGGGTGGCGACGAAGTCCACATCCGACTGCCCCTCGACCCACTCACCGAACCCGGTACCACCAGTCAAGTAGAGGCCGGTCACCAGTCCCTTCGGAGCCAGCGAGAGGAAGCGCTGGCAGAGTTCCTGGACGGCCCCCGGAAGACTCACGGGGTGACCCTACATGCCGCATTCGAAGGGCGGAACCTGGTGTTTGAGATCGAAGCAGCGACTGCCCCGCCGTCCGGGACGTCGGCAAGGTTTTTGATGAGATCGGCGGCGCCGTCGGTGCTGGCCGTGCAACGACGTTTCCATCGAGATGAGCAAGGCCAACCAAGGTGCGTGGCTGAGAAAATCAGACGTCCGGCTCTGGTCCGGCTCGAGCCGGACCAGAGCCGCAAGCGTCATGAGTCGACGAGGTTCGGGGAGTGCGGTGCGTACGGGTAAGGGTCGCCGATCGGTGCTGGAGTTCGCCGTCACCGTGTCGATGATCGGCGCGGTGGTCGGGTCCGGGGTGGTGGGCGTGCCAGCTCCAGCGTCGGCGGCCGACACGGTACGCGGCCTGCAGTGGTATATCGACGCGCTGCAGATCCCGCAGGCCCACGAGATCACCAAGGGGCGTGGGGTGACGATCGCTGTCATCGACAGCGGCGTCGACGCGTCGCACCCGGCGCTCGCCGGCCAACTGGCCGGCCGCCCCGGTGCTGCCCCGGCGGGGTCGCCGCAAGGCTGGATCGACCGGGACACGAAGGAGGGGCACGGCACGTCGATGGCCGGCCTGATCGTCGGGCGGGGCGGCGACCGGAACCGGCAGCTCGGGATCGCGCCGGAGGCGAAGGTCCTGCCGATCGCGCTGAGCGGTAGCGAGGGCAACGGCTACGACGGTGAGGTGGCACGCGACATCCGTTGGGCCGCCGACGCCGGAGCCGACGTGATCAGCCTGTCCATCGGCTTCGAGCAGCCCGCCAACGTCCGGATCGTCGAGGCGGTCCAGTACGCCCTGACCAAGAACGTCGTGCTCGTCGCGGCGACCGGCGCGGGCGGTCGAACGGTCAACTCTCCGGGCAACTCACCCGGCGTGATTGCGGTCAATGCGACAACCCGATCGGGAGGCCTCGCCCGCGCCTCGGTCGCCGGCCCTGAAGTGGTCCTCGCGGCCCCAGGCGACGACATCATCGCTCCCGTGCCGACGGCGGTGCAGGACAACGGCTACGCGGTTGCATCGGGCACTAGTCAGGCGACCGCCATCCTCGCCGGCGTGGCCGCGCTGGTGCGGTCACGCTACCCGAACCTGGACGCGGCGAACGTGATCAATCGCCTGATCCGGACGGCCCGGGATGCTGGGGTGCCGGGTCGGGATCCGGAGTTCGGCTTCGGCGCGGTGGACGCGCTTGCCGCGTTGCAGCGGCCGGTGCCAGCCGTAGGCGGCAACCCGCTGCTGGCTGCTGGCGCGCAGCCGGGTGGAGCGACGGCCGCCCCGAAGGGCGAGCAGACCGAAGGGCCGGCTGTCGCCATCAAGGTCAAGAACAAGACCGGCATCATGGTCGCGGGCGTACTGTGCCTGGCCGTCGTCATCGGCGCGGTGGTGCTGGCCGTAGTCGTCGCCCGCCGCCGGCGCCGTCGCACTGCACCGCCGGTCGGACCCGAACCGGGCAGAGCGCTGGCGGGTGGGCCAGGCTTCCGCCGCCCGGATACGGGCACCCGGCCGTCCCGCCGCCCGGCTACGGTCCGCCGGGAGGCACGCCGCCCCGCGGTCAGATGCTGCGCAGCATCCTCATCCACATCAGCCCAGGCCGCAGCCCGTACCCCCATTCCCTCCGCCCACGTCGCTACCGGGGCAGCCCGGTGGATCTGGGCAGCCCGGGACCGCACCGCCCCAGGGCTTGGGCGGCCCGCACCAGCGCTGACACACCACCGCCCGATCAACGGGGAGGACGGAGATGAGCGACGAGGGCAACAGCCCACCACAGGCGGAGGACTGGACGCGGGTGCCGCCCGGTGTCGCCGACGCGATGCCAGCGAGCAGCCCGTTGCGGCCCATTGCCACGGTGGCTGCGCACGGGCCGGCCGTGGGGTTCCGTCAGGATGACGTCCGCGCCGGCGCAGGATCGGCACCGTCACAGCTCGTGGGCGGGCCCGGTCAGCGCGACGTCACCGAGTGGGAGGCGGACCGTCTGGAAGCGGCCGCCGACAACATCGAGCGGCACGCAAGCTACCTGCGCCGGCTCGCCGTCGACATGGAGGAGATCAAGGACCTGCTCGGCGGCGAAGCGGCGCTGGCCAGCCCGGGCGGCGCGCTGGGCGGTTTTCCCAAAGGGCTGAGCCTGGCCGCCGCTCACTATGGTCTGCACCGGACGACCTCGGAGTCGCTGACGAATCTCTCCAACGACATGTACCGGGCGGCCGATGCGCTGCGCGAGGTCAAGCGTGAGTACGACAACGCCGAGGACGCGAACAGGATGTCAGCGCAGGAGATGCAGCGAACCTTGAAGGCCGGCGGCCTCGGTCCGGGCAACAGCGCGGAAGGGGTCTGACGTGGGTGCTCTGAGCTGGGAGGACATGGCGCGGCAGGTCCTGGTCGCAGGCCGGCCGGCCGACGTTACCAGCGCTGCGTTGGGTTGGGTTGGCAGGCGCTGCTGGGCAACGTCGAGGAGGTGAAACGGCTGGTGGACGCCGACATCCACGACCTGGGCGAGAGCTGGAAGGGCCCGGCGTACGGCGCGTTCCGTACGCACATGGAAGGGCTGACCCAGCAAGCCGAGACGATCGTGGACGGTGCCCGGGAGTCGGGCAGCGGTCAGCACAGCATCGTGACCGTCCTGCAAACCGCCGCGCAGGATCTGGAGCGTGCGCAGAACGCGATGCCGGTCCCACAGGGGTGCGTGGGTGACCTGGCGGCGGCCCGCAACGGTGCCATAGTCATCGAAACGGGGCTGTTCGAGGCGAGCATCCGGGCCGACTTCGCGGGTAGTTGGCCGATGGAGAAGCTCGGCCAGCTCAACGACCGGATCGGCGAATTCTTCAACAACAACACCGAGGACGCGCGCAAAGCCTACGACCAGGTCAGCGACGACTACGCAGCCCGGGAGCGGGAGACCCCCGGAGGCGCTCTGCTGGAAAGGTACACAGACGGCGGCCCGAGCGGTGTGGACCTCGAAGGTCCGCCAGGCACTGGCGGTGCCGGCCAGTCGGCCGGCCTCGGCGGAGGGTCTTCAGCCGGCGGTGTCGGCGGTGAGTCTTCTCTGGGAACCGGTCACGTCAGTTCCGGCGGGGCAGGTTTCGGCTCGGGCACCCACCCGGACCTCTCCTCCGGCACTGGCGGCTACGACGGCAACGCCCCAAGCGGCAGCGGCAAGCCCTCGGGCGCCGGCGGCGACCTCGGTGACGGCGGCGCGTACAGCAGCGGCCTGGCCGGCGCAGGTACGGGTGCCCTCACCAGCGTGAACTCCGGGTTTGGTGCCGGCGGTGGTGTGCCCAGCTCGACCGGCCTGGGCGCCGGGGGCGGCGGCCTTGGTGGCACGGCAGGCCTGGGCGGGGCCGGCGTCCCCATTCCGGGCGGTGGTTCCCTGGGCCGCCCGGTCAACCTCGGCATGTCACCGATGATGGGTGGCGCGGCTGGTACCGGTGGTGCCGGACGCGGTGCCAATGGTCCGTCCAGCAGGGGCGGTGCGGCGATGGCGCCTGGCATGGTCGGCGCAGGCGGCCGGGGTGGGTCCGGCAGCACGGGCGCCCGTGCTGCCGGCGGTGGCGTCCGGGGCGGCCTGACCGGGACGAACGGTGGGGCCGACGACGGCAACGAAGAGTCCCAACACCACACCTGGCTCAGGGAAGACGACGACGTATGGGGCGCCGACGACGACGGCACGGACGGCGTGTTGCGCTGAGGCTCGCCATCGATCGGCGCTATCCGCGCGTCCACTGCCGGCTCGGCCGGCCGTCGGTGATGACGTCCCCAGTATGAGGCGGACCAGCCGGCGAGACTGGGCCGGCTGCATACCGTTGAACGGGAGGATCCGCTCCGGCCGGGCAGTGGATACGACCTTCGCTACGTCACCTTCTGCGATTGTCCTCGGGGACAGACGGCGGGTCGCGAGGCGGCTCTGAACCGGTGCTGGCGATGGTCGTCCGGGTGTCTTCACGAGCGAAAATCAGCCGTTGGAAGCGACCTGTGGCAGGTAGTGGGCAAGTTCGGTACGCAGGACGCCCGTCGCAGGCCGAAGCAGTCCGACGTTGACCGTGTAGACAGGCTGACCGGCACGGATTCGTGGACGAAACGTCGTGCCGGACGGCGCGACCGCTCCTGGGCACAAAGTGACCTGAAGGACGGCGAACGGGCCAGGACGGCGGACCGTCGCCCCCTGGATCGCCTGCCACGGGAGGACGGCCATTCGCCCCTTCTCGACGAGCTCAATTCGGGTTGGCTCAAACCATGCGACCCCACATTGGGTACGCCTGCGGGGTGACGAACACCTGGCCGTCGGAACTGCTCATGAAGCTCCCGTCATCCGAGAATGATCAGCCCTCACCTGCTGGGAGTGGCGACGAGCCTGCCAGATGGGGGGGCCATACGGCGACCCCAGCGCGGGTCTTCTGGAAGTGGATGTGCAGTGGCGCGGTCAGCAAGGCTCCCGCTCAGGGCTTGGTCAACTCGCACCAGAGCCGCAGCGCCCTGTGCCGGATGATCTCGGTACGTCCAGGCGCGTCTTTGAGGGACTGCAACGTGTCCCGGAACGGAGCGGCTGGGTAGCCGTCCTCAAGCCAGCCGAGCGCGAGACTCGCCCAGTAGTCGGACCAGCAGGACAGGGCGTAAAGAACAAGATCATCCCAAGGTGGCCGATCGGACGCCTGGTCGATGCTGAGAGTCGTGACGTCCTCGTGGCGCCGCTCCAAGAGTGGTAGCAGCGACTGGATGTTCTCCGCTGGTGTCCAGTGGCGGCCGTCGTTTGTCGAGAGGACTATCCAGTGCCCTCCAGGGTCAACGCCCAGCCTCAGCTCATGCTTGCCGACCGCCATCACCACGCGGTTGTCGTCCGCCATCAGGGCATTGTCCAGGTGTCGCACGATGTGGCTGCGGAGCCGTCCGTACAGCTAAGCCAGCGGACGGGCACAGGTTGCAATTGACAGCAGCCGACAAGTCGAGCAGGTCAGCGGCAATGGCCGACGCTCGCCGACAGACGTCTTGATCCTTGCAAAGCAGGGGAAGCGGGGCGTGCCCATTCCGTGCCCGATGGGGCCGCTGCCGAGGGTTAATGGCGGTCAGCTCCTGTACGCGAACCAACACGGCGACAGAGGTCAAGCCAGATCATTGCCGACCAGCTTCCGCCCGTGTCCACACTTCCTGAACCGTGCGCTGCGGTCATTGATGTCGGCGTCGCGGGGACCAAGTAGGGACCACACGGCCTGCGCGATGGTGCGCGGCACGCCGGGCGGGCTACCCGCCGACCTACCAGCCCCTACCCGCCGGCCCGACGGTGCGCCAGCGGGCGGCGTTCGATCCGGCCCTGAAGCAGTACCCGAATGCCTACCGCGCTGGCGAGCCCGACTTCTTGGTGGCGGCCACCGGCCAACGGTGGACTAACGCCCGACGCGCCGCCATGAATCACGTCTTGGCGGCCATTGCCGCAACCACCTGGGGTCAGCATCTCGTTCTGCGCGGCAGCGTCACCATGGCGGCCTGGGTCGGCGAAGCCGCCCGCGAGCCGGGTGACCTCGACTTCGTCGTCACCCCGCACACCATCACCAGCGACAGCACCGACGCCCGCACGCTGCTCGACGACATCAAGACCGCCATCCGAACCGCAACGGGAGCCGGCCTGCAACCAGACCGAATCACCGAATCCGCCACCTGGACGTACGAACGCGCTGACGGACGCCGCCTGCTCATCCCGTTCAGCACCCCGGAGGCACCGGACGGCCACGTACAGATCGACATCGTCTTCGGCGAACGGCTTCCCGTCCCACCAGAGGCGCTGACCCTGCCCGACGTCGACAAGCCGTTACTGGCCGCGCCCGCCCCGCTGGCGCTGGCATGGAAGCTGCTGTGGCTGGCCACCGACAGGTACCCGCAAGGTCGACTGGTCCAACTTCACCGACGAGTACTCCGAAATCACAGGCACCGCCGAGCAGTGGGCCAGACGGCTCGCACTGGCCCTCGACCACACCTGGACCTGACCAAGCCAGAACAGGTCGACAGGACTGGCACTCGCTCCATCCGGCTCGTAATAGGTGGAAGCGCGCGACAAGCGGCTAGTACGACAGCCGCCGTTTGGGATCATGGCTGAGGTTCGAGGTTGAGCCGGGGTGTGTAGTGGGCTCGGGCTTGATGCTGGCGTCGCCTGCCTGACCAGTGCAAACGGAGGGCGAGGTCGCTGATCGGGTGGATGAGGCAAATGTTGATCAGGCGGCGGACCTCGTTGACCGTGAGCTTGATCAGTGCGGTGTCGGCCGGGTCCTGGTCGGCGGCGTCGCGGTATTCACCGGGAACCTCGGCGCAGATCGGCCACCTCGTCTGACGGTGTGAAGCCGGCTGAGGCGTAGGTAGCTACGGCACCGACGTTGGAACTCTGCACGCACACACTCGCGCTGGACGCACCCATGTCGCGAAGGGCCGCAGCGGCGGCAAGCGTGATCGCCGTGCCGTAACCATGGCCTCGGTGACTGCGGTGGACGCCCATCGGTTCCAGCAGTCCTGGTCGCCCCGGGCCGGCTGACCATACAGCCGCGACTGCCACGGCGTCGTCGTTCTGATCGAATGCGGCGAGGCAGCGTGCGTCGGCGTAGAACGGGCCACCGGCCATGGTGAGCCATCGCCCGACCGTGCGGCGTCGGTCGGCATCGGTGAAGGGTGAGCCGCGGAACGCGGACCAGTTGACGGCGACCCATACCTCGGCGCGATCGGGTTCGATCGTCTCGATGCGCAGACCGCAGTCCTTCACCGGGTCCGAGAGACTGCGGTGGAACGTTGTCCACGGCTCATCCCGCTCCCAGCCCCGCTTCAGCAGCATCTGGGTGAGACGCTCCGCACCTCGGGCTTCGACGGTGGCATCGTCGGGATCCAGGACACGCCCTGGGGCGTCCAGATCAGCGGCGATCTGGTGGGCCAGTGCCTCGTCATCACGCCAGTCGGGAGCGACGGCCATGCGCACCAGGTCGGGGCCGTCCAGCAGCCCGAGCGCGAGAACCTCCCCGTCGCGCGACCACATCCGGATGGCGGCCGCCGTAGCCTCGGCACCACGTGACGAGTGCCAGCCGAGATCGCCGGGATGCAGATGCAGCGGTCCCCCGTCGTACTGCCACCGCTTGAGCGCGTCCACCGCTGGTGACAGCTCATCAACGCTCGGGGTGCTCAGAATGATGCTCATGGTGCACCCAAACCCAAAGAGCGGCCTGGCACCATCGATTTTCGAAGCAGCCGGTGCTCGTCACGGCCGCGGAATGTCTGTATCCAGGTCGTCACCAGGCAGTCGGAAGCCGATCCGGAACGACGAAGGACAACCACTGGTGACGAGGTTGAGGCGGCGTGTGTAGTGGGATCGTCGGGCTTGGGCTTGATGCCGGTGCCGCCACTGTGACCAGTGCAAACGGTGGGCGAGGTCGCTGATCGGGCGGATGATGCAGGTATTGATCAGGCGGCGGGCCTCATTGACCGTCAGCTTGATCAGTCCGGTGTCGGCAGGGTCGTGGCGGGCCGCGTCGGCGGCGCAGATCGCCAGGACGGCGAGGGCGGCCAGGGCGAGGGTGGTGAAGCGGTGCCAGGAGTCCCAGCGGCGGACCTGGTACTGGTCCAGGCCGATCTGGCTCTTGGCGGCCTGGAAGGCTTCTTCGACGGTCCAGCGGATGCCGGCGACGCGGACGAGTTGGGCGAGGGTGGCCGGTCTGGGGGTCCAGCAGCAGTAGAAGGCCAGCTCACCAGTGGTGGTGTTCTTTCTGATCAAGAGGCTGTGTCGGCCGTCGTCGTCGGGGTCGGCGTCGGTGCAGACGTCGTCGAGCCAGGCCCAGTCGTAGAAGCGCGGGCCCTTGGACCCGGCGCCGGCCGATCGGCGTTGCCATGCCGAGGCGGGCAGGTCAGCCGCGATCCGGTCGGCGCGGACGCGGGTCTTGCCGCCGTCGAGCGGGACCAGGTGGCTGCGGGACACCGCCAAGACATAGCCGATCTCGTGTTCGCGCAGGCCAGCGCGGAAGACACTGCTGTTGCCGTAAGCCTCGTCCGCGGCGGCCCAGCCGGCCGGCACTCCGGCGTCCAGCGCGGCGGTGATCATCTCGGCGGCCAGCTCGGGCTTGGTGGCGAACCCGACCTCGTCGGGCACGCCAGCAGCCGCGCAGCGGTCCCGGTCCTCGGTCCACGACGCCGGCAGATACACCCGCCGATCGATCAGGGTGTGCCCATCGACGCCGGCGTAGCCCAGGAACACCCCGACCTGGCTGTTCTCGATCCGCCCCGCGGTGCCGGTGTACTGCCGCTGCACCCCGACCGTGTGAACGCCCTTCTTCAGGTCACCGGTGTCGTCAACGACCAGGACCGCATCCGGACCACCGAACCGGCCGGTGATCAGTTGCCGCAGGTCGTCGCGGACGGCGTCGGCGTCCCACACCGCCCGCTACAACAGCCGCTGCATCGCATCCGGCCGGGCATGCCCGGCCTGCTCGGCCAACTGCCAGCACGTCTTGACCTCACAATCGGAGAGCAGCCCGGTCACGAACTGTCCCGCCGCCCGACGTGGCTCCACCCGCCCGAACCGGCCCGCGAAGCAACCCAGCACCTCGGCCAGCACCCGCTCCCACCGACCAACCGCTACGCTGTGGCACGCGGCCAGCGCAAGATCTGAAGTTGTGTCCACAACACACAGACGATCACACGGTGGCCGCCTCGCGCCCACCCCATCAGAGCAGCGACATCTCGAACGGCGGCTGCCGTACTAGAAGAGCGTGTCGACGGCTCCGCGCTCTCGCGGCCGCTTGTGATCAGTGTGCAGCGACGACGGTGCGTACGACGCCATCAGCAGGTTTCGGATGCTCGGCCGAAAGCCTGACCAGATCACACCCGGTAGTACTGCACGACGCAGAACTCGTTGTCCTCCGGGTCGGTCATGACGAGGACTGCGCCCTCTTGGTAGTCATGCCGTTCACCTGTCCACCGCCCGCCCAACATCCCGATCCGATCGACCGCTTCGTCAACGTCGGTAACGGCGATGTCGAGGTGTAGTCGCGTCTTGCCGGCCTTGGGCTCCGGGACCGGCTGGAATGTCAGCACCGGGCCGCCCCCGGCGACAGTGACGCGCCGCCAGCCGGGAAGAGACTCCGTCACGCGTCCTCCAAGCACCACGGACCAGAAGTCAGCCAGTCGCTGCGGATCCCGGCAGTCGACCGTGACTCCGGCAAGTCGGCCCAGTGTCTCCACGACACCGACCATAGCGACGATGTGCAGCCCGCTCCCACTGGGGCGCACTCATCTCGGCCAGTTCAGGACGTCGCCCGGCATGCGGGCCGACCACCGAGCGTGACAGGTCACCGCTGGCAGGCGCGCCCGATGGCTTCGCTCCGGGGCCTCTCAGTGGGCTGCAGTGTAGGCACTGATGGCGTCTGCATCCCAGGTGTATTCGATCTCGGGCAACTCGAACCCTGCGGGGAAGCGCACCATGCGGGCCGCTGTGGCGTGCCCGCCAGCCTTGGTGTAGAAGGCTATCGCTCGGGCGTTGTCGCGTAGCACTTCCAGATACACGGGTTGGCCAGGGTGGGTGGTAGCCGCCCAGGCAAAGGCGTGGCGTAGCAAGCAGCCTCCGATACCACCGCCGGTCTGTGCCGGATCGATGTGCAGGTTGTCGAGCAGGATCCGTCCGTCATGGCCGGGGATGAGGTAGGCGAAGCCGAGTAGGTCGATGCCGTGCTCGGCGATGAGCAGGTGGCCGCCATCCGCGTCGCCGTCGCGCTGAGTTGAGGACGCCAGTCGGCTCTTCCACATGTCTGCCTGCTGATCCCGCAGCGGGCCGTCCAAATAGCTAGCTGGCATCAGGCCGGCATACGCTGCCTGCCAACTATCGGTGTGCAGGCTTGCGACAAGTAAGGCGTCCTGTGGGGTTCCGGTCCTGACCTCCATGATCTTTATGCTCTCATGCACTTGCTCCCGAGGCCGCTACGCCACCCATGTGAACGGCCGCACATCGGTAATAGCGGATGCCCAGCAATTGACGTCGGCATCGCCGGCAACGCAGATCGTGGCCGTACACGGCGCCGCCGGTGTTCTATGGAATCAACTCAGCCACGGGAAGTGCTTCGTCCAGCCGACCAACGGCCAGGTCGTCGTGGCGAATCACGAAACCCCCGTCACTGCGGTAATAGAGCTCGCTGTCCACAGGAAAGCGGGCGAGCGACACCCACTCACTCGTCAGCCGGTGCGTCTCCTTCTCCACATGGGAATACCATTTCGCGACCGGGATGACGATCTCGCCGGTCTTCTCGCGCCACGCGAGGGTCTGCTCCGCGAAACTCTTGATTACCTCCTCGTCGGCATACCCGCCGAGATAGGCGCTGGCGTACCCGTCGTCAGACGGCCAGAGATCGTTGGCCAGAGCACAGAGCTCGTCAAGGTGCGGCAGGTCACGCTCGAGGTCACGGGCCAACTGCTGCTGGAAGGGCGACAGGTCGTCCTCGTCCTCCTCGTCCTCGTCGTCCCCCCCGAACCAATCGGGGAACTCCGCGCGCAGCGTGGCGCCGACCTCGTACTGCTCGCCGACGAACGCGTCGTCGGTGGATTCTGCCGCCATCTCGGTATCGGTACCGGCCGGCACATACACGACTCGCCCGTACCTCCGCTCCCCGGTGGCAGCGGCCTGCTCGTGGTTCAGGAAGAACAGCAGCGAGCCGTCTGCCGGCAGGCCGAAGCCATCGACTCTTGGCAGCGCCGCACAGTCGACCGAGAAGATGAACGGCAACGGACTGACCCCGTCGGACGGCCAGTCCATGCCCACCGGCAGCCGGGGCAACCCACCGAACTGCCCGACCGGAACACCGCCGGATCCCCCGCTCAACCGGATCGACAAACGGAGGTGCTGGATGAACCGGCTGACCTCGTCGTCCGGGATGCCCAACGCGAGCGCTGCACGACGAAACTGCCCCTGATGATCCATAGCGCAACATGGTGCCACGAGGGCGAGCCCGGCGACCGGATGCCCCACGGCCCGCACGCGCTGTCGTCGGAGTCTCGCATGTTCATTGCAGGCGGTACTGCCCAGGTTTGGTGTGCCTCCGCGGAAGCGGGGTAGACGCCGCCCATATTCCATCGACTCATCAACCTGGTGCCGGGTTACTGCAACCTGGCCGCCTCCATGCCGGCGCCGCGAGGGCCAATGGGGAGAGCGTCCTCCAAATGGTGCCCAAGCCCTGAGCGTCTCAGCTCGCGTCAGATAAAGAACGAGGTCAACTCCCGGTTGGCGCTCCTACGTCGCGGCGTCGCCCGGCGCCCGCCGCCGAGTTGCTCGCCGCCTTCGGGGCCGGGGTGGAAATCGGCGGTGGCGCGACGGCCTTCAACGGCCCTGGGATACCCAGCTCCTCCACCACCCGGATTCTCCTCGCCGGTATCTCTTCCTTGGTCTGGAAGTTGTTCGAGTCGCCGCTGTGGTCGTGTCGCCACGCGTCGTTGCCGTCGAGGGCGCTTTTCGGCATGTCGAAGGCGAGGACGATCCCGCCCTCGTCGGCGACGTCGCGCAGGGTTGGCTCGCCGCGTTTTTTCCCCATGGCCCATTCGGTGTGCTGCCGGGCGTAGGACAGTGCCAGGTTGAAGTCGAGGGTGACGGTGTTCCAGCCCTTGTCCTTGCTCTCGCTGGCGACGTCGTGATTCTCCCAGCGCTTGCAACCGATGTCGCTGCCGGCTTTGCCCGGCATCAGCCCCGTGGCCTGGATGCCGTCGCCGTAATAGTTGCACCGGTTGGTGCCGTGGTAGAACCGGTAGACGTCCGCGGACGGCGGCTTAGGAGGCGGATTGGCCAACACCCACAGCTGTTGTTGAACCTCGTTGTGCCTCAGAAGCGCCTCCTCGGTGAGTGTGTCCACGCCGAGGTGCTCGAATGCTGTGGCCAATCGGTACAGGATCAGCTTGTCCGCGACGGCGACGAGCTCCGGCGCGGCGTACTTCGGGGACAGGACGATGGTGTTGGTGCCCGGCACGTGGTCGCTGCCGACGGGCGTGTGGAGAAGACCCACCGTCAGTGGCATGGCGTATCTGGTTTCGATGACTCTCACGACATCGGCGACCACCTGCTCGGCCGCGAACCAGTGCGCCAGGCGCGCGGACAGTGCCTGATCCGGGACCGGTGCTGATAGTTGCGTCCGTGCAGGGTCAGCGGTGGCGTCCCGTGGCGGGCGGGTCGGCTCGTCGGGATGGACAGGCCCCGTGGGGGCACCGGATTGGACAGACCCCAGTGGGGGCCGAGGAGTCTGCTCGGTGGGTAAATGATTCGGCTGCATCCCGTGAAGTTACGCATGGCCACCGCCGCGAGTAATCGTGTAGTCATCAAACGGACCCGGGGATGCCTTGGTTTTGCGGTGTTGGCAGCTCCATGACCGACCGCCGCCATCGTGATAGTGATTTGGAGTGGTGCCACCGCTTGTAGCCCCATGCCACAGGGCCATCAAGAGGACGACCGGCGGCAGGCCGGCAGAGACCGCGAACGTGCTCCCCGCCGGCCTTACCTCCGGACGCTACTCGTCGTTCACGGTGAACGCTCGGAGCCCAAGGCTTGGTGCCAGCGCTTCGGCAAGCCAGGTAACACGGTGATCACCAGCGGTCAGCCCAGCGCGAGCGACCGTGCACCAGTCGTCGCGATCGAGCAGGGAAAGGTAGCCGCTCAGAACGCGCTCTCGTCCGCCCTCGGGCCAAGCTATTCGTTCCGCCGCTGGCTGGTGTAAATGCGCAGCCAGTTGCGCGGCGATGACGAAACGCTCTACCGACGGCTCTAGGCGGCCGGCGTGTTCGCAGTGGGCCTCGAGAACGGCGGAGGCGGGCGGGTAGTGCTCGAGCGTGATGCCCGTGCCGGCGCTGTCAGCCATGATGGTCAGCAGCAGGCCGGTGTGATCGACCAACTCGCTGTCCGGGTTCGCCGCGGTGATCGCCTCTTGCAGGTGCGCCGCCGTGGCGACCTCGCCGGCGAAGTAGCGGTTGAGGTAGTCGCCATCACAGGCGCGTCGCAGCATCCACGGACGCGCTGCGGTGCTGCCGATCGTGCACAGGGACTCCACGACATAGACCCGTCCCCAGCCCGTGACCCGCTCGGCCAGCCACAGCAATGCGTCCGAGCCGCCGCACCACGACCGCCGTTCGAGCGCGCGGGCGGCCAGTGGGCCGAAGCGGCCTGACAGCAACCCGATCGTTTTGATCAACTCGATGTCGTCCTCATCCCACACGGTGGTCAGCAACGCCAGACCAACAGTCGCAGCGCAGCGATCGGTCGCGTGCTGGACAAGCCAGCGACCGGTCGCTCGAACACGTTCGGCGTCCACTCTGCAGGCCGCAGCCATGATGTGTTCATTGGGATGGATCGGAACATAGATGTCATGGAACACCCGGGCAAGATCGCCTGGAACGGCGGACGGATCGGCGAAATGCGTGTCCAAAACGGCGGCGACATCAGCACCGCTGCGGCGCCGATCCTCCGGCTCGCGAGGACGGGACTTCCGGCCTCGGTGCTGTCCATCATCCGGATACGGCTCACCGTCACGGAGAAGAGGCGCGTAGGGATCCTCGCGATGCATCCGCAACGCATGATCAAATAACGACATGTGGGGTCCGAGCAGTCCAGGCTCGGGTGTCACGCTCACCGGCGGACGGAGGATCCAATTCTTTCGATCATGCCCGGATCATGTCAGGCGCTGGAGCCGGCCAGCAACCCCGCGCCGGATTGGTTGACCTCTCGGCGTTTACTGGCGGTCAGTGGGATGCATCCCCGCTGCGAGATCGAGAGCTGCGGCCGTACTGCCTGAGTAAGCCGCCCAGCTCTATCTGCGGCCGGAGGTGTGGGTGCCCGCACTCCTCGACTGCGGGACGAGCTGATTTCGGAGGGTGCGCAGCTATGCACCCATGTGTTTCAATGCCGCTAGGGAATAGTTGATCGAGGCCTACCACCTGAGGCTCGCAGGACAACGAGGAGCGTGCATGAGGCGACGGATCCCCGCACTGCTGGCGGCAATCGTCCTCGGCCTGGGACTGACCCCGGGGCCCGTCCACGCGGCGCCCCGCGCGAGCGTCAGCGCAGGCGGGGGCGTCGTCGCCCCGCCGCGGTTCGACTTCGCGAGCGCCCGCGCTGCTGCGGACCCGGAGACCCAGGCACGCATTGCCGCCATCGCCGCGCTGCTACCGGAGAACTGGCAGGCCATGCTTGCCGACAAGCGGGAGAGGATGGGCCTGAAACCGTCCCTCGTGCAGGAGTTGGCCGCGGACGCGATCGACCCGTCGCTCTACCAGTGCCAGGACACCCAGTTCACCACGTACACCCAGGGCCTGCTCGAAGGCGTCGACCTGGACACCCTGCTGGTTCTGTTGATCTTTGGCGTCCTGGATTACGCGGCCTACGACGCGCTCATCTACGGCCAGCCCAACAACGAGGCGGACTACGGCCTGCCCGCCAGCCACAAGAGCACGTTGAAGCGGACCTTCAAGGACGCACAGCAGTTCTGGGACGTCGACCTGTTCGACGTCAAGCTCATGGCCATGCAGAACGACATGCTGCAGGACCCCGCGCGAGTGGCTCGCATGGTCTCCTTCATCTGGGGAGTGGACGAGGATCAGGCGGCGGCCGTCGCAGCCGAGATCATGGCCATCATCGACTCCGTCCCCGCGCTCGACGGAGGACGCAACCCGATCTTCACCCTGAACGCCTTCGCCTTCACCACCGAGGGTGAGACCGACCCGCTGCTGCGTGACGTCCCGGACAAGGTCGTCTACGGCGAGGGCATGCTCACCGCGATCGGCGCACTCGGCCTGGGAACAGCCGGCACGCGCGCGATCCTCGCCCACGAGATGGCCCACCACGTTCAATTCGAACAGGGCCTGCTCGACAGCCCGTTGACCGGCGCCGAGGCGACCCGCCGCACCGAACTGATGGCCGACGCCTTCGGTACCTACTTCGTCACCCACCAGCGCGGGCTCAACTTCAACGGAGTCCAGATCCACCAGGCGCAGCAAACCTTCTACGAGGTCGGCGACTGCTTCTTCGACGACCCCGGACACCACGGCACCCCGAACCAGCGCCTGCGGGCCTCGGTCTGGGGCGCCCAGGTCGCCCAGCAGGCCACGGGCACCCGGCCCATCCTGCCGTCGCTGAATCTCTTCAACCGATTCGAGCGTAAGCTCCCGGCGCTGATCAAGCCGGATGCGCGCCCGGAACCGGCCGGCCGCCTCTGACCCGTCGTACCCCCGGTGGGCCGTCGGAATCCGGACGGCCCACCGGGGCGCTTACGCAAGGTCATCGCCGCATCGCCAGGCGGGAGGCCAAAATCGCCGGTCACACCTATCGACCGGCTGCCGACGCATCGGCCCGGGCTGCGGGCACATCGGCGTGCACCAGCCGGGGGCGTATCGACCGTTGGATCCGGCGAACTTCGACCACCGCATGACGCGAGAGGGTAGCGGCGGCGTATGACATTCAGCGATTGGAAAGTTTGCAGGGGTGCTGACTCGCAGCCCGGCCACCTCTCCCAGCCCTTCCCGGTCTGGCGGCCCGATCACAGGTGGGCGCTGGACCGTTTCCCGTCGATCTCGTCTCTGCGCCAGTAGGTAGGGGAGTTGTTGCAGAGCTGGCAGGCGAGAACCAGCGGCTGACCGGCTCGTCCGGGTGGTTTCCTACCGCAGCACAGGGGCAGGCTTTCCGCCTCGGGTGCTTCGGCCTGCGCGATGCCCGGGCCGTATCGCCGTTCGCAGGCACGATCGGCTGTCTCGTCGCGGCGGGGGTCGCTTGCGGTTTCGGCCAGCTCGATGGTCCCGCCCCGTTCGGTGGTGACCGTGGTGTGTGCGTCGGCGGGGATCCAGCTGACCCGGTCGCGGTGCCGGTAGGGCAGCCACGTTCCGTGCAGGATGCCCTCGATTAGGTGGTCCAGGTGAGGGCGTGGACCGCAGGGGAACATCGCGGTCGTGGCGGCCTTCTGTCGGCTGAAGCTGCGCGGGTTCAGCGTTGGGTATAGGTGTAGGCGGCCACACGGCATGGTCTTGCGGGTGACCGGGCACCGGGTGGTGCCGGTCCAGAGGTCCGCCCAGCCACACCGTTGCGTCTCGAACGTGATGGCGCCCGCGCCGATTTCCAGCCGGGTCTCGGATAGGTACATGCGGTGGTCGTCGAGGGCTGGTACGGACAGGTGTGGCACCGAGTGCAGGAACGCGATGTCGTCGGCGCCGCGGTCGGCCGAGGGTCGCCCCGCTTGACGTCAGCCGTAATTAGCTCTTGTCGGACGTCCAGTGGCTGTTTGTGCCGTTCGTTAGGGGTAGCGGGAGGTGTGGCGGAACAGGCCAAGCCGGTCCAGTCCCACCAGGGTCAGCACAATTCCGGCCAGGAGCACCAGCCACTGCTCGACCAGCGGATACAACGGTACGGCCCAGCCCTGCGTGAATGTCACGTCGTCCGTGCAAGAGACCGCGGCCGGTCCGGAGAACCACGGGTTGATCCGACGGCCGTCGATGTGTGGGCCACGGCTGGGCCAGGACGGCACGTCGACGGTCCGCTCGTCGCCGCTCATCGGGGTGATGGTGCAGGTGTGCGTGCCGCCGCGGACGGCGCTGGTGAGGTACGCCGGACCGGTGCCGGCCCAGGTGTGCCCAGTGCCGACGGCCCCGGTGCGGGCGTAACCCATGAGAGCCAGGCACAACGCGACGATCGCACATCCGAGAGCAACGAGCCCTCGGCCCAACAATCGGGTGGTCCGCTCCGACCGCGCTCTTACCGCCATCGGTCCTCCCTGGACGGCTCGTCGCCGTCGTTCGTCCAAGTCCAGCCCGAGCTGGGCGCGCTGTCGGACGCGGCCGCACATTCATCGGACGTCGATGAGGTGTCGCCTGTCGCGACGGCACGGGCGGCGGTGGCCAGGGCGTCCAAGTCGAGTCGTTCCGCCTGGGCGCGGGCTTGGCGGAAGAAGTCCTGGTAGTCGCTGGCGGCGAGCAACTCCCGAGGGCTGAGGCTGCCGTCGCGCAACTGCTGCCCGATCTCCCGGCCGACGGGGTCAGCTCCGGAGCTCAACGATTCGTAGACCATTTGCCGCCGTAGGGCCTCGTCGCGCACGACGGAACCGTACGGTGTGCGGTCGACGGCGGCGAGGACATCCGCTGGTCGGGAGTGCGTCGTGTCGTTCACGCGGATCATCCTTACCTGGGGCGGGATCAGTGGGGCATCCCGTTGGGTGCCGGTGCGAGCACCGGCAACTCCTGGGCGGCTGCCGCCATACCGAAGTTGCCGACGGCTGCGGTGAAGGCGCTGGTCAGCGAGTCAGCGCGGCCCACTAGGTCCAGCGCCTCCTTGAAGATGTCCCACATCTTGTAACCCTCGTACAAGGCCGCCGCTCCGAACACGACGCCGCCGATGACGGTCTCCGACGTGGCGACGGCCGTGCTGGCGGTCACCGTGAAGATCATGGCGGCGTCGACGAGGTCAGACAGCAGCGATCCAAGGACCTTGCCGATCTCGAACATCGCCTCGGCCGTCCTGCGGTACTCGGCGGCGAGCGCGAGCAACGGCCCCCCGGCGGTGTCGAGTTTGCGTGCCGAGTCGACCAGATGCGCCTGGAAGGCGGTGGCGGCCTTGCCCTGCCAATGCTGTTCGGAGCTGAGGGCGCCCCACCGCACGTTGTCTGCCATGCCCGCCAAGGCTGCGGCGAGGTTGCCGAACACGTCCGCGCAGCCTCGCACCCCGGCCCAGTCACCGGCGACCGGCTTCAGCAGCGACTCGTACGGGTCGTACGCGCGGTCACAAATGCCCAGCTTGGCGGCAAGCCAGGTGGCGCCCCAGATCACGTCCCGGGTCGCTGACGTGGGGCTGGCCATGTCCCACAGTTGCGGCTCGAACTGGAACGCGTCGTCCTTGTCGTAGTCAGGTACAGCGCGCAGGAGTTGCTGCGGGTCGGTCCGGTCGGCGAACGGTGCTGGTAAGGCGGTGTCCCGGTAGAAGCCCGCGTACTCGGAGCGGTCCAGCGCCCAGTCACGCCGGAAGGCCTGGTCCAATCGCTCAGCGGCCGCGGCGTCGGTGCGTTCGTAGTAGTCGAGCGACTGCCGCAACGTTCCGCCGGTGTCGGCCGCCGTGTACTTCGCGACGTCCTCGACAAGGTCTCGGATGGCCAGCATGGCGTTCTCGTGCTTGCCGCTGATCCGGTTGATGAAACCCGGCCCGTACTCCAACGCGGTGTTCGAATCGAAGTAGGTCAACCCGGCGCGGGCGTCATCCCCGAGCCGGTCGAACAACGGTGGAAGG
Organism: Micromonospora sp. DT53; assembly: GCF_049841535.1. NCBI lineage: Bacteria > Bacillati > Actinomycetota > Actinomycetes > Micromonosporales > Micromonosporaceae > Micromonospora > Micromonospora sp. DT53. The sequence continues at coordinate 71,138 of NZ_JBNCKM010000007.1, forward strand.
CCGCGTAGCGCGGCCACATCGACTGCAAAACCCATGACCCAAGCCCCCGTGTACGCCGACCGATGGCCCCCGCCACCGAAATCGGCTCACACATCGTGCTACAGCCGCCAACTTCTGTGGGGGCGGCGTGTTGGAGGCGCGTGGCCTTGCTCAGGCGGTGTGCTCGGCGACCAGATGCCCATCGACATAAGCCCTGATCTGCTGCGGCCGGAAGCCGGCGAAGAGCAGCTTGCGCTCCTTCTCAATGAGCACCGAGTGACGTTCCTCCTGGCCAACCACGAACTCGTACCGCTTGACTAGCTCGACCGACAGGACCCGCAGCTCCTGGCGGACAGGCTGGCCGTCTACCAGGATCGACAGGCCTCCCCAGAACTTGCTGAACGAGAACGTCACCTCGTGCCGCTCCCGGACACCGACGTCAAAGTTGAACTTCACTAGACGGATTCTGCCGTACGGGTACAGGCGGTGGTAGCCGGCCGTGCGTCGTCCGGTAGTGGGCGAAGGCCCGGAACACCCCCGCCGACCCGCAACTACTCAGCCTGCTGCTCGACGAGAGCGCGCAGCTCCGACACCTGCGGGTATAGAAGAACCAGAGCGTGGGTGGGTGGGGCGGCCTCATCGGGCCGTCTGCGGCGTTGAGCCAGCACTTGTTATGGTATTTCCTTATAATCGGAATTGGGGCCAGCGGGTCAATCAGCGAAGAATCGCCGAGATTTGCATAAACGATTTCCGAATGGTTTCGAATATTCGACGCAATTTTGGAATCAATGAAATGATTGATGAATCCCAAGTCTGCCTGGTTTACCCTTATGGCGTCGTGATGAAAATCTCTCCGAATGCCGCTCTCTGCGCCGTCGAGGTAGACCCTATGCAGGAGCCCACACTTGGTCCTCGTGGTTGTGGGGGTCAACGACGCGGTCCGGTTGCGGCGACCCGGCCGGTTTCGGCGCGACGTCGAGCATCTGGTGGCGGTGATTCGGCGTCGGCTCGGTGCCCCGATCCCTGTGCTTCTGGCTGGGCTGCCCCCCGTGCACCGCTTTCCCGCCCTGCCTGCGCCGGTGCGGCTGCTGCTTGGGACCCACGCGCGCCGGCTGGACCGTCAACTCACGCGCCTGGCTCGACGGGACACGGGCGTGTTCCACCTGCCGGTCGGGCACTTGCCCATCGAACGAGACGACTTCTTCGCCTCGGATCGCTTCCATCCCGGCCCAGCCGGATACCGCGTGTGGGGCCGAACGCTGGGTGCACAGACGGCCACGACCGTCGATGCAGTCCTGCCTATGACCGTGGAACCGAATGTTGCCAGTCAGCGTGACGGCCACACGCGGGGCGCAACTGCAGAAGAAGCCGGCCGGAGGTAGCCGGCGGGCAACATCCGCACATCGGATCTGGCACCGCCGTCCCCGCTTGCGGTGACTTGGATAGTCGACGAATGCTCGCGGCCTGCCCTCGCGGACGTACCGACGTCAATGGCTGCTGTGTACTTCATGGCATACGAGGCTCTGCAGTTCGAGGCGTACGCGGACAAGGTCGCCTAGGTGCGGATCGCGGCAGATCCGATACCCGATCAGCGTGAGCGCCGGACGCCGGGATGGCCGGAAGCGCTACTCCCCTGCACGGCGGGTCAGGACCGGATTCGCAGGTAGAGAAAGCAACATCGCATGTGCGGTGTCACGTCGCGGATGCTGCGGCACAATTCGCCGATGGGCGTGACACTGCGCAGTCCGGCACGATGAGAGGACCGGGTATGGACGTGCTGATGTTCGCCACCGTCGCGGTGCTGGGGTTCACGGCCTGCGCCGAGTTCGGCTCCTATGCTTTTGTGCATCCGGTGGTCAAGCGTCTGGCGCCGCGTGACCACATCCTGGTCGAACAGGGTCTGCTGCGTACCTTCGGGATTGTGATGCCGGTGCTGATGACGGCTTCGCTCGTGCTGGCTATCAGCTACGCGGCCCGCACTGATGGGGCGGGGTTGCCCGAGGTGTTGCGTTGGGTTGCGGCCGCGACCTGGGCCACGGGCATCGTCACGACCGTGGTCGTGAACGTGCCGATCAACCTGTCCACACTGCGCTGGGACAAGGATTTCCCTCCGGAGCGCTGGCAAGAGCGCCGTAACCGCTGGGAGTGGTTTCAGGGATACCGTTCGTGGGCCTATCTCGCGGCCTTCCTGCTCGTCGCTCTCTCGGTCGCCACGGTCGGCTGAGAGAGTGTTGGTTACCCATTGACCGCGCGAAGTGAGTTGCCGGGGTCCGTTGTGGTGTAGGGGATTGCAGAAGCGGATACCGGATCGAGTGCGACCGGCTTGCCGACGGTCAATCGCGGCCAGTACCCGCCGGGCTTTGGATGCGGTGCCCGTGGGACGAGGTGGCGTGGCCTTCGTGGTCGTCGTCTACCTCGTAGTCTTCCGTACCAGGACGGCCTGTCATGAGGCGCCTCATGACCCGTCAGGTCAGGAGTTCGCGGGCCAAGGCCTCGGTCCACCAGCGTTCGACTTGATCAGGTTGCCAGCCGCGTTCGTCGGTCAGTGTGGTGTAGACGTCGATGTTGCAGATCGCCGCGTAGATGTCGACGGCCGACGGAACGTCCAATCCTTGCCGGAGAACGCCGCCCGGCCACGACGAGAACACCTGGATCCTGGTTTCGTCCCCCCGCTGACGGCCGTCGCGGTAGACGTTCGCCAGCTCGGGCTCGGTGCGGCCCGCCTCGCGCACGAGCGCGATGATGTCACCGGTGCGCTCGAAGAGGCGCCGGTCGTAGCCGGCCATCGCCGCGAGTTGCCGCACCGGATCGTTCTCGGCCCCTTCCAGTTCGGCGAGCGACTGCGATGGATTCGCGGCGATGTCGGCTGCGTCGGCCAGGGCTTGGATCAGCCCGGTCTTGTTCCCGTACACCGCGTAGACGGTCGGCACCGAGACCCCGGCCTCCCGTGCCACGTCACGTACCGTGGTCGCCGCCCAGCCGCGGGAGAGGAACAGTCGACGAGCGGCGCTGGCGATCTCACCCCTGGTCTCTGCCGCTTGCGCCGCCCGGCGCAGTGATTCGTACCTCCGCCTGCCTGACTCGTCGGTCATGGCTTGCCTCTTTCGGTTTCCGATCCTTATATTGAATATATGTTGCGTAAACTCGGCGTCGGAAGCACCTGGATGTTCTCGCGGATCGCCGGACTCGCCGGACTCGGCTTCGCCATCCTGATTGCCTCCACCAACGCCTTCCTGGTGCCAGCCGGCCTGCCCCACACCGGCGCAGAGACCAACGACGTTGTCCAGTTTTTCACCACCCAACAGGACGCCGTCGGCCTCGCGTCAGCACTCGCCCCGATCGCCTGGGTGCTGGCAACCGTGTTCGGCGCCGGCGCGGTCTCCGTGCTGTGGCGTTCCGACCGCGAGCACGGCACAGCCTGGTCCCTGGTCGGATTCGCCGGGGTGATCATGCAGAACGTCACCTTCACCGGCGTGATGGCCACCCGGCTCGCGCTCGCGTCAACGACCGCGCAGGACAGCAGCACGGTTGCCGGACTCTGGGCACTACACAACGCGCTGTTCATCTTCAACGGCACCTTCCTGGCACTGGCAATGACCGGCCTGTCCATCAGCGGCCGACGCGCCGACCTGATCCGCCGCTGGCACAGCGGGATCGGCCTGCTTGCCGCCGCACTCCAGTTCGGCTCGGCCGTGCTGAGCCCCCTGGTCATCGACGACCCCGGTACGGTGAGTCTCCTCGGCCTTGTCGGCTGGCTGATCTGGGTCGTGTGGATCGTCGCCTACAGCATCACCCTGATCCGCCTGACATCCGTTTCCATCCAGGCGATACCGAATAACCGACGCACCGGTCCCGTTGAGTCATTTCGATCAGACCATCGGCAGGCCGATCTACCCGACGGCCAGCGTCGCCATCCAGCACAGCAGCGCGTCGAACCGCCGGAGACTCGGACCGGTTTTGGGCCGTGAGCGCCCGGATGTGGGAGCCGTCGATCGCCGCCCTCGACTTGTCCAGCTGATCGGTGGCCCGCAGCCTGCCGAGCAGGATCTCGTGCAGTCGTTGCCATGCGCCGGCGTCGTTCCAGTCCCGCAACCTGCGCCAGCAGGTCTTCCCAAAGCCGAACTCCAACTCCTGGGGCAGGAACCTTCACGGAATCGCGGTGTGAAGCATGAACAGGATTCCGCACAACACTCTGCGGTCGTCGAGGCGCTTACGCTCGGGGAACCGGTGCCGGCGTGGTGGTCGGGGTGGCAACAGTGGTTCGATCTCGGCCCAGATCCTCGTGTCCCGAGGAGACGCCCAGCATCGGTTAGTTAGGGGCTCTTGGTGTTGGTGTCGATGGTGTAAACCACGTCTGGCCCCACGTCATGGCGGGTGATGCCGGGTGCGCCGGGGATGTTTAGCAGTGGTTCGTACGGGGTGCCTTGGACCCGGTCGCGCAGCAGGACGACGCTGCGGATGCCGAGCTGGTGCAACCGATCCAAGGCCGGCTCGCTGGGAAAGGTCGCCATAACGTCGCGGATCGCCTGACGGTTGGGTGTGGTGTAGCTGGCCGCACCGTTGACCATGGTGGGAAAACCGTCGGTCGACCAGAGTAGGACGTGGAGGTCGATGCCGTCGTTGGACGGCAATACCATGGTGGGAGCGTGCGCGGAGGCTAGCGCCATCGCGGCCGGTCTGGCTGGGGTTTGGGGGTGGTGCAGGTCAGGCAGGCCCTCAGCTAGCACGAGGACCAGCAACGGAACGGTCAGCAGACGTGCCGCTCTCACCGACCATTTTGGCTTGGCGCCCCTGCGAGCCACCTCGGCCAGGTGGGTAACCAGGCCGGCCGCGAGGATGGCCAGGCAGAGAGTGGGCCACAAGATCAACCGGCCTGGTGTACGGGATCCATCGAACCCGGGCACGTAGAGATAGAGCAGGCGGTAGATCGGCCCGTTCGTGCCCAGCGCGAACAACACTCCGACGACCGCCCCAGACAGCAGCAGAAGCCGTTGCACCGGTGACCAGCGGGATAGGAACAGGCCGGCGTAGGCCAGTAGATACAGTGCGTACCCGCATAGCAGCACTTTCTCCGTCGGTACGTCACCAAGAGCGGTGCGGGCCTCGGTGTGCAGGGTGCCCCACGGCAGCGAGGACTGCGGCGCCACGAGAAGCCCGCGCAGTGTCGGGGAGAAGTGCGCGACGTAGTCCCAGTCCCGGGTGACATCTGGGTTGAGCTCGCGCACGTGTTTGTACGCGTAGGCGAAGTATCCGGTCACCGCGGTGAAGACCAGCCCGCCGATCAGATCACCGACGATCAGCCGAGGGCTAAGGCGTGGGCGGTGGATCAGCCAGGCTATCAATGTGATCAGGCAGAGGGCGGCGAGGACGTACACGAACCCCAGCCCCACGCCGAAGCCTAGGCTGACCTGCCAGGCCGCAACCAGCCAGCCAGCGAACGCCCAGCCCGGCCGAACTCGTTCGGCAAGGTAGCCGCGGGTGAACGAGAGTCCGTGGCCGCGCGCCAGCATCGCCAGGGCCAGAGTGATGCCACCGGTGGAGAGAATATTCAAATGGCCGTCGTGGCCGTAGCGCCAGGGTGCGTAGGCGAGGGCGGCCCCGGCTACCGCGGCGGCGACCTTGTTCGCGCCAAGCTGGCGCAGGAGCGCGTAGCCGCCGAGGAAAGCGAGCGCGAAAGCCAACACGAACAGGATGTTGTAGCGCAGCACGGCGCCAACTACACCGCTGCCTATCAGCCCTGCCGGGGCATAGCCGAGCAGGCTGTCGTTCAGGGCTAGGCCGTACCTGTCGGGATAGAAAGCGTTGGTATCCCACAGGCCACGCAGACCGTGGGTGAGTGCGTGGCCACCCCATCCCACCAGCCATGCTTGGGCCGTCGGGTCACCCACGTCACCGACGATGGTGTGGGCCGGGTCGGCGATCGGCACAGTCTTGGCGCCGGCAGTCACCGCGCGAACCGCGTACGGCGGAATCAGCCAGATCATCGCGACAGCGAGGAGCACCGAACCGAGGCTCGCGATACTCAGTTCCCGCCGATGGGCCCTACTCAGCCAGTCCCTCGTGCCTCGACCGGCGCGCGCGAGTCGGCCAGTTTGTCCAAGCTCGCCGCTAGTGATGGCTGATGTGGGGCCTCCTGCCGGTGGCTCTCCCTGCGTCATCACATTTACCCTCACTTCTGCGCCGCCGCAGTAAATCATGGGCAGGGCGGCGCATGGAGTCAAGACATCCATCAATGTCTTCCGGTAGCCGGGCCTTACGCTGTTTGTCAAGGGCGCCTCGTCGCGCAGGAGTCGCGATCGGTGCAGCGGCGAATTTTGCCGCTGTCGGAACAGGACACGCCAGGGTTGCTGCAGGCCCTCGCCCGGGTTCCGGACCCACGAGACGCTGGCGCCCGGATCCATCCGCTGCCGGGACTGCTCGCGATCGCGACGATGGTTTCGGGATCGAGCCGCTCCGTGGAGATCGCGGGGGCTACCGCCTGCAGCCGGCGGACGTCCCGGCTGGCCAGCATGCCGAGGACGGCGAGCACCACCAATGTCGCCAGGATCAGCAGGGTGTCGCGGGTGCCGATCGCCGCTGCGACCGGTCCGACCGCGATCTGGCCGAATGGGATGGCGATCCAGGATCCCAACATGTCGTAGGAGTAGACGCGAGGCAGTCGGTCGGCCGGTATGTGCTGCGCTATCGACGTGTCCCAGGCCACCGCGAACTGTTCGACGGCGATGCCGACCGCCACTCCGGCCGACACCAGCACGACGATGGTGGGTGCCAGGGCCAGCCCCACCAGCAGGAACGACTCGGCGAACATGCAGGCCACCCCGAGCAACAGCAGCCGGCGCACTCGGATCCGCAGGGCGATCAACCCGCCCACGACCATTCCGGCGGTTTCCGCCGCCAGCACCACGCCCCAGGCGCTACGGCCGATTGTCTCGTCCGCGACGGCCGGGCCGAGCACGTTCACGCCGCCAGCGAGGGCCGCGTTGAGGATCATGAAGCCCAGCACTACCACCCAGACCCAGGTCCGTGCGGTGAATTCCGTCCAGCCCTCCCGGAGGTCGTTGAGGATGCTCGTGCGGGTGCTCTTCGCCGGCGAGGGAGCGACCCGGACTCCGGTGAACGCGAGAGCCGCAATGGCGAAGGTGAGCGCGTCGCAGTAATCGGACTGTCGCGTATTCGGCCGAGTTCAGTCTTGATCGTCACGCGCAGTGATCATCGAGATGTACCTGCAGCGTCAGGCGGAAGGTACATCATGCGTGAGGAGGATCCGGACGGCGTCGGTCACGGTGGCTGTGGTGAAGTCGGGCCGGGGGCCCACGAACTCCTGAGGTGTCTGGGTCGATTGCATCCAGATCGTGTGTAGGCCGGCGCCCTGACCGCCGGCGATGTCGAGTGTCAGGTCGTCGCCGACCATCCATCCACCGTGCTGCGTGGGGGCTCCGCAGCGTTGAGCGATGATCTGGAAGATCGTCGGGTCAGGCTTGCGGATGCCTACTTCGTCGGAGATGCACCAGGCGTCAACGAGCGCGTCCAACCCCGTGCGGCGGATCTTTCCCTGCTGGTTGTCGGTCATGCCGTTGGTCACGATCCCGATGCGCCAGCCTGCCGAGCTCAGTTGTCGAAGTGCGTCGAGGTCCTCGGCTCTACAAGAGACCAGCTCGGGCATGCGCTGGCGGTACTGCTGCCAGAGATCGTCAGCGGCTTGCGTGAGAGCGAATTCGTCGCGGACTGCGGTGAAGAAGGGGCCTCTGGGGCCTGGCATGTGTGCGTCGGTGCCGATCAGCCAGGTCAGGGCTTTATCGTCAAGCCCGCGATCGGTCACGAACTCTTCAGCCCATGCGCGGAACGCTGGCTGGCGATCGATGAGGGTGTTATCCAGGTCGAACAACGCCAGTCGCTGCATGGTGGCACGGTAACTGATCGCTGTCCGTCTGCTTCAAGCACGCTCATCAGCCGCTGGCCTGACCATCTGTCGTTGGTGCGTATCGGTTCCAGGTTCCGCCGGCGGCGGCGTAGTGCCGTTGGGTGGTGGTGTGGTGGAAGCCGAGGGCCTGGGCGACGATCGGTGCCGGGGCCGGCGTGCCTCAACATCAAAGGCGAAAGCTCGCCGACGCCGGGCTGCTCGAGCAAGCTGTCGCCCCCGCCCGATATGCGGTGGGGTCCGCTCGAGACCCCCAGCAGCGCGGCAAGTACCTGCTCCATCTGTCCGGTCTGCTCGTGCTGCTGCACCGTAGGACGCAAGATCCGGCGGTCATCCGCGAGGCGGTCACCGCGGCAGAGGAGGCCGTCCGGCTGAGCCCGGACCAGCAGGAACGGTATGCCCGCGAGAAGGTCCTCAGGGTCGCACAGGCGCAGCAACAGCTCGGCGGATGGATCGAGTGAAGAGAAAACTGGCCCACCGGACCGTGGCCTACGCGATCACGCCGCTTTCCCGCAGCCGGCCGAGCTTAGCTCTGCCAAAAGGGCGTCCACCGCTGGCCGTTGCGGCGTGCCGCCGAGGGCGCGAGTGACTGCGAAGATGCGTCGCTCGGTGACCGGCTCGACCAGAGGCTCCACGTGCACCCCGAGTGGCACGTGGCGCAGCGCCAGCTCCGGCACCAGCGCGGCGCCCAGCCCGGCCGCGACGAGGTCCAGCGTGAGCGCGAAGTCGACGGCGCGGTGCCGGATGTCCGGCTCGAAGCCGGCAAGCCGGCAAGCGTGCAATGTGGACCGTAGGCACGGCGTGTGCTCGGCGCTGGCGATCCATGGCAGGTCGCGTAGCTCGCTCAGCCGTCCGGTGCGACGGCGCCATTCGACCGGGGTGATCAGGTGCATCGGGTCGGTGGTGACCGGATGCCGGTCAAGGTCGTCGACCAGCGGCGCGGGCACGTGGTCGTACTCCTGCAGCACCGCCACATCGAGGGTGCCGGAGCGCAGGTCGAGGCGGCTCTGCTGGTCTTCGGCCTCGATCACCCGCACGTCCAGCTCGGGGTGCTTCGCCAGCAGGCGGGCGGCGGAGGGAGCCACCAGCGCGCCGGCTGCGGACGCGAACGCGCCAACCCGCACCGTACCGCTGACGCCGTGGCGAAGCGCGGCGAGTCCGGCCACCGCCTGCTCCACCGCGCCCAGCACCTCCTTCGCGTGGCTGGCCAGAACCTGGCCGGCCGGGGTGAGGACGATCCCGCGCCCGGCCCGCTCGACAAGCTCGTGCCCGGCCTCTCGGGACAGCTGGACGAGCTGCTGGGAGACCGCCGACGGAGTGACGTGCAGCGCCGCGGCGGCGGCGGTGACGCTGCCGCGCAGCGCGACCTCGTGCAGCACGCGGAGCCGGCGTACGTCAAGATTCATGTAGCCAAGCTACAGCAGCAATGAAGAACGCTGAACTGGTCCTTAAGCGTTGCCTCGGGCAGCGTAGCCGGCATGAAAGCATCACACCGACTTCTCGCCCTGCTCGTCGCCGCTATCTGGGGCGTCAACTTCGTCGCCATCGAGCTGGGCCTACGCGACCTGCCGCCGCTCGTGCTGACCGCGCTGCGCTTCGTCGCGGCGGCGGTGCCGCTGGTCTTCCTGGTGCCGCGCCCCAGCGCCCGGCTCCGCTACGTGGTCGCCTACGGGCTGGTGCTCGGCGTCCTGAAGTTCGGGGCGCTGTTCACGGCGCTCGCGGCTGGCATGTCGGCCGGTCTGGCCTCGCTGGTGCTGCAGGCGCAGGCCCTGATGTCGGTGCTGCTGGCGGCGGCGGTGCTGGGCGAGCGGCCGGCGCGGGCGCAGGTGGCCGGCGTGCTGGTCGGATCGGTCGGGATCGGCATGCTGGCAATCGGCAGCGGCGGCCACGCCTCCGCGATCGGCTTCGTGCTGACGCTGTTCGCGGCGGCCAGTTGGGCCCTGGCAAACCTAGTCATGCGGGCCAGCGACGAGACGCGCCCGCTCTCACTGCTGGTCTGGTCGAGCCTGGTGCCGCCGTTGCCGCTGCTCGGCCTGGCCGGCGTTGTCGACGGCGGACAGGCGGTGCTGGATGCGATCACCGGTCTGTCGTGGCGCGGGCTGCTAGCCGTGGCGTACGTCGCGTACGTCTCGACCCTCGTCGGCTTCGGTATCTGGAACCGGTTGATCACCCAGTACTCGATCGCGAGAGTGGCGCCGTTCAGCCTCCTGGTGCCGGTCTTCGGGCTCAGCGCGGCGTGGCTGCTGCTCGACGAGCCCGTCGGCCCGACGGAGCTGGCCGCAGCCGCGACCGTCCTCGTCGGGCTGGCGCTGGTGGTGCGGCGTTCCACAGCGGACCGCACCAACGCCACGGATGCGAGCGAGGGCCGCGAGCCCGAGTACGCCCCGGCCGCGACTGCCTAGTCCGCGGCTACGACATCTCAGCACGCTGGTCACAATCAAGACGGATACCGGTACGACGCTCGCAGCGATCAGCAAGCTCGGCGTCGAGCGCGTCGGGTCTCACTCCTCCCGCCAGGCGCTGTGAACCTTCGCGTCGACGCTGAGCGCTCGCAGCACCTCCGGGCGGGCTCCTTGGAAGCCGTTGTTTTCGAGATTGGTGACAGCAGGGCCTACCTGATCGAGATGCAGGACCCATCCGTCGTTCGGGCCGATCTCGTAGGCTTCGGACAGGTCAAGCACTTCAAGATCGTCGGGGTCGCCACCAAGGCGGGACGCCACATCCTCGAGGGTCAGGGCCACGCCCAGCGGCTGTGCCACCGTGCAGCACATCGCCACCGGCAGCCCAGTGGTCGCGAGGTCTTTGTAGTAGGCAAGAACACCGGAAGGCACGCAACCATTGTCGATCACTCCCGACCGGCGCGCGGCCTCCTACGAGCCCCCCGTAGCGTCCAAGGTCACTTCGGCGGACTGGCGCTGCGAACAAATCGTGCGGATCGCGGCAGATCAGTGCGCCGCCTGCATCGTGGCAGCGTCAAGCCGGTCGGCGGAAGCGTCCTTGGTGAGGAGCGCAGTTCCGTCCGTGCTGGTCGATGACGCGAGCTCGTATCCCTCGCTCTGGTAAAGGTTGATGTTCCGCTGGCTATTGGAGCCTGTGAACAGGACGATGCGGCGGATACCCGGGTCGGCGGCGGCTTCGGCGGTGCGCAGGAGCCACCGGCCGAGCCCGTGACCGCGTAGGTCCGGTACGACGGCGAGGCGGCCCACGTGCCAGTCGGTGCCTTCGCGGCGGGTACGCACCATGCCCACGAGTCGACCGTCCAGCCAGACGCCCGTGGTGTGCTGGTCCGCCAGCCACTCGCGGACCTGCTCCAACGACTCGTGCAGGGCGGGTATGGCCAGGGTGTCGTTGACGACGGCTTCCTCTACCCAGCAGCACCGCTGCAGCACGGTGACCTCGGGCGCGTCGTCGGGGGTCAGCCGCCGCGCATACGATCCGGGCACGGGGCCAGCGACCGTCCCGGCTCCTGCCCGTTCGCGCATCGGCCGGAGGGCGTGGGAGACCCGGACCAGTTCGTCCAGGAGGCCGAGGCTCGCGGCGTCGCGGGCGGCGTCGGGGCGCAGCCGTCCGTCGTCCACCGCGTCACCGATGCGGATCGCGACCGTGGCGCCCAACGGGACCAGTCGCAGCGTGGTCACGACCTGCTTGGCGTGCTGAACCGACCGCGTGCCGGCCGACGTGTTGCCGTAGCTGACGAAGCCGATCGGCTTCCACGCCCACTCGCGGCCGAGGTAGTCCAGCGCGTTCTTCAGGGTCGCCGGCATCCCGTAGTTGTACTCCGGTGTCACCACGATGAAACCGTCCGCCGTGTCCACGATCGAACTCCACCGACGGGTGTGTTCCTGCCGGTAGATGCCCGACGACGGATGTTCCTCCTCGTCGAGGAACGGCAGATCCAGGTCGGCGAGGGCCACCGGCACCAACTCGACGCCAAGCTCGGTGGCGCAGGGCGTGATCGCGTCGATCAACCACTGCCCGATCACGGGGCCGAGGGCCCCTGGACGTGTGCTGCAGACCAGGACGAGGAGGCGGAGCGTTCTCGTTGACATGGAAACGAAATATAGGGGTAGATTGTTTACATGTCAACGAGACCTGAGGCAGCGCCGGTGCACTGGTTGAACCCGGACGAGGAGCGGGCGTGGCGTGCGTTTCTGCGGGTGATGGTCACCGTCCAGGCCGGCACCTCGGGTGACCTGGCGGCGGTCGGACTCTCAGAGCCCGACTACGAGGTGCTGAGCACCCTGTCGGAAAGGCCCGGCCACACCAGCACCCTGCACGCGCAGGCCGACAAGATGGGCTGGTCCCGCAGCCGGCTGTCCCGGCACGCCACCCGGATGGAGGAGCGCGGCCTACTCCGGCGCGCTCCCGACCCGGCCGACGGCCGAGGCTGCCTCCTCGTGCTTACCGAAGAGGGCCTGGGCGCCCTCACCACGGCCGCACCCGCCCACGTCGAGTCGGTACGACGCCATTTCATCGACCGGCTCACGCCAGACGACCTCACCGCCATCGAACAGATCGCCCGGCGCCTAGAGGAACCCCAAGCCGACAACGTCCGGTAGGCACACCGGCGGGCACCGCCATCCGCTGGACAGCCCGGAACAGGGCTTCATACGGTGCCGGCTGAGCCCTTACATTCGTCGGCGATGACGCACTCACATCGGCGGATCCGCGCACTGTCGGCGACAGCACTAGGAGTAGTAGTCCTTGCACACGATCTCTTGACTCTCGGCGAGACCAGCCCGTTGTGGCGCCGGTCATGGCCGTCCCAGCGGAGCCGATCTCGTCTGTCATAGCCACCCTTCGTGACCACATGCTCGGCACCGGCGTTGACACCAGGTCGACGTGCATCGGCGCCCGCCAAGCCGGGCACCTACCAGCACGCGCCAGCCACTAACGGCTTCGTCGGTGCGGGTGGCTATCCTCCAGCGATGCTGACGCAACGCGTTGCGGTTATCTGGTGACGACGTACCGACGTCGCGGGCATTGGCGAACAAATTCGGCCGGTAAGCGGCACTGGGTGGCCACCCACAACGTGAGCCGTTCTACTGCCAGGGCTTCCGCGCCGCCTCGGCGGAGCTATGCGAGATCGTCACCATCTCCAACGCCGTCTAGGAGTGCGGTGGGGTGGATCGCCCCGAATGCCCGCTGCCCCCTCTGTGGCGCGTTGGTCTACTTCTACGCCAATGAGCATGGCAGCCGCGTCTTCTTTGATGATGTGGGACCGCCGTGGCCCAAGCATCCGTGCACCGACCACCCGTCGCGGCAGGTGACCACGTTTAGCGGTCGCCAGGCACCGAACCTCCGTGACTTCAGCGTCACGCAGCAGCCGAGTGAGTTGCGCGATCGTCGATGGAAGGCTCACGCGGTCACGGACGTCACGATCGAGGACGACCAATCGCGGATCACTCTCCAGCCGCTCAACGGGGCTGGACGGCGGACCTCGTGGACAGTCTCGGAGCCGTCAGCCCTACGAGCAGGCGACCTTGTCTTCGTGCGGGCACAGCAGATGTCCTATTTCAACAGAGACGTGTGCGAACCCGCAGTTGTCGAGGTCGAGGATGCCAAGCGTGCCGCTGCGATCGCTCAGAAGCTGATCAACGCACGGGACAAGGAGCATGTTCTGGCGACGCTTGCCGCACGAGTCGCGGCAGGTCAGATGGCGCTAGACGAAATGGCGGATGTGACGGTCGCTGTTCATGCCGCCCGAACTCGCGGCGAACTCGCCGACGCACTCAAAATCAGAGTCACCGACCTGAAGGTCGCGCCGCCTCGCCCCGGCGACCTGTGGCTGCTCGCGATCGCGTTCGTGTTTATGGTCGGAGCGACAAGCGCTGCCGAAGGCGGGCGTTCCTTCCTGATGATGCTTCCCGGATTGCTGCTCATGGCGACGGCGGTCTACCGTCTCAACCCGGATCTGGAGCGTGGACCCCGGGTCCTCCTTGCCGTGGTCACAGCCCTGGCGGCGATCTGTCCCGCCGGCGTCCTCGGCGGTGCGATCCAGGTCGAGATCCTCCATCAATGAGCCTTTTCCAAGCTGATCATGCAGATCAGGGTGGGTGTGGCGGGGCCCGGCAATCGATGAGGGCGAGGCTCCTGGCCAAACTTCGCCGCTGCCCACGCCGTGCCACCGCGATCGTGCAGGCCATCCTCGTCTCGCACCACGTCGAAGTGAACCGCTACGCAGAAAGTGGTTTTATGATCATCGCGTGATCGATACTGATGTCACGGTGCGCCGGGCCTCCGTCGCGGATGCGCCCGCCCTGGCCGGTCTGCGCTGGCGGCGGGCCATCCAGGAGCGCGGCTACCAGGGCGATAACCTGGACGAGTTCGTCGCGACGCTCGGCGACTGGATGCGCACCCACCCCGAGCACCGGGCGTTCGTGGCTGAGGCCGCCGGCAAGGTGATCGGGATGGCCTGGCTGGCAGTACTCGACCGTGTGCCCACAGCCGATAAGTACGCCCGGCGCGGCGGAGACGTGCAGTCCGTCTTCGTCGTCCCCGAGCTGCGCGACCGCCGGGTCGGCGCGCTGCTGATGTCGGCCGTGCTGAACGAGGCCCGTCGCCTCGAGCTGGAGCACGTGACGGTGCACTCCAGCACCCGGGCGGTTTCCTTTTACGAGCGCAACGGCTGGGGTCACGATCCCGAGTGGCTCAGCTGGGCCTCCGAGGCGTAGACCCGCCACCCGCGCCGGCCACCCGCTCGGCCCGGTACGTGGTGTCGCCGGCCCGACGCAGCTGCCCATTCCGCGCCACTGCCGTGGTGCAGGCCATCCTCGTCCTGCACCACATCGAAGCGAACCGCTAAGGCAGGATGAAAATGGCTCACTTGCTGATCTGTGACAACCGGTTCGAAGTCCAGCCGTTCGCTCGGAACGATGCTGGTACCCGTGCCGGTTACTGTTACAAACCAGGCGCCTTCGTGACCGAACCAACGCGCCTGCGCCGGCGGCCGATGTCGGCGCACTCTGAGGGGTCATCCGGGTTTTCCACGGCGATGATGCGAACCCACTGCCCGTCTTGCCCGTGCGGCCGACCTCCACCTCGCCGTCCGGGTTACTCATCCGTTAATGATCGTCCGTTCGTCTGCCGGTCCCTGTGTGCCCCCAGGGTGGAACGGGCGTCGGGCGCGCTGGCCGACGGAGGCCTGGCGGCGGCGCGGACTCGGAGGCGCATCCTCCGGCCACGCGCATCGGCGGATCGGTCCCGTTCGCCGGACCATACGTCGACATGCGAATCGCATCGACCTGCATACACTTTGGAAGGTGAAACCTGGGCCGATCGATGGGAATCTGTGATGACATCGGCAGGGCAGAGGGACGGCGTCGCACGACGCATCATCATTTCGACCTTCAAGATCCTCTTTCCCTCGGCGGCGGAGCGTATTCAGGCCTTCGACGACATCGTTGCCGAGATCGAGGGCATGCACCCCGACAGTCTCGAAGGACGCGCACTCCCACGACGTCTCGCGGACGCTTCGGACCGCATATCGGCCCGTCTGAGCCGCATCGAGGAAATCGAGTTTGATGGGCTCGCGGAAGCCGAACGGTCGCTGGCGATAACGGGTGTGGAGCAGGCGCTGGTACAGATGCGGCTTTCCGCCGACGACGTCATCAAGGACGCCATCACCACCGAGCAGTTGCGGTCCGCGCTCGAACCCATAGCCGTGCGCCGCTGGCAGTCCGATCAACTGGGTGACGACGCTCAGGCCTACGGCCGCGTCTATCTCACCGAAGCCGCCGCTTACATCTCGGCGCTCGTGCACGACCTCCCGGGCTTCCAGAGCAGCGTGGCCTGGGAGACGTATGTGAACACCAAGAAACTGGAGGCGATACTCGAACGCGGAATAACGGGCGTCGTGCTGCCCAAGTTCCGGCCGGGGCTGTCCCGGGAGCTCAGCCACTTCGAGGCCGGCTACCGGTCCGACATCACCAACACCTACAAATACACGGACCTGTTCGGGCTCAAGCTGCCGGTCGAGCTCCGGCGCCACCCGGTCGACGTGACCTACATCCGGCTGCGGGCGCTCCCCGACGACAGCCCATCGGACGACCTCGGCGGCACCGCGGTCACCGGCCCGCTGGAAGTGGACCCGAAGGTTGACTCGGCCATCGGTGAGCTGGCGAACATCCGTAAGGGTCAACGGCAGAGCACCCGGATCTTGCTTACCGGCTCGGCCGGGTCGGGCAAGACGACAATCAGCCAGTGGCTGGCCATCTCCATGGCCCAGCGCAGACTGCCGGAGGCCATGGCCGCCTGGACGGACTGTTTGCCGCTGGTCACGCAACTCCGGTACGCCTTCAAGGCGAATGTCGAACCCGAGTACCAGGACATGATCCGTGCCTCGATGTACCGCGGACCGACGGTCCCGGGATCCTGGGTGAAGGACTGCCTCGACCGCGGCGATGCCGTCGCGATCTTCGATGGGTTCGACGAACTGTCCGACCATGACAGGAATCGCGCCCTGACGTGGATCGACAACCTGATGTCGGAGCATCCGAAGGCACACATCTTCGTCACGTCCCGTCCCGACGTCCTGGACAACCGGTGGTTTCAGCGCCGGGGCTTCGTCACCCTCCAGCTCCTTCCGATGAATGACGAGGAGGCCGAGGAGTGCATCGACCGCTGGTTCGACGCGCTTATCAGTGGCACGTCCGACGCCGAGAAGATCGCCGACTTTCGCCGGCAGCACGCGAAACTCGTGTTCGATTTCCAGAACCGCCCCAACGTCCGTGACCTCAGCGAGACACCACTGCTGTGCGCGATGCTGTGCGCCTTCTACGCGCACAAACTTTCCGACGTCGCGCCCGTGAGCAGGGCGGAGCTCTACGAACGGGTGGTGGCCGCGCTCATCTACTTCCGTGATCACGGGAGAGAGGTGTCCGAGACCTCGGCGGTGGGCCTCACCTACAAGCAGAAGCTCCTCCTGCTCCAGGCCATCGCCAAGAAGATGACGGCCAACTCGACCACGACCATCCGGATCGAGCCGTTGCGGGAGCTGCGGAAGCACCACCTGTCCCGGCCAGGCAGTAACGCCCGGCGGGACGTGCAGGCCCTCACCGCGCAGGAGATCGTGGCGGCCCAACTCCGCGGGATGGTCAACACCCATATCGAGTCTCGGGGCGCGCTGGCCCACCTCCTCGACCGCAGTGTCGTCTTCTACAAGGTCGCGCATAATCAGGCGCAGTTCACTCACCGATCCATCCAGGAATTCCTCGCCGGCTGGGCGTACGCGTACGACGAGATCGAATCGCTGGTGGAGCGGGTGACGCAGCCGGATTGGCGCCGCATCATCGTCTTCGCCGCCGGCGCCCCGGTTCAGGCGAGCGCCGCTTCGCTCCTGGTCACCGGGATTCTCGACAAAGCGGAGTCGGCCGGGCCCGAGCGGCGCGACATTCTCCTGTTGGCGGCTGAGTGCATCACCGCGGCGGGCCACGTCGAACCGGAGGTGGCCGGACGGGCCGAACGGCTCATCGGTGAGGTCCTGCCGCCTCGGACGACCGAGGAGGCCCGTTCCCTGTTGGGAATTGGCGAGGAGTTGCTGACCTGGCTCGATGGTCATTCGCAGCGGTCACCGGAGGTCATCAGCGCCTGCATCGCCGCGGCCGCCCGGATCGGTGGCCCGGCGGCGGTCAACACGATCTCTCAGTACGCCCACCGGGACGCCGACCGGGTGGTGGTCGAGGCGCTGCTCCGGGCATGGCACGAGTTCGACGATGCCGAAGCCTACGCGCGGCAGGTCCTGGCCGACCTGGACCTCCGCGACCACCTGGTGACGGTGCGGACGGCCGCACAACTCACCGCGGTCCGCCACGTCCCCGGGGTGCACGCCCTGTGCATCCGGGTGACCGACGACGTGGCCGACCTGACGAGCCTCAGCGCCCTGCCGGACCTGACCGAGCTCGACTGCAGTGGGTTACCCGGGCTGCAGAGCACCCGAGGCCTCGGCGACCTGCGTCACCTGCGCCGAGTCAACCTAAACGACAAGCCGCACCTGCTGGACATTGACGACCTGGCCCGGTTGCCGCACCTCAAGGAGCTGCACCTGCGTGGCGCCGTCGCGCTGCCGCCGGAGGAGATCGCCCGCCTGCGCGACGTGGCCTCACTCCGAGTCCTGGTCCTCGACGGCTGCCGGCAACTCTACGACTTCGGGTGGCTATCGTCGTTGACTGGTTTGCGCACGCTCTCCCTCGACGGGTGCTACGTCTCCGATCTGGACTTCTGCTCCTCCTTGACGGAGTTGCGGACGATCCGGATCCGCGCTGAGTCGGGCCTGGACGACGCGCGTCAACTCGCGGCGTGCCCGGACCTGCGCCGCCTGATGGTCGGACTCTCCGGGGCACGCCGGCCGACCCTGCCCACCATGAGCCCCAGCCTCCGCGACGTGGAGCTCACTGGCTCGGTGTCGGTCGCGGACCTGGCGGCGCTGGCACCCGCCACCGGGCTGCGCCGGCTTCGGGCTGACGCGGTGCGGGACCTCTCCGACCTGCGGGTGATCCCGGTATTCGGCCAGCTCACGCACCTGCTGCTGCCCCACAGCCGGAACCTGATGAAGTCTGGGGTAGCGCTCGACGGCTTCCGTGCGCTGGAGGTGCTCGACCTCAGCGGGTCGGTGATCACGGACGTCGACTTCCTGGCCGGCTGTGTCAACCTTCGCCGCGTCTACCTGAACGGCTGCCAGCGGTTGATCGACGTGGGTGCCCTGGCGGACCTGCCCCGGCTGGAGTATCTGAGCATGGAGGGCGGCGTTCCCGGTGTCACGGAGGACATGGTGGAGGCCCTCAAGACCCGGTCGGGCGGGCGGTTGTCCGTGAACCACGACCCCTTCCCGGACCCCTTCGAGATCAGCGAGTACATCGGGGCCTGAGCCGAGGGCAGCGTCGTCAGGTTGACCGCACGCCAACTGACAGGCCGACCAGTCTCGGAAACCCACGGCATGATCGCAGTAGCCTCGATAGGCGGGGCCGGCCGACCTAATTACCTTTGGCGCCTTCGCCAGCTTCGTGCTCGTCGCCTTCCTCGGCGCTCGGGTCCGAGTCCGTGGCAGAAAGGTCCTGCTCACGCTTGGCGAAGCTCCTCGCTTTGAGCTCCCGATACCCGAAGGCGGCTCCTGCGACGACGACGCTGAATGCGACCGTCGCGGCGACACCGATCGCTCCGCCTTGCTTGGCGCCATCGGCGAAGCCCTGATGGTAGCCGCGGCCCCACGACGGGTTGCCCATCCCAGTCCCCTTCCGCCGTGCTCGTGAATCGGGGTAGAGCCTAGCGGCAAGTTGCCAACCACCGCCCTCGCCGATGAGTGGCCGGTCCGGGAGCTACGTCCGTTTTGGACTGAGCGCGAAATGCCCGGTTCTGAATCGGAGGTGACGGCGAAGCCGCCCCCGTCTGCTTCGGCCGGTGAGGTTGCCTTTGAGCACATGGTCGAGTCGCTGTTCAAACGCCCGGCAACGTTCGCCGGATTTGAGGCGGACGAGCTCCAGCTCATCCATTGGAACGTTGGGCGTTACTGTGCCCTGTCAGCCACTAGAGCGTTCCAGCTCCGCGAGGGCTGCCGCCGCCGCTTCCAGCTCATCGTGCTGGAACACCGGGATGCCGTGACGGCGTAGCGCCTCGGTGGCCACACCCTGCCCGGGTACGGTGATTCCGCTGAAGGTTCCGTCGTGGATGTAGCCGCTGCCACAGGTGGGGCTGCCATCGACCAGGACGGCAAGAGCTACGTGGGCGTCAATGGCTCGTTGGAGTGCTCGGTGCGCGGCGGCGCGGAACAGTTCCGTGACATCCCGGCCGGACGCTTCCCGTACTCGGGCGCGACCATCGAGCACGTCGGCCGCCGTGCCGTCGACAATTTCAGCCGGCGGCCGGGGAACCGGAAATCCTACGGCCAGTTCTGGGCAAATCGGCACGAGGCGACCCTCGGTCGTCCACCGGCGCCAAATTGGTGAATCGACCGGCACCCCGGTTTCGTTGAAACGAATCGCAGCGCCTCCCACGCAGCCGCTGACCAGGACCCTCAACATCAGGCGACGGTATCTGATGTTCACGACGTTAGGGTTGCCCGCTGGACCTTCACGGCGTGAGGGCGCTACACGTCCTCGACATGGACGGCACGGCCAGCGAGTATCAGGGCCGAGACCTCTTCGAGGCATACCGGCTCGGACGCGCCCGCCCCACCCGGCCGTCGTAGTCGACGGCCTGGCCCGGGCAGAGCGGAGGAACAGGTACGACGCTGCTTCCCGCCTCGGGATGAACCCCAGACGTGGCAGTCTCCAGCTCGTCGCTGGGCTGTGCCGCTTCCGTATAGTTCACCGGGTGGCAGACGGCAGCGACAGCGCCAAGGAAGCCTGCGGCGTCTTCGGGGTGCGTGACCCACGGCAACCGGTGGCGCACCTGACCTATCTCGGACTGTTCGCCCTGCAGCACCGAGGGCAGGAGTCCGCCGGGATCGCGGTCAGCGACGGCACGAAGATCCTGGTCGACAAGGACATGGGCCTGGTCTCCGCGATCTTCGACGAGCACCGGCTGCGGGCGCTGCCCGGCACGATGGCGATCGGCCAACGTCATCTGATCGAGCCGGGGCACATGCACAGGTTCAGGCTAGCGAGAGCGCTCGTGCGGCTGATCAGGCAGCACCTGCCTGGGCCGGGCCTCGACGGTGCCGGCGCTCTGCGGCATCTCGGGCAACTACCTGGGTGATGGTTGGTACACCGCCAGCGGCGGGCTCACCTAGACTCCACTTGGTGATCGTGCGGAGGGCCAGTGCGGCAGACGTGGCGGTGCTTGCGAAGCTACGTGGCGTTGACGAGGACAAGCTCGGCGCGTACGCCGACTGGGTGGCCGCCCACGCGGAGACGCACCTGCCGTTCGTCGCGGAGATGGACGGGCGCGTGGTCGGCGTGGCCTGGCTCCACGTCGCGCAGCGGGTGCCGAGTAACGAGTCGCTGAACCGGTGGTACGGCGACATCCAGTCGGTCCAGGTCCGTGAGGAGTACCGAAACCGCGGCATCGGCAGTGCGCTGATGGCCGCGATCCTGACCGAGGCCGGTGCGCGGGGGCTGCTGCACGTGACCGTCCATTCCAGTCGCCGCGCGGTCGACTTCTATCTGCGCAACGGCTTCAGCCACCACCGTCAGATCCTGCTGTGGGAGCCGACGGCCCCCTGATCGGGTCTCCTGGGGTGGCAGTCGGAGCCCGGGCCTCGTCACACCGCGGCCGTGCTCACGTGCGCAGCAGCGGCAGCAGTTGCTCTCCCTGACGCTTGATCTCGGGAAGGTAGGGCGTGTCGGAGAGCACGAAGTGGGTGATGCCCAGCCGCTGGTACTTGCGCAGCGAACTCGCCACGTCCTCGGCGGAGCCGACCAGCCAGGTGGTGCCCGCTCCGCCGCCACCGAACTTGCCGGGGGTGGTGTAGAGGTTGTCGTCGAGGACCTCTCCGCGTGCGGCGAGGTCGAGCAGCCGGCGCTGACCGACGGCGGCCTGCCAGTTCGGGTTTCGGGCAGCGCCTTTGCCCTTGGCCATGTCGGCGACCTTGGCTTCGGCATCGGCCCAGGCCTGTTCGGTGGTGTCTCGCACCAGTGTGGTGACCCGCAGCCCGAACTCCAGCGGAGCGTGCTCGCGTCCCAGTTTCTCGCTGAGCTGCTTGAGTCGCTCGATTCGATCGGCCACGCCGTCGAGTGGCTCGCCCCAGAAGAGTTGGACGTCGGCCTCGGTGGCGGCCACCTCCTCGGCGGCGGGGGAGGCGCCGCCGAAGTAGAGCCGGGGGTGTCGGCGCTCGCCCCGGGTGACCGGCCGCAGTGCCAGGGTGGAGCCCGTGACGGCGAAGTGTTCGCCCTGGTAGGTGACGTTCTCCTCGGTCCACAGCTTCCGCACGATCTGGAGGAACTCTCTGGTGCGGGCGTAACGGTGGGCCGGATCGGCCTCGCCGTCGCCGTATGCGGCCAGGTCGTCCTTGCCGGAGACGATGTTGATCAGCGCTCGGCCCTCGCTGAGGTGGTCGAGAGTCGCTGCGGCAGAGGCGAAGTTGGCGGGTCGCCAGTAGCCGGGTCGGATGGCGATCAGCGGCTGGAACGTGGTCGTTCGGGCGGCGAGTGCGGTGGCCACCGTGAAGGTGTCGGGCCGTCCCCAGCCGGTCCCGAGGAGCGCGCCGCCCCATCCGTGCTCTTCGAGGACCCTGGCGTGGCCGGTGAGGGTCTCCAGGCTGTTGTGGTTGTCGATCACGTCGTCGCCGCGGTGGCCGGGCTGGACCTGGTTCGGGATGTACCAGAGGAATTCGGAGCTCATCGATGGCGGCCTTCCAGGTCGGAGAGATGGCGGCATTGCCGTGCGGGTGTCACGCCACGGTGGCCCGCTGGGCGTCGATCGCGGCGCTGTGCCGGTCGGCCCACTGTGTGGCGATCTCGTGCGCGTCGGTCAGCTGGGACTCGAGTACGGCCAGCGGCGGCGCTGGGACGTGTGCGCCCAGTTCGCCGAGCACGTCGCGCAGGGCCGACGCCGCCGCCTCCGCGTGCGCCGGCGAGGCGGCCACCGCCACTGGCACCGCGACCACCTCGGCCAGCTCTCGGTGCCCGAACTGGTCCAGGAACACCTTCAACAGCCCGGTGTAGCTGCCCTTGTACGTCGGCGTCGCGACGACCAGCAGCCGCGCTGACCGCACCGCCGTGAACGGATCAGGATGGGTCTTCGCCCCGTACGCCGGTTCCGGCCCGAACGACACTCCGACGATCTCGGCCAGCTCCAGCACCAGGACCGCGCTCGGCGGTCCTCCCCGCCGATCCAGCAGTGCCTCGGCCACCGCGTCGGCGACGCCCCGGGTACGCGACCCGGCACGGGGGTTACCCACCAGCACGACGACGTCCGGGGTCGACGAGGGCCTGTCGCTCACGAGGCCACCCCGATCCGCCGCGCCGACGAGCCGCCGCCACGGCGGTACGCGGGATCGCTCAGCCACGGTGGCTGGTAGCCGGCGTCGGCGGGGTTCAGCGTGGTGCCGGGCGGGACGATGGCGTCGATGCGGGCGAGCACGTCCTCGGACAGCGTCACCTTGGCGGCGCCGAGCTGTGACTCCAGGTGCGCCAGCGTTCGCGGCCCGATGATCGCCGACGTGATGGCAGGGTGTTCCAGGACGAACGCGATCGCCAGGTGGATGAGCGAGATTCCGGCCTCGTCGGCGAGTGCGGCCAGTTCGTCGACGGCTGTCAGTTTGGCGGCGTTGGCGGGCAGTGTCGGATCGAACCGGGCCGGGAGCCGCTCGGCGCGTCCGGAGATCGGTGCCGTCAGCCCGCTGTGGTAGCGACCCGACAGCCACCCGCCGGCCAGTGGACTCCAGGGGATCACCGCCAGCCCGTACCGTTGGGCCACCGGTAGCACCTCGCGCTCGATCCCGCGGGCCAGGATCGAGTACGGCGGCTGCTCGCTGACCACCCGTTCCCGGCCGCGCCGCTGCGCGATCCACTGCCCTTCCACGATCGCCGACGGGTCGAACGTGGACGTGCCGATATAGCGGATCTTGCCTTGGCGTACCAGGTCGCTGAGCGCGCCGAGGGTCTCGTCGAAGTCGGTTTCCGGCTCCGGCCGATGTGCCTGGTAGAGGTCGATCCAGTCGGTGCGCAGCCG
Source organism: Micromonospora sp. DT53 (assembly GCF_049841535.1). Lineage (NCBI taxonomy): Bacteria > Bacillati > Actinomycetota > Actinomycetes > Micromonosporales > Micromonosporaceae > Micromonospora > Micromonospora sp. DT53. Next base: position 94,641 of record NZ_JBNCKM010000007.1, read on the forward strand.
GCGCAGGCTGTTGTCCACTGCCCGCACGATCCAGCGGCGGGAGTTGCCGCGGTGCTGCGGGTTGTCACCGACCTGGCCGTGGAACTTGGTGGCCAGGAAGACGTCGTCGCGCCGCCCGCCGGCGAGGGCCTTCCCGACGATCTCCTCGGATTCGCCGCCGGAGTAGACGTCCGCGGTGTCGATGGCGTTGATGCCCTCGTCGAGGGCCCGGTGGATGATGCGGACGCCGTCCTCGTGGTCCGGGTTGCCCCGTTGCCCGAAGTTCATCGCGCCCAGGGTCAGGGAGCTGATGCGTACGCCGGTGTGCCCGAAGGGCCGGTAGGTGACCACTGTTCTCTTTCCTCTCGGTCAGCGGGTCGCGGCTGCGAGCTGCCGCGTGAACTGGTTGGCCGGGCGAGGCAGCCCGTAGTGCTCGCGCAGGGTGGTCCCGGTGTACTCGGTGCGGAACAGCCCACGTCGTTGCAGGATCGGCACGACGTGGTCGACGAACGTCTCCAGCCCGGACGGCAGCACGGGAGGCATGATGTTGAAGCCGTCGGCCGCGCCGCTGCGGTACCACTCCTCAATGGCGTCGGCGACCTGCTCCGGCGTACCGGCGAAGGTGCGGTGCCCGCGCCCGCCGCCGAGTCGGCCGATGAGTTGACGAACGGTCAGCCGTTCCCGCCGGGCCAGGGTGACGATCAGCGTGTACCGGCTCTTCGCACCCTCGATCTCGTCCTCGCTCGGCAGGTCGGAGGGCAGTTCCTTGTCCAGGTCGAGGTCTTCCGGGGCGACCCGCAGCGTGGTGGCGAGTTGCTGCCGGGCGTACTCGGGTTTGATCAACCGGTCCAGTTCCTCCTCCAGCGCGCGGGCCTCGGCCTCGGTGGCGCCGATCGCCGGCACGATGCCCGGCAGGATCTTGATGGTGTTCGGGTCGCGGCCCGCCTGCGCGGCCCGCTGCTTGAGGTCGCGGTAGAACGCCTGCGCCTCGGCAAGCGTCTGCTGGGCGGTGAAGACAGCTTCCGCGTACCGGGCGGCCAGGTCCTTGCCGTCCTCGGACGACCCGGCCTGCACCAGCAGCGGGTAGCCCTGCGGGGGGCGGGGAACGTTGAGCGGGCCGGCCACCCGGAAGTGCCGCCCGGAGTGCTCCGGCGGGTAGAGCAGATCGTCGTCGCCCCACCGCCCGCCGTCCTTGTCGCCGAGGGGCGCCGCGTCGTCCCAACTGTCCCAGAGCTTCAGGGACACCTCGATGAACTCGGCTGCCCGCTCGTACCGGTCCCGGTGGGCTGGCAGGTCGTCCAGGTTGAAGTTCCGGGCCGCCTTCTCACCGGCCGTGGTGACGATGTTCCAGCCCGCCCGACCGCCGCTGACGTGGTCCAGCGACGCGAACCGGCGGGCCAGGTTGAACGGCTCGTTGTACGTCGTCGACGCCGTCGCGATCAGCCCGATGTGGTTCGTCGCACCGGCCAGGGCGGTGAGCAGCACGGTCGGCTCCAGGGTGCCCCCCGGCCGCCGGCCGATGCTGTTCCACAGCACCGGGCTGTCGGCGAGGAACAGCGAGTCGAGCTTTCCGCGTTCGGCGATGCGGGCCAGACGCTTGAAGTGTTCGACGTCGGTCTGCGCGAACGGGTCGCTGTCGGGCAGGCGCCAGGCGGCCTCGTGATGGCCGACGCCCATGAGGAACGCGTTGAGGTGCAGCATGCTCATCCTTCCGTTAGGTCGACGCCGAGCGCCCGCAGCAGGGTTTCGCGGTACGCGAGGAACTGCGGCTGTCGGTACGACCGCAGCGTCGGTAGGTCGATGGCGAGGTCGACGGCGATTCGGCCGCTGTCCAGCAGCAGTACGCGGTCGGCGAGCGTGATGGCCTCGTCGACGTCGTGCGTGACGAGCAGCACCGTGGGCCGGTGCCGGGCGTGCAGCACGCGCAGCAGGCCGTGCATACGCAGCCGGGTCAGCGCGTCCAGCGCGCCGAAGGGTTCGTCGGCGAGCAGCAGTTCCGGTTCGGACACCAACGCCCGGGCCAGCGCGACCCGCTGCTGTTCGCCACCGGACAGCTCATTGGGCCAGGCCCGCTCACGGCCGGCCAGACCCACCTCGGTGAGCGCCGCACGGCCGCGCTCGTCGGCGTCCGGCCCGCGCAGACCGAGGACGACGTTGTCCAGGACGCGCTGCCACGGCAGGAGCCGGGCGTCCTGAAAGACGACCGAGGAGTTGTCCGGTACGTCGACCACGCCTGATCCCGTCGCGTCGCCGTCCAGGCCGGCGAGCGCACGCAGCAGGGTGCTCTTGCCCGAACCGCTGCGGCCCAGCAGCGCGACGAACTCGCCAGTGGCGATCTCCAGGTCGAATCCGTCGAGGACCACCCGGTCCCCGAACCCTCGCGCCAGGCCCTGAACACGTACCGTGCGGGATGCGGTCAGCCCGCCAGCGTGCGTCGCCACGACAGCGCCCTCCTCTGTGCGAGTCGGACCACGCCGTCGGACAGCAGGCCGAGCAGCCCGTACAGGACGAGCCCGACGATGATCACGTCGGTCTGGCCGTACTCCCGGGCCAGCTCCATCATGTAGCCGATGCCGCTTGTCGAGTTGATCTGCTCGACGACCACCAGGGACAGCCACGCTCCCACCACCGCGAACCGCATGCCGAGCAGGAAGCCGGGCAGCGCGCCGGGCAGCACGATCCGGCGGATGAACGCCCACCTCCGTAGTCGCAGCGACTCACCCAGCTCGACGTACCGGCTGTCGATGGTGCGCAGCCCGTTGTGGGTATGGATGTAGACCGGGACGAACACCCCCAGCGTGATGGTGATGACCTTCATCTGCTCGCCGATGCCGAACCAGAGGACGAGCAGCGGAAGCAGCGCGAGCGCCGGGATGGCCCGTTTGATCTGGATCGGGCCGTCGAGGATGGCCTCGCCCCACCGGCTCAGACCAGCGATCACCGCCAGCACCGTGCCGATGACGGTGCCGATGGTGAGGCCCAGGCCGGCCCGTCGGGCCGAGATGGCCAGATTTTCCTGCAGCCGGCCATCGGCGATGAGATCACCCGCCGTGGTGACCACGGTCCAGGGCGCCGACAGGGTACGAGGGTCGATCCACCCGGCCGCGGAGCCGACCGCCCACACAGCGAGGAGCAGGATCGGGCCGAGCGCCGCGCCGAACGGGATGGGGCGACCGGGCCGCAGACGACGTTTCGGCCTGCCGGTGACGACGTTCGTACTGGGCCGGTGCCGGGTGAGGACGGAGGCGGTCATCGGGTCCCTCCCGCGACGAGCGCGTCCGCGGCGACCGATTCGTACCGCCGGTCGTACAGATCCTCGGCCTTGAAGGGCTTGTTGTTGGTCTCCTTCGCCAGCAGGTCGATGGTCTCCTGGTGCCGGGCGATGGCCTCGGTCCAGCTCGCCGGGACGTCGGCCACACCGCCGTTCTGGACCAGCCATCTGCCGTCCTCGACGGTCAGGCCCTGGTCCTTGACGTAGTAGCGCTCGATCCACTCGTCCGGGTTGGCCTCCCGCCACCGCCAGGCCCGCGCCCACGCCTGCACGTACTCGCGGATCGCGGCCGCCTTCGCCGGATCGCCCAGCACGGTGACCGGCACGTACAGGTGTCCCGGATCGTCCCGCAAGCTGTGCGCGATCGTGGTGGCACCGTCGCGGGCGTACTTGGTCTCGTAGCGCTTGATCTGCACGCCGCCGATCGGGGCCACCTCGACCTGGCGGCTGGCGAGTGCGGTCGCGTACACGTCGCCGGTGCTCGGCAGCTCGACCAGCCGAACGTCCTTCTTGCTCAGTCCGGCCTTCTGCAGGACGCGGAGCACCAGCGCGCCCTGTGCCTGCCCCGGGCTGTACGCGACCTTCTTGCCGCGGATGTCGGCGAGGGTGGCGACCGCGACGCCGGGGGCGATGCCGAGCCGGTAGATGGCGTGGTTCAGCGGGTCCTGGCGGTACTTCGACGCGACGATCTTCGTGGGGATGTTCGTCCACCGTGAGTGAATGGGCGGGATGTCGGCGACAGCGCCGACATCGAGGGCGTCGGCCCGGAACGCCTCCAGGGTCTGCGGACCACCGCTGAGGTTGGCCCACTCCACCTCGAACGTGAACTTCTCGGCCTCACCGGAGAACTCGATCGCCTTCTGGTGCTCCTTGTCGCCCACGACGAGCTTGGTGCCCTTCGGTATCGATTCCGGCAGCGGCGCGCCCGCGGCCAGCGCCGCCTGAGGTGCGTCCTCGCCGACGCACGCGGTCGCGCCCAGCGCGACCACACCCAGGGTGGCGGTCAGCAACGCCCGTCGGTCCAGCATGATTGGCGACTTCACCTACTGCTCCTTCGTGGTGGGGTTCAGGGCGGCGTACTGGCCCATGTGGTACAGCAGAGGTGCGCCCTCGCCGTGGCTCCCGGTCAGCGGCTCGGCCAGCACGATCGCGTGGTCGCCGGCGAGAACCCGCTGGGTCACCCGGCACAGCAGCCAGGCGACCGGCTCGTGCAGCAGCGGCACGCCGTAGGGGCCGTACCCCCAGCCGGAGTGCGCGGCGAATTTGTCGATGCCGCTGGTGGCGAAGGTTCGTGCGACGTCCTGTTGGTCCTCGCCGAGCAGGTGCACGGCGATGTGCTCGGCGCCCTCGACGGTCGACCAGCTCGACGAGGACCGGGCCAGGCAGAACGACACCAGCGGCGGTCGTAACGACACCGACGTGAACGAGGTTGCGGTGAATCCCACCGGAGGCTCGCCGGCGGCGGTGATGACCGCAACCGCTGCGGCCTGGCGGCGCAGCAGCGCTCGGAACAGGGTCGGTTCGACAGGTGTGGGCGGTTTGTCGATGACGGTCATGACGGTCCTCCTGATCGAGAACGACGTGCAGGCAACACCCGGGCAGGAGTCGGCGCAGCGCGCGTCGAGCAGCCAAGGTTTCGGGACGCGGAGACGGCTGCCGATCGTCGTCGAGTCGGCAGAGCCGCAAGTGGGGGAGAGGAGTCAGGCTTGCGCGCTCAGCGGCAGCAGCCGCACGAGGCGGTCCAGCCACGACAACATCCCCGCGACACCGCGACCGCGGTGCCGTCGAGCGGGATTTGGTGGCTGGCCATGCACCGACAGTATCCGAGTAATCCTACCTGTCAAGTAGGAGTTCTATCCGTTGGGACAGCTCGCATGCGTCGATGCGTCCCGGATTCTGCTCAGGTGAGATTGCCGGCGCCTCTCCACACGACGGCGTGCCGACGCCGATGCGGAACGAGGCGCAGTGTTCGCCCGACCGACGACTCGGTGTGAGGTCTCAGCGAGGTGGTGGAGGCAGCGTCGGGCTGTCGAGCCAGGCGGCGAACAGGCCGTCCAAGGGCTCGCGGGCGAAGCGCTGTGCGTGCAGACGGAACTGCTCGGTCGTCACCGTCGCGTGTGGGTGCTCGGCGACCCAGGCTCGCAGCAGCGCGAAGAACGACTCGTCGCCGACCCTCTTCCGCAGGGCGTGCACCGTCAGTGCGCCACGCTTGTAGACCAGCGGGTCGAACATCCGGTCGACGCCGGGATCCGCGACGACGACGTGGCGCGGGCGAGCCGCGACCCACGCGTACCACTGCGCGGCCAGGGCGTCTGTGGGCAGGTCGCCGCAGACGCCGGACCACAGCCATTCGGCGTAGGTGGCGAAGCCCTCGTTGAGCCAGATGTGTCGCCAGTCCGCCACCGTGAGGCTGTTGCCGAACCACTGGTGGGCCAGCTCGTGCACGATCAGCCGCTCGTGCGTGCGCCGCCCGTCGACGTGGTTTCGCCCGAAGACCGCCATGCCCTGCGCTTCGACCGGATCGTCGAGGTCGTCGTCGGCAACCACGACGACGTACTCCCGGAAGGGGTACGGCCCGAAGAGCCGCTGCAGCGCCGACATGATCTGACCGTGTCGGCCGAAGTCGTGAGTGACGTTCCGGCGTAACGCGGGCGGGATCGCCGCGCGCTGCGCCACCTCACCGACAGCCAGATCAACCATCTCGTAGCGTCCGATCTGCACGCTCATCAGGTACGGCGAGGTGGGCTCGCGGCGCTCGTACACCCAGGTCGTGGTGCCCGCGCCACGGCGCTGTCGCACGGCATCACCGGTCACCAGGACGGTGTACGGGGAGGAGGTCGTGACCGCCACCCGGAAGGTGGCCTTGGCGCCGGGCTGGTCGTCGCACGGAAACCACGACGGCGAACCGTTCGGCTGGCTGGCCACGAGCACCCCGTCGGTGAGTTCCTCCCACCCGAGCTCGCCCCACCGGCCGGAGATGGGCACCGGCTTCCCCGCGTACCGGATCTCCACCCGGAAGGTGTCCCCGGCACCGATCGGCCGCTCCGGTTTGATCTGCAGCTTGTCCGGTCGGTGCAGGTACTTCGCCGGGCGCCCGTCCACCCGGACGTCCTGAACGCGCAACCGGCCGAGATCGAGAGTGAACCGAGAGAGCGACTGCACGGCCGCCGCGGTGATGTCCGCCCGGCCAGCGAGCCGGTTCGACACGACCCGGTAGTCGAGGTCGAGGTCGTAGTGCCGCACCCGGTAGCCGCCGTTGCCGTGCTCGGGCAGGTAGGAGTCGCCGGAGCGACCGGCGCCGGGCGTTGCGCCGCTCGACGCCGACGCCGCCTGTGGATTCATACCGACCGTGCCGCTGGCGTCGACCAGGTGGTGATCGGATTGCCCAACCACCGGCTGTCGCTCGGCACGACGTCGCCGCGGGTCACCAGTGAACCGGGCCCGACGGTGGTCCGCGCGCCGATGCTCGCGCCCGGCAGGACGATGCCGTGCGGGCCCAGCGCGGCCCCCGCGCCCAGTGTCACCTGGTCCATGCTCATCACACGATCATGGAACAGGTGGGTCTGCACCACACAACCGCGGTTCACCGTCGCGCCATCGCCGAGGCGCACCAGGTCGTACTCGGGCAGCCAGTAGGTCTCCAGCCAGACGCCCCGGCCGATCTTCGCACCGAGCGTGCGCAGCCACGCCGTCAGCAGTGGCGTGCCGGTCGCGAAACGGACCAGCCACGGCGCGGCGAGGACCTCGACGAACGTGTCCGCGAGTTCGTTGCGCCAGACGAAGGAGGTCCACAGCGCGCGGTCGGCGACTCGGAAGCGCCCAACCAGGAGCCACTTCGCGGCCGTCGCGATGGCGGCGGCGGCGATCGCCGCACCCAGCAGCACCGGTCCGGCGGCGAGAGCGGCCGCCCACCACCCCGCAGCCCGCCAGACGAGCGCGAGTGCGGCCAGGACGCCGGTCGCCAGGGCACCGGCGCACATCACCGGAACGATCCGGCACAGCTCGATCGCCGCGCGGGCGAGCTTCAGCCGGACCGGCGGGTCGAAGGTGCGGCTGGTGTCGGCGGCTTCCACTGTCCGGCGCAGCGGCATCGGCGGTGCGCCGAGCCAGGACGAACCCTTCTTCGCCTTGAACGGCGCTGACGACAACACCCCGACCAGGCCCCGCTTCGGCACCGAACGTCCGGGCGCCGCCATTCCCGAGTTGCCGAGGAACGCCTGCTTACCGATGCGGGCCGGAGCGACACGCAGCCACCCGTGGCTCAGCTCGTAGGTCGCGACCATTGTGTCGTCGGCCAGGAAGGCCCCGTCGGCGACCGTGGTCATCGCCGGCAGTGCGAGCACGGTGGATGCCTCCACCCCGCGTCCCACCTTGGCGCCCAGCAGCCGCAACCACACGGGTGTGAAGAGGCTGGCGTAGAGCGGGAACAGCCCCACCCGGGCCATCCCCATCAGCCGCTCGGTCGTCCAGACCTGCCACGCCACCCGCCCCTGCACCGGGTGGTACCCGGCCCGCAGGCCGATGCTGAGCGCCCGGACGGCCCCGAGCACCAGCAGCGCGTAGCCCACCACGTAGGCGACGGTCGCCACCGCGACGGCGGCCAGCACAGCGCCGACCGTTTGTCGGATGGCGAGCGTCCAGCCGAGCAGGGCGAGCGCTGGCAGGGCGGCCACGACCGGAACCAGCCCCAGCAACTGGGCGGTCAACCCGTACGCGAGCGGCCAGAGACGTGCGCCCGTCCGCGATCGAGGGGGACGCTGCCCGGGCCACCCGTCCGAATCCTTGCCAACTGCGGCCGCGGCCGGTGAGCCGGCCCAATGTTGGTTGGCGGGTACGGCGCCGGCAACCGTCGAGCCCGCGGCGACCCGGGCGCCCTTGCCGATCCGAGTGCCCGGCATCAGGGTGCTGCGGGACCCGACCCGGGCGTCAGCGCCGACCCGGACCCTGCCGATGCGGACGACGTCGCCGTCCACCCAGTGGCCGGACAGATCGACCTCCGGCTCGATCGCCGCGCCGCGACCCAGCTTCAACAGGCCGGTCACCGGTGGCGCGGAGTGCAGGTCGACGTCGGCCCCGATCTGCGCGCCGAGAGCCCGGGCGTACGTGATCATCCACGATGCTCCGGCGACACTTGTGGCGCCGGACAGCTCGGCGAGGCGTTCGGCGGCCCACAGTCGCAGGTGCACGCCGCCACCGCGCGGGTAGCTGCCGGGGCGTACCCCGCGCAGCAGCAGTCGCGCTCCCGCGGCGGCCACGGCGATCCGGCCCAGCGGGCTGAACAGCAGCAGCCAGCCCAGCGCCACCCACCACCAGGACACGACAGGTGCCCAGGGCACCGGCGCGAGCAGGGCGAAAACGTTGCCGAGGGCAGCCAGGACCGTCAGCCAGCGCAGCCCGACCAGCGCCAGCATCGGCACCAGCATCGCCGCCTGGATCAGCCCGGCGCGCCTCGGCGTCGGCCGGACCTCCCGGCGCGTCGCCGCCGAGCTGTCGAGCGCATCGAGCACCGCCGCGAGCCGCGACAGCTTCGGGTGGAGGTAGATGTCGGCCACCGAGACCCGTGGGTGCCGGCGCCGGATCCACGCCACCAGTTGCGCCGCGTTCAGGCTGCCGCCGCCGTGGGTGAAGAAGTCCGCGTCCGCCTCGGTGGGGCGTACGCCCAGGATCTCCGCCCAACCGCCGGCGAGCCAGTCCTCCGTCGCGGTCAGCTCGCCCGCGGCGTCCTGCGGGGTGGACAGCGGCCAGGGCAGCGCGGCCCGATCCACCTTGCCGGATGTCCGAGTGGGCAGCGCGTCCACCACGGCCAGCAGCGGCACCAGCGCGGCCGGAAGCTGCTCACGGATCCGCAGCGCCGCCGTCGCGGCATCGAAGGTGACGCCGTCGTGCGGAACCACGTACCCCACCAGCAGTTGGTTGCCCGCGGCGGTGCGCCGCACCGCCGCGGCGGCACCGGCGACGTCGGGTAGCGCCTGCAGCGCGGCGTCGATCTCACCCAGCTCGATCCGGCGTCCGCCGAGCTTCACCTGTTCGTCACCGCGGCCGACGAAGAGGAGCCCTTCGGGCTCCGCGCGCACAATGTCACCACTGCGGTACGCCCGCTGCCAGCCGAGCGCGGGCAGCGCCGCAAACTTCTCGGCGTCCTTGCCCGGATCCAGATATCGGGCGAGCCCCACCCCGCCGATGACCAGCTCGCCGGTCTCACCCATCGCCACCGGGGCGCCGGACCCGTCGACCACGGCGAGCTCCCAGCCGGCCAGCGGCAACCCGATGCGGACCGGTCCCTCACCGGTCATCCGCGCGGCGCACGCGACCACCGTCGCCTCGGTCGGCCCGTACGTGTTCCAGACCTCGCGACCCTCGACGGCCAAGCGCTGCGCGAGCTCCGGCGGGCAGGCCTCCCCACCGAAGATCAGCAGCCGCACCTCCTCCAACGCCTCGACCGGCCACAGCGCAGCCAGTGTCGGCACCGTCGACACCACCGAGATGCGCTGCTCGGCCAACCACGGACCGAGGTCGACACCGCTGCGGACCAGCGACCGCGCGGCCGGCACCAGACACGCGCCGTGCCGCCACGCCAACCACATCTCCTCACAGGACGCGTCGAACGCCACCGACAGCCCGGCCAGCACCCGATCCTGCGGGCCGATTGCCTCGCTCGCCTCGTCGGCGAGGAACAACCGCGCCTCGGCGTCCACGAAAGCCGCCGCCGCGCCGTGGCTGACCGCCACCCCCTTCGGGGTGCCCGTCGAGCCGGAGGTGAAGATGATCCAGGCGTCATCGTCCGGGCCGGGCCGACCGGCCTGACCCGCGGGGGTACGACGCAGCGACACCGCCAGCCCGTCACCGAGGACCGCAACGACCCCCGCCTCGGCGAAAACGAGCTCGGCGCGTTCCTCGGGATCGTCCGCGTCGACCGGCACGTAGGCGGCGCCTGCCGCGAGGACGCCGAGGATCGCCAGGTACAGCTCGGCCGTGCCGGACGAGATCCGGACGCCCACGCGGTCGCCGACACCGATGCCGTGCCCGGAGAGCGACTTCCGGACGGCCTCGACCTCATCGGCCAGGTCGCGGTACGTCAATGTGGTGGCACCGCTGTCGAGCGCACCGGCGTCGGCGTACGCGCGCACGGAGTCGTCGAGAATGTCGACAAGCGTGCGGCGGGCCGGGGCCGAGGCGGATCGGAACACCGCGGGGATCGCCGGTGCGGCAGCTGACGGCGGTAGCGCGACCACCTGGGGTTCACTCGTCACGGGCACCCGGCGTTCACCATTTTCGTCTCGCGGATCGGCGTCAGCCAGGCGTGCGGCATGCGGACCCGCCCTGGGCAGCCCTCAACGCTACGTCGCACCCGGCCGCAAACGACGGTCAAGCAACGGCATCGTGTCCACCACCACAGCGACCCGCTGCGGGAGCGCCCAACGGCGGCGCGGCACCGGCTGATCACACTCGCGTCTATGCGCCTTCCATCACCGCCTTACCGGAGCGCTCCTAGCTCTGAGCCTGGCGGTGGCGGCCGCGCTGATCACGACCGTGCTCGTGGCCTGTCCCAAATAGGGCGGACGACAAGCGACGTGTGGGTGCCCGATGCGGGGTGGGCGGCGGATCAGGCCACCCACCCCTGGTGTCCGGGTCAGTAGCGACGCAGGACGCGCTTGTCGGCATCCAGACGGCGGTCCAGCTTGATCACGATGAACTCGTTGTTGTCCGCTTGGCCGGCCGTGCGGCCCGAGGAGGACGGGAAGTTGTTGTCGTTGAGGACGGCGATCGTCTGGTCGTCGAGGATCACCACATCCTCGATGGTCTGGAACGGGAACGTGAAGGTGCTGCCGAACCCGCCGACGTGTCGCGGGTTGGCGATGTTCATCAGGTCGGCCACCAGCGTCTTGTCGAGGCGCCCGTCGCGGTTCCGGTCGCGCTTGTCGGCCAGGTAGACCCTCTTCACCTTCGCCGTCTCGCCCTGGCCATTGTCCCGTTCGATGATCAGGAAGCGGTCGCGGTCGACCATGATCGCGTCGCCGATAGCGTGGTCGGCAGCGTCGAGCGCGTACGTCCAGCGCCGACCGGTGTAAGCGTTGGTCCGGACGTCGAACTCGTTGAGCCGGAGTGTGCCCGTCGGGTCGCCCGCGACCGTGCCCTCGAGGAGCGGGTAGAGCGTGGCGCCGTCCGGTGACTGGGCCATGCCCTCGAAGCCCTTGCTGCTGGCGAGGTTGGCCAGCGTCGTACCGCGGGCCGGGTTCTCGGGAGCGAACACTCCCGGCAGTGGCACCGGCGCCTGCAGTAGACGGCCCGCCCGGTCGAAGTGCAGCAGGTACGGACCGAATTCGTCACCGATCCAGTACGTGCCGTCGGCCGTCCGAGTGATCGACTCGACGTCGAAATCGGCGCCGGTGAGCACCCGGTCGGCGCGGGTGAGAGCGAACGGGACCTTGCCGTACGGGTCGGTCAGGTTGATGCCGCCGACCACGTCGACGGCACCGCCGACGAAGCCGGGCGCGACCCGCTGGACGCGCAGCAGGAAGTCGGCGCTGTTGGCCTTGTTGCCGAAGCCGTTGTCGGACAACACGTCGAAGGTGCCGTCGGTGTTGCGGAGGACGCCGCTGAACCCCTGGACCGGTTGGTCGACGAACGGCGGAATGATGCCGTTGATCGGGGCAGTGCCGAGCGACGAGCCGGACGGTTCGCTGCCGGGAACGAACGTCGCTGCCGGCAGCATCGCGAATTTGATCAACTCCGCCCGGTTCCACGTGCTCCGCTCGGTTGCGGACGCCGCGCCCGGCAGCGTCAGGATCAGCGCGGCCACCGCAGCGCCAAGGCCGACCCGCTTGCTTACTGCCATCAGTCCTCATCTCGTCAGGAACGAAGGACCAGCTACTTCTCGGTAGTGACCCGATGGCAAGGTAGAGAGGCGCGGTGAATTCGTTCTGACCAAAGGGAATCCGCACCCGAACCGTGCGGTGACTGCGCAACCACGACCCCACTCCGACGTCGTGGAGTTCACGCATAGTTCATCGCAACCGGGTGTGCCTGTCTGCGACACCCAGGAGCTATTCATGAACCAGGCCATTGGCATCCGCACACCACCGGCAGGAACGGGTCCACTGTGGCGGGCGATCATCGTGCGGGCCCGGCGTCGGCCCGCGGCTGCGGCGGCGGTTGACTACCCCAAGCTCTGGCGAACGCTGCGCGTCCCGAAGGAGCATCCCGAGTAGCCCCGAGAGGACTGCTAGGTTCGGTTTGACCTGATGGATAGGAATTCGGTGCGGTGAAGGGAGGAGTGCACCGTGGAGCTGCAACTACGCATGTCCGACAAGGCTCGCGATTTCGTCGAGCAGGTCCTGCACGAGATGCTTGTGCGATTCCCGATCACCCGGGACGAGGCGGTGGGCCGGGTGAATCAGGCTTGGGGACACCTCGACCACATTGGCGACGACGACCTGATCTTCCACGAATCGCCAAACGAATGGGCTCGTACCATCTACTACGGTAAGGACTCGCGTTGGTGGCAAGGCGAGGACGGGCTCAAGCCGTTGCCGTACGAGGCGTGACGTGGCACTTGTTCTGGCTGCGGCTGCTCACCCGCCGCACTGATCTCCCGCCGATCCGGTGTCACTCCTCATCGTTGTGCGGCGGACGGGCCGACTGCGCCGAGCGGGCTGCGCGTGCGACAGTTGACGACGTGGCCGCCAGTTGCGGACGGGCGGGCAACCAGACGGTTTGAAAGCCGAGTTGCTCGTTCATCGCAGCTAACTGGTACTCGTAGCGAAGGTCCGCGGCCGTTCGCACCCCGCGGACGATGACCGTGGCACCTCGGCGGAGGCAGTAGGCAGTGGTCAGGCCGGTCCACGTGTCCACCTCGACATTGCCCCAGGCTGCCGGCACGAAGTCGCGCACGAGGGCGGCTCTGGCCGTGGCCACGGCGGCTGGTCGCTTGTCGGCGTTCACCGCCAGCAACACGATGACCCGGTCGAACATCACACGAGCACGGGCCACCAGGTCGCGGTGCCCCGGCGTGAACGGATCGAAGGTGCCGGGATAGACCGCCAACGAACCGCCTAGCGGCGCCATTCCACGACCCGACGTAGCCGTCACCGCGACACCCACCGCATGGCTGCGATCATCGCAGCCGTACATGTGCCGACCCGCCCGGGGCTTGCCGTTGGTCTGAGCCGTGGCGCATGCGGGCGTAGGCTTTTCGGGATGCGGATCGGCGAGTTGTCCAAGCGCACGGGCGTGAGTCCGCGCTCACTGCGGTACTACGAGGAGCAGGGCCTGCTGAGCAGTTCACGCTCCGACGCCGGGCAGCGTCACTATTCCGATGCCGAGGTCGAGCGCGTGTCGCTGATCCAGCAGCTGTTCGACGCGGGTATGTCCAGCCGGGTGATCGCGACTGTGCTCCCGTGCGTGGAGACCCCGAGCGACCCGGGCGTGATCGAGTCGGCGTTCGTGACGATGACGCGCGAGCGCGAACGGATCGACGCCGATATCGCGCACCTGACCGAGGCCCGGGACGCGCTCGACGTGCTGATCAGGATCAACCGCCAGCACTGGGCGGAGCTACCCACGGCGCCGGACCCGGCGACGCCGTCGGCCTGATGCTGTGACCCGCGCCTCAGCCATTTGCCCCTTACATCGGTGTGAGAGGTGAGGATGGCTGTAGAGCCCGGAACCACCGGGTCGGTCACCCGGGAGGCGACAGAAAATGGGACAGGTGTGGGGTTTCGGTAGGTATGGCGGGCCCGAGGTGCAGGAGCTCTTCGATCGTCCCGACCCAGTCCCCGGCCGCGGCGAGGTGCTGATCCGGGTCGACGTCGCCGGCGTGAATCCCCTCGACTACCTTCTGCGCCTGGGTCTGGTCCCCGGGCTCGACGGCGGGCGTCCGTTTCCGCTTGTTCTGGGCATGGAGGCAGCGGGAACCGTTCTCGCCCTCGGCGAGGGCGTCGACGGGCTCGAGGTGGGTGACGCGGTCTTCGGCTTCGCTCTCACCGGTGGCGGCACCTATGCCGAGACGACGGTGCTGTCCGCACCGAACACCGCGCGCATCCCGGTGGGCCTGTCCGCGACCGTGGCGGCAACACTGCCGGTGGCCGGGACGACCGCGGTGGATGCGCTCGACCAACTCGGCCTCCCGGCCGGCGCCACGATCCTGGTCAACGGGGTCGGGGGCGGGGTCGGCCTCCTCGTCGCCCGGCTGGCCGTCGCGCGCGAGCTGCGCGTGATCGGCACCGGGAGTACCGCCAAGCGCGAGCCCGCCGAGACCGTCGGGGTGCGGTTCCTCGACTACACCGCCGGGGACGTCGTCGCCGCGGCACGCGAGCTGGCACCGGGCGGCTTCGACGGGATCGTCGACCTGGTCGGAGGCACCTCGCTGCGGACGGTCGCCCCACTGGCCAAGGACCCCCGCAACGTCATCGCCGTCGGTGACATGTCGGTGGCCGAGATGGGTGGGCGGTTCGTCGAGCGTCGCCTCGACCGCGAGAACCTGGAGCGGTCCGCCCAGTTGGCCGTCGACGGAGTCCTCACACCCGTGATCAGTGCGGTCCATCCACTCTCCGACGCTCCGGCCGCCCTCGCCATCGTCGAGAACGGTCACACGTCGGGCAAGGTTGTCATCAAGGTGGCATGACAATTGCCCGGCCGACCGGCACCGGAAGCCATACGCAGCAGACTGACGTGCCCGCGGGGGCTGTTGGGTGGACCCGGGAGCGGGGAGCAGCCGGCAGGACGCTGTCCCCGCGTACGCTGCCTGGGTGCAGATCGACCTGGTCGCCCTGGTTGTCGACGAGTATGACCCCGCGATCGCCTTCTTCACCGACGTACTCGGCTTCGACCTCGTCGAGGACTCCCCATCGTTGACAAATGACGGTCG
The DNA here is from genome assembly GCF_049841535.1 of Micromonospora sp. DT53. NCBI lineage: Bacteria > Bacillati > Actinomycetota > Actinomycetes > Micromonosporales > Micromonosporaceae > Micromonospora > Micromonospora sp. DT53. The sequence continues at coordinate 109,757 of NZ_JBNCKM010000007.1, forward strand.
ACCCAAGCGGTGGGTGGTCGTTCGGCCGCCGGGTGCCCAGACCGGGATCCTGCTCGCTCGCGCCGACGGAGAACACCAACGCGCCGCGATCGGTTACCAGGCAGCCGGCCGAGTCGGGTTCTTCCTCCGCGTCGACGACTTCGACGCCGCTTACCGGCGGATGGTCGAGGCCGATGTCACATTCGTCCGGGAGCCGCGGACCGAGCCCTATGGTCGGGTCGCGGTCTTCCTCGACATCGCTGGCAACCGGTGGGACCTGCTCGGGGCCAGCTGACGTAGCAGCGCAGCTGCCTCACGGGGTCAGTCCTGGTCGTCCTTCTTGTCGCGGTCCAGAGCCAGGTCGAGCGCGAGGACGCTGCCGATGATGAGCAGCGGGTCGACGCCGGCGGTGACCTGCACGGCGTAGGTGTCCCGGATCGTCAGCCACCGTTTGGAGACCGCGGCCACCTCGACGCCGTCGCGCTCGATCACGTACTCGTGGTCGAGCAGGTCACCCTTCATCTCCAGGTCGTCGGACCCCGGCACGTCGATGGTGAACTTCTCCCGGAACGGCGTGAGGAGCTTCTTGCGGACCTCTGCGGCCTTCTCGCCGCCGATCCGGATCTCGTAGGTGGGGCGCAGCGCCACCAGGTGCCGGTGCAGCGTGGCGACCTCATGCCCGGAAGCGTCCTCGATGACGACCTTGTTGCGAACGCTGAACACCTTGCCATCGACGTGGAAAACCTTGGTGCCGTGCTCGTCGAGCACGTCGAAGTCGTCGCCCATCGAGAAGAACCGCTCCCTGATGACAAACATTCTTCGATTCTCCCTCACCGTGCGCGGGAGCGCCCGTCGGCCGTTTTCGGACCGGTCCTCGCCGCAAAGGAGCTGGCACCGGAACCTCCTCGATGGAGCGGCTAGACAGTGCCGGCGGCTGTGTGGGTGGTCGGGCGTCTGGTGTCGACGTTGCCGGTCATGGCGTTGAGGATCGCGGGTAGTTCGGCCACGGTCTGAGCGGGCAGGCCGGTCACGGTTTCCTCTGCCAGGGCGTGCCATAGCAGCTTGACCTGGTCGACGAGTGCCTTCCCGCTTTCGGTGAGTTCGACGATGCTGGCGCGCTTGTCGAAGGGGGCGGGTTCGCGGCGGATGTGCCCGGAGGCTTCGAGCTTGCGGGTCATGAGCGTGACGCTGGGCGGCTCGCAGCCGAGCGCCTCGCTGAGCTGGGCCTGGATTCTTGGGCCGGTCCGGTCGAGTTCGAGCAGGAGTGCCTCTTGGCCAGGGTGCAGACCGAGCGGGGCCAGCAACGCGGCGGCCCTGGCCCGGTGGCGCAGGCTCAGCAGGCGGATGGCCTGGTTGAGGGCGTCGGCGTACTCGAAGTCCACGGACTCTCCTTGACAGGTTAGTTATCCGCATAACATTATGCGGATAACTAATTCTAGCAGCACCGGGGAGTCGGACATGACCGTGAAAGTCTCTGTCATCTACTACAGCGCGACAGGCAGTGTGCATGCGCTTGCGCAGGCCGTCGCCGAGGGGGCCGCCTCGACCGGGGCCGTCGTGCGGCTGCGGCGGGTCGCCGAGCTGGCACCGGACAGCGCAATCGACCAGAACCCACAGTGGCGGCGGCACACCGACGCGACCGCCTCGATTACCCAGGCCTCACTTGAGGACCTGGCGTGGGCCGATGCCTACGCGTTCGGGACGCCGAGCCGATTCGGCGCGCCGGCCGCGCAGCTCAAGCAGTTCATCGACCAGGCCGGCGGGCTGTGGCAGGAGGGGAAGCTGGCCAACAAACCGGTGACGGCGTTCACCTCAGCGTTCAACCGGCACGGCGGCAACGAAGCCACGATCTTGTCGCTGAGCAACGTCTTCTACCACTGGGGCTCGCTGATCGTCCCGCCCGGATTCACCGATCCGATCGTGTCCGCCGCGGGCGGCAACCCCTACGGCACGTCGCATGTGACCAGCCCGAGCGCGAACGGTCCCGATGCCGCGACGCTGGACGCGGCCAGATACCAGGGACTTCGGCTGGCCACGATCACGCTCCAGCTGCTGCGGGACCACGTCGCCGACGCGGCTGTGGACAGCGGGAACAGGCAAGGAACGCTGGCCCGAGCAGTCTCCCGGACCGCGTGAGTGGCGGATTGGCCAGGAGGCAGGCCATGACACGTTCCCGCACCGCACCCCAGCGGACCAGGCCGCGGACCGGATCCTCCTGGATGGTCCTGACGCTGGCCTGTGCCTGCCAGTTCATGGTGATCCTGGACGTCTCCATCGTCAACGTCGCGCTGCCCTCGGTCCAGCGGGATCTCGGCTTTACCGCCACCGGGCTGGCCTGGGTGGTGAATGGCTATGTGCTTACCCTCGCCGGCTTCATGCTGCTGGGCGGCCGAGCCGTTGACCTGTTCGGCCCGCGCCGGATGCTGGTCGCCGGGCTGTTGCTGTTCTCCGCCTCGAGTCTGGTCGGCGGCCTGGCGGGCGCTCCGGAGATCCTGGTGGGAGCCCGCGTCGCACAGGGCGTCGGCGCCGCGATGCTGGCCCCGACGACGTTAGCCGTGATCAACAGGCACTTCGCCGAGCCGCGGACGCGGGCCCGTGCGTTCGGGGCGTGGTCCGCCTCGGGCGGAGTGGGCGGGATGGCCGGTGCGCTCGCTGGCGGCGCCATCACCACCGGTCTGTCCTGGCGGTGGGTCTTCCTCGTCAACGTACCGATCGGCGCCGCGCTGATCGTCCTGGCCATGATGGCGCTGGTCGGAGCGCGAGCCAGCCGGCGGGGATCGCTCGACCTCGTTGGCGCGGTCACGGGAACGGCAGGGCTGGCCGCGTTGATCTACGGGGTCATGCAGAGCGCCGACCAGGGCTGGACGTCCGTGCGGGTTCTCGGGCCGGCCGTGGCGGGCCTGCTCCTGCTCGTCCTCTTCACCGTGGTGGAGGCACGTTTCGCCACCCAGCCGATGGTGCCCCTGCGGCTGTTCACGATCCGGACCGTGGCCGTCAGCAACGGCATGCTGCTGCTCTTCGGCGGGATCGCCATCGCGATGTGGTACTTCACCTCGCTGTTCATGCAGAACGCACTCGGCTACAGCGCACTTGAAGCCGGGCTCGGGCAGACACCCGCGGCGGTGACGTTCGTGGTGATCGCGCGATTCGCCGCCAACCTGCTGCCCCGAACCGGTGTACGCCCGCTGGTGCTGGCGGGCAGCGCCTGCTTCCTCGCCGGCTTCGGCTGGCTCGGCCAGGCCCACACCAGCAGCGGCTACGTCACCAACGTGCTCGGACCCACGCTGTTCATCGCTGTCGGCATCGGCCTGACGTTTCCCACCCTCATGGCCGCGGCCACCGCCGACGTGCCCGAAGGCGACGCGGGCATCATCGGCGGCCTGGCCAACACCGCCACCCAGGTCGGCGGCTCGGTAGCCCTCGCCGTATTCGCCACCGCCGCCAGCGCCAGGGCTGGAGCAGATGCCGCCCACGCCGACTCTCCTGCCGCCCTCGCCGCCGGCTACGACCTGGTCTTCCTCATGGCAGCCGGGATCGGCCTGGCTGTCGGGATAGTCAGCCTGCTGCTGCCGCAACACCGGCCCGGCTGACCGCCGTCCGTTCAGGCCGACGCGGGTGCGTCCGGACATTCCGGGTGCCGAATGACGTGCGATCCGGCCGCAAGCAGTGCGAACCGCAACGCGGACGCACTGTGGGCCGGCACCCGGCAGTCAGCCCACCGAGGCGGCCTCCGCTGACCCGCCGTCAGGGCAGCAGGTACGCGGTCAGCCGGTCGGCGAGTTGCTGCGGGTGACTGAGCGGAACCGAGTGGCCGCCGTCGATTTCGTCCGGGGTGGTGCCGAGTCGGTCGGCGGCCACCCGGCGCTGGAAATCCGCCGGGAAGAACCGTTCCTCCCGGGCGATGAGCACTCTCGTCGGCACGTCTGGCCAGGCGTCCAGGGGCCACGGCTCGTCTCCCTCCGCGCTGGCCTGGTCCCGGCTGTGTGTCGCTGCCTCCGCGACGATCTCGGCCGACACACCGGTGTAGAACTGCTGCTCCTCGCTGAGCCCTTCCGGGCTGCGGTAACCGGTGTTGGCCCACCAGTCACCGGGTCTCTCACCGGGCTTGGGGACCATTGGTGTGAGTAGGACGAGCAGCCGCACCGGCAGCCTGTCGGCGATGAGCGGCGCGGTGAACGCACCGTACGAGTGGCCGACGACCACGAGGTCGCTCCGGTCGCCGATCGCGTCGACGACCGTCCGGCAGAACTCGGCGAACCCCGCGGAGCTGTCCTCGATCGGCAGCTCCGGCACCACCACGTCGTGGCCGCGGCTGACCAGCTCGGGAACGAGGAGATGCCAGTCCCAGGCGCTGCCCCCGCCGCCGTGGATCAGAACGAAAGTCGCCATGGCCCGAAGCCTCACACGCCGGTACGACAGCCACCGCTCGCGTCATCGCAGGAGCCAGGGTCAGGTACGGGAGCAGCACGGGTAGCGATAAGAGCCTTCATGGCGAAACGTCGGCATTGGCGCGTGGTGAACGACGGGTATCCCCGAGGGGGATCCTGCGTCGATCATTGCCCGAAGATAGATGTGAGTCACTCTCACCTCCGGGTGGAACGCCCGGGCACGGAGGGCGAGACGTCGGCACCGGCAGCCGGGCGTGACCGAAAGGCCCGACTCCGCGTCCCCCGGAGGATCGCCATGCCCCGTACCGCCGTCCGTAACCGGCTGGCGGCGTTCACCGCCGCCGCCCTGACCGCGAGCGTCCTGACGGTGACCCCGCCGTCACCCGCGCTGGCCGCCACCACGTTCGCCGCCAACGACTACTGCCTCGGCCAGTGCGCCGACATCCTGCCGCCCGGGCAGAACGGCAACGCCACGCTTGTCGCCATCCTGGCGCACCAGGCGCTCGGCACCCGCCCGGCGCACTCCAGCGACCAGCTCGACGAGTACGCGAACCTGGTCTACAACTACGCCGGGCTGACCGACGAGCAGATCGCCCGCTTCTACAACGACGCCTCGTTCGGCGTACCGGCCGCGCAGGTCGAGAGCACCGTCTCGCCGCGCGCGGACGTCACCATCGTGCGGGACAAGGCCACCGGCGTCCCGCACGTCACCGGCACCACCCGCGCCGGCACCATGTTCGGCGCCGGCTATGCCGGTGCCCAGGACCGGCTCTGGGTGATGGACCTGTTGCGGCACGCCGGTCGCGGCACGCTCACCTCGTTCGCCGGCGGCGCGCCCGGCAACCGGGAGTTGGAGCAGAGCATCTGGGCCAACTCGCCCTACTCCGAGGCCGACCTCCAGGCCCAGGTGGACGCGTTGCGCCTCAAGGGCACCCGGGGCCAGCAGCTCTACACCGACGTGGCCGACTACATCGCCGGGATCAACGCCTACATCGACAGGTCGATCGCCGACGACAACTACCCGGGTGAGTACGTCCTCGCCGGCGCCGGCAAGCCGACGCACTTCACCATGACCGACCTCATCGCGACCGCCGGCGTCGTCGGCGGGCTCTTCGGCGGGGGCGGCGGCAGCGAGATCCAGTCCGCGCTGGTCCGGGTGGCCGCCCGCGCCAAGTACGGCGCCACCGAGGGCGACCGGGTGTGGGCGGCGTTCCGCTCGCAGAACGACCCGGAGACCGTGCTCACCCTGCACGACGGGCAGAGCTTCCCGTACGGGGCGACGCCGCCCGGCGCGACCAGCGCGGTGCTCCCCGACGCCGGCACGGTGGTCGCCGAGCCCCTCGCCCACGACGCCACCGGCGGGGCCGCCGCCCGCACCGGCGCCAGCACCGCCACCCCGGGGCTGCTCGGCGGCCTGGCGAACCTGCGCGCGCACGGCATGTCCAACGCGGTCGTGGTCTCCGGGCGGCACACCACCACCGGCAACCCGGTCGCCGTCTTCGGGCCGCAGACCGGCTACTTCGCTCCGCAGCTGCTGATGCTCCAGGAACTGCAGGGGCCGGGCATCAGCGCTCGCGGCGCCGCGTTCGCCGGACTCAACCTCTACGTGCTGCTCGGCCGGGGCCAGGACTACGCGTGGAGCGCCACCTCCGCCGCACAGGACCTCACCGACACGTACGCGGTGCCGCTGTGCACCACCGACGGCAGCGCCCCGACGCTGCGCACCAACCGCTACCTCTACCACGGGCAGTGCCTCGCCATGGAGGCGCTGGAGCAACGCAACTCCTGGTCCCCGACGCTGGCCGACTCCACCCCCGCCGGCTCATACACGCTGCGCGCGCTGCGAACCAAGTACGGGCTGGTGGCCCACCGGGGCCTGGTGAACGGGCAGCCGACCGCGTTCACCAAACTGCGCTCGACCTACCGGCACGAGGCTGACTCGGCGATCGGCTTCCAGGCCTTCAACGACCCGTCCGCGATGGGCAGCGCGGCGGCCTTCCAGGGGTCCGCGGCCAACGTCGGGTACGCGTTCAACTGGTTCTACGTCAACTCGACCGAGGCGGCGTACGTCAATTCCGGCTCGAACCCGGTCCGTCCGGCCACCGCCGACCCGAATCTGCCCACAAAGGCCGAACCGGCGTACGAGTGGGCCGGCTGGAACCCGGACACCAACGACGCCACCTACGCTCCGGCGTCGGCGCATCCGCAGTCGATCAACCAGGACTACTACGTCAGCTGGAACAACAAGCAGGCGCGCGACTTCGGGGCCGCGGACGGCAACTTCAGCTTCGGCTCCGTACACCGGGCTCAGATGCTCGACGGCCCGGTGCGCGCCGCGATCGCCCAGCGCAAGCTCGGCCGCGCCGACGTCGTCAAGATCATGGCGGACGCGGCGGTGACCGACCTGCGCGGCCAGCAGGTTCTCGATGACCTGCTGCGGGTGCTGGACAGCACGCCGGTCACGGATCCGGCGCTGGCCGAGGCGGTCGGCAAGCTGCGCGCCTGGCAGCAGGCCGGGGCCCGTCGGGTGGAGACGTCCCCCGGCTCGAAGGTCTACCAGCACGCCGACGCCATCCGGATCTTCGACGCCTGGTGGCCGCTGCTGGCCTCGGCGCAGTTCCGTCCCGGCCTCGGGCCGGACCTCTACGCCGCGCTCGTCGACGCCATCGAGGTGAACGAGGCGCCGTCGGGCGGCCAGAACGGGGGACGCGACGGCGCCGCGAGCTGGGGGTCGCAGGGGCAGGCGCACAAGGGCTCGTCGTTCCAGTACGGCTGGTGGGGCTACGTCGACAAGGACCTGCGCGCCGTACTCGGCGACTCGGTGGCCGGTGGGCTGGGCCGCGCGTACTGCGGCAACGGCAACCTCGGCGCGTGCCGGCAGGCCCTGCTCGACGCGCTCGGCCAGGCCGCCGCGCTGCCGGCCACCACTGTCTACCCGGGGGACAAGTCCTGCGGGGCCGGCGATCAGTGGTGCGCCGACTCGATCGCCCAGTCCGGCCTCGGCGGCATCACCCAGCCGCTGATCGCCTGGCAGAACCGCCCCACCTACCAGCAGGTCGTCTCGTTCCCGGCGCACCGGGGCGACGACGTCACCAACCTGGCGCAGGGCCGTCCGACCACCGCGTCGAGCACCCAGTTCCTGACCAGCTACACCCCGGGCAAGGCGGTCGACGGCAGCCTCGACAGCCGGTGGGCCAGCAGCTACAACGACAACCAGTGGCTGCGGGTCGACCTCGGCGCGACCCGCAGCGTCAGCCGGGCGGTGCTGCGCTGGGAATCCGCGTACGGCACCGCGTACCGGATCGAGGTCTCCGGCGACGGCAGCTCCTGGACGCCGGTGTTCGCCACCACCACCGGCAACGGCGGCGTCGACAATGCCACCTTCGCGCCGGTCACCGCCCGCTACGTGCGGGTGTACGGGGTCAAGCGGGCCACCTCGTACGGGTTCTCGCTCTACGAGTTCGAACTGTACGGACGGTGATCTCAGCCCGGAGGGGGCGGCGGGAACCACTCGCCGACCCCTCCGGACGTGCGCAGCGCCATGGTTGGCAGTCGGCGCCCGAAGCGATCAGCACGGCTGCGAGCCTGCTCCGATCGCAGCGCCGGGGGTCACCTCACACGGCAGGCGCCGTCGTGGGCATGGCACCCTCGGCGAGCTTGAGTCGCGTCCAAATGTTCATGTTGATGACGACAGCGACGATCTCCAGGATCTCGTCCTCCGTGAAGTGCGCAGCCATTCTGTCGTGTGCCGTCTGGAGCCGCGCGTTGACGGTGACGTCGGCGGCCCGGGTCAACACCTCGGCATAGGCCAGGGCGGCTTGTTCCTCTTCGGTGAACAGTTGCGTCTCCCACCACGCGCTGAGGGTCTCGACCTTGGGCGGCGGGATGTCGGCGGCGCGGGCGGCGGCGTGGTGCACCAGAAGGCAGTAGCTGCAATTGTTGATCTGCGCGACGCGTAATCGCAGGAGCTGAGCCAGGGCTTGGTCCACCTGGAGCGTGGCGGTATGGCCGAAAGCTGCAGCACCCGCGTTTGCCAGAGCCATGAGTCGTTCGTTTGTGACGTTCAGTCGGACGTTCTGAATCCTGGTATCCAAGAGGTGACCTCCTTCAGGTCACAACGACACACCAGTCGTGGGGACGTCACTTGGTGCGCAGCAGGCCCGCAGCTAGGCCAGGGATCAGCTCGGTCTTGAGGGTGGCGTCGGGTGAAGGGGGCTTGCCGGATGGGAACCAGGGTCGCATTGGCCCCAGTTAGGGGGTCGGCTCACCGGACGGCTGCACGAGGAACGACTTGATGTGTTCCAGTGCCATGTCCAGCGCGACCCCCATCGGTGCGACGTCGTGCGCGGCGTTCGCCAGCAGGTAGCCGCCCTGCAACGCGGCCATCAACCCCGTGGCCAACTTCTCCGGGTCGGCGTCCTGGCGCAGCAGGCCGCTGTCCCGCATGCGGTGCAGACCATCGCTGATCAGCTTTTCCCATGCCGCGAACGTCTCCGACAGCGACGATCGCGCCTGCTCATCTTGATCGGACAGCTCAAGAGCCATCGACCCGAGGCCGCACCCGTATTTGCCGTTGTTCAACGAGTTGGCCTGGACCAGCGCGTTACGCCACCGGACCAGCCCTGAGAATGATCTCAGTCGTTCGAGCCCTGCACGCTCACGCTGAAGCACGAGCGCGCCTCGATATTTGACCAAGGCGCGCACAAGTTCCTGCTTGTCGGCGAAGTGGTGGTAGAGCTGAGACTTGCTCGTCTGGCTTGCCTCGCGGATGTCGTCGAGGGTCGTCGCGTTCACTCCGCGCACGAGCATCAGGCGGTTCGCGGCCTCGAGGATTCGCTCTCGGGTCGCGATGCCCCGTTGACTGATCCTCCGCCTATTCGTCGGCGCAGCCACCTGCTCGTCGCTCATCTGTCAAGTGTATCCAGTGCATCAGATAATCTAGGGGGGTGGGACCTTGGAGTCCATCATTGTCACGTCGCATTCCCGTGATGGTGACCGACGGACGTCCGAGTTGTCCGCTCGATGAACGTGTTCCAGATCGTCAGATCATTTTCCGTGGGAAGTGCCACTGGACCATCTGGTCCTAGAAAAAAGAGGTCTCTGCTGTTGTGGGCGACGCCCCGTGAGCGGCGCTCCGGCTAGAGTCCGAACCCATCCGGCGGGCTCCTCATCCGGGCCGCCGCTCACCTCGGCCCCGATCCGGCGCGCGGACCCGCCGTCCGCGCGCCGGAGGTGTCAGGCCGTCGTCCGCTTCGGAAGCTTCCACCCCGGGCGGGGGAAGTGGCAGGTGTATCCGTTGGGGTAGGTCTGCAGGTAGTTCTGGTGCTCAGGCTCGGCCTCCCAGAAGTCCCCTGCTGCGGTGACCTCGGTGACGACCTTGCCAGGCCACAGGCCCGAGGCGTCGACATCGGCGATGGTGTCCTCGGCGACCCGCTTCTGCTCGTCGCTTGTGTAGAAAATCGCCGAGCGGTAGCTCATGCCGATGTCGTTACCCTGGCGGTTCCTCGTCGACGGGTCGTGGATCTGGAAGAAGAACTCGAGCAGCGCCCGGAAGTCGGTCTGGTCGGTGTCGTAGGCGACCTCAATGGACTCCGCGTGGGTGCCGTGGTTGCGGTAGGTGGCGTTCGGGACGTCGCCGCCGCTGTACCCGACGCGGGTGGACACGACCCCGGGCTGGCGACGGAACAACTCCTCCATGCCCCAGAAGCAGCCGCCGGCGAGAATCGCCTTTTCGGTGTTCACATCGTCTCCTTGCTTGTCGTCGTGCTGGTGTTGGCGTCACTCGTGAACAGGGTGCGGTATTCGCCGTACCAGTAGGCGTTGGCGAACGGAGCCCACCTGGACACGCAAGTACAGACAATCCCCGGGTCGGCCGTATTCCCGCAGCCGCTGCCATGAATGGACCCTAAAGTCCTGACCGAGGCCTTTGATTGAGGTGCCAGCTCGTCTTGTTCCTCAGCTCTGAGCTGCGATTACGTTCTGACACGGCAGTGATCACCCGACCCGATAGTGGACTTGACAGACCAGTTTGGCCGCAACTAGGTTCGGAGCGTCCGACCGGATGCCTCCGGTAGCGATGCGCTGCCCGACCTGCGCGCCGGCTTTGAGTTGGGCGGGCGTCCCCGCCGCTCGGCGACATCCTCACCGTCGCTCCGCAGTCGCTACCGGTCAGCGTGGTGTGGCACGGCGCCGAGGCTTGGCGCCGCCAATGCTGGGAACGCAGTTGTGCTCCTCGTGGCAGTGCGGCGAGGACTGGATGCAAGGAGATACCTGGTGAAGGCGATCGTGGTGACGGACGAGGCTGCGGGAACGGCCGGAATGACGCTGGTGGAGCGGCCCGAGCCGGAACCGGCAATCAACGACGTCGTTGTCCAGGTTCATGCGTCGGGGTTCGTCCCAACCGAGATGGCATGGCCCTCGACCTGGACCGATCGCCTCGGCCGTGACCGGACTCCGTCGATACCCGGGCACGAGCTGGCCGGAGTGGTAAGCGCACTCGGGTATGGCACGACGGGACTGTCGGTGGGACAGCGGGTCTTCGGCCTCACGGACTGGACCCGCGACGGCACCCTGGCGGAGTATGTGGCTGTCGAGGCGCGCAACCTCGCACCGCTGCCCGGCGACGTCGACTTCACGGTGGGCGCGAGCCTGCCGATCTCTGGTCTGACCGCTTGGCAGGGACTGTTCGAGCACGGCCGCCTTCGGGCGGGGCAGAGCGTCCTCGTGCACGGCGCAGCCGGCGCTGTCGGTTCGATGGTGACGCAGCTCGCTCGCGAGTTCGGCGCCTATGTCATCGGCACCGGGCGCGCTGCCGACCGGCAGAAGGCGTTCGAATTCGGCGCGCAGGAGTTCGTCGACCTCGAGAACGACGTCCTCGAGGACGTCGGTGGGACTGATCTGGTTTTTGACGTCATCGGCGGCGACATCGGGAAACGGTCGGCAGGCCTGATTCGACCCGGAGGAAGCCTGGTGTCCGTCGTAGGGGCGCCCGAGGTGCGGCCCGTGGACGCCCTGACGATCGATTTCGTCGTGACGTCTGATCGCGGCCAGCTAACTGAAATCGTCCAACGGGTACGCGACGGGCGCCTGCGGACGAACATCGGCAAAGTCGCGGACCTCGACGACGCCGTCGCGGCTCTCAACCCGACCGAGCGGATCACCGGAAAGACGATCATCCTCGCTCGCTCGTAAGGATTCGGGGGCAGCTACCGGTCCCGCCGTTCTTGTGGATCACCGTTGACGGCATGGTCGGCGGCACCTGGCCCTCGGAACGTGCCACCGCGATCTCGCCGGCGGAGCTGCGGACGTGTCCATTTGGACTTGACCGTCCAAAGAACCACAGCAACCCTGGGTAGTCATGGTCAGAGCCTCCCCGGCGATCCTTTCCGAGGAGGCTCTGACCACTGCTCGCTAACTGGCTGGCTAGCTCAGAGGCGCGGGTCCTGCTGGACCTTCAGGGCGTTGAGGATCGGGTCGCTCTCGCCCTTGTCGCGGAGAAGCTCGACCTTCAGATCGCCACCGGCGTGCTCGACGGTGACCGTGTTCACGTCCGCGGTCAGGGCACCCACCTTCGCCTGCACGTCGTGGTCGTAGAGCACGACCTTGCCGCCGACCAGAACATCGAAGGTACGTTTGCCGGCCTTGACCTTCTCGATCTCGGCGAAGTCGAGGGCGATCCGGTACGTCCCGGCGGGGGCGTTCTTGAACACGTAGCTGAACGTCTTGCCGGTCCGCTGGGTGCGGAACAGCGCGTCGTCCTCGGTGCCGGCGATGTTGGCCTTGGTGACATGCGCCTTGCCGCCGACGTAGCCCCAGGGCCGCGAGCCGAGCGCCTGGTCGGGCGCCCAGAAGAAGCCGTCGGAATCGACGTATCCCGACCCGCCCACGTCGACGCCCTTCCAGTAGGCGGACGTCGCCAGGCGGACCGGCTTGAGCTGGGTCTCGCCCTTGCCGGCGTTCGACGACACGAGCACGTCCCCGACCAACACCCCGGGCTTGATGCCGGCGTTGTCGGCCGTCACCGTGACCGTGGTGGACGTGCCAGCCGCGAGCGTGACCGTGCCGGTTGCGGCCGGACCCGTCAGGGCCAGCCAGGGAAGGTCGGCGGCTTCGTGCCCACCGTCGCTGGTGCGCGTCTGCTCGCTGACCCGCACGTCGAGCGGGGCGGAGCCGGTGTTGGTGACTGTCAGGTCGGCCGTCGCCTTCTGGTTCCTGTCAAGGAGCCAGTCGAGGTCAGCTCCGGTGACGGTGGCGATGCCCGTGGTCAGCGCAGTGTCGACGGCCTCGGCCTGGCCCTTCTTCGTGATGGTCACGGGGTGGCTGGCGGTGACGTAGTTCGGCGCCTCGACCTGCACGGTGTTCTCACCGACCAGTGCCTGGGCCTTCCACCGGCCCTGCACATCGGTGGTGATGACCCGCTCACCGTTCGGTCCCTTGAGCGTGACGATCGCGCCCGCGATCGCCTTGCCGTCGTTCTTGTCGGTGACCGTGCCCTCGATCGTGCCCGCGGACGGGAGGGTGTACTCCAGGCCCAGGCCGGCCTTCAGGACAGGCTGGTTGAAGGAGTACTGGCTGGCGGGGTTGCGCGTCAGGCTCTCCACGCCGACCGTCGCCGACGAGCCCTTGGTGAGGGGGTTGTCGCCGCCGACGCCGTCGGCGTACCCGATCTGGATCCGTCCGTCCGCGATCAGGGTGACTGAGAAGCTCACGCGGGCCGTCTGGTCACCGTAGAAGGCGACGTTGCGCCACTCGATCACCTGCGCCGCCAGCCCGTCCACAGTCGTCGTGCCGTAGTAGATGCCCGCCTCATCGTCGACGATGAGGTCGTCCCAGAGCGGATAGATCGCATCGATCGGGTACGGCGACGGCAGTGCCGTGTTGCTCCCCGACGTGCTGGCGCGGTCGAAGGCCAGCGTGCCGTTCGTCGTCACGCAAACGCCGTCCCAAGCCGTGTCGTAGAACGGGAACACGAAGCTGGAGTCGAACCACAGCACGCCGCAGAGGTCATCGCCGTGCCACCCGGACTCCTCCGTGCCCTGGCGGTAGAGCCCGTCGGCCACCTTCATCGAGTACGAGCGGCCGGCGGGCGCCACCGGTACGGGACCCGGCGCCGGCTGCTCGGGCTCGGGCTCCGGCTCCACCGCGTCGGCGCGCGGGTCGAGCGTCACCCGCAGCGCGGCGATGCTCGGGGCCTTCAGACCCTTCGAGCCCCGCAGTTCCACGGTCAGGGGACCGCCCTCGTGCTGCACGACAGCCCTCCGCCAGTCGGCGGCGTTCGGCCCCACGGCCGCGGCCGTGTCGTACGCGTAGTCCGTCAGCGCTCCGTCCACGACGACGTCGAACACCCGCTTGCCCTTGGCCACCTTGTCGATCTCGGCGAACCCGAGGTCGATGGCGTAGGTGCCCTTGGGCGCGTCGGGGAACGTGTAGAACAGTTGCTTGTCCGCAGTGGTGCGCTGCGACTGGAACAGGGCGTCGTCAGTCGTGCCGGCGATCCCGGCGTTCGTGGCGGCAACCTTCGTCTTGCCCTCGTAGCCCCACGCCTTCTTGCTCGCGGGCTGGTCGGCCGACCAGGTGTAGCCGGAGCCGTCGGTGAACTTCGCGCCGCCGGCGTTGACGCCGACCTGGTACTTCGTGGTCGTGAGCGTCACCGGGACGTAGGTCTTGGACTGGCGTCCGGAGTCGGACCGCACCACGATGTTCGCGCCGAGGACTCCTGGCTTGGCGCCCTTCGACGAGATCGAGACCTTGACCGTCGTCGACTGACCCGGGGCGAGGGTGCCACCGGTCGAGGAGAGCGACAGCCACGGCAGGTCGGTGAGCAGGTCGTCCTCGACGTCGACGAGCACGACGTCATCGGCGATCTGGTCCACGGCCCACAGCGCACCTGTCGAGTCGGTCTCGAGGCCGCCGCCCTGGCCCACCTTCTGGCCGGGGAACCACCACGCGTTCACGAGCGAGCAGTCGTCGGGGTCGACCTGGAGCAGGCGGCTGGACCGGTCCGTGGTGAGGTCGGTGTACCAGATGGTGTCGGACGCCTGGTTGTAGGCCAGGCCGATCACCTCGGGCAGCGGCGGTGAGCAGAAGGACAGCAGCGCACCCGGGTTGTCGTGCGACGTCCCGGCCACAGTTCCGATCGAGCCGTTCGCCCGCCCGCCGACGTAGAACACGTCCTCCTTCGGGTTGTAGGCGAGTCCGGTCAGCGGCAGCGTGGACCAGTCACCCTTGACCTGCCGGGTCTCCTTCCCGGTCTTCCGGTCGAAGCAGTGGATGTAGCTGGCCGGACTGTCCTCCATCTGGCACATGTCACCGGTCTTGGTGTCCAGCGCCATGTCGAACGCCCGGTACGCGGGGTTCCACGACGCGTCGAAGACCTTCGAAGTCGGCTTGCCCGTCACCGTGTAGGCGGTGTTGGTCCGCGCGTTGTAGTCGTGGACCCAGACGTCGCCGTCGTACCCGATGCCGGAGGGCTCCTTCTCCGCGATCGTGCCCGGGATGGCGATCCGGGTGATGACGTCACCGCCGGAGGTCGTACCGACCTTGGCGGCCGCCTGCGCCTCCGCGGCGCTCGCCGTCGCGGCCTTGCCGTCGACGTTCGACGGCTTCATGCCGCTCGCGCCGGCCTTCCAGGCGGCGAGGTCGATCGTGCTGGCCGCGCCCTTGCCGGTGCGCCCGGTGGTGCCGGCGCCGTCGAGTTCGGGGTGCCGCGCGGCCTCGCCCAGGTTGTACGTGAGGGGGGCGGAGCCGTTGTTGGTGAGCGTCAGCGAGCCCACGCCGTTCTGGCCGGTGCCCAACAGCGCTTCGAGGCCGTCGGCCTTCAGCCCGGCCACGCCCGTGGTCAGCCGTGCGTCGATAGTGGCCTTGGCGTAGAGCTTGTCGAGTGAGAACGGGTACGACACGGTCGTGTAGTTCGGCACGTCGACGGTCATCGTGTAGTCGCCGAGCGGAAGCTGGCGATGCACGACGCCGGTCCCGTCGGTCGTGACGGTCTCGACGAGCCCATCCTTGTTCGTGAACGACACCTTGGCGCCGGCCACCGGCAGCCCGTCGTTCTTGTCGACGACCGTCGCGTCGAGGTACCCGAAGTCAGGCATGTCGTAGGTGACGATCATCCCGTCGCGCAGCACCGGGGCGTGGTCGGAGAACCGGATGCCGTCGACGCCGGCCCAGCCCTGAATGCCGCTGATGGCGAGGGAGCCGGCGGTCACCGGGTCGTCTGTCCCGATGCCGTCACCGTAGCCGAAGATCACGGTGCCGGAGCGGGTGAGCGTGGCCGAGAAGCTGACGGGCTCCGTTTCCTCCGACCGCTCCGGATAGGCCCAGAGTTTGGCGTTGCGGTACTCGACGACGAACGCGTCCTCGCCGTTGACCTTGGTGGCTGCCGTGAAGACTCCCCCGCCGGGGGCGAACTCGACGGGGGTCTGGACGGAGAACGGGAAGATGCCCGCACCGCCGTAGCCGGGGCCGGTGGTGGTGTCCGGGGAGATCACGCCGCGCAGGCTGACCCCGAGGGTGTCGTGGCTGCCGTTGTAGAGCGCGATCGGGAACGGCAGCTTCACCGTCGCCCACACGCCGCTGGTGAAGGCGACCGGGTCGGTGCCGCGCAGGTATTCGCCGTCGGAGACGGCGCAGCTGTAGCCGCCCTTGTCGATGACGAGCCCGACCGGGATCTCGCGCGACTCGTTCTGCGCACCGACGGTCAGCGCGATGGTCGTGGGCGAGAAGCAGGCGTTGGGCTTGACGGCCAGCTTGTACGCGCCCTCGGGCACGGCGGTGATCGTGAACGCGCCGTTGGCGTCGGTGCGTACCGGCTTCAGCGGTGTGTCCGTGACGGAGACGTCGGCGTTCGGGACGGGCTGCTTCTTGTCGTCGACGACCCGGCCGCTGATGTCGTGCTTCGCGGCGGCCGTGAGCGGCAGCTTGACCGAGGTGTCCTGGCCGAGGGAGATCGTCACGTTGGCGGTCGCGGTCAGGTAACCGAAGACCTTGGTGCTGAGCTGGTAGTCGCCGACCGGGAGGTTCGTGGTGAACTTGCCGTCCTTGTCGGTTCCGATCGACCGGCTGAACGGCCCGCTGATCGTCACGTCGGCCGCGGGGACCGGGGCGCCGTCGGCGGTGACGACACCGGTGAGGGTGCCGCCCTTGCGGGGCGCGAGCTCCAGCAGGCGGACGAGGTCGAGCCGGCCCTCGCCGTACTTGTTGTTGATCTCGGCGGTGCCGCCGCACTCGGTGTCGTCGACGTCGACGGCCGACTCGCCGAGCAGGCGGCGGGTCTCCTCGACCTGCCCGATGAGGGTCGGGTCGTAGCTCCACAGCGCCGCGACGGCGCCGGCGACGTGGGGTGCGGCCATCGAGGTACCGGACATCTCGACGTAGCTGTTGCCCGGGTACGACGAACGGACGCCGTCGCCCGGAGCGGAGATCTCGGGCTTGATCCGGCCACCTTCACCCTCGCCCTTGCGGGAGAACAACGAGAGCGTGCCGTCCGGCTGGTAGGCGCCGACGGAGTAGGCGCTCTCGGCGGAGCCGGGCGAGGAGACGGTGTCGCAGGCGGCGTACGGAGTGGTGTTGCCCGATGACCAGACGCTGAAGATGCCGGCGGCGCTCCAGGCCTCGTCGATGGCCTGGAAGAAGTCGTCGAAGCTGTGCTCGATGGTCTGGCCCCACGAGTTGTTGATGACCTGGGGGCGCTTGGACGGGTCGGGGTTGTTGCCCTGAAGGTCGGTCGGGGCGAGCAGCCACCAGCCGGAGCGGAGCAGCGACTCGACGCCGGTGCTGTCGCAGCAGCCGTTCGTCGCGATCCACTGCGCGTCCGGCGCGACGCCGACGTGGTTGGTGCCGTCGTCACCGACCATGGTGCCCATGGTGTGCGTGCCGTGCCCGTTGTCGTCGCACGGTGTTCCCGTGCACGTGCCCCGGGTGGCCATCCAGTTGTAGTTGTGGTCGATGGTGCCGTCGGGCTTCGCGCCGCGGTACTGGTGCATCAGGGCGGGGTGGTCGAACTGGACGCCCGAGTCGAGGTTGGACACGGTGATGCCCGCGCCGGTGGCGCCCATGGCCCACGCCTCGGGCGCGTGGATGGAGTCCAGCCCCCACGAGACGGTCCCTGCCTCGGCGGCCTTCTTCGGGGCGGCGGGTCGGGCACCCTGGTCGGTGGGGATCTTCTCGTCCACGGGCTCGACAAGCGCGACCTGCGGCGTCGCGTGGATCTCGGCGACCTGCACCTTCGAGGCCACGTTGAGGGCGAGCTTCTCGGTGCCCCCCTTGACGAGCACGGCGTTGGCGATCGGGTAGGAGGTGTACTTGACACCCGCCCGGTCGAGGTCGGGGGAGACGGATGCCAGGGAATCCTTCGCCGCCGCGGTCAGCGCGTCGTAGACGAACTGACCACGAGCGGTCCAGTCGGCGAGCTTCTTCGCCGGCCCGAGGTCGGCTCCGGTCTCGAACGTGATCCAGAAGTCGGACTGTGGCTGCGCGCGGAAGCGGTCCTTCAGGTTCGAGGCGATCTTGTTGGCGGGGCCTGGATCAGGCTCGGCGGCGGACGCCGGTGGTGCCTGGATCATGCTCAGGCCTACCGCTACGGCCAGCGAAGCCGCGAGGGCTTTGAGTCTCATGAGAGTCCTTCGACCTACAGGGGTTGGTAGGGGTCGTGGTTCATGTGGTCGTCGGCACCGTCGGCGTCTTGGGCGTCGGGGGCGCTGACGAGCGGCTCGCGGGGCGGCTCAGGTGGCGGCTGCTGCTCGATCGCGGCGTCGTCACGCGCGACGTGTCGCTCAGGCATGTATTGCCCAATGGCTATGGATCATGGACTCATGCTCGGCCGGACACGTGACCTTCGCTATCCAGCGGATACGTCAATATTCACGACGCGTCGTGGAGGGAGTCCTCTTCGGCGAACACTCCGGCCTCCACCGCCTTGACCGCGAGCGCGGTCCGGGAGCTCACCTTCAACTTGCGCATCGCGGCACGCAACTGCTGATCCACTGTGGCCGGCGACTTGGCCAGGATCCGGCTGATCTCCCGGTTCGTCTTGCCGGCGACAACCAGTTGGACCACGTCGAGCTCGCGAGGTGAGAGCTGGTCGCCGTACCCGCGTCGGCCGCCGCGCCACAGTCGCGGGACCTCGGCGCCGTGTTCGCGAAGCCGCTGTGCGACGCGGTCCGCATCGCCCCGGGCTCCGAGCCTGAACAGCCGCTCGTACTGTGCCGCCAGCAGCTCTCGGCCCCGTTCGATCTGGCCCTGCGCGATGAGCGCCTCGGCTTGCTGCTCCCGGGCGAGCATGGCGTCGTAGGGGCGCGGCAACGCGCTCCAGGCGCGCGCCGCCCGATCGTATGCCGTCGCCGCGCGGGCGTGGTCTCCGGCTGCGGCGAGCAGCAGGGCACGGCACACGGTGAGCGCGGCGCGAGGCGCAGGCGCCGTACGGCCACGCAGTCCTCTGGCGAACTGGTCGCCCAGGCGTGTCGCGGTCAACAGATCGCCTGCGGCGAGGTGCGCCTCGATCCGGGCGGGGACGAGGTCTGTCGCCCAGACCCAGATGCCTTTTCTCCGGACGGTGTCCATCGGCTCGTTCGTGATCTGCAGCGCCCGGCCGCTGTTTCCGTCCGTCAGCCACAGTCGGGCCAGCGCGGCGGCGGCCTCCATCGTGTCGTCGACTGCGCCGAGACGGGCAGACTCCTCGAGGACCAGCCGGAACTGCTCCTCCGCGGCGCGCCGCCTTCCGGCTGCGGCTGCCAGCCGGGCAGCGAGGCGAATGCTGCCGAGGTAGTGCGCCGGCCGGTCCCGGTCGGCATCGGCGAGTGCCGCGCTCCGCTCCGCGAGACCCTCCCACTGGCCGGTGAGCCATGCCAGGTTGGCCTGTTCGAGTCGGACGTTGTGGTGCAACCGGGACGCCTGCTCGGCCTCGGCAAGGCGCATGGCCACGGTGAGGTGTGCCTCCGCGTCGGCGTACCGACCCCAGATCAGTGCGCCGGTCCCGACGTTTGCGTGGATGCGGGCCACGTCGAGACGCTCCGCCGCGGTCGCGCCGTCGACGGGCAGGTCGGCGACGACGTCCCAGGCCTCCTCTTCGCCGAGCATGAGCAACGCCGCGGCTCGATTGCCGGCCAGGTTCAGCCGCTCTGCGGGAGAGTCGAATTCGGCGGTGAGTTCAGCGGCGCGATCCAGCCAACGCCGATGGGTCGACGCCGGCCACGGTCCCGCATAGGCCCAGCCAAGGTAGGTCATTGCCCGAGCCGCCTCGACCGGGTCATGGTCGAGGTTGGCAACCGCCTGCTCCAGCTCGCTGAGTGCGGCCTGCGCCTCACCCCCGGTGATCAGGAGTCGACCCAGGGGGTTGCGGATATCGGCCTGCTGACCGGCGGAGAGACCGGGGGTCTCCAGCACCGAGCGCAGGGTACGGATCACGCGGTGGTAGACCTCGTCGACTTGTTCACGACGGCCCAGTGCGGCAACCCCGGCGATGCGCGCGACCCGGGCCCGATCCACCGGCGCCAGCACGGCCCACGTCAACAGATCGACAAGCAGATCGACAGCCTTGGTGTGGTCGCCCGAGGCCATGGCCAGCTCGGCACTCTGCTCGGCGTACCGCGCCCAGGACTGCGTTTCGCCCGCCTCACGGAAGTGGTGGGCAAGGCGTGCCACAGGTGGCGGTTGGAGGGGCTCCAAGGCCCGGCCGGCCAACAGGTGGAAATGCCTGCGGTCGGTCAACGGGATCGCTTCGTAGACGGCCGTGGCGGCCAGCACATGTCGGAATCGCCACCGGCCGCGGTCGTCTCCGTCCAAAACGCCGGCGCCGGCCGCCTCCGTGACAGCGCCTCGGCACGCGGCTGGTGACAGACCGGCGGCCATCGCGATCGTGGCCACCGATGACCGCTCAGCCAACGTAGCCGCGGCTCGTAACATCTGCTGCGCCGTCGGCGACAGACGGCCCACCCGCTCCCGGGTGGAGTCACGCACCGTCGGCGGCACCTGTAGTTCGCGCAGTTTCAGCCGGACCCACTGCCCGTCGCGGAAGACGAGGTCGGCGCGGTCGCACAGGAGGCGCACCGACTCCTCCACGGCCAGCGGAACCCCACCGGTCCGCTCGTGCATGAACGTCGTGAACTCCTGTGATATCGGGTTGCCGTCCAGCATCGAGGACATCAACGCTGCCGTGTCGTCGGGTCGCATGGGCGCCAGCGCGATCCTCAGCTGGGTCACTCCAGCAGGCAACCGGGACGTCAGCCGCAGCAACAGCGATCCGTCGTCCACCTCCTCCGGCCGATACGAGATCACGAGGCTGGGCCCGTGCGATTGCTGTCGGGAGGTGACGAACAGCAGGAACTCCAAGGTCACCTCGTCGGCCCAGTGAGCGTCCTCGAGCACGAGAACATCGACACGCAGAGCCCGCAGCAGTTCGTCCAGGGCGCGGAACAGGCGATGCCGTGCCGCCTTCGCATCGGCCAAGGGCGGCAGCGCGGGCGGCAGGTCCGAGGACCATTCCGGGAACAGGGGCCGTAACGCGCCCACGAGCTCGGTGAGCTGCAATCGCGACACCGGGCGGTCGATTCCACGGAAGGCGTCGACGATCGGCCCCAACGTCAGCGACTCGCGAAGCGGTGGACACACCGACACCAAGGCACTGCGCTGGCCCGGCGCGGCCAGCCACTCTCGCAGCAGTCGGCTCTTCCCGATCCCCGCTTCGCCCTCCACCAGCACGATCGCCGGTGGCCGGGCCAAGGCGCCCCGAAGCGCCGCCATCTCCCGATCACGGCCGACGAAGCGCGGCGTAGAAACGGTCGGTGAAGTCCCGTCGTCCTCGGGTGAGGGGTCGAGCATGCGTGATGATCTCGCTTTTCCCTGCTCGGGCACAAGTGCCAGCGCGGCCGGACAATGCCCTGGGTCGTCGCTCGTTGGTACCTGGGTACCACTGGCGGTCGGGAAGTGTCGACTGCGGTACCACGATCCCGGCGCTGCCCGAAATTAGCGTCGTGAGCATGATTCAAGTACGCGAAGTCACCAAGCGATACGGTGCGAAAACGGTCGTCGACCGCCTCTCGTTCACCGCGAAGCCCGGACAGGTCACCGGCTTCCTCGGCCCCAACGGCGCCGGCAAGTCGACGACGATGCGGATGATCGTCGGCCTCGACGCGCCGAGTTCCGGCGACGTGCTGGTCAACGGCAAGCCGTACGCGTCGTCGAAGGCGCCACTGCGCGAGATCGGTGTGCTGCTCGAGGCCAAGGCCGCGCACCCTGGCCGGACCGCGGTCAGCCACCTACTGGCCCTGGCCCGCACGAACGGCATCCCGCGTTCGCGCGTCGATGAGGTGCTCGACCTGGCCGGCCTCTCGGCCGTCGCCCACAAGCGGGTCGGCGCGTTCTCCCTCGGCATGGGCCAGCGGCTCGGCATCGCCGCCGCGTTGCTCGCTGACCCGGCCGTGGTGATGCTCGACGAGCCGGTCAACGGCCTCGACCCCGAGGGTGTCCTCTGGGTGCGCAACCTGCTCACCGGCCTGGCCGCCGAGGGCCGCACAGTGATGCTGTCCTCGCACCTGATGAGCGAGGTCTCGCTGATCGCGGACCACCTGGTCATCATCGGCCGGGGCAAGCTGCTGGCCGACACCACCGTGGCCGACCTCGTGACCGCCGCAGGTGTCCGGGTCGTCACTCCCGCCCCCGACGCGCTGCGCACGACGATTGCCGGCCCGGGCATCACCGTCACCTCGACCGGCGCCGAGGAACTGCTCGTCGCCGGCACCTCCGCCCGCAAGATCGGGTTGGCCGCGGCCGCCCGCGGCATTCCACTGTTCGAGCTCACCCCGCAGAACGCCTCGCTGGAAGAGGCGTTCATGGACCTGACCCGCGACGCTGTCGAATACGAGG
Source organism: Micromonospora sp. DT53 (assembly GCF_049841535.1). NCBI lineage: Bacteria > Bacillati > Actinomycetota > Actinomycetes > Micromonosporales > Micromonosporaceae > Micromonospora > Micromonospora sp. DT53. Next base: position 131,983 of record NZ_JBNCKM010000007.1, read on the forward strand.
CATCCCGATGAAGATCACCCCTGGTGGCGTCGCCGCTGCCGAATGGACCAAGTTCTCCTCGCTGCGCTCCACTTGGATCACGACCGGCATCTCCGTCTTCCTCCTGATCGCCTTCGGCATGATCGCCTCGGCTTCCTTCTCGGGCGACGACCTGACGTCGATCGACCTGGCCCTGTCCGGCAGCACCCTGGCCGCGCTGTCCGTGGGCGTGCTCGGCGCGCTGTTGGGTGCCGGCGAATACACCACAGGCATGATCCGGGCGACTCTCGCCGCGGTGCCGCGCCGGTTGCCGGTGCTGTGGTCGAAGAGCATCGTGGCCGGGACAGCCGCCTTCGTCACGATGACCGCCGGCGCGTTCGCCGCTTTCGCAGCGGGTTCGGCCGTGCTCAACGACAAGGTCGGTCCTGTAGGCCTCGGTGACGACGGCGTGTTGCGGGCCCTGTTCGGCGCCGGCCTCTATCTGGGGCTGGTCGCGGTGCTCGGCGTCGCGCTCGGCATGCTCGTCCGCTCCAGCGCCGGCGCCATCGCGATTCTGGCCAGCGTGCTGCTGATCGTGCCCGGTCTGGCCGCGCTGCTGCCGGACTCGATCTCCGAGGCCATTACCCCGTACCTGCCCAGCAACGCCGGCGGCGCCGTGATGATGCTGACTCCGGCAGACGGCGCCCTGGCGCCATGGGCCGGCCTCGCGGTCTTCGCCGGGTACGTGATCGCGACGCTCGCCGCGGCGGCGTACCGGCTCAAGACGAGCGACGCGTGAGCGCGTAGGGGGAGAATCGGCTGATGAGCACGCAGGGGTGGCTGGTGGACCGGCAGGCGCGGTTGCGGGCCTTCGACCGGCGCCACCCGTGGGTCACGGACACCCTGGTGGCCGTTCCGATCGTGCTCTTCAGCATCCCTAATCTCATCGAGAAGCCCCTGTCGGCGACGATCGCGACCCTGGCCCTGCTGCCGCCGCTGTACTGGCGGCGGCGGTACCCGTTCCCGGCGTTCCTGGCCACCGCGACCATCGAGTTGATCGAGGGATTGCTGGGCGTCGGCGTCGGCGCCGGGGTGATCCTGCTCGTGATGCTGTTCGGGGTGGCCTCCCGCGGTTCGTGGCGGGCGCTGGCCTGGTCCTCCGTGATCACCATCGCGCTGCTTGTTGCCGAGATCTACGTGATCAACCCGGTGACCGAGAATCGCATCATCACGCTGTTTCTGGTGATCGGCACGTCGGGGGCAGCCGTCGCGTCCGGCGTCGCGGTGCGCACCCGCCGGGCGTACCTCATCGCCCTCGAGGACCGCGCCGCCCGCCTGGAAGTCGAGCGGGATCAGCGGGCTCGCCTCGCCGTCGCCGAGGAGCGAGCCCGGGTGGCCCGCGAGATGCACGACATCGTCGGCCACCACGTCTCGGTGATCGTGGGCCTGGCCGACGGCGGCGCCGCGCTTGCGACCTCGCGGGCCGAGCAGACCGCCGAACCACTGCGGTTGATCGGTGACACCGGCCGGCAGGCGCTGTCCGAGCTGCGCCGGGTGCTGGGCGTGCTGCGCGAGGGAGACGCCGATCCGCAGTTGAGCCCCCAGCCCGGCATCGACGATCTCGACCGGCTGCTGCCGAGCGTACGGGCGGCCGGGCTGCCGGTCACCTACTCCACCTCGGGCGAGCTGCACACCCTCGGCAAGGGCGTGCAGCTCGCGGTCTACCGCATCGTTCAGGAAGCGCTTACCAACACCCTCAAACACGCGGGAGGCGGCGCGGCCGCGGACGTCACTCTCGCTGTCGACGGAGGTGTGGTACGGGTGCAGGTACGCGACAACGGCCTCGGCGGACCGGCGGCCCCGAGTCACGGCCTGCTCGGTATGCAGGAACGCGCTTCCATGTACGACGGGGTAGCGACCGCTGGCCCGGCCGAGCGGGGCTGGCTCGTCGACGTCATCCTCAGGGAGCCCTCATGACCACCGTGCTACTCGTGGACGACCAGCAGTTGCAACGCATGGGGTTCAAGATGCTGCTGGATGGCACCCCCGAGATGACAGTGGTTGGTGAAGCCTCGGCCGGCGCTGAGGCGGTGCGGATGGTGGAACAGACCCGCCCCGACGTGGTGTTGATGGACGTGCGCATGCCCGGCATGGACGGCATAGAGGCCACCCGCCGGATCACCGCGGCCGGTTCGCGCAGCCGCGTTCTCATGCTGACCACCTTCGATCTGGACGAATACGTCTACGCCGGACTTCGAGCCGGAGCGAGCGGTTTCCTGCTCAAAGACGCCCGGCCCGAGGAGTTGATCGCCGGTATCCGCGCCGTCGCGAGCGGAGACTCGGTGGTAGCCCCCAGCCTGACCCGCAAGCTGATGAACGCCTACCTGCAGCATCCGACGCCGACCGCGCATGCCGATCCCCGCCTGAGCGTCCTGAGCGAGCGGGAGCGAGAGGTTCTCGAAGCAATCGGTCAGGGAGCCACCAACACCGAGATCGCCGAACGCTTCACCCTCACCGAATCCACAGTGAAGAAGCATGTCGGGCGGGTCCTCGCCAAGATCGGAGCGCGAGACCGAATCCAGGCCGTGATCTTCGCGTACGACAACGGCCTGGTCCAACCACGGGCCTGAGCACCCGCTGCCACAGCTCGGCGGCAGGTCGGATCCGGCTCCCTCCCACCGGCGCCTGCCTGCGCCGCCTGCTCAATGGATGCGGTCGGCGAGGTTTCTCGCCGACTCGTCGAACGCCTCGTCGGATTCGCAGGGGCTGTGTCCCTTGACCTGTGGTGGAAAGAGGTCGCCAGCCGGAGCGACGACGCCATCCGGGTCGCGAAGTCGTCGGTCCACCGTTGCGCTCCGGCCAGGAGGCGGAACTGGTCAGCACGTGGATCCAGACCAGCGCGGTCAGGCCGAGGGTGACCGTACACAGCGCGCTGACCAACCGGTCGAGCCGAGGGCGGGAAGCCGGTGCGCCGCAAGAGTCTGGTTGGCCGCGCGGAAGACGTGGAAGGGGAGTGCCGGTCGCGCGCTGAGCCCCCACACCAGGCTGATGGCCGCAACTGGCGCAAGCGCGAGCACCGCCAGGCGCAGTCCGGCCGGACGGCCCCCGAGCCAGGAGAGCCAACTGCGTCCGGCCAGGCACTCCGGTGAGGACATGCACTTCCACGCGATCACATCCAGCGCGATCCCCACCATGCTCAGCACATACATCGCGGTCAGGGTGAGTGCCAACAACCGGCACAGCGCCTTGATCACCGGGTCGGAGCGCGCTCCGGCCGGACGCATCCAGATGGCGAGGTTGATCAGCATGAAGGGCAACAGGATCACCATCGACAGCGTTCGCAGCGCGTTGCCCGCGGGCAGGTTGTTCCAGCGGTAGGCCTCCAGCGTCACCCCGTCCGCCTCGCCGCCCTCGGGGTTACCCGGTCGGGGCCGGTAGAACCCGCCCCGGCGGTCACCCGCCACCTGTTGCAAGTGCGATCGGTCCAGCAGGTCGTCCGGGCCAATGGCGGACACCCCGTGCACCCGCAGCTGCACGACGCCGTCAGGCCCAGCGCGCCCGCCCGCCTCTCGCTGATCCATCCGGTACCGGCCCCCCGGCGTGTCCGCGGCTCACACCGACCCGCTCGGCTGATCCGAGGGCGCCCGCACGGCGCAGCGGGCGTACCCCAGGAAGGGAGAAGCAACCGTGAGCTGTGGGTGGTGGGTGGGTCCGCCCGCCGTCAGCGCGGAATCACCGCCGATTACAGGGTGACGGACGCGCGCACCGAGAAGGAAGGGATCGCGACGACTACCGAAAGGTGAGGCCCGCGGGCATTCTTCGGGATTCGACTCGACGACTTGTCCGGCGTGGTACCAATACTCGGACAGGCGAAGCCGGCAGAAGTGGGCGGCCCATGTCGACAAGGGCAGCAGCGCTGCTTCGAAAGCCGGGGCAACCGCAGCGACCCAGTCTGCTGGAACTCTTCTTCGACCTGGTGTTCGTTTTTGCTCTCAATCGGGTCTCACAGCGGTTGGTCGAGGAGCTCACCGAGGGGCGGGTCGTCCTCGCCGAGGCCGGCGAGACGCTGCTGTTGCTGCTGGCCTTCATGGTGCTGTGGTTCGTCACGGCGTGGGTCACCGACCTCTACGATCTGCAGCGGCCGCAGCTCCAACTGCTGGTCTACACGGCCATGCTCGGCGCGCTGGTGATGGCGGTCGCGGTGCCGCAGGCGTTCGGTGACAGAGGTCTGGCGTTCGCTGGCGCGTACGTCGCGGTCCACATCACTCGTGGGCTGATCATCGTGCCGATGCTGCGTGGCCACGAAGCCCAGCGTCGGGCGGCTGGGGTGTTCTTCTGGTTCACGTTGTCGGCCGTGCCGTGGATCGCTGGAGCGATCGTGACGGATCTGGCCCGCGGACTGTTGTGGACGCTCGCGATCGCCATCGACTGCGTGGCCCTGCTGCTGTTCTATCCCTCGCCGTGGTCCCGTCCCACCCAACAGCAGTGGCCAGTCCTGGCCGAGTATCTGTCCGAGCGCTACCGACAATTCTTCATCATTGCTCTCGGCGAACTGATTTTGACGACCGGCTCGGCCTACAGCGACACCTCCTTCCGGCACGTCGGCCCCGCGGCAGCCTTCGCGGTCGCATTCATTACCACCGTCCTGCTGTTCCGCGTCTACCTCTTCAGGGCGGGTCAGCTGTTGCCCGAAGCGATCAGAGTTGTCGCCAACCCCTCGCACCTCATTCGGCAGGCGTTCCTCGCGCACGTTCTCATGGTGGCCGGCACCGTCGCCGTCGCCGTCGGATACGAAATCGTGATCGAACACCCTTTCGGGCACACCAACGCCGCATGGATTCTCGTTGTCCTCGGCGGACCGATGCTGTTCCTGATCGGGCGAGCCCTGGTGGAACACGCGGTGTTCGACCGGGTGTCCCATTCCCGGATCATCGGCGCGATCGCGCTCGCCGCCGCCTCGCCAATCATGATCTTGCTGCCGCCGTTGGCCGTGGCCGTCACCGCCGTGGTCATCCTCGCCGGCATCGCCGCCACCGACGCCGCCCACGCCCGGGGAGGACCGCCCGAACGTCCGCACCCGGCCCATTCCCGACGGTGAACGCAGACACGACAGGGCCTGCGCGAACGCCGCCGGAGGCGCCCTGGATCACAGGACAACGCGTCGATGTCCCCTGAGGCGACCCCGTTGCGGACAACGCCGTGTGGCAGTGGACCTGCAACAACACCGCCGCCAAGTGGGTCTTGCGCGCCTGGTGGACAGGCCGCCGCCTGACCAACCGAGCGGATGATCGGGCGGCGGCCTGTGCCGAGGCGCGGGATCGCGAACGGCTTCGGGTCATAGAAGTCCGAGATCGGCCGTTCACCGGGCGCGGCTGGCTCGTGGATCAGTTTGGTCGAGACGACCCCGGGGTGGATGGCGTTCACCCGGATGTTGTCCCGGCCCAGCTCGAGTGCGGCGCTCAGCGTCAAGCCCCGGATCGCCCGCTTGCTCGCGACGTAGGAGGCGTAGAGGGCGGTGCCGCCGTACGCCATCGTCGAACCGATGTTCACGATCACGCCGCCGGCTCGCCGCATCGCCGCATCGCCGGAGTGACGGCCTTGATGCCGAGGAGCTGCCCGGTCACGTTGATCGCGAAGGTGCGGTCCCAGAGGGCCAGGTCGGTGAACTCGATCGTGGTGGCGGGATTCTGGACGCCGGCGTTGTTCACCAGGATCGTCAGCTTGCCGAAGGTTTGCTCGGCCGCGGCGACGGCGGTTGTCCAGTCGTCTTAACGGGCGACGTCCAGGCGGACCGCGAGGGCACGTTCGCCCAGTTCCGCGGCGAGTTCCCTGGCCTTGCTCAGGCCTCCCGCGGTGCTGCCGATGACGAGGTGCCGTGGTGAGCGCATGAAACGCCAAACGGCGGCCCGCTGAATCAGTCGGGCCGCCGTTCGCAGAGTGTGGATCAGAGCGGGCGGATGTTCTCCGCCTGCGGGCCCTTCTGGCCCTGGGTGACGTCGAACTCCACCTTCTGGTTCTCGTCGAGGCTGCGGAAGCCACTCGCCGAGATCGCGGAGAAGTGGGCGAAGACGTCGGCGCCGCCGTCGTCCGGGCTGATGAAGCCGAAGCCCTTGTCGGCGTTGAACCACTTCACGGTGCCAGTAGTCATGTCTGCTCCTCGCAGGCTGTTAGAGACCGCACTGTGCGGACCCTTACGCCGCTGCGTTGATCACCCGCGTCGAAACGACACGAAAACGAAAAAGCGCCTGGGTGGGTTTCTGATACCCCATCAGGCGCTGAAAAACGTCTACGGAAATCAAAACTGCAACGAGGTTACCGTAGCACACATGATCCGTTGGCGATCCCATGCAGGTGGGCGGAGCTGGTCACGTGTCTGCGTCGTTGATGCCGCGCCTGGCCACGGGGGCACTTGACGGTCACGTGCGCTTGGCGATCTCACCTGCGACGTCCACGGCGATCTCGATCGTCCGTGCCGCGAGTGGAGAGTGGGTGCGATTCGCTGCTATGTGGCTGACCGGCGGGTCATCGAGGTGATGCCAGCGAGGTCAGCATGGCGCTCTCCCCGTGGGAGCCCAACAACCTGCTGGCCAATCTCGACGCCAAGGCTGCCGAGCAGGTACGCACCTGCCTACGCGCCACCCTCGACGCCCACGACACCGACGGCGGCGTGTACTTCGACTCACGTGCCTGGATCGTCACGGCTCGCCGCCGTCAGTGAACACCGCGGCGGCAGGTGGGGATCGACGATCGTCAGCCCCCACCTTCATCGCCGCATTCGGACAATCGAGCGATGCTGCCGGCGTCAGCGCCCGGTGGGCACGATGTTCGAGGAATGCCCGTTCTGCTCGTCGCGCTTCAGGCGCTTCGCAGTCTGCTTCTCCTTGATCGTCTTGCCCTTCTTCTTGACGTTCGCCTTGCTCGTCGAGTCCTTGGACATGATCGAACCTCCTGGAGCAGGTCGGTGAACGTGCAGCGTGGTACTCGCCTGATCGCGGCGTGCAGGTGACGGAGACCCGCGGCGTACGCGAAGTCCGTCATTGCACGCCGACCCTACGCTGTTCCAGCCATAGCCGACGTTGGGAAAGTGCATCACCGGTGGTGGGGGAGTGGCGTGCGGCGGGATCGTCGGCCCGCGTGCGGTGGTAGCGTGCGGCAAGGTTGTTCGATCTTGGTTTCGCCTCTTCAGCGGCCCGAGAGGAGATCATGGTGACAGGTGTTCCGGCCGATCCGGGCGTGCTGCATCCGATGCCCGAACAGCCGCGCGTGGTGCTCCTGAAACCGCTGGTCACCTCGCCGCTGATCGAGGTTGGGGAGTTCACCTACTACGACGACCCGGATGATCCCACCGCCTTCGAGACCCGCAACGTGCTGTACCACTACGGGCCGGAGAAGCTGATCATCGGGAAGTTCTGCGCGCTGGGCGAGGGCGTGCGGTTCATCATGAACGGCGCCAACCACCGCATGGACGGCCCGTCGACCTTCCCGTTCCCGATCATGGGTGGTTCCTGGGTCGAACACTTCGATCTCATCACCAACCTGCCCGGACGCGGTGACACAGTGGTTGGCAACGACGTGTGGTTCGGATACCAAGCCATGGTGATGCCCGGCGGCCAGATCGGCAGCGGAGCGGTCATCGCTGCCGGGTCCGTCGTCGTCGACGACGTCCCCGACTACGGCATCGTCGGCGGCAACCCAGCCAGGCTCATCCGCCACCGCTACAGCGAGGAGGACGTCGCCCGCCTTCTGGCGCTTGCCTGGTGGGACTGGCCACCTCAGGACATCACCGAGCACCTGCGCACGATCATGTCCGGCAGCATCGACGATCTCGAGGCCGTGGCGCCCAAGCATCGGTGAGGGCAGCCTCGCGCTGAGGGACGATCGAAACTCAACCTCGGTGCAGAACACGAACGCGATCCCGAGCTGCGAGGGCCTGGTCAGGTCGGCCGTAGGATCTGACAGTGGCCGATGTGATTGACGCAGACCGTCGAAGTCCGGCATCCGGGACCAGTTGGACGAGGTTGTTCGTCAGCCACTGTCAGTACGACGTGTCCGCCGCGCCGGGCGTGTCCGGCATGGGGATCTACACCCTCGGCGACGACCTCGTACACGTCGTCGGGCCGTCTGAGCTCACAGGCATCTGCGGCATTCACACCGGCTGGATCGAAACACACGTCCGTGTCCTGCCCGGTCCGCCGGGGGAGACCGACAGGGGCTGGGACGCGATCAGTGAGGCAACCCTCTGGAGCCCCAGCGGCAGGCTGTCGGTCATCGGCCTGATGGGTGACACCGCAGAGGCCCTCACCGACATCGCTGTCCCGCGCGGCCTGATCCGGGTGCGGGTGCACGCGCGCGACCGCCTGCACGAGAGCGTACGCACCGACGACGACCCGCCCGAGCGGCACGAGCTGCACATCTGGGCGGTGCCCGAGGAGACACCATGGCGCACCGTGCTGGCCGACCCGGGGGGCCGAGACTGGGAGCAGAAGCCGACGAAGGCCGCCGAGTGGGGGATGCTGTCGCTGGTTCCGCGTCCGTCTGGTCGTTCGGCGATCCTGCCGCCGCCTGACCGGTACGAGGACGAGGCCGATCTGTCCCGGGTGGCGGTGGTCCGCCACCGGCCCGCGCCGGTCGAGGTCCCGGCGGGTGTGCTGCCCGCCGGCGACCTTGAGGTCCGGCTCAAGCGGGTCGACGACGAGACACTGCTGTGGTCGTGGTCCACCGCCGACGAACCGATCTTTCCTCATCCGCTGGCCACGCTGCCGGACGACGAGCCGAGTACCGTACGGCTGACGTCTGGCCCCGACGGCTTCACGGTGCGCCACGAAGGGGTGCTGGGCCGGCACGCCTTCGCCCTCGGCCTGATCTGGGACCATCTGCTCGACGCCGCCGGTTCGTACCCGTGGGTGGAGACCTTGCGTGGGCAGGCCGCCGAGGCGACCGCGCTGGCCGAAAAGTCCCGCCGCCTGCGGGCCGAGCGTGACGCCGAGCAGTGGGGAGGCGCGCCGCCGTCGGACCGTGTCCGCGGGCTCCTTGGTCAGGCGCGGTCCCTGGCCCGCATCGACCGCCGGCTGCTCGACCGCATCGACGCGCTGCCTGCCGCCCGCCAGCACGAGGCAGCCCGCTGGGCGGCCCGGCGCGCGATGCGGTGGCCGGGCTGGAGCAGATCGGGTGGATCGCCGACGCGCTCGCCACCGCCGAGGCCGGCCGCCCACTGCCCCGCTCCTTCACCGAACAGGGCGGCGCCGCCGCGTTCAACCGGCTCCTGTCCGACCCCGAGGTGCCCCACACCACCGTCACGCTGCACGTGGGTTCGAGAGCATTCGGCACACGTCTCGTCACCGAGGCGCTCCAGCAGGCCGCCGCGTTCCCCGCACTTGTCGCCCTGGCTAATGAGGATCCGTTGGCCGCGGCGATCGACGCCATCTACAACGCGGCGATTGCCCACGGTGACGACCGTGACCGCTTCCTCACCGACGCCCACATCGCCTTGCGCTGAGCCTGGAGCCCGGTGCGCCCCCGGTCGACGTCGCGATCTAGGCTCGGATCATGGGTGCGGTACTTCGTCAAAGTGGCCTGATACTCGAGGTTCCCGAGGCCGAAGCCGCAGTGGGACGGCACCGTGACGTGCTCGACGCCAACGCCCGGCTAGGGGTCCCGGCCCACGTCACCGTGCTGTTCCCGTTCGTGCCTCCCGCTCAGATCGACCGGGTGGTCATAGCTGAGCTTCGGCGGATCTTCGCCAACACCGCGGCGTTCGACTTTCGGCTGACCCGCACCGCATGGTTTGGCGACGAGGTCCTGTGGCTCGCGCCGGAGGATCCCCAGCCCTTCCGCATCCTCACAGAGCTCGTGCACTCAGCATTCCCGGACTTCCCGCCGTTCGAAGGGCAGTTCGACGACGTCGTGCCTCACCTGACAGTGGCGCACGGCTGCGACCTGGAGGACATGCGAGCTGCGGAACGGGCCCTCGAACAGCACCTGCCCATCGTGGGACGTGCCCGGAAGATGACGCTCATCGCTCAGGCCGATGACAGCGGCACGTGGATCAGGCAGAGCACCTTTCCGTTGGCGGAGCCGGGCAGGAGTTGAGCGTCCGGCGCAGGTGCCGCCGTCGCTCACTGCCCGAACAGGACGGCTGCCTGTCAGGGGCGACGCCAGAAGACATCCCGGAGGATGGCATTGCCCACACGTCTGTCGGTGACCCAGGTGGCAAGCCTGTGTTCAAACGGAATGCCGGAGCGGTAGAACAGCACCACGGCCGGCGCGAGTGTCACGCACCCGGCGGCCCAGGCGGCCATGAAGACCGAGTCTGGCAACGCGGGCACATTCGGCGCCCCGGAGGCGATGCCCCAGACAACCACCGGCAGCAGCACGAGGTTGGCCGTGCGGGCCAGCCAGATCCCGGCGCGGTACATCGAACTTCTGCGCATGTCCAGCAGGGCATCACTCGCGACCAGCGACATGCGGCCCATCGTAGAGCGAGCGCGCCTCGTCCAGTCGCCAGCGGAACGGCGTGACCGCGGAGCATGAGGCGTGCGTCGGCACCTGGGTTGGCCGCGAAAATCCGGACCAGGTCGAGGAAACAGTCGAGCCGGGGCGCTGGTTGCTTAGGGCGTAGGCCCGGCCGTTTGCTTAGGGCGTAGGCCCGGCCGTTTGCTTAGGGCGTAGGCCCGGCCGTGTCGTGCGCCTCGGATGGGCCAGCTTGATCCCACCTGCGGGCGGCTGCCTTGGCGGCCCGCTCGATCTTTGCCCGGTGAACCTCGCGGGCTGCCGTGTCGATCTGTTCCTCGTACCCGGCTGCTACGCCGGTTCGGCCGTCGAGCTGCTCGCGCAGGATGTCGGCGTGTCCGGCATGCCGGGTGGTGTCGATGAGGACGTGGACCATGACGTTGAACAGTTTCACGTCGGGGCGCGGCCACCATGGCACGTGACCGGTGGCGTCGACGGGAAGCGTTGTGATGGTCGCGTCCGCATGTTCCCAGGCGCGCCGGTAGAAGCCGACGACGTGTTCGCGGGTCTCGTCCTGGGTCACCCACAGGTCACGGCCGTCCGAGTCCTGCCATCGAGGCAACGGCTCGGGGAACGGGCGGTCGAAGATCTCGCCGAGGTATCTGGCCTCCCAGACCGCCATGTGTTTGACCAGGCCGAGGAGGTTGGTCCCGGTCACTGTCAGGGGGCGGCGGATGTCGTATTCGGACAGGCCGTCGAGCTTCCAGACCAGCGCCTGACGCGTGAACCGTAGTTCGTCGTGCAGGTAGTCCTTCGCGAAATCATCGATCACGGAGAATGAGGCTGCCACACGAGGGCAAATGGAGCCCTGGCGTTCACCGCGTCGCCCTGGACGGGAGAACCGGTGGCGGGGCGCCGTCGGCCTCGGCGGGCTGTTGGTTGCCACCCGGCTGCGGAGTCACCGTGGCTGCGGGCGAATGCGCTGGCTCGGTCGGCCCATGGGCGACAGAATGGCTGCGATCGTGGTGACCTGCGGTGGGAACGGGGGCGTCGGTGGGCGCGATGTCGCTGGGCACAGTGTTGCGGCGGTGGCTGCGAGCCATGTCTGCCAGCGCGAACGACTCGCCGGAGCGTGACTATCTGCCGCAACTGCCGGCCGTCGAGTGGGTGCGGGCTGGGGCCGGCGGTGCCGATCGAAGCGTTGGCCCCGCGGAGTTCTCGGCCGTTTTGCTGACGGTGGCCCGCGACGCTGAGCCGGGCCTGCGGGCGGCGGTTGTGGATGCGCTTGGTTCCGCTGAGGCGCGGTGGTGGTTGGCGGTGGATGACGCGCTGCGCGAACGGTGGTGGTCGGCGCCGCGCTGGTCGCGGAGCCTTGCGGCCGAGCTGGCTGACGGTGAGGTCGAGGTGCTGCGCCTGGTCGTGGCCGGCTGCCACCGTGACGGGCGGATCCGCGAAGCGGCGGTTGTCCACCTGGCTGAGCATGCGCACCCGGCTGCGCTGGCGGTGCTGGCGCTTCGGACCGCCGACTGGGTGCCCGAGGTGCGCCAGCGGGCAAGGGCGGCGGTGGATGGTTGGCTGCGGTCATCGCGGGGGTCGTTGACCCAGCTCACGGAGATGGCGTTCGCCCTGCGCGGTCGGGGTCAGGGCGCCTGGTTGGCCGAGCGCGTCGAAGGTGTCCTGCGGGACCTGCCATTGGACGGCTTGGAGCCGTTGCTGACGGCGCGGGATCGTCGGACCCGGCGGGCGGCCTACCGTGCCGCGATGACAGGTGGCCTGTTGAGTGTGCGCCGGTTGATCACGGCCGCGATGACAGACGACGACCTGCCGATCCGGTCCCTGTGCGCCCGAGGTGCCGTTCAGGCCGCGACGGGCCCGGCTCAGTTGCGGGGGTTACTGGTCAGCCGTACCGCGCTGGTTCGGGCCGAGGCGCTGCAGGCCGTGACCGCAGTCGGTGATCTGGGCGCCGCTGAGGCGGCGTTGCCTGATCGGCATCCGCTGGTGCGGGCGATCGCTCAAGACAGGCTTCGCGGCAGCGGCGCGGATCCGGCAGGGTCCTATCGCCTGCTTGCTCGGCGGGAGCCGCCGGCGCCGGGGGTGCTCGCCGGGCTGGGCGAGACCGGTGGCGTCGAGGATGCCGGCCTGGTTCGACGGTGGTTGGCGCATCCACGGGCGCGTGGTCGGGTCGAAGCGGTCCGAGCGTTGCGTCGCCTCGGCGTGACCCGGTCGGCCGACCTGGTGCCACTGCTGGGCGACGAGTCTGGCGCGGTGACCCGCCAGGTGGTGGCGGTCCTGCGACACGACCTCGGCGGCCTCGACCCGGAGATGCTCGAGGCCCTGCTCAGGCCGGGCAACGCGGCGCATGTCCGGTTCGCGGGCTACCGGTTGTTGACCTCGGGCAACGCGTGGCAGCGACTGGCCACAAACCTACGGCTGATCGATGATCCCGACGACCGGTTGCGCGCCGGTGCGCGGGCGGACATCAGCACATGGCTCAATCGGCAGGCGGCCACTACCTATCACGGCCCATCCCGCGATCGCGCCGCCCAGCTCGACAAGCTGATCGCGCATGCCCGCCCGATCCTGGGCGAGGACAAAATCCGGCTGCTGCGGTTCCATGCCGGCCTGCACCATCAGGAGGCGCTGTGACCGGCGACGACATCGCCCGGCATGCCTGAGCAACCCCGAACCAATGCCGCCGTCGTAGCCCAACCATTGCGTCAGGTCCGGCACGGCCCGAGACTCATCGTCACCGTCTCCGCAGGAAGGCGTAGACGATCTTGTTGGAGGCGAATTCCGAGATGTTGACGAGGTCCCAGCCGAACTGCCCGAGCACCTCGGCGGCAGCGACCGCCTCACTGACCTTGTCGCCGCCGATGCCGTGCTGGGAGACCACGGCCAGCAGGCGATAAGGGTACGTCCGAAGATCGGCTTGGCCCTGCAGGACCGCCCGGGCGGTGACCATCCGGGTCCGGGTGATCTGCTCCGGGGTCTCTGCGGCGGCCATACCCCGCACCATAGTGGCTCGTCGCTCGGGCAGTCTGCCGGCATCGCAGCCGGTATGTTCGAGAGGTGTCTGCGTCGGCCGGTGTCTCTCGTCTTGTCGTGGCGCTCGTTGCGGTGCTCGCCGCTGCCGCCTGCGACGGTGCCTCGGCTCCAGTGAGTGCGCCGACAACAGGGGCGGCCACGAGCAGCGTCGCCTCCACCCCGCCCACCGCCTCAGCCGGCCCCGTCTACCGCGCTCAAGATCTGGAGCTGTGCAAGCGTACTGATCTTCGGCCGTTGGCGGAGCTGTCCCTGACGGTGGCCCGCACCGATCCGAAGCCACCGCTGGGGCAGCCGGGGGCGTCGTGTCTGTTCGAGATGCGAACGAAGGACGGGCATCAGGCGAATCTGCGGGTGGAGGCGTCCACGCCGGTCAGCGAGCAGGAGGCTCGGCTGCTCTACCGGGCCACGGCGCAGGTGACGGTGATGACGCCAGCCGGCGTCATCACCGGCGTGGGCGACGAGGCCGAGGCCTTCACCAGGCGCTCCGAGCCCGGCTTCAAGTACGCCGAGTACATGGTCCGCGCGCGCACGGGCAACCTGGTGGTGAAGGTCTGGTTGGCCATCGGTGGTGCCTCGTACGCCGCCACCGAAACGCTCGCGCCGAAGGCGCTGACGATCCTCAAGGCGACCCAGGCGGCCGTACCCACGGTGTGACGGGCCCGTCGGTCATCCTCGGACGGCCTCCGGCCACCGCCCACCGGGTAGCTTCGAGTGGTCGCCGACCTGCGTGGCGATGTCCCGGATGTTGCCCAGCGCGTCGACGAAGCGTTGGCCGATGGTGAGCAGAGTGTTCAGGCCGGCGGTGACCAGGTCTCCGACCGACTCGGCGAGGGTGGAGATGGCCCACGGTAGGTCGATGACGGTCACCCCTTCGGACGCCGCCTGCGCCAGTTTGCCGACCAGCCCCGTGACGATCTTCGCGAGTTCGACGGCGTAGTCGACATTCGCCTTGGCGATCGTGAACAGCCACTGGCTGATGAACTCCGACTTGACGACTGACTCGTCTACCGCGGCTTTCTGCTTGCCGGCTTTGGCGTTGTAGGCGCTCGCCGCGTCGCCGGTCCACTTCGGCAGGTTCTCGTTCGCCGGGTCGGTGGTGGCGGAGGAAAGGTCGGAGACCGGCGTCTTCACGTCGTTGACCCAGCGGAAGCTGACCTCGATCAGCGAGAGCACCGGCAGTTGATGCTCCAAAGCCTGCTCGACGCGGTCGAGGACGGAGTTCAGTGCCGTTTTGGTGCCATCCAGACTGTGCTTGATCCACAAGAGTGCCGCGGGTCCGAGGAGCCACTTCCACTGCTGTACCTGCTCGACGATCTCGTTGAACTTGGCGATCGCCGTGTCGATGCCGGCGCGGATATGGTCGAACGCCTTGTTGAACGGTTCCCCGTACTCAAGATCAGTGGTCCCTGGCTGCATCGGGTGCTCCGTGCCCTCTCCGAACGTCGCCCGGTGGGTCGCTAGGCCTTGTAGATCTCGTTGAGGTCCAGTGAGACGATCTCGTCGGCCCGGTCGTACTCGTCGGCGATGCGACGCAGGGCCTTGCCAACCTGTTCGAACTCGGTCACCGCTCCATTCAGAACGGCGACCATGAAGGCATGGAAGTCGTTGTACGCCAGCGAGTGGATGAGGACGTTCGCGTCACCGATGAAGAAGGCCGAGGGGTCCAGATGAAGTTGCTCCGCGGCTACCTTGACGGCAGCGACCTGGTCCGACAGCGTCAGCCACTTGACTCCCTCATCACGTAGCGAGTCGGTGATGACATTCAGTTCATCCATCTCACTACCTCACGATCCGGTCGGCCCGGAGCTGGTCAGCGCGAACGCGCGGAAAAGGGAACGGGCTTCCAACTGCAGCTCACCCGCGTCTGCCCGGGCGATCCGCCCGACGTCACCGGTGATGCCGGTGATGCCGCCTCCGCGGATGTGCAGCGTCAGGCAGCCGTCGGGGCTCGACATGCTCGAGTCGCCCTCCACTCTGGACCGGTGAGTCGCCGCATCAAGCTCTGCGTCGAGGTCGGACAGCGTTCGCCAGGTGTCGCGCAGCCAGGTGTGCTCGTCGACGTCCCGTTCGGGGCCGCTGTCGAGCGGCTCCTGATCCGGAGCCGCGGGACCTTTCTCCTCCGCCTGCAGGTGAAGGAGCGCCGCCAGTTCGAGGGCGGCCTGCACGGCGGCGGCGTACGCCTCGAAGAGCGCATCGGCGAACCCACCAGGGCCGAGCCGGCTGCGCCAGTCGCGAACGATCGTGACAGCTGAGACCTGTCGCTGGGTGTCGACCACCACGCGGACGGACCCGGTCTGGTCCGCCCCGGAGCACTCCTCGGGTCGCAGCTCACGTCCCGTCTCGCGCAGCGCACGACCGGCCTGCTCCCGCAAGGCGGAATCGTCGCCAAGGAAGTCCAGGCTCGCCAGTCTCAGGCGTTCATGCCTGCGGCCTTGCTGCATTCGCCCCCCGGCTTCCTGCTCGGTCAACGCTTTCCGTGATGCGCCCGCCACGGCGAGGTAGGACCACGGTACGTGAATGACCATGATCCGTGGGACCCCGGACGCTGGGCTGGTCATGGTGGATACTCTTGCCGCTCTTCCCGGCCGCTGCTGAGGTGGCCGGGATCGCCGCATCCGACGGCGAATGCAGCTACGGGAGGAGAGGGCGGTCGTGGCATCTCCAGTTCAAGACCACCGCGTGCACGTCGCGCAGAAGTGGGGCTTCGGGATGGCCCCCGTCAAGCCCGAGGTCCAGCAGAGACGACGGCAGTCGGTGGCGGCCGTGCTGAGCTACCTGCAGAACGACCCGGCTGAGCCCACCACGGCACTGCTGGAGGCACTGTCGGAAGTCAAGGGGCTCTACACGCGCTGTCACAGGCAGGACCAGTGGGACTGGTTCACCGTGTGGCAGCAACTGGGCCGCCCTGGACGTAAGCGCTGCCGACAAGCTGGTGACGCGCTCGGTCGGTTACGCACCGCGATCAGGGATGGCGACGATGCCACAGCTGCCAAGCAGCTCACGCTGCTGACTGACGCGGACGCGCAGGTCCATCTGGCCGGACTCGTCGGGGAACAGCCGCGTGAACCGCGAGGAGCTGGCTACATCTACGTGCTGTCGACTCGCGAGCAGCCTCGGATGCTCAAGGTCGGCTACACCGAGCGGACCGTCGAGGAGCGGGTGAGGGAGATCAATCGGGCGACAGGCGTGGTCATCCCGTTCGGCGTGCGGGCTCTGTGGGTGGTCGCGGATGCTCCGTCGGTGGAGGCCGAGGTGCACGATCGATTGGCGCCCTACCGGGTACGCAAGGACCGCGAGTTCTTCGACCTCGACTTCCGCGACGCGTCCGCCCTCATCCAGGGCTACATCGACGGTCTCCGACGCGAGGACTGACGTGGTCGCCGTCGTCAGCGCACCGTCGATGGCTGATGGTCAACGAGCGGTGAACAGGAATTGGGTCTGGGCCTGCCGGAGGCTGCTGAGGTCGTCCGGCACGGGCAGGACGCCGTAGCGGTCGAAGGCGTCGACGCTTGCTCCGAGCGAGGGCGGCGACTGCCGCTGCCACTCGGCCAGCCGCACGCTCGACACAATCGGGCGTAGTGGCTCGGCGAGCCGGGCGAACTCCAGCTGCTGCCACTCGCGCAACTCGTGGCACCGTCGCGCGGAGGCCACCAGCGAGACAGCGACCTCGGTGGTCGTGGCCGTTTGCGGCTGGGCCACGTCGCCGTTCATGAGGGAGTGCCGGCCCAGCGGCAGCGCGGCGCGGTGGCCGTACCGTTCGCCGACGACCTGCGAGACGAGTCGGCAGGTCTCGCAGGCCAGCCACGACCACCGGGTTCGGGTGGTCACCGTGGCCCGGACGCACAACACACACAGGTCGAGGTCGCCGGGGATGTCCTGGTCCTGCCACTGCTGCTCCCACTCCGGCGTACGGGGCTGGCAGCGGCACCGCTGCTCGCGCGGGGCACCGCCGCGCAGGTGCCCGCAGGTCAGGCAGACCGCGAAAGCTGCCAGGTCCAGCTCTTCGAATGACACGGTGAACTCGCTCTCCGGTGCCATGAGGCACCCGCTCTTGCCGTACCGCAGCTTGCGGTCGGCCTGGTCTTCCCCCGGAGGCACCGTGCGCGGGTGGCGCGGTTGCCGGGTCAGCAAGCCGGGAGGCTTGACGCTGACCACTCTTGACGCCCAGGAAGCATAGAGATCACCGATGTCGAGAGCAACCTCCAGGCAACACACGGAAAGGCCGGAGTAGATGGCGGTCGGCGGTGGCGGAATTTTCCCCAGGCGGTGTCACGCCGTGCGGTAGTGACCGCTGAGCCGACCGAGCTTCATGGCCAGGTGCAGGCACAGCCGTTCGTTGCCGTCCTTGAGGTCGGTCCCGGCGAGCTGTTCCACACGTTGCAGCCGGTAGTAGAGGGTCGTGCGGTGCAGTCGGAGCTTCTCGGCGGTGGCGTGCGCGTTGCCGGCCAGGTCGAGGTAGGCCTCCAGGGTCTCCAGCAGCACCTGGTGAGCGTCGTCGCGCAGCAGCCGCTCCAGCCCGGGATGGACGCCCGCGACGTCGAGGTGCTGACTGTCCAGCTGGGACAGCACCCGGTAGATGCCCAGACGGGCCCAGGAGACCACCCGGCCCAGCGCGGGCAGTTGCGTGCCGACGCGGGCGGCCTGCGCGGCCTCCTGGTAGGACTCGACCGCGGTGGACAGCCCGGCGCGGGGCTGGCCGATGCCGGTCACGGTCCGGTCCACCGAGGTCAGACCCCGCGTCGCGGTTGCCAGCGCCTCGGTGAGGTGCCCGGCGGAGGCTTCCGGCGAGGGGCGACCAGCGATCCGGTCGCCGCAGACCAGCAGCACCCCGTGGTCGTGCCAGACGTGGTGCAGCGTCTCCCGTACTCCGATCCACCGGCGGGTGGTGACCAGGGCCTGTTCCAGGGCGATCCGGGCCACCTCGTCGGGCTGCCGCCCGGCGGCCGGTACGAGCTGGGCGACGAGCGCGACGGTCGACCCGTCGGCGACCACCACGCCCTCCTCCAGCAGCGCCCGCGCCGCGTGCTCGCGCGCCTGCCGGCTCTCCACCAGGAGGGTGCGGGTGGCTTCGGTCTCCCGCTGTGCGGCGAGCTCACCGAGCAGGTTCTCCCGGTACAGGGCCAGCGACAGGTCGGTGAAGGGGCCGGTGGCGGTGGCGATGTCGGAGTCGGTCATCGAGCCGTCCGCGTCGATGAACCAGACGAACCCGAGCAGCAGGTCGTCGTGCCGGATCGGCACGCACACCCTCGCCAGCAGGTCCAGCTCGGCGCACGCGGGGGTGCGGACCGGCGTGTGCGCCGTGAGCACGCCCATGCCTCGGAACCAGGCGATCACCTCCGGCGTCGTCTGCCGCCGCAGGATCGACGTCCGGCGGACGTCGTCCATCGGGCCGTCGTGCTCGCTGTAGGCGACCACCCGCTGTCGCCGGTCCTCGATGAGGGCGGGTCGCCCCACCCGGGCGGCGACGGCGTCGACGATTCGCTGGAGCTCACCGTGCATCTAACTCCGTTACCTCTCAGTGCGCTCTGGTGAGCGCACGACCGCCAGTCCTTACCCTCCGGTGCGGGTGGGGCATCGCGCAAGGTCCACTGTCGAAGTCACGACAAAAAGACGGGCGGCCACGCGACGGTTTCGGCATCTGTCCGAAGACCGGGAGCGACAGGCGTTCCTAGGGTTCCGGTACGGACCGCACCAGCGGCGCCGCGCACGGCGCGCATGGGCTGACGGGTGGTGCCGGTGGGGAGGGGATTTCCGAGTGGGAGCTGGTAGGCCCTGGCGGGGCGTGTTGGTCGCCATCGCCACGCCGTTTCGGGCCGACCTGTCGGTCGACTTCGACAGGCTCCAGGAACACGTCGGTTGGCTCGCCGCCGAGGGGTGTCACGGGGTCGCGCCGTGCGCGTCGATGGGGGAGTATCGGGCCCTCTCCGACGACGAGCGAGCGGCCGTGGTCAAGGCGACGGTGGAGGCCGCGCCGTCCGGCTGCGCAGTGCTGCCCGGTGTCGGCGGCTACGGCAGCAGGCAGGCCCGCCGCTGGGCGGAGCAGGCCGCCGAGGCCGGCGCCCACGGCGTGCTCGCGCGGCCACCCGACGGGCCAGCCGCCCGCGCCGCCGACGTGGTCGCCCACTACCGGGAGGTGGCGGCGGTCGGCCTGCCGGTGGTCGCCCACAACGAACCGTCCGACACCCGGTTGGATCTCACGCCGGACCTGTTGGCGACCGTCGCCGAGATCGACGGGATCGTCGCGGTCAAGGAGGTCACCGGCGACGTGCGCAGGTTGCATCGCCTGCGGGACCTCTGCCCGCACGTCGACGTGCTGGTCGGTGCCGACGACGTGGTGCTCGAACTGGTGCTGTGCGGCGCCACGGGATGGGTAGCTACCCTCCCCAACGCGCTGCCCCGCCAGGCCGTGCGCCTGTACGAGCTGTGCGTCGCCCGCGACCTCGGCCGGGCGCTGCCGCTCTACGCCGAGTTGCACCCGATCCTCGGCTGGGCCTCCCGCCCGGACGCCGTGCAGGCCGTCAAGCTCGCCATGGAGTGCGCCGGGCGGTTCGGCGGGCAGTGCCGTCCACCGCGCGGACCCCTGTCCGGGCCCACCGCCGACCAGGTGCGCCGGGACGTGCTGCGGGCCCTCGCGGCAACGACCGAACCAGCTTCCGAGGCCGGCCCCGGCTGATCCGCCGTTGGCCCTGGTCCTTCAGGTGTCGGAAGTCGCCGGCCCACCTGCCGACATCTGCACGGTGACCGGCACCGGCCCGCCCTCCTAGATTCGCTGCGCGGCCTGCTGACAGGTGTTCCGCGATAACCCCCACCGGGACGCCAGCGCCGCGTTTTCCTCCGACGAGAGGTGGTTCCGTGCACCGTGCTACCCCCCACCGAACCCGGCTGAGGCGGGCCGTGCTGGCCGCCGCCGTGGTGACCACGCTCGTGGCGACCGGGGCGGCGCAGGCCGCCGCGGCCCCGGCCAACCCGGCCGGCGGCACCGCGCCGTTCCAGGTACTCGACCCGCAGGCCTGGCAGAACCCGGACACGATGACCTGGAACGACTACAAGGCCGTGCCCGGCAAGAACTGGGCCGACCCGAGCGTGTCCGGCTCGGCCCGCAACTTCAAGATCGCCCTGGTGGCGCTCGACTATCCCGACGAGACGTTCGCGGTCTCCCAGCGCGCCCGCTCGACGGTGTTCGGCAACCCCCAGTCCGTCGCGACGAACATCCCCCGGGCGGACGTGCCGAAGTTCTACCAGGACTTCCTGAACACCCCGAACACCCCGAACACCCTCAACAAGGGTCACACCCTGCACGAGTACTGGATGCAGGACTCCAACGGCCGCTACGGCGTCGACCTCACCGGGTTCGGGCCGTACCAGATGCCGGCCAAGTCCTACCAGTACGGGTTGGACAACGGGTTCAACCCGGGCGCCTGCCCGAGCGGGGACGTGTGCGGCAAGAACATCCGCACCGACGGCCTGGGCGCCTGGCGGGCGGCCGTGGGCGAGGAGGTCGCCAACCAGTACGAGTTGGTGTTCATCCTCAGCGCCGGGCAGGACGAGTCGTCGACCTGGCAGGAGTTCGGGCAGATGATCTTCCAGAACAAGGAGGACGTGCCGGACGCCTGGGGCCCGCCGGACCCCAACCTGCCGAACTGGGCGAAGACCCGCTACGTGGACTGGACCTCGTGGAAGGCGGCGGCGACACTGTGGCCGAACGCCGGCGGCGGCTCCTCGACGCAGGGGGAGAGTTCCGGCATGGGCGTCTACGCCCACGAGTTGACCCATCTGCTGGGCATCGGCGACAACTACAACAACCCGTACGGCGAGCCGCTACGCAGGGCGTACACCGGGATCTGGAGCATGATGTCGCGCGGGTCGTTCAACGGCCCGGGCGGTCCGCACACCCGCTGGCAGATCCCGCCGACCAACGGTGGCTCGATGGGCTCGCTGCACACCGTGCGGGACAAGCTCAAGATCGGTCTGCTCGGTGAGGAGCACGTGCTGCGGCTGTCGCGGGAGTCGCTGGCCTCGTCCGGCCTGGTGGTCGCGCAGGTCACGGCCCGGGCGGTCGACGCCGGCCCGAAGGGTCTGAGCGGCGTGAACATCGCGCTGAACAAGGACCTGTCACCGACGTGTGGTGTCAGCACCGACCCGTTGTGCGACGGTGGCAGCTTCAACAACTACACGGTCGAGGTCGTCGACCGAATGGGCGCGGACTCCTTCACCCCGGACAGCGGCGTGCTGCTGAGCAAGACGAAGAACGCCGACAGCGCGCCGTTCCAGTGGGTCGTGGACGCCAACCCGCAGGACATCGACATGATCGACTTCTACCGGCCGGACGGCACCCCGCAGAAGATCACCATGGGTGACTACCGGCAGCTCTCCGACGCGCTGTTCCACGCCGGGGCGGACACCGGCAGCCAGTACGAGTACGTCGACGAGGCCAACCGGCTGCACTTCTACGTCATCGACCTCAAGCGGGATTCGGCCGGCTCGCTCTCCTACACCGTGGCGGTGCGTTCGCTGGACGGCACCGGCGGGCCGAGCAGTCACGGCGTGCTGCTGGGCAGGGGCGAGGTGACCGGCGGCGGCAAGCCGACCAACCGCGGGGTGGCCTGCTCGTTCGAGCTGACCAACACCGGTTCGTACTCGGCCGGCGGCCAGCAGCACCCGGAGAACGTCAGCGCGTACCTGAAGTCGGACGTCTACCGCCTGTCGGCGGAGGTGGCCGGCAAGGGCTGGCGGACCTGGCTGCCCAACCAGCTCGCCACCGCGCAGTTCGGCAAGGCCACCACGGTCAAGGTGTCGGTGGGTGCCACCGCCGCCGCCGCGGACACCGGTTTCGTGAAGCTCACCGCGACCTCGGAGAGCGACCCGACCAAGACGGTGACCAAGCAGTGCCGGGTCGAGAAGTCCTGACCGGCGTCCGAGGCTGACCCCGTTTCTGGCGGGTCCGCGGCGGAAGGCCGCCGCGGACCCGCCAGGCGGGCGGAAGGAGGATGACGTGCGGCGAAGCATCATGACTGTGCTGCCCCTGCTGCTGGTCGGCGCGACCGGTTGCGGTGCCGTCGGCGCCGCCCAGGAGGCGGTTTCCCCGACGACCGTCCGGGTCCTGGTCCGCGACATCAACATCCGGGCCGCGGGCGTGGACTGCGCCGGCACCGGCCCGTACCAGCACTTCCACAACCGGGCGCCGTTCCGCGTGCTGGACCCGGACGGGGCGGCGTTGGCCAGCGGGCAGTTGCCGGCGGGGACCGCGGTGGCCGCCTTCGCCGAGGATCTGGGCGTCGAGCGCCTGCCCACCTACTGCGAGTTCGCTGTCGGCGTGCGGGTGCCGCAGCGGGCCTCCTATCGGCTGGAGGTGGACGGCCGGCCGGCGCTCGACCTGACGTCGGACAGCAGCGAGGGCCCGGCGTTGGTGGCGGTGGTCCCGTCATGAGGCGGGCACTCCTGCCGCTGGTGCTGGCGGTGGCGCTGCTGGCTGGATGCAGCAGTACGCCGGAGCCCGAACCCGCGCCGGCGCCCGCCGGAGGGGCGGCGGCGTTGCCCGGCCCGGTCCCCGCCGACCTTGCCCTGCGTCCGGCGCCCGGCACCGCCCCGGCGGCCCCGGCGTTCACCGGCGCGCTGACCGACGGTACGCCATTCGTCGCCGCCGAGCTGTGGGGGCAGCGTCCCGTCGTGCTCACCTTCTTCAGCTCCTGGTGCACCACCTGCGCCAGCCGCCAGGCCGCCCTCAGTGAGCTCGCCCGCAGCTATCGGGACCGGGTGATCTTCGTCGGCGTGGCCGGCGCGGACCAGGCCGACGAGGTCCAGGACTACCTGCGCACCCACCGGGTGGAGTATCCGGTCGTCCTGGACGACCAGCAGACGATCTGGCGTTCGTACGCGGTGCGGGAGCCGCCGGCCGTCGTGCTGGTGGCCAAGGGTGGCGCCCTGCTCCGCGGCTGGCCGGGCGGGCTGGACGCTCCGACGCTCGACCGCCGGCTGCGGGAGCTGGTGCTGGCCGGCCAGCCGTAGCCCCGTCGCCCAGGCACCCCGTCGAACCACACCCGGCGAAGTTCCTACACGTGCAGGTGGTGGCACCGGCCACCGGCTCGTAGCGTACGCAGCCTCGGACACATCAAGGAGAGTGCATGGCTACAGTGGGAACGCGCTGGCGCAGAGGCGTGGCCGTACTGTCCGCGACGGTGCTCGCCGCCCTCGGCGCGGCACCGCAGGCGCTGGCGGCGGACGGCCCGCCGTCGATAGTCGTCCAGGACGGCGTCACCCAGCCGGTGTTCGGCTACGCCGACGCCATTCGGGAACGCCTCTTCATCGACTCCACCTTCGACAGCGACAACGACGGTCTGCGCGACATCATCGCGTTCGACCTGATGCGGCCGGCGGCCACCGCGCAGGGGCTCAAGGCCCCCGTGGTGATGGACGCCAGCCCCTACTACTCGACGGTCTGCCGAGGTAACGAGTCCGAGTGCAAGGCGGACCTCGACGGCGACGGGCTGCTGGACAAGTGGCCGTTGTTCTACGACAACTACTTCGTGCCGCGCGGCTACGCGGTCATCCTGCTGGACATGGTCGGTACCAACAACTCCACCGGCTGCCCGACCACAAACGCCAACCAGGACAATCTGAGCGCCAAGCAGGCCATCAACTGGCTCAACGGTCGGGCCACCGCCCGTAACGCCGCCGGTGAGATCGTCAAGGCGGACTGGCACAACGGCAAGACCGGGATGATCGGCAAGTCGTACGACGGCTCGCTGGCCATGGCCACGGCGGTGACCGGCGTGAAGGGCCTGACCACGGTCGTGCCCATCAGCGGACCGACCGAGTACTACGACTACGTGCGCAGCAACGGCGTGGTCACCCGTGGCAACAGCTACGTGTCCTCGCTGGCCAACACGGTCACCAACCCCGAGCGCCGGGAGTACTGCAAGCCGGTGCGCGACGCGATAGGTGCCGCCGACGGCGACGAGCACGGCGACTACACGTCCTTCTGGAACGAGCGCAGCTACGTCAAGAAGGTCCCCAACGTCACCGCGAGCGTGCTGCTCTACCACGGCCTCAACGACGACAACGTCCGGCCGGACCACTTCAGCAAGTTCTGGTACGCCCTGGCCGAGAACAACGTGCCGCGCAAGTTGTGGCTGTCGCAGGAGGGCCACGTCGACCCGTTCGACTCGCGCCGCGCGGTGTGGGTGTCGACGCTGCACCGGTGGTTCGACTTCTGGCTGCAGAACGTCGCCAACGGCATCATGGACGAGCCGCGGGTGGACCTGGAGCGCTCCGCCGACGTGTGGGAGACCCACGCCGACTGGCCGATCCCCGGTAAGGCCGACACGGAGGTGTTCCTCCAGCCCGGCACCACAGGCGCGGGCGGTCTCGGGCTGGTGCCCACCGCCAAGCCGGCGACCGGGGCGTTCCAGGACAGCCGCACGCAGAGTCAGAACACCATGATTCTCAACCCGGACGTGGTACAGCCAAACCGGCTGGCCTTCCTCTCCGCGCCACTCTCCGCGCCGCTGCACATCTCCGGCACCCCCACCGTGCAACTGCGGGCCTCCGCCGACCAGACCGACACCAACCTCGGGGCGATCCTTGTCGACTACGGCACCGACGAGCGGGTCGAGCACCGGGCCTCGGGCGAGGGAATCACCACCCTCACCACGGAGGACTGCTGGGGCCAGAGCAGCCCGACGGACGACGGCTGCTACAAGCAGACGAGCAAGCGGGTGGCCACGGCAGACTACGAGCTGGTCACCAAGGGCATCATGGACGCCCAGAACCGGCAGTCGATCCGCGTCGCCGTGCCGCTGGTGCAGGGGGAGTCGTACAACTTCAGCTTCCCGCTGCTCCCGGAGGACTATGTCTTCAAGCCCGGTCACCGGATCGGTGTGATCATCGTGGCCAGCTACCCGCAGTACTCCAGCCAGGCCGACACCACCGCCGCGAACCTGCAGGTCGCGCTGAAGAGCAGCAACATCGTCCTGCCTGTGGTCGGTGGCACCGCCGCCGCGCACGCCGCCGGCCTCTGACCGGCTGATCGGGGACGGCCGCCCGAAAGCGGCCGTCCCCACGGGTGTTGCGGAGGGCTTCGAGGTTCAGCGGTTCGCCGCGCCGCCGGAGGCCTGCGGGACCAGCTCGAAGCGCACCTTGCTCAGCCAGCCCGGGAGGTCACTGAGCACGTACAGCTCGCCGTTCACATCGGCGCCGAACGCCGTCGGCTGGGTGGGGAAGGTGCCGATCTCAGCGGACTCGTAGCCGCCCGTGGACTTGGGCCGCACAGCGAACGCGCGGGTCGAGCAGTAGTCGCTCGCGATGTACGTCCCCCGCGCCGCCGGCGTGACGGACCCCCGGTACACCAGCCCACCGATGATGGAGCAGTTCTCCGTCAGGTAGTGGTCGTACTGGACGACCGGGTCGGTGAGCCGCACGCCCGGCCGGCATTGCGTCTCGTCGAAGACCGGCGTGCCCTCTCGACAGGACCAGCCGAGGTTCGCGCCACGCTGCGACGGGCGGATGTGGTTGACCTCCTCGACCAGGCCCTGGCCGACGTCACCGATCCACAGAGAGTTGTCGGCCGGGTCGATGGAGAACTTCCACGGGTTGCGCAGCCCGTAGACCCAGATCTCCGGCCGCGCGCCCGCCGTGCGGACGAACGGGTTGTCGTAGGGCACGCAGTAGGGCTTCCCCCCGCAGCTGCGGTTGACATCGATCCGCACAATCTTGCCGAGCAGGGTGCCGAGGTTCTGACCGCTCTTGAACGGGTCGTTCGCGTTGCCGCCGTCGCCGAGCGACCAGTAGAGGTAGCCGTCGCGGCCGAACGCCACCTGTCCGCCGTTGTGGTTGCCGAACTCGGCGTGTTCCTGGGTCAACAGCACCTGCACCCGACTAGGAGCGTTGATGGGCACTCGCGCCAGGGTCAGCGCACCGGCCGGCAGGCTCGTGTATGCCACGTAGAGCATCCCGGTCCGCGCGAAGTTCGGCGCAGGCACGATGCCGAGCAGGCCGCGCTCGTTGTCCGACGTGTCGATCCGGGCGGTCAGGTCGAGCACCGGCTCGGCTGCCAGGCCGGTGTCGGGGTGGTAGGCGCGGACGGTGCCGTTCTTCTCCGCGATCAGCATCCGGCCGTCCGGCAGAGCGGTGATCGCGATCGGACGCTGCAGACCGAAAGCCACCCGTTCGGAGGTCACGGTCAGCTCAGTGAGTGGCACCGCGCGGGTGCGGGGTGGGCTGGCTGCGGCGCTGCCGGCCACCGACGCCGGTGGCAACAGCAACGCGGACATGGTCAGGATGAGCAACCCGGCCAGCATGGTGGCCGGGCGACTTCGCCGTCGCGACATGGTGAGCTCCTCGATTAGGTGGGTGGTGGACGCGGTCTGGGAGCGTTCCCACCATACATAGAACCGGATCAATACCCAACCCACCCGCCCTACCTGCGGCGGCGAGGGGGCAGTGCGATGACATCCGGGATCTGTGGGGAGTGGGCGGCCGGCGGTACGCGGACAATGGGGGGATGAAGCGAGAGGTACGCCTGATGCGGTTGACCGGGACGCGCGCCAACGGCGCGGTGGCGACAGGTGCGGCGGCTACCGGCGCGCGAGCTGCGGGGGCGGCATCGGTCGGCGCCCTCGCCGTGGGGGCGCTGGCCGTCGGGGCCGTGGCCGTCGGGGCGCTGGCCATCGGGCGGCTGGTGATCCGCCGGGCGGTCGTGCGGGAGTTGCGCGTCGGCCGGTTGGAGATCGGTGAGCTGGTGGTGCACAGTCGACCCGCCGCCGAAGGCTAGCGTTCCGCGGACTTCACCGACCACCTGGTCGACGGATTCCTCAGCCGCCGACCCGTGCTGCCACCCACCTGACAGCAGCGACATCGCTCGCGTGCTCGGGGGCGCTGAGGCACGTCCGGCCAAAAATCTCATGTGCCAGGACGGGCCTGTACGCCGGGCCCGGGTCGACGCAACTCCTTCGGCTACCGGCTCGTTGGTGACAGGGGCGAACGGGGGCGGACGATGGCGTCGGGGCGGGGTGCCGAGTTGGTCGGCGGTGAGTGCTCGTACTGGGCGTGCATGCCGACCAAGGCGTTGCTGCGCAGCGCGTCGGCGTTGCGGGCGGCTCGTCATCTGCCGGGTGCGCGGGAGGCAGTGACGGGCGACCTGGACGTCGCTGCGGTGCTGCGCCGACGGGATTCCTTCGCGTCGCACTGGCAGGACGACGGTCAGGTTTCGTGGTTGGAGTCGGCTGGCATCGCGCTGCACCGCGGTCATGGGCGGATCAGCTCCGCCCGGGTTGTCGAGGTGACAGGCGTCGACGGCGTCACGACGAGGCTGGCCGCGCGGCACGCGGTGGTCGTCGCGACCGGCAGCAGCGCCCTGTTGCCGGATATCCCGGGTCTGCGTGAGGCGGCCCCGTGGTCCAGTCGTGAGGCGGCTTCGGCCAGTTCGGTTCCCGGTCGGCTCGCCATCATCGGTGGTGGCGTGGTGGCGGCCGAGATGGCCACCGCGTTCGCCGCCCTGGGATCGTCGGTGACGGTGCTGGTCCGCGATGGCGTGCTGCCGTCGGCGGAGCCGTTCGCCGGTGAGCGGGTCACCGAATCATTGCGCGCGGCAGGTGTGTCGGTACGCCTCGGTGCGGAGGCCGCATCGGTCAAGCGTGACGACAGCGGCACCGTCCACATCGAGACGGCCTCCGGCGAGCGCGTCGAGGCTGACCAGGTGCTGGTGGCGGTTGGTCGTACACCGAACACTCAGGACATCGGCCTCGACCGGGTCGGGCTCGCGCCCGGTGCGTGGCTGGCGGTCGACGACACGCTGCGCGTCTTCGGCGGCGGGGAGTGGCTGTATGCCGCAGGCGACGTGAACCGGCGGGTGCTGTTGACCCACCAGGGCAAGTATCAGGCGCGGGCGGTGGGCGACGTGATCGTGGCCCGGGCGAAGGGTGCCACGGTCGAGGACGGCCGATGGGGCCGGCACGTCGCGACGGCAGACGAGCGGGCGGTGCCCCAGGTGGTCTTCACCGACCCGGAGATCGCGTCGGTGGGCATGACGGCGGCCGCCGCCGAGGCCGCCGGGCTGCGGATCCGGGTCGTGGACTACGACCTGGGTGCGGTTGCCGGGTCCACCCTGCACGCGGATGGCTACCAGGGGCACGCCCGGATGGTCGTCGACGAGGACCGGAAGGTGATCGTCGGCTGCACTCTTGTCGGCCCGGACGTGGCGGAACTGATCCACGCCGCGACGATCGCCATCGTCGGTGAGGTCCCGCTGGACCGGTTGTGGCATGCGGTTCCGGCGTACCCGACGGTCAGCGAGGTGTGGCTGCGGTTGTTGGAGACATACGGCCGCTGAGGTGAGCCGACCACTCGTCCCGGCGTCGTCGTTGGCGCCGGGACGAGACCCACTCGCCGGCCGGGCGCCGGGTCAGCCTTCCAGAACCGCTTTCCGCGCTGGCCGCCTGGGCGGTCGACCACCACGCCGAGATCGGCCCGGCACGTCATCGGCTACAAGGCCGCTAGCCAGGCATGGCCGGGATGCACCTGTGCCAGCAGCCGGGACAGCACCTGGCGTTGGGTCGGAGTCAGCAGCGGCAGTGTGCCGTCGAAGTCGGCCTGGTCCTTTGGGCGTACGTGCTTGGCCTTGAAGAGCAGAACGAGCTCAGGGACCAGGTACGGGATCCGGTCCGGGGTGTGCCGGATGATCTCGGTGTAGGGCCGCCTGACCGTCTCGTCTCGCCGGCAGATCCAGACGTCGCCGTCGTGCGGCTCACGGAAGACATCGAGGAGGTAGCGTCCCGTCGCCGGGTCGCGCAGCCATGTTTGATGAGTGGCGGTCAGCACGTGCGGCGTCGCTGATTCCCAGATTCGAGCGTCGCCGACTGCGTCGAAGGCGAACTCGGCAAGGCGCTCGCGAATCTCCTGGAACTGCCCGCGCGGCACGCCGATCTCAATGTCGTGGTGCTCGCGGGTTTGGCTGCCGCGGAACAGGTCCAGGGCCCAACCTGCCGCCACGTACCAAGGCACGGAGACTCCGGCCAGGCGTCGTGCGACGTCCTGCGGTGTCCAACATTCCGCCCAGCGGGCTTCGAGTGCCTCGACGTCGCCGGGCGATACCTCGATACCGCCGCTGAGCAACTGGTCGCTCATCCGCCGAACATATCCGAGTCGGCTTACGCCTCGCCCCGGCATCCTTGTCTGCCGTTGAGAAGGGGTCAGGTCACCAGGCCCCGGCGGTACGCGTACACCACTGCCTGCACCCGGTCGCGCAGGTCGAGCTTGGTGAGGATGCGGGACACGTACGTCTTGACCGTCTCCTGGCTGATCACCAGGGCCGCGGCGATCTCGCTGTTGGAGAGGCCCTCCGCGATGAGCCGGAGCACCTCCAGCTCGCGCGGGGTCAGCGCGCCGCGGCCCGGGTCACCCTCGGCCGGGCGGATGCGGGCCGCGTACCTGCCCACCAGCTGCCGGGTCACCTCCGGGGCCAGCAGCGCGGCGCCCGTCGCCACCGTGCGGATCCCGTGGAGCAGTTGCGCCGGTGGGGCGTCCTTGAGCAGGAAGCCGCTGGCGCCCGCGCGCAGCGCCTCGTAGACGTACTCGTCGAGGTTGAACGTCGTCACCATGAGGACCTTCACCGGCACGGGGACCCCGGCGCCGGCCAGCAGGCGGGTCGCCTCGATGCCGTCGAGCACCGGCATCCGGACGTCCATCACCACCACATCCGGCCGTAGCCGAACGGCCAGGTCGACTGCCGCGCGCCCGTCGCCGCACTCGCCGACGATCGTCATGTCGGGCTGGGCGTCGATGATCGTCGCGAATCCGGTGCGGATCAGCACCTGATCGTCGCAGACCAGCACCCGGACCGGCGGCGTCACGACGGGTCTCCCGCCGGGATGCGGGCCCGCACGAGGAAGCCGTCGCCGGCCTGCGCGCCCGCGCTGAAGTCGCCACCGAGGGCGGTGACCCGCTCGCGGAGCCCGGCGAGGCCGCGACCGCTGCCCCCCGGGGACGCGCTGTCAGATCCGGAGCCGTCGGTGCTGATCTCCACTGTCGTCTCCCCTTCCCCGTGGTGTACGCGAACCCTGGTCCGGCTGCCGTGCGCGTACTTCAGCGCGTTCGTCAGCGCCTCCTGCACCACCCGGTACGCCACCATCTCAGCGCTGCCGGTGACCGCGGCCGGGGTGCCCTCCCGGACGAACTCGACAGGCTGCCCGGCCTGCCGGGAATGGTCGACGAGGGCGTCCAGGTCGCCGACGGAGGGCGTACGTGGATCGCCTGTGCTGTGGTCCGGGTTGAGGAGGTCGAGCAGCTGCCGCAGGTCGCCGACGGCCCGGCGGCCGGTGCCGGTGATTGCGGTCAAGGTCTGGTCCAGCTTGTCCGGGGCGCCCGTCAGGTAGCGCGCCGCCTCGGCCTGCACGACCATCGCCGTCACGTGGTGGGTGACGACGTCGTGCAGCTCCCGGGCGATGCGCGTGCGCTCCGCGGTACGGGTGGTCTCCTCGACATGGCGGCGGTGTTCCGCCTCGGCGGCCCGGTTCTGGCGCAGCCACGCCCCGATGCCCCACGCGAGCGCCAGCAGCAGGTAGAAGGTGGTGAACCCCGCGACGCCCTCACCCGATCCGAGCCGGTCGAGGGAGATCGCCAGGGGCACGTACGCCGCCGAGGCGAGACCCGCGACAGCCCACCTGCGCCGTTCCAGGTGGGCGCCGGCGCTGATGAGCGCGATGGCCAGTCCCGTACCCGCGATGGTGTGGTAGCCGCGGAGCTGGTCGATCACGAAGCCCAGCGAGACCAGCGCGAGGCAGGCGGCCGGCCACCGACGCCGTACGGCCAACGGCAGGCACTCCAGGGCGAGGACACCGATGGTCAGCGCGTCGTACGGGCGGTCCGGGAGGTCACCGAGCTGCGTACCCTGCTGGTCCAGGGCCGGGACCACTGCCGCGAGGGCGAGGGCCAGGGCGAACGGGAGGTCCCGGACCGTGATCGGCCACTGCCGCCACAGATCCGGGAGCCTCCGGAGCTTGATCACTGGCTGACCATAGTGGTTGCCGGGGCCTGCGCCTCGCGGTGGCGGCGCGGGACGATGTGCCCACGGCGCTTGGCCAGCCACAGGAACACCACGGTCAGCACCACGCCGGCGAGCACCGCGTACAGGCTGCCCTCCGGCCCGAAGTCGCCACCGCTCAGGGCGACCGGCCCCGACGTCGAGGCTTCGAGCAGGCCCTTCGACTCGCCGTTGCCCGAGACCACGACGCTGAAGATGCCGCCGGCGGCGAAGTTCCAGCCGAAGTGCAGGCCGATCGGGACCCACAGGTTCCGGGTGGCGGCGTAGCAGGCGGCCAGCATGAACCCGGCCTCGATGGCGATGGCGGTCGCCCCCCAGAGGGTGGCGTCCGGGTTCGCCAGGTGGATCGCGCCGAACACCACGCCGGTCAGCGCGAGAGCGGTCCAGGTGCCCGTACGTTCCTCGATGATGCGGAACAGCACCCCCCGGAACAGCAGCTCCTCGCTGACGGCGGCGGCCGCCATGAATCCGAGCAGACCCAGCGCTCCCGTCGGAGAACCCCAGTCCTCGAGGTGGTAGCCGCCGAGGAACGCGATGTTGGCGATGACGGCCGCGAACATGGCGAAGCCGATGAGCGTCCCCCGGCCCAGCTTCCGGCCCCAGCCGTCCAGGCCGAGTTCGGTCGGCTCACGGCGTTCGGTGCGCCGCACGACCCACCGGTAGACGACCACGCCCAGCACCGCCGTCACGGCGCCGATGGCCAAGGTGAGGAAGAAGCCGCCCTCGACGGCGGCGACGCTCTGCCCGCCGACGAGGGCGACGACGGCGACGGCGAGAAGCTGTTTGACGAATCGCATGGTGACTCCTTCGCAGACCGTGACCGGAGCGCCGCGGACACGAAGAAACGTATGGTTTTCCGCCGCCGTAGTCGTCACCGTGCGGTGGACACCTGCGGGTAGCTCGCACGGGGGACAGGACCTGTGCAGAGCGTCGCTGCTCGACTCGGCCGCGAGGCCTTCGTCCCTGCCAGCGCCGTCCGGCCTCGCCGCCGCCGGCCGAGCGGGTGTCGTTCCACAGCACGGCGTCGCGAGCCACGGCGCCGTCGGCGTCCACCGTTGCTCCGTGGTTGGTGGGGCGAGTCAGGTGGGCGACGGCGAGTGGGTCGGCCGGACGATCTCGAAGCCCGCGGGTGCCGGTCGTCCGGCGCGTTCGGGGCCGCGACCGGGTCGACACACCAGAAAGCGGCCAGTGAGCACTGTGCGTACGGATGGTGGCCCTGGGTAAGGACGCGCGCCAGGATCGGGCCATGGCAGACAGGTACCGGGCCGTACTGGCGATCGTGGCCGTGGCGAGCGCACCCCCATGGGCTGAACTCACGCGTTCGGTGCTGCCCACCGCCTTCAGGGCGTCCGGTCTGGACTGGCAGGAGGCCGATCACGTCCGATCGGCTCCCGGGCTGCTCGTCGCGGTCCCAGCAGCGGCTGCCGGACGACTGACCGAGGGCTTCGTGCAGGCGCTCGCCGACGCCCTCTCCGAACTGCCCGGGCCGGTGCGCCTGGGTCTCGGCCTTGCCGTCGGCCTGTGCCACCGCGACACCAAGGGCTGGTTCGGGGACGCGGTGACGACCGCCCGCCGGCTCGCCGAGCCGGCGTCGACATCGGCTGCCGTGCGTCTGGCGATCAGCGCAGCGGTGCTCGACGTCGCGGGCGCCGTCGGCGCGGACTACGACGAGGTGGCCGACGCGCAGCCGCCGTACTGGGTTCGTACGGCGAGCGGCAGACCGCTGAGCCCGGCGGCGGTCGTGCCTGGGCGGGTCGCGCCTGCGATGACGGACATCGCCGAGGTGGTGCACACCGTCGCCGAACCGGTCGCGGGGTTCGCCGAACAGTTGCCCCTGATGCTGTCGCCCGATGTCGCGCCTTCCGACGTGCTGGCCTGGATGTATCGGGCCCTCGGCGTGGACAGCCCGCACCTGCTCGACGACCGGCACGGCCGCCGCCTGTTGTCGCGGCTGGTGCGCTGCTACCTGAGGCGGGGCACGGCCAGCGGCCTGACCGAACTGATCGATCTCCGCTACGGAGTGGACGCCGAGGTCGTCGACCCCGGCGGGACGGTCTGGTCCAGCACGTTCCAGGAACCCGTCCGGCAGCCGTCCGCGCCGGTCACGGTGCTCCTCGACACCGACGAGCCGCTCGACGGGCTGGACGAGGTGATCCGATCGGCGCTGCCCGTCGGTGTCGGCTTTCAGGTATCGCGTCGCCAACGTCGGTGACGCGGCTGTTAGCCAAATGGCGTGGTGCACACGTACCGGACCGAGCAGTGTCCCGTAGCAGGTAACCAGGGGAGAGGACAACACGAATGGGCCGGGTAACACTGGCGAGCCTGGGCCCGCTGGGTGACGAGCTCGGTTCCGGCGGCCAGGGCAAGGTCTACGCGCTCCCGCAGTCCCAGTCACCGTCGTTGGTCTACAAGGCGTACTCGGAGGACATGCTCACCGTCCTGGACACGGACGTGCTCACCGCCATGATCGACGTCCCGTCCAGCCTGTCCGCCCACGACCGGCAGGAGCTCTTGGCCGCTGCGGCCTGGCCGCGCGACATCGTCACCGAGAACGATCGCGTCCGAGGGTTCACCATGGCGTTGGTCCCACAGCGATTTCACACCACGCTCAAGTTGCTCAACGAGCGACCCGTGCGCCTCGGCCAAACCCAGCTGCTGCTCAACCCACCGGACTACCTGGATCGGGTAGAACTCCGCATCGACGACCAGTTCCGGTTGGAGTTGCTCGCCGATGTTGCCCGGACAATGCGCCTGTTCCATCGGCTCGGGCTGACGGTAGGTGACCTGTCACCCAACAACCTGATCTACAGCCGTACGGGCAGGCCTCGCTGCCACTTCATCGACTGCGACGCCATGCAACTGAACGGCCGAACGGTCCTGCCTCAGGTGGAGACCACCGACTGGGAGGTGCCGGAAGGCGGCGGTGCGCTCGGCTCCACGGTCAGCGACGCCTACAAGTTCGCCCTCCTCTGCGTGCGGCTGTTCGCCGGCGACCAGAGCACCACCGACCCCTCGGCGCTGCTGCGGGCCGGGCCGGACGTGCACGCCCTGGCCGTACGGGCACTGTCCGGGGATGCGGGCGACCGCCCCGGCCTCGGCAAGTGGGAGAAACAGCTACGAAACGCTCGCCCCGTCCCGGTCGAGCAGACCGTCACGGATACCGTGCCATCGCCGCCCATCAGGACGAGCGTGCCGTCGCCGAGAGCAGCGGTGTCGAGACCGCCCGCCGCGCCGGCCCCCACCCGTCCGCGCCTCACCCGGGCGCGGCGTCGCGGCCTGGTGAAGCTCGTGGTGCTGTCGCTGCTCCTGGGCTACGTCGCCTCGCACACCAACCAGATCGAGTCCACGGCGCGCCAGGTCACCGAAACGCTCTTCGCCGACGACGACGCCGCAGCCCGTGCTCAGGCCGAGTCGATCGCCAGCCTGCTCGCGTCGTCCGCGCCCGTGCGCGACAGTGTCAAGACCGCCGTCGCCAACCTGGCGGCCTGCACAAACGTGAAGCGGTCGGTAACCAACCTCGGCGCTGCCGCGTCGGCCCGGCAGCGATCGCTCACCGCCGCGAACGGACTGCAGATCACCGATCTGCCCAACGGTGCGACGATGAAGGACGAGCTCGTCTCCGCCTTCACGCACTCGAAGGCCGCCGACGACGCGTACCGCCGTTGGGGTCTGAACCTGGGCAAGCAGGGTTGCCGCAAGTCGACGCTCAACGGACCGGATCGCAAGCGGGGCGACAAGGAATCGATTGCGTCCACGAAGGCCAAGCAGCAGTTCGCCGAGTTGTGGAACCAGATCGGACCGGAGTACGGCCACGACCAGGTGTCATATCAGAACATCTAGCCGCCGCCGGCCAGCCGGGCCAGCTCCGCCAGGCGCACCAGCACGATGCGTCGCCGGCCGGTGAGCACCACGTTGTCGTGGCGCCACTCCGCCAGGATGCGACCCAGCGAACGGTGCGACGTGAGGGCCAGCCCGGCGAGGTCGTGCTGGGACAGCGCGAGATCGATGACGATCTCACCCTGGGGCTGCGGGCTGCCGTAGCGCCTGCTCAGATGCAGCAGGAGCGCGGCGAGCCGTTGCTGCGCGGATTCCGCGCCGGACGCGACCCGCGACCGGTCCGCCTCGCGTAGCCGGGCCGAGACCGTGCGGTGTAGAATCGCTGCCACCTCCGGATCGGCGCGCACGAACGGCCCGAACGAGGTTGCGGGCAGCCGCAGCACGTCCACCTCGGTCATCGCGGTCAGCGTCGCCGAGCGCAGCCCGCCGTCCGAACCGGCCAGCTCGCCCACCAACTCGCCGGCGTCGCGCAGGCCAAGGATCGCCTGGTAGCCGTCATGGGCGATCGTCGAGACCTTGACGCAGCCCTTGAGCAGCACAAAGGCGTAGTCGGAGGCGTCGTGCTCACGGATCAGGACCTCGTCGGGGGCATAGTGCCGTCGCGAACCCATCCGCATGAGCGTGGCGCGCTGATCCTCGCTCAGCGCGTACCAGAACGGCTCCCGAGGGTGACCGGACGTCATGCCCTCATCGTAGGGTCCGCCGTCCAGGCCGCCGTACGGCTCAGAACAGGTTCACGATAGAGGTGATCGCGCCGACGACACAGGCGAAGGCCAGCAGGATCACCACCCAGCCGAGCACCGCGGACAACACCGGATGCTTCTGGACGCCTTGCGGAGGGCCGGCCGCCGATGCGGGCTTTGGCGCGACCGGCCGTGGCTGTTGCGCCGAGGCCTGTCCGTGCCGCGTGGACGCCCGCGGTGCGGTCGGCACGTACGCCGTCGACGGAGTTCGTTGCGGTGCAACGGTGGCGGCTTGGCGCGCGGCTGGCGCCTGCCGCGACCCCGGGCGGGACTGCGCTGTCCGCAGGGCGCCCAGCCAGTCGCCCATTGACGGGCGGCGAGTCGAGTTCCCGTCCAGGCTCCGCCGGGCCAGCACCCCCAGATCGCTGGAGACGCCGGCCAACACGGAGGCGTCCTGCCCCATCTGATCCTGGGCGAACAGCCGGATCGCGAGCAGCCCGAACTTGTACGAGTCGGAGGCGGTCGTCGCGATGGGCTCGCGCCCGCGCGCCGGAATGCTCCACTCTGGTGTCTCCACCTGTTCGAGCACGTCCTGGCCGCGCAGTCGCATGGCGTCACAGTCGATGAAGAAGCAGCCGGGGTCACCGATGTCGACGAGGAGGTTGTTCGGGGACAGGTCGCCGACGACGACGTCGAGGCTGTGCAGCCGGGCCATGACGTCAGCGATCGCTTCGAGCAGCCGTAGGCGGATGCCCTCGTCCAGGTGGACACCCTTGCGGTTCAGATATGTCTGCGGATTGAGCAGGTACTGCAGTGCGGCGGGCACGTCGGCGCCGTTCTCGCCCCACGGCATCCGAAACCGGTCGGGGATGCGGCGCATGAGGAAACCGCTCACCTGGCCGCCGTTGACCACGAGCGCCGCCGGCCACGCGGTGTTCTCGCAGAGCCAGCGGCCGCTGCCCCCGTCGAGTTCGGGCACGAAGGCGACCATCCGGCGCAGCGCGTACGGGTCGAAGGACGTCGTCGGCAGGTACTCCTTGTAGGCAGCCTCCCAGCTCACATTGATCTTGACCCGGTCGGTGAAGTACACGATCCCCTGCCCACCATCACCCGCTCGCCGCAGAGGATCCAGTTTCGCCCGGTGCACCTCGGGAACATCGGCGGCCGTCATGCCGATCGGCCCTCGATCCGGTACGGCCAGAGCGCGAACAGGGTCCGGTCGTCGTCCCACGTCTCGAACGAGAAGTCCAGGTCGTTGGCGAACTTCAGCACCGGCGGCACACCGGCGAGCGCCCTGGCGAAGTGGGCGCCGACCGCGTTCTCGCCGTCGCTCAGCGGGTCGCCGAAGCCGTCCGTGCCGACCAGCAGCACCTCCTCGGGGCTGATCAGCCCGGACTTGACGTCGACAGGTGGCACCCGGGGCAGGGCGACGACCGTGTTGCTGATCACCTGCTCGCCTCTGCGGTACTTGGTCGGCGCGAGACACCGGAAACGCCGTGACCGGGTGTTCAGCATCCAGG
Organism: Micromonospora sp. DT53; assembly: GCF_049841535.1. Classification (NCBI taxonomy): domain Bacteria; kingdom Bacillati; phylum Actinomycetota; class Actinomycetes; order Micromonosporales; family Micromonosporaceae; genus Micromonospora; species Micromonospora sp. DT53. Next base: position 169,509 of record NZ_JBNCKM010000007.1, read on the forward strand.
CGCTGGAGTCACCGGCCTGCACCAGCTGGACCCGTGGTCCGTCCGGCGTCGGCAGCACCAGCCCGGCCACCAGGGTGGTGGCCATCTGCTCCTCCGCGGCGATCCGGTCGATCTTGGGCAGGTCGAGCGAGAGCCGGGCCTGCTCACAGATCTGCCACGCCGCGCTCTCCAGCAACCGCTCCCAGTCAACCTCGTGCTGAGGGCCGTCCAAGCCCGCCGTCATGACGCCGATCGCGGCCCGGCAGGCCGACGTGGCGCCGATGTGTGACAGCGCGGCCTCGCCCACACCGTCGGCGACCGCGAACAACACGGCCCCGCTCGACCGGTGCCAGGCCACGGCGACGTCGTCCTGGCGTGGCTCGCCACCGTAGCGGTGGGAGTAGCCGCGGACCGACGCGGCCCGCACGGTGAAGTCCGGTGTGCTCCACCCATCGACGAGGTAGTCGGGACGGTACGCCGTCGCCGTCGACGGCTTGGGGGCGAACTTGGACATCGGCGGCCCGACGACCACCGGCTCCCACGGGCGGGGGGCCGGCGCGGGTCGCGCGGTCACCCCCGGCGCGGGCCTTCGTTGCGGTGGCGCAGAGGGCCCGGCCGGCGCGCTCAGCCCGAGCGGGCCCGGGCCGGAGGGGTCCACCTGCCTCCCCGCCCCGTGCGGCGAACTCGGGACCCTCACGGGCGGGTTCTCCGGGGTCACTTTCCGCTCGCCGCGATGGACGGCGTCGGCGTTCCCGTGCTGCCTTGCGGCCCGGACCGGAACGGACGACGAATAGGTGCCGTGCCCGGGATGCGGCGGCTGGCCCGGCACCGCCCGTGGCTCCTCGCCCGCTCCGTTGAAGAACCAGCCCAACCCGTTGGCGACCCGTTGCAGAAAGGTAGTCACGGTCAGACCACGTCAATCGCCATCTTGAAGTTCTGCGGCTGCTCCACCACGAGCTCCGGCTGGGCCGACCCCACCGTGCGCCCGGACTTCACGATGCTCCTGGTGAGCGCCGCACAGAACTTGGCGATCTCGGCACCCAGGTCCGACCCGGTCGAGACGAAGGCGTACTCCTGCTTGGTCGCCACGTCCAGCATGGTCTGCGGCTTCACGTCGCCGATCCCGCAGGCGATGATGTTCGGCGCGGCCTTCGTGACGTTCTGGTCGACCAGCTGGTCGCGGATCTTGCGCCAACCGCGGCCGTCGGTGGGCTGGCCGTCACTGAGGAAGAACACGGCCGGACGGTGTACGACGTATCCCTGGCCCTTGAGGGAGGCCACGTCGGCGGGGATGCGGGCGCGAAGATCTTCGAAGACCTTGCCGTACCGGGTGCCGCCGCGCGCCACCAGCTGCGGCAGCTCGTTCTCGTGTCGCAGATCCGCCATCGTCAGGCGCGCCTGCACGTCATCGGAGAACCCGAGGATGGTGATCCGCACCTTGGCGGCAGCCATCGGCTCGCCGAGCAGCACGCCGTGCAGCTGTGCCAGGCCGTCGTTGAGGTCGTCGATGTAGTCGTTCATCGAGAAGGACTCGTCGGCCACCATGTATACCGGGAGCAGGTTCCCGCTGTTCTCCGCCATCTCATCAACTCGCTCTCCCCGGCACGGGGCCGGATGGGATCAGGTTCTGCCGACGACCGTCGGCAGGGTCAGGAAGGCGCGGCCACACGGAAGTGCGGCGGCAGCTCGAATTCAAGGTCGGGTGCGCCAGCCAGCAACGTGCGGCCGTACGTCACCAGGCAGCGCGTCAAGGCGTCCCAGTAGTCGACGATCGCCGTCCGGACGTCGGCGTCGGCCGTCGCCACGTACCCGAACTCGGGCTTGCTGGCCACCGCGGCGATCAGCCCGGCCGTCGCCCCGCCCACGCCGCACGCCACGATCTGCGGGGCGTACCGGTGGGTGGCCGGGTCGGTCAACCTGGCGTACGGCGTCTGCCAGATGCCCTCGTCGGCCGGCGGCGCCGCGGCGAGCAGGAACACCAACGGTCGGCGGACCGTGATGCCCTGCGCCTTGAGCCCGTCCACGTCGGGGGAGATCCGGCCGTACAGCGTCTCGAACGCGTTGGCATAGCTCGCCGGTCCCCGCGAGGTCAGCCACGGCACCGACGTGTTCGCGTCGACGGCGGCCATCGACAACCGGGCGGCGACCTGGTCGGCGAAGCCCAGCACGGAGAGCCGGATCGCCGGGGCGATGTCGGCAGCGCGGCGCAGGCCGTCGAGCAGCCGCTGCAGCCCGTCACCCAGGTCGTCGAGGTAGGGAGCTGCCCCGCTGGACTCGTCGACCAGCAGGTAGACCGGCTGAACGCCGTCGGTGGGCCCCCACACCTTGGTCTTCGGGTCCTGCTCCAGCACAACCTGCTCGCGCGGCGGCGGACCGGCCGTCGTGGCCGGGACGGCGGGACCGGCGGCTCCGGACGGTGGCAGCACGGCCGGCTGTTGCCACGTGCCTGGCCCGGTGATCGCGCCCGCCGTGCCGGGCAGGCCGTACGCCTGGGCCGCGCCCTGCACGAACGGCTGGAACTGGCCGGGTTGTACGACGCCCTTGTCCATCATGAACTTGATGAACTCGGTGGTGCGCTGACCGTGCGAGTCCTGCGCCGTGAGCATCGCGCGCTCGTGTTCCAGCAGCATGCTGGTCACCCGCTCGGTGTCCTCGGGGTGCCGGATCAGGTGTTCCCGGGCCATGTCGGCGGCGGTGAACCCGCGGCTGCCCAGCGCTTGGCGTTCGTTCTCCAGCGCGCTGAGCCGGCTGGCCTGCACCAGCCCCTCCCGCTCGACGCGTTGCCGTTCCCGCTGCAGCTCGACCCGGTGCTGGTCGGCGTCGGTGTCCAGGGCCCGCCGCGCGTCACGGCGGGTCCGCAGGTAGACGGCGGTCGCGTCATCCGGCCGCAGGTGGGGCGTCAACTCGAAGATGGTGATGCCGTCCGGCAGCGGCACCGCGATGGCGAACTCGCGCCGGATGGCCTGCTCCGCCGCGCTCGGACTCTCGACGTCGAACCGGCTGGTGACCGTCTCGAGGGCGCGGCCCAGAAAGGTGTAGACGACCGGGAGGGCGTCGCGGATGTTGCGCCGGACGATCTCGCACGGGTCGTGTACCCGGAAGCCGACATTCACCGTCGCGATGAAGTGGTGGCCGTCGCTGGTGCGCAGCGGTGTGCTCGCCAGCTCCGCGGTACGGCGGTGGTCGCCCAGGTCCACGTCGTACCGGGTGCGGCACTCGGTGAACAGCCGCTGACTGAGCGACAGTGTGCGGCCGGAGAAGAAGACCAGCTCACCCGAGGCCGTCGAGTAGACGGCGGCCACACTCGGATCGCGGTTGGGCTCGGGTCGGAATCCGCGCTGGACGGGTGTCTGATTCTGGATGAGTGGCACGGAGTTGATCATCAGGACCCGTTCCTCTTCGCGAGTTCGGCTTCGACGGCGTACGCGGTGAGCGTCTTGGGTTGCAGGTTGTCCGGTGCCAGCCACTGGCTCAGATGGGAGCGCAGGTTCAGCTCGACAGCGTCGAATCGGCCCACCGTGCCGGGCAGCGCGGCCAGCATGTTCGCGAGCGCGGTACGCACGCCGGCGTCGGCCTCGGCCAGATCGGCCCAGCGAGCGAGCACCCGGGCCGTGCCGTCGGCCAGCAGGCCGGACTGGATCACGCGGTGCCACATCGCGAGCAGTTTGTCGCGCAGCTCGGTGCGCTGGTCGGCGAGGAACAGCAGCATCGGCCAGGTGCCGCCACCCCCGGCGGGCTCCACTGTGAGGTTCTCGGCCAACGCCAGGAAGACGAACGTGCCGCTGAGGGCGCGGCGGTCGTCGAACAACCAGCTGCCGGCGCGGCGCAACACCCGCGTGGCGTTGCCCGCCTCGTCGACCAACAGCAGGTCGGCCAGGCTGTCGGCGATGCTCTGCGCCACCCGGCGGTCGTCGATCGTGGTGAGGCGCTCCAACGCGTTCAGCGCGCGGTCGGGGTCGTGAACGCCCAGCGCCGTGCCCCACACCCGCGCTGCGGTCGCCTGGCCGAGGCGGTTGTTGTCGTTGCCGTACCAGCCAGCCACCACCGCCTCGACGAGCGGGCGCATCCGGACGTTGCCGGCCGGCACACTCAGGGCATTGGCCGCCACGTCGCGCAGCCAGAACTTCTTGTCGACGCCCATCATCGCCATGGTGTGGCGGTGCACGAAGTCGAACGCCTGTTTGGCGAAGACCCCAATGGCGGTGGCGGTCCAGATCCGCACGTCCTCCGACGGATTGTCGGCCAGGTCGCGTAGCCACCGCAGCAACGGGACCTGGATCCGGTACTCGCACCAGACGCGGGTCAGGATGGCTGAGGCGTAGTCCTCGCCGACGTACTCCATCACCTCGGCCGGCGTGGCGCCGAACGGCCCGCGCACCGTCGTGGTGCGGACCCGGGCGCGGAGCAGCCGCAGCAACTCACCCCGGGTCGCCGCGAACGGGTCCCGCCAGGGTGGCCGGGGGTTGTCGCCGCCCGCGCCGTCGTGCGGGCCGTCCAGAGTTTCGGCGAGGCGTCCAGCGGCGTGCACGACCATCTCGTACGGCAGACCGTTGAGCACCGCCAGGGCGATGGCCAGGCATCGGGTCTGCACATCGGGCAACCCACCGAACCAGATCTCGAAGTCCTCGGTGGCGCGCTCGGCCCAGCGGCGCTTCAGCCGCGTCAGGTCGACGGTGGCACCGTCCAACTCCTGACCGATCATCACCGCGAGGTCGGCGGCGGCCTTCATCGACTGGTCCGCGCCGAACACCCGATCGGCGAACTCGGCCAGTTCGGGCTCGGCGAGCAGTCGTTCGGCCGTGGCCTGCGGCTTGTTGAGGGACCACGCCAGGTGCGCGGCGAGCACGGCGGTCTGCGACCGCGGCGGCGGGAGCGTGACGACGTACGTGGTGAGGTCCGGATCGCCCAGCGGCGTGTCGGCGGTGACCGTCAGCACCAGCCGCGCGTCGATCGCCGCGAGCCGGGTCTCGAGCTGCTGCAGGACCCAGGCGGAGATCTGATCCCAGGCGAGCGGTTCGCAGAGCAGAAACCCCGCGGCGCGGGGGAGCGGATCGTCGCTCTTGGTGTCGGTGTCCAACCAGTGACCCAGGCGGCGCAGGTCGACGTTGCGGTCGAGGTTGAAGATGCGGCGGTCGGGCGGCGACTGCAGCAGTTTGATCGCCGCGGCGACCTTGCCGTGGCCAGGCCCCGCGCGCAACACGATGACGTGCCGATCGCCGACGGTGCCACGGACAGCATCCCAGCCGTCGGGGGCGACGAACGCGTGCCGTACCGGCTCACTCATCCAGGTCGCGAGGGCCTGCAGCGGTGCGGGCTCCGCGTCGCCCAGGGCGAACACCAATTTGTCGCCGCCGACCATGTCCCCGGCGACCTTGACCCGGGCGTTCTCGATGCTGCGCTGTCGCTGACGCCCGGCGCGACCCTCGACCCGGGAGGCGTCGGGGTCGGCCGAGTCGACAGTGGTCTTGAGGAAGCCGTCGACGGTGGCGTCGGGCAGTACCGGCGTCTGCGCGGGTGGCTGTGTGGAGGCGGGCGGCTCGGCGGTCGTGTCGGGCACCGGAGCCGCCGCAGCGGCGGGAGCGGGGGCGGCGGCGGGAGCGGGCGCGGCGGCGGGAGCGGGCGACGGGGCCGTCACTGGGCACCTCCGTTGACGATCTTGTCGCCGCCGACCTGATCGCCCTTCACCTCGATCTTGGTGTTGCCCTGGAAGACGAACCCGCTCCGGGTGGCCTTCTTCTTGGGCTTGGGCTTCGGTTTCTTCGGCTCGGTGCCGGTCGGCGCCGGAGTGGGTGCCGGAGTGGGTGCCGGCGTCACTCCCGGCGGGTAGGAGTAGCCGGGCACCTGGACCCAGGCGGTCTCGCCACGCAACTCCTTCGCGTCGATCGCGACGCGTTCGAAGGTCGACGAGTCGACCGACCGGTAGTCGTGCCGGATGACCTCGTCGAAGACCTGCCGGGACACGATCAGCGCCAGGTTCACCTGGTCCGCGGCGGCGGCGAGCGCGGCCTTGAGCGGCGGCGCGTCGACGAGCCGCGCGGTGGTGTTCACCGCCGCGCCCACCCAACCCTCACCGTCGTGCTCACACATCCCCTGGTGGATCGCCACGCGAAGCCGGATCCGGGCGATCGCGGAGCTGGTGCGCGCCTTCTCTCGCAGGCCGTAGTCGAGCTCGCGGACGAACCGACCGGCGAGTTCGAGCACCGACACGTCGGGGTCGACCATCAGGATGCCGTCGCCGCGGTCCTCCTGGTCGATGCGGCCGGGGTCGAGACCAGCCTCGGTCAGCGCGGTGCGGACCACCTGATACAGGTCGGCACGCACCTGCCGCTGGACGGGGTTGGGTCGGTCGCCGAAACGCTCGATGTCGACGAGCGCGACCGCATGAAAGGCCGCTTCGGCCATGCCGCATCCTCCGAGAAAAGAACTGCCATGTCGGATAGCACTGTGAGCAGTGCGCCAGGCAATGAACAGGCCATCTGGCATGCTCGACGGCCTTCCGGACTGGTGACGCGGATTTCAACCTAGGCGGATGCCGTCATTCTCGCGTTCCGCTACAAGAACATTACGGAGAGCACGATCGGCCGATGGCGTCTCTGCCGGGCTGAATACGTCCGTCCCTTTTGGTGCCTGCCAGCACCCTCAGACGACTCGAACCCGATGACCGACCGACAGGGGCAGGGCCGTCGAGGCGAGAGGAATGACCGTCTGGGTCGCGCCGCGAGTGCCGGCCACCGGATCCACTGGCGATATCGCGATACGGACGCAGTCCTGGACACCGGGCAGCGAGAAGACCAATTTCTTGATCGTCGACTCGTGCACCGCCCCACCGAACGGCCAACCCATGCCGTCCTCGCCACCGGTTATCGGGTGCAGGAACGCGTACAGGGCCTGTTCGACGCGGGCCCGCACGTCCACAGGACCGGCCCCAGCCACCGCAGCGACCTCGACATCCACCTCGATGCCCTGATACTGCGGGGGCATCAGATGAAGCCGGGTGGTGAGCAGCCGACGCTCGTCGAGGTACGTCCGCACCGTCTCGAACGTCGCCACGCTCGGCCGCAGGTCGGCGAGGGACGGCCGGTCCTGTTGTGCCTGGGACGGCGTGGCCACGAGCAGCAGCTGAACGCCGCCGGACTGCGCGTCGGCGACGCAGCGCACTCGGGCCAGCGACGAGTCGGCCTGCGTGGCGAGTTGCTCGTGGTCAGCCGGGGTGACCGCCCGGTCAACGGCCTTCAGCAGGCCGGGGGCCCGCTGCCAGAGGTCCGCCTCGGTCTCCGCGTCGCTCCCGCCCGTCGCCGGATACCGGTTCGCCACCCGTACGCCGGACAGGTGCGTGTCGAGCCTGCGCAGCGTCCAGGCCGGAACGTTGCCGGCCGCGCCGCCGCCTGTCCAGTAGTGGCGGACGCGGACCAGCGCCCCCGCCGACGGCACCGGGCCGACAGCTCGGCGCGACCCGTCGGGACCGACCACTGCCGGTGGGAAGACGATGTCTCCGGCCGCCACGTCGTACCGGACGTGGTGGTCGTCCGGGCTGCTCTCCGCGAAGGAGTCGACCGGCTTCCAGGACTGCCAGCCGTCGCCGTGCGAGGTTTCCACCACCGGCACCTGGCCGGGTACGACGGTGGGCCGTTCCCGCAGACGAAAGCGCTGGCCAGCGGTGCCATCACTGATGCCGAGGGGCTCCTCGGCGATGCGGCGGGCGTGCACGGCGACGACGACCGCCGCGACCGTCCGCGCTCGCACCGCACCAGACACGCGCCCGCCGGGCAGGCGTAACCACGCCGCCTCCACCCCGCCCCGACGATCTCGGACGTGGGTGGGCGGCATCTCCAGCAACAGCCCGTCGTCCGGTACGGACTGGCGCCGGCACGCCTGCCACTGCCTGCCGTCCCAGAACTCGCCCGACAGGGCACCGGTCACGCCGAACAGCTCCACCGTCGTCCCGTCGCCCGGCTCGGCCAGGCCAACGAGCAGCCCGGTCGGGTCGTCCTCCAGCACGTGGACCACCCGGTTGGGGACCACCCGCAGGTCTCGCACCGTCGTGAACAGCGGTGTGCCCGCGTCGCTCCCGACCTCGGTGCCGGCGGGAACGTCGAGCGCGGCGGTCAGTGGCGTGTCGAAGGTGAGGTACACGTGGGCCTGTGCGGCGCGAGGCCCCCGCAGTCGCAGGCCGATCAGCTCCAACAGCGGCTGGCGCAGGCGCTCGGACAGCTCGCCGAGCCGGTCGTGCAGGTGATCGACGAGGTGGGCGGCCGACACCAGCACGGCGTCTTCCGCCGAGCTGATCGGACGACTCGCCCCCGCGTCGGTGAGACGCCGGCGTAGCTCGGCGCGGGCCTGCTCGACGAGATCGGGAAAGCGGCGATCGTCGAAGAGGAGTCGTCGGTCGGTCATCCGTTCTCCGCCTTTCTTCCGCAAGGCGCCGGGTCTGACGCGAGGCGCCGGGCCGAAAGGGTTCTGTCGCATCACCGACGGGACCGGGATAGTCACCCGCAGATGATGTAAGCACGCAATTGCTCGGTCCGTCGACTGTGGGGTGAGGCGTGGTGCGCAATTCCGTCCGATCGGTGGTGCTGACTCCTGAGGACCTCTCTCTGGAGCCGGGAGATTGGCAGTGGGGTGAACAGAGTCGCACGCTCGTCCGCCTGCTGCGGGCGTACGACCTTGACGTCCGGCAGCAGGGACGGCCGCCGGAGGCCGGCGACAAGGGCCTTGCCTCCGAGATCATCCTGGCGCTCGGCGCGTCCGGCACGGTCGGCGCGGCCACGACCGTTCTGCTCAACTGGCTGACCGCGCGCAGCACCCGGCGGCTGACGCTGACCGTGGGCGAGGGCGCGGACGGACGGACGGTGCAGGTGGTCGGCGAGGGATTGAGCGACAGCTCGATGCGAGCCGCCCTGATCGCCGTGCTCGGCCGCCCGGAGACCACGGACGATGCCCGCGGGGACACACCCGCCGAGCTGCCGCCCGGCGAATGAAGCCTGATCGCCGGTACCGCGCTCTGCTGTTCGGCAACTGGGAGTTTCCGCGTGAGCCGGACATGTTCCCGAAACTCGCCGGGCCGGCGACCGACGTGGAACGGCTGCGCGAGGCGCTGACCGACCGGGAGTGCGGCCTGCATCGCCCCGCGGACGTCATCGTGCGCAGGAATCTCGAGAGCCTTGCGATGCGCCAGGAGATCGAGGTGTTCCTCAAGGACGGCAAGCCTGACCAGCAACTGCTGATCTACTACTCCGGGCACGGGTGGACGGAGGATGACGGCGAGCTGTACCTGTGTGCCCGCGACACGACCCGCAGGGCCATCCAGAGCACGACGGTCAGCACCGCCGTCCTGGCCGGTCAGGCGCAGGCGAGCCACGCCTCCGCCAAGATCGTCGTGTTGGACTGCTGCCAGTCCGGCAACTACCGGTTCAAGGGGGCGGCATCCGGCCGGGAGTTCGACGGTAAGGGGGTCGCCGCGCTGACCAGCTCTCAGCCCGATCGGCCGAGCCGCGACGCGCTCGCCCCGAACCAGCCCAGCCAGTTCACCGGCCACCTCATCGCTGGGCTGTCCGGCGCGGCCACGGGACGTGACGGCTTCCTGCTGCTGGACGACGTCTACGACTATGTGCACGAGCGCATGAAGGACGAGGGCGCGATCCGGCCCACGTACAGCAACAAGCTCATCGGACTGGTGGCGCTGGGCCGCACTCGGACCACCCGTGACGCAACCGTCGATCGTGCCGCCGAACGACTGAACGAGGCCGTGCGGCTGGAACGGGTCAACCGGGTTGCGGCGGTAGCGGCGCTGCGCCGGCTCAGCGAGGACCGCAGCGGCTGGGGAACCCTCGCCGCCATGCGACTCGGTCAGTTGGCGACGGCCGACGGGGACGACGCCACGGCCGCGGAGGCGTACGCCAAGGTGGTCGAGGCCGGGGACCCACGCTGGGCCGGCGAGGCCGCATGCCGTCGGGGCACTCGGCTGGCCGCCCTGGGCGAAGCCGGCCGCGCCGAACAGGCCTGGCGTCAGGCGGTCGAGTTGGACGACGCGCGTTGGTCGCCGATCGCGGCCCGCGAGTTGGCACGCCTGCTCTGCGCCGACCCGGCGACGAGGTCGGCCGGCCTCGCCTACTACCGTCAGGCGCTGACCAGCCTGGACGATCCCTCTCTGGTACTCGAGGCCGGCGACGCGCTGCGCGAGGTCGGTCGGCACGATGACGCCCGAGCGCTCTACCGACGCCTGGCCGGTCGGCCGGACCCACCCTGGGCGTCAACGGGCGCCGAACGGTTGTCCGGGCTTCCGTAGTGCGCGGCGAGCGCCTGTTCTGTCATGGGCGCGGCGGCTGCTCCGTGAGTATCAGCTGGCCGAGTTCCTGGGTGCATCGGGTGAGCGCGACGTAGAGACCGTTCCAGCCGCGCGGTTCGGCGGCGATGCCCTGCGGGTCGATGAGGAGCGTCGCGTCCCATTCCAATCCCTTGGACTGGTTCGCGGTGAGCACGGGCACATCATCCAGCACGCCCAGGAGTTCGGCGATGCGGCCCGCGGGGGCGATGACGCCGACCGTGCCGCCGTGCCACCGTTGCCGCAACTGCCGCACCGCGTCGACGGCGGCACCGGAAAGCTCGGCGGGCGCGATCGAGAGCTCCCAGGGGACGACACCGGAGGAGCGTACGGCTCGTGGCGGCGCGTTGTGGCTGCCGGCCGCCTTCAGGACCGGTCCGGTGAGGTCCATGACCTCGCGCGGGGTCCGGTAGCAGATGGTGAGTTCCGCGGCGGTCCAGCGGTCTCCGAGAACGGCCCGCACCGCTTCTGCCCAACTGGCGTGTCGGTGCGCCGCCTCGGCTTGGTCGATGTCGCCGACCGCGGTGATGGAGCGACTGGGGCAACGCCGTAGCACCATGTGCCACTGCATTTCGGAGAGTTCCTGCGCTTCATCGACGACGACGTGGCCATACACCCAGCCGCGCTGCCGGCGAGCGCGGTCGGCGACGAACTCGCCAGGTGGTCGTGGTGCGTCGACCTCGCCGAGCAGGTCGGCGAGCGCGTCGAGCAGCGGGATGTCGCTCGCCGCCCAGGCGGCGGGCTCGGCCGCGACGGCGGCGACCTCCTCTGGTGACAGTTGCGGGGCGAACCGGGCCAGCAGGGTGCGGTCGGTCAGGAGATCACCCAGCAGGGCGCCGGCGTCGAGGGTGGGCCACCAGGCCTCGATGAAACGGGCGATGGTGGCGTTCTCGGCGATACGACGACGAAGCTGCTCGGTCTCCTCCTCGGAGAGCAATCCGTCGATGTCGCTGCCGGTGGACGTCCGGGCGGAGTGGTGGTCGTGCCCCATGCTCCTGTCGACGCGGGCGAGAATGTCCTCGAAGCCCTCCTCCATCTCGTTCATCAGCGCCTCGCGCTGCTCGGCGACGACATCGGCAAGCAGATGGTGCAACTGCTCGGCGAAGGCCGCGCGGGCTCGGTGGTACGGGCGTCCCGGCACCGCCGAGGCGAGCGCCTGCGCCACTGTTTCGGCGGGGATGACGTAGAACTCGCCCTCCCAGCGCAGCTTCAGCTCGCGGGGCCGGGGGCGCAGCGACGCGACGTAGCTTTCGAGCGCGGGCTGCCAGAGGGCCCGGCCCTTGATCTCGGCGAGAAGCCGGCTCTCGTCGCGACCTACCTGGATGTCGGCCAGCAGGGTGTCGCAGGTCGCCGAGACGACGGCGGTCTCACCGAGCGCGGGAAGCACCTGGGCGATGTACTGGAGGAACCGCGGCGAGGGGCCGAGCACCAGGACCGCCTGCTCGGCGATCTTTCGGTGGGTGAACAGCAGGTACGCGACGCGGTGCAGCGCGACCACGGTCTTGCCCGTGCCGGGACCGCCCTGAACGATCAGCGGGCCGGTCGCCTCAGCCCGGACGATGTCGTCCTGTTCGCGTTGCAGCGTGGAGATCGCCGTCGACATCTGGCCGGTGCGGCGCTTGTCGAGGGCGGCCAGTAGAGCGCCTTCCCCGACGAGTTCCGCCGTCATGGTCCCGTCCAGTGGCTCGTCGTCCACGCCGACGACCGTCGATCCCGTCGTGCGGATGTGCCGCCGCCGTGCCTGACCCTGTGGGTCGACAGCCGTCGCGGTGTAGAAGGGTCGAGCTGCGGGAGCGCGCCAGTCCACAAGCAGTGGCTCACTGCCCTCGGCGTCGTCGCGGAGACCGACCCGGCCCACGTGTCGCACGGTGCCGTCGAGGCCGTCGAGGCGGCCGAAGACCAGCCCTTCCCTTGCTCGCAGCAACTCCTCGTGCTGCTGGCGGAGCATGCGCTGCCGGGCCTGCTCCAACGTGTCCAGGGCCTCCGACGAAAGCTCGGCCTGTAGGTGGTCGGCCAGCCGGTCGCGCCGGGCCGTGGCCAGGTCCAGAAACGCCTGCTCCTCGGCGACGGCGGATCGGAGCGCGACGCCCTCGGCGGTAGAGGTCGGCAGGTGGCCGTCAGGTGTCACGTCGCCGACGCCAGCAGTGTCGTTGTGGAGAGCAGACTTCCGGCGCATTCGCAGATCCTTGTATCGGGGTAACCCTCGGCCCGGATGAGCCGCAGCGCATTCGGCGGCAAGCATAGGGTCGATGCCCCTCTCCAACCAGGAAATCCGCCGGCAGAGATCGGTATCTCAATGCCTTGCAGTTTCGGGGATGCTTGTGGCCTCACCAATCCCGATTCGCGGTGATCTGTGGGTGCGCTCCGACCAGTCCGGGCGCGGGGCGGCGCACCGTGGCTGTGCGATCCGATCCCGCTCGGATCAGCTCAACGTGAAGGTCACGTCGTCGACGTCGAAGGCCGTGGCGCCGTTGCCGGCCGTCTCGCTGGCGACGAAACTGGCCGTCGCGGTGCGCTCGGTCGTCGCCGTCCCGGTCGACATGCTGTATTGCCGCCACTGCGCCCCACCGTCGAAGGCCAGCGAGAACCTCGTCTTCGGGGGTACCCCGGTGACCGCCAGTCCGACGTTCAGGTAGTCGCTGCGGCTGGTCTCCGTGGTGGTGGTCCGCACCCAGAAGCGGACCGTCAGGTCGCAGTTGGCCGGCACGGTGACGGTGGTGCGCAGCAGGTCGCCACGCGTCACGTCCAGCCCGGCGAACGCGGCGTACGCGTGGCCGGTGTGTGCGGGCCGGGTCGCGTCGCCGAACACGACGATGCGGGGGCCGGCGGTCCAGCCGGTGGTGCCGTGCTCGAACCCCGGGTTCGCGTGGATCTGTCCGCCGCAGGGCGGGTCGGCCGCCGGCTGGCCGGGGGATGCGCCGCCCGTGGCCAGGAGTAGGAGGGCCGCAGCCGAGGCGGTCGTGACGAAGGCCTTCATCGGTTCTCCCCGCGTCAATACATTCGAGACGGTCGATACATATTGACGATGCGCGCTGCACATGGGCGCGTCAAGCCCTTCCCGCCGTCGGCTGACCTGAGCGTGCTCGCGCTATCGGCGGCGGTGGGCGTCGGCCTCGGTGTCGAGCAGGTCGTTGAGCGTCAGCGCGGAGTTGATCAACGAGAGGTGGCTGAACGCCTGGGGATAGTTGCCGATCTGCTCGCCGGTCGCGGCGATCTCCTCGGCGTAGAGGCCGAGGTGGTTGCTGAAGGTGAACATCTTCTCGAACGTGAGTCGGGCGTCGTCGAGGCGGCCGGAACGGGCCAGCGCCTCGACGTACCAGAAGGTGCACATGTTGAAGGTGCCCTCGTGGCCGGGGAGACCGTCGGGGGAGTGGACCGGGTCGTACCTGTGGACCAGGCTGTCGGAGACCAGTTCGCGCTCGATCGCCTGCAGGGTCGACTGCCACAGGGGGTCGCTCGGCGTGACGAAACCGACGGCCGGCATGGCGAGCAGCGCCGCGTCCAGCACGGTCTCGTCGTACGCCTGCACGAAGGTGCCGCGTTCCCGGTTGTATCCGCGAGCCATGACCTGGTCGTAGATGCGGTTGCGTTGTTCGGTCCAGCAGGTCATGTCACCGGGGCGGCCGGTGCGGGTGGCCAGCCGGATGGCCCGGTCCAGCGCGACCCAGGACATCACCCGGCCGAATGTGTAGTTGCGGGGGTGGTGGCGGCTCTCCCAGATGCCCGCGTCGGGCTGGTCCCAGTTGTGGCAGAGCCAGTCGACGAGCCGGACGGTGCTCTTCCACACCTGGTGCGAGACGCGGATGCCCTGCTCGTCGGCGAGGTGCATGGCGTAGAGGGCCTCGCCGTGGATGTCGAGCTGGAGCTGGTCGGCGGCGCCGTTGCCGATCCGCACCGGCCGGGAGCCGCGGTAGCCCTCCAGGTGGTCCAGCACCTCCTCGTGCAGGTCGGAAGAGCCGTCCACCCGGTACATGATCTTCAGTGGGTCCTGGTGGTCGCCGGCCTCGCGGATCCGCTCGTCCAGCCAGTTCATGTACCGGCTGACCTCCTCGGTGAAGCCGAGTCCGAGCAGCGCGTGCACCGAGAACGATGTGTCGCGTACCCAGGTGTAGCGGTAGTCCCAGTTACGGGTTCCGCCAACCAGTTCGGGCAGCGCGGCGGTGGGCGCGGCGATCATCGCGCCGGTGGGCGCGTACGTCATGAGTTTCAGCGTGATGGCGGAACGCTCGACCATTTCCCGCCAGCGGCCGGTGTAGCGGGAGCGTTCGAGCCAGCGCCGCCAGTAGTCCCGGGTCCACTCGAACATGGCCTGGATCTCTTCCGGCGGGATGACGCGCGGTTCGGTACCGGCCGTCTCCAGGACCACCCCGCCGGTGTCGCCCTCGTTCAGCGTGCCGTACGCGACCAGGTCGCCGCCCTCAAGGTGGATGTCACCCTGTTCGGAGATCAACCGCCGCACGGGGTCGACCGGGTTGAAGGTCAGCGACGCGGATCGGCTGCGGAAGACGTAGCCGTTGGGGTGGCGCTCCAGCTGATGCTCTTCGCGGGCGTAGTTGAACCGTGGCCGGCACTCCACCCGGAAGCGCATGCTGCCGCGGACCATGGTGACGATGCGGACCAGGCGGTGGGCGTCGGTGGCCTGCTCGCCGGTGACCGGCATGAAGTCCATCACCTCGGCCACGCCGTCGACACTGATGAAACGAGTGATCAAAATGGGTGTGCCGGGGAGGTAGAGCTGCTTGGTCACGTACCGCACGTCGTGCGGCGCGATCTGGAAGTAGCCGCCCTTCTCCTTGTCCAGCAGCGCGGCGAAGATGCTCGGTGAGTCGAACCGCGGCGCGCAGAACCAGTCGACCGTCCCGTCACACGTCACCAGCGCGGCGGTCTGCAGGTCGCCGATGAGTCCGTGATCCTCGATCGCCGGATAGCTGTCCACGTCTCTCCCCGGTTCGGCGGCGTCCTGCGCATCGAACCTAGGGGGAGAATTCGCGACTTAGGTGAGATTCACGTTCCGCCACCCTGTCGCGTGCCCCGTGCCCCGTGCCCCGCGACGTCAGTGCAGCGGGCGGCAGGAGGAACGGATGACCAACTCGGTGGGGAGCCGGATGTGGGTGTCGCGTTCGACGCCGGCGATCAGGTCGACGAGCAGGCGCAACGCCTCGGCGCCCATCCGCTGCAGCGGCTGCATGATGGTCGTCAGCGGCGGGTTGACCAGCGCCGACTCCGGTACGTTGTCGAAGCCGATCACGGACAGGTCGTCGGGCACCGAGAGGCCCATGTCGCGGGCCACGTTCATCGTGGAGATCGCCGAGAGGTCGTTACCCGCGAAGATCGCGCTCGGTCGGTCGGTGAGGGCGAGAAGCTCCGCGGCCGTGCCGGCGGCGCTCTCGACCCGGAACCCACCGACGCGGACGAGTTGCTCGTCCACCGGCACGCCGGCGTCGGCCATCGCACTGCGGAAGCCGGCCTCGCGCAGCTGCGCCGACTTCAGGTCGGTGCGTCCGCTGATGTGCCCGATCCGCCGGTGGCCGAGGGACAGGAGGTAGTTGGTCGCCAGCACGGCGCCGGCGAAGTTGTCCGAATCAACGGTGGGCAGGTCGGACGGCCCGGTGTGGGGGTCGACGGCCACGACGTGGAAGCTGTGTTCGGTCTCGACCACGGTCGGCGTGACGATCACGGCCCCGTCGATGAGGGTGCCGGAGAGGCGGGCGAGCGAACGCCGCTCCCACCCGACGGCGGCGCCCTCGCCGTCGCCGCTGGAGTAGGCCAGCAGCTGGTATCCGCTGCCCGCGACCTCCTGGGACGCCCCCTTGAGCAGCTCGGTCGAGAACGGCTCAAACTCGGCGACCAGGATGCCGAGCACGTTGGTGCGATGGCTGCGCAGGCTCTGCGCTCCCAGGCTCGCCTCGTAGCCGAGCTCGTGGATGACCTGCTGGACACGCTCCACGGTTGCCTGTGCCACGCCGTACCGGCCATTGACAACCTTGGATACGGTCGCGACCGAGACGCCGGCGGTACGTGCGACATCCGACATCTTGACGCGCTGCTGAAACACCACGTCGATGATGATAGGGCCGCCGCCGAGGGTACGTGGTCACCGAATCGAAAACGTTATCGATACCGATTGACATCAAGTTACATGACTGTAAAACTTCGCCGCAGGCCGAGTACCGCGACTGACTAGTCGAGGAGACATCGATGGCAACGAAGCGGCGTGCGAGTGCCGTCCTGGCACTGTTAATGACAAGTGTTGTCGTCCTCGCCGGGTGTTCCGGCGGCGGCGAAGAGGCGGCGCCTCAGAGCGAGCTGTACAAGGACCCGGTGACCCTGACCTGGTGGCACAACGCCTCACAGGACGGGCCGGGCAAGATCTACTGGGAGAAGGTCGCCAAGGACTTCTCCGCACTCCACCCCACCGTCAAGATCGAGATCGAGGCGATCGAGACCAACCAACTCCAGCGCACCCGGCTCCCCGCCGCGCTGCTCAGCAGCGACCCGCCGGACATCTTCCAGGCCTGGGGCGGCGGCGAGATGACCGAGCAGGTGGAGGCCGACTACCTCAAGGAAATCACCGACCAGACCAAGACCGAGGTCGGCAACATCGGCAGCGCCGCGGAGATCTGGCAGGTCAAGGGCAAGCAGTACGGCCTGCCGTTCCGGATGGGCATCGAGGGCGTCTGGTACAACAAGGAAATGTTCGCCAGGGCGGGCATCGCGGCTCCGCCGACCACCTTCGACGAGCTCAACGCCGCGGTCACCAAGCTCAAGGCGATCAACGTCATTCCGATCGCCGTGGGTGCCGGTGACAAGTGGCCGGCCGCGCACTGGTGGTACAACATGGCGCTGCGCGCCTGCTCGGTCGACGCCCTCAAGAAGGCCTCCGCGGAGAAGAACTTCGACGATCCGTGCTTCGTGAAGGCCGGCCAGGACCTGAAGACCTTCATCGACACCAAGCCGTTCCAGCCCAACTTCATCGCCACGCCGGGCCAGAACGACCCGACCAGCGCCAACGGCATGCTCGCCAACGGCAAGGCCGCGATGGAGCTCATGGGTGACTGGAACCGCGGCACGCTGGACACCGTCACCACGGACAAGGCGAAGCTCGCGTCGTTCCTCGGCTGGTTCCCGGTGCCGGCGATCTCCGGTTCCCCGGGCGACCCGAAGGCGGCTCTCGGCGGTGGCGACGGGTTCTCCTGCGCCAAGAACGCCCCGGCGGAGTGCGTCGAGTTCCTCAAGTACCTCGTGAGCCCCGAGGTGCAGAAGGGCTACGCCGAGACCGGCACCGGCCTGCCTGTCGCCAAGGGCGCGGCGGACGCCGTGAAGGACCCCGCGCTGAAGTCCATCCTGGAGGCCACCTCTGGAGCGAGCTACGTCCAGCTCTGGCTGGACACGGCTTACGGCAGCACGGTCGGCAACGCGATGAACGACGCGATCGTCGCCATCTTCGCCGGCAACGGGACGCCTGAGAAGGTCGTCTCGGCAATGAAGGCGGCCGCAAGCAAGTGACCTCCGCCAACCAGATCCGTATGCCCGCCGGCGGCGCTTCCGCGTCGCCGGCGGGCCCCCACAAGGCCGGGCGCGACGCCGCCCGCCGAGCCGACAACCGCCGCAAGTGGTACGAGATCATCGGGCTCACCACGCCGGCCGTTGTGATCTACGTGATGTTCGTGCTGGTGCCGATGGGCTTCGCGGTCTACTACAGCCTGTTCCGGTGGCGCGGCGTCGGCCCTCCCACCGAGTTCGTCGGTCTGCGGAACTACACCCTCGCCTTCCAGGACCCGATCTTCCTCGACGCGTTGCGCAACAACGCGATAATCGTGTTCGGGTCGCTGCTGATCCAGGGCCCGATCGCCCTGGGCGTCGCCCTGCTGCTCAACCGTCGCTTCCGTGGGCGGGCGGTGTTCCGCCTGCTGGTGTTCGTGCCGTACGTGCTGGCCGAGGTCACCGTCGGCATCATGTGGAAGCTGCTGCTGACCGGCGAAGGCACCGTCGACGCGCTGCTGCGGTCCCTGGGAATGGGCGGCCTGGTGCAGGCCTGGCTGGCGGACCTGGATGTGGTCATCTGGACCCTGCTGGCCATCCTCACCTGGAAATACGTCGGCTTCGCCATCATCCTGCTCCTCGCCGGGCTGTCCAATGTGCCCGATGAGCTGACCGAGGCGGCGGCCATCGACGGCGCGAGCTGGTGGCAGATCCAACGGCACGTCACGATCCCGCTGCTCGGCCCGACGATCCGGATCTGGATGTTCCTGTCCATGATCGGCTCACTGCAGATCTTCGACATGATCTGGGTGACCTCGGTGCCCGCGGTGCGGTCCCTCGGCGCGTCGGCCACCATGGCGACCTACATGGTGGACAACGGGTTCTTCGCCCGGCTGTGGGGCTACGGCAACGCCGTGGCGGTCATCCTGTTCGCCATCTCCTTCGTGGCGGCGCTGCTGTTCCAGCGGTTCCTGCTTCGCCGCGACATCGAGGGCGCCATCACCGGAAGGGCGAAGTGACGATGGCCGTGAACTCGGTTCTCCCCCCGTCCACCGGACGCCGTCAGGTTTCCTGGGGCACGCCGCTCACCTACGCGCTGGCCCTCGCGATCGCGGCGGTGTCGATCGCCCCGGTCATCTACGTGGTCATCGGCGGTTTCCGCACCACCCCGCAGATCGTCGCCGACCCGGCCGGCCTGCCCGACCCGTTCGTCTGGGACAACTACGCCAGGGTGCTGACCCAGAGCAACTTCTGGCAACAGGCCTTCAACAGCGCGGTCATCGCCCTCGGCACCACGCTCGCCGTCGTCGTACTCGGCATGGCCGCCGCGTTCGTGCTCGCCCGCTACCGCTTCCGCGGGCGGGAGGGGCTCTACACCTTCTTCACCCTCGGCCTGCTGTTTCCCGCCGGGGCGGCGATCCTGCCGCTCTACCTCATGCTGCGTGACCTGAACCTGATCAACTCCTACTACGCGGTGATCCTCCCGCAGGTCGCCTTCTCACTACCACTGACGATCGTGATCCTGCGTCCCTTCCTGTCGGCCATCCCGAGGGAGTTGGAGGACGCAGCCGCCATCGACGGGGCGAGTCGGCTCGGTTTCCTCTGGCGCATCGCGATGCCGCTCTCGCGGCCCGCGCTCGTCACGGTCGGCGTCCTGGCGTTCGTGGCGAGCTGGAACTCGTTCCTGCTGCCGCTGCTCGTCCTCAGCGACGTCGGCCTGCACACCCTGCCGCTGGGCGTGCAGAACTTCTCCAGCCAGTACACCACCGACACGGCAGGCGTACTCGCCTTCACCTCGCTGGCGATGCTGCCGGCACTGCTCTTCTTCACGCTCGCGGAGAAGCAGATCGTCGGTGGCCTGCAGGGTGCGGTCAAGGGCTGAGCGACAGCGGTACGAGCACAACCACAGGAAGGCACAGCATGACTGAGGTCCACGCGGTGGTGGACGGGCCGGCACCGGCCCAGGCAGGCCCGGAACACGGACGACCGGACGGGCACGACGGCGGCGTACGCCTGCGCGATCTCCTCGACCGAATGACGATCGAGGAGAAGATCGCCCAGCTCGTCGGCTTCTGGGAGAAGGAAGACGGCGAGGCGGTGGCACCGCTGCAGGGGGAGTTCGGCGGGAACGCCAAGCTCGAAGAGTTCTCCCGGCAGGGGCTCGGTCACCTCACCCGCACCTACGGCACCCGCCCCGTGGACGCGGCGGAACACGCGGCCTGGTTGTGGAAGTTCCAGCGCGACCTGGTCACCGGGACCCGGCTCGGCATCCCGGCGATCGTCCACGAGGAGTGCCTCACCGGGCTGTCCGCGTGGAAGGCGGCCACGTTTCCCACCCCGCTGGCCTGGGGCGCCGCGTTCGACCCCGAACTGGTCACCGAGATGGCCGCGGCGATCGGCGCCTCGATGCGGACCCTTGGCGTCCACCAGGGGCTCTCCCCGGTGCTCGACGTGATCCGTGACCCGCGCTGGGGTCGGGTGGACGAGTGCATCGCCGAAGACCCGTACCTGGTCGGCAGCATCGGCACGTCGTACGTGCGCGGCCTGCAGTCGCAGGGGGTGCACGCCACCCTCAAGCACTTCGCCGGCTACTCCGCCTCGCGCGCCGGGCGCAACTTCGGCCCGGTGCACGTCGGCCGCCGGGAACTGGCCGACGTGCTGCTCCTCCCGTTCGAGATGGCCATCATCGATGGCGACGCGCGCAGTGTCATGCACTCGTACACCGAGATCGACGGGGTGCCGGTGGCCGCTGACCCGACGATGCTGACCGGCATCCTGCGGGACCAGTGGGGCTTCGACGGAACGGTCGTGGCCGACTACTACGGGGTCGCGTTCCTGAACCTGCTGCACCACGTGGCCGGCGATCACGCGGACGCGGCCCGGCAGGCGTTGACCGCCGGTCTCGACGTCGAACTGCCCACCGGCGACGCCTACCTGACCCTGGGGGAGTCGGTGCGGGCGGGCAAGCTCGATGAGGCGCTCATCGACCGCGCGGTGCTGCGGGTGCTGCGCCAGAAGCAGGATCTGGGTCTGCTCGACGCGACCTTCAACGACGAGCCGCCTGAGGTGATCGACCTCGACTCGCCGGAGCACCGGTCGATCGCCCGCCGGCTCGCCGAGGAATCGATAGTGCTGGTCGCCAACGGGGACGCGCTCCCGCTGCCGGCGGGTCGACGGGTGGCCCTCATCGGCCCGAACGCCGACCGGCAGAGCGCGCTCTTCGGGTGTTACTCCTTCCTCAACCACGTCCTCGTCCAGCATCCCGGTGTGGAGACCGGTATCGAGGTGCCGACCGTGCTCGACGCCGTGCGGGCCGAGTTCGGCGACGATCTCGTCACCTGGGCACGCGGCTGCGACGTGGACACCGACGACCGGTCCGGCTTCGACGAGGCTGTCGCCACGGCCTCCGGCGCCGATGTCGCCGTCCTGGTCGTCGGCGACCACGCCGGCCTCTTCGGACGGGGCACGGTCGGCGAGGGCTGCGACCGGGACGACCTGGAGTTGCCCGGCGTCCAGCGCGAACTGGTCGAGGCGGTGTTGGCGACCGGCACACCTGTTGTCCTCGTGCTGGTGACCGGCCGGCCGTACACGGTCGGCTGGGCGCTGGCCCGCTGTGCGGCGGTGGTGCAGGCGTTCTTCCCGGGTGAGGAGGGCGCCGGGGCGATCGCGGGGGTGCTCTCCGGGCGGGTCAACCCGTCGGGTCGGCTGCCGGTCACCCTGCCCGGGTCGGCCGGCGCGCAGCCGTACTCCTACCTGCACCCCACCCTCGGCGCGGGGAACGCGGGAACCAACCTGCCGGCGACGCCCGTGGCGCCGTTCGGCCACGGCCTGTCCTACACGACGTTCGCGTACAGCGATCTCACCGTGCCCAGCACGGTTCCCACCGACGGGGCGGTGGGGGTGACCGTGCGGGTGACGAACACCGGCGCGGTCGCTGGCGACGACGTGGTCCAGCTCTACGGTCGCGACCTGGTCGCCTCGGTGACCCGGCCGGTGGCGCAGCTCCTCGGTTACCAGCGCGTCCACCTGGAGCCGGGCCAGTCCGTCACGGTCGAGCTGACGGTTCCCACCACCCGCCTTGCCTTCTCCGACCGCACCTTCACCCGCGTCGTGGAGCCCGGTGACATCGAGCTCTGGGTCGGCACCAGCGTGCGGCGGGACATCCAGGCGGTGACCACGCTGGTCGGTGACACCGTGCCGGTCACCATCGCCTCCCCACGCTGGACCACCACCGACATCCGCTGAGAGCCGATCCGCCGACTGCCCGCGGCGGGCCGTCGGCGGACCGCGTTCCACTCGGGTGCCGGCGTCGCGGCGCTGCTGATCTCGCTCGGCCACCGTCCGGCCGGCCGCGCGCCGGCCGAGTCGACGAGGCCAGCACACCCCCGTGCTAGTCGTGGTGCGGGCCGAGCTGGCTGATCTCGTACCCGTCCGGGTAACTCCTGGCCTTGATCCCGTCGGCGAACAACGCCGTCGTCCGTGGCGCTCCCCACCAGCGTTGCAACCGCGAGCGTGTCTTCAAGGCAAGGTGCAACCCCACCCGGACCGGCCAGGCTGGCGTGTCGACTCCCGTTGCGCGCCGCAGTGGCGCGTCGTACATGGCGCTGACCAGCGCGTTTCCCAGTGGAGTGAGCACCCGGGGGATCCGGGTGAGCATCAGCATGCGGGTGGCTCGTTCGATGGCCGCCGCCTCCTCGTTGGGCTGCAGATGAGCGGCGTCGTGCGCGTCGAACCAGGTTTCGAACTCGTCGTACGACCCGGGGATGTCGGTGATGCCCATCCGTCGGCCGAGCTCCCGGTAGAACAGGTACGTGGCGTGGCGTTCGTGGCAGCAGGGTGGGCGCCAGCCGTACTCCTGCAACCAGCGGGTGGGGATCACGACCAGGCAGCCGAGGACGTAGCGGAAGTCGTCGTTGCCGATGTCGTACGGACGGTGGATCTGGTTGACGCGCCGCAACGCGTCGCGGCCCCGGGGCTGTTCGAAGCCGTTGAGGATCATCTCGTACATCAGCAGGCCGGTGTCGTCGATCCGCTTCTGGGTGCGTTCGGTCAGCTCACCCGTGGCGGTGTGCACCTTCGCGATGGCGGGGACGGAGAAGGACCGGTTGAAGGCGAGGTTGAGCCCGAGCTTCATGTCCCACGGAAACTCGTGGCGCAGCATGGTCTGGTAGATGGCCAGGTAGTCACGCTCCGGGTCGAGAGCACGGGTACGGGTCAGGTTGTCGTAGCGGTCTCTCATCGGCGGGCGTCTCCAGCGGTGGGATGCGGGGTGCCCGGGGCGGTGCCTTCTCGGGTCGCGGCGATCGTCCGCGCCACCACCGGCGAGCGGGCGTAGACCTCGGTGACGAGCGTCAGCCAGGCGACCTCTCCGGCGTAGCCACCGTCCGGGCGGTGCAACTGGTCGGCGGGTTGCGGGACCTCGGCCACCAGACCGGCGCCGTGGCGACGCAGGGCGCAGGCCAGGTGGGCGGCCTCAATGGATGCCTGCCGCTCCTCGGCGGTCAGCCCGGCCTGCTCGGCGAACCGTGCGGCCAGCGCCGTCACACTGATCTCCATGTACGGGCGGAGCGCCAGTCGGCCGTCGCGGATCTCGGCCACCCGGCGGGTCAGCGCGTAGTCGGTGTCGCGGACGGCTGCCGAGCGTCGGCGCAGGGTGGGATCGAGTTCGAGTTCGGGAAAGGCCGCGACGAGGTCGCGCCAGAGTGGTTCGAGTCGTCGGTAGGAGTGGTAGTCCTCCCACCGGCGGGTGATCTTGAGGGTGGGGCCCCACGCCGGCATGGTGAGGCCGATCGTGATGAGCAGAGCGCCGACGGTCACCAGGACCGCCGCGATCTGCCGCTCGCCGGACGGTTGGTAGCCGGCCCAGTAGGCGACCAGATATCCGATCTTGTTGGTGCTGTAGAGCAGGGCGAAGGCGGCGCCGACCGCGGTGATGCGCAGGCCGCGGCGCAGCCAGGGGCGCCCGCAGATCTTCGCGAAGCTCCAGCACAGTCGGGTGATGTCGAAGCAGTAGGCGAAGAAGCCGAGCAACAGGAAGATCAGTAGGTAGGCGGTCACGACGGGGTCGGTCGCGTACTCGACCGTCAGGAGCACCGGATCGTCGTACGAGAGGGTGTGGACGAACAGGCCGAGCATGACGAGAAACGCGCACGCGGTGACCCAGATCCACTTGCGGGCGCGGGCGTTGGCCGTCGCCGGGGGAAGCGCGAAGTGCAGGAGCATGATCTCGGCATTCGCCGAGATGGTCAGAGCGCCGGCGTGGGCCATGACCTTGGCCAGGTTGGGTAGCCCCGACACCTGGTCGACAGCGGTCGCGACGGGCGGGATGGCGACAGTGATCCCGGCGGCGAACGCCCCGAGGCCGAAGCAGATCGCGCGGCGGGCGTGGCTGGGATGCTGGCGCTGGAGTCGCACCATGTACCCGAGGGCGATCCAGCCGGCCGCGGCGCACACGGCGTAGAGGACGGTGTCCATCTCGGCGCTACCAGTGGGGATGTTCGAGTGAGTGCCGCAGCCGGTCGTACAGCTCGACGTCCCGGCCGTGCAACGGCGCGTCGTCCACGTCGCTGCGGTCGCCGCGGATCCGCCGGAGGAGCAGCGACCCGATCATTTCGGCTTCGCGTTCTTCGTCGGCGGCGTAGTTGCTGCGACCGAGACTGCGTTGGACCAGCTGTGGGTCGAGGTCGGGTAGTAGCAGCCGGGAGGCGTCCGCGTCCAGCACTTCGGTCGCCTCGTGACCGGCGAGGAGGTGACCCAACTCGTGACCGATGATCAGCAACTGGTGCAGCGGCGAGGTGTCCAGCTCGAAGAAGATGGCGTCGAAGTCGCCGGTTGGCACGCACATCCCGCACACGGTGTGTGCCGGCAGCTTGATCGGCACCAGGTGGATGGGCCGGGCACGCCGTTCGCCGAGGACGTCGCACAGCTTCCGGATGTCGAAGGGCTCGGGCACCTCAAGCTCGGCGACGAGCTGCTCGCAGCGTCTGCGCAGTCGGTGCAACCTCACGTCAACGTTCTCCCGCTCGTCGGTGTACTGCCACCGAAGGATCTGCATGGTCAGCCGCGATCGGCCGGAGTGGAACTGGTCGTGCCAGTGCCGACAGCTGCCGCCACGGCTCGCAGTCGCGCCACCATCTGCTCGATGAGCCGGGTGTCCGTCGCGGAGAGCCCGTTGTCGGCCAGCACCTGGCGCAGCGCCACCCGCTTGACATCCATCTGGCGCAACTCGTTGAGCAGGGTGATCTGGTCCTGGATGCGGCGTGCTGCCGCGTCGTCGACGAAGTAACCCGAGTTGACCCCGAAGGCGGCGGCCAGGGCGCGGACGTGTGAGGTGCGGGGATCGCTTGCCACACCGCGGCGCAACTCTCCGATGTAGGCGGCGCTGATCGTCACACCCGTATCGGTCGCCAACTCGTTGATCTTGTCGGCGATCTCTTTGTTCGTGTACTTGCGCTCCGGCTCGTCGGAGTCGCCGAGCTCGTCGGGCGTCGGGCGGATCTTGTCGAAGAGGTACTCCAACCTCGCGGCCAGCGTGTCGAGGGGTGGCAGCTCCTGCTCTGCGTACCGATCGTCAACCATGATTCTTCACCCTCCAGCCGCCTAAACGACAGTGTCGCAGATGCGCTACGCGGCGAAACAGAGGTTGACACCTGCACGGAACGTGAGCGTATGCTCGCTCCTGTTTGGAACAACGGGCGTTGAGTGCGAACACGATCGGCTCAACGCCCGTTGCGCGCCGGATGCACGCGGTCCGGCCGGCCGAACCCGGGGGGAAGCCATCGGTGGGAGGAGTCAGCTCCGCAAGGAGCACAACGGGGGCTCCTCCCACGGCGGTGGCTGGCGTGTCGGTCGGTGGCGGTGGACCGCCCCTGCCCGGTCGCCGCTTGTTAGTGGGGGGTCGCTGGGCCACGCTGGCAGAAAACCGTTCTGCCAGCGGCCCAGCGACGGTGGCGCGGGCCGTCACCCGGAAAGGCCGCCGACGCTCTCCGATTCTTCCCTCGGGATGTGGCCACCCATCCAGGTGACGGCGGTCAGCCGGGCACCGAGTATCCGCCGCGCCCGGGCGACCTGACGCGCGTTCGCGTTGACCAGCACCGGCTGCTCCGCGGCACTGAGGACGGGCAGATCCGACAGCGAGTCGCTGTAGGCCACCCGCCACGGTGGGGTCACCCCCTGGGCGGCGAGCTGCGCCATCTTGGTCACCCCGTGGTTGTGCACGATCAGCCGCGGCCCGCGAATGCGCGAGGCCACCAACTCGACTCCGGCGAGACCGATCGCGTCGAGCGCCGCGCGCGCCAGGGTGTGCTCGCACGCGGTCACCACGATGACCCGGTCGCCCGCGGCGAGGTGGGTCCGGATCATCCCCAGGCCGGGCCCGATGATCCGCCCCGGCTCCGCGCCGAGGCCCGCGCCGAAGCGTTCGAGCTCAGCCCGCAACTCCTCGGCGTTCCGGCCCAACAAACCGATCCGGCTCACCCACCGCGCCGCCCACGGACGGAAGGTGGGAATGGTGGCGATCGGCGCGAGGAGAACCAGCAGGACGACGGCGAGCGGCAGCCGCGCACCCGAGAAAGCATTGCGTCGCAGGAACAACCCGAATGCGTCCCCGCGCAGCAGGACACCGTCGAAATCGAAGATCACGATGCCTGCGGCCGACCCCCTCATCGGTCTACCGACCCCGGTGCCACGGGCGGTTCGCATCTGCCGAGTTTACGGGTGAGATTCGGAGGCGCGGGCTGTGGCTGGCTCAGATCGGCTCGGCCGCTGTCGGTAACACCGCGATCAGGTTGAGCACCTCGACGGTATGGGCCGGGCCGAAGGCGTCGGTGAGGATGGCCGTGAACACCTCGTCGCCGAGCGTGGCCCGCAGCTCCCGCAGCGCGTTGAGGTCGAGCGCCGCGTTCGTCGACCCGATCTGCCGATCGATGGCCAGTGCCTCGACGATCAGCGGGATCCCCTCCGCAGGATGGCCCTGCTCGACGCGCAGTTGCCCGATCGCCACCTGGTCCAGCGCCACCTCCTCCCAGTTGCCCTGCTCGCGGTCGATCCCCAGGCAGGTCCGGTAGCACCGCTCGGCCAGGGCCCGGTCCCCGCGCAGACCTGCCACCCGGCCGAGGTGGAAGGTGCTGTTGGAGACACCCGACCGGTTCCCCAGCCGCTTCTTGATGGCGATCGAGCGGCGGTAGAACCCGTCCGCGCCGGCGAGATCCTCCTGCTCCTCGCAGACCCGGCCGAGCTGGTGCAGGACGATGGCCTGGTTGGGCTCGTGGCGCAGCACCCGGTAGACCTCCAGCGCCTGCTCGTAACGGGACCGGGCCTCGACCAGCCGGCGCGTCTCCAGAGCCACCCGGCCGAGGTCCTCATGGCACTTGGCGACCCCCGCCCGATGGCCGGCGGCGGCGCAGATCGGCAACGCCCGCAGGAGACACATCCGTGCGGTGCCGAACTCGCCCGCCTGGGCGGCCGCGATGGCCAGCAGGACGTATCCGCTGCCCAGCGGGGTCGGGTGGGAACCGTCGAAGCGGAACCGCAGGTACGCCTCGACCCACTCGACCCGCTGCGCCGCCTGCCGCGGGTCGAGGTGCCGCGCCAGCAGGTCGGAGAAGGCCGGCAGACCCAGCTCCAGGCGCTGCACGGCCAACCATTCCAGGGCCGACTGGTGCGGCGGCTCGTCGTCCCCGCCGATGGCGTTCAGCGTGTGCGGCAGCGCCTCGGCAGCCCGGCCGAGCACGGTTCGGACGCAACCGAGCAGTTCGTCACAGCGGCGCAGCAGCCGGTCCTCGCCGAGGGCCGCGACGATCGTCCGGGCGCGGGCGAAGCAGCTCTCGGCGAATTCGAGGTCGTCGAGGTCGCGAGCGAGGTGACCGAGCAGCAGCGTGCACTCCGCGATGTGACCGTTGCTGCCGACCTCCTCGAAGATCTTCAGGGCAGCGCGGACCCGGGACTCGGCGATGTCGTAGGCGAAGCGGGCGAGCGCGATCCGCCCCAGCATCACCAGCCCACTGCCCTGCTGGACCCGGACGCCCAACCGCCCGTAGGTGGTGATCGCCACCTCGATGCACTGCTCCGCCTTCACGAAATCCCGGGCTTCGAAGGCGAGCACGCCGATCTGGTGGTGACTCGCCGCGATCCCGTCCAGGTCGTCGAGTTCCCGGACGATCGCCAGCTCTTCCAGATAACGCGACATGGCCAGCTCGGTGTCGCCGTTGCCGCGGGCGATGCCGGCGAGCTGGTGCAGGGTTCGGGAGACGGCCCCGCGGTCGTCGAGCCGGCTCAAAATCGCCAACGCCTCCTGGTACAGGCGGTCCGCGGTCGCCCGGTCGCCCCGGTCGTCGGCGACCAGGCCCAACTGGTGCAGGAGCTTGCCGACCCCGGTGTCGTCGCCGAGATCCCGGTACGCGGCCAGCGCCGCCTCGTAGCGCTCCGTCGCCTGCGGGTACTCGCCCCGGCCGAGGTGCACGTCGCCGAGTCCCTTGAGGAAGCTCGCCGAGCGCGCCGAACCCGGGGGCGCCATCGGCAGTAGTTCCCGCCAGATCTTCTCCTCCCAGGCCCAGTGCCCGGCCGCGTGCAACTCCTGGCAGGCCAGCTCGGAGTAGGTGACGACCTCGTCGATGTCACCCGCCGCCAGGTGGTGGTACCGCGCCTCGACCGCTCGGCGGATGAAGTCGTGCTGGTCGCTGCTGGACCGGGCCCGCCAGCCCCAGTAACGGCCCGCCCGGCGATGCGAGTCGACCACCGCGTCGCGGCCGACGATCCGCAGCAGGCTCGCCGACGTCCACCGGTGCACCAGGTGGCCCCCGGTCACCGGGGCGAGCAGCCCCAGGTGCGACAGGGCCTCGACCGATTCGTCCAGCCCTGCGGGCTCCGCTGGAGGGTCGCCGCCGTCCGCCGGGTCGGCGAGCTGCCAGGCCAGGCCGGTGCGGTCTACCGGTGTGCGGTACACCGCCGCGCCGAGCAGCAACCGGCGGGCGGCCGGGACGGCGTCCAGGCGGGCGAGCAGCCTGGGCAGCAGCACGTCCTCGGCGGCCAACGCGCCGGCCTCGGCCAGCGGCGTGCCGACCTGCTCCGGCCCGGCGTCCCGGCCGCCGTCGACCGCCGCCAGGCGGCTGGCCACCTCGCCGGATCGGGCGCCGTCGTCGCGCAGCAGGCCGTCGAGGTATTCCAGCGCGCGCGGGTGGCCACCCAGCCGGTGCCACATCCGCTGCTGTTCCGCCGGCGCCAGCCGACCGACGCCCGGCAGCCGCCAGAGCAGCTTGCGGGTCTCCTGCCAGGACAGCGGACCGAGGTGGCAGGTTTCCAGACCGGCGACCGGGAACGGGTGCCGGCTGGTCACGACCACCTCGTGCCGGGCAGCCCAGGCGGTGAGGAACGCGGCCAGGTCCGCGTCGGTCAACCGGTGCTCGGCGTCCAGGGCATCCTCGGCGTTGTCGAGGACGAGCAGCAGCGGCGGGCCGTCGCCGTCGATCGCGTCCAGCCGTCGCCGCCAGCCCTGGCCGGGCTCGGCGAGGGCGACGAGGCATCGCCGCAGCGGGTCGTCCGGGGCCGCCCCCGCGCATCGGCTCTCCACCTGGCGGCGCAGCTCGTCGAGGATCCCGTCGACGGTGGCGTCGCCGTGGGTCGCCACCACGATGCCGTCCGCGTCGCGGAACCGCTGCGCGAGTTCCGCGGCGAGACTCGTCTTGCCGATCCCGCCGATGCCGTGCACGAGCACCCGCAGTTTTCCCCGAGACAGCCGGCGCAGGATCTCCCGGCGGCCCACGAAGTCCGTGGGCGCGCGCACCACGCCGTCCCCGACGACCGACTGGCCGGGCGGCGGGGCGACGGCCGCGCCGACCCGTGCGCCGGCCAGCCGCAGCCCGTGGTCGGCCAGGAACAGCGTCGGCACCCACCACTCGGCCGCGGTCGGTGCCAGCTCGCGGCGTACGGCGGAGACCTCCGCCAGCAACTCCGGCTCGTTGCGGGCGGCCAGCCGCTCGTAGAGACGAGCGCAGAACTCGATGGCGTACCCGTCGCTGACCGTCCCGTTCATCGCCAGCACCGCCGGCGCGCCGTGGGTCAGCAGCGCGCCGGCCAGCCCGGGCAGCTCCCGCTGATCCTGGCGGGCAGTGGAGCAGCCGGCGAGCACGATCAACGGCACGGTCCGACCCGCTGGCAGCACGTCGGCCAGGAACCGTGTGGCGTCCACGCGGTCCTCCGCGCCGGTGGGGGTCTCCAGCAGCAGCGCGCCGGGGCGCGCGTGACTGGAGACGTGCAGAACGTGGAACGGCTCCTCGGCGAGGGCGGCCCGGATCGCGGCGGCGCTACCCCACTCCAGGACGCGCACCCGTGCCCCGTGCCGGTGCCCCGGTTCCACCGCGCCGAGGATCCGCCCGAGTTCTCGTTCGTGGTCCAGCAGCGGCTGGGTGGAGTCGTCCGGGCTCGCGATCGCCGCGAGCATCCGCAGCGGGCCGTCCACCCGGACCGCGGGTACCGGTGTGTCGGGGCCGGTCCGGCAGACGTCGACGTCGGGGTGCAGCGCCAGCGGCAGTTCGTCGCCGGGCAGCACCAGGGTCTCCCAGGGCAGGTCGGCCAGGGCGGCGTCGACGACCTCGATGCCGAGCCGGTGCCGGCCGGGTCGGGCCAGCTCCGTGCGCAGGGCCGCGCCGGGAGCGTCGAGGAAGCGGCGGCCGAGCGCGACACCGACCTCGTACGACAGCTCCACCGAAGGATTGCCGCGCAGCCGCCAGAGCAGGTCGGCCGTGCGTTGATCGGCCGGGCCCACCGGGTGTCGCCGCCGGTCGCCCCCGACGGCCAGGACCACGTCGGTCGCGCTGACGGTCAACCGGATCACAGAGGCCCCCCGTGGTCACCCGGCGGACGACCCGACGCCGGGGCGGATTGCCGGACTGACCGATACTGTATCCATGGCTGACGATCCTGAGGAGCTTGCGCAGGTCAACGCCGTGCGGATCAACGACAGCGGCGAGCTGGAGTTCTTCGACGGCCAGCGCTGGGTTCCGTACACCGATCTGCCCGACGACGGGAACGGCCCGCTGGGCGTCGTCTTCCGCGACGACGCCCGATGACCGGGGAGTCGCCGACGATCGGCGCGGGGCTGGACGCGCTGCCGTCCCCGTTGGACTCGGTCGCGGACAGCCGGGCGGCGGCACGGTGGATCATCTCCTCGGCCGGCGCGGTGGGCGCGCTGCTGCTCGGCGGTGGCCCGCTGATCGCCGCCGGCAAAGTCACCGATTGGGGTCACGCGGCGTGGGCGGGCGGTGGTCTGCTGGTGACGCTGCTCGGTGTGGCCTGGGCGATCTGGCGGACCAGCGAAGTGCTCGTTCCGCCGATGACCACGCCGGCGTCGCTCACCTCACCGGAGCTGCGCGGGCTGCGCGAGCGGCTGGAGGCCGAACCCTGGTACCACTTCGGTGGGTACGCCGGCGACGTCGACGGCCTGCTGCGGCATCGCCGGATCGCCGCGGAGATCACCGGCCGCCTGCCGACGGCCCCGCCGCAGGAGCGGGCCGCCCTCCAGGAAGGGCTCGCCACCGCGCGTCGCAACATCGTCCGGACCGACCCGTACCTGCGCTGGTTGCTCGCCACCGCGCACGCCTGGCAGGTCCGGGAGGCGCTGCGTCGGGCCCGCCGGCAGACCTTCGTGGCCGGCGCGCTTGTGGTGCTCGGGGCGGTGGTGTTCATCGCCGCGACCGCCGGCTAGCGCGCCGCCACGTCGGGCCGAGGCCGTCCTGGCCCGCGCTACTCGGTACGCAGTGCCGTCGCCGTCCGCGTCCGTGCCGCCCACCCGGCCGGCAGGAGCGCGCCGAGCAGGGCTATCGCCGGCCCGCCCAGTGCCAGCGCGGCCAGCGCGACGGGTCCGTACACGTCGAGTAGCGTCTCCGGCAGGTGCAGCCCGCCACTGGCGGCCATCGCGGGTACGACCAGCCGCTGCACCGCCACGCCGACGGGTACGCCGAGTAGGCCGCCGACCACCCCGACCCCGGCGACGGATGCCACCACCATCGCGATCGTCTGTCTCGGGGTCATCCCCAGCGCCTTGTGTACGCCGAGATCGTGAACCCGGTCGCGCAGGTCGAGCACGAGCATGTTGAGCACGCCCAGCGCGGCCACGGCGATCAGCAGCAGCGTCAGCGCGGTGGTCAGGCCCTGCACGACCACGAGGAGCGGGTCGACGTCGAGGCCGTTCGGATGCGCGACGAGGCCCTGGGCGGTCAGAGCGCCAGTCAGCTTCTCCGCGTAGTCGCTGGCGTCGGCTCCGTCGGTGAGCGCGATGCGGTACTCCACCGGGGGCAGGCCGGGAATCGTGTCGGCGCCGGTGAACAGGCCCCGGCTGGATTCGAAGATCTCGCCGACGATGCGCAGGCGGACGGCCGTACCCTCGATCTGGATGGTGACGACGTCTCCCACCCGGCTTCCGGTCGCCGCCAGCAGGGGTGCGCCCGCGACGGCCTCGCCGGGTGCGCTGAACCAGCGCCCGGACACCATCTCGAAGCCGTCCCAGGCCGCGTCGCCCGTGATGGCGGTGACGGTCAGCGGGTCGGTGACGCCGGGAACTGTGCCCGGCGCCTGCGCGAGCCCGTACCAGGCCCGGGTGTCCTCCCGCGTCGCTATGGTCGCCTGCACGGACGCCGGATCGGCGGTGGACGCGGCAGGGGGACCGACGCCGGGCGTACCGCCGACGGTGACGTCCGCGGTGTTCTGTTCGAGCGCGCTCTGAATGCGCAGCAGCGACGCGCCGAGCCCGGTCGCGAACGTGACAGTGGCCGCGCCGGACGCGACCGCCAGCAGGATCGCGGTCGTGCGCACCGGCCGGGCGAACGGGCGGGCCAGGCCGAGCCCGACCGGCCGGGACACGGGCAGCCGCGCCGCCAGCCGGGATGCCCGCCGGCCGCGTGCGGGACCGGAGGCGCGCCCTACCGCGATCGCGTCGACGGTGGGGAGTCGCCCGGCCCGTAGCGCGGCCGCCCAGGCGGTCACCGCCACCACCGTCAGGACCCCGCCCGCGACCAGGACGCTCACCCACCAGGCGATTGTGGTGTTCGCGGAGCCGTAGAGCTGCTCGGTCTCGGCCAGCACCGGCAGCGCGATCAAGTTCCCCGCGATGGTGCCGGCGACGGCGCCGACGGTGGCCGGGAGTAACGCCTGCGCGACGTAGGCGCGGACGATGCCGGCGGGCGTGCAACCGAGTGCTTTGAGAATGCCGATCCGGCGGGTGGCCGCGCCAACTGTTCCGGCGATCACCGTGCCGACCACCAGCACGGCCATCACGATGCCGAGTAGCGCGAACGCGACGAGGAACGGCACGAAGACAGCGGAGTCCTCGGCGGCGCGCTGCCGGACGTCGAGCCAGGAACGGGCGGCCGTGACCGCGCCGGGCGGCATCGCCGCCGCCACGGCGTCGCGGCCGGCGTCGACCTGCGCCGGGCTGCTCGCGGCCGCGAACCGGTAGAGCATCTGGTACCCCCGCACGGTGCCCGGCCCGTCGAGCGCGGCCACCGTGGACGGCAGGACCCAGGCGGACGCGGTGGCGCTGACCGATCGGGCCGTACCGACCACGGTGAGCACGGTGCCGCCAGCCGTCGTCAGGCGGGCGCCGATCGGGATGCGGACGGCACCGCCGCCCATCACGAGTTCGTTCGGTCCGGTCGCCCACCGTCCGCCGGCCAGCTCGACCCGGTCCACGGCGCCGCCGGGCTCCGCGCGGGCGACGACGGTCAGCGGCGGCATCCGCATCCCCTCCTGACCCTCCAGGGTGACGACCCGCAGCGGATACGGGCCGGCGGATGCCGCCACACCCGACGCCGACGCCGTGAGCTGCGCCGGTGTGGCCACGTTCGGGTCCACCTGCACGGTCAGGTGCGCGCCGCGCTGCGCGGCGAACGCGTCGTCGAACGGTGCCCGCGACGCGACCAGCAGCCCGGCGCCGAGCACGGAGGCGGTCACGGCCGCCGCCGCGACAAGCCCGATCACCGTGGTCTGCACCCGGCGACGTCGTACCCCGGACCGGATCACCCGGCCGAGGCCGCTCACCGGTCCTCCTCGACACGGCCGTCACGCATGCCGATGGTGCGGGTGGCACACGCCTCGGCGAGCCGCAGGTCGTGGGTGACGAGCACGATCGTCTGTCCTCTGTCGTGCAGGTCGTTGAGCAGGTGCCGCACGTCCTCGCCGGAGGCGGTGTCCAGGGCGCCGGTCGGCTCGTCGGCCAGCAGCAGCGCCGGTCGGTTGATCAGGGCGCGGGCGACGGCGACACGCTGGCGCTCGCCGCCGGAGAGCCGTCCCGGGTACGCGGTGGCGTGCCGGGCGATGCCGAGCGAGTCCAGCAGCTGGGCCGCGTGCTCGCGTGCCGCGCGTCCCGGCGTACCGGCCAGTTGGGCGGGCAGCAGCACGTTGTCCAGCACGGTCAGATCGTCGAGCAGGTTGAAGAACTGGAAGACCAGGCCCACGTGTGCGCGTCGGAAGCGGGCCGACGCGGCCTCACCGAGCTTCTCCATCCGCTCACCGGCGACGGTCACCGTGCCCTCGTTCGGCCGGTCCAGGCCGGCGACCAGGTTGAGCAGCGTGGACTTGCCGCTGCCGGACGGGCCGAGCACGGCGACGGACTCGCCCGGACGGACGGTCAGTGACACGTCCTGGAGCGCGGGCGGTCCCTCGTCGTAGCGGCGGGTCACCCCGCACAGCTCGATCAGCGGGTTGGTCATGTGGCGCCCCTCTGGGTCGGTTCGGTGGTTTTGCCGGCTGTGACGTTAGGTGTGGGTGCGGGGACCGCGCGTCGGTCCGGTGGCGCAGCGGCCGTACCGCAGATGGTTGATCTTCGGTCCGGGTCATCCCCGCGATGTAGTCGATCTGCTCATCTCGGCTGACGCCCGAGCCGCCGTCGAGGGCGAGAATGGGCTGGTGAGAAGCATCGTGTCGACGGGACCACTGCCACGGCCGGGCTGGCGGTCACTGCTGCTCGACGGTGCGCTGGCGGGCGCGTTGGGGCTCGCGTGCTTCCAGGCCGCCACCGACGACGCGCGGGTCATCCAGCCGCTGCCGCCGATCGCGGTGTTGCCGGAGGTGCAACCGGCGCAGCCGGACTCGGACCTCGGGGCACTGCTGCTGGTCTTCGTCATGTGTGCGCCGCTGGTGCTGCGCCGCCGGTATCCGCTCGCGGTGCTCTGGACGACGATGGCCGCCGCGTCGTTGGTGCTGCTGACGAACGGGGGCCGACAGCCGAACCTGTACCCGTGCGTGGTGCTGGCCTGCCTCGTCGCGGTCTACAGCGCGGTCGCGCACAGCCCGTACCGGATTCCCGCGCTGGCCACCGTGCCGGTGGCCGTGCTGCTTGCCACGGTCCTGCGTCAGCTGATGCTGATCAGCGTGCCGGCCGACTACCTGCCGTTCGTCCTGCTGGCCCCGCTGGTCGCCGCCGCCGGGGGTTATCACGTGTGGCGACGCCGAGCGGGCGAGGACTCGCGGCGGCTCGCCGCCGAGGCCGGCGCCCAGGCGGATGCGCTGCGGGACGCCGTCGCCGGTGAACGGGCCCGGATCGCCCGCGAACTGCACGACGTCGTCACGCACCACGTGAGCGTGATGGTCATCCAGGCCGGCGCCGCCCGGACGGTGCTCGACACCGCGCCGGGCCAGGCACGGGAGGCGCTGCACGCCGTCGAGTCGACCGGCCGGGCCGCGCTGACCGAACTCCGGCACGTGATGGGCCTGCTGTCCGAGTCGGCCTCCGACGGGCCGGAGAGCCCGCAGCCCGGGATCGAAGGGTTGCCCGAGCTGATCGGACGCATGCATGACGTGGGCGTGCCGGTTCGACTGACCGTCTCCGGCGAGCAGCGTCCGGTCAGCCCCGGTGTCGGGCTGACCGCCTATCGGGTGGTGCAGGAGGCGTTGACCAACATGGTCCGGCACGCGCCAGGTGCCGCTGCGACAGTCGTCGTCGAATATTCCGCGGAGACGCTGCGGATCGAGGTCGGCAACACCGAGGCCGGCAACCCGGCCGCGTCCGGCGCGACGGGCGGGCGGGGCCTGATCGGGCTGCGGGAGCGGCTCGCGCTATACGGTGGGACACTGCGCGCCGGAGCGCAGCCCGGCGCCGGTTACACGGTCGAGGCCCTGATCCCCCTGGAGGAGGCGTGACGCTTCGCGTGGTGATCGCCGACGACCAGGCCCTGGTCCGCACCGGCTTCCGCATGATCCTCGCGGCCGGCGGGTTGGATGTGGTGGCCGAGGCGGCGACCGGCGCGGAAGCGGTCGACGCCGTCCGGCGCACGTGCCCCGACGTCGTCCTGATGGACGTGCGCATGCCCGTGCTCGACGGTCTCGAGGCGACCCGCCGCATCGTCAGCGGGGCCGCCAGGGCTCCGCGGATCATCATCCTGACCACGTTCGACCTGGACCAGTACGTCTACGCCGCGCTCACGGCCGGTGCCAGCGGCTTCCTCCTCAAGGACGTGACACCGGAGCATCTCGTCGCGGCCGTGCGCATGGTCCAGGACGGCGACGCGTTGCTCGCGCCGACGATCACCCGCCGTCTGGTGCGACGCTTCGTCAACCGCGACCCACAGGCGGCGACGCTGCATCGAGACCTCGCCACGCTCACCCGGCGCGAGACGGAGGTTCTTCGTCTCCTGGCCGGTGGCCTCAGCAACGCCGAACTCGCCGCCGCGCTGCACCTGTCCGAGGCGACCGTGAAGACACACGTCGCCCGGATCCTGGCCAAACTTCAGCTGCGCGACCGGGTGCAGGCGGTGGTGGTCGCCTACGAGACCGGTCTGGTCAGTCCCGGTTCGCCGGAGGACTGACCCGGCTGCCGGGTTCGGCCTGTTCGGCGAGACTTCGTCGATGCTGGCCCTGCCAACCCCGACGAACTCCAGGCCATCGCCGACGGCAACACCCACGACGTCGCCGCCCGTTGAGCATCGGCGGGCGGCGACGTCGTTGCGCGACCGCTGTCGCGGCCGGTGCTCGACTGAGCGTGTGGCGGCTGCTCGCCGCCGCCACGCCACCGATGCTGTCGCCCCTGATCAGTACGGGTATCCGGGGATGTTGAGCCGCACGCTGTACAGCCCGGAGTCGCCCCACCGGCCCGACGTGACGAAGAGGGTCTGCCGGTCGGAGCCGCCGAACGCCACGTTGGTCGTGCCGGAGCTGCCGGACCGGATCGTGCCGAGCTCGGTGCCCGCGGGGGAGTAGACGTGGACCAGGGAGTCGCCGCCCGACGTCCAGTAGACGTTGCCGGCGCAGTCGATCGTGCCGCCGTCCGGGCCGCCGATGTAGTTCACGAAGACGCTGCGGGCGCCGACGCTGCCGTCGGGCTGGACGACGTACTTGTAGATCTTGTTCTCGGAGTAGGCGCCCACGTACAGCGCGGACCCGTCCGGCGAGAGCGAGATGCCGTTGGGTTGGCGCAACCGGTCGTCGACCAACGACACCCGGCCGTTGGAGACGCGGAAGACGCTGGTACGTCCGTTCATCTGGTCCGGGCGGTTACCGCGTTGGAAGTTCGGGTCGGTGAAGTAGACGACGCCGTCCGAACGGACCGCGACGTCGTTCGGCGAGTTGAACGCCCGACCCTGGTAGTTCGCCGCGACGGTGCCGCGGGCCCGGTCGCTCAGCCGGTAGGTGGACACGCTGCGCTGGTCGTGGGTGGCCGCGACGAGTTGCTGGCCGTCGGCGCTGAGCGCCAGGCCGTTGCTGCCCGAGTTGGCGATGAACGTGTCGAAGGTCGCCGGCGGGGTGAGCCGGCGGATCGTCGACGGCTGGACGTTGTACGGACCGGTGCCGCCGGCCATGTCGGACATCAGCAGGTAGCCGCCGTCGGCGACCCAGACCGGCCCTTCGAGGAAGGTGAACCCGCCCTGGATGCGCGGGGCCGTCACGGTGCTGGCCGGCAGCGGCGAGCCGTAACTGGCCCCCGTCGGGCAGACCCCGGGCGGTGCGCCGGGCGGACCGGCGAGTGCGGCGTGAGCGCTAACATGCTCAGCGTCGACGGCAGCACCGGCGGGCAGTGCGGTGGCGGTGACCGCGAGGCACAGGCCGGCCAGTGCGGCAATGGTGGGACGCCAGGTCATCGAATACTCCAATCGGCGTCGAAGGTTGCGATGGCCGGCGTGCAAGGTTCGGTGGCTGGCACGGCGTGAGGGCGGGCCGTCGGTGTGGATATTCGGGAGCCTAGGTTATGAACCGGCGACCCGCAGCATTCTTTCGTCGTTGATTCCGAAACGCATCAGGCCTTCTACGTAAAGACGCTGGTCAATGCAGTAGCCCCTCGGAAAATCCTTCCGGTACGACCACAGTGGACAGATCAGCGGCGGCCCGCCCCGGGCTCCAGCCGGACGCGGGCAATGGGCTTGGGTCATGACTGTCGACGGGGACGCAACCTGATGGTCGTCCGATCCCGTCGAGCTTGCGGAGGAGGGAGCCTCGATGGTGGATGCCGAGGGTGAGTTCGTGGAGTACGTCTCCGCGCGACTGCCGAGCCTGCATCGGACCGCGTTCCTGATGTGCGGCGACGCCCATCTGGCCGACGACGTGGTGCAGCAGACGGTCACGGCGCTCTACGTGAACTGGCGCCGGGTCAGCCGGGCCGACAACGTCGACGCGTACGTGCATCGGATGCTTGTGCACAAGCTCGTCGACGAGAAGCGGTTGAGCTGGGCGAAGGTCCGGCTGCTGGGGTCGGTGCCGGAGCCGGAGCGCTCGCCGGTGACACCGCATGACGACCTGGCCGAGCGGGACAGCGTGCTCACCGCGCTCGCCCGCCTTCCGCGTGGTCAGCGCACCGTGCTGGTCCTGCGGTTCCTGTGCGACCTGTCGCTGGCCGACACGGCCGCCGCGATGGGTTGCTCCGAAGGCAACGTGAAGTCGCAGACCGCGCGGGCGCTGGCGGCCGTTCGCCAGGTGCTCGACGTCACCGAGATGTCAGTGAGGAGCCCGAGATGACCACGGTGGACGATCAGCGGATCGCCGAGCTGCTGCGGTCGGTGCCGGTACCCCAGCCGCGGGTCGACCTGCGCCGGGCGGTCCGCGACGGCCGACGTCGCCGACAGCGTCGCCGCGTCGGCGGGATCGCCGCGCTGACGGTGCTGGCCGGGGTCGGCGTCGTGGGCGCCGTTCAGGTCGGCGGGACCGCCAGCCCGCCTGCTCCGACCGCACCGACGCTCGCGGTGTCGCCTGCCGAAACCGGGTCGCCCGCTCCGCGCCCGGCGGTCACCTGCCAGGCGTCGTGGCTGTCGCGGCCGGTCGGCGGTCCGGTCGCGGTGGCCTACCGAGTCGACCCCACCGGGCGGCACATCGTCGGCGACATCGGAACCGGGCAGGAGGACGGGCGGGTCGTGCGGTGGACCGACGGCCGGCCGGTCGTCCTGCCGGCTGCCGCGGAGCACGCGGGCGCGGTCAACGCCAGTGGCCAGGTGGTCGGCACCAACGGCGACGGCGCCGGCTGGCTGTACCGGGATGGGAAGTTGCGCTCCCTGGCTACCCCGCGCGGGTACGACGCGGTGCTCGTGCACGCCGTCAACGGCCGGGGCGACATCGTCGGGACCGCCCGCAGGGCCGACGACTCGCACCAGGCTGTGCTGTGGTCGACGGACCAGCCCCAGAAGTACCGGCTGGTCGGCCAACCGGGA
This sequence comes from Micromonospora sp. DT53, assembly GCF_049841535.1. Lineage (NCBI taxonomy): Bacteria > Bacillati > Actinomycetota > Actinomycetes > Micromonosporales > Micromonosporaceae > Micromonospora > Micromonospora sp. DT53. Next base: position 208,911 of record NZ_JBNCKM010000007.1, read on the forward strand.
TCGTCCGCGACCGCGATCACCGAGGACGGCACGATCGTCGGCACGGTGGGTGATCGGCCCTACCGGTGGACGCCGCAGGGCGTCGGGGCGGCGCTGGCGGTGCCCGACGGCTACCCGCGGGCGTCGGTCGAGTCGGCGCACGGCGAATGGGCTGTCGGCATGGTTCCCGGTGGCCGGCAGAACGGCGGCGTGCAGATGCTGCCGGTGCGGTGGAATCTCGCCACCGGAGCGGTGAGCCTGTTGCCCTTCCCCGGGGCGAGCGGCATTGCCGGCAACGGCGAGGTACTGGTCAGCGACGGTGCACCGCTGGTCGTCGCCCCGGATGGCACCTCCCGCCGGTTGCCGGGCCGACCCGAGGTCCGGGCGACCGAGGCGGGCACGTACACGGCCGAGGCGATCAGCGACGACGGTCTGACGGTGGTCGGGGCCGTCCACGAGAACGAGGTGTGGCGGCCGCTGGTCTGGCGGTGCACACGGTGACCGGCTGAGAGGCCCAGCCGAACGCCACCCATCGGGGCGTGCCGGGAGCGTGCCGTCCGGACCGTTTCAACCGACCGGGTCCGTGGGTACGCTCCCACCGGCTGATCACCCGATCGACGGAGACTTCTCGTGATTATGGCGCTGCTGCTCGACCTCGCCAATATCGTCGGTGGCTTCCTGCTCGCCGTGGCGGTGCTGCGGCTGCTGCCGCGCGTCGGTGACGACCTGGGCCGCCTCGCCGCTCGGGCCGCCCCGATCGCGTGGGTGGTCGGGCTCGTGGCGCTGGTGACCGGCGGCTACTACTTGATCGTTCATCTGGTGTCGGGTCCCCGGGTGTTCCACTTCGAGGTGGTGGGGATCGGGGTGGGGCTCGCCCTGCTGTGGGGCCGGCTGACCGGACGGTCGACGCCGCGCGACGAGCAGTCGGACGGTGCCACCGGAGTGCGGCTGTTGCTCGCGATCTTCGGCCTCATCGCGATCGTCGTCGGCGTCCAGGGGTTGTTCACCCCGGACGGCTGAGGGTCTGTTTCACCCGGTTGTGGACGGTCGCGGCGCCCAGCTGCCCGCAGCGCTGGCGATCAGGAGTAGCACCGCCGGTAGGAACGCGCCACCGATGCCCAACCCGAGCAGCAGGCCCCAGCCGGTGAGGACGAGCGTGGCCACCAGATCGGCGGCCAGGGTCAGTCGACCGACCCGCTGCGCGACAACGGGCAGCAGCGCCGCGACGACGGGAACGCCGAGCAGGTAGCTTGCCGCGGCGCCGGAGTCGTCCACGGTGAAGGGGGTCAGCGCGGCGGCCACCAGCACGGTGATCGCCAGGGCCGACCATCTGAGCACCGACCGGGTGTCGGCCGGCTTGCGGACCAGGACCGCGAGACCGACGAGCAGGACGCCCACGATTGCGCCGACGGTGGCCAGACCAATCATCTCGTTCTCCTCGACCGCCGTGGGGCATGTCATCGAAGGCGGCGGATCGTCGTCTCCGCGTCTCACGATACGGCTGGTCGGGCCACCTGCACGAGGCCCGGCTTCCTGCTCGTTCCCTGCGGTGCGGGGCTGGCGACGTCCGATGGCACCGGTGCCGGTGGGCGTGCTCGCTACCGCCGGGCCGCGGTGCGGAGAATGTCGTCGAGGCCCTCGTCGAACAACAGGTCGTCGTCCCACCGGGTGTCGTCGAGGTGGCCCGAGGCGTCGAGGGTCGGATAGGCGTTGGCGTTCGCCACGATGTGGGCGCGGGCCGCTGCCCTGGTTTCGGGCTCCGTGGTCCGTCGCCAGGTGGCTTCGGTGAGCGAGGCGCCGATCACGTAGTTGGCCAGCAGGCGTGTTGTCACCGCGAGGTGCAGCCCGCTGCAGCCGCCGCGTACCAGCGCCGACTGGAGAAACTCGGTGCGGGCCAGCACGTTGGGACCGAGCATGGGGCGTCCGATCAGCCCTGCTGCCCAGGGATGGTCCAGTATGGCGCGGCGCCAGGCGCGAGCGAGGCCGCGGATGTCCTCCAGCCAGTCGTCGCTCGGGTCCGGAACGGGTACCTCGCCGAAGATCCGGTCGACGGCCAGGTCCAGGACGTCGTCCTTCGTCCTCACATGCCAGTACAACGCGGTCGCCGTCACGTCGAGCCGCTGTGCGAGGCAGCGCATCGTCAGGCCCTCGGCGCCGAGTTCGTTTAGCACGATCACGGCTGCGTCCACGATGCGTTCGAGGGTCAAGGGTGGCTTCCGCCGCGCTTGCGACGGCGCAGCGCGCAGCCATACCGGCGGCGCGGTGGGATTGTCCGGTCGCGTCGTCGAGGGTGAGGTGGACGTGCCGAGCTCGACGGGGGTCATGGGGGATCCTAAACAGATGGACAGAGAATTTAACGACGGTAAGGTGGTTGTCCAAAGGAAAGTCGGAGTGACGGTTGGCGCAAGGAGGTCCCCGGAATGCCTCTCCTGCGAGTCCACCTCGACAGTGATCGGGTCACCGCCCGTCGGGTGCTGCACCTGCATCAGGACGGCAAGACCCATCACGACTCGCGGGAGGCCGCCCGGGAGCAGGTGTGGCGCCAGGGCCGCACCCCGGCCGGTGATCCGGTCTTCGTCGGCATCACCAACGGCCGCCGCAACGTCCAACTGCTCTACGACGTCGAGGTCTACCCCGACACGACCCGGTGAGCAGACCTCAGCCGGCGTCCAGCACCTCCCGCAGCCGCGCCGCGAACTCCTCGGGCTTGCCCGCGTAGCCGAACTCGCCGCCGAGGAACCCGCCGTGATGGCTCGGGAACACCACAGCCTCCTGGCCGAGCAGCGCCGCGAGGCCCAGGGCGGCGCGGGCGGTGTACGTTCCGGCCGACTCCTCGCCGACCGCGACCACGATGCGGGTGGGCGCGGCGGTGAGCACATCCGCGTCGGGGCGGTAGTCGGAGATCGCCAACGAGTTCTGCGACAGCAGTGGATCGTCGCGGCCGCCGTCGTCGTCGGCCGCCAAGCCGAACATCGCCGGGTCGGGCGTGGGCTGGGCGAAGTAGGCATCGGTGAACTCGCCCTGCCAGGACGTCATCGCGATGAACGCGGCCATCCCCGCACCCGATCCCTTCGCCTGGTACGCCTCGTAGAAGCCGGCTCGGGCGCGTTCGGCGGCCGTGGCGTCGGGGAGTACGGCGTTGATCGGCGGTTCGTGCGCCACCAGGGTGGCGACGTCGCCGGGGTGGGCGGCGACCAGTTCGAGTGCCGTCACCGCACCGCCGCTGCTGGCCATCACGTCGACCGGACCGACGTCGAGCGCCTCGACGAGCGCGTGCAGGTCGGCGGCCTGCTGCTGCGGCGTGTGGTCGGCCCGACCGTCCTTGCGGACGCTGCGGCCCAGACCACGCGGGTCGTAGGTGAGGACCGTGCGGTCCGTGAAGTGCGGGGCGAGCGCGGTGAAGCCCTCCGCCGTCATCGGTTGGCCGATCATGAGCAGCGCACGATGGGCGCCAGCGGGAGGTAGTGGGCCGCGGACGTCGTAGACCAGGTCGACGCCGGGAATGACCAGGGTGTGCGTCTGGATGTCCTGCATCCGATGAGACTACGGCCGGCTGACTGGTGTCAGGGTGCCTTGAGGGCGGCCAGCCATCCGTTTCTTCGGGACGGCGCTCGTGCGTCGATCCTGGCGGGCGAGGGTCGAGTGCTATCGGAATGCGGGCTGGTGCACCGCCCTTCAGGGCGGTGCACCGGCCCGCGTGGGAGGGCCGTCAAGGCCCGGTCGTGCCCTGGTCCAGTGCCCTCGGCCAGCCGCCGGGCCGGGCATCAACCGGTAGGACCGGACCGGTTTCCGGTCCCGCCCGGCCCACGGCCAGCCACAACGCGGCTATCGGTTGGCGTCCCAGACCCGTACGGCGGCGACGCGCGGGGACGCCACCGGGTCGGGTTGGGAGAACGTGGCGACGAAGTCGTGTGGTCCGGCGCTGGTCAGGCCGGCGTAGTCGCCGAGGAAAAAGCCCGGGGGGCCGACTTCATTCAGGAAGGGGGCATGCCGCATGTCGAATGGCTCGTTGGTGAGTCTTACCTCGGTGTCGAACCCGACCCCGGTCGCGCAATCAAGCTTGGGTGTCGGGCGACAGGTCACCAGCCAACGATCGGTCCATAGCGCCCCGGCGGGGTCGTCGTGACGAAAATCGGAGTAGTCGACCGCGACGGTATGGTCGGCGGCGACTGCAACCGATGCGGTGAATGCCTGTTGGTTGCCGATCGGGACGTACGTCGGGCTGCGGTTGACCTTTACCGGCGTGGACCAGTGGCGCCCGCTGTCGTCCGACACGGACAGTGCGATTGCGTCCGCCTGCCCGCCGCTGAAGCGGGCGTCCTGCCAGACCAGGTAGATCCGCCCGCTGGCCGGATCGACCGCCGCGTCGATGAGCGCGGCGCTGCCGCTGGAGACCTGGTCCCCCGGCGACTGCGGATCGCTGACGCCGGCCGACCGCATCTCGGCTACCAGGTGGGGAGGTGACCAGGTGGCGCCACGGTCCTGCGACCGCATCACGGCAACGTGCCGGGTGGGCCGCTCGCCGGTGAGGTCGAACAGGGTGAAGGAGTCGACAAGGGTCCCGTTGGGGAGCACCACGATCTGGTGTCCGGTGGTCAGCCGGTTCTCCCCCGGCGCATAGATCTGCCGCGCCCGCCAGGTGCGTCCGGCATCACCGCTGGCGGCGAAGACCACCGCTCCGCGGAACGGCTCGCCCTCCTGGTCGGGTTCCATGATCTTCGGTACGACCGTGTAGACGCGTGCGGGGTCCTTCGGATCAGCCACGATCGCCCCACCGACGTACGTCCCGCCGTCCGGATCGCGCTCCGTCACCACGAGGACCGGTTTACTCCAGGTGAGACCGCCGTCGAGGGATCGGGCTGTGATGAGTCCGCTGGGTGTGGTCTCGGGTGCGTCGAACACGTGCGCCGACAGATGCAGCATGCCGGTTGGGCCGAATGACAGCCACACGTCGTCGACGTAGTCGAAGGTCCCGCCCGTGCATCGGCTCGTCCCCGGAATCAGCACCCGCCGCCAACTGTGGCCGCCGTCGGCGCTCACCCCAGCGACCAGTCCTCTGAACCGGTCCTGTGTCCACACCGACACCAGCTGTTGACGTTTCAGGGGGTTGGCGGCGACGGTCGGTTCGAGCGCGCCGGCGGGTAGGAGATCGTCAAGGGCGGCCGAAGGGCAGGCGCCGAATGGGCTCGGCCCAGAGACCCACGCCCGACCCGTGGATACCTCCGATGGCGCCACCGACGCGCCCGCTGCGCTGCTGCCTGGCGTGAGAGTCATGGTCACCAACAGGGCCGTGACGAGCAGGGCGGTAGGAGCTCGTCCGCTCATCGCGTGCTCGCCAGGTCGACCGGATCGGGTGCGAGTCGGCCGCGTCGTGCCAGCAGGACGCTGGCGGCGGCGAACCAGATGAAGCCGATGAACCTTCCGGCCGGGATGAAGACCGACGCCGCGGAGGCCAGCAGCGAGAAGATCGCGAGTACGCACAGCGTCGCGATGCCGATCCCCAGCCTTCCGAGCCAGCTCGGCAGCGCCCTGGTCCGCAGCATGGCGGCGGAGGCGGCGCCGACGAAGAGGCCGAGCGTCACGATGTGCAAGGGACCGCCGGTCACGAAGGCGAGGTCCATGGCGAACCGGAAGACCCGCAGATCCGATCCGCTGCCGGGACGAGACATGATCCATTGAACGGCCGCCGACGACAGCAGCAGCGCGGAGGCGACCGCACCGGAGGCATGCGCCAGCCCAGCGGCTCGGCCGATGTCGCCCCGCCGGCGCATCGTGACGGCGACGTACGCGGTGAACACCAGCAGTGCGACCGCTGCCAGCGCCTGGAAGAACGCGCCAACCGGTGCACTGGGTGAGCCGCTATTGAGGAACTGTTGGACATCGGCGTCGGACGAGTACGGCGTAACCAGCGGCTCGCCGGGTGAACTGATTAGCCCTGGGAGGAGCATCGCGGCGGCGAACGACAGGACGTACAGCAACCCACTCAGGGCGTGCAGCCGAGAGGCCACAGATGGTGTCTCACGCACGGCGGGGCCTCCCCGCCAGATAGACGACGATGGCTGTCGGGTGTGTTGGGCTCCTATGTTGATGCACGGAGCGAGCATGCCGCCGGAGTCATCCGTCCACGTCGCATCGGCGTCGTATCTCTGACTGCGCTCCACGGCGTATTGCCGTTGCGCGAGGGGGTACCACCCGGCCAAACGCTGGCGCTCGCCACCGCCGACGTGAACGCGGGACTCTATGCCGGTTGTTCCGGTGAGGTTGGTGTTCTCAACTCGCGCGACTCCGCCCCGGCCTAGGGTAGGCCTGCCGGCCCGGGGCGCCCGGACCGCAGCCGCGTCATAGCTCACCGGAGACACGCGAAGGTGGTCGACACCCGGCGGGACTGGCAGCACAAGCTTTCGACGCAGATCATCCGCGACGACCAAGCGGTGTTCGTCGAGGACCTGTGCGTGAGCGGTCTCGCCCGGACACGGTTGGCGAAGTCGGTGCATGACGCTGGGTGGTCGCAGTTCGCGGCCATGCTGGAATACAAGGCCGCCCGGTACGGGCGTACCTTCGCCCGGGTAGATCGGTTCTTCCCGTCGACCCGTATGTGCTCGGCCTGCGGCCGGATCAACGACAAGATGGCGCTCAACGTCCGGACGTGGGGCTGCCCATGCGGCAGCCTGCACGACCGAGACGTGAACGCCGCCAAGAACATCAGGGCCGCCGGACGGGCGGACCTCAACGACCGTGGAGCGCAGGCAAGACCGGCACCCGTGCCGGCACCGCGCAGGGAAGCGGTAACCCACCGGAAGCCTGCCCCTCGCGGGTATAGCAGACCGGAATCTCCACCCCTTCAAGGCGGAGAGGACGTCAACGATCGGTGGCGCGGCGGATGGTCGCGGCCAGCTGCGACGAGTCGTGGCCGGGCTCGACTCCGTCGACGAGAATCACCTCGCCGGTGAGGTGCCTCGTCCGCAGGGGCTTGATCTCCTGATAGGCGCTGGACCGGTACCAGGAGCGGGCCTGGGTCAGGTCGGGAAACTCGATGACGATCACATCACCGGGCCAGTCGCCCTCCAGGACGTCGATGGCACCGCCGTGGACGAGGAACCGGCCCGCGAAAGGCGCGAGGGTGGCGTCGATTCGCTCCAGGTACGTCAGCACGTCGGCGTGGATGGCCGCCTTGCGGAGGTGGGCGAGCGCGTACGCGGTCATGATTGTCGGTCCTTTGCGTCTGGTGTTCCGAGCTGGGTAGCAGGGGTGGCGAGCGGCGCCGGCCGCTGCGTCCCCGTACCGGACCGGTCGTGCCAGAAGAGGTTTCTCCGATGCCGTGGCGGGCTGTCGATTACCTCGAGGGTAATGGCGGAGGTGCCGGCGCGGAACTAGGGTCGGTGAGTGATGATCTCGACCCGGCCTGGGCCACCAGTGGGGGAGTTGCTGCGCGACTGGCGCCGGACTCGCGGGATGAGCCAGCTCGACCTGTCGATCGAGGCGGGAGGGTCAGCCCGGCATCTGAGCTTCGTCGAGACCGGACGATCCCGGCCAAGCCCTGGGAGCGGGCGGCGGCTGACGGAGCGCGTCGTCGATGATGTCGGGCATGCGCCGGGCCACTCCGGCGAGGAGATCCGCAATCTGGACGCGCGGGTCGTCGCGGGAGTCGACCATCACCAGCCCCGCCAGGGGTGACGCCCCGTTCGGCAACGGGTTGCCGGCCGTCGACCCGTCGCCGCTGTCGGCCAACACCCGTTGAAGGCGGGTCAGCCGGTCGGCCGTCAGGGCGCTCTGTTCGTCGTGGGTCACCAGCACCTGCCGCTGGCCGCCGCTCCAGGACAGGACCGTCTCGGCCAGCGCCGGCAGCAGCGGTTCCAGTGGGGGAGGGACCGTGCGGTCGTCGACGTCGAGCCTGGCCACCACGGCCCGCACGTGGCTGGGGCTGAGCCCGTCGAGGACGGCGTCGGCCGCCGTGCCGAGGCGGTGTCGCCGCAGTGCGTCCCGGGCCTGGAAGAAGCGCCGCACGGTCTGGTCGACCGGAAGCCGCCGCTTCATCCGGACCAGGTCGACGAACGCCGACAGGAAGGAGCCCCAGTCGCTTCCGGTCGTGCGTCCGGCCTCGTACAGGGCGAGAGCGGCTGGATGGTGCTCGCGGGCGAGACGGGTGCCCGCCGCGTACGACGGCTCGGTCAGCAGGAAGTCGACGACACGGGTGACGAGGAAGAACTCCTTGTCGATGAGGTGGACGTGCGCCCGGCCGGCCACCGCCGCGAGGAACCACTCCAGTGCCTCTTCCGCACCCGAGCCGCGCAGGAACCGGCCGGATTTGAGCTCGTGCGGCGCGAACCGGAACCCGGACCGCAGGGCGGTGATGAGCGCAACCGCCTCATCGACTGTCAGGTCGACGCTCGCGTGCGTGATCACCGGGGCGGTCGAGTGCAGCAGGTTGCTGCCGGAGAAGCCCGACTCGTCGCAGGCGATCTCCACCACGGCCCCGACCACGTCCGGGCCGCCCGGCGGTAGTCCGCCCTGAAGAGGCGATCTCACCGCCGCCCTCCCGCCCATGCCGCCATGGTCACCCGTGCGCCGGCAGAGAACAACCCGATTGTGTACGGCAGCGCGGCCCGTCGACGCCAGCCGACCATTCAGTGGTCGCGGCAGCCGACCTGCTCGCCGATCTCCGGCGGGATGCCGAACGGGGTGCATTCGAGCGCGCTGCCCTCACCCACCTTCTGCCACCTGCCGTCCGAGTGCTTGAACACCGGCACACCGTCGCCCTGCATCCCGGGGTCGACGGCCTTCACGCCGGCCGTGGCCCACTGCCTCGCGCACCTGATCTGGTCCCTGTCGATCCGGTGGGTGTTGTTGTTCAACCCCGAGGCGCGCTGCAGGGTCGCCGCGCTCACCGGATAGGCGGCCGGGGTGGTGCTGGACGACGCGCTGCGGGTCGGCGAGACGTTGACAGCTGTGGGCGGCGTGGCGGGCGAGGCGGGTGCGGCATCGGTCGGGATTTCCCATTACACGTCCGTGGACCCACCGGGGTTGCGCTGCCGCTTCGGGGTGCGCGTCGGAGCAGGTGCGCGCCCAGCCCCGTACATCTGATGTATGTCCATCGGGGCGGGTCGTCGTGGGCGTCAATCTGGAGATTCGTCGTGCTGTGTCGCGTCATTCCGCCGCCACTCACCCGCCCACGCATCTTGCTGACCGGCCAGCGAGGCACGACATCCACCCATCGATCGACCGTTGCCTATTCTGTGGCTGCGGAGTAACCTTCCCGAAACACATCAGATGTCTGGCTTGCCAAGGCCCGGCGTCGGCCTGCTCAGGCAGGGTCCCGGTTGGCCCACCAAGCGGATCCCCATGTCGAGTCCCATAGTTGTCACGCTTCGGGGTGGCCGGACTGGTCACCGTTTGGAGGATCGATGTCAGACCTGACCCGACGGCAAGCCCTCAAGATCGGCGCAGCCGGCGCGGGTGGCGCTCTCCTGCCGGTGCCCTGGACCGCCGTGGCCAAGGCGGACTCGGTGGCACCGCCGCAGGTGTTGGCCGCCGGGGACCTCGCCCTCTGGTACGACGAGGGCGCCGGCACCGACTGGTTGCGGGCGCTGCCGATCGGCAATGGCCGGCTCGGCGCCATGGTCTTCGGCAACGTCGACACCGAGCGGCTTCAGCTCAATGAGGACACCGTCTGGGCCGGTGGGCCACACGACCCCAGCAACCCCAGGGGTGCGGGAGCGCTCGCGGAGATCCGGCGGCTGGTCAACGCGAACCAGTGGACCCAGGCCCAGGATCTGATCAACCAGACCATGATGGGCAACCCCGGCGGTCAGTTGGCCTACCAGACCGTCGGCAACCTCCGGCTTGCCTTCGGATCCGCCAGCGGAGCCTCACAGCACAACCGGACGCTCGACCTCACCACCGCCACCGTCACGACGACGTACGTGTTGAACGGGGTTCGTCACCAGCGGGAGGTGTTCGCCAGCGCGCCGGACCAGGTCATCGCGATTCGCCTGACCGCCGACCGGACCGGCTCGATCAGCTTCACCGCCACCTTCGACAGCCCGCAGCGCACCACGGTCTCCAGCCCGGACGGCACCACGATCGGCCTCGACGGCGTCTCCGGGAACATGGAGGGCGTCACCGGCGCGGTCCGCTTCCTCGCCCTGGCCAACGCCACGGTCAGCGGCGGCAGCGTGTCCAGCTCCGGCGGCACCCTGCGGGTGACCAACGCCAACAGCGTGACCCTGCTGATCTCCATCGGCTCCAGCTACGTCAACTACCGCAACGTCGGCGGCGACTACCAGGGCATCGCCCGGCAGCGTCTCACCGCCGCCCGGGCCAGCAGCTACGACCAGCTGCGCAGCCGGCACGTGGCCGACTACCAGGCGCTGTTCGGGCGGGTCACCCTCGATCTGGGCCGCACGTCCGCGGCCGACCAGACGACGGATGTCCGGATCGCCCAGCACAACACCGTGAACGACCCGCAGTTCTCGGCGCTGCTGTTCCAGTTCGGGCGGTACCTGCTGATCTCGTCCTCGCGGCCCGGCACCCAGCCGGCCAACCTCCAGGGCATCTGGAATGACTCGCTGGCCCCCTCCTGGGACTCGAAGTACACGATCAACGCCAACCTGCCGATGAACTACTGGCCGGCCAACACCACAAACCTGGCCGAGTGCCACAACCCGGTCTTCGACCTGGTCAGAGACCTCGCCGTCACCGGTACGCGGACCGCCCAGGTGCAGTACGGCGCCGCCAGTGGCTGGGTCACCCACCACAACACCGACGCGTGGCGGGCGACCGCGGTGGTGGACGGCGCGTTCTGGGGCATGTGGCAGACCGGCGGTGCCTGGCTGTCCACGTTGATCTGGGACCACTACCTGTTCAACGGCGACATCGAGTTCCTGCGGACGAACTACCCGGCCATGAAGGGCGCGGCGCAGTTCTTCCTCAACACCCTGGTGACCGAGCCGACCCTCGGTTACCTGGTGACCAATCCGTCGAACTCGCCGGAGCTGAGCCACCACTCGAACGCCAGCGTGTGCGCCGGCCCCACGATGGACAACCAGATCCTGCGGGACCTGTTCGACGCGTGCGCCCGGGCGAGCGAGATCCTCGACGTGGACAGCACCTTCCGGGCGCAGGTTCGCGCCACCCGCGACCGGCTCGCCCCCATGAAGATCGGCTCGCGCGGCAACATCATGGAGTGGCTCTACGACTGGGTGGAGACCGAGCCCAACCACCGGCACATCTCGCACCTGTACGGGCTGGCGCCCAGCAACCAGATCACCAAGCGCGGCACGCCGCAGTTGTTCGAGGCGGCCCGGCGGACCCTGGCGCTGCGCGGCGATGACGGAACGGGCTGGTCGCTGGCCTGGAAAATCAACTTCTGGGCGCGGATGGAGGAGGGCAAGCGGGCCCACGACCTGATCCGCTACCTCGCCACCACCGCGCGACTCGCGCCCAACATGTTCGACCTGCACCCGCCGTTCCAGATCGACGGCAACTTCGGCGCCACCGCCGGCATCGCCGAGATGCTGTTGCAGAGCCACATCGGCGAACTGCACGTCCTGCCCGCCTTGCCGCCGGCCTGGCCGAGCGGGCGGGTGACCGGCCTGCGTGGTCGGGGCGGGCACACGGTCGGCATCACCTGGGCGAGCGGCGCGGCCACCGAGATCCTCGTCCGACCGGACCGCGCCGGCACCGTCCGCCTGCGTTCCCGGATCCTGACCGGCACCGTCACGGTGGTCGACACCTCCGACGGTACGGCGGCCCGGACCACCCGGATCGAGTCCGACGTCATCGACGTCACCGTGCAGGCCGGACGCACCTACCGGGTCACCAGCACCGGCGTCGCCACACCCACCCTGGAGCAGAGCTTCAGCAACGTCGGCATCACCAGCGACAGCAACACCAACGTTGGAAACATCGACGGGGGCGGGGCCTCGCTCTCCGCGCAGGCCCTGGCGGCGGCCGGCGCGAGCCCGGGCGGCACGGTGAGCCGCAACGGGGTCAACTTCCGCTGGCCCAACGTCAGCTCCGGGGCCGCCGACAACGCCATCGCCTCGGGCCAGACCATCGGCGTGACCGGCACCGGCAGAACGCTCGGCTTCCTGCTGACCGGCACCTACGGCGCGGTGTCCGGGACCGGCACTGTGGTCTACGCCGACGGCACCCGCCAGACGTTCACGTTGAGCTCGCCCGACTGGTACGGCGGGCCGGTGTCCGGGGCTACCGCGGCCATCGTGTCCGCGTACCAGAACCGGCCCAACAACGGCCGTCAGGCCACCGCCGCCTGCATCTACTACGTGGGTGTCGCGTTGCAGACCAAGGCGGTGGCCTCGGTCGTGCTGCCTAACATCAGTGCCCGGCCCGCCACGAACGTGCCGACCATGCACGTCTTCGCCATCGCGATCGGGGGCTGACGGCAGCTGATCCTGCTCGGGGGAGCGTGACCGGGCCCGTCCCACCTGGGGACGGGCCCGGTCGCGGCTGTCGGTGCAATCCATCGAGCCGCACGGTGGCCGGATCCGGCGTGTCACCGGACCCGGCCACCGTTCCGGTCACGGCACTAGCGGACGCGCTCGCCGCGGCTCTCGATCCGGAAGTAGTCGAAGGCGACGTCGAGGTCGGTGGAGGCGCCGGCCCGGTTGAAGGCCAGCAGCCCGGCCTTCGTCGACTCGACGTTCAGCGTGGTGGAGCCGATGTAGCGGTAGACGCTTCCGTCGCTGGAGTAGTAGGCGCGGTAGCTGTCCCCGATCTTGGTCAGTCGGAGCCAGATGGCGCCGTCGGCCCCGACGATGCGCTGGGCGTCGGCACCGGTGATCTCCAGGGTCGACGCTGTGCCGTTCTGCTCGCGGAGGAAGACGATCCGGGCCTTGTTGACAGCCGCGGTCGCGTTGCCCATCTCCCACGCGAGCTTCACGTAGTTGTTGTCGTCCGCGTACCCGAGAACACCGCCCTGCTCGTTGTTGGTGGCGAGTGGGCGGGAGAAGACGACCCTGGACTCGGCCGTCCAGTCGCCGTCGACGTCCTGGAGGGCCAGGTTCCTCGCGGTGTTGGCGCTGCCCTGGAGGTCGCCCTGCTGCGCGGTGATGACCAGGGACCCGTCGGCCAGACGCCGCGTGCTCTCGTCCGGCCGGACCCACTGCCACTGCGGGCCGAGTTGGGTCGAGTCGAACTCGTCGCTGCCCGTGCTGCTGGTGTTCAGGTCCACGGTGTAGACCGACGAGGCTGCGCCGTTCGTGACGGTGACCCGGGCCTGCCCGGTGGGGCTTGTCGCCTGCTCCACCGCGACCGAGGCGGCGGGGTCCGCGGCGTTGGCGGTGACCGTCGGCACGGTCGTGGTGCCGGCCGGCCGGAGGGCGTTGTAGCGCGGCACCGTCGGGGAGAAGGACGCCAGTCGCTTGCCATCGACGCGCAGGGCCGTCAGCGTCGTGTCGGGCACCAGGTTGAAGACGTAGTTCTTCACCAGGGGGCCGAAGAAGCTCTCGGTCGTGACCTTGACGACCGCCTGACCGGGTACGGCGGACGCCTGGGAGATGATCTCGTAGCGGGCCTTCCGGTCGGCCGTCCGCACCTTGGTGATGGTCGGCGACGCCCCGGCCGGCACCGGGATGGTGTACGAGGCCTCCGACAGGTTGAAGCCACCGAACGTCTTCCCGTTGACGACGATCTTCGCCGACAGTGGCGCGTCGTCGACCGGGACGTCCCGCCCGCTGAACTCCTTCCAGTAGTTCACCGAGGTGTCCCGCCAGTCGGCGGCGTCGGCCTCGTGGACCGCCAGCTTGGCGCGTACCTCGGCGAACCGGCGTGCGTCGATGTCGGGCTGGAGCGTGTCCCAGGTCTCCCGCATCCAGGTCACGTACTGGACGCCCATCTGGTAGCGGTAGACCAGCTCGTCCCAGAACGTCCGGCCGCTGTCCATCCGATGACCCCACGGTACGTGGTGGAACCACATCAGCAGGTTCTCCGGGACCGTCTTGATGTTTCCGTAGCGCTGCTGCAACCGGGGGAAGTACTGGGCGGCCAGGTTGCTGCCGGTGGGGGAGCGGTCGAAGCCCAGACCGACGCTGTCGGCCTTGTTGTAGTAGATCGGGCTCCAGTCGTCGCGGCCCGCCCAGTCGGCCGGGTCGGGACGGTAGTGGACGCCCTCGGCGAACTGGTGACCGATGCCCAGCGGCGTCTGGTAGCTGACCAGCGACTCCCACGACCCCATCATCATCGTGCGGATGGTGTCGACGACGCGCCGGTCGTTGCTCCAGGTCATCCGCGTCCAGTCGGTCGCGATGTCCGTCGAGTCGAGCGTCCAGTCCCACGCCTGACGGCCGAACGCGAAGAGGTTCGCCTGGCCGAAGTGGTGCCCGGTCAGGTTGTCCGCGTTGCCGAGGTTCGCGACACCCACGATGGCGGTGTCCGGGTGGTGCTGGGCGGTCCCGTCGACGATGTTGCCGACTAGGCGCTTCTTCAGCAGCTTCCCGTTCGCGTCGGTCGCGTACGTGTCGGTCTTGAGGATCTCCTCGTACATCGGGCCGAGGTAGGCCAGCATCCAGTTCTGGCCGGTGTACTCCTGCGTGATCTGGAGTTCCAGGGCCTGGTTGGTGTTCTCCATCCGGCCGAACATCGGGTGGATGGGCTCCCGGGCCTGGAAGTCCAGTGGCCCGTTCTTGGTCTGCAGGAACACGTTGTCGGCGAAGCGTCCCCGGCTGCCGTCCGGCTGGACCTCGTCGTCGATCGGCCCGAACTCCAGGTAGGCCCGCTTGAGCCGATCGTTGTCGACCTCGGCGTTGTAGACGAACGTCCGCCAGTGGACGGTCATCCCGAGCGGCGCCACCGCGGCGGCGACGCCGTTGGCGCCGTCACCGTGGTCGTACCCGAAGTCCTGTGGCCCCGGCTGACCCTCGGAGTTGGCCTTGACGGTGAGTCCCATGAAGTCCGGGATCGCGGCCTGGATCTGCTGGGCCCGGCGGTGCCACCAGCCCCGGAAGTCCGCGCCGTACGGGTCGAGCTGGCTGTTGGTCAGCGTGTCCGGCGCGAACCGGCTGTCGGTGGGCGCGGTGTAGCGGATCGACAGGCCCAACCTGATGCCGTACGGACGCAGCGCGTCGGCGAGGGCGGCCTCCTGCGCGATGCGGGCGCTGGTCAGGTACGCGTTGTCGGCGTTGACGTTGTTGATGGTGATGCCGTTGATGCCCAGCGACGCCAACGCGCGGGCCATGACGAGGTAGCGGTCGAGGATGACGGGCAGGTTCCGGCCGGCGCTGGCACCGGTCGCGGCGAAGTTGAAGATGGCCCCGCTCTCGCCGTTCAGCCCGCCGATTCCGGAGGCGTTGTTGCCGGCGTAGAGGCGTTCGGTCTCCCAGTTGTTCAGCAACCGGTGCTTGATCTTCGGTGACTCGGCGACGCGCAGGTGGTCGATCGGTTTCTGGGTCTGCAGGAGCCGGAGGAAGGCGAAGGTCCCGTACAGCGCGCCGAGGTCACTGTTGCCGGCGATGACGGTGAACCGTGCCCTGCCCTTCGACACCGAGCGGACGAGAAAACCCTCGTTGCCCACCTTGGCCAGGTCGCGGGCCGCAATGGTGCGGCCCACCAGCGGCGAACTCGTCGGCGTGCCCACCACGACCGCGCCGTCCGGGACCGAGCCGGCGTCGACCGTCGTCACAGGTGTCGGCTGACCGAGCAGCCCGCCCAGGCCGCGTACCAGCTCGTCCCGGGCGGCGCCCAGCGTGGTCTCGACAAGCTTCTCGCTGGAACCGGGAGCCATGGCGAGGTCAGTCGTGTGCCGGTGGACCTTCGTGGCGTCGGCGTTCTCGACCACGATCGCGGTGGCCGCGCGGCGGTAGTCCTGCAGCAGCTTCGCGTCGTCGACCGGCACGTACCGCAGCCACAGGTCCGAGCCGTTGTAGTCGTCCGGCGACGGGGCCGCGGCGACCGGCGTGGTGGTGGCGACCGTGAGGGTGGCCGCGACGGTGGCGAGGGCCGTGCCCAACACGATGAGGGTGCGCCGTAGCCGGGGCACCGAAGCTCGGTTCATCGCCATCTCCTCGTTCGTCCGCTGGGCACGCCGTTCGGCCCGTCCCGCGAGCGCAACGACGTTGCTGGATGGATGTGCGTCGATCCTTCCCGGCGGGTCCGCGCCGCGGCAACGAGTTGTCGTTTCTTGTCGCGGGCCGGGCGGCCTCACCGCAGATGGGCCGCCGGGTCGGGCACGGTCCGCTGCCGCGGCCACTGTGGTCGGGCGCGACCAGGGCTCGGGTTGCGGGCGGCCGTCGAGTCGCGGACCACGAGGCGTACCGGCAGGACCATCGGCCGGCCGGTGTGCCCGGGCGCCCCCTCGATCATCGTGAGCAGGTGCCGGGTCGCGGCCGAGCCCTCCGCGTAGAGCGGTGCCGCGACGGTGGTGAGCCCGGGTGTGACGATGTCGGCGGCGAGGATGTTGTCGAAGCCCACGACGCTGACGTCGCCCGGAACGTTGACGCCCATCCGGCTGAGGCCGCGGATGATCCCGATGGCCATCTGGTCGTTGAAGGCGAGGACCGCCGTCGCGGGACGCGCGCACAGTTCCTGCGCGGCCCGCTCACCGCCGGCCATGGTGGGGCTGAACGGCCCGATCTGGCGAACCTTGATCTCCAGCTCCATGCCCGCCTCGAGCAGCGAGCGCCAACGGATGCCGTTGGGCCAGGACGCCTGCGGGCCCGCCACGTAGGTGATGTGGTCGTGCCCCAGCTCGCCGAGGTGCTCGGCGGCCCGCCGCACCCCACGGCTGTCGTCCGTGACGACGCAGGGCACGTCGGCGAGAGCGCGGTTGAGGACCACCACCGGCCGCTGCTTGGCCACCATCCGGATGGCCGAGTCGGACATCCGGCTGCTGGCCAGGACTATGCCGTCGACCGTGGACATGGTGCGTTCCACCGCCGCCCGTTCCAGCCGGTCGGACTCCTGGGCGTCGATCAGCACTGTGGTGTATTCGCCGTCGGTCGCCGCCTCCTGCGCGCCGCGCACGATCTCCGCGTACACCGGGTTGGTGATGTCGGCGATGACCAGCGCGATCATCTGCGTGCGGGACGTGGTGAGGGCACGCGCGAGGGGGTTGGTCCGGTAACCCAGTCGCTCGGCGACCTGCCGGATCCGTGCGGCGGTCTCGGAGTTGACGCGACTCGGTCGGGAGAAGGCGCGGGACACCGTGGACGGTGAGACGTCCGCTTCGAGGGCGACGTCGTAGATCGTGACTCGCGGTCCCGGCGGCCTGATGTGGTCGGGCATCTTCATGCTCCTCCCGGCTACGCGCCGTGATCATGGTATGGCGGCCGTGAATACTCGGCAATGCCCCTGCAACAATCCAGCGGCCCGATCGCATTCGCGCGAGGCAATACATGGCAACCCGTTGCCGCCGCGGCGCGCCGGCTGCCTCAATCAGCGGGGACGACACCTGGCGGAGGGAACGGCTCATGGGTATCTCGCGGCGCGGCGCTCTCCTGGGTACGGCATCGTCGCTCCTGGTGGGCGCGGTCGGGTGTGGTGCGCCCGAGGCCCCCGGCGACTCCAAGGGCGACAGCACCGGCGAGGTGCCACAGCGGCCCGGTAAGGCCGTCACGCTCAACGTCCTCGACGTGGCGGGCAACCTCCAGCTGACCCAGGGGATGATCGACGAGTTCGTCTCGAAGAACCCCGACGTGATCTCCCGGGTGACCTACTCGAAGGCGCCGGCGCCCGAGTTGGCCGGAAAGATCAAGGCTCAGCAGGGTGCGGACCGGGTGGACATCGGTCTCGTGCTGACCGGCGTCGACGGCCTGGCCGCCGGGATCGAGCAGGGGCTCTGGATCGACGTGTTGCCGACCTTCCAGGACCGCCTCGGCGGGATGGGCAACTACCTGGAGCCGGCCGCCGCGATGCAGAAGCTCGCGGGCAACGCGGGCGTCACCGTCACCTACTACCCGTCGGGTCCGCTGCTCGAATACCTGCCGGCCCGCCTCGCCTCGCCCCCGACCAGCGCGGAGGCGCTGCTCGCCTGGGCCAGGGCCAACCCCAGGAAATTCCAGTACGCCCGGCCGGCCAACTCCGGCCCGGGCCGGACGTTCCTGATGGGTCTGCCCTACATCCTGGGCGACTCGAACCCCAAGGACCCCACCGCGGGCTGGGACAAGACGTGGGCCTTCCTGAAGGAGCTGGGCCAGTACGTCGACTACTACCCGTCCGGCACCACCGAGACGATGAAGAACCTTGCCAACGGCACCGCGCACCTCATCGTCAGCACCACCGGATGGGACATCAACCCGCGGGTGCTCGGCACGGTGCCCAAGGAGGCCAGGATCACCCCGATCGACGGCTTCCACTGGGTCACCGACGCGCACTACGCCGTCCTGCCCAAGGGCGTGTCGACCGACACCCAGGCCGCGGTGCTGGCCCTGCTGGCGTTCATGCTCACTCCCGAACAGCAGGCGAAGGCGTACGACGAGGGCTACTTCTACCCGGGCCCGGCGATCAAGGAGGTCCAGCTCTCGTCGGCGCCGCAGAAGAGCCAGGACGCGATCCGGGAGTTCGGCCGCCCCGAGTACGACGCGCTGATCGCCGGGAACCCGACCGAGGTGCCGCTCGACGCGAAGAGCCTCGTCGCGGCGTTCAGCCGCTGGGACCGCGAGATCGGCGGCGGGAAGGTCAAGCAGGGATGAGCGCCTTCTCCCAGCTGCGGCTGGACGGGGTGTCCCGCCGGTTCGGCGGCCAGGCCGCGCTCACCGAGCTGGACCTGACGATCGAGGCGGGGGAGTTCATCGCCCTGCTCGGCCCGTCCGGCTGTGGCAAGTCGACGGCGTTGAACTGCCTGGCCGGGCTCCTGCCGTTGACGGCGGGCAGCATCTGGCAGGACGAGCGCCGCATCGACACGCTGCCACCGGAGCGGCGCGGCTTCGGCATGGTGTTCCAGAGCTACGCCCTCTTCCCGCATCTGACGGTCCGGGCGAACATCGCCTTCGGGCTGCGCATGCGGCGGCTGCCCAAGGAGGAGACGCGCCGGCGTACGGAGGAGGCCGTGCGCCTGGTGCGACTGGAGGACCACGTCGACAAGCTGCCCGGTCAGCTCTCGGGCGGCCAGCAGCAGCGCGTCGCCATCGCCCGAGCCGTCGTGTTCGAGCCGTCCCTGGTGCTGATGGACGAGCCGCTGAGCAACCTCGACGCCAAGCTGCGCCTGGAGATGCGGACCGAGATCCGCCGACTGCACCAGTCGCTGGGCCTCACCACCGTCTACGTGACCCACGACCAGGAGGAGGCGCTCTCCCTGGCCGACCGGCTGGTGGTGCTGCGGGAGGGGCGGGTGCAGCAGATCGGCTCGCCGCGCGAGTTGCACACCCGGCCGGCGAACTGGCACGTCGCCGACTTCATGGGTTACCGCAACCTGTGGCGGGGGCGGGTGGAGCAGCTCGACGGCGGCCGGGCCACCGTCGAGTCGTCCGGCCATCGCCTGCTCGGTGAGGTGGTGGGGGGCCTCCAGACCCGGGCGGACGCCGTGGTCGCCGTACGCCCCGAGGACATCCGCGTCGACGGGCCCGGCGAGACGCGCAACGCCATGTCGGCGACGGTCGAGGTGGTGGAGTATCAGGGCCGCGAGTTGGCGGCCGAGGCCCGCACCGACACCGGCCTGCTGCTGCACCTGCGGACCGAGCAGCGGATCGCACCGGGTGACCAGGTCAAGCTCGCCGTCGACCCGCAGCGGCTGCTCGTCTATCCCGCCGACGCGTCGGCAGAGACGAACCGCCTCGCGGACGCCTCGGGGGCGACGCGGTGAGTGGCGCCGGGAGGCCGCTCACGCACTGGCGCCACCGTCTCGCCGAGCGGGGCGTCGATCGTCAGCTCTGGTTGCTGGTCCCGGCCCTGGTCTTCGTCATCGCCCTGTTCCTCTACCCGTTCTTCTACGGGCTGACGCTCTCGTTCCAGCCGACGAAGGGCGGGCCGTTCAGCGACTACGCCCGGTTCTTCTCCGACTCCTACGAGCGGGGCACGATCTGGATCACCCTGCGGATCGCGTTGCCCGCCGCGCTCCTGAACGTCCTCGCCGCGGTGCCGATCGCCTACCGGATGCGCGGCCGGTTCCGGGGCAAGCGGCTGGTCACCACGCTGCTGGTCGTGCCGATCACCCTCGGCACGGTCCTCACCGCACAGGGGTTGCTGAACTTCCTCGGCCCGACCGGCTGGTTCAACCGGATCCTGCTGGCCAGCAACCTCGTCGACGAGCCGGTGCGGCTGACCCACAACTACTGGGGCGTGTTCTTCTCGCTGGTGATCACCGGCTTTCCGTTCGCGTTCCTGCTGGTGCTGTCGTACCTGTCCGGCATCGATCCGACCCTGGAACGGGCGGCCGCGACGCTGGGCGCGGACTGGCGTCGCCGGTTCACCCGGATCACCCTGCCGCTGCTGATGCCCGGTCTCGCCACGACGTTCTGCCTGACGTTCGTCCTGGCGTTCAGCGTGTTCCCGTCGGCGGTCCTGGTCGGCAACCCGGCCGGTGAGACCCGGGTCATCTCCCTCGCCGCCTACCAGGCGGCCTACGAGCAGTACGACTACCCGTACGCGTCGGCGATCGCGATGATCATGGGCTTCGTCGAGCTGGTCATCATCGCGGTGGTGCTGGCCGCTCGCAGCCGCTTCTACACCGGCTCCACCGGAGGCAAGGGCTGATGGCAACGACCACCCAGGCGCCACCGGCGCGGCCCCCCGCCACCAGCACCGACCGGCGGCGGCGCATCGCCGCGCGGCCGGCAGCCTGGATCGTGTGGGGCGTCGTCGTCTTCTTCTTCCTCAACCTGCTGGGCGTCGTGGCGTCCGTGCTGGTCAGCTCGTTCGGCCAGCGGTGGTTCGACACCTGGCTCCCGGACGGCTACACCACCAGCTGGTACGCCCGGGCCTGGGACGAGTTCGCGCTCCTGTCGGTCATCGTCGTGACGCTGGAGGTCTCCGTCCTCGTCGTGGGCCTCTCGCTGGTGATCGGCGTGCCGGCCGCCTACGCCCTCGCGCGGCGCTCGTTCCCGGGCAAACGGCTGATCTTCCTCGTGTTCCTGCTGCCCATCCTCATGCCCCCGATCACGTACGGCATCCCGCTGGCGACAGTCCTCTACAAGTTCGGCCTGGCTGGGCACATGTCCGGGGTGGTGCTCGCCAACCTCGTACCGTCGGTGCCCTTCGTGATCCTGACCATGACCCCGTTCATCGAACAGATCGACCCGCGGATCGAGAGCGCCGCGCGCATGTGCGGCGCCGGCCTGCGGACGGTGTTCCTCCGGATCCTCACGCCGCTGCTCGTGCCGGGCATCCTCGCGTCCGCGATCCTCGTGCTGGTCCGGACCGTGGGCATGTTCGAACTCACCTTCCTGACCGCGGGGCCCGACTCGCAGACCCTGGTGGTGGCGCTCTACTACTCGATGTCCGCCTCCGGGATCAGGGCCCAGCAGTCGGTCGACGCGATGGCGGTCATCTACACCTCGATGATGCTGGTCCTGCTCGTCGTCGCGCTGCGCTACGTCAACCCGACCCAGCTGGTGGCACAGGTCAAGGACGAGCCGGAGCATTGAGGCCGACGCCGGTGTCGAGGATCTCGCCCAGGCGACCCGCGACCGTGAGAAGCGCGGGCAGCCTCGTCCGCAGACCGCGATAGGCCGCGGCGAGAGCGGGATCGACCGCGACGGGCTCCCCGCCGGCGACTCGGGGATCGAGCTGGGTGACCGCCGCCTGAAGATCGGCGGTGTGGCCGATCGCGAAGAGCCCGAGCGCCGCCGCGCCGAGGGTGACGTGGTCGCCCACCCCCGCGACGCGGACCGGGCAGTCCAGGACTGCCGCCATCACCTCGCGCCACAGCGGAGAGCGGAAGGCCCCGCCGGTCAGGCGGACGCTGCCGATCGGCGTCAGCGCGGCCAGCCGATCCCGGACACCACCGAGTTGCAGGCAGACCCCCTCCACGGCGGCCCGGACCAGATGCCCGCGAGAGTGCTCGCTGCGCAACCCCAGGAACGCGCCCGGCGGGGCGCAGCCCTGCGGCGGGGCCTCGTCGGCCCGCAGATAGGGCAACATCACGAGACCGTTGCTGCCCGGTGCGATCCGCTCGGCGAGATCCAGGAGCGCGGGCGCGGCACGGTCGTCCCCGAGGACACGTCCCGCCCACCGCACGACGTTGCCGCCGTTGCTGACCGCGCTGCCGACCACCCACGCGTCGTCGGTCAACGCACCGCAGGAGAACGTCTCGACCGGGTCGGTGGGAGGTGCCGCGACGACCGTCCGCAGGGCCCCGGCGGCCCCGAGCGTCAGGGCACCGACGGTGTGGTCGATCGCCGCCGCGCCCAGACTGCGCAACGGACCGTCTCCCGCGCCGACGACGACAGGTGTGCCGGAGGGCAGGCCGACCGCGCGCCCGGCCGCCGGCGAGAGCCGTAGCACCGCCGTCGTGGGCAGCACCGGGGGCAGCTGACTCGCGGACACCCCGGCGAGATCGAGTACGGCGGGACTCCACCCCCGGCGGTGCACGTCGAACATCCCGGTGCCGGAGGCCGAGGACAACTCGGTCACCAACAGCCCGGTGAGCCGATGGACCACATAGTCCTTGAGGCCGATCCACCACCGGGTCGCCGCGCACAGGTAGGGCTCGTGGCGGGCGAACCACAAGAGCTTGCAGAGCGGATTCATCGGATGCACGGGTGTGCCCGTCAACCGGTGCAGCTCCCGGCTCTGACCGGACAACCGCAGCTCACGGGCCGCCTCCGACGACCGCGTGTCACGACGGGTCAGCAGCGGCGTCACCGGCGTCAGGGCCGCGTCCAGCCCGATCAGGCCGTACCTGGCCGAACTCAACGCGAGGGCGACCACCTCCGCCCCGGCGGTGCCGGCCACACACGCCGACACCGCCGCCAGGGTGGCCGCCATCAGCACGTCCGGCTCCTGCACCTGCCAGCCGGGCATCGGCTCAAGCAGTGGGTACTCCCGCGTCGCGACGTGTCGTGCGGTGCCGTCCAGTGCGAACGCGACAGCCCGCACGGCCCTGGTGCCCACGTCGACTCCGACGATCACCCGACGCTCCGGCCCCATCCGCACATGGTCGAGCGGTGCTCGGCGGGCCGGCAAGCGGTTGCGCGCAGTTGTCCTGTCGTGGCACGAAGCCCAGCAAACTAGCGCCGATGGTTGTTGCGGCCATCCGCATGACCGGCCGAACGCCGAAGACGAAGAAGACCGAGCGCTTCACCTCACCCGGCACCGACGTCAGACGGTGAACCTGCCGCCCTTGATGCCCCGGACGAAACCGGCCCACTGACCCGCGCCGAACGACAGCACCGGTCCCTCCCGGTCCTTGGAGTCCCGGACCATGACCATCGGGGTTGGCGTGGCAACCTCGACGCAGTTCCCCTCGTTGCTGCGGGTGCTCGTCTTCCAGTTGAGCGTGGTCATGTTAGGTCCTCCGCGATCGATGCCATGAGTTTGCGAGACTGCGCTTCGGTCAGCGCGGGGTTCTCCATGATGTCCCACGCCTCTCCGTACGCTGCGACCTCGGCGGGCTTATCGAGGTAGAGCGCACCTGTGAGGCTGTCGGAGTAGATGATTGACGGCTCGGCTCCCCCCTCGAATTCGAGGATCGTGAACGTGCCGCTGGTCATGTTGCCCCGGTGCAGACCCCCGGCTAACGGAATTACTCGCAGCGAGACGTTCGGCTGCCTGCTGATCTTGATCAGGTGTAGCAGTTGCTCAGCGTCCACCCCACGCCGCAAGACAGCCTCCTCGAGCAGAACGTCGAACTGCGGCGCGGGTGGTGCCGAGCGCGTCAGCAGCGCCTGACGACCGAGACGCACGGCTAGCCGCCGCTCGATCTCCGCCCGGGTGATGTCTGGACGGGCTACCTGTAAGACGCGGGTAGCGTACTTCTCGGTCTGGAGCAGGCCGGGAACAAGCTGCCCTTCGTACGTCCGGAGTCGAGCTGCTGCGGCTTCCAGTCCCACGTACAGCTCGAACCACTCGGGGATGGCGTCACCGTAGGAGTGCCACCAGCCTCGCCCCTTCGTCTCCTTCGCGAGGCCCATCAAAGCCTCGGTCAGTTCTGGTGACGCTCTGTAGATTCTGCACATCGCTTCTACGTCGAGCGATCTCATCGAAGTAGCGCCGGTTTCGATGCGCCAGATCTTCGGTGTCGACCACTCCAGCGCATCGGCTGCTGCCTTGACCGTCACGCGGGCTTCCTCGCGAAGCTGTCGCAGGTACCGCCCTAGCTGTCGCCTCGGGACCGTAGAGCCGGTGTCTGTCGTCACTGCCGCTCTCCTTATCCGTGACTACATACCGGGCGCAGCTTGCACTCGATATGTAACTCCTGTCGGTCACGCGTAGCAATGAAATCTATCAAGATGAAATCCGCTCTTACGTTTCATCCAAAATGTAATATTGCATATCCACGTCGACCGGTAAACCATTGCGCTGGGTGTGGTGGTCGAGTCACTGTGGGTAGCCGTGCTGCCGCCAACCTCTACGAGGGAGGGCGGATGAGCCGGCACGTGCCTTACGGCGAGTACCTGGCGGCGGTGGCGATGACTCTGGCTCGCAGGCATAAGCCGGTGTGGTCGTGGATCAAGTGGCGGAACGTCTGCACGTGCGGGAACGAGCTGCCGTGTCGGATCAGACACAAGATCCCGATCAACCGGGGTCACTGGCCGGGTGAGAGCTGATGACCACACACGGGCCGGTGCCTCCACTGTGGCTGTGCGAGGCGTGCGAGCGACCTTGGCCATGTCCCACCCGCCGCTTCGAGCTGCGGGGGGAGTACGCCACGTCGCCGCTAGCCCTCCGGATCCACATGGGCTCGCATCTCACCGCAGCGATGCATGACATGTCCTGGGCTCCCGCTGACACGGTGTACCGCAGATTCCTCGCGTGGCTGGCATGAAGGCGGGAGACGTCGTGCTGATCGGGGCGGCCTGCTCGGTGCAGTTCTCGGGGGATCGGGCCCTGGTGATGCGTCTGGTGTCGATCGGTGAGACCGACCCGTACAACGACTGGATCTGGATCACCGGGTACGTGCTCGACACGAAGGGGCTGGCTACGGCCAAGCGCGAGCTGTACGTCTTGAGGGCCGGGTTGCGTATCCGACGGCGAACCGCCCCGGCGAGTGCGCAACCGCGGCGGTCCGGTTCGCGCGTGATGGCCTAATACTCCAGCCGCACCAAATCTCCTCCCACGGCATGGCCTGGTCGACAACCGCCGGCACCCACGGCGCAAGCGGGCGACGCCCACCGTCCAATTCAGTTACGTTCCTCGCGCGGCGGCTGACACGCGGGGTGTCAGGACGGGGCGCCGCGGGTACGTCACAAGGCGACAGGCCTGCCCGCCCCGGGTCCGCGTGTATGAGCGACCGTTTCACGGCGCGCTCTGAGCGGAAGGCGGGAACGGTCACCCATGATCCGAGCACAACGCTTGGTCTCCCTGTCGGCGGCGGCCCTCATGGCGCTGGCGGCCACGGTCGTCGCCGCCGGCGCCGCCCCGGCGTCCGCTGACCCGGCGCCGTCGCGCTACCCCTACAGCAACCGTGACGTCGGCTTCTCCGAGGTCGGCTGGGACTTCAAAACCCCTGGCGGGATCGGCGACCATCTGGACCGCATCCAGGGGTTCGTCCCGGGCCGCACGCCGATCATCAGGGCGTGGACCGACTTTCACACGTACGCGTCGAAAGATTCCACGGGCATCCACATGAACTTCGACCACCTCGACAAGTCGGTGATGGAGGCGCACCGCAAAGGCATGCGACCGCTCGTGACCCTGTTCGGCTCGCCCAGCTGGCTCAGCGGCGGCCACCTCTGGACGGGCGACTCAACGCAGGACCCGCCGGAGACCTGGCTGCCGACGGACAGCGAGGGCTGGAAGACGCTCGTGGCCCAGACGGTGCAGCACTACGGGCCGCCGCCGGGCTCGCCGCCCGGCACCCCGCCCATCGTCGACGCCTTCGAGATCTGGAACGAGCCGAACATCGACGGCTTCGGCAAGTACGACGGCGTGTACGGGGACGACGGCGTCATCCGGCCGGGGGACGGGCGCTACGACACGGGCGCCGACGCGACCGCGACACTGGCCCGGTACTGGGAGCTGGTCGAGATGGCGTCCACGGAGATCCGCGCCACGTGCGGCCAATGTTATGTGCTGGCCGGCGGGTCGGCGGGGCTCGGCGCGACTCACGGCGACGCGGCGAGGTCGCCGTCGGCGTGGCTGGACTGGGGGTACGCCCACGGTTACAAGGACACGTTCGATGCGGTCGCCCATCATCCGTACTCCGAGATGAACGAGGCCCCGGACACGCCGAAGTGTGGCGCGCCCTGGGAGAACCTGTTCGGACCGCCGGCCGATGACACGCCCGGGCAGATCTGTGGTGAGCTCGCCGCGGTCCGGGACGTGATGGTGCGGAGGGGCGACGCGGGCAAGAAGATCTGGGGCACCGAGTGGGGCTACGGGCTGATCTACCCCAATCCCGCCTGGTGGTGGGCGGAGAAACGGGACCAGCTGGTCAAGGGCGTCCGGATGTGGCAGGCGCAGGACTACACCGGCCCGCTCGTCCTGTTCTCGTACCGCGACTCCGAATACAGCCAGTACGGCGTCGTCACCGAGAAGGGCTTCGTCAAGAAGGACGTGACGCTCTACGACGACCTGAGCCTGGCGTTCACCAACCCCGACCTGCGGGTGCCGTTCAAGTCGCAGAGCGGAATCGGCGGATACGACCTGGCCGATCCCCGAGACCGGGTGGTGCCGTTCGACTACGAGCACACCGGCAAGCTCGATCACCTGCTGGTCTACCGGCCGGGCACCGGGATCGTGTACGTGCTGCGGCGGAAGACGACGGTCGGCACCGAGCGGCCCAGCTTCGAGACGGTGTTCTCGTCCACGCGCGGGATCGGCGGCTTCAATCTGATCAGCGCCAACGACCAGATCATCAGCTACGACTTCGCGCACACCGGCCGGCAGGACTACCTGGTGCTGTACCGGCCGGGGACGGGCGTTGTGCACGTCGTCGGCCACGCGTCGGACGGCAGCTTCTGGCCGGTGTTCACCTCGACAAGCGGCATCGGCGGCTACGACCTGTCGTCGCCGAAGGACCGGCTCGTGGCCTACGACTACGAGCACACCGGCAAGCTCGACCACCTCGTGGCGTACCGGCCCGGCGACAACGTGCTGTTCATCCTGCAGCACAGCGCCGCAGGGCCGTTCGAGACTGTCGTCGGGTCGCACCAGGGCATCGACGGCTTTGCCCTGACCAGCCCGGACGACCAGGTCATCGCCTACGACTATGCGCACACGGGCAAGCAGGACGCCCTGCTGCTGTACCGCCCTGGCGCCCGGCTCGTCACCATCGTCGGGCACGCGGCCGGCAACACCTTCTGGCCGCACCTCATGTCGTCCAGCGGCATCGGCGGCTACGACCTCGCCGACCCGCGGGACCGCATCGTCGCCTTCGACTACGCCCACACCGGCATGGCCGACCACCTCGCCGTCTACCGGCCCGGCACCGGCTACCTGGACGTGGTGCGGCACGACCCCAACGACACGTACTCGGCGGTCCACGTCTCCCACCAGGGCGTCGGCAGCGTCGGCTGGTTCGACCTGCGCAACGCCCAGGACCGGATCGTCGCCTATGACTTCGGGCATACCGGCAGCGCGGACCATCTGCTGCTGTACCGGCCCGGCGGGCGCGCCGTCACCATCGGCACGCGGTAGGACATGCCTTAAGGGCAGATCGGCGCGGTGGGTCCCGGTGCGACCGGGGCCCACCGCCGACCGAGCGTCAGGCGTTCGGCAGGTGCGGCTCAGCCGGACCGCCGTTCAATGTGCCTGTTCTGACCACCAGTGGCGCCAGCGCCCGGTTCAATGGCCGACGACGCGGCCGAGGAAGCGCTCACCAACCTCGGCGATGTCCTCGGCGGTCCACTTGAGGGCGGGGGTGGCGACGGTGACCTCGGTCATCGCCATACCCGGCACGGCTGTTTCCTGCCACCCGGCGACGAACCACACCTTTTCCTCCTCGGCGAGTGCGAGCGTAGCGTCGTTGAGCGCCTGCGCCGAGTGGGGCAGCCAGAGACGGAATCGATGGGTGTGCGGAGGTTCTGGATACACCCGCGCGCCGGGAAGCGCGCTGAGTGCCGCGGCGACTGTTCGCGCGTGCCGCACATATTCGGGGATGCGAGGCAGCTCCCTGTCGAGTCCGGCGAGTGCGGTCAGAGCGGCTGGCCACTGCTGGAACACCTCGCCGCCGTAGCGGTGCCGCCAGATGCGGGCGTAGGAGGCGAGCTGCGTGGTGCCCGCGAGCGCCGCCCCGCTGATACCGCCGATCGTTTTGTAGAACGAGACGTAGGTGCTGTCGGCGAGGTCGGCGATCTCGCTGAGGGTGTGTGCCAGGTGTGGGGTGGATTCCCAGATTCGGGCGCCGTCGACGTGCACGCGGGCGCCGATGGCGCGCGCGGCGGCGGATGCGGCGGCGAGCTCGTCCCAGGAGGGAAGGACGAAGCCAGCGTCGCGCAGCGGGAGTTCGATGACGACGGTGCTCACGGGTTCGGCGAGGGCGGTGATCTCGTCGGCGGTGGGGTTGCGCGGCGCGGTGGTCGGCCAGGTGCTGCGCAGGCCGCTCAGGTGGGCGTAGGCATGCCGTTCGTCCATCTCCAGGTGGCCGAGCGGGTGGAGAGCGACGGTCGGGTGCCCGGTGCGGTCAGCGCCATAGCGCAGCGCGACCTGCTGGGCCATCGTGCCGGTGGGGAAGAAGACGGCGGCCTCGGTTCCCAGTAGTCCTGCCACGCGTTCTTCAAGCGCGTTCACCGGACCGTCGCCGTAGAAGTCGGGCTGACCGTCCAGATCACCGCCTGCGTCCATGTCCGCGAGCCGCTCCCTCATGGTCGTGGGCCGGATGCCGGAGAGGATCTGGTCGCAGGCGCGCAGCGCGGCACGCCGACGCTGCCTGGTGTTGTGGGACATCGGCGGATCGTCGCATGTCGGCGCAACAGAGACCAATCGGTTTCCGGCGGCAGGAGATCAGCGTCAGCGAACGAGTTGCCCTAGTCGCAATCGGCCTGGCTGGACGACATCGGCGGCTGACTCCAAAGACCGCGTAGTGATCATCAGGGCGATAGCGGAGATGCTTCGCTGCTGCAGCCGAGGCGGTCCAGTTCGCGCGTGACGGCCTAAGCCGGCGTGGGTGGTGACAGGATTGTCGGCATGTCTGCTCGCGCACAGAGCTTCGGGATGGTGGCGGAACAGTACGAACGGTACCGACCGGGCTACCCCGCCGAGCTTGTCGACCTGGTCCTGAGCTACGCGGATCGGCCGATTCGAACGGCACTGGAGGTCGGCGCCGGCACGGGCAAGGCGACCCGGCTGTTCGCCGGAGCGGGCGTCACGGTCACCGCGACCGAGCCGGACGAGGCCATGCTCGCCGAGCTGCGCAAGCACGTACCGGCAGGCGTCGAGACCGTGCGGGCCGCGTTCGAGGACCTGCGGCCGGGCGTGACGTACCACCTGGTCTACGCGGCGGCGGCACTGCACTGGACCACACCGGAAGGTCGATGGCCACGGGTGGCCGCGCTGCTGGAACCCGGCGGCGTGTTCGCCTCGTTCGGCGGGCCGAGAAAGCTGGTCGACCCAGCGGTGGCGGACGCTGTCCGCGCCGCCCGGGCACCGTTTCTGGAGAGCGACGAGATCCCGTCTCCCGACGGCACGCCCCCGGGACAGGCCATGCAGTGGCCCGGCACGGAACTCGAACGCTCCAAATTGTTCACCGATGTGCGGCAGACCGTGATCGAGCGTCGGCTGACGATGAGTGCGCGCGACTACGTCGGGCACCTGTCGACGATCTCGGCGTATCTCACGCTGCCGACCTCGACGCAGGAGCAGGTCTTCAACCAGATCGAACGAATCCTGCCCGACACGGTCGAGCTTTCCGCAGACCTCATCGTGCACCTCGCCCGTCGGCGAACCGACCAGTAGTGCCCGAGGGAGCTCAGACCAGGAACTCCTCGCGCATCCGCGCGCCCAGATTGATCCCGCCGACCGCCCGTGGGCCGGCCGGATCGTGCACGGCGACTGTGTTGTTGCGACGCATCAGCTCCCGGACCGCGGGCGGTAGCCGCGGCGGATCGTCCATGGCCGCGAGGACCCGCCCGGCACTGACGATCAGTCGATCGGCCAGGGTGGCGGCGTCGGTGTCCACCCGCACCCGGCCGTACTCCCAACCGGAGGTGGTCAGGTCAAGCACCTCGAACACGCGGGTCACCAGCGGGTTCGGATCGGTCACCCGCTCCAGCCGGGGCGCCCGGTTGCCGAGCACCGTGACGGCGGCGGCCACCTGCGCGTACGGGTGGAAGCCACACGGCAGCGCGAACAGCGGCCAGCGCAGGGCCGGGCCGGCCTCCTTCCACAGCGGCCGGTAGTTACGGCGGTGCACCAGCAGCCGTCGGCCCGTCCGCCGGTGGATCTCCTGGGCCTGGGCCTGAAGGTCCACATGGGCCTCGTCGGCGACCTGGCTCACGATCCGGGTCGCCACCACCAGGCCGTCGTCGCTGTCGAGCGAACCGGTGAGCGCCTCGACCTGCTCGGTGAACCGAACCCGCGCGTGCGAGCCGTACCGGGACTGGACGTCGTGCAGCAGTGCCTGCTGGCGTCCCGGGTCGAGCTGGACTCGCCTACCGCCCAGCAATCGACGGAGCCAACGCATGTCGCCTCGATTCAGCAGAGCCATCGCGGACGGCGGCAATGCTAGTGCGTCGACCCTCCCTCATGTTCCCAAGGGGGTTGATCGACTCCGTTCACGGAGACCGCGATCACCGCCGACGCGGCGTGATCAGCCCCGACTCGTACGCCCACACGACCAGTTGGGCCCGGTCGCGGCAGTGCAGCTTCGTCATCGCCCGGTTGACGTGTGTCTTGGCGGTCAGCGGACTGATCACCATGCGCGCGGCGATCTCGTCGTTGGTCAGCCCTCGGGCGACCAGCTCGACGATCTCCTGCTCCCGGGCGGTCAGCACGTCGCGTCCGGCCATCGGCACGGGCGGCGGTGGGCCGGCCACGAACTCACTGATCAGTGTGCGGGTGACGGTTGGCGCGAGCAGCGCGTCGCCGCGCGCGACGACGCTGACGGCGTGCAGCAGGTCGGCGGGGTCCGCGTCCTTGAGGAGGAAGCCGCTGGCGCCCGCGCGGAGGGCGGCGAAGACGTAGGAGTCGAGCCCGTAGTTGGTGAGGATGAGAACGCGGATCGCGGCGAGGTCGGGATCGGCGGCGATGCGCCGGGTGGCCTCGATGCCGTCGAGGCCCGGCATCTGCACATCCATCAGGACGACGTCCGGGCGCAGACATCGTGCCAGGTGGACGGCCGAGGCGCCGTCGGTCGCCTCGCCGACGACCTCCAGATGGTCCTCGGCGTCGAGCAGTGCCCGGAAGCCGGCTCGCATCAGCGCCTGGTCGTCGACGATCAGCACCCTGATCAATCCGACTCCCGCAGCGGGAAGGTGGCCCGTACGGTGAACCCGTGGTCGTCCTGGGCGGCGGCGCGCAGCGTGCCGCCCAGCGCGCTGACCCGCTCCCGCATGCCCCGCAGGCCCACGCCCGGGGTCAGGGGCTCAGCCGGCGACGCCTGACCGTCGTCGGTGACCGCGACGGTCAGACCCGCCGGGGCGTACTCCACCTGAATGTGCGCGGTCGCGGGGCCGGCGTGGCGGGCCACGTTGGTGAGGGCCTCCTGGATGACCCGGTACCCGGCCTGGTCGACGTCGTCGGGCAGCTCCCCGCGCTGACCGGTGACTGTCACCTGCACCGGTACGCCGACCGCCCGGGTCCGCTCGGCCAGCTCGTCCACCCGGGCCAGTCCGACGCGGTCGCCGTCGGTGGGTGCGCGTAGGACGTCGAGGGTCGTGCGGAGCTCCCGCATCGCGGCGCTGCTGGCCTCCTGGATCGCCAGCAGCGTGGCCGACGGCGCCTCGCCGTGTTTGCGGGCCAGGTGCACGGCGATTCCGGCCTGCACCTTGATCACGGAGATGCTGTGGGTCAGGGAGTCGTGCAGGTCCCGGGCGATGCGCAGGCGCTCCTCCCCGGCGCGCCGCAACGCCATCTCCTCGCGGGTGCGTTCGGCCTCGATCGCCCGCTGTTCGACCTGCTCCAGGTACGCCTGGCGCTGCCGCGCGACGAGCCCGGCGACGTTGGCCGCCACGAACCAGCCGAGCAGCAGGGCCGTCCGCTCGGCGACCAGTTGGCCCGGTCGGCCGGCCGGCGCTATCGAGATGTCGCGGGCCAGGAAGCCACCGAGGAAGGCGAGGCTGGCCACGGCGGCGGCCCACCGGTGTCCCTGCCAAGCGGCGACGTAGACCGCGCAGAGGACGGGGAACGCAGCGGACACCCCCGGGTGCACCCGGATGTGCACGGCCAGCATGGCGACGGTGACCACGCCCAGCGCCACCACCGGGTAGCGCCGGCACGCCGCCAGAGCCACCACCGTGGCCAGGACCAGGGCGACGTCGAGCACCTCGACCGTCGCGGCATCCGGGGTGAGCACGGCGTTGCCGAGCAGGAGGACGCCGAGGGCGAGACCGCCGAGGGCGTACGGGAGGTCACGGCGCATGCTCGCACTGTAGAACGGCCGTCGTCGGTGGAGCATCCCGCGCGCGTGGTACCCGCGGCGTACCACGGTCGCGGTATGTGCGGCGGGACAAGTGCCTGCGGCGGCGCGATGCTTTCCCGGCCCGCCGCCGCGAGCATCGATCCCATGACATACCGCTTCTTCACCCCCGTGCCGCCGAGGGCGGTCACCGGCCGCACCGCGCTGGTCTACCAACAGTTGCGCGACGACTTCCTCGGGCCGTTGCCGACCTTCCAGGCGCTCTCCGCCGTGCCGGACGTGCTGGCCGCGACCTGGGCGCTGATGCGGGAGGCGCTGCTCGCCGGGGACGCACCCCGGGTCGACCGCGAACTCGTCGCGGCCGCCGTGTCGTGGGCCAACCGCTGCCAGTTCTGCGTCGACGCCCACGTGCTGCTGCTGCACGCGCTGGGCGCGCCGCAGCTGGCCGAGGCCGTCGCCCGGGGCGAGACGCCGCCCGAGCCGAGGCACGCCCAGCTCGTCGGCTGGGCGCAGGCGAGCCGCAGCCCCGGAGCCGCCGGGTGGACCAGCCAGTACCGCCCGGAGATCACCGGCACGCTGCTCGCCTTCCACTTCATCAACCGGGTCGTCTCCGCGTTGCTCGACCCCGATCTGCTCCCCGGCGGCCTGCAACGGTCCCCACTGGTGCGCTCGGTCGGGGGCCGGCTCTACGCGAAGGCGGCCCGGGAGCCGAAGGAACCCGGCCGAAGCCTCCCGCTCCTCGACGCCGACGCGACGGCGTCACCTCCCGTCTGGGCGGGGGACAGCCCGGTGGGCGTCGCCTACGCATCGTTGCGCAACGCCGCCACCCGGGGTGGGGACCTGCTGGGCGACGTGGCACGCCAGACCGTGACGGCGACCGTGCGCTGGGAGGACGGCCGGTTCCCGGCCCGACCCGCGGACTGGGCCGTCGACCTGGTCCGGGACGTGCCGGGTCGGGACCGCATCGCGACGCGGATCGCGTTGCTGGCGGCGTTCGCACCCGGCGCGATCAGCCCGGGCGACGTCGCTCTCTGGCGGCTCTCCCATCCGGCCGACGCCGACCTCGTGGCGTTGGTCGCGTTCGGGGCGATCACGGCCACCGACCATGTCGCCCGGGCTCTCGCCTCGGCGCGCCTCTAGGAGGTAACCCATGCGCAAGGCATTCGTCATCGTCAGCGCACTGTTGCTCGTCGCGTTCGCCCTGCAGTTCGTCTTCGCCGCCGTGGGCGGGTTCACGAGACCCGCCGGCGACGACGCGTACGCGCTGCACAGCGTCAACGGCCTGGCGGTCATCCCGATTCTCGCCCTGCTCACCGCCCTGTTCGCCGCGCTGGCGAAGGCGCCGGGAAGGCTCATCGGACTGGCGGTCCTGCCGATCGGCCTCGTCGTCCTCCAACCGCTCATCGCCATGCTCGCCGAGGCGTTCACGGACGCGTCGGGTGTCAGCACCCCCCTCGGCCTGACCATCGGTGGGTTGCACGCGCTCAACGGGATCATCGCGGTCCACGTCGTGGTCGGTGTCCTTCGGGCGGCGCGACGGTTGGCCGTCCCGGTGCCGGCCGGCGCCGCTCGGCTGGCCACCCGGGAAGGGGAGCCGGCATGACCACCGGGTCGCTGCTCGTGGCCGACCTCGTGATCGCGGTCCTCGCGGCCGCCGGCTGGCTGGGTGGTGGCGCGGCGTCGGCCGTCCGGCGTCGTCCGCTCGCGCTGGGGCTGGCGGCCGTCGCGTTGCTCGCCACGCTCGCCCGCGCGGTCACGATCACCGCCCTGGCCCGCGCCGGCTGGTGGTTCGCCGCGGAGAAGGTCCTCATCACCGGCCCCCTGTCGCTCGCGGCGGTGGGCGTCGCCGGTCCGCGGCTGCTGCGGGTCCCGGGCGACATCCGGGCCGTCTCGGTTCCGCTGTTCTTCGCCGGGTACGCCACCAGCGGCGCCCTGCTCGTGACGATCCTGCACGGCTATCCGGCGTCGGCCGGGGCGGGGCTGCTCGCGGTCGCCGGGGTCGTGGCGGCGACGATGATCTCGGGGCGTGCTCTCGGCGCGCGCCCGTCCCGGACGGTGTCCCGGGTGGCTCTCGGGGTGGCGGTCGCGGCGCTGGTGACCGGAACCGGGCTGACCGTCGCCCCGGGCGCCGCGCCCGCCGTACCGCATGATCATGGTTATCCGGTGGCCCGGATCGCCGACGAACCCACCCGGCGGTTCACCCTGACCGCCGGGAGCGTCACCGTGGACGCGGGCGGTCGGAACGTCGCGGCGTGGGCGTTCAACGGGCAGGTACCCGGACCGGAGTTGACCGCCACCGTCGGCGACGTCGTGGAGGTGACGCTGCGCAACCGGGACATCGGGCGCGGCGTCACGCTGCACTGGCACGGGTACGACGTGCCGAACGATCAGGACGGGGTGCCCGGGGTGACGCAGGCGGCGGTGCGGCCCGGGCAGGAGTTCGTCTACCGGTTCCGCGCCGACCAGGCCGGGACGTACTGGTACCACACGCACTCGGCCTCGGATGTCGGCGTGCGGATGGGTCTCTACGGTGTGCTGGTGGTGCGACCGGGCCCGGTGACCGGCCTCGACGTCACCGTGCCGGTGCACACCCTGACGGGCCGTCCGTTGCCCGCGCCGAGGGTGGAGCCGGTCGAGGCCGGCGTGCCGGTGCGGCTACGACTGATCAACACCGACAGCACGACGCATCGGTACGCCCTGGCCGGCACCCCGTTCCGGGTGGCCGCGATCGACGGCGTCGACCTGCGGGGCCCGACGCCGCTTGTGGACACCGCCCTGCTGATCCCGGCCGGGGGCCGCTACGACCTGGTCTTCAGCGCGCCGGCGACACCGGTGGCGCTGTTCGTCGACGGACGCGCGGTCTACTCGACAGGCCCGGTGTCGACGGCGACCGGCGCCTGGCCGGTGCTCGATCCGCTCGGCTACGGCGCGACCGCCGCGGCGCCGTGGTCCCGGTTCGACAAGACGTTCACCCTCGTGCTCGATCGCGGTCTCGACCTGCGCAACCTGCTGCCGAGGTACGCCCACACCGTCAACGGCGCGGCCGACCCGGACATCCCACCGCAGGTCGTACGCCGGGGCGACGTCGTGCGGTTCACGATCGTCAACCGGTCGCAGATCGTGCACCCGTGGCACCTGCACGGCCACCACGTCCTGGTGCTGGCCCGCAACGGGAAGTCGGCGGCCGGATCCCCGCTGTGGCTGGACTCGTTCGACGTCCGTCCGGGCGAGGTGTGGGAGGTGGCGTTCCGGGCTGACAACCCGGGAATGTGGGCCAACCACTGCCACAACCTGGCGCACGCCGATGCTGGGATGACGCTGCATCTCATGTACTCCTGATCGCGGATCCCGGTAGTTTTCTGTCATGACTGAGGACAGCTTCCGCTCGGTGGCGATCGAGCGCACCGGCCTGGGCAACTACGTGGTGCGGAATGTTCGTGGCGGGTCGGTGTCGCTGGGCGCGGGCGACGACGGCAGTTTCACGCCGGTGGAGCTGTTGCTGGCCGCCATCGGCGGCTGCACCGCGGTGGACGTGGACCACATCACCAGCCGCCGTGCCGAGCCGACCGAGTTCGCCGTCACCGTGACCGGTGACAAGGTCCGGGACGAGGCCGGCGGGAACCGGATGCGGAACCTGCGGGTCGAGTTCACCGTGACCTTCCCCGACGGCGCGGACGGCGACCAGGCCCGTGCGGCGCTGCCCCGGTCGTTGCAGCAGTCGCACGATCGGTTGTGCACCGTCTCCCGTACCGTCGAGCTCGGCACTCCCGTCGCGATCGCCGAAGGCCCCGGACCCAAGGAGGCTGATCGCTGAGCACGGCTACTCAGGATCCGTGCGGTTCGTTCGTGTGAGGGTGACGACATGCGTCGACTACTGGTACCACTGCTGATCGTCCTCACCGTGGCGGTGGCGTGCGCCGACCCCGAAGCCCGGCGGGGTCGCTCGGCCCCGACGGCCGCGGAGCCGGCGCCCACCGCGCTGCTCGCCGACGGCAGCGTGCCCTGGGCCGACCTGAAGATCACCGCCGAGGACCTCAACGGCCGCCCTGCCGCGCCGAGAACGCCGGCCACCGGCAGCAGGCCGTGCCGGGCGGAGCAGCTGACCGGTCGGCTCACCACGTGGACGCGGCCCGGCACCGGCGGTGAGACGCCCCGAGGCTTCGACGCCGCCATCGGCAAGCTCATCGGCGAAGTGGACGTGCGGAACTCGTCCAAGGTCGAGTGCACCCTGCAGGGCGAGGTGCCCACCACCATGCTCGCCGACGGGCGCGAGATCCCGATGCTCTACACCCACGGTATCGACGAGGAGGGTCGCACCCGGGTGGTCGCCGTGCCGGCCGGCGGCCACGCCAGCCTGCGCCTGGACTGGTCCGGGCCGTTCTGTCGGCAGGTGAAGGGGATGGTGGAGCTCGCGATCGAGCTGCCGCACGACGGCGGCACGGTGCGCGCGCCGGTCACCGCCGACGAGCGTCCGGGTTGTCCGCAGGGGGAGGGGGTCAATCCTCGCGTGCGGGGGACGCTCTCCGCGAGTGGGTTCACCGAGCCGGTGGTGGTGTCGAGACCGCCGTCCTCGCCGCTCGACCAGCTCACCGTCGCTGTCCAGGGGCCGGCGACCGCCGTGGCCGGGTCGCGGCTCACCTTTCGGGTGACGCTGGGCAACCCGACCGACGGCCCGCTCGCGCTGGACCCCTGCCCGGGCTACCTGATGGAACGGTTCTCGCTCGGCGACGCGACGAACGACGCGGTGAACTCGGCCCAGTTGTACCGGCTGAACTGCCGGGCGTTCCCGCAGATCCCGGCGCGCGGCAGTGCCGTGTTCGAGATGGCCGCCGAGGTGCCGGCCTCGATGCGGGCCGGGCGTGAGCTGAGCGTGACGTGGAAGCTCTATCTGCCGCAGTACGTGCAGCGGGGCAACCAGTTCGGTGTCCTCACCCTCACCGTTGTCTGACGGAGCGTGAGCGAGAACCAGAGATAGATGTAGTTGAGCGTATGGGAGCGCTCCCGTAACATGGCTGACGCGGCCTGTTAACGCTCACAATCAGTCACTGAGCAGCGACCACCATAAATGTATAGGCCGCCATCCCGCGAGGAGGGTGCTATATGACCAGATCCAGAGCCACCAATGTCGGTCTGGTTGCGGCCGGCGTCGGCTTACTTGTGTCGTCGACGGTTGTCGCAGCGCTGCCGGCCGGTGCCGCGGCTCAGGGTTGTTCGGTGAACTACACGGTGTCGTCCCAGTGGCAGGGCGGCTTCGGCGCCAGCGTGGCGGTCACGAACCTGGGTGATCCGCTGAGCAGTTGGACGTTGACCTGGTCATACGGCGCCGGGCAGACGGTGACGCAGGCCTGGAACACGTCGCTGACGCAGAGCGGGTCCGCGGTGACGGCGAAGAACGTGAGCTACAACGCCGCGATCCCGACCAACGGCTCGGTGTCGTTCGGATTCAACGGGTCGTGGACGAGCAGCAATCCAGCGCCGACGAGCTTCGCCCTGAACGGTGTCACCTGCACCGGCGGCACGACGCCGACCGATCCGCCGACCGATCCGCCAACCGATCCGCCAACCGATCCGCCGACCGATCCGCCGACGTGCAACCTTCCGTCGACGTACCGGTGGTCCTCGACTGGAGCGTTGGCGCAGCCTAAGTCGGGCTGGGTCTCGCTGAAGGACTTCACGGTCGCCCCCTACAACGGTCAGCAACTGGTCTACGCCACCACGCACGACTTCGGTAGCAGGTGGGGCTCGATGAACTTCAGCCTCTTCTCGAACTACTCGCAGATGGCCTCGGCCACCCAGACCGGGATGAACTCGGGGACCGTCGCGCCGTCGCTGTTCTACTTCGCGCCGAAGAACATCTGGGTGCTCACCTACCAGTGGGGTGGGCCGGCGTTCTCCTACCGGACCTCGACCAACCCGACCAACCCGAACGGTTGGTCCGCGCCCCAGACGCTGTTCAGCGGAAGCATCACCGGCTCGGGCACCGGCCCGATCGACCAGGCGGTCATCGGTGACGACCAGAACATGTACCTGTTCTTCGCCGGGGACAACGGCAAGATCTACCGGGCCAGCATGCCGATCGGGAACTTCCCGGGCAGCTTCGGCAGCAACTACACGACCATCATGAGCGACTCGACGAACAACCTGTTCGAGGCCGTTCAGGTCTACAAGCTGCAGGGTCAGACCCGCTATCTCATGATCGTCGAGGCGATCGGCTCGACGGGCCGCTACTTCCGCTCGTTCACGGCCACCAGCCTGAACGGTTCGTGGACGCCGCAGGCCGCGTCGCAGAGCAACCCGTTCGCGGGCAAGGTCAACAGCGGCGCGACCTGGACCAACGACATCAGCCACGGTGAGCTGCTGCGCACCAACGCCGACCAGACGATGACCGTCAACCCTTGCAACCTGCAGCTGCTGTACCAGGGCCGTTCCCCCAGCTCTGACGGCGTGGACTACGGCCTCCTGCCGTACCGGCCGGGTCTGCTGACCCTGCAGCGCTGACACGATTTGATCAAGCTCGACTGACCCGGAACGGGCGGGCTCGGCGTCACGCCGAGCCCGCCCGCACCACGCCGGGTGCGGTTGATCCACTCGGGCTCATGGAAGTCGCGGTATCCCGGTCGCCCCGACGCCGCGACTTCCATGAACGCGAGTCGAGCCCACCCCTCAGGTGCCCCTCGTCTCGCGACCAGGGGCCAGCGTTGAGGCCGGTGGCGACATCCGTGTAAGGATGTTATGTGAGCTGTGATTCAACAATTTCGTCGGCGGTCGATCCAACCGCCGCCCCTCTTGTGCTGGAAGGGGAGGGGGTTGTGCTGCGAGACTGGCTCGACGCCGATCTGCCGCACATGCCGGGCCTCTTCGACGCGCCGGACATGGCCGCGAACACCGATATTCCTTCCCCATTCGACGCGGACGCCTTTCTGGTCAGAATCCGGCGCCGCCGTGCCCAGGGCATCGTCGACCTGGCCGTGACGCCCGACGGCGGGGAGCCGCTTGGCCTCGTCGCCCTTCACGTGGCGATCGGCGTGCTGGGGTACGCCATCGGCCCGGCGCACCGCGGCCGAGGTATGGCGTCGCGTTCGCTGCGGTTGATGACGAGGTTTTGCCACGAAGAACTCGGCTTCAGTCGATTGCGGCTGAGCATCGTGCAGGGCAACGTGCCCTCACAGCGGGTCGCTGAGTCCGCCGGATACGTCCGAAGCGACGATGACGTCGTCGAGAGGACGAATGGGTTGGGGCAGCTGAAGCTGCTCGAAACGTGGCACTGGATCGCTCCCGTGACGTCCGGCTGACAAAGAGGCGGATACGACACGCGTCATCGGGGCAGCCGGTGGCCGACGAGTTTGGGACGATGCGCCGGTCGACCTACCGACATCACCCGACTCGAAGGGAACCCCCGCGATGGCAACTGTCATCTCCACGCTGTTCATCTCGGCCGACGGTGTGGCCGAGATCGACCCGGACTGGCACTTCCCGTACTTCGACGAGAACATGGGCCGCGCCGTCACCGAGGACTACGACGCCGCCGACGTGCTGCTCATCGGCCGGGAGACGTACGACAGTTTCGCCGGGGCCTGGCCCGGCCGTGAGGCCGCCGGCGGCGACGACGCGCCGTTCGCCAAGCAACTCGGCGACATGCGCAAGGTCGTCGTCTCGCGTCAGCCGCTGGAGTTCTCCTGGCGCAACTCGGAGCTGATCGACGGGGACCTCCTCGACGCCGTCACCGCGCTCAAGGCAGACGCCGGTGTCCGGGGCATCCTCATCCCCGGGTCGATCTCCGTGGTGCAGCAACTGCTCGCCGCGGGCCTGGTCGACGAGCTGCGCCTGCTGGTGCACCCGGTGGCCGCGCGTAAGGGCCGCAGGCTGTTCGACGAGGGCGACACGGCGTACCACCTGCGACTTGTGGCGTCGGAGGCGTTCCCGACCGGCGTCCTCCGCGTGATCTACGCGCCGGGCACTGCGCCGACGCCTGTCGGCTACGACGAGGTCAAGGACCAGGTGCAGGCCGGAAACTAGGGCCCGTTTCGGGGCGACCGCCGCGCTGGCCCTTCTCGGGCCGAGGTCGTCGTACGCCCGTGTGAAGATCCCGTGGTGACCGAGTGGACGTACAACGATCGCCCTGCCGGTGTCAGGTTCCTCACCGATCGGATCCCCGAGCCGGCGCGCACCGCCGTCGAGGACGAGCTGTGGGCCTGGGTCGTGCGGGGTGAGAGCGACGCGGACGAGTTCGTCGACGTCTTCGACGACGCCGAGGAGCGCTGCGGCGCCACGGACGACGAGCTAAGGGCGGCGCACGAGACGGCGTTGGCTGTTCGGCGGGAGCAGCAGCGCGAGTGGGGTGAGGTGCGCGGCAACCTCACCCGCGCTTTCGCCGAGCTCA
Organism: Micromonospora sp. DT53; assembly: GCF_049841535.1. NCBI lineage: Bacteria > Bacillati > Actinomycetota > Actinomycetes > Micromonosporales > Micromonosporaceae > Micromonospora > Micromonospora sp. DT53. The sequence goes on from NZ_JBNCKM010000007.1 coordinate 249,833, forward strand.
ACGAGCTGGGGGTGTTGGCCCGGGAGAACTTCAGCTGCTGTGGCACCTGCGCGAGCGCCGAGATCCACGACGAGCGGGACGACTCTCGGCACTGGCACGGGTTTCTGTGGTACCACCAGCAGGACACCGAGTCGCTGCTCGCGAGCGAGGACGGCGAGGTCTATCTCGGCTACGGCGCCTACCCTCCGGCCGACTTCGACGAGGTCGCCTACGCGGGCCTGTCGGAGGCCGAGCAGCAGGCCAACTACCAGGCCGACCTGGAACGACTGCTGGACGAGGTCGCCTTTCCGGTGCTCCGCAAGCACGGCATGCGGGTGGAGTGGAACCGCGAGCAGTCCCGGCGGATCCGGGTCACCGGCGCCCAGTGGTACGCCCGACTGGGCTGACCACCACCGACTCATCCCACACTTCGGGCAGCTATTTAATGAGGTTCATCAATATTGACGGTTGAGGTCGACGGGGACAGGATCGCGGGCACCACCACCCTGATCCCTCCTGGGAGGCGCCATGACCCGTCCCCGCCTGCCCCTCCTGCGGGCAGCCACCCGGTTGGCCGCACTCGCCCTCGCCACCGCCGGCGTGCTGCTCACCGTCGCCACCCCGGCCAGCGCCGCGGTGCCCACCGGCCGCTACGTCGCGCTGGGCGACTCGTACACCGCAGGCCCGCTGATCCCCACCCAGGTCGACCTCAACTGCCTACGGTCCAATCGCAACTACCCGTCGCTGGTGGCGGCGTCCGCCGGCTCGTCGTCGTTCGCCGACGTGAGCTGCTCCGGCGCCACCACTGACGACATCCTCTACGGCGGTAGCGGCCAACTGGGCATCACGCTGCCACCGCAGCTCAACGCGGTCACGTCGAGCACGGCGCTGGTGACGGTGCAGATCGGCGGCAACGACATCGGCTTCTCCGGCATCATCGGCGACTGTGCGGAGGCGAGCGTCAGCAGTCCGCTCGGCTCACCGTGCAAGAACCGGTACACCGCCGGAGGTGTCGACCAGTTGCAGGCGCGGATCGTCGCCGCCACGCCGAAGGTCACCGCCGTGCTCCAGGCGGTCCGACGGGCCGCGCCGGGCGCACGGGTCGTGGTGCTCGGCTATCCGGCGATCCTGCCGGACACCGGCTACGGCTGCTGGCCGGTCGTTCCGATCGCCTATCAGGACGTGCCGTACCTGCGTGGCATCGAGAAGTCGCTCAACGCGATGCTGGCAAGCGTCGCGAGCGCCAACGGCGCCACGTACGCCGATGTCTACACCCCGTCGATCGGCCGCGACGCGTGCAAGGGCAGCGGCACCCGATGGATCGAGGGTCTGGTGCCGCAGAACTCGGCCGCGCCGTTCCACCCCAACGCCCGCGGCGAGCAGGGTATGGCCACCGCCCTGCTGACCCGACTGAACAGCTGATCAGTCCGCCGAACGGTCGACCCGGCCCCGCCGCGCTGTGCGACGGGGCCGGGCCGGTGGCTCGCCTCTTCTAGGAACTGATCAGGGTCAACTGGTGCGACAGGTGATCGTCGGCCAGTTCCAGTTGCCGTTGGCCATGATCGTTACGCCGAAGTTGTTGCCGTTGCCGTTCGGCGTCGCGGTGACCGTGCCGCTGTTGCCGTTGACCGAGGCGTTCCAGCTGTTCTGAATGCTCTGTCCACCACCAAGGCCGAGGCTGACGACCCAGTTGTTGGTGCCGCTGACCGCGACGTTGAGGTTGAACCGGTCACCCCACTGCTGCCCGGCGGAGATCGTCGCGTTGCAGTTTCCGGTCCCCGGGTTGCCGGTGGTCGGCCCGGAGGTCGGGTTGCCGCCGCTGCCCTCCCGGACGGTGATGTCGGAGCTTCCGCTGCTCTGGTAGCCCTCGGTGGCCATGACCTGGTAGCTGTGGTTGCTGCCGAGGTTCAGGCCGGCGCGGGCCCAGGCGTCGAAGTGGTTGGCGGTGGTGATGGTGCCACTCGAGCGCTTCTGCTGGCGGACGCTCCAGAACTGGTAGAAGGTCTGGTTGCCGTCGATCGACGGGGCGTTGACCCGCTGGCTGCGCAGGATGTCGTAGGTGCCGCCGTCAGTGGTGACCGTGCCCATCCGCTGCGCGCCGCTGCTCGGGTTGTAGCTGCCGAAGTTCTCCACCACGTAGTACTCGATGAGCGGGTTGCGCGTCCATCCGTACAGGGCGAGGTAGGTGTTGTTGTTGCCCGGGTTGTAGGTGCCCGAGTAGGTGACAGTCCGGCGGTTGCCGGTGGCCCACCCCTTGCCGCCTACCCAGTTGTTTGTGCTCCGGTCCCAGCTGCTGCTGTAGCGGCCGTCGGCGCGCAGCGTCATGCTCGCGTTGCCGCTGTCCTTCCAGAACGAGAAGTAGTAACCGTTGTGCGTGCCGGTGAGGCTCGAGGTGAGGGTCCGGTCGGCCTCGGCGTACGCGTTGGTGGCCGTCATCGTGCCGGCGACGGCCACGACGGCGGCGCACGCGGCACCGAGGAGCAACCGCATGCGGCCGCGGCCTCTCGGTTTGGTGTGACTGGTGTCGGTCATGTAACTGTTGCCTCCTCGTGACGGCTGGCGGGGGCCAGCGGCGCGGTACGCCTCGGCAGGCTGCCGGTGGTCGGGGGACGGCCACGGCGTCGTACCGCTCGGTGGTGGTGGGCCGGTCGTCCTGCACGGCGACCGGAGGAGTGGGTCGTGGTGGCTGGTGCTGACGACAATCGAACGCCGTCGATGGCGACCGTATTAACCCGGCTGTCGCCTTGTCAACAATTTTCGGAAACAGGGTGGCAACACTGCTGTCGTCACCGAGCGGCATCCATCCAGGTCAGTAGTCGATCAGAGTGCAGGGCGGTCCCGGCGCGGTCTCGATGACGGATCACGGGCCGAGTGGCGATCGCCGAAATTTCCGGAGACTTTCCGGACCACATGCGCCGGCTGTGGCAGGCGATCCGGGGCGGGCGCTCCCGATCCCGATCGGTCAGCGACGCCCGAGGGCGTTGAGCCGGGCGGCCTGGCGGGTCAGGTGGTCACGTTCGGCGAGGTTGGGGGCCTGCTGGGCCGCCTCGGCGTACAGCCGCGCCGCCGTCACGACGTTGCCGTCGCGCTCGTGCAGGTACGCCGCCACCGCCGTGTACCGGGGCAGCGCGTCGTCCACCGCCGCGAGCGCCGACAGGCCGGCCCGGGGGCCGTCGGCCTCACCGACCGCCACCGCGCGGTTGAGTCGGACGACCGGGTTCCCGGTCAGGCGCGCGAGTTCGTCGTACCACTCCACGATCTGCACCCAGTCGGTCTCGGCGGCGGTCGGCGCATCCGCGTGCAGTGCCGCGATGGCGGCCTGAGCCTGAAACTCGCCCAGGTGGTCGCGGGCGAGGGCCGCCTGCAGGATGTCGACGCCCTCGGCGATCGACCGGGTGTCCCAGCGGCTGCGGTCCTGCTCGGCGAGCGACACCAGACTGCCGTCGGGCGCGGTCCGGGCAGCGCGCCGGGCGTGGTGCAGCAGCATGAGGGCGAGCAGCCCCGCCACCTCGGGGTGGTCGATCGCGGCCGCGAGTTGTCGGGTGAGCCGGATGGCCTCGGCGGCGAGGTCCACGTCGCCGGAGTAGCCCTCGTTGAAGACCAGGTAGAGGACGCGCAGCACGGTGGCGACGTCACCGGGTCGGTCGAACCGCAGCCCGGAGACGGTGCGCTTCGCCCGGCTGATGCGCTGCGCCATGGTCGCCTCGGGCACCAGGTAGGCGTGGGCGATCTGGCGGGTGGTCAGACCGCCGACGGCGCGCAGCGTGAGCGCGACCGCGGACGACGGCGTCAGTGACGGGTGAGCGCACAGGAAGTAGAGCTGGAGCGTGTCGTCCACGGTGGGGGCGGGCCCGGGCGCCGGCTCCTCGTCGACGCGATCCTCGCGCCGACGGCGAGCGGCGTCGGCGCGGGCCCCGTCGAGGAACCGCCGCCACGCCACAGTGGTCAGCCACCCCTTCGGGTCGCGCGGCGGGTCGGCTGCCCAGACGCGGACCGCCTCGACCAGGGCGTCCTGCACGGCATCCTCGGCCGCCGCGAAGTCGATTCCGCGGCGGACGAGGATCCCGAGGACGCTCGGCGTGAGGCTCCGCAGCAGCATCTCGTCCATCGGAGTCGTCACTCGGTGATGGTGGGCGGCTCGCTCAGGAACGGGCGCAGCTCGAGCCACTCGTGGATGGGCTTCCCGCCCGCCCCGGGGGCGGCCGACAGTTCCCCGGCCAGCTCGACGGCCCGCTCGTGGCTGTCGACGTCGATCACCATCCAGCCGGCGATGAGATCCTTGGTCTCCGCGAACGGCCCGTCGGTGACCGGCGGGCGGCCCTCACCGTCGTACCTGACGAACGTCCCCTCCGGGGCGAGTGCCTGAGCGTCGACGAACTCGCCAGTTTCCTCGAGTCGGGCCGCGAAGTCGCGCATGTACTGCACGTGCGCCGAGATCTCCGCAGGCGTCCACTGCGCCATGGGCACGTCGTTCACCGCGGCCGGGCCCCCCCGGTAGTGCTTGAGCAGCAGGTACTTGGCCATCGTGATGCTCCTTGATGCTGGCTGCGACCCATCGTGGTCACGTTCACTCCGGGGACGGAGCCGGTCGGCGCTTCTCGACACGGGTGTCCGGTTTTTTTCCTCCCGCAGGTTAACCTCGGGTGAATCGTCCGTCGTTGGGGCACCTCGGGTGGCGCAAAACTTGATCCGTTCCAAAATAGTGAGCTAGTGTTCGTACCCGTGATGTCCGACTTCGAGGCGCAGCTGCGGGCTGCCTCGTTGCGCGTGACCCGGCCCCGGTTGGCGGTGCTCGCGGCGCTGCGCGACCACCCGCACATCGGCACCGACGCGGTGATCGCGCTGGTCCGCGCGGATCACCCCACGGTCTCCCACCAGGCGGTGTACGACGTGCTGCGCGTGCTCACCGACGCCGGCCTGGTGCGACGCATCCAGCCGGCCGGGGCGACCGCCCGCTACGAGTCCCGGGTCGCGGACAACCATCACCATGTCGTGTGCCGCTCCTGCGGTGCCATCGCCGACGTCGACTGCGCCGTCGGCCACGCCCCCTGTCTCACCGCCTCGGGCGACCACGGTTTCGCGGTCGACGAGGCGGAGGTCGTCTACTGGGGCACCTGCCCCGACTGTGCGACCGAACGCACGCCCCAGAGATCCGCAAGCTCGGAAGGAAGCCCATGAGCGACACCCAGGACAACGGCCCCACCAGTGCGCAGGGCGTGGACCAGAAGGCAGCGGCCGGCTGCCCGGTCGCGCACGACTCGGTGACCGCGCACGGCAGCGAGAGTGAGAACCCGGCGATCGACTCGCCGACCCCGAAGACCGGCGGTCGTCCGCGCACCAACCGGGACTGGTGGCCCAACCAGCTCGACCTCTCGGTGCTGCACGCCCACTCGTCCAAGGGCAACCCGCTGGGCGAGGACTTCAGCTACGCCAAGGAGTTCGCGAAGCTCGACGTCGAGGCCCTCAAGCGCGACATCGTCGAGGTGCTCACCACCTCGCAGGACTGGTGGCCGGCCGACTTCGGCCACTACGGCGGCCTGATGATCCGGATGAGCTGGCACGCCGCCGGCACGTACCGCATCGAGGACGGTCGCGGTGGCGCCGGTGACGGTGGTCAGCGGTTCGCGCCGCTCAACAGCTGGCCGGACAACGCCAACCTGGACAAGGCCCGCCGCCTGCTCTGGCCGGTCAAGCAGAAGTACGGCCAGAAGGTCTCCTGGGCCGACCTGCTCGTGCTCGCCGGCAACGTCGCCCTGGAGTCGATGGGCTTCAAGACCTTCGGCTTCGGCTTCGGTCGCGAGGACGTCTGGGAGCCCGAGGAGATCTTCTGGGGTCCGGAGGACACCTGGCTGGGTGACGAGCGCTACGCCTCCGAGAAGGAGATGGCGGCAGGCGTCGGCTCGACCGAGATGGGGCTGATCTACGTCAACCCGGAGGGCCCGCGCGGTAACGCGGACCCGGCTGCGGCGGCGCACTTCATCCGCGAGACCTTCGGCCGGATGGCGATGAACGACGAGGAGACCGTCGCCCTCATCGCCGGTGGCCACACCTTCGGCAAGACCCACGGTGCCGCCGTCGCCGACAACCACGTGGGTCCGGAGCCCGAGGGCGCGCCGCTGGAGGCGCAGGGCCTGGGCTGGCTGAGCACCCACGGCAGCGGCAAGGGCGGCGACACGATCACCAGTGGTCTCGAGGTGACGTGGACCGACGTGCCGACGCAGTGGAGCAACCGCTTCTTCGAGATCCTCTTCGGGTACGAGTGGGAGCTGACCACCAGCCCCGGCGGCGCGAAGCAGTGGGTCGCCAAGGACGCCGAGGCGATCATCCCGGACCCCTTCGACCCGGCGAGGAAGCACCGGCCGACGATGCTCACGACGGACCTGTCGCTGCGCGTCGACCCGGCGTACGAGAAGATCTCCCGCCGCTTCCTGGAGAACCCCGACCAGTTCGCGCTGGCCTTCGCCAAGGCGTGGTACAAGCTGCTGCACCGTGACATGGGCCCGATCGAGCGGTTCCTCGGGCCGTGGGTGGCCGAGCCGCAGCTGTGGCAGGACCCGGTGCCGGCCGTCGACCACGAGCTGGTGGGGGACGCCGACGTCGCCGCCCTCAAGGCGAAGGTCCTCCAGTCCGGTCTCACGATCGACCAGCTGGTCTCCACCGCCTGGGCATCGGCCGCGACCTTCCGGCACACGGACAAGCGCGGCGGCGCCAACGGGGCACGTATCCGCCTTGAGCCGCAGCGCGGCTGGGAGATCAACCAGCCCGAGCAGCTGGCGACCGTCCTGAGCACCCTTGAGGGCATCCAGCAGGAGTTCAACTCCGCTGGCGGGGCGACCATCTCGCTGGCCGACCTGATCGTGCTGGCCGGTTCGGCCGCCGTCGAGAAGGCGGCGCGCGACGCCGGCGTCGAGGTGACCGTGCCGTTCCGGGCGGGCCGCACCGACGCGACCCAGGAGCAGACCGACACCGACTCCTTCCGGGTCCTGGAGCCGCGCGCCGACGGTTTCCGCAACTACCTGCGTGCTGGCGAGAAGACCCAGCCGGAGGTACTGCTCGTCGACCGTGCCTACATGCTCAACCTGACCGCGCCGGAGATGACAGTCCTCATCGGCGGCCTGCGCTCCCTCGGCGCCAACGTCGGCGGTAGCCGGCACGGTGTCCTCACCGACCGGCCGGGCGTGCTGACCAACGACTTCTTCGCCAACCTGCTCTCCCCGGGCACCCGGTGGAGCGCGTCGAAGTCCGACGAGCACGTGTACGAGATCCGCGACCTGGCCACCGACGAGGTGAAGTGGACCGCCACGGCGGTCGACCTCATCTTCGGGTCCAACTCCCAGCTGCGCGCCCTCGCGGAGGTCTACGCCAGCCAGGACGCCCGCGACAAGTTCGTGACCGACTTCGTGGCCGCCTGGGCCAAGGTCATGGAGCTCGACCGGTTCGACATCGCCTGACAGGTACCCACCGACGAGCCCCGGCCGATCCATCTGCGATCGACCGGGGCTCGTCGCTCTGTGTGTGCCGTTCGACGCGGCACCCGTACCGTCCACCTCGACGTCACCCTGCTGCCATTCCCTTTACAGCGAATCCCATGGATGATTTTTCTGTCTGATCGATCAGCTGGCGGACGGCCCCAACCATGGCAAGGTGTTGACCTGCCCGGGCGGCGGGCGCGGACCTAGTCACGCAGGGAGTCATCGTGGGCCATCCCGACCTGCAGGCCGAGGACGTGGACCAGCACGCCGGAAGCCCGGCGATCCCCTGGCAGCGGGTGGCTCCCGGCCGGCGGTCCGCGGCGGGCGTCGCCGACACCGCCTGGCGTCCGCTGCGGATCGCGATGATCGGCCAGAAGGGGATGCCGGCGACCTACGGCGGTATCGAACGGCACGTGGAGGAGATGGCCAGCCGGCTCGCCGGCTACGGGCACGAGGTCACCGTCTACTGCCGCCGGAGCTACGGTGAGACAACCCCGGACGGCTACCGGGGCGTACGGCTGCGCCAGACCCACACCATCGCGAGCAAGCACCTCGACGCCATCGTGCACGCGGCGACCTCGACCGTGGCGGCGATGGCCGCGCGGCCCGACATCGTGCACTACCACGGGCTCGGGCCGGCCCTGGTCGCCCCGCTTCCGCGCGCCCTGTCCCGGGCTCGCGTGGTGCTGACCGTGCACGGGCTGGACAACCAGCGGGGCAAGTGGGGGCTCGCCGCGCGGGCGGTGCTGGGCAGCGCCCACTGGTTCAGCGGGTACGTCCCGCACCAGCGGGTGGCGGTCTCCCAGGGGCTCGCCGCCCACTACGGCGCCCGGTTCGGCCGCCCGACCACCTACATCCCGAACGGCGTGAACCCGGCCCGACCGGCGCCGACCTGTCAGATCCAGGACCGGTTCGGGCTGACCCCCGGCGGCTACCTGCTGCTGGTCGGTCGGTTGGTCCCGGAGAAGGCCGCCGACCTGCTGATCCGGGCCTTCCGCCGCACCGAGACCCCGATGCGCCTGGCGATCGTCGGCGGGTCGTCGTTCACCGACGACTTCGTGGACCGGCTGCGACGTGAGGCCGGGGCGGACGACCGGATCGTCTTCACCGGGTTCGCCTACGGCGACCTGCTCGCCGAGCTGTACTCCGGCGCCGCCGGCTTCGTCCAACCGTCCCGGTTGGAGGGACTGCCGTTGACGTTGCTGGAGGCGGCCGCGTACGGGCTGCCGGTGGTCGCGAGCGACATCGCGCCGCACGTCGAGGTGCTGAGGTCGGACGCCGCCGGCGGGCGGTTGTTCCGCGACGGCGACGAGGACGACCTGGTCCGGGCGCTGACGTCGCTGCTCGCCGACCTGCCGGCGGAACGGGCCGGTGCCGTGGCGCTGGGCGAGCGGGTCACCGGCAGGTACAGCTGGGACACCGCCGCCCGCGAGTTGGAGCGGCTCTATCTCCGCCTGGCTCCGGAGCCGAGCCGCCGGGCCAGGGCGCGACTCGCTGCGGCCGCCGACTGACCGTGCGACGGTCGTCGGGGGAGCGGCCCATTGGCCCCGCGGAGGACGGAGCAGTCGGCGCAACGGCCCCTTCTGCCGCCGAGGGGACAGGGCTAGATTGAACCGATCTTGTGCCGGGAGGACGTCGGCTGGCCGCGCCCGGCAGCGGCCGGACAGCGCCGACTCAGTTCAGTGGGACCAGTGGAACAACAGACGCAGCAGGTCACCCCGCTCATGACCAGGCGGCTCGACCCGACCCGCCTCCTCACCGGCGGCGCGGCGCTGGCCGCCGCGGTCGTGGCGGTGGTCGCGGGCGTCTCCATGGCGGCCGGTGACCGCAGGGGGATGGTGCTGCCGCTCGCGGCGGTCGCGGGGATCGCGGTGGCCGTCCTCGCGCTGACCCGGTTCGCCGGGTACGTGCTGCTGATGCTCGCGGTGCGTTCCTGCGTCGATCTGTTCAAGCTGACCGGCCCGAGCGCCGGCCAGGCCGACTCCGCCGGCACCGCCCGGGCGGTGGATCCTTCCACCCTGCTCGCGGTGCTGTTCCTCCTCGCCGCCGGGCTCTGGCTGGCCGCACAGCTCAGCCGGCGCGGGAGGTTGCGTGGCTCCCCGCTCAGCTGGGCCATGGTGCTCGTCGGCGCCAGCAGCGTGGTCAGCGCCCTGGGTGCCAGCCGGCCGGCGAACAGCCTGTTGGAGGCGTTGCGGATCCTCACCGTGGTGGTGATGTTCGTGGTGCTGGAACAGCTCATGCCGGACACCGCGGCGATCCGTCGGATCCTGCTCGCCTGCTACGCCTCGCTGGTGCTGGCGCTGGGCTACACAGTCGTCCTGTCGCTACTCGGCAACCCACCGGCCGAGGTGAAGGGCGACTTCACCCGGATCAGCGGCACGTTCAGCCAGTCGACCACGTTCGGCCGCTACCTGATGTTCATGGTGATCTTCGGGTTCGCGGTGTACCGCTTCCTGGATCGTCGACTGCGGATGGCGCTCGGGGCGCTGCTGGCGCTCTCGCTGCTGTTCCTGCTGCTCACCAACACCCGCAGTGCCCTGCTCGGTGCGGCGATCGGCCTGGTGGTGGTCGCGGCGCTGCATCGCAGCAAGCGGATGCTTGTCACCCTCTGCGTGGTGGCGGTCGCCGGGGTGGCCCTGGTGCCCGCCGTCGGCGAGCGGTTCGCCCAACTCGGCACGTCGCGCGCGGTCGGCGGAGACCCGACCGGAAACACCCTGGCGTGGCGGGTCGGCTACTGGACCGAGATCGTCACACTCGCCGACCGGAATCCGGTGACCGGCATCGGGCCGAACATGACCCAGCGCGAGACCGACGAGGCGAAGAAGCCGCACAACGACTTCCTGCGGGCGTACGTGGAGACCGGGTTGCTCGGTCTCGGGGCGTACCTGCTGATGCTGTTCGCCTTCCTGCGCACCGCCCGGAACGCGCTGCGGCGGGCGCCTCCGGGCAGCTTCGAGCGTGGCGTCGCGGTCGGGTTCACCGGCTGCGCCGCCGCGTTCGTGGCGGTCAGCGCCGCCTCCAACGTCATTTCCAACGTGGTCACCCTCTGGTACTTCGTCGCGTTCGCCGCGGCGGCCAGCGTGATCGCCCGCCCACCGGCTCCGAACCTGACCGGCGAGCAGCCACGACGCACGTCCGTCCCGGTTTGACTGAACGACAGCATTGGGGAAAAAGTGGAGATCGTCGACTACCTGCGGGTCGCCCGGCGGCGCCTCTGGGTACTCGTGGGGGTGCCGGTGCTCGCCACCGGCGCCGCGGCCGCCATCGTCCTGCTCGCGCCACAGCAGTTCGGCGGTACCGCGTACGTGGCGGCGCCGGCCCTGGTGGGCGGCGGTGCGGCCGGGACGCAGTACAGCGGTACGCAGGCGGCGAACCAGTTCGTCGCGGCGTTCGGCGCTGCGGTCACCTCGCCCCGGGTCCTCGCCGACGTGGCCGCTGACACCGGGGTGCCGCCGGAGCGGCTGCGCGACGGGCTCGCCATCACCCAGGTCGGCGCCAGCAGCCAACTGGAGGTGACGTACACCGCCGGTGACCGGGCCAAGGTCGCGCCGGTGCTGACCGCGACCACCACCCGGGCGTTGGCCTTCCTCTTCTCCTCCCAGGTCGGCATCGCCACCGGCGAGGTCGAGGCGGCCAACGCCGACGTCACCGCGGCGACCAGGGCGATCGGCGAGTGGGAGAAGGCGAACAAGGTCTCCCAGCCGGACCGGATCTACCAGGCGACGCTGGGCGAGCTGACCAGTCTGCGCCAGCAGCAACTCTCCATGCAGGCGGTCGGCAACGGCCGCGGTGTCGACGCCGCGACCGCCGCGATCACCGCCGCTCAGAAGAAGCTCGACGAGCTGGGGCCGAAGCTCCCCGACTACCAGGCCCTGCTCGCCCAGCGGGACGCGGCGACCAACGCCCTGTCCCAGGCGCGGGAGGGGTTGCAGGCGGCGCGGGCGCAGGCCCAGGCCGCCGATCCGAAGCAGGTGACGAGCATCGGCGAGGCGCACGAGGTGAGCCGGATGACGGAGCTGGTGCGCACCGCCCTGCCGGTGGGCGGCGCGGGTCTGCTGCTCGGGGTGCTGCTGGTGGGCGTACTCGAACTGCTCTCGCGGGGTCGTGCCGCCGCCCGCCCGGCGGCCCCGGCGGCGACCGCCGCGGCTCCCTCGGTGCCGGCGGAGACCGTGACCGCGGCACGGCCGTGACCGTCGGAGAACGGGCCGCCGGGTGCGCGAGGTGACCGGCCGGCCGCCGGCCGCGCCGGAGGCCGGCGACCAACAGGTACGCGGCATGGCGCGCGGCGGTGTGTTGAACCTGGGCAGCGCCGTGCTCAGCCAGGTGGCGCTCTTCCTGGTCATGCTGTTGCTGGCCCGGGCCCTGGGTGTACGCGAACTCGGCCGGTACGCCCAGGTCTACGCCGTGCTGTCGCTGCTCGGGCTGCTCTCGCTCTCCGGTTTCCGGGCCGGGCTGACCCGGTTCGTGGCGGTGCACCTCGCCGACGACGAGCCGGCCGCCCTCCGGGGCGCGATCCGGCTCGGGATCGGCATCTCGGCTGTGGCGTCCACGGTGATCGCCCTCGGTCTGGCGGTCGGCGCGCCGTGGCTCGCCGACGCCCTGCACGACCCGCAGCTCACCACCGGGCTGCGGCTGGTGGCGCTGTGCCTGCCCGCCGCGACCGTGTGCGAGGCGGCGCTGGCGGCCACCCGGGGGTGGCGCACGCAACGGGCCTACGCCCTCATCGGCCAGGTCTACGAGCCGGCCGCCCGGCTGGCACTCACCGCGCTGGCGCTCGCCCTCGGGGCGGGCCTGACCGGAGCGTTCTGGGCGCTGGTGGCGGCGAGCTGGAGCGCGGCCGGGTTCGCCCTCGTGGCGCTCGCCCGGATGGTGCGCCGGGTGCCCGCCGCCCGGCCCGCGTACCGGCCGGGCGAGCTGTTCCGGTTCTCCACGGTCAGTTGGGTCTCCTCGCTGTCGTCCACCGGGCTGATCTGGGTGGACGCGTTGCTGCTCGGCTTCTTCGACTACGGTCCCGACGCGATCGGCGTCTACCACGTGGCGACCCGGCTGGTCACGATCGCGGTGTTCGTGCTGGCGCCGGTCAACGCCTCGTTCGGTCCGCACCTGGCGCACCTCTACCACCAGGGCCGACTGGACGAGGTACGCCGCATCTACCGGGTCGCCACCGGTTGGGTGCTGCGGCTGTCACTGCCGGCCTTCGCGGCGTTGCTGGTCTTCCCGGAGCAGTTACTGCGCCTGGTCGGCGGGCCGGGTCTGGCCGGCGGCGCGGCGGTGACTGTCGTGCTGGCGCTCGGCCAACTCGTCAACGCCGCGACCGGGCCCTGCGGGACGCTGCTGAACATGTCCGGCCGGGTGTCGGTAAACATGGTGGACAACCTCGCCGCACTGCTGCTCAACGTCCTGCTCAACCTCTGGCTCATCCCGGCGTACGGCATTCTCGGCGCGGCGGTGGCCTGGGCGGTCTCGCTGGCGGCGGTGAACATCGCCCGGGTCTGGCAGGTGCGCGCGCAGGTGCACACCGTGCCGGTGACGGCGGGCATGGTCAAGGGCCTGGTCGCCGCGCTTGTCGCGATGGGCGTCGGGTTCGGTGTGCGCTGGCTGGTCGAGGGCTGGACCGCGCAGCTCGCGGTCGGCCTGGCCGCGATCGTGGCCGTGTACCTCGCCGCGGTGCTCGCCCTCGGGCTCAGCCGGGAGGACGTCATGGTGCTGCGCTCGGTGACCCGCCGAGGTGGTCGACGCGCTCTGGTCGACCCCGCCGATGGCGCCGGTGTGGACACCTACCGCACCAGGGTCCGCTCGTGACCGGGGTCGCCCGGCGTCAGGTCACCGACCGACTGCGCCGGGGGGTACGCGCGGCGCGGGCCTGGGGACGCGCGGCGCGACCGGGAGAGCCCGGTCCGCTGCCCGACTTCCTGGTGATCGGTGCGCAGCGCTGCGGCACCACGTCGCTGTACCACCACCTCGCCGCGCATCCCCGGGTCCGGGTGGCCAGCGGCAAGGAGTTGCAGTACTTCAGCGTCCACCACGGTCGGGGCGAGCGGTGGTACCGGGGGCACTTCCCACGCCTCGCCCCGGGGGAGCGCACGTTCGAGGCGAGCCCCTACTACCTGTTCCACCCGAGCGTGCCGTCCCGGGTCGCGGCGACCCTGCCGCAGGCCCGCTTCGTCGCACTGCTGCGTGACCCGGTGCAGCGGGCGTACTCGCACTACCTGCACACCCGCTCGTACGGGGCCGAGCCGCTGTCCTTCGCCGACGCGCTGGACGCGGAGGAGAAGCGGCTGGCGCGGGCGACGCGCGGCGGCCCGGACAGCCCCGCCGCGCACCGGGCGTTGCGCAATTATTCGTACGCGGCCCGGGGCCGCTACGCCGAGCAGGTGGACCTGTGGTTCGCGGCGGTCCCGCGCGAGCGGATCCACGTCGCACGGACCGAGGACCTGCGCGCCGACCCGGCGGGCACGTACGCCGACATCCTGCGCTTCCTCGGCCTGCCGGCCTTCACCCCCGAGGCGTTCACCCGGCACACCCGTCGCGTCGACCAAGGCGTCTCCGAGCTGACCCCGGCCATCCGGGACCGGCTGGGCGAGCACTTCGCGCCGCACAACGCCCGCCTGGCCGCCCTGCTCGACTGGCCCGACCCCTGGCCCGGCTAGCGCACGGTGGCGAGGATCCGCTCCACCGGCTGGTCGGCGCGGAGCAGGACGGGAACGTCGGTCACGGTGGTGCCGCCACCGGCCGCGCCCAGCGGGGAACCCACCGCCCCGGTGCGCGCGCCCGGCGTCGCCGGCACGGTCACCGGCGTGTTCGACGCCGACCAGAGGACCAGCGTGCTCGATCCACCCCGGACGAACGCGACACCGTTCAGCCTGCCGGCCACCGAGGCGGGCAACGGGGTGACTGTCGCGTCCCGGGCCGCGTCGGCCAGGGCCGCCAGCATCCGGCCGGCCTCGCGTTCGGTGCCGTCCGGGTCGAGCAGGCCGTAGCGGACCTCGCTGCCGGCCGCGTTGTTCGGGTTGTACGCCAACGGCAACCAACTGATCTCGCCGATCCCGCCGGCGGCCAGCAGGGTGACCGTCTTGACCATCTCCGCGGCCCGGCTGGCCGGGTCACCGTCGCCGTCGCGCCAGAACTGCCCGACCTCCCAGGCCTGGACCGGAGTCGTCGGTGGTGTGGTCGCGCGCAGGTAGTCCAGCAGCGGGGCCACCCCGCTGAAGTGCTCGTAGAAGTGCACCTGCCGGACGTCGACGGTGCGGTCGGTCAGCAGCGACTCGGTCACCGCCAGGAAACGCAGGCTGCGGCTGTTGGTCTCGGTGCCGAGCGCCCTTCGCAGCTGCGCCTCCCCGGTCACCGCCGGGATCTGCTGCCCCCGGGTGCCGACCCGGCGTTGGAAGTACGCCTGGTAGGCGGTGATGGCCTCGGGCACCCGACCGGCGCGTACCAGCCGGTCGGCGACACCCATGCCGTACGCGACGCTGCTGATGCCGGAGTCGACCACCCGCGCCTTCGGGTCGGTCGCGCGGATGCTCTCGGCGGCGGCGCGGACCAGCCGGGCGTAGTCCTCGGGGCTGCCGGCCCAGTAGCTCGGCGCGTTCACCTCGTTCTCGATGGCGTACTCCCGCACCCCGTACGGGCCGTAGCGCTGGACCACCGAGCGGACGAACCGCTGGTACGCGCCGAGGTCGGTGGGCATCGCCGACTCGGTCTTGTTCGCCGTGCCCCGGGTGTGGCGGGCGGTGCCACCGGTCGCCCAGCACACGCCGGTGCGGATCTTCAGGTGCAGGGTGATGCCCAGCTCCCGGCTGCGCGTGGCGATCTCGTCCAACCCGGCCCAGTCCGCCTGCCCCGACGTCCGTTCGATCTCGCACCAGGAGATCTCCTCGTACGTCGCCGAACCGGCGAGCCGGCGCAGGTACGGCCCGAACTGCTGGTACCGCGACCAGTCCCAGTGCGCGCCGAACGGGTTGCGCACCCCGTCCACGGTGCTGGTGGTGGCTCCGGGTGCCGCCGGCACCGAGGGGGTGGCGGCCGGCGGCGGCGCGTCGTCGCGTGCGGTGCAGCCGGCGGTGAGCAGGAGCGTGGCGGCGACGGCGGCGGCGACCGCCCGCAGCCGGAGCGCGCGGGTCACCGGTAGCCCAGGGCGCGCAGGGTCGGACCGGAGAAGACCCAGACCAGCAGGCGCAGGAACGGGTCGAGCTCCCGGCGGTAGCTGCCCACCCGCGAGCCGTAGATCGGCGCGGTGACGCTCGCCGCGGCCCGTCGTCGCTCCGCTTCGGTGGTGTACTTCTGGGCCACGTCGTGCTGCTTGCTGTCGTAGTCGAGGATGCCGTCCTCCCACGGTTCGCCGAGGAATTCGAAGAGGCCACGCATCGCCTTCTCCGGCTCGCTGACCGCCTGCTCGTACCGCAGCTCGTAGTAGCGGTCCGCCGGCAGGGTCGCGCCGACCGCCCGCGCGGCGCGGATGTAGCGCGGCCACTTCACCACGCACTTCACGGCGGACCAGTAGCCGAACCGTTTGCGGTGCGAGACCACCACGTCGCGTCCGTCCCGGATGAGGTGCACGATCTGGGCGTCCGGGAAGACCTCGGTGACGAAGTCGAGCGACATCGCGTACAGCGGGGTCTTGTCGGCCCACCGGGTCTTGCCCCGCGCGGCGGCGTAGTCGGCGTGCACGCCGCCGAAGAAGTCCCGGATCCGGCGCAGCCAGTCCTCGCGCGGGAAGCCGAAGCGGGCCAGCCGGTCCCAGTCCCGGCCGACGATCCGTCGCAGGTCCGGCAGGAACCGGGTTTCCGGGCCGCAGCTGATCCGTGAGTGCGAGTCCAGGACGAGACGCACCAGCGTGGTGCCCGACCGTTGGCACCCGACCAGGAAGATCGGCGCGGTGCGGGTTCCGGTCTCAGCCACGGTCGACCGCCTTCGTCGTCTCGGATCGGGCGTCGGCCGCGGCGCGGTCGAGCCGGTCGGTCAACTCGTCGCAGCGAGCCCGGACGCGGCTGTCGATCGGTAGCCGCCGCTGACCCGCCGGGCCGTGCGACTCGCGTGCGGCGATGTGCGCGTGCAACCGGGGATGGTAGGGGAAGTCGAGGAAGGCGCAGAGCCGCCGGATCTGCGCGGCGGGCTCCGCGACCAGGCTGTCGTAGCGGCAGAGCAGCACGTCGGCCCGCTGGTCCAGGCCGAGCTGGAAGACCAGCGAGTTGCGGACGTACCAGAACAGCGCCGCGCCGCTGTGCGGGTCCAACCGTTGCGGGTCGTGGGCCCGGATCAACTCGACGGTGTCGGCGTCGAGGCGCTGCCCCTGCCATCGTCGGCCGATGCTGCCGTCGGCGATCGCCCGCATTGCCCGCAGGTTGGCGTCACCGAACTTGGCGACCTCGGAGCGGGCCCGGTCGTCGACGTCGCGGTAGACCCAGAGCGCGCGCCCGGGCGTCAGCCCCGGCAGGGCCAGCAACTCGTCCACCCGGTGGCTCTCGCAGAGCGGCTTGATCAGGACGTACGCGTGCCGGCTGCGCTGGACGGCGGCGGTCAGCACCGCGTCCGGGCGCAGTTGGAAGCGGTGGAAGAGGGTGCTGTCGTTCTCGTTGCGGACCTCGACCTCTCCGGCGGCGTCCAGGCCCCGGACCAGCATGTTCGTGCCGGAGCGTTGCAGACCGACCAGGTAGACCGGCATCGCCGAGCCGGGCGTCCGGCCGGCCCGCCGTCGCCAGCGCCGCTTCGCCAGGGCCGTGCCGATCCGGTCGACCGGATTGAGGCGGTCCTCCTCGATCAGCCGTCCGATCCCCTCGGTACGCGCCCAGCGCAGATGCCGCCGGACCCGCCGAGCGGTGTACGCCAGCGCGGAGACCTCGTCGTCGGCTGCCACGGGTCCTCCTCGTCGGGCACCGGCCCGGCCCATCGGGGAGCGGGTGCGACCGGCGGCAGCCAGGCTATCCGGAGATCATGGCGGGAGGCCAGGCTGCGGGCCGCACGGGCAGACGAAGATCACCCGTTCAGCCACCATGCCAAACGTGAGCTGGACTCGCCGACCCGCCCTGCATAGCGTGGGCGCTGGCCGGGGCGGGCAGCCCCCGGTCATCACCCCCGGGCCCGGACCGCCCGATCGACGTGAGCAGGCCGAGTCGATGCGCGTGCTGCATGTGAACAAGTTCCTCTACCGCCGTGGCGGCGCCGAGGGGTATCTGCTCGATCTCGCCGACCTGCAACGGGCCGCGGGTGACACGGTCGCCTACTTCGGCATGAGCCACCCGGAGAACGAGCCCTCGCTGCCGTACGCCGCGCGGTTCCCGTCCGAAGTGGAGTTGGAGCCGGCGCCGAGCGGGGTGCGGCCCCGCGCGGTGGCCGTCGGCCGGATGCTGTGGTCACCGACGAGCCGTCGCGGACTGGCCCGGGTGATCGACGACTTCCGGCCGGACGTGCTGCACCTGCACAACATCTACCACCAGCTCTCCCCGTCGGTGCTCGCCGCGGCCCGCTCGGCAGGTGTGCCGTGCGTGCTGACCATGCACGACTACAAGCTCGCCTGCCCGAGCTACCAACTGCTGGACCGGGGTCGCCCCTGCCAGGCGTGCGTCACAGGTGGCCCGTTGCAGGCGGCCCGCCGCCGCTGCAAGGACGGGTCGCTGTCGCGCAGCGGGCTGCTCGCGGTCGAGTCCTGGTTGCACCGGCAGTTCGACGCGTACGACCCGGTGCAGCTCTTCGTCAGCCCGAGTGGGTTCCTGGCCGACGTGATGCGCCGCGCGGGCGTCTACCCGGACCGGCTGCGGGTGGTCAACCACTTCGTCGACCTGACCGGCGTCGCGGCGAAGGAGACACCCGGGGGAGGTGTCGTCTTCGCCGGCCGGCTGTCGCCGGAGAAGGGTGTCGACGTGCTGATCGAGGCGGCCGCCGCACTGCCGGACGGGGTCGGCGTGGACGTCGCCGGAGACGGCCCGGCCCGGCCCGAGCTGGAGGCGCTCGCCACGCGGCGAGCACCCGGCCGGGTCCGGTTCCACGGCCGTCTCGACAAGCCGCGCCTGCACGAGCTGATCCGGTCGGCGGCGGTGGTCGCCGTCCCGTCCCGGTGGCACGAGAACCAACCGATGGCGGTGCTGGAGGCGTTCGCCTGCGGTGTGCCGGTGGTCGCCACCGACCTGGGCGGACTTCCGGAGCTGGTCGAGTCCGACGTGGACGGCCGCATCGTCACCGCCGATGAGCCCACCGCCCTCGGCGACGCGCTTACCGACATCCTGACCGAACCCCACCGCGCGTACCGGATGGGCCGGGCCGGCCGGGCGAAGATCGCCGCTCAGTTCACTCCGGACCGGCACCTGGACCGGATCCGTGGGCTGTACGCGGAGGCCGCCGAGGCGCTGCCGTCGCGCCGGCGGGCCGGCCGTGCCGCAACCGGTGGGGGAGCGGCCCGGTGAGCCCGGTGCGGGTGCTCTACCTCGCCGGCAGCGGTCGCAGTGGCAGCACGCTGGTGACCACGGTCCTCGGACAGGTGCCGGGCTTCTTCGCGGCGGGCGAGCTGCGATACCTGTGGCGGCGCGGCATCCTGGAGAACCGGCCCTGCGGCTGCGGCTCCCCGGTGACCGACTGCCCGCTCTGGGCCCGGGTACGCGCCGACCTGACCGACGCCGACCCGGCCGGGATCGCCGCCCGGTTGGCGCAGCGGCTGCGGCTGCGCGGACTGCCCGCGCTGCTGCGCCGCGAGCGTCGGGGGCAGCCACCGGTCGCGGGCCACCCCGACGACACGCACCTGGCCCGGCTCTACGCCTCGATCGCCGAGCACGCCCTGGCCGGGCGGTCGGACGGCGTCATCGTCGACTCCTCCAAGCTGCCGCCGTACGGCGCCCTGCTCGGCAGCCTGCCCGGCATCGACCTGTACGTCCTGCACGTGGTGCGTGACCCACGCGCGACCGCGTACTCCTGGCGTCGGCGACGCCCGTTGGACGGGCCCGCCGACGACCAGTTGATGAGCCGACCACCCGTTGGCAAGGCCGCGCTGCTCTGGCTGGTCTGGAACACCGCGACCGTACGACTGTGGGGTGGCCGCCGCCGCGCGCCGGGCCGCTACCTGCGGGTGCGGTACGAGGACTTCGTGGCCGAGCCGGCCGGCGTCACCGCCCGGATCGCCACCTTCGTCGGCGCGACAGCCGACGAGCTTCCCTTCCCGACACCGGCCACGGTGCGGCTCACCCCCACCCACTCGGTGGCCGGCAACCCCTCGCGGCACCGCACCGGGCTGGTCGACGTGGTCGCCGACACGGAGTGGGTGAGCAGGCTCCCCACCCGCGCGTACGCCGTGGTGACCGGGCTGACCGCCGTGGCCCTGACCCGGTTCGGCTACCCGTTGCGCCGCCCGGCGGCCACCCCACCCGCCACCCGGCAGGAAGGCTGAACGATGCTCTCACTGGTGGTGGGCACCGGTCGCTGCGGTTCGACACTTGTCCAGGAGTTGCTCTCCCGGCATCCCGCGGTCGGCTTCGTCTCCGGCCTGGACGACAAACTCGCCCGACTCAACCCCAAGGGCAGGTTCAACGGCGCGCTCTACCGGCGCTCCGCGCCGCGCCCCGCCGGGATGACCTCGCTGCGACACAGTCGACGGTTGCTGGAGCGGGGCCGGCTCCGGGTGGCGCCGTCGGAGGCGTACCACCTGCTCGACAGGCAAGTGCTTGCCGGATTCTCCCGACCGTGCCGGGACCTGGTGGCCGAGGACCTGACGCCGTTCGTGGCCCGGCGGCTGCGGGCCTTCTTCGACGAGCGGGTCGCGCGGCAGGGCTGTCAGCAGCTGGTGCAGCACGTCACCGGATGGCCGCGCACCGGCCTGCTGCACGCCGCGTACCCGGATCTGCGGGTGGTCAACGTGGTGCGCGACGGCCGGGCGGTGGCCAACTCGTGGCTCCAGATGGGCTGGTGGGACGGCTGGCGCGGGCCGGACAACTGGATCTACGGCCCGCTCCCGTCCGACCTGCGGGAGGAGTGGGCCGAGTCGGCTCGGTCCTTCCAGGTGCTCGCCGCGCTGGGCTGGAAGATGCTGATGGACGCCTTCGCGCAGGCTCGGTTGCGCCACCCGGCCGACCAGTGGCTGGACGTCCGCTACGAGGACCTGGTCGAGCAGCCGCGCGAGCAGGTGGGCCGGATGCTGGACTTCCTCGGCCTGAGCTGGTCGCCAGCCTTCGAGAAGGGCTTCTCCCGGTACGACTTCACCGTGGGTCGGGCGGAGGCGTACCGGGACGAACTCGGCCCGGCGCAGCTCGCCGCGGTCGAACGGGTGCTGGAGAAACCGCTGGCCGAGTGGGGCTACCCGGTCTAGGGGCGGGGGTCGCCGTCCTCGCTATCGACGGACGTCACGGGGGCGGTTAATCTTTGGCCCCACACCATCGATGTGAGGAGATGCGATGGCGCGCCGTACCGGCCGACCCTCCTACCAGTTGGACAAGGCCAATGTCGGTCGCCGCCCCACAGCGCGCTACGCGGCTGTCGCGGGCGTGATCGCGCTGGTCACCGCCTTGCTGGGTGGGTTGGTCGGCTACCAGGTGGGCCGCCCGGACGCCACCGAGGCGGCCATCGCGAGCATCAAGCAGGCCGAGGCGAAGCGGGACGTCCAACAGATCGCGGAGCTGATCGAGACGGCCCGACGTGTTCGCGACCAGGTCGCCCCGGTCCTGGCCGCCCTCAAGACGGAGACGGCCGGCGGACGTGCGCCGGACGCGGCGAAGGCACGCCAATGGCAGGAGGTCATGCGCCAGGCGGCCGCGCCCTTCGCCGACCCGCCGTCGGGGACCACCGCCACCAACGTGGCGCGCGGAGGGTTGCGCGGAGCGGTCCAGCAGGCCTCGCTGGCCGTCGACGCCTACGCTCTGGCCGCCGCTGTTCCGGCCGCGCAGCGTGCGGCCCTGCTGGACGTCACCGCGCGGCAGGCGGCCGAGGCGGCGACGATCTGGTCGGTCGCGGCGACCCAGCTCGACCAGATCAGCGTCGACGCCGGCCAGGGCCACCAGCACGTGTTCCTGGACACAGACCCGGACGGAGGGGCCCTCACGCCGGACGGGGCGAAGGAGGGAACCGGCGGCTGAGGCGCTTTGCTGCCCCGGTGTCCGGTTTGCCGGCGGCGGTCGGCCGCGGTCGGCGTGCCGCCCGGGCCGAGCGGTCGCGGCGGGATCTGGGGGCGACGGGACGGATCGGGTACGGTCGCGTTCGCAAAGTCTATGAACCAGACAGGCTTTCTGTGCAATGGAAGCCGAATCGGAGGGACACAGCCGTGAGGTTCCCAAGCGCCGTCCGTCAGGCCGGCCTCGTCGTGGCCGTCGCCGCCCTCGCGCTGAGCGCGGGCTGCGCGAAGAAGGACGACAGTGAGGTCCAGGCGAGCGGTGTCAAGCTGGTCGCGGCGGGCAAGCTGACCGTCTGCACCCACCTGCCGTACCCGCCGTTCCAGTCCAAGGACGCCAGCGGCAAGGTGACCGGCTTCGACGTCGAGATCATGGACCTGGTCGCCAAGGAGCTCGGCGTCGAGCAGACGATCATCGACACCCCGTTCGAGGGGATCAAGTCCGGCCAGGACCTCAACACCGGCAAGTGCGACGCGGCCGCCGCCGGCATGACGATCACCGACGAGCGGCGGAAGGTGATCGACTTCTCCGACCCCTACTTCGACGCCACCCAGGCGATGCTGGTGAAGACCGGCAAGACGTACAAGTCGCTCGACGACCTCAAGGGCAAGAAGCTCGGCGTCCAGGCGGCCACCACCGGTCGTGACTACGCCAAGAAGTTCGAGACGGAGAAGGGCCTCAAGCTCGTCGAGTTCGAGGACCTCGCCGCCCTGCAGCAGGCCGTCGCCAACGGCCAGGTCGAGGCCGCCATCAACGACCTGCCGGTCTGGACCGAGTACCTGAAGAAGAACCCGGGTGGGTTCGAGGTGGCCGCCGAGTTCGACACCGGCGAGCAGTACGGCTTCCCCGTGAAGAAGGACGCCAACCCGGAGCTGCTCAAGAAGATCAACGAGGCGCTGGCCAAGGCCAAGCAGGACGGCACCTACAACACGATCTACGAGAAGTGGATCGGCAAGAAGCCGAGCGCCTGAGCCGCGCAGCGGTCTAGCGCCTGAGCCGCGCAGCGGTCTAGCGCCTGAGCCGCGTAGCGGTCTAGCGCCTGAGCACCGCGCAGTACCGGAGGGCGCGCGCCCCGCGCGCCCTCCGACGTCGGTAACCTCCGGGAAGGCAACGAGCGAACGTGAAGCTGCGACGCCGCCAGCGGGAGCGGCTGTCCCTCGGGCTCCAGTACCTGGTCTTCATCGCCATCATCGCCACGGTGCTCGTCGCCGCGGACTGGGACAGGTTGGCCGACGCGTTCTTCCGCGTCGACATCATCAAGTCGATGTTCCCGACGATCATCACGGTCGCGCTACGCAACACCGTCCTCTACACGCTTGGCGCGTTCGCCTTCGGCCTCGTTTTCGGCACCATGCTGGCGCTGATGCGGCTGTCCAGGGTGGCGCCGTACCGCTGGGTGGCGACGGCGTACATCGAGCTGTTCCGGGGTCTACCCGCGCTGCTGGTGCTCTTCCTCGTCGGGTACGGCATCCCGATCGCCTTCCCGGAGCGCGAGATTCCGGGCGGGGTGTTCGGTTCGATCGCGATCGGCCTCGGGTTGACCGCCGCGGCGTACATGGCGGAGACGATCCGGGCCGGCATCCAGGCCGTGCCGAAGGGGCAGATGGAGGCGGCGCGGACCCTCGGCATGTCGCACTTCACCGCCATGCGCACGATCGTCATCCCGCAGGCGTTCCGGATCGTGATCCCACCGCTGACCAACGAGCTCATCCTGCTCACCAAGGACTCGTCGCTGGCCTACGTGCTGGGGGTGACGGCCCAGACCATCGAGATCACCAAGTTCGGTCGGGACATGCTCAACGACCGGGTGAACGCGACTCCGCTGCTGGTGGCCGGCCTCGCCTACCTGGTGATCACCCTGCCGCTGTCGCAGGTGGTACGACGCCTCGAACTCCGCTACGCCAAGGCCCGGTGACCCCATGACGACCACCCCATCCCGCCCCGCCGTGGAGATCCGCGACCTGCACAAGTCCTTCGGGCCGCTCAAGGTGCTCAAGGGCATCGACTTCGAGGTCGGCCAGGGCGAGGTGGTCTGCGTCATCGGGCCGTCCGGTTCCGGCAAGTCGACGCTGCTGCGCTGTGTCGACCTGCTGGAGGAGCCGACGGCCGGCAAGATCTGGGTGAACGGGGTCGAGATGACCGACCCGGACGTCGAGATCGACGAGGTTCGCCGCGGCATCGGCATGGTCTTCCAGTCGTTCAACCTGTTTCCGCACCTGACCGTCCTGAACAACCTCACCATCGCCCAGCGCAGGGTGCTGCGGCGGAGTCGGGCCGAGGCCGAGCGGATCGCGCGGGCCAACCTGGAGCGCGTCGGGCTGACCGACAAGGCCGACGTCTTCCCGGCGCAGCTCTCCGGTGGCCAGCAGCAGCGGGCGGCGATCGCCCGGTCGCTGTCGATGGAGCCGAAGCTGATGCTCTTCGACGAGCCGACCTCCGCGCTCGACCCGGAACTCGTCGGCGACGTGCTCACCGTCATGCGCAAGCTGGCCGAGGACGGCATGACGATGATGGTGGTCACCCACGAGATGGCGTTCGCCCGCGACGTCGCCGACCGGGTCGTGTTCATGGACGGTGGCGTGGTGGTCGAGCAGGGCCCGCCGCAGGAGGTGCTCGGCGCGCCGAAGCACGAACGGACCCGCGCGTTCCTCTCCCGGGTCCTCGACCCGACCCACGTCGCGCAGCTCGGTCAGCCCGACCAGTCGCCCGCGCCGCCGCAGAGCCCCGGCCTGCCGGCGGACGACCGCCACCACCTCTGACGACAGCTCCCGTCCGTCCCTCCCGCCGGGTTGCCCTCTTGAGGGCAACCCGGTGTCGATCTGTGCGCTCCTCCGTTGCGTGTCAGCTTCATGTCAATCGACGGACGTCGTGATGTCAAGGTAATCTTTTTGCAATCAGACCTGTACTTTCGTCGATGGATTACATAAGTTGCTGGCATCCATCGAAAGTTCTGAGTCTTCCGAGCAAAGCCCGCGACGAGCCTCACCCTCAGTCGTGCCACCGCCTGTGCTCGGCGGTCGATGCACCCTGCCCTCGTCGCGTCTTCGCCCGGTCGGGAACGGAGACCCATGGACGACGATCACGTTGGTGGCCCTCACCGCCACCTGTCCCGCAGATCGCTGATCGCCACCGGCGCGCTCGCCGCCGGGGCGTTGGGCGCGTCCGCCCCAACGATCGGCACCGCGTTCGGCGGCAGCCCCGCCCGGGCCGCCGCAGGTGTCACCAAGAAGATCACCATCTACGCCGAGCAGTTGCCCGGCAACCTGTTCGGGTACGGCCTGGCGCCAGGTCAGGCCACCGTTCCGGGTCCCATCCTGGAGATGTACGAGGGTGACACCCTGGAGATCACCCTGGTCAACACCACAAGCCAGCGGCTGTCCATCCATCCGCACGGGGTGGACTACAGCACCGAGTCCGACGGCAGCCCGTTCAACGCCTCGTTCAACAACCCGGGTGAAACGCGGACGTACGTCTGGCGCTCGCACGAGATGGTGGCCGCGGCGGGCCGGCGGTACATGCCGGGCAGCGCCGGCTACTGGCACTACCACGATCACGCGATGGGCACCGACCACGGCACCGGCGGTGTCGCGAAGGGACTGTACGGGGCGCTGATCGTCCGGCGACGTGGCGACATCCTGCCGTCGAAGCAGTTCACGGCGGTGTTCCACGACATGATGATCAACAACAAGATGGCCCCGGCGACCCCGATGTTCGAGGCGAACCTGGGCGAGCGCGTCGAGTGGATCGCCATCGGCCACGGCAACCTGTTCCACACCTTCCACCTGCACGCGCACCGCTGGGCGGACAACCGCACCGGGATGTTGGAGGGGCCGAGCGACCCGAGCCTGGTGATCGACAACAAGGACCTCAATCCCGGCAGCTCGTTCGGTTTCCAGGTGCTGGCCGGTGAGGGCGTCGGACCCGGCGCGTGGATGTACCACTGCCACGTGCAGACGCACTCCGACGGCGGCATGGCCGGGATCTTCCTGGTACGCAACGCCGACGGCAGCATGCCGCCGGGCGCCGAGGAGGCGATCCACCGGTTCCAGGGCCACACCCACACGCACGGAAGCTGACCGAACCGAAAGTGGGGACGGGCATGACCAGAAAACTACGACGAACCCTCGCCGCGGTAGCGGCCTTCGCGACACTGATCCCGGCAACGACGGCGGCCGCGGCCGCGCCACGAACGGCGGCCGCCCCGCAGGCGGCGGCGCAGCCGCAGAAGACCGCGGTCCTGGTGTTCCACGGCCCGGTGGCCGAGCAGCAGGACCCGGTAACGCGCGCGGTGGACACCATCAAACAGCTTGGTGCCGTCCATGACATCGATGTCACGGCCACCACGGACCCGGGCACCTTCACGGCGTCCGGGCTGTCCGCGTACCGCAGCGTGGTCTTTCTCTCCGCGACGGGCGCCGCGCTCAACCGCGACCAGGAGTCGGCGCTGCAGAGCTACGTCAAGGCCGGCGGCGGTTTCGTCGGCATCGCCGACGCCGCCCGCGCCCAGGTCGACTCCACCTGGTTCACCGGACTGATCGGCACCCGCCCGGCCGGCGCCATCCCGGTGGCCGAGCCGGTGGCCAAGGTGACCGCCAGCGGCGAGAACGCTCCCAACGAGACCAAGGAGAAGCTGACCGACGGCGACGCCAACACGAAGTGGCTGGTCCGCACCCCGACCGCGTGGGTGGCGTACGAGTTGAGCGCACCGAAGCGGATCACCGGGTACGCGCTCACCTCGGCCAACGACTCCGACGGTCGGGACCCGAAGGACTGGACCCTCCAGGGCTCCACGGACGGCCAGAGCTGGACCGACCTGGACCGCCGCACCGGGCAGACCTTTCCGGACCGGTACCAGACCCGGCGGTTCGACATCGCCGCGCCGCAGGAGTTCCCGCGCTACCGGCTGAACGTCACCGCGAACAGCGGTGAGCCGCTGGTCCAGCTCGCCGACCTGCGCCTGTTCACCGGCAGCACCACCGCCCCGGAGCCGCCCGCGGTGAACCGCGCGGTGGTGAACATCCTGGACCGCAAGCACCCGGCCACGGCGTCACTGCCGATGACCCTCACCCGGTCCGACCGTTGGGAGAACTGGGACCCGAACCCGGTCGGCGCCGTGCACACGCTCGCCCAGGTCGAGGAGCGGCACTACAACCCGGGGGCCAGCGCCAACGGCGCCTTCCACCCGGTGTCCTGGTGCCGGGACTACGACGGCGGCCGGTCGTTCTACACCGGCATGGGTCACACCGAGGGCAGCTACGGTGAGGAGGCGTTCCGCACGCACCTCGCCGGCGCCCTCAACTGGACCACGGGTCGCGTACGCGGCGACTGCCAGGCCACCATCGCCGCGAACTACAAGGTGGAGCGACTCACCGCAGCCAACCAGACCGGGCAGCTGGACCAGATCGGCGAGCCGCACGGGCTCACCGTCGCGCCGGACGGCACGGTCTTCTACGTCGGCAAGGCCGCCTGCCCGAGCGGCCCGATCGCGGACTGGAACAACCCGAAGGTCGGCCTGGGCTGCGGCACCATCCACTCCTGGGACCCGCGGACCAAGCAGGTCAAGCTGCTCACCACCCTGGAGGTGATGGGCAACCGGGGCAGCGGCTCCGAGCTGGTGAAGAACGAGGAGGGCCTGCTCGGCATCGTGCCCGACCCGGCGTTCGCCGACAACGGGTGGCTCTACGTCTACTGGATGCCGCACGACTCGGTCGACCGGGTGAAGCGGGTCGGTCAGCGGACCGTCTCCCGGTTCACCTACGACCGTCAGGCGCAGACCATCGACCAGGCCACCCGCAAGGACCTGTTGCAGTTCCCCGTGCAGGTCCACAGCTGCTGCCACGCCGGCGGCGGCATGGCGTTCGACGCCAAGGGCAACCTCTACGTCGGCTCCGGCGACAACAACTCCTCGGAGGGGTCGCAGGGCTACGCCGGCAACAACTGGACCCAGGAGTACGAGGGGATCTCGTTCCAGGACGCCCGCCGCACGTCGGGTAACACCAACGACCTCGCCGGCAAGATCATTCGGATCCACCCGGAGTCGGACGGCACGTACACCATCCCCGAGGGCAACCTGTTCCCACCGGGCACCGAGAAGACCCGGCCGGAGATCTACGTGATGGGCGTACGCAACATCGCCCGCCTCCAGATCGACCCGGTGCACCAGTGGCTGACCGCCGGCTGGGTCGGCCCGGACGCCTCGTCACCCAGCCCCACCCTCGGCCCGGCGAAGTACGAGACGGCCACCATCATCACCTCGGCCGGCAACCAGGGCTGGCCGTACTGCATGGGCAACCGGCAGCCGTACCGCGACCGCAGCACCACCGACGCGACGGTGCTGACCGGCTGGTACGACTGCGACGACCTGAAGAACGAGTCGCCGCGCAACACCGGACTTGTGGACATTCCGGCGGCCCGGGACAACATGATCTGGTACTCGCCGGACGGCGGCGGCCCGGTGTTCCCGAAGCGGACCGACGGCAGCGACCTGCCGACCTACGCGGCGGCCGACGCCACCTACACGCAGCCGTACCTGCGCGGCGGGGGACAGGCCATCATGTCCGGTCCGACGTACCACCGGAGCCTCGTCGACACCACGAGTGGCGTGGCGTGGCCGGAGCACTGGGACGGCAAGTGGTTCATCGGCGACCAGTCGAACGCCGCCAACCGGGTCGCGGTCACCGTCGACCCGGCCGGCGTGCCGCAGGCCGCCCCGCCGGTGTACGCCGAGTCGCTGCGGGCCATCATCCCGGGCGGCAACGGCGACACCAAGTTGCAGAGCTGGATGGACGCCAAGTTCGGCCCGGACGGCGCCCTCTACCTGCTCGACTACGGCGGCGGCTTCTTCAGCCTGCACGCCAACCAGAAGCTGATCCGGATCACCTACACCGGCGGGGCGCCCACCCCGGCACCGGCGGCGACCTCGGTCGCCGTGCAGAACAAGCCGCTCACCATCGCCTTCACCGGTTCCCGCTCCGGCGGCGTCAGTCACCGGTGGGAGTTCGGCGACGGCACCACGTCGACCGAGGCGGACCCCCGGCACACGTACGCCACGGTCGGCACCTACACCGCGAAGCTCACCGTCACGTACGCCGACGGCGAGAAGTCGACCACGCAGACCACTGTGACGGTGGGCTGCGCGGTGCCCGACGACCGACCGACGGTGTGGCTGGGCGACACCGACACCGGGGTGCCCAGTCGCACGGTCGGGCAGGGCTGCACGGCCAACGACCTGATCGACGACGAGAGCACCTGGGCCGACCACAACGGTTTCGTCAGGCACGTGACCGCCGTGGCCCGCGCGTTGCAGGACGACGACCTGCTCACCACCCGTGAGGCGGGCACCATCACTCGCCTGGCCGCCGCGTCGGAGATCGGCCGCGACGGTCACACCGGGTACGAGCCCCTCTTCGACGGCACCGCCGAGTCACTACGCGGTTGGCAGCAGGCGCCGTCGGGACAGTTCGGTATCCAGCCGGACGGGTCGCTGCGTTCCAGCGGTGGCCTGGGCATGCTCTGGCACACCAAGGAGCTGGGCGACTTCTCGTTGAAGTTGCAGTTCCGGGACATCGCCCCGGGCACCGGCCGGGCCAACACCGGAGTCTTCATCCGGTTCCCGGACCTGCGGACCCCCCTCGACCAGCGACCACCGGACAGCTGCGGCACGGTTGGGTCGGCCCGGACCTCGCCGGCGTGGATGGCGATCTACTGCGGACACGAGATCCAGATCTACGACGGTGACACAGGTGAGCCGCAGAAGACCGGCTCGGTCTACAACTTCGACCCGGTGCCGCTCGCCCAGGCCGGCGTGACGCCGAAGAACGAGTGGAACGACTACGAGATCCGCGCCGTCGGGCAGCACTACACGATGATCCGCAACGGTGTGGTGATCAACGAGTTCGACAACACGCCCGGCAAGCAGTCCTCGCGCGCCGGCGATCCGCCGACCGATCTGCGGCAGTTCCTGCGCGGCTTCATCGGTCTGCAGAACCACGGTGACAACGACCTGGCCGAGTTCCGCAACATCCGCGCGCGGGAACTCTAGGAGTGACGATGACCCGACGACTGACGGCCGCGCTGGCGGCGCTCCTGCTCACGGTGATCCCGTGGGCAGTGGCGCCCGCCTCCGCCGCCCCCCGTGCCGCCGCGGACCAGGTGCTGACCTGGACGGCCGACGGCGACATCACCCGCTACAAGTCCGCACCCACCACGGCGGTGGCCGGCGAGACCACGATCATCTGGGAGAACAGCGAGGCCACCGGCAACACCCTCGGGATGCCGCACACGCTGACCTTCGACACCAGCACCGAGGGCTACAACCACGACGTCACACTCAACATCCTGGCCAGCCCGTTCGACGCCAACAACGGCCGCCACCAGGCGACAGTGACGCTGACCCCGGGCCGTTACCGGTACTTCTGCTCGATCCCAGGCCACAGCTCGATGGTCGGTGAGCTGGTGGTCACCGACGGCGGCGGAGGCGGCGACACCACCGCGCCGACCGTGACCGGCGCCGTGTCCGGCGACCAGGACCAGGACGGCAACTACCTCGGCGCGGCCACGGTGACCGTGACGGCCACCGACGCCGGCTCGGGCGTCCAGACCGTCGAGTACCAGGTCGACGACACCAGCTTCCTGCCGTACACCGAGCCGGTGCGGGTGACCGCGATCGGCGATCACGCGGTGCAGTTCCGCGCCACCGACCAGGCCGGCAACACCAGCGCCGTCGGCTCGGTGTCGTTCCGGATCGTCGAGCCGGGGGAGGAGGACACCACCGCGCCGGTGGTCGCGGTCGCGCTGGCCGGCGACCGTGACGACGACGGCAACTACGTCGGTACGGCCACCGCCACGTTGACCGCGACCGACAGCGGATCCGGCGTCGCCACCATCGAGTACGCGCTGGACGGGGCGGCCTTCACCGCGTACGCGAATCCGATCGTGGTGAACGCGCCCGGCATGCACATGCTGCACTTCAGGGCGACCGACGCCGCCGGCAACACGTCGGCCGAGCAGATGTCCCACTTCACAGTCGTCGAGCCGCAGGCCGAGGACACCACCGCACCAACGGTCGCCGCCACGCTGGCCGGTGAGCGCAACGACGACGGCGCGTACGTCGGCGGTGCGACCGTGACCGTCACGGCCACCGACGCCGAGTCGGGTGTGGCCACGATCGAGTACGCGCTCGACGCCGGAGGCTGGACGGCGTACGCCGCCCCGGTCGCCGTCCGCGCGCCCGGCGCGCACACCCTGCGGTACCGGGCGACCGACACGGCCGGGAACTCCTCCACCGAGCAGTCGGCGACGTTCACGGTGGTGGCCGACGGCACCGACAAGTGCCCCGACTCGGACAGCCGGGCCACCGTGATCATCGACGGCGGCGACACCGGTGTGGCCAACGTGGACACCGGCGACGGCTGCACCATCAACGATCTGATCGACGAACACGCCGACTACCCCGGCCACGCCGAATTCGTCAGGCACGTCGAGGCGGTCACC
This sequence comes from Micromonospora sp. DT53, assembly GCF_049841535.1. NCBI lineage: Bacteria > Bacillati > Actinomycetota > Actinomycetes > Micromonosporales > Micromonosporaceae > Micromonospora > Micromonospora sp. DT53. The sequence continues at coordinate 280,857 of NZ_JBNCKM010000007.1, forward strand.
GCCGCGCTCGTGACCGGCGGCACGCTCGACCGGCGGCAGCAGGGCGCCATCGTCCGGGCCGCGGCCCGATCGGACGTCGGCGCATGAGTCCTCGAACCTCATCGACAGGGAGTACAGCCATGCCCGGACGTACCGTCGCCAAGCTGGCCACCGTGAGCGCCGTCATCGCGGCATCGGTGCTGGCCGTGGCGCCCACCGCACACGCGGACCTGGTCACCCACTGCATCGGCACCGGCGGTGCGGTGACCGTGCCCAACGACCTGCTCGTACCCGCCGGCGAGTCCTGCGCGCTGACCGGCACCACGATCACCGGCAACGTCACAGTCGCGGCCGGCGGCAACCTGGTGGTGACCGGTGGCCGGGTCAGCGGTGAGGTGCGCGTCGCCGCCGACGGGTACCTCGACGCGACCGAGACGACAGTCGACGGCCAGGTGGTGCTCGCGGCCGGGGGGTACGGCATCTTCCTGAAGGACGCCCGCACCGGCACCGTGACCGTACGGCCGAAGGGCTCCACGACCATCGACAGCTTCCTGTTCGCCGAGGCGTCGACGGTCACCGGGCACGTCAACGTCGGGGCCGGCGAGGTCCGGCTCGACCGGGGCACCCAGGTGCAGCGCAACCTCAGCAGCACCGGCACCTACTACACCGACCTGCACGACTCGTTCGTCGACGGCACCCTGTCGGTGCTCAACAGCGCCACCGGCAGCGTGGTGTGTGGCAGCGCGGTGCAGGGCCGGGCCACCTTCGCCGGCAACCTGGGCGGTGTGCAGCTCGGCCCGAACGGCACCCTGGACAGTTGCGCCTCCGGCGGTTACTGGGGTGGGGACGTGAGCGTCACCAGCACCACCGGTGGCGTCACCGTCGACGACAACATCATCAACGGCCAGTTGGCGGTGACGTCCAACGACCCGGCCGCGCAGGTGGCCGCGAACAACCGGATCCGCGGCGGCGTGACAGGTGACCAAGCCGCCCCGGCCACCAACCGGGCGGCGCGGGTGGCCGGTCCGGACCGCGAGGACGCTGGCGACGAGCGGGCCGAGCTCCGCCGTACGTCGGCGGTGCAGGAGGCCACCGAGGCGGGCGCGGCCCGGCTCTAGCTGATTGACGCGGCGGCGGCCGGCCACCCCTCGGGGCGACCGGCCACCGCCGTCGTATCGGGGCCGGACCATCGCGAGCCAAGCTCGCGTGGAGGTTGTCCCATCGACCCGGCTCACGCCGGAGGTCGGGTTCGTGGTGGTGCCACGTCCCGCCGATGGTCGTGTCCTCTCGCGCTCGTCGAGCTGATGGCGAGGGCCGGCACGGTTGGGGATAGCCTGGCCGCACCTGAGCCCCGCTTGAGTCACCGCGGGCGAAGGCCGCGGTGCGGCGAAGCTCGGAACGTCGCCGGGCCGCTGCAGCTTTATCCGTCGTGGTGGGGCGCGTCTGGGCGGTGGGCGGGGGTACCGTCGACTGTGGTGGTCTGCTGGCGTAACGGCTGGTGGTCCGCTGCCCAGACCGCTACCTGGGAGACGATGATGAGCGATTCCGCGACCTTTGGTGCGCGCCTTCGGATGTATCGCGAGCGCGCGGGGAAGACTCGACCCGTTCTCGGAGGGCTGGTCGGGCGTAGCGCGGAGTGGGTCAAGGCGTTGGAGAACGGCCGGCTACTGCCGCCACGCCTGCCCATGCTGCTGCGGCTGGCCGAGGTGCTCGACATCTCGGATCTGGCGGATCTGACCGGTGATCAGTCGTTACCGGTGGCGTCGGTGACCAGGGCGGGGCATTCCGAGGTCGGCAAGGTCGCTGCGGTGATGCAGCGGGCTTCGGTGCCGGTGGGCGCGGTGACGCCGGTTGTCGTGATGCGTGCTCTGGTGGATCAGGCGTGGGCCTTGTGGCATCGGTCGACGACCGAGCGTACGGCGGTGGCGGCGGTGCTTCCCGGGTTGCTGACGGATGCGCAGCGGAGTGCCCGGATGCTCGACGGCGGGGATCGTCGGCTGGCGTCGGTGGAGTTGGCGCGGGTGTATCACCTTGTGCAGTTGTACCTTGCGCACCAGCCGCTGCCGGAGTTGGTGTGGCTCGCTGCCGACCGGGCGACGTCGGCGGCCCAGGACGCGGACGACCCGGCGGCGATCGCGGTGGCGGCCTGGTACTACGCGCACGTCTACCGGGGCGCGAATCAGGTGGATGCCGCCGAGCAGGCACTGGTCGAGGCTGCGGGTCTGGTTGACCCAGCGGCGGGTGGCGAGCAGTTGGCGCGATGGGGTCAGGTGCAGCTCGGTATCGCGTTGGGCCACAGCAAGGCTGGCCGGGCCGGTCGGGCGTCGCGGGCGTGGGATGCCGCCGACTCGGCCGCGAGCCGGCTCGGTGACGGGTACGTCCATCCGTGGCTGATGTTCGGATCGGCGGCGTGTGCGGCGTACGCGGTCTCCATCGAGACGGACCTGTGCCGCACGGGTGAGGCGGTGCGGCGGGCCGACGCCACCGACTATCGGGCGATGCCCTCGCAGACGCGCCGGGCTGCCGCGCTGATCGATGCCGCTCGGGCGCACCTGCTCGACCGTGGGGAGGTCGCGGCGGTGCACCTGCTCGGCCGGGCACTTCGGGAGAGCGTCGACACGGTGCGACACAACCCGTACGCCCGCACTGTTGCCCTGGAACTGTCGAACCGGCCGGGCACGGTCGGTGAGGACGCCCGAGAGTTGGCCCTCGCGATCGGCATGGTCGGGTAACTCTCCCTGAGGTACAAACTCTCCCTTCCGCAGCCGGTGACCACTCGTAGCGTCCCGGTCACTGACGGCGGCGAGCCTGTGCCTGCTTGACACCCGATGGAGCCCGACCGGATCTCGTCGCCGCCCCTGTTGCTCGATCGAGGGGGCGAGTCTGTGGCGATCTGGTCTGAGCTGTGCGCGTTGATGCGGTGGCTGTGTCGGCGGCCCCAGCCGCCGCCACCGCCCGGGACCGGGCAGCGGTACCAGGAGGTTGAGCAGGCCGCGGCGCAGCAGCGTCTACTCGACCACGCGAGGCAGTTGCGGCGGTGCCAGGGCCATCACGAATCGGCAGACCAGCTCAGCGCACGCCGACCGGAGGGCCTCCGGTGACCCGACGCGTGGCCAACTCGTTCAGCCGGTCAACCGTGACCAGCCGGCGCGTTTCGTATGACGAATACCTCTCGGCCACCGCGCTGACTCTCGCCCCAGGCATCGGCCGGTGTGGTCGTGGCGACTCTGGCGGCATGTCTGCCGCTGCGGAGCCGACCTGCCATGCCGTGCCCGGCACCGGCTTCCGATCAATCGTGGTCACTGGCCACAGGAAGGTGAGCAGTGAGTAACGGGCAGCAGAAGGCGATCATTGCGGTGCACGTCCGAGGACTGGACGGCATGTGCAGCGGCTGCCGGGCGTGGTGGGCACTGCTCACGCCGTACCCGTGCTGGCAGGTGCAATGGGCGACCAGCCGGCAGGCACGGGCGGTCACTGCTCGCCTCCTGACGGGTGTGCGGTGAGCGTCCACGGCCCGGTCCTGCCGATCTGGAGCTGCGGTGGCTGCGGCCTGCCCTGGCCCTGCGCGACCCGGAAGCGCGAGCTACGCGCCGAGTTCGACAACGCCCCGATCTCCCTGGCCATCTACCTAGGTGCCCAGCTGGTGCGGGCCTCCGAGGATCTGACCTGGCTGCCGGCGGGTGCGTTGCACAGACGCTTCCTCGGCTGGCTTCGGTGAGCATCCTGCGGTCTGGCAACGAGAAGTTCCACTACAGCGACGGCTCTCCGTCCGGCGGCTGAGCCGTCCACCGGAGACCTCGCTACGTCTCGATCTGAGCTGGCCCGCGACGATCCGTGGGCCAGCTCAGATCGACCGTTCGCTCTAGAAGTTACCGGCCGAGTTGCACTTCACGCCCTGGTCGAGGCAGTTGCGCACCCGTGCGGCGAGCGCGTCGTCCTTCCACGCGTTGAAGAAGTCCGCGTGCATAGAGAACGACGTGCCGGACGCGAGGGTGATGCCGTCAGTGTTCGCGCTCAACGGGTACGAGATCACGAAGGACACCGAGGGGACGGGCACCGGGTGGCTCTTCGGGCACGCTCCGGTGTGGTCCCCGTTGGCCATGTGCGCCTTGTGGTCGGGGCTGTCCAGGTGCTTGCCGTCCCAGCAGTCCGGGAAGGTGATCTGCCGGACGATGTTCGCGGTCTTGGCGCAGACCGGGAACGTCTTGTCGGCGCTGCGGCCGACCTCGCCGCCGATGCCGGCGCACCAGAAGTGGTTGCCCTGCTTGTCCGGGGTGTCGACCTGGTTCTTGGCGTTACCGGTGATCATTCGTAGGCCGAACGGGAACGGCTGGGTCCGGCTCGGGTCCTTCAGGCGGGAACCGTAGTAGACGGTCACCTCCTTCGGGTCCACGACCTTGCCGTTCTGGTACATCGTCGGCACCCAGTAGGCGGACTGGTCGTCCGGCGAGTTGCAGGTGGTCGCCTTGGACGCCCGCAGCGATTCGGCGGTCGAGTTGGCGTCGGTCGACTTGTTGCCCCAGAACGTGTGGTTGTGCGAGCCGCCCACCAGCTTGGGCAGCACGATCGGGTCGTCGCTGTTGTGGTGGCTGGTCGTACAGCCGACGTTGAATTCGGGCACCTTGACGGGGTTGCCGGTCACCGGCTTGGGCTTACGCGCGAAGAACGCCTTCGTCGCGGCGGCCTGCCCGTCGGCGTCGATGGTGATCCAGCCGCCGGATGCGGTGGGCGGGGCGGCGCTGGTCGCCGGGGTCGACGGCGTGCCCGGCGTGGGCGGGGTTGCCGATGTGCCCGGGGCGCTCGGCGTGGCTGAGGGGTCGCCCGGGGCGGGGGCAGTGGGCGCGTCCGGGCCGGGCGAGCCGATGCCGGTGTCGCTGGACGGGCCGGACGCGCCGGGAGTGGCCGGGGCCTCCTTGCATCCGCCGGCGAGTGCCACGCTCACCAGCAGCAGGGCGGTGACGGAACGACGGTGTCGAGGGGTGGATCGGAGATTTATCAACGGGGGCGCACCTTTCTTCCGAGCCCGAAGAATACGAGTCGGCCCCCTGCCCGTTTCCCACTGAAACGGTTAATTCTCCCTTAAATAGCGCTCAGCGATTGCCTGGTCAGCTTTACGGAGTCACCGCGATGTCGGCTCGATCTCAATTCTCTGATTTTTCTGCAAAAACTGTAATCGGCGAGTGTGCTGGCACTCTGCGTTTCTGCCGTGCCCCCGACCGCCGTCCTGTTCAACACTTGTCGCGTGCCTTACGCAGGAAGCTCTCCCGCGACACGACAGTCGTCGAGTCGTGCCCGCGCGGCGCCAGCACCTGATCCGGGCCGATTCGCGGCAGGTCCGCAAGGGTGAAGTCCACCGGGATGGACTTACGGCGGCTTGACCCGTTGAGGGTGTAGGTGGCTCCGGGGCGCAGTTCGGTGAGCGACTCGACGTCCACCTCGACGCCGGGCTCGGGCCCGGGGAAGTCGACCGGCTCGTCGACCTCCCAGCCCTCCGGTGGCTGACCCAGCAGGGTGACCTCCACGACCTCGCTCGCGGGCGGGCCGCCGATGCTCCACCTGATCAGCGACCGTTTGCCCGGTTCACCCTGATGGCCGTTCTCGTACACCCGGATATTGGCGTCACGGTCGTAACAGGTAACAAGTACGCCGACCGGCCGGCCGTCCTGGACGGCGAGGGCGACAATCGGCTCGTCCGGTGGGGTGCAGGCGGTCAGGAGGAGGAGGGGCAGCGGGAGCAGAATCCATGGACGTCGTCTTCCGCGCATGTCGGCAGCATTCCACGGCGGCATCACGCTTCGATGCCCCGAGGATCACGAAAGGGAAGCGCAGCGGACGGACCTGCAACGCGCGATGTGCCCAGCGTTCCCCCCTTCGTTGCGTGATTTTCGGAAACAGCGCAGGGCGCCGCCGACGCGGAGAGAATTGCCGCCACGGAGCACACGGAAGCCGGGGGACGTTCGATGGGTCTACGAAGGCGTATGGCGCTCGTTGCGGTGACCGTCGCGGCCACACCGCTGGTCCTCGGTGGCTGCACCACCGAGCGAAAGGCCGCCGTGCGCCCCGCCGAGCAGGTGGTGCCCTCGCCCGAACTGACCCTCACGCCCGCCGATCTCTCCCGGGACGTGCCGCTCAGCGCCGAGGTGGTTCCGCTCGTCACGGGCGGACGGATCACCGCCGTGCGCATCGTCGACGACGCGGGCGCGCTGGTCCGGGCGGAGCCACGCGAGGACGGCTCGGCCTGGGTGCCGACCACTCCGCTGCGCCCGCAGCACACCTACACCGCGGCGGTGACCGCCACCGGCGACTCCGGGCGGACCACCACCCGCACCAGCACCTTCACCACCGCGGCGACGTCGACGAAGCCGCAGGCGAGCAGCACCCTGTACTTCGCCGACAAGCAGACGTACGGCACCGCGATGCCGGTGACCATCGGTTTCGATCCGCCCATCGCCAGGGCGGCCCGCGCCGACGTGCAACGTCGACTGTTCGTCACCACGAACCCGCCGCAGCCGGGGGCCTGGTCCTGGGTGGACGACGGCAGCCAGGTCTACTACCGGGCTCCCGACTTCTGGCGGCCCGGCACGACCATCAGTGTCCGGGCCGGCCTGGAGGGCCTGCCGATCGGCAAGAACCACATCGGCGACGCCGATCGCACCGCGACGTCCCGGATCGGACGGCAGGTGGCGCTCGACGTCGACAACGCCACCAAGCAGATGCGGGTGCTGCGGGACGGCAAGCTGATCCGCAGCATCCCGGTCAGCCTCGGCAAACGCGGCACTCCCACGTCCAGCGGCAAGATGGTGATCATGGAAAAGTACCAGCACACCACGTTCGACACGCGCGGTGAGCCGAACGGCGGCTACGTGGTGAACGTCGAGGACGCGCAACGGCTCACCTGGGGCGGCGAGTTCATCCACGGGGCACCCTGGTCGGTGTCGGATCAGGGACACCGCAACGTCTCGCACGGCTGCACGAACATCTCGGCGGCCAACGCCGACTGGTTGATGGGCGTCACCCGGGTCGGTGACCTGGTCACCTTCACCGGCACCGAGGTCCGGCTCCAGTCGGGCAACGGCTGGACGGCCTGGAACACCAGTTGGGGCCAGTTCGTCAAGGGCAGCGCGCTGCCCGTGTCCGCGGATCTGCGACCGGCCCCGGCCCCGGCGCCGCCCGCGCGTGCGGCCGCCGGTGGCGTGCCGACGCCGGGGCCGTCCGCCTCCGGCGGCTGAACCACCGGGCGCCGTGCGGGCTCTCGCCGCTGGCCCGGCAGCCCTACCCTCCGGATCATGACGTACGAGCCGATGATGGTTCCCGGCCCGAGGCCCACCGACGTGAACGTCAACAACTGCCAGCTACGGTAAAACCTGACGTTCACGTGAGAGGCGAGGCTGTGTGGCTGGCGTCACCGGCCTGGGGGAGGGGAAGTAACTGCTGGCGTTCTGACGGTCAGGAGTGTTCAGTGGTCGTCTAGAGGGGCGGTGTGAACTTGAAGGAGTGGGCGGCGGCTACCGGCGTCTCGTACGCGACGGCGGTACGAGTCCGGGACGTTGCCTGGTCCCGCGTACCGGCTCGCCGCGCGGTCGAGGTGGTCATCGAGGACGCGGCGTGAAGACGATCCAGGCGTACCGGTTCGCCCTCGACCTCACCCCAGGCCAGGAACGCGCCGTGAGGGCGCATGTGGGGGCCGCGCGAGCGGCGCACAACTGGGCGCTCGCCCGGGTCAAGGCGGTCATGGACCAGCGTGCTGCGGAGCGCTCCTATGGGGTGCCGGATGAGTTGCTGACGCCGTCACTGTCGTGGTCGCTCGCCGGGCTGCGTAAGGCGTGGAACGAAGCGAAGGCTGATGCGGCGCCTTGGTGGGGTGAGGTGTCGAAAGAGGCGTTCAACACCGGCCTGGACGCTCTCGCCCGCGGCTTGAAGAACTGGGCTGACTCCCGCAGGGGCGGGCGGGCCGGTAGGCCGGTCGGTTTCCCCCGCTTCAAGTCCCGCCGCCGTGGCGCACCGGCGGTGCGGTTCACCACCGGCGCGATCCGCGTCGAGCCCGACCGCCGGCACGTGGTGCTGCCGAGGCTGGGTCGGTTGAAGCTGCACGAATCCGCCCGCAAGCTCGCCCGCCGTATCGAGGGCGGCACCGCGCGGATCATGTCCGCCACCGTGCGCCGCGACGGCGGACGGTGGCACGTCTCGTTCACCGTCGAGGTGCAGCGGGCCGAACGGCAACCGGCCCGGCCCGCCTCGGTGGTGGGGGTGGATGTCGGAATCAAACATCTTGCGGTGTTGTCCACCGGTGAGCGGGTCGACAACCCGCGCCACCTCGTCGCCGCGCAGGCCCGACTGCGGGCGCTCGGTCGGGCGTCGTCGCGGAAGTCCGGCCCCCACCGGCGTACCGGCTGCCGCCCCTCGAACCGCTGGCAACGCGCCTCGGACCGGCTTGGTCGTGCCCATGCGCGAGTCGCGAACCTGCGCCGCGACGGGCTGCACAAGCTCACCACGAGGCTGACACGCGAACACGGCACCATCGTTGTCGAAGACCTGAACGTCGCGGGCATGCTGCGCAACCGGCGGCTGGCCCGGCACATCGCTGATGCCGGGTTCGCCGAGATCCGCCGTCAGCTGGCATACAAGACCAGGTGGAACGGCGGCCGGTTGCTCGTGGCCGACCGCTGGTATCCGTCCTCGAAAACCTGCTCGGGTTGCGGCGCGGTGAAAGCCAAGCTCGCCCTGCACGAGCGTGAGTACGACTGTGAGGCGTGCGGCCTGGTCATCGACCGTGACCGCAACGCCGCACTCAACCTGGCCGCCCTCGCGGCCGAGTTCACCACCGCCGGGAGTGGCTCGGTGGCAGCACGTGGAGCCGACCAGAAGACCCTCGCACGAGGGCAGGTGGCTGTGAAGCGTGAACCCGGCACGGCATCCGCCGGCAAGACCGGGACCGCCCTCACCGCAAGGCGGGGCAACCGATCATGTGCTCACTAAAGCGCACCGAAAGGTAACGGTCCATGCGGATCGGGGAACTCGCCACGAAGACCGGGGTGTCGGTACGAGCCCTGCGCTACTACGAGGAGCAGGGCCTGCTGGCTGCCGCACGAAGCAGTGGCGGCCAGCGCCACTACCTCGACGACGCGGTCGACCGGGTGTATCTGATCCAGATGCTGTACGCGACCGGCCTGTCCAGCCGAACCATCCTGGACCTGCTGCCCTGCGTCGACGCGAAGGTCAACACACCGCAGTCGCGGGCAATGCTCCGCGCCGAGCGCGACCGCATCGATCGGCAGATCACCCAACTCCGGCAGGCGCGCAAGCGGCTCGACGAGGTCATCGCGCTCAGCGAGAGCCCGACCAACGGTTGCACCCGAACGGACACCGACGCCGCGATGGCGTAGCGACGCGGCGAGTCCCCGTCGCCGAAATCTGACCTCGCGTCGATCGGTGGCAGCTCAGCGGGGCGTCGCTCGGCGTGTCGAGCTGCTCAGCTGCCAACGATCAAGGGATGGGCCAGCTCCGGGATGCCGTAATGCTGGCCGAGGACCTGCATGGCGGCCCCCGCGGCGATCACGTCCGCGCCGAGACTGGACAGGGCCACCCTCGTGCTCAGCCAGTCCGCGCGCCGAGCATCGGCCTGGACGGCCTCGTTGACCGCCGCGAGATAGGTCTGCGGGTGCCGGAGGAGGTCCGCGCCCGCCAGCACCACGTGGGCGAGGTCGAGGGTCTGGAGCAGGTTGACGACGCCCACTGCCAGCACGCGGGCGGCGTGCGCGATGTCCCCGGCCTCGGCGGCGTGCTGGTGCACGATCTCCAGGCACCCGTGCCTGCCGCAGACGCAGAGGGGGCCGGTCAGGTCGACGACCGTGTGGCCGAACTCGCCCGCGTTGGTGTGCGCGCCCCGGTGGGCCGCGCCGCCCAGCCAGAAGCCGCCGCCGATGCCGGACTCGACCACGATGAGGGCCGCGTCGCCGAACGTCGCGCCGTGCCGCCAGGCCTCCGCCGTGATTCCCGCGGTGACGTCCTTGTCCAGGTGGACGGGGAGGCCGAGGTGTTTCTCGGCGATCTCGCGCAGCGGTACGTCGTGCCAGTGCCGCAGGCCGTGGGCGTCCCGGACCAGGCCGTTGGCGTGGTCGAGTGGGCCGATCATGCCGATGCCCAGCCCGGTGAGCCGGCTCCGCAGGTCACCGATGCCGGCCAGCGTGTCGATGCCCGCTCCCAGGGCGTCGAGGAGCTGCTCCGGGGTGAAGTCGCGGGGCAGCGGGCTGACCGCCGAGTGGTGCACGGTGCCGGCCAGGTCGACCAGGACGAGCCGCAGCGTGCGCCGGGCCACGTGCGCGCCGATCGCGTACCGGCTGTCCGGGACGAGCTCGTAGACGACCGCTGGCTTGCCGATGCCCGGGCGTCGGACGCCGGCGGGGCGGATCAGCCCGTCGGCGGTCAGCCGGGCGATGACCTTGGAGACCGCCTGTGGTGTCAGACCGGTGGCCTCGACCACTGTCGCCCGCTCGAACGTGCGAGTGGTACGCCCCACCGCCATGACCAGGGCCTGGTTGTAGCCGCGCAGGAAGGTGACGTCGGCAGTGACGCGAGTCATCCCACCACCCTATTACGCAACGCTGTTGCTAAATTTTTTCGGTGATCGAGTTGAGTAGAGGTCGACGGTTGGCGGCGCTTGCCGCTCTGGCACTGGGCGGCGTCGCGGTCGGCCTGACCGAGTTCGTGGCGATGGGGCTGCTGCCCGACATCGCCCGCGGTCTACTCCCGCACGAGTACGCGCAGTCGTCGTCGGACGCGGTCGCCCGTGCCGGCTGGATGATCACCGCGTACGCGCTCGGCGTGGTCGTCGGCGCGCCGCTGATCGCCGCGTTGAGCGCGCGCCTGCCCCGCAAGAAGCTCGTCCTCGGGCTGCTGGTGTTGTTCGCCCTCGGCACTGTCGCATCCGCGCTCGCCCCCACCTTCGACCTGGTGCTGGTGGCCCGGTTCGCGGCGGCGCTGCCGCACGGGGCGTACTTCGGCGCGGCCGGTCTGCTCGCCGCGACCCTGATGGGCCCCGGCAACGAGGCCCGCGGTTTCGCCACAGTGCTCGGCGGTCTGACCGTGAGCAACCTGGTCGGCGTACCCCTCATCACGCGGCTCGGGCAGGCGGCCGACTGGCGTGTCGCGTACCTGGTCATCGCCGGCTTCTTCGTGCTCACCCTGCTGGCGGTGCTGGCGGTCGTTCCGGAGGTCGCCGCGGCGGTCGACGGCTCGCCGGCCGCCGAGTTGCGGGCGCTGCGGACGTCGCAGGTCTGGTTGGTCGCCGCCACCGGCGCTGTCGGTTTCGCCGGCTTCTTCGCGGTGAACACCTACATCGCTCCGGTCACCACCGACGTCACCGGCCTCTCCGCCGCGACGGTGCCGTGGGCTCTGGTCGCGGTGGGTCTCGGGATGACCGTCGGCAACGCGCTGGGCGGCTGGCTGGCGGACCGCGACCTGCAGCGGAGCATGGTCATCGGCTTCGTGGCGATGATCGTGAGCATCGCCGTGTTCAGCCTCGTGGCGTCGACCCACGTCGGCCTCTTCGTGGGCGCGTTCCTGGTCGGTGCGACAAGCCTCTACCTCGGCCCGGTCCTGCAGGCACGTCTGATCACCGTCGCACCGGGAGCGCAACTGATGGGCGCGGCGCTCAACCAGTCCGCCATGAACATCGCGAACAGCCTGGGCGCGGCCCTGGGCAGCGTCGCGATCGCCGCCGGACTCGGTTACCTCGCGCCGGCCCGGGTGGGCGTCGTCCTTGCGGTCGTCGGGTTGATCCTGGGACTTGTCAGCTTCGCCGTCGGGCGACGAGTGCGCGAGCGGGTCCCGGCCGCCGTCTGAGGAGGGCGAGGGGGTCCCGGCCACCGTTCCGAGCTGAGGTGGCCGGGCCGCCCGCGAGACGCGGTCAGAAGTCGTTTACGCCGACCGTCACCCGGTCGGTGCTCGATCTCCAGTTGGGCACGCTGATCACCTCGTGGCCGCCGCCGCGCTGGCCCACGGTGATCCGCACCAGACCGAGGTGTGCCGGCGTCGCCGGGATGAACACGTCCATGCCGGTGATGAAGCTCTGACTGAAGAACTCCGGCAGCGGGGTCGTCAGGTCCGTGACGCCATCGCTGCCGTCGTCGAAGGCGAAGATGCCGATCTTCCGCACGGCGCGCGGTGTGTTCGCCGCGTTCAGGACATCCCTGCCGTTGATCCAGAGGCGGTCGCCGGCGTCGCCCTGGTCGCCCCACCACTCCTTCTGGCGTTGGATCGTGAGCGCCGTGTGCCGGTCGCTGGTCTCGACCAGGCCGCTGAGGCCCTCGCCCGGCTCGCTGGTCGTGAGGCGTAGGAACGAATCCGAGCGGAGGAACGGCTGGAAGTAGAAGTGGTGCGTCGCGGCGCCGGGGCGCACGATGGCGAACTCGTAGCGGGCCGTGGCGAGCACCGGGAGAGGGCCGAACGAGCCGTCGCCACCGAGCGACAGCCGATGCGCGGGTCGGTGTGACAGTCGGCCGCCGGTCAGCGGGTCGACCGGGTAGACCTCCAGAGTCGCACCTGTCACACCGACGTTGCTCGGGAAGAGCACCGCGCGGCCGGAGACCCGGGCGGCGCCGAAGAGTTGGGGCACGATGCGCGTCGTGTGGGGCGCACGGCCCCGGAGGAAACCGAAGATCTCGGTGAACGACTCCGCCGACGACACGGTCTGGGTGTGCGACTGGTTCGGCAGGTGCACGTTTGTCGCGCCGACGACGGCGCGGGCCGGGTCGCCCTCACCCCAGATCGCGAGCGTCGGCACACCACCCGGCGGGGAGGTCGCGGTGCGCCCGTCCAGGTTGACGTAGTGCGCGACCCGGGCGGCACGTTCCGGTGAGCTGGTGAGATAGGCCTGCGTGACGAAGGTGCCCAGTGAGTGCGCGAGCAGGTCGACCCGGTCCGCGCCGGTGGCCGCCAGCAGGCGGGAGATTCGTGCGTCGAGGCCCGCGTACACCTGGGGCAGGATCGTCGCGACGTTCGGGGAGTCGTACTCGTGGGCTTCGACGATGTCGATCGGGTACCCGTTGCTGGCCAGCCGTTTGGCCTGGGTCTCGAACTGCGCCGCCGACCCCGCGCTGCCGTGCACGAAGATCACCGGACGGTACGTCGGGGTGGCGGCGGCTTCGGCCGCGCGGGGAACGGCGACGGCGGACAGGCTGGCCGCGAGGGCGACTCCGGCCAGCACGGAGAGCAGCCTCCGGCGAGATGTGTGCATCGATCCTCCACCTGGACGGACGAAGTATTTGCACTACTAGCGCAAGTATCGTGTCAGGGTGCGGCGCGATGGTCCACACCTACCGGTCAGCTGACCTTTGTGGCGAGCAGGTCGCCGACGGCGGCGCGGACGGGGTCGGGGTTCGACCAGCTCCAGTTGGGGTGGGCCCGGTTGGTGAGCAGCGCCAGGACGAGTCTGCGGTCGGGCGCGACCAGGAACGAGGGGCCGGCGAACCCGGTGTGGCCGAAGGCTCGCGTCGAGGCGAGCTTCCCCATGAACCAGCTCTGGTTGAGCACGACCCCGAGGCCGTGCGCCGAGGTCCGGTTGGGTCGCTCGGGGTCGATGGCGGGCTTGCCGGCGTTGTGGTCGCTGAGCATCCGCCGCACGGTCGCCGCGGCGAGGATCCGCTTGCCACGGTGGGTGCCTTCGTCGAGGAGCAGCTGGCCGATGGCCGCGAGATCGCTGGCGGAGGCGAAGATGCCGGCGTGACCGGCGATGCCACCGAGGTGGTTGGCGACGTCGTCGTGGACGACGCCACGGAGCAGGCCCCGGGATGAACGGGCGTCGGTGGCGACCAGCCGGCTGGCCTTCGCGTCGGCAGACAACCAGCTGTTGGGGTTGAAGCCGGTGTCGCGCAGGCCGAGAGGGTCGGTGAGGTTGCTCTTGAGCGCCTGGTCGAGCCGCTGGCCGGTGACCTTCTCGACGATCTTGCCGGCGACCATGAGCCCGACGCTGGAATAGCGGAACGTGTTCCCGGGCACGGCGCCGGAGACCAGTGGTGTGGTGAGCACGGCGTTCCAGCGGGCCGTGTTGTCGGGCAGGCCGGTCACCCTGGCGCCGACGGGCAGGCCGCTGGTGTGCGTGAGCAGCATCTCGACGGTGACCCGCTCCTTGCCCGTGCCGGTGAAGCCGGGCAGGTAGTCGCGAACCGGAGCGCCGAGGTCGACACGCCCCTTGTCGACCTGCTGCAACAGCAGGATGGCCGTGTAGACCTTGGTGACCGAGGCGAGGTCGAAGATGGAGTCGCGCCGCATCGCGACGCGCTGGCCCGTCGCGAGCAGCTTCGGGCCCGCCTCGTACCGCAGCGCCTCCCCGACCGCGGTGTGCACAGTCAGCTTTCCGCCCACCAGGACGAGAGCGACCGCACCGGGGAAACCCTTGTGCTGCACGGTCTGCGGTGTGGCGGGCAGGTGTTTCCGGAGCAGGGCGGTCACGTCCTGCGCGTAGCGGGCCTGACGGACCGGCGGGTTGCCGCCGACCGGTGCGGTCGGTGCCCTCTGCGGCGACCCGGCGTCTCCCGCCGTGCCGAAACCGACCCGGCTCCCGGCGGCGCCCGTCCCGGTCGCCGCGTCGCCAGGGCCGCCCGCACCCGGGTTCGGCACGCCGTTGCCGCCGCAACCGGTGAGGGCGGAGGTCGCGGCCGCCAGGCCGGCCCCGAGCAGGGTACGACGCGCAACGGGCATGTCGGAGATCGTGACAGTCGGCCCGAAAATGCGCCACCTCGGCCGTCCGAACGTCGACCCCGTCCGACGCATCGGTCAACAGGTGGTCATCTGGCAGACACAGCCGGTTGCCGTTCAGGCGGTTGTGCGACGATCGGCGGGCATCACGTCGAACGACCATCCACCGGTCTGTCCGCACACGGTCGCGGACAGTAACCGGGGAGGGCACACACCTCGTTACCCCCTTGGAGAGCACGATGTCCCTCTCCCCGTCCCGGGTCTTCGCAGAGCTGAACGCGACGCGACCCCCTGACCAGCCGTCCCCGACGATGGGAACGGCCGTCGTGGTCGGCGGCAGTGTCGCCGGTCTGCTGGCCGCCCGGGTGCTGTCCGACCACGCCGACACCGTCGTCATCATCGATCGAGATGACCCGCAGGTGCCCGGCGCGCGGCCCGGCGTACCCCAGGGGACGCAGCTGCACGCGTTGCTGCCCGGCGGCCTCTTCCAGCTGGAGCGGCTGTTTCCCGGATTCCGCTACGAGGCGCTGGCGCGCGGAGCGGTCGAGGCGCCGCCCGCAGCCCGGCGCAACTACCTCGACGGGCGTCTGAAGGTCGTCGTCCCCGACGACGCCGACAGCCTGGCGGGCAGCCGGCCGCTCCTGGAGGGCCTGATCCGCCAGCAGGTGCTTCGCCTGCCCAACGTCAAGACGATCACCGCCCGCGCCACCGGCCTCGTGTTCGACGGCACCGCTGTCACCGGGGTCCGCTGTGAGGTCGGCGGGGTGCCCGGTGTCGAGCGCGCTGACCTCGTGGTGGACGCCATGGGGCGGTCCAGCAAACTGTCCGACTGGCTGGAGCAGGCCAACTGGGACCGGCCGGTCACCCGGCGGATGACAGTGCACCTCAACTACGCGACCGCCCTGTTCCGCCGCCCGGAGGCCACTCCGGCCTCGACGGTCGTGCTGGCACTGAACACCCCGAGGACGGCGACGGACGTGGCCGGGGCCGCGTTCTTCGCCATCGAGGACGGCCGGTGGATGGCCATGATGGCCGGTTACGGCGACGACCGCCCGGGGCGCACCGCGGAGGACTTCGTCCGCCGCCTGCGGGAACAGTTCCCGCCGGAGTTCGGCGAGGTCGCCGACCGGGAGATGATCGGCGACGTCCAGACCTACCACCATGCCGACAGCCGGCGACGGGACTTCCACGCGCTCAAGCGGTTCCCGGCCGGGCTGATCAGCGTCGGTGACGCCGTCGCGTCGTTCAACCCGGTGTACGGGCAGGGCATGACGGCGGCGGCCCTGCACGCCGCCTGCCTGTCGACGTACCTCCGGTCCGGCCCGGATCTGCGGGCGCCCGCGCGCCAATTCCTCGAGCTGCAGAAGGTAGTGGTCGACGCCGCCTGGTCGCTCTCGACCTCGGCGGACCTGGCGCTGCCCCACGTGGACGGGCCGTACCCGCGCGGTTACCGGCTCTCCAGCTGGGCCAGCGCGCAGATCATCGCCGCGACCGTCACGGACGTGGCGACCGCGCGGCGGTTCAACGACGTCGTCTCCATGCGCGCGCACCCGCGTTCGCTGGCCCGGCCCGGCGTGCTCCTGGGCGCCCTGCGCGCCAACCGGCGCGCACTCTGAGCGGGGGACCCGGCGGCCTCGTGGAGAGGTCGCCGGGTCAGCCCTACCGGGGGAGCTTGCGGAGGATGTCGACCACGAAACGGTGGTCGTCCAGCTGCGGAAGCCCGGAGACACCGACCCAGCCCACCACACCGGTGCCGCGCACCCGCAGCGGCACCGCACCTCCGGCCGCCGCGTACCGCGAAGCCGGCAGGCCGAACCTCTCGGCCAGCGTCACCTGCTTGTCCTGGCACAGCCGGGCCATGTAGAGCGAGGAGTGCTCGAACCGCATCACCACCCGGCCCTTGCGGCGCAGCCAGGCGTCGTTGTCGGCCGTCGACCCCGGCAGGCCACAGTGGAACAGCTGCCGCCCGGCCCGCCACACGCCCACCGAGATCGGCAGCCGCTGCTCGGTCGCCGCGGCGACGGCGAGCATCCCCAGCTCGTACGCGTCGGTCTCGGACAGGCCCGCGAGCTCCAGCTCGCTCTCCTCGCGCAGCAGCTCGTCCAGCGTCGGCCACGATTCACGGTCGGCTGACAATTGTCTTCTCCTCATCGTTCGGGGCGGTCATCCGTGGCGAACGGGGTGATCACCAGGCGCAGGGCGCGTAGTCCTTCAGGAAACAGCCGTACAGGTCCTCGCCCTGCTCGCCGCGGACGATCGGGTCGTACACCCGGGCCGCGCCGTCCACCAGGTCCAGTGGGGCGTGGAAGCCCTCGTCGGCCAGCCGCATCTTCGTCGGGTGGGGGCGTTCGTCGGTGATCCAGCCGGTGTCGACGCTGGTCATCAGAATGCCGTCGGTCAACATCTCCTCGGCGCTGGTGCGGGTCAGCATGTTCAGCGCCGCCTTGGCCATGTTGGTGTGCGGGTGCCCGGGCCCCTTGTAGCCGCGGCCGAACTGGCCCTCCATCGCCGACACGTTCACCACGTACTTACGGCGGGCCGACGCGGCGGCCATCGCCGGGCGCAGTCGGCTGACCAGCACGAACGGCGCGGTGACGTTGCACAGCTGCACTTCGAGCAACTCGACCGGGTCCACCTCCTGCACGCGCTGGACCCAGCTGTTGACCGAGTCGAGGTCGGGCACGAGACCCCCGGCGTCGATGGCCGTGGACGCCGCGATCCGCTCCGGTGAGGCCGAGCCGCTGGTGAGTGCCAGCGCGGTGAGCGCGTGCGGGGTGAGCGCGGTCGACTGCGGCCCGGCGGTCAGGCTGCCCACCGGGCCGCCCTGCCCGTCCGGCTTGGCGAACGTGATCAGCTCCGGCAGTGGGCCGTCCGGCAGGGCCGCGGCCTCTGCCGCGATGAGCTGCGCGTACGCCCCGGGGGACCGGCGGACGGTCTGCGCCGCGTTGTTGATCAGGATGTCCAGGGGGCCCTGGCTGCTGACGTCGTCGGCGAGGGCGATCACCTGGGCGGGGTCGCGCAGGTCGATGCCGACGATGCGCAGCCGGTGCAGCCAGTCCCCGCTGTCGGGCATCGCGGCGAAGCGGCGGACCGCGTCGTGCGGGAACCGGGTCGTCACCGTCGTGTGCGCGCCGTCGCGCAGCAGGCGCAGCGCGATGTACATGCCGATCTTGGCCCGGCCGCCGGTGAGCAGCGCGCGCCGGCCGGTCAGGTCGGTACGGGCGTCACGGCGCTCCCGGTTGAGCGCGGCGCAGGACGGGCAGAGTTGGTGGTAGAAGGCGTCCACCTCGCGGTAGCGCTGCTTGCAGACGTAGCAACCGCGCGGGTTGTGCAGGAACCCGGCCGTCTCGCCGGCGACGGTGGACGCGAGCGGAATGCCCTGCGTCTCGTCGTCGATCCGCCCGGGAGCGCCGGTGGCGGTGGCCTCCGTCACCGCCCGGTCGGCGGCGAGGATGGCGTCCCGCCGCTCCTCCCGCCGCCGCTGCTTGATCACCTTGTAGAGCCGGGCGGTGGCCCGCTGCACCTGCACCACGTCGGGATGGTCGGAGGGCAGCGCCTCCAACGCCTCGAAGACGCTGAGGCAGGCCTCCAGCCGGCTCCGGTCAATACCCTCTTGACCGTTTTCGGTAATGTTGTCCACCGTCATGCGTCTTGTCTCGTCCCGTGTTTCGTGCCGGCTCCAGCCGGTCCCCCCAAGTCCGACCCGAAACGGTACGCGCCTCACGGCGTCCGACGCACCTCGCGGGCTGCCCGGGACGGCGCGCCTCGCGGCGCTGTCAGTCGGCGTCGACGTGACCGAGACGCCAGTAGCCCATGAAGGCGACCGCCCGCCGGTCCAGACCTCGCTCGGTGACCAGGTGCCGGCGCAGGTTACGGATGACGCCGGCCTCCCCGGCGAGCCACGCGTACAGCGGCACGGAGGCCACCTCCTCGGGCACCTCCCACAGGATCTCGGTGTCTCCGTCCCCGTCCACGTCAGGCACCGGCTGGGTGGCCTTCGACGCGCCGGGGGTCAGCAGTTCCCCGGCCGCGGCGACGACGGCGGGCACCAGCTGACTGCCGTACCCGTCGGCGCCCCGGGACAGCCAGCGGACCTCGACGCCGGGCGGCGCGACCAACGGCAACACGTCGGCGGCGTCGGGCACCTCCAGCACGACGGTGCCGCGGGCGTCGAGGGGGAGCCGCTCGCAGATGCTGCTGATCGCCGGCACGGCGGTCTCGTCCCCGGCCAGCAGCAGGGCGCCGCCGGTCGACTGTCGAAACTCGACCCCGCCGTGGTTGCCGTCGTAGCCGGCGTCCGGCCCGACGAGGGCGATCTCGTCGCCGACGCGGGCCCGCCGAGCCCAGCGCGTCGCCGGGCCACTGTCGCCGTGCAGCACCAGGTCGACGTCGACCTCGGCCAGGTGCGGCCGGACCGCCCGCACCGTGTAGGTCCGTATCGGGTTGCGCAGGTGCTCCGGCAGGGCTCGCCACGCCGCGTACCAGTCCGCTCCGTTCGGCAGGGTCCCCGCACGCTGACCGGGCAGCGGCAGCGCCAGCTTGATCCGCTGGTCGTAACCGTTGTCGGCGAAGTGGTCCAGGTCCGCCCCGGTGAATGTCACCCGGGTGAAGGACGGGCTGAGCCGGCGTACCGCGCGGACGGCGACGGCGAACACGCGCCACGGGGCGATGGGCAGGGTCTCGGTCATGCTGCCGCTGCGCTCCCTGTTGGCCGATGCCAACTCGTTCTGCATGAGGTTAGGCTAACCTAACGGAATGACGGCCTGTCAAGCCGCCGCAGACGATGATCCGCCTGGCGGACCGGTGGCCGTCGGGCCCGTGCGCGCGTGGGGGATGCTGGGTCCGTGCACATCGCGACCCTTGGCCCACTCGCCGTCGACGGCCAGCCCGTTCGGGGTGAACGGCTCGCGGCGGTGCTCCGCGCGCTCGTCGACGCGCGGGGGCGGGCGGTCTCCGTGAGCCTGCTCGTGGACGCCGTCTGGGACGGCGCGCCACCCGACGACGCGACAGGCGCCGTCCAGGCGCTCGTGTCCCGGGTGCGCCGACTCGGCCTGCCCGTGGTCGCGGTGCCGGGGGGATACCGGCTGCCCGCCGAGGAGATCACCGTCGACGCGGTCGAGGCGCGTGCGCTCGTCGATCAGGCGGGCACCATGCTCCGCTGCGGTGACGTCAGAGCCGCCCGCTCCCTGGCCGATCAGGCACGGGCCCGGTTCCCCGAGGTGCCGGAGTTGGTCAGCGCCGAGGACACCCGCCTGTTCGCGGAGGTCGCCGCGCTGCGCGCGCAGGCGGCACTCGCCGGCGTGGGCCCGTTCGACGAGGTCGACCTGGGCCGACTCGTCGCGCGGACACCGCCGGACGAGCCGTCCGCCGCCCTGCTCGTCCGGGTGCTTGCCGCACAGGGGCGGGAGGCGGAGGCGCTGGACGTGGTCGAGCGGCTGCGCGCCGACCTGGCCGACCGGTACGGCACCGACCCGTCGCCCGTGATCACGAGCGTCCACCTGGCGTTGCTGCGCGGTGAACTCACCGCACCGCCCGTCGCGACGCCGCCCCGGCAGCAGGCGCGGATCACGCTGCCCGCCGCGTGGCGCCGCCCCATGGCCGCCCTCGTCGGGCGGGAGCGGGACGTCGAGACCATCATTGGCGCGCTCGCCGAGACACCCGTCGTGACGATCGTGGCGACCGGCGGGGCGGGCAAGACCCGGCTCGCCGCCGAGGTGGCCAGGCGCACGGCAGCGGGTGGGCGGGCCGTACGCGTGATCGAACTCGCCGGCCTGCGCTCACCCGACGAGGTGCTGCCCACTGTGCTGGCCGCGCTGGGCGGCGCGGACACCACGGCGACCGGCGGCAACCTGGGTCTGGAACGGCGGGTCCTCAGCCCCGAGGAGCGGCTGCGCGCCGTGGCGCCCGACCTGGACGGGCTGGTGGTGCTGGACAATTGCGAGCACGTGCTCGACGCGGTGGCCGTCGTCGTCGCGGACCTGGTCGCGGCCGCCTCGCCGGAGGTCGCGGTGCTCGCGACGAGCCGCGCTCCACTGGGCCTGGTCGGCGAGTTGGTGCACCGGCTGACCGCGTTGCCGGACGCCGACGCGCTCGCTCTTGTCGAGTCCCGGGCACGGGCCGGTGGCGCCGTGCCGACCTGGGACACCGAACGGGCGCTCGCCCTGTGCCACCGGCTCGACAACCTGCCGTTGGCGCTCGAACTGGCCGCCGCGCGACTGCGGCACATGCCGATCGACGACGTGCTCGCCGGGCTGACCGACAGGTTCGCGCTGCTCGACGACGCCCTGCGCGGCCTGCCCGAGCGGCACGCGAGCCTGTGGGCGCTCGTCGACTGGAGCAGGGAGTTGCTCGCCGAGGACGACCGCGACCTGCTCCAGCGGGTCGCGGTCATCCCGGCGCCGTTCACAGCGGACCTCGCCGCCGCCGTCGCGCAGGCCCCGGACGTCCGTCGCGGCCTGGCGACCCTCGTCGAACAGTCCCTGTTGACCCTGGTCGAGGGGGACGGTCCGCCGCGCTACCGGATGCTCGAAACGGTCCGTGAGTACGGCGAGGCCCGGCTGGACGCGGCCGGTGACCGGGATCAGGCCATGGCCGGCCTGGTCAGGTGGGCCCGGGAGCAGGCCGTCGCACTGGCCGGCAGATTCATCGGCCCCGGCCAGGTCGAGGCGCTGCACCGTTGCGCCGCCGAGCAGGACAACCTGGTCGCGGGCCTGCGCTGGGCAATGGCGGCGGACGACGAGCCCGCCGCCGTCGACGTCGCCACCGCGCTGTTCCACCTCTGGTCGGTGCGCGGCCTGCACCTCGAGGTCCTCGCCTGGGCGCGCGGGCTGCTGCACATCGACGACCCGCAGCGGCGGCTGCGGTCGGCGATCATGCGCGGCGCGGCCAGCGGTCGGCCACTGCCCAACGCCGACCGGCTGGCCTGGATGTGCGTGGTGATCAGCGTCAACGCCGGCGTCAGCGCCGATCTGCGGCCCGCCGTGCTCGCCCGGCAGGCGCTGCGGACGCTGCTGGCCGAACGCTCCGGCGGGGTGTCGTCCCGGCTGACCGCTCTCGCCTCGGCGCTGCCCGGCTTCGACATGTCCGATCTGGAGCAGAACCTGAAGAGTGCGACCGAGATGATCGCGCACCCGGACCCGTACGTGCAGGGGCTCGGGCTGTTCGCGCGCGCGGCGGTACGGGAGAACGGCGGCCATCCGGAGGCGTCTGTAGGCGACGCCGAGCAGGCGTACCACCGCTTCGAGGCCGCCGGCGACCACTGGGGCATGGCAATGGCGGCGGGCGCCGTCGGGCAGTTCCTGGTCCCGGGCGGGGATGCCCGCTCGGCCGAGTGGCTGACTCGCAGCGTGCAGCACATGGAGTTGGTCGGCGCCGCGCAGGACGCGCGGTCGATCCGGGTCCGGCTGGACGTGCAACTCGCCCTCACCGGCGACGCGGAGGCGGAGCGGCGGCTCGGTGAGACGGCCGCCCTGGGCCAGGCCGAAGAGATGGACGCCGCGCAGGCGTTGCTCGGCCTGGCCCGCCTCGCCTGGCAGCGCGAGCGGTACGACGAGGTGCTCGCCCACGCCGACGAGGTGACGGGCATCCTCGCCGGCTGGGCCGGTGCGCTGCCACAGCCGCGCGTGATGCTGAGGACCACGGCGGCGGTGCTCTACCTGCGGGTCGCCGAGGTTCGGCGGGAGTTCGGCAACGACGTCGCCGCCCAGGCGGCCGCGACGCTGTCGCTCGTCCGCGACGACGCGCTCACCTCACGGGATCTGCCGGTGATCGGGGCGTGGGCGTCGGGCGGCGCGGAGCTCGCGGCGTACCGGGACGACGCCGACACGGCCCGCGAACTGTCCGCGCTCGCCAAGCGGATCGGCACCCAGATCGAGATGTTCTTCCCGTCCGAGAACGGCGAACGACTCAACGCCATCCTCAGGGACGAGGAGCAGCGTGAGCCGTTGCTGGCCGCGTGGCGCGAGCGGCCACCCGCCGCGGCCGTCAGCCGGATCCGCGAGCTGATGGACGACCTGCTCGCCTGACTCAGATCTTCTTGCGGTACGCCCGCAGCGCCAGCGGCATGAACACCGCCACGAACCCGGCGCACCAGGCGAGCGTCCACCAGACGTGGTTGCCCAGTGGGGTGCCGAGGAACAGCCCGCGTACCGACGCCACCAGGTGGGTCATCGGGTTGACGTCCACGAACGCCTGCATCCAGCCCGGCAGGGTTTCGGCGCCGACGAACACGTTGGACGCGAAGCTCAGCGGCATGATCAGCGCGAACATCACACCCTGCACGGCGCCCGCGGTCCGCACCTTCATCGACACGAGCACCGGCAGCCAGCTCAGGCAGAGGGCGAACAGCACCGCGAGCAGACACCCGGCGATCGCCCGGAACGGGTCGGTGTCGATCCGGAAACCCATCACGTAGCCGATCGCGAGGGTCGACACGGTGACGATGACGTACCGGACGACGTCGCCGAGGACCGCGCCGACAAGTGGTGCGGAACGGGGGATCGGCAACGACCGGAACCTGTCGAAGATGCCCTTGGCGATGTCGGTGTTCAGGTTGACGCCGATCGCGATGGCGCCTGTCGCGATCGTCTGCGCCAGGATGCCGGGCAGCAGGAACTGCAGGTAGTCGTGGGTCGATCCGGCGACGGCGCCGCCGAAGACGTACACGAAGATGATGAGGAACAGGACCGGCTGCAGGGTGACGTCGATGAGCGCCTCGGGCGTACGCCAGGTCTTGATGAGGCTGCGCTTGGCGAGCGCCAGCGAGTGCCGGACCAGCCGGAACGGCCGGGGGTTGGGCGCGGTTGTCGAGAGTGTGCGGCTTCTCGTGGGCGCCGTGTCGGTCAGAGTGCTCATGCCGCGACCTCCGTGGGGCGGGTGGTGTCGTCTTCGGACGCCGTACGCCCGGTGAGGGTGAAGAACACCTCGTCGAGGCTCGGCAGGTGCAGGGAGAGTTCGGTGACCGCGATGCCGGCCGTGGCGAACCGCGCGACGCTCTCGGTCAGGGCCGCGTCGTCGGTGACCGGCACCGCGAGCACGCCCTTGCGGATCTCGTCGGCCTGCCCGCCGGAGCCGACCTGGGTCAGGATCTCCGCGGTGCGGGGCAGCTGCGCCGGGTCGGACGGTCGGACCTCCAGGGTCTGCCCGCCGACCACCCGCTTGAGCCCCTCCGGCGTGTCGTGGGCGATGACCCGGCCGTGGTCGATCACCGTGATCGCGTCGGCGAGCGCGTCGGCCTCCTCCAGGTACTGGGTGGTGAGCAGCACCGTCGAGCCGTTGTTGACAAGCGAGCGGACCACGTCCCACATGTCCTCGCGCTTGGCCGGGTCGAGCCCGGTCGTCGGCTCGTCCAGGAAGATCACGTCGGGGGAGCCGACGAGACTGGCGGCCAGGTCCAGCCGTCGCCGCATGCCGCCGGAGTAGGTCTTGGCCGGCCGGTTCGCGGCATCGGTCAGGTCGAACCAGTCGAGCAACTCGGCGGCCCGGCGCCGGGCGCCGGTGCGCCCCAGCTCCAGCAGGGTGCCGAAGAGCTCCAGGTTCTGCCGCCCGGTCAGGTCCTCGTCGACCGAGGCGTACTGGCCGGTGAGTCCGATGCTCTGCCGAACCCGCTCGGCGTCCCGTACCACGTCGAAACCACCGATTCGGGCGGTCCCGGCATCGGGGGTGAGCAGGGTGGAGAGGATCCGCACGGCGGTGGTCTTGCCGGCGCCGTTGGGGCCGAGCACCCCGAGCACCGTCCCACGGGGTACGGCGAGGTCCACGCCTTGAAGCGCCCTCGTCTTCCCAAACGTCTTCACGAGGCCCTCGGCCTCGATCACCAGGTCAGCTGTCATGCGCCCAGTCTGCGCGGGCCCGCTGACACCGCCCCGACACGCCACCGACACCGGCTGACACGGGCTGACACCGGGGCCGCGAGGGGTGTGCACGTCCACACCGCCGGTCGGGGTCACGATATGCTGGCCACGGCAGAGCGCCTGCCAGCGCCCGATGTGGTGGCCCACGCCTGACCACATTCCTGGGGCCAAGAGTCTCCGACTCCGCGCCAAATTGTCGACTCTCGGCGTGCCGGCCACGCCGCCCGTTCGGTGGAGTGCGTGGGGCTGCACCGGAGGCGTCATGTCTGATCCCACCTCCCGACGGACCCCGGCCCCGGGGCGCGCCCGCAAGCGCGCCATCCGGGAGCACGCCGCCCGGGCCGGCGTCGCCTACTCGGAGGCGGCCCGGCAACTCGAGTCGGCCGGCCTCCGGCCCGGCGAAACCCTTTCCAGGTACGGGCGGACGATCTATCCGATCGGGTTCGACCCGCATCGCCAACTGCTCGTCGAACGCCGTGAGCGGCGGTCCTTCGAGGAGCGGGTGTCGGACACCAGGCGGGCCGCTGTCCTGCCGCATGGCCGCGCGCGGCACCTCGTCGAGCGGTTCCCACCCAGCCGTGGGCGTACCGGCAGCGGGGTGGGCTCGCTGTATCACGGCGAGGGCCGCGAGGAACTGCTCGCGATGCTGTACATCGTGATCGTGGCCGAGTCGCCAGGGTTGCTGCCCGAGGTGGGGGACCTCGCCTGGATCGCGGAACTCGGCGAGGACACCGCGCTCGACACGGCCTGCGCCGACGTCGACCGCGAGGCCCGCCGACTGCTCGACCAGGAGCCACTGGCCCTCTGGTCGCGCATCCAGCAGGCGCTGTCCGTGGCCGAACGCATTGTGGACGGGCAGGTTCGCCAGGAGGCGATCCGGCAGACCGCGCTGTTGAGCACGATGATGACGCCCCGTCTGGGGTACGCGGGCGAGCCGTACGTTCCGGGGTTGCCCGTCGCCGGTGCCCGGCAGATCCTCGACGCGCTGCTCATCGTCGCCGACGACGGACACGCACCGGGCACCCGGGTACGCCTGCTCACACCGCCGCACGACGTGCAGTCGGCGACGATCATCGGTGCCCGGTGGGGTTCGTCCGGTCCCCCGGTGGGCTATCTCGTGTGGCTCGATGGGGCAACGGCGCCGCTCTCGGCCCGCCCCGACGACCTGGTCGTCCTGGCCGGCCAGGAGGCCACTCCGCGCTGAGCCCAGAGCTCGGCTCGGTGGTGCCCGCATCGTTCCCAACGGGTCCGGTCAGACCCTCCTGCAGAACGCCGTTGCCTGGGCCACCGTTGGGTCGATCAGCTGACGGCCAGGCGAAAGACCTGCCGGGAACCGCCCTCCGGACCGGGATCGACGGCCTCGACAGGGGTAACCCGGCACCACCTCGTCGATCATGGAGTTGTGGTGGGCAACAAAAGCCCCGAATAGCAACAACTCAGGCACCACAACTCCATGATCCACGAGGTCAGCCGGTCCTCGTGCCGCGATCTTGTACTTTTGTCCTGATATGGAGGGGCCTATCGGCGACCGGAAGTGCAAGATCGGCGGCCAAGGGCGGCGCGGGCGCCACCATCTGGTCGATCTGGAAGGAGCAACCGCGCCTACTCAGACGTCGCCAGCTGCTGCACCAGCCGATCGAGGCCCCCCTTGATCAGCTGCCCGTACTCGTCATCGCCAAGCGCGCCGAGTCCCGCCTGCGCACGCTGGAGGCACTCCCGGGCACTGTCGAGATCGCCGAGCTTGCGATAGCACTCAGCCAGGTTGAGGTGCAACGACGGATACAGGCCGGCCACCGACATCGGAACGCCGGCCTGCGCAACCCGGTCTTCGGTGAGTAAGTCGGCCGCCGCCAGCGCCCGCTCGTCCCAGACCAACTCCTGGTGGACGTCTTCCTGCACATCGGCCATCGAGTGCGCGAGGACGCAAACATGCAGGAGATCGCCTCGCTCGCCGCCGATCTCGTCCCAGATCTGCGCGAACAAGTCGCGAGCAGCCTCACGTTGGCCTTGATGATGATTCAACTGCACGCCTTGGTTAATGCGGGTCAGCGTTTCATCGGTGATCATCAGCTGCTCCTGCACCGTTCACTTCGCCACGATGGCATGGATCGTACTTGCTCAAATCAGTGACAGAACAGCCCAAGATCATGGCAATGTCACTGAGGCGGGGCACGCGCGATCGGCTAACTCGGTCCGAGCGGTGACGCCGTCGCGCGACGCTCGCTGTTCATCCAACCGGCGCACGTGCAGTACGTACCGCCTGCGCTGTTCGAACGGTGCCAGGCACCACGGACATGGGCCGGCCGGGCTCCCTTGCGGGAAGCCCGGCCGGTGCGGTCGACGCCGTCGTAGCGCTGTCCGACGCACAGCGGAGGGGGGTTGCCGCGCGTGGGAAGGGGTGCGGACGGCGTGACCGCGCTCCGCGCGGTGGTCCGCCTGCTCAGCTCGGCAGGCGGCCCCGCGTGGAGACGAAGTGGTACGACATGACGGCGAACCCGGGGTCACCGAGCAGCCGTCGGAAGGCGTGCAGTTGCTGCGGCGACACCCCGGCGGCCAGCAGGTCCGGTTCCAACTGGCGGGAGTTGGTCTCGTAGAGCGACGTTCCGGTCGACCCGCCGGCCCAGCTCTGTGAGTGGGTGATGGTGTCCAGGTCGGTCAGACCGGCGAGGGACATCTCGGTGTGCACGTCCTGCGCCCAGCCCAGGTCCGCGCCGTGGGCCTCCAGGACACCCATCATGGCGTCCATGACCTGCGCGAAGAGCTTCGCGGCGTCGTCGGTGGGGGCGGTGAGCACCCGCTGCGGCGCGGTGCAGTCGAACTCCTCGACCACCAGCCATCCGCCGGGCGCCAGCGCGCCGGTGAGCGTGCGCAGGACCCGCCGTCGATCGGGCAGATGCAGCAGCACCAGCCGGGCGTGGATCAGGTCGAACGCGTCCCCGGGCGGCGGTTCGGTGCGCACGTCGTGCTGGCGTACGTGCAGGTTGCCCTCGGCCACGAGGTGGGTGGGGTCGATGTCGGTGGCCAGCACGTGCCCGTCGTCGCCGACCGCGCGGGCGATCCGCCGGGCCATCGAGCCGCCACCGGCGCCGACCTCCCAGCAGGTCGCTCCCGGTTCCAGCACCGGGCGGGCCAGCCGGCGTGTCGTGATCGGATCCAGGAAGGACTCCAGCGCGTGCATCTGGGGAACGGCGTCCGGTGCGCCGTTGTCGAACGTGTACGTGTCATCGCTCGCTGCGGTTGTCATCGGTGTCTACCTCTCCGTGAAGGGTGACTACGGGGTGTCGGCCCAGAGCCGGGGGGTCGATCGGTTGGCCGGGGGCGGGGCAACGGCGGCGACGCTCAACATCGCCGCCAGCGGGGCCGGGTCGCGGCGGGCCTCCGCGGTCGGCCGGTCGTAGACCACCCGGCCGTACTCCAGCACCGCCACCCGGTCCGCGATCTCGATGGCGTGCTGGAGTTGCTGCTCCACGAGCAGCACGGTCAGGCCGTCGGCGGCGAGACCGTTGACGAGTTCGCGGACCCGCGCCGCCAGATCGGGCGAGAGACCCTCACACGGTTCGTCGAGCAGCAGCACCCGTGGTTGGCCGAGCAGCGCACGGGCTATCGCCAGCATCTGCTGCTCGCCGCCGGAGAGTTCGCAGCCGCGGTGTCGCAGCCGCACCGCCAACCTCGGCAGCAGTTCCAGGGTCCGGGCGACCGTCCAGCCCTCGCCGCCGGAGGCGGGGGCCCGCCACGGTGCGGCCGCCAGGTGCAGGTGTTCGGCCACGGTCAACCGGGAGAAGACCCGTCGGCCCTGCGGGACCAGACCGACGCCGGACTGGGCGATGCGATGCGGTTGTCGGCCGGCGACGTGCACGCCGCCGATCTCGATGCGACCGCTGGACGCGCGAACCAGCCCGGCGATGGTGTGCACGAGCGTGCTCTTGCCCGCCCCGTTGCGGCCCACCACGGCCTGGATGCTTCCCGGGCGCACTCGCAGGCTGACTTCGTGCAGGACGATTCCCCCGCCGTAGCCGGCGCAGAGGCGGTCCACAGTGAGCATCAGGCCACCCCGTCGGCGTAGGCCTGCCGCACCAGCGGCGAGGTACGGATCTCGTCAGGTGTGCCGGCGGCCAACGTCTGACCGTCGCGCAGCACCGTGACCGTGTCGGAGAGGGCGTACACCAGGTCCAGTCGATGTTCGACGAGCAGCACGGCGACGGCCCTGGGCAGCGCCTGGAGCAACTCGACCAGCCGGCCGACCTCGACGGCGGACAGCCCGGCCGCCGGTTCGTCGAGGAGCAGCAGGCGGGGGCGACCGGCCAGGGCCATCGCGATCTCCAACTGGCGTCGTTGCCCGTGCGCGAGGTGCCCGGCGGGCACCTCGGCGACGGCGGTGAGCCCCATCTGATCCAGCAGCGGACCCGCCAGGTGTCGCGCGGCGGCTCGGCGTCCTCCCGGCCACCATCGGCGGCGCGAGATGACCCGTGGCAACGCGGCCACCACGACGTTCTCCGCCGCGGTGAGCGTGGGAAAGACCGCGGGCCGTTGGTGGATGCGGTTGATGCCGCGCCGCGCCCGGGCCGCCGGCCCGAGTCGACCGACGTCGCGTCCGTCGAACCGCACCGTGCCGCGCTGCGGCCTCGTGGACCCGCCGATCACGTTCAGCAGCGTGGTCTTGCCGGCCCCGTTCGGGCCGATCAGCGCGTGCCGCTGGCCGTCGTGGACGCACAGGTCCATGCCGTCGAGCGCGGCGAGCGAGCCGTACCGCACGCTGATCTCCTGGGCGTCGAGCAGGCAGGTCATCGGCGTAGCCCCGGGACGGTGGTCTGCTTCTGGGCGGCTGGCGGGTCCGGCTGGTGGGCTGGGGCGCCCGCCGGGCGCAGCCGATCCCGGGCCCGGTTCACGCCGGTGGGCAGCAGGTAGACAGTCGCCACGAACAGCGCGCCCAGCACCAGCGGCGCGTGGCCGGGCAGCACCCCGAACAGCCAGTCCCGCACGGCGATGACCAACGCCGCGCCCACCAGGGCGCCGCCCACCGAGGCGGTGCCACCGATGACGACACCGAGCAGCAGCAGGGCGGACGTGTCGAAGCCGAAATCGGCGGGGGAGATGTACTGCTGGGCGACGACCAGGAGTGAGCCGGCGGCACCGGCTATCGCCCCGGCGGCGATGTGCGCGCCGGACAGGTGCAGCGCCACCCGGTGACCGCTGGCGCGCAGCCGCGTCTCGTCGTCGCGGCCGGCCCGCAACACCAACCCCGCCCGGGTACGCAGCAACAGCAGCACCGTGCCGATCAGCGTGGCCACGACGACCAGGGCGTACAGGTAACGGGCCTGATCGCTGGCCAGGGCCGGGAGCCCCCAGAACGGGCGGACCGCGGCGATGCCGGCCAGCCCGTCCGTGCCACCGGTCACCGATCGCCACCGGCCGAGGACGACGACGACGAGTTCGCCGATGGCCAGGGTGATCATCAGGACGATCACCCCTCGGGCGTGTACGACGAGCGGCAGGGTGAGCGCGGCCAGCAGTGCCCCGGCGGCCGCCGCGACGACGAGCTGCACGACGCCGACGTCGGAGATTCGGCTGCCGACCACGGCGCAGGCGTAGGCGCCCGCCGCGTACGGTGCGGTCTGGCCGAGCGTCGGCATGCCGGCGACGCCGGTGAGCAGCGCCACGCTCACCCCGACCAGGGCCAGCGCCAGCGTCCGGGCGAGGATCGCGGTGGTGTAGTCGTCGACCACCCAGGGCGCCATGACCAGACCCACCAGGACGAGCGCCGCGATGCCGCCCCGAACCCGCCGGATCACCTCGCCTCTCATGCCGCCCTCCACCTGCCGGCCAGGCCGCGCGCCCGCACGGCCAGCACCGCCGCCATGGCGGCGAACAGCAGAAACGGCGCGGCGGACGGCAGCAGCGCCACGCCCAGCGTCTGGATCTCACCGATCGCGAGCGCGGCCAGCAGGGTGCCCGCCATCGACCCGAGACCACCGAGGACGACCACCACCAGGGACAGCAGCAGCACCGTGTCGGCGGTGCCCGTGCCGGGGCCGATGATGGGCGCGCCCAGGACCCCGGCCGCGCCGGCCAGCGCGCCGGCGGCGGCGAGCACACCGGCCCGGATCCGCGCCGGACTCACGCCCAGACACGCGACCATCTCCGGGTCGTCGACGGCCGCGCGGACCAGCATCCCGGCCCGGGTGCGCCGCACCACCAGGTAGAGCACGGCGGCGAGCACCGCCGCGACGACGATGAACACCAACCGGTACGCCGCGTAGCGGTGACCGGCGACCGTCACCGACCCCTCCAGGGCGGCGGGCACCCGGACCTGCGGGTTGTCGGGCCCGAAGCCGGCGACGAGCAGGCTGCCGCCGGCCAGGGCCACCCCGAACGTCAGCAGCGCCTGACTCAGGTGATTGCCGGTGGCGACAGGTGTGAGCAGGCCGGCCAGGAGCACCCCCGCCGCGGCGGCGGCCAGCACACCGACGGCGAGGGCCAACGCCAGGCTCGCCCAGCCGCCGTCGAGCAGCGCCGCGGCGGTGTACCCGCCGATCGCGTAGAGCAGGCCGTGCGCCAGGTTGAGGATGTTGGCGACGCCGAAGCAGAAGACCAGGCCCGACGCGGCGACGAACACGAGCAGCCCGTAGGCGACCCCGTCCAACGCCGGGATCAGGTACGGGTCGATCCGGTTCGTCCCGGCCGCCACCGCTATCACCGGCCGACGGTCGCGAGGTCACCCACGACGGTGTTGGACAGCGCCCGGCCGTCCTGGCGGACCTGCCGCAGGTACCACTTCTGCACGGGGGAGTGTGTGGTGGTGGAGAACTGCCAGGTGCCGCGCGGGCTGGCGATCTGGCCGAGTTGGCCGATGGCCGTGTTGATGGCCTCGGGGGTCGGGTTGCTTCCGGCGGCGCCGATCGCCCGGTCCAGCACCGCCGCCCCGTCGTACGAGGCGAGCGCGTAGGTCGTCGGTGAGCCGTCGTGCTTCGCCTTCCAGGCGGCCACGAAGGCACGGTTCTCCGCGTTGTCCAGGTCGGGCGAGTAGTTGAGCACCGAGTAGATGTCCCGGGCGGCGTCGCCCTGCGCGTTGAGCACGCCGCCCTCGGTGAGGAACCCGGCCGCGTACAGCGGGACGTCCTTGATCTCGGACTGCGCGTACTGCTTGACGAAGTCGACGGCGGCGCTGCCGGCGTAGAAGGTGTAGACCGCCGCCGCCCCCGAGGCCTTGATGCGGGCGAAGTACGGGAGGAAGTTGGTGGTGGCCGGGAACGGCGTGAAGGTCGTCTTGCCGTCGGTGTTCGCGAGCTTCCCGCCGATCTTCCCGAACGCGTCGGTGAAACCGCGCAGCTCGTCCCAACCGCCCTGGTAGTCCGGGCCGATCGCGTAGACGGAGCCCTTCACGTTGTCCCGGACGTGCTGGGCGATCGCCGCCCCGGGCTCGTCGGAGAGGTACGAGGTGTGCCAGACCCGGGAGACGTCCTTGAGCTCCGGCCGGCCGTTGGAGCCGACAAGTGGCACCTTGGTCTCGTTGAGCAGCGGGGTCACCCCGGCGACCGAGCCGCCACCGACGATGCCGGTGAGCGCGGACACCCGGTCCTGCTTGAGCAGTTTGGTCGCCGCCGGGACCGCGGTCTGGGCGCCGTTGCCCTCGTCCGCGACGACGAGGTCGACCTGCCGACC
Source organism: Micromonospora sp. DT53 (assembly GCF_049841535.1). Taxonomy (NCBI): domain Bacteria; kingdom Bacillati; phylum Actinomycetota; class Actinomycetes; order Micromonosporales; family Micromonosporaceae; genus Micromonospora; species Micromonospora sp. DT53. The sequence continues at coordinate 313,040 of NZ_JBNCKM010000007.1, forward strand.
GCCCAACTTTCCGTCGTGGGTGTCCAGGTAAAGCTGGAAGCCGTCGCGGATCTCCGTACCGACCGCCTGGTACGTCCCGGACAGCGACGCGAGCAGGCCGATCTTTATCGAGCCGCCGGCGCTCGTGCCCGGCGCGTCGTCACCGCAGGCCGTGCTGGTGGTCAGCACGGCCGCGAGCAGCGCGGCGGTCAGGGCACGGCTGCGCCACGGGGTGGTGAGAGGCATGTCTGACTCCAGAGGAAGGGGAAGGGGTCTCCGGCGTGGGGGCGCCGGGGTTGTCAGCGGCTGCGGGCGAGCGCCGCTCGGGCAGCAGGGGTCAGGGCGTCCCCGATGCGGTTGGCCAGCTCGGTCATCTCGTAGGAGACCTTGCCCACGTCGCACTCGGGCGCGGCGAGCACCAGCAGCGAGGCGCCGTCGTTGAAGGCCATGGAGAACATGAACCCGCCCTCGAGCTGGGTGACGTTGGAGATCACCGCGCCGGCGTCGAAGAAGGCTGCCGCCCCCCGTAGCAGGCTGACCAGCCCGCTGCCGGTGGCGGCCAACTGGTCGGCCCGGTCCGGTGGCAGGTCGCGGGTGGCGGCCACCATCAGGCCGTCGCTGGAAATGGCGATCGCGTGGCTGACCTCGGTCGCGCGCGCCGCGAAGTTGTCCAGCAGCCAGCCGAGATCCTGTTGGTCGGTCACGTGCTCTCCTGTCGCGTCATTTGTTGCCGAGGTTGATCGGGGTGCGCCGTCGGTTCGCCACACCCCGCGCGTACGCGGCCATCGCCGTCGCCACCTGCGCGGGATCGCGGTACTCGGACCGTTGCTGCTGCTGGGGTACGGCCACACCGCCGGGCACGAGGTGCCGTTGTGGCTGCCGTTTGGGCAGACCGGAGTCGGTGGTGGTGGCGACCTCGGGGGTCTGCGCCTGGGCGGCCGTCCGCCAGGCGTCGTCGGCGGGGCTGGACCACTGCTGGCCGTTCTGGCCGTTGTGACCGCTCTGGTCGTCGACGACGTCGTTCTGGAACCAGTGGTTGACCTGTTCGAAGATGAGAAGCTCCTCGGTGGGCGCGTCACCCCGGGCCGTCGGTTGGGGCGCCGGTCGGAAGACCGGCGCCGCCGGCAGGGTCCGTTCGGCCGTAGGACGTCCGGCGGTGGGCTCGGGGCGCGGCTGGTACGGCGGGGCAGGGCTGGGCGTCCGCGCTGCCCTTCGCGACAGCCGGCCGGGTGCGAGCAGGTACTCCTCCGGTGGCAGCGACCGGATGATCGCCGCGGGCAGCGTCGCCTCGGCGAGGATGCCGCGTCGGGGGCCGCGTCGTAGTTGGACGGTGGCGCCCAGCCGGGCCGCGAGCTGGCCCACGACGACCAGCCCCATCGCCCGTACGGCGGCCACGTCGATTGCCGGCGGGTGGGCCAGCAGCTCGTTGAGCTGTTGCATCCGCTGCGCGGACAGTCCCACGCCCTCGTCGCTGATCTGCACGATGACGCGGTCGCCGAGGCTCCGGCCGCTCACCCAGGTCTCGCTGCCCGGCGGCGAGTACGTCGTGGCGTTGTCCATGAGTTCGGCGAGCAGGTGCACGACCTCGTCGACGGTTTTGGCGGCCACGGCGACGTCGCCGTCGATCATGCCGAGCCGAACCCGCGCGTAGTGCTCGATCTGGGACAGCGCCGCCTGGAGCACCTGTTGCAGGGGGACGTCGCGCTGGCGCACGCGACCCACGCCGACGCCGCCGAGCACCAGCAGGCTGGCGTTGATCCGGCCCATCCGGGTCGCCAGGTTGTCAAGCGTGTACAGCTGGTCGAGCCGGTCGGGGTCGGTCTCGTCCCGCTCGACCAGGTCGACCTGGGCCAGGACGGCGTCGACCAGTCGCTGTTCGCGGCGGCTCAGGTGGATGAAGATGTCGGCGGTGTTGGCACGCATGACGGCCTGTTCGGCGGCGGTCCGCACGGCGGCCTGGTGCACGGCGCTGAACGCCTGACCCAGTTCGCCGATCTCGTCGTCGCTGGACGGTTCGAGGGCGGCGCTGGACTGCTGGTGGGCCAGCTTCTGTGGGTCGACGGTGGCGCTGCCGGGCTGTTGGAGCTGGGCCACCACGGCGGGGAGCTGTTCGAACGCCACGGCGTTGGCCGCGTCCCGGAGGCGGCGCAGCCGTCGGGTGATCTGCCGCGCGACGGCCCAGGTCACCAGGGCGGTCAGGATCAGGGCCAGCAGGACGCTGGCCGCCTCGGCCACGGCCCGGCGGCGCTGGTCGGCGTGCGCGGCCCGCACGTCGTCGCGGACCGCGTCGTCGACCCGGGCGCGCAGGTCGGCCAGGCGGGCGGCGCGTGTCTGGGTGGTGGACACCCACGCGCCGGTCTCCAGTTGCAGCTGCGATCCCGGCCGGGCCCGGGACACCTCGTCCTGCATCCGCTGCAGGGCGAGCGCCTCCTTGCCGGTGCCGGCCTGCTCCCACCAGATGCTCCACTCGGGTGGGGCCAGGGCCAGGAACGACAGGCTCGACTCGGTGTAGCTGGTGCGGGCCGCGGTGATGTCCTGCTGCATGGCCGGGGTCAGCTCGCCGCCGGCGACGGCGCGCAGCACGGCCACCTGCTGTTGACCGATGGCCTCGGCGGTCTTCGACAGCGCCGCCGAGGCCCGGATCCCGTCGGCGAGTTGGGCGTCCACCACGCCGTGTGAGACGTTCTCCCGGAAGTTGATGAGGTCGGCGATCGCGATGCGGTAGCTGAAGGTCATCGCCGACACCGAGGCGTGCGTGGCGGTGCGCACCTGGGTGCGCAGCGGGGCGAGGCCGTCCAGGGCCGCGTCGATGCGTCGCAGCAGAGACGGGGTGGCGTCGTTGTCGGTGGACAGCCGGTCCCGCTGCTCGCGGTAGCGGGCGACGGCGTCGTCGGTGGCGGCCATCTCCGCGCCGAAGGCGTCCTGCTGCTCCGGTCGGGCGTAGGTGAGCAGGTCGGCGGCGGCGATGCGTTCGCGTTGCAGCCGGTAGGCCAGGTCGCCGGCCTCGGCACCCACCTGGGCCAGGATCTGCAGGTCGCTGGCACGGGCCGTCTGGCGTGCGCTCTCGGTCAGTGCGAGACCGGCGAAGCCGATCACGGCGACCAGCGGGGCCGCGACGATGAGGCGCATCCGGCCGGCTATCTTCCAACCGCGTCGGCGGGTCGGGTAGGGTCTGGCCGCGTGGGACCGGGTGCTCGACGCCAAGATTGACTCCCACGACTCGTCGATGACGGTCTATCCGCACCTTGCCGAATGCAAGTCCCATTCGGCCGGACGCCGCGCTCGTAGACCAGACCTGGCCGTGGTACAAACTGCCCGTACCAGCATCTGTACCCAACGTCAGCGACCGGTGACGTCACGGGGTCGTGCCGGATCGGTCGGGTCAGCGCTGGTTGTCGAGGGGTTCGGCCGGCGGGTGCCGCCGCTGTGGGTCGTCCGACTCGGGTGGGCCGTTGAGCACCTGGCCGATCAGTTCACGCAACTCGTCGATCGCGTCCACGACGGCGCCCGGGTCGCGCGCGTCGCGCCGCCCACGCTGACGTGGCACCTGCCGATCCAGCCGAGCCGGTTCCGGATCGCGCGGGCCCCGACGACCGTCGGCCGCCAACTGCTCGGCCGCGACCTGCGGCCACAGCGCGGCCAGCCGGCCGCCGGTGCCGAGCACGTCGTCGCAGCGCAGCGCGAACTCGTGGCTGCCGAACCGGCGACCCGACTCGACCGCCGCCACCGTCTCCCGGCTGAACCGCACCAGATCCGCCAGGGCGCGTTGGGTCAGGCCCCGTTTGACGCGACAGTTGCGCAACTCCCATCGGAACCGCTGACTGGCCGGGGAGTGAGCCGAGCTCGACGGGGACGTGTGCTCCATGCGCTCACCTTCGTGGAACGGACATTCGGCGGCGGGACACCAGATCGAGATTGGTCGATGAGTCGAACATTCACAGAGGGCAATTCTTAACCCAGGATGCGATGGGTGTGAAGACGTTCACCGGTATGAATCGTCGGGCAAAGTGCGAAAGGTGCGCACCGGGCCCGTTGCCGGCACCGAGGTACGCCCGGTGGAGCGGGGGACGGTACCCCGCCCCCACCCTCGACCCGTCCGCAGGTCAGCACCACTGGCGCAAGCGTCCACTCAGGCGGCGTGCGCTTCGACCGTCACCCCACCCTGTGCCGCTGGCACCTCCGCGGACGTCGGGATATCGATTGTCGCGAGCAGTGTGCGGTGTGCACGAAACGCGACATTGGGTTTGTACGAGCGATGCTGCTCGGGTGACAGCCGTAGGTCGGGAATTGTTTCGGCGAGCCTGCTGAGGGCGATCCCGGCCTCAAGTCGCGCCAACCCCGCACCGATGCAGAAATGCGGACCGTGGCCGAATGACAGGTGACTGCCCACATCGGGCCGGTGTGGGTCGAACCGGTCCGGGTCACGGAACGCCGCAGGGTCCCGATTCGCCGCTCCGATCAACAGCAGGCAACGCGCCCCGGCGGGGATCGTCACCGCGCCCAGAGTGACATCTCGGGTGGTCACCCGGAGCCAGCCGTCGATGGCGGGCGCGAACCGGAGCGTCTCGCCCACGAAAGCGGGGACGAGCCCCGGGTCCGCGGCGATCGACGACCAGCGCTGGGGAGTGGACAGGGCCTGGTCGAGGGCGTGCGCGAGCAAGCCGGCGGTGGTCTCGTGGCCGGCCACCAGGAGATTGAAGGCCAGGCTCGCCACCTCGGGCACCGTCAGCACGCTGTCGTCGTCGTCCCGGTAGGCCAGCGCGCGGCTGATGAAGTCGTCACCCCGGTGTCCGCTCTCCATCCGCTGGCGGACCAGATCTTCGCAGTAGTGCCAGAACTCCAGCAGGCCCTGCGCCAGGCGCACCTGCTCGGCCGCGTCCGGCTGCCCCCAGATGAGCGCGATCTGGCCGTCCGCCCAACTCCGGATCCGTCCGATGTCGGCGTCCGGCACCCCGAGGATGTCCAGGACCACCAGCAGGGGAAGCTCGGTGGCGAACTCCGGGATCAGGTCGACCTGGTCGCCGTGGCGGGCGGCGAGACGGGACACCAGTTGGTCGACCCGGCGCCGGACGATCGCACCGTACTCGGCCTCGACCCGCTCGGCGGTGTTCGCAAAGGTCGCCCGTAGGGCCCGGCGGGTGCGCGGGTGCGCCGGTGGGTCCGCTGCGGCCGTCGTGGGCGGCGCGTCGATCTGCATGATGACGTTCAGCGCCGCTGGGCACACCTCGTAGACCGGGGCGAGGGTGAGGGCGTTGGCGAATGTCGTGGCGTCGGCGAGGGCCCGCCGGACGTGTGCGTGCCTGCTGATCAACCACAGGCCCAGATCCTCGGCGTAGTGCGCCCCGTCGGGATTGTCGAGAACGCGTCGCCACATGCTTGCCGGGTCGGTGAGATAGACCCCGGTGAACGGATTCAACCGCATGGAAAGCCTCCTGATGCACGCGGCGCGAAACCGGCAGCGCCCCCATTTGGCGATCCACGTCAGCCGGGCCGATAATGGCGCGCATCTGCCTCTGGCTCTTTACGGTGCGCTGGTCGGCCACGCAAGTCAAGATTGGTTTACGTCTATTTATTGGCCGAATAATTGCGTGCTGCAACAGCCGAGCGAACCTGGCCAGATGCAAGTTGCGGCTCGGCCCTTGCCGTGAAGCCGACCCAGCCGGACGGTGCAATCGACCCGCCGCTTTCCCTCCTGACCGGGGCAACGACAGCCGCGTCGACGGGTGATGCCCGAGTCCGGTCAACGACCCCGGCGCGAGCGGGGGGTTCCAGCCGATGCCGGAACCCCCCGCGCGTCGTCGTGTCGTGACGACCCGGTCAGCGTGCGGCGGTCAGGGCGCCCACGGGGCGGCGATGTTCCAGGTGCTGTCGGCGGTCCACGATGTCGGCGTGTTGTACGCGTCGCCGCCAGCGCCGTTGCTGAGCCAGACCTCCGCGTTGTAGTGCCGCAGGTACTTACCCCGGAAGTTGTACGACTCCAGCGACACGCCGGTGCCGGTCAGCCCGGTGCGGGCGCACCAGGTGGCGTCGGCGCGCAGCAGCGCGGAGCCGTCGTCCGGGGAGTTGCGGACCCGGGAGTTCTGGTGGCGCAGGTACTGCCCGGGAAAGTTGACCGACTCGAACGAGTAGCAACCGCTGCCGGCTAGACCGGGTCGGACGGTATACGTGGCGTCGGCCTTGAGCAGGCTGGAGCTCGCGGCGTCGACCACCTCCGTGTAGGCCAGGCTGTCCTGATGGCGTAGGTAGCGGTTGGTGAAGCCGGGCGTGGTCACCTGCAACGACCGGCGGGTGTTCACCGGCAGGGCGACGGGTGCCGAACTGCCGAGGGTCTTCGAGGCGTTGACCAGGGCGGTGTTGGCGGCGCGCACCCGCGCCTGGTCCATCTTGATCACCTGCCGGTCGTAGGTGACGAAACCGTTCAGCTCACCCTCCAGATCGGTGATCTCGGTGTAGATCGAGGCGCTGAGCCCCGTGCCGCGCATCAGGTTCTGGGTGCCCTGCACCAGCCCGACGTACCGGTCGGTGAGGGCGCTCGAACTGGACTGCCACTCGTACGCGAAGAAGCTGCCGTTCGGGCTGTACTCGTGACCCGGCGTGTGCAGGCCGAGGCCGCCGAACTCACCGAGCACCGCGATCCGGCTGCTCGACGGTACGGGGGAGTCCGGGCCGAGGTAGACGTGCCAGTCGTCGATGTCGCCGTTGCCGGGGTTGCCGAGGGACTGGCAGCAGTTGTGGCCGCTGTGCGGGTTGACCAGACGGGTCTTGTCCTGGTTCTTGATGTTCTGCGCGACCCGCCGGGTGTCGGTGAGGGACCGCTCGCCCCAGCCCTCGTTGTACGGCGTGTACGCGATCACGGCGGGTGAGCTGCGGTGCTCGTCGACGATCTCGCGTGCCTCGGCCTCGAACTGCGCCTGCTGGGCGTCGGTCGGGTCGACGTCCTGCGCGGTCAGCGAGGGGATGTCCTGCCAGACAAGCAGGCCGAGCCGGTCGGCGTGGTAGAACCAACGCTGCGGTTCCACCTTGATGTGCTTGCGCACCATGTTGAAGCCCAGGTCCTTGTGCTTCTGCAGGTCGAAGGCGAGGGCGGCGTCGGTCGGCGCGGTGTAGAGCCCGTCCGGCCAGAAGCCCTGGTCGAGGGTGCCGACCTGGAACACGAACTGGCCGTTGAGTTTCGGGCGCAACACACCGTTGACCATGCCGGTGGTGATCTCCCGCATGCCGAAGTAGTGCGTGGTCCGGTCCGCGGTGGCGCCGGCGGCGGTGCGCAGGGTCACCCGGAGGTTGTAGAGGAACGGGTCGTCGGGTGACCAGCGGCGGGCATTCGGCACCGGCACGCTGAAGTCGGTGAAGCCGCCGGTGGCCGAGCCGACCACTGTGCCACCGTTCAGCGCCTCGGCGAGCACGCTGTGGCCGTTGACGTCGCCCCGGGTGAAGACCCGGACCCGCAGGGTGTTGTTGCTCAGGTTCGGGTAGACGTCCACGCTGCTGATCGAGGCGGTGGGCACCGGCTCCAGCCACACCGTCTGCCAGATGCCGGAGCTGGGGGTGTAGAAGATCCCGCCTGGTGTCTTGGTCTGCTTGCCGATGGCGGGCAGGCTGCCGTTCTGCCGGGTGTCGGTGGGATCCCAGACCTTGACGACGATCTCGTTCGTCCCGGCGGTGAGCTGGGGAGTCACGTCGAAGGTGAAGGCGTCGTAGCCGCCGGTGTGCGCGCCGACCCGGACACCGTTCACCCAGACCGTGCTCTGCCAGTCGACGGCGCCGAAGTGCAGCAGCGTCCGTCGACCCGACCAGTTGGCCGGGATGGTGACGGTGCGTCGGTAGAACAGGTAGTTGCGGTTGTCGTTGGCGGCCCGTTGGATGCCGGACAGGGCGCTCTCCACCGGGAAGGGCACGTTGACCCGCTCGGGCAGGTTGGCGCCGAACTGCGGGGCGTCGTCGGTCGTCGACTGGCGTAGCTGCCACTCGCCGTTGAGGTTGAGCCAGTCCGGCCGCGTCATCTGCGGTCGCGGGTACTCGGGCAGTGGCGTGCCGGCCAGGGCCTGGCTGGTCCAGGGGGTGGTCAGGGGTGGCGTCTTCGCCGGCGCGGCGTACGCCGACGTGGAGGGTGCGGCGAGAACGCCGGCCACCAGGGCGAGAAGGAGCAGCAGCGGCAGGGCGGGGCGGATGGGGACGTGACGTGTCATGCCGTCTCCGAGGGGGCGAGTCGCCGCGGGCGGTGCAGCCAGGCCCGAAGCGCGTGGGTGGTGGGCATCGGGTGGTCATTGACGGGGGACGGGCGTCAGCGACGGATGTCGGTGGGATCTCCACACGCCAACGGTGACAGGCATATTGACATCCATCATCACCTGTATAACGTTATAGAGCCGCACCGGGTGCCCCGTCAATGCCTGTTCATCAATGCCTTGTCGGCCCGTCTGTCGAATTCGCGAAAGGTTGGTGGATGGGCGTCAACCTGAAGGACATCGCGCAGCGCGCCGGTGTCTCGCTGGCCACGGTCTCAAACGTGGTGAACGGGTACCGGCCGGTGGGGGAGCGGACCCGACAACGGGTGCAGCAGGCAATCGACGAACTCGGCTACAGCCCGAACCTCGGCGCCCGGCATCTCCGCCGCGGGCGTACCGGCCTGATCGCCCTGGCCGTCCCGGAACTGACCAACCCCTACTTCGCCGAGCTCGCCGAGATCGCCATCTCCGAGGCCGCCGCGCTCGGCTACACGCTCGTCATGGAGAACACCGCGGCGGACCGGGGAGCGGAGCTGGCGCTCCTCGACGGTTCCCGGCAGCGTGTCATCGACGGCCTGATCCTCAGTCCGGTGCGCATCGGCCGGGAGGAGGTGCTGGCCCGGGCCGCCGGCAGCCCACTCGTGCTGATCGGCGAGGGCGTCTTCGACGTGCCGCACGACCACATCGCCATCGACAACGTGGCCGCCAGCCACGCGGCGATCCGGCATCTCGTGGCGATCGGGCGTCGCCGGATAGCGTTCATCGGCGCCACCCCGGGCGGTGACCGGCAGTCGGCGCACCTGCGGGTCCGGGGTTACCGGGAAGCACTGGCCGCCGCCGGCCTGCCGTACCGACCGCGCCTGGTCGCCCGCACCGACGGGTTCGGCCGGCTCGACGGCAAGCGGGCCATGCGGGACCTGATCGCCCTCGGTGACCCGCCGGACGCGGTGTTCGGTTACAACGACCTGGTCGCCATCGGCGCCCTGCGGGCGCTGGCCGAGGCCGGTCACCGGGTGCCCGAGGACGTCGCGGTGGTCGGGATCGACGACATCGAGGAGGGGCGGTTCAGTGCCCCGACCCTCACCACTATCGCCCCGGACAAGAGGGAGATCGGCCGTCTGGCGGTACGCCGTCTCGTCGCTCGCATCGAGGGCGCGGAGGTCGCCGGGCCGCTGACCGTGCAGACGCCCTTCCGGCTCATCCGCCGGGAGAGCACCGGCACGCCGGACGGGTGAGACCGAGATCCATAGCCCCGGTGGTACGACCCAGAGAGGATGACCCGCAACATCCATGCACCTCAATATGATGACCGCTATCTCGAAACGGGGTGCGCTCACGAGGCGTGCCATCCTGATGCGGAGGAATGCATGGTTCGCTGGCGTACCCTCACTGGCCTGCTGGCCACCGCGTTGGCCGCGGTGACCGCGGCCAGCCTCACCCTCGCCGCGCCGGCCGCCGCGGCCGACAGCCCCGTGACGCCGAACGTCGTCGGCGGCACCCGCGCCGCTCAGGGCGAGTTCCCGTTCATGGTGCGTCTCTCGATGGGCTGCGGCGGGGCGTTGTACAGCTCCCGGCTGGTGCTCACCGCGGCCCACTGCGTGGGCGCGACCGGCACCAACACCAGCATCACCGCGACGCTCGGGACGGTCGACCTCCAGTCGTCCAGCCGGATCACCGTCCGGTCCAACTACGTCTACCGCGCCCCCGGCTACAACGGCGCCGGCCGCGACTGGGCGCTGATCCGATTGGCCAGCCCCGTGACCGGGCTGAGCACGCTGCCGATCGCCAGCACGACCGCGTACGACAGCGGCACCTTCACCGTGGCCGGTTGGGGCGCCGCGCGTGAGGGCGGCGGCCAGCAGCGGTACCTGCTCAAGGCGACCGTGCCGTTCGTCAGCGACTCCACCTGCAACGCCAACTACGGCGGGGACCTCATCCCGGCCCAGGAGATCTGCGCCGGCTACGCCAGCGGCGGCACGGACACCTGCCAGGGCGACTCGGGTGGCCCGATGTTCCGCCGCGACGCCAGCAACGCCTGGATCCAGGTCGGCATCGTGAGCTGGGGCAACGGGTGCGCCCGGCCCAACTACCCGGGCGTCTACACCCAGGTGAGCTACTTCGCCTCGTCGATCGCCTCGGCCGCGGCGAGCCTCGGCGGCTGACCGTACGCCCGCTCGGGCGGCCCGGACGACACGGTCCGGGCCGCCCGTTCGGGTGCGCGGCGAGTGGGCCACCCGACAGAAACGGCGGGCCGTCCGTACGGCGCCGGCCGCAACGGCGATGATGGGCCGGTGAAGATCCTGTCCATCCAGTCGTCGGTCGCCTACGGTCACGTCGGCAACTCGGCGGCGGCCTTTCCCCTGCAGCGGCTCGGGCACGAGGTCTGGCCGGTCCTGACTGTGCACTTCTCCAACCACACCGGGTACGGCGCCTGGCGGGGCCCGATCCTCCCGGCGGCGGACGTGGCCGAGGTGATCGCGGGCATCGAGGACCGAGGGGTCCTCGGCACCGCCGACGCGGTGCTCTCCGGCTATCAGGGCGACCCGGCCATGGGCGCGGTGATCCTGGACGCGGTGGCGACGGTGAAGGCGACAAACCCGGCCGCGGTGTACTGCTGCGACCCGGTGATGGGCGACACCGGTCGGGGCATGTTCGTTCGGCCGGGAATTCCGGAGTACCTGCGGGACACCGTCGTGCCACGTGCGGACATCATCACGCCGAACCACTTCGAGCTGGACTTCCTCGCCGGCCGTACGACGAACTCGCTGGCCGAGGTGCTCGACGCGGTCGACGTGGTGCGCGCGACCGGGCCGCGGCACGTCCTGGTGACCAGCGTGCTCCACGGCGACCTGCCACCGGACTCGCTGGAGGTGGTGGCGGTCTCCGACGAGGGCGCCTGGGCGGTGACCACGCCGTTGCTGCCGATCAACCCGAACGGTGGGGGCGACGTCACCGCGGCGCTGTACCTCGCGCACCTGTGGACGACCCGCTCACCCGCGACCGCGCTGGAACGCACCATCGCCTCCGTCTACGCCGTGCTCGAGGCGACTCTCGCGGCGGGCACCCGGGAGATCCAGCTGGTCGCGGCGCAGGACGTGATCGCTGATCCGCCGACCCGTTTCACCGCGCGTCGGCTGCGCTGACGGCGGGCGGCGGGTCGCCGACCGGCGACGATCCGCGGCCACCGGTCGGCGTGCTCGCCAAGATCCGGAACTTGGCGGTAATGAAGATCATGGCCACAGGCTAGCCAGCCGGGCGGGCGCGGGCGACGACCTCCTCGGGGGTCAACGGCGCCTTCGGGTGGTGCGTCAGGCACAACGGGGTGCGGACCTTGACGAACGAGAAGCCCTCCCCGGCGGCGTAGAACTCACCGCTGTTGAGCAGGCCGATGTCCGGCAGCCGCCCGCCCTTGGCCTCGGCGAGCTGCCGGGCCGCGTCGATCTGCGCCGGCGCGTTGAGCAGCCCGAAGAACTGCGTCGTCGCGTTGCCGGAGATCTGGTTGTGCAGACCCTTGGGCGCCTGGGTGGCGAAGACCAGCCCGAGCCCGTACTTGCGGGCCTGCGAGGCCAGCGCGATCGAGCTGGCGGTGCAGGCCGTGGTGCCGGTCGAGGGCGCGAGCGTCTGCGCCTCGTCCATCACGAACAACCCACCCAACGGTCGGTCACCGGCGGGGTGCCGCTTGATCCACGCGAAGAGCGCCATCTGCAGCTGGTTGACGAAGCTCTGCCGCTCCTGGTCGGAGGTGAGGCCGACGAAGCTGATCACCGACACCCGGGCCCGTCGCCCCGCCGACGGTGTCAGCAGCAGCCCCGGGTCGGCCGGCGCGCCGACCCCGCCGAAGAGCGGATCGGTCACCATCGCCGCCTTGAGCGCCTCGGCCAACTCCTCGGCGAGCTTCCCGGCGCGGGCCAGCCGACTGACCCCCTCGGGCAGGTCGGTGAGGAAGTCGGTGAAGCCGGGCAGGCCCACCATTCCGCTTCGCGCGTACGCCTGGAGGGCCTCGGTGAGGACGGCCTTGCCCTGCTGGGCGAGCCGGCTCGACCTGTCGACGCCGGCCCGTGGCGCGAGCGCCTCCACGGCGGAGCGGACGGCCTGGTCGAACTCGTCGGGCCAGTCCCGCAGGGAGGTGAAGTCGGGCAGCGGCTGGAAGCTCAGCGGTCGACCGGCGGTGACCCGGGGCGTCCACACCACCACCTCGGTGTGCGCGAGGTAGTCGGCGGCTCGTTCGGCGTCACCGGGACCCCAGCCGCTCGGTGGGTCGGGCCACGCGTCGCCGAGCCGCGCGAGGTCGTTGTTGGGGTCGAGCACGATCGCGGAGACCCCCTCGCGGGCGCACTCCTCGACCAGCCGACGGATCAGCACGGTCTTGCCCGAGCCGGACCCGGCGAACACGACGGCGTGCCGGCGCAGCGACTCCAGGGGCACCGTGAACGGGTGACCACCGTCGACGGTCCGCCCCAGCCCGACCGCCCGACCGTCGGCGTCGGGCGCGGCGGCGTCGGCCGGGTCAGCGGGTACGGGCCCGTTCGTCGAACCGGTCGACGGACCATCTGACAGGTCGGCGACCGGCACGTTCGTCGGGTCGGAATCGCCGCCGCCCGACGGTGGCTCGTCGTCGTCGGGCGTCGTCGGCGGGGCGCCGCCGCGCGTTGCGTCGGGCCCGGGCAGGACCGCGCGGAACAGCTCGGTGCCGCTGGCCGGGCGACGGGCCACCAGCCACTCCTGCAGGGCCGTGGACGGCTCGGCCGCCATCACCCGCAGCGCCGCGAAGACCCGCAGGTCCGCCTCCGGCACGGCGCACCGCAGGCCGCCGGCCGCGTCGAAGCCCGCCAACACCTCGGTCGTACGCTTCCCCGTCGGCCACGGACCGTTGCGCAGCAGGATCAGCCGCCGTTGCGGCAGGTCCCGGTCCAACCCGGCGAGGGTGCACGCGGCCTTGACCCGGGCGGTGACGGCGACGGCGTTGGGGTGCGCGATGGCCCGGAAGCACCAGTGCGCCTCGTTCTCGGTGGCCTCGTCGAGCACCTCGATCAGCCGCCCGTGCAGCGCGGGCTTGCGCCCGGGCGGCGGATCGTACTTGTAGGTGGCGCCGGTCGGCGCCTGCTCGGCGATCCAGGCGGCCAGGCCGGCGGCGAGCAGCGGCGGCATGTGCTCGTCCTCGCCCGCCGGGTCGACGGCGGCCGACACGTCCGCGGCCTCGACCAGTTCGGCGAACCGTGTGTCCAACTCGTGCAGGCGGCGCTCGTCCGTCGTCGGGTCACCGGAAGCGCCACGGGCGGCGCCCACCGTCGGCGTCGAGTCGGCGCCGTCGATGAGCCGGTCCAGTTCGACCACCTCGTCGCGGTCACGGCACCAGGCGATGTGGCGGTCCACCCGGCGCAGCAGGGCGCGCGGCGTCAGGGTCGGTGCGTCGGCGAAGGCCGCGGGGGCGATCGGCCAGGTGGGGTGCGGTGGCCCGAAGAACATGCCCGCGAACGCGGCAGTGAGGCGCTTCGCCACGATCGCCTGCCCGATCTCCGGGGTGGGGATCCGGTCCGGCAGGGTCGACGTACGGAAGCGGTCGGCGACCGGGGTGGGCGCGGCGCGGGTCATCAGCACCCAGGTGTCCGGCAGGCACGAGACCACGACAAGGGTGCGGCGGGTGATGTCGCGGAGCTTGAGCAGGCCGTCGGCGATCGGCCCGAGCACCTTGGCCTGGCCGTCCTCCAGCCCCTGATGCTGGTTGAGCAGTGAGGTGCTGGTCTGCGCGAACAGCGTGTCGAGCTGGTCCACGGCGATGACCGTGGGGTCCAGGGTCAGCGCCATCAGCCGGGAGATGTCCTGCACGACCTGCTGCGGGGTGCGGACCGCGGTGCTCAACCCCCACGCCGCCCGCGCGACCGGGTCACCCGCTTCGGAGATCAGGTGGGCGTAACCGACGTCCTGTGCCTCGAAGTCGATGGCGCCGTGCAGGACGAGCGCCCGAGCGGTGTCCTGGGCGTCCCGCCCGACCTCCCGATCGCGCTCGCGCAGCGCCCAGATGAAGGTGTCGAGATGCGCACGGGTCACCGGTCGAGCGCCGGCGACCGCGTCGCGGACCTCCGTCGGCAGGCCGAGCTGGGGGGTGAGTCGACGCAGAAAGGTCTTCAGCTGGGTGCCCCAGCCGACGTGGGGGCGGCCCATCCCCTCCACCAGGGCCAGGGCCACGCTCTCCCAGAACGTCTTGCCACTGACCATGTCGACCAGGAAGAAGTAGCCGCCGTCGCGTTGGATCCGTTCGCGGACCGCTCCGAGCAGGTGCGTCTTGCCGGCGCCCGCGCGGCCCTGCATGGCCACGCCGAGCGGCATGCTCGTGTCGTCGGTGCGGGCCCGCGCCACCCCGCGCAGGATCTCCGCGGCCACCTTCTCGTGCAGCTCCGGCACGTTGTGTGGGCTGGGTCGCCAGACGTCGTCCGGGGTGACCGCCGGGTTGAGACTCACCGCGTCCAGCGCGGCCCGCTGGTCGTCCGAGATCATGCCGGGCCGATCGCCAGGGCGTGGTTGTCCTCGTTCCCGATGCGGACGGCCGCGGCCCGGTCCCGTGCGGTCAGTGACTTGGTGTTCGCCACCGGGATGATGCGGACGTCCTCCCGGCCGACCATCGCCCGCAGCGCCGCGTCCAGGGCGGCCCGGTCGGTGTCGGCGAGCCGGTCCCGGACGTCGGCGAGGCCGACCCAGGCGCCCGGCGCGGTGGCCAGATCCCGGTACGCGGAACGGACCAGCGCCTCCACCTCCGCCGCGGAAACAGGAGCCGCCGCTGCGGGTGCCGGCGCACTGGGTGCCGGTGCTTCGTGCCGAGACTCGCCGGCCGCCGGCGCCGTTGCTCCCGTCTGCTTGAAGAAGTCGCCGTGGCTGACCCGGAGCCGGTCCAGCGAACGGTGCAGGTTGGACAGGACGACGAACAGCGAGCGGGTCGTCGAGCCGCCCTGCTTCGGCGGCGGGGAGGTGTGCAGCTGACGGGCCACCCGCCAGCCCTCGTCGGTCAGCTCGTGGGCGAACGGCCGGTGCGTCCGATCGGTGTCCACCAGGCCCAGGTCGACGAGCTTCGTGTTGTCCTTGCCGGTCAGCGTGAAGCCGGCCAGCTCACGCAGCTCGACGTTTGTGAGTCGGCGCGCCTCGACCATCAGCACCACGAGGGCGTTGATCTGGTTCGGCGTCAGGTGCGGGACGTCCGCCGGGCTCGTCATGATGTCTCATCTCCATGGGGGTACGTGCCGCCCGCGCGACGCCGGGCCAGCAGCCGACGGATCCCGTCGACCACCGCCGGCGCGTCGGTGAGCACCTGCTCGTTGGTGAAGCGGAGCACGTCCAGCCCGAGGAGTTGCAGCTGCACGTCTCTCCGCCGATCGTTGGCGAAAGCGATTCGCCCACGATGCTCCGGGCCGTCCACCTCGACCGCAAGACCCTCCACGGGCCAAAACAGATCCAGTCGGTAAACCGCGCCCAGGATGTGCCACTCGTAGGTCTGGTTCCACCGCCGGCCCCGTGCCCAGTCGTGCGGCGCGAGCGCGCGTTCCAACGCCTGCTCGGCGGCGCTGTCACCGCGCGGCACGCCCGCGATCGGGGGCCAGGCCAGCACCGTCGACTCCGGCTCGGCGGCGGTGGCCGCAACCCCTTCGGTCGTGCTGGCCAGCTCGGCGAACCGCGCCGGCACCGGCACCGGCACCGAGCGCACCCGGTCGACGTGGCGCAGCGGCCCGCCGGCCAACCACACAGTGAAGCCGCCATGCCGCACGAACCACTCGGCGGCGGCCACAAGCGTCCGCTCGGCGTCCGCATCCAGGTCGGGCAGGGCCACGACGAGGACGCAACTCTCCCGGTCGTACGCCTCGGCGATCACCCGGGCGAGCCCGGCGGCGCGTACCCCCGGGGCGAAGCGGGACCGGGCGGCGGCACGGCGCGGATCGCGCAGCCCACGCTCGGCGAGGTCGGCGAGGAACGGGCCGAAGTGCCGGGACCGGGCGGCGGTACGGGCCGCGAGGGCGCGCACCGCCGCCACGCCGAGCGGGCCCGCGCTGTCGAAACGGTCGGCCCCCGCCAGCCAGCGGGGAAACATCGCGAGGGCTGCGGTGTCGAGTTGGTCGAGCAGGGCGTCCACGAGGTCACCGAGCGGACCCACCACCGTGGGCCGGTAGTGCACGATCGCGGGCGCCGCCGGTGGCAGCGGGTCGAGCGCCACCCGCAGCAGTTCCGGGTCGACGCCCGGCAGGTGACTCACCCGCCGCGTCGGCGGGGCGGCCCACCAGGCCCCGGTGGCGTCGCCGTTGGCCGGGACGGGGTGCGCCATGGCGGCACCCTACGACACGGGTGTGCGCGACCGGGACCCCTCCTCGATAGTGGAGCCGGCGCGCCCGCCGCTCAGCGCAGACGGCGGATGTCGCCGTACGCGCGGTAGTAACCACCGCGGCTGGACTCGCGCACCTCGGTCACCAGATAGCGGGCGCCCGGCTCGCGAATCCCCTTGGGGAACTGCACCGACCAGTCGGGCCGGTAGCCGTCGGAGAGCACCTGAACCCGCAGTCGCCCCCGATCGTCCAGGCACTGCACGACCACGCCGGCGCCCGCGTCGCTTGTCACCTCGACGATCGTCGGTTGCACCGGCTGGGGCGCCTGGCGCGGGGCCTTGATGTCGCGCACCTGGGGAACGGTGCCGGCCTGCGCCGCGCGGATCGCCGGCTCGCTCGCGTCGATGCAGGCCAGATGGCCGCCGGTCGTGACGACGTAGAGCCGGTCGTCGTGGTACTGCATGGAGTACGCCGAGCCGCAGCCGGTGCCGAGCTTCCACAGCCGGGTGCCCGCCGCGTCGAAGCAGTAGATCGAGGACTGGCTGTCACCAGCGAAGACGTACTGACCGCCCTCGGCGGTGGCGCAGGAGAAGACCGGGGCGTCGCAGCGGTAGGTGCGTTCGAGTCGACCCGACTTGGACAGCCGCACCACCTCCCGGGTGCCCGTCCCGGCGAACACGCTGCCGTGCTCCTGCCAGCCGAAGAGCACCGAGCCGGTCCTGGTGTGCCACAGTTCGCCGCCGGTGCGCCACTCGTAGCCGGTCACACCCTGCGAGTGGCCGTGGTAGATGGCGTCGTCGTCGCACCGCACCATCCAGGCCGAACGACCACGCCCGGGACGACGCCACAGGAACTCGTCCTCGTGGTCGACGGCGGTGATGCCGCCGTCCGCGTCGGAGACGCCGAGGACGCCGTCGTGGATGTCCAGCCAGTAGATGTCGATCTCCGGGGCGATCGCGTACGCCACCCGGGGCACCTTGCCGGACAGGTCGTAGACGTTGCCGTCGTCGCAGCCGGCGTAGATCCAGGCGTCGTCGGCGACGATGCACTTCACCCCGTCGGGAAGGCGGACCTGGCTGCGCACCTGCGCGTCGTGGTCGAGCGTCGTGATGACACCGTGCTCGTTGCCGACCATGCAGTGCTGCCCGTCGACGAAGATGCCGAAGGCGGGGGCGCCGGAGTCGTAGCGCCAGAGCACCGGGGCGGTGTGGGCGGTGGAGCGGGTGCTCACGATCTGCCGGCGCGACACGGTGCGCTTCTGGCGGACGCCGGGGATCGCGGGTGCGTAGCCCTTGCGGACCTTCTCTCCGATCTTCTTCGCGGCGGCGGCCCGAGCCCGGGCGTTGTCCGGATAGGCACTGGCCTTGACCTGCCCCTGGTCGCCGATCCGGCCGTAGCGCACCGTCAGCGTGGCATTGTCGACGATGACCTCGTAGAACTTGTGCGCACCGTCCACTTCGGACAGTTCGAGGTAGGTCGTCTCCTGGGACATGGGGGGCCTCCGAGGGTCAGCGAGCGGCGCGATCCGGCCGGCGCGGCGACAGTGACCACACGTTAACGGCGCCCCCCGACAGAACCGGCGTCCGGCCAGCGCAGCGCGTCATCGCGTAGCACCGCGTGCGCGCCGACGCTCTGGTTGACGATCTGCGTCACCCGCACGTCGACCGCGACGCTGGCCAGCGCCACCGCGTCCGCGCGGCTGAGACCGTGCAGCCGCTGCATCAGGGTCAGCATCGAGTTCAGTGCCGTGAACGTGGCGTCGTCGAGGGAGGCGCCGATGCCCAGGGTCAGCCACGCGTCGGGGGTCCGGGCCACCGGGCCGGTGACCGGAAAGTCGTCGCGCACGTCGAAGGTCAACGTCACCTCGTCCATCGGACACTCGATCGCGGTGCCGCCGACCTCACCGTCACCCTGTGCGGCGTGCCCGTCCCCGACGGAGAACAGCGCGTCGTCCACCGGGATCGGCAGCAGGAGGGTGCTGCCGGCGGTGAGGTTTCGGCAGTCCAGGTTGCCGCCCCAGGGGCGCGGTGGGGTCGTCGAGTGCCGTCCCGGCTCGGCGGGTGGCATGCCGAGCACCCCCATGAAGGGCCGCAACGCGACCTCATGGCCGTGCTGGTTGTGGCCGGTCATCGTCGCCGGGTCCAGTGTCCAGGCGTGCACCACCTGTTGGTCCTGCACGCCGTAGCGCTCGTTGAACCCACTTGGCCAGCCGCCGGCCACCGTGGTTCCCCAGCTGGACGGGACGACCGCATCGATGCGTACCGCGAGGGTCTGGCCGGGGCGGGCACCGCGGACCGCGACCGGGCCGATCAACGCGTGGCCGTGGTCGGGCCGATGTTGCGCGACCCGCGGCCGGTCCCGGTTCGCCCCACCGGGGTACGGGCCGGCGGACCACCAGCAGTCCAGGGTGCGATAGGTGACCGTGTCGCCAGGGTCGATGGTGAGCACCGGCGGGAGAGCGGGGGAGAAGTGGCCGTGCAGGCTGTCGTCCCCAGGGGTGAGGGTGTGTCGCATCGGTGCAGGCTAGCGCGGTCTGGTCCGCGCGCCGGGTCGCAGTGCGCGGTGGGTGCCGGGCGCACCCACCGCGCACGACTCAACCTCGGCGATGTCAACCCGAGGTACAGGAGCGGATCTGCGGGCGGGCGCTGCTGTTGCCGTTGGTCATCGTGGTGAAGCCGAAGGTGTTGCCGCTGCCGTTGGATCGCATGGTCATGACGGTGCCGCTGCTGTCCCAGGTGGCGGTGCCGTTCCAGATGGTGGAGACCCGCTGCGGCGAGGTGATGGCCACGACCACCGTCCACGTGCTCGCGCCGCTGACCGTCACCGACGTGTTGTACCTGTCGCCCCAGACGTTGGGGGTCGTGGCGGTGGCGGTGCAGGTGCCGCCGGCGGGCGGCGGGGTGGTGGTGGGCGGCGGGGTGGTGCCGTCGGGCGCGACCGCGCGGCCGGTGGAGGGCGAGATCATGCCGGGGCACAGGTTGCGGCTGGTCAGGTTGGCCATGATCTGCGGGATCGCGTCACGGGTGTTCTGGATCCCGTCGTGCATCAGGATGACCTGACCGGCCTGGAGTCGGCTCGCGTTGGCAACAATCTGGCTGACGCTGGCGCCGTTCCAGTCCTGGGAGTCCACGTCCCAGATCACCTGGCGCATGCCCAGCGACGAGGCGACGGACTGCAGGGTGGAGTTGGTCTCGCCGTAGGGCGGCCGGAACAGCACCGGTCGGCTGCCGGTCGCCGACTGGATCGCCGAGCTGGTCTGGGACAGGTCCGACTGCATCTGCGACTGGCTCATCGAGGTCATGTGGGCGTGGTTCCAGCTGTGGTTGCCGACCCACATGCCGGCAGCCACCTGGGCCTGCGCGGCCGACCGGTTGTTCTGGACGTTCTGGCCGACGTTGAACATCGTGGCCCGTACGCCGTTGTTGCGCAGCACGTTCAGCAGCGCGCTGGTGCTGCCGGTCGGACCGTCGTCGAAGGTGAGGCCGACGTAGCCGTTGCAGGTGGCGGCGCTCGACGGGGTCGAGGTGGCCGCGAGGACGACGCCGCACATGGCGACGGCGGTGGCGAGGACGGCGAGCGCCGCGCGCAACCGCCTCGACCACAGGGCCGTGCGGGGGAAGAGCCTGCTCATCTGGTGCCCCTTCGCGCAGGCCGGACGCGCCCGGTGTGCGGGCAGCGTCCAGACAGGTGTGGATGAGTGGGGTGGTGGAGGTGAGACCGCGCCGATTGCATTGACCTCAATGGATCGGAGTATTACAGCGAGAATTCCAACGCGTCAACAAGTTCCGGAACATCCCCGGAACGCCGCAGAAGGCCGTTCGAGGGCTGGCCAGGCATGTCGCGGTCGAGGAAGGGCTCGTGTGGTGTCTCGATCGCGGCGATCGACGGGGTCGCACTCGACATGATCCGGAAAGCGGCCGGAATTATCGGGCGTCGATCGGCGGGTCCGTCGCGCCAGGACCCGCACGGAATAGTAAAGAGTGTGAACAGAAGGTGTTACCGTGACTTCGGTCGATATCCGGCTCGGGTTTCGGCAGGTGAGGTCCCAGGATTGGAGTGATCACATGACGAGACTGCGCGCGCTGGTCGCGCTGGTGGCACTGATCGTCGCCGGTGGACTGGTCGCGGTCATCCCGGCCACCGCCGCGTCGGCGGCGGCCTGCTCAGCATCGTGGCAGGCCTCGGCCGTCTACTGGGGAGACGCCCAGGTCTCCCACAACGGCCGCAACTACCGGGCGAAGTGGTGGACCCAGAACGAAGCGCCGCCGGGTACGACAGGCGTCTGGGAGGACCTCGGGGCGTGCGTCGGGGGCACCACCCCGCCCACCGGCGGGACGTGCAGCTACCCGAACTGGACCGCCGGGACCTGGTACGCCACCGGGGCGATCGTGCGGTACACCAACGGCGCCTACTACATCGCCGAGCACGACAATCCCGGGTACGACCCAGTCGTCAGCACCTGGTACTGGGAGCCCTACACCTGTGGCGGCCAACCCCCGACCACCCCGCCGCCCACCAACCCGGGCGGCTTCGTGGTCACCGAAGCCCAGTTCAACCAGATGTTCCCGGGTCGCAACTCGTTCTACACGTACTCCGGACTCGTCGCCGCGCTCAGCGCCTACCCGGCGTTCGCGCGCAGTGGCAGCGCCACCGTCCAGCGCCAGGAGGCCGCGGCCTTCCTGGCGAACGTCTACCACGAGACCGGTGGGCTCGTGCACGTCGTCGAGCAGAACACCGCGAACTACCCGCACTACTGCGACTACGGGCAGCCGTACGGGTGCCCCGCCGGGCAGGCCGCCTACTACGGGCGGGGGCCGATCCAGCTGAGTTGGAACTTCAACTACAACGCCGCCGGTAACGCGCTCAACCTGCCGCTGTTGGCGAATCCGTGGCTGGTGCAGACCGACGCGGCGGTGGCCTGGAAGACAGGTATCTGGTACTGGATGACCCAGAACGGGCCGGGCACCATGACCGCCCACAACGCGATGGTCAACGGCGCGGGGTTCGGTCAGACGATCCGCAGCATCAACGGCTCCATCGAGTGCGACGGCGGAAACCCCGCCCAGGTGCAGAGTCGCGTCACCAGGTACCAGCAGTTCGTCGGCATCCTCGGCGTGTCCGCCGGAGCCAACCTCTACTGCTGATCGGTGGCCGGGCCTCGGCGTCCGTCGGCGGACGGAGTCGAGGCCCGGCAGATCGACCGCCGGGGCCCGGTAGGGGGGCGGCGGTCGTTCGGCGCGACCAACCCGTTGACATGGCCGTGGTGCGCCCGGAACTATCAGCGACAGTCCACCGCTCCGGCTCTCGTTGTTCACGAACTCCTATGACAACGATGTCAGGGCCCGACCACCACCCGCTCCACTCTGCCCAGACGTTCGACGTACTCGACCCGGTTCGAGTCGAAAGGCTCCGTCCCTCATGTCGCACACCCCCCTTGCGCGTCCCCTCTCTCCCCGCCTGATCGCGGCGACGACAGCCGTCCTGCTACCGCTGGGCCTGCTCGTCGCCGCGCCCCTGGCGAACGCCGCCCCCACCCCCGCACCACCCGGCAACTTCACCTCCTCGTTCGAGTCCGCCGACCCGCAGCCCGCCACCAGCACCGTGGAGGTCGGCGCGAACGGAAAGCCGGTCCAGGGCAACCTGAGCGGCACTGTCGCTTCCCTGCCCGGCAGCCTGCTCGGCCAGGTCAGCGCCGTGACCGCGAGTGGCGAGAACCAGCCGCGAGAGGTCGCCGCGAACCTCAAGGACGACGACCCGTCGACCAAGTGGCTCGTGTTCGCGTCGACCGGCTGGGTGACCTACCAACTCGCCAAGCCGGCGACGGTGGTGCGCTACTCGCTGACCGCGGCCGACGACGCGCCGACCCGGGACCCCCGGGACTTCGTCATCCAGGGGTCGAACGACGGCAGCACCTGGACCGACCTGGACAAGCGCGCCGGCGAGAAGTTCAGCGGGCGCTTCGCCACCAGGACGTACAACTTCACCAACACGAACGCGTACGGCTTCTACCGGCTCAACGTCACCGCGAACTCCGGCGACTCACTCGTGCAGCTCGCCGACTGGAACATCAGCGACGGCTCGAACGTCCGCCCGCCGGCCACCCCCATGGTCAGCGAGGCGACCGCCGGCCCGAACGGCGGCTACACCACGAAGCCGGACGTCGGGTTCACCGGCCTGGCCGCGCTGCGCTACTCCGGCGGCGCCGAGGGCAACGGCCGCTCGTACGCGACGAACAAGCTGTTCGACGTCACCATCCCGGTCGGGCCGAAGACCCGCCTGTCGTACAAGATCTTCCCCGAGCTCACCAACGGGGACGGCCGCTACCCGTCCACCTACACCGCCGTCGACCTGCACTTCACCGACGGCAGCTACCTGAGTGGCCGCTCGCCGACCGACCAACACGGCAACCCGCTCACCGGCGCCGGGCAGGGCGCCTCGAAGGTGCTCTTCGCCGACCAGTGGAACATGGTGCAGGCCGACCTCGGCACCGTCGCGCGCGGCAAGACGATCGACCGGATCCTGCTGGCGTACGACAATCCGCAGGCCACCGGGGAGACCCGGTTCCAGGGTTGGCTCGACGACATCGAGCTGACGGCCGCGCCGGCGTCGATCGACGGCTCGAAGCTGACCAACTACGTCGACACCCGACGGGGCACCAACTCGACAGGTGGCTTCTCGCGCGGCAACAACCTGCCGATCACCGCCGTGCCGAACGGGTTCAACTTCTTCACCCCGGTGACCGACGCGACCTCCGACTCGTGGGAGTACGAGTACCACCGGGTCAACAACGAGGCCAACCTCCCGATGCTCCAGGGCCTGGCGATCTCCCACGAGCCGAGCCCCTGGATGGGTGACCGCAACCAGATGTCGGTGATGCCTGTCGTCGGTGGGGGGCCCCTCACCGGTCAGCCGGCCAGCCGCGCGGTCGCCTTCCGGCACGACGACGAGACGGCCCAGCCGGACCTCTACCGGGTCACGCTCCAGAACGGCCTGGTCGCCGAGGTGTCGCCCACCGACCACGCCGGGATCATGCGGTTCACCTTCCCCACCGGGCAGGCGACCGGAAGCCTCGTCTTCCACAACGGCACGTTCACCATCGGCACGGACGGCACGTTCACCGGTTGGGTCGACAACGGCAGCGGCCTGTCGGCCGGTCGCAGCCGGATGTTCGTCTCCGGCGCCTTCGACCGGGCGCCGACGGCCTCGACCGCGACGTCGGCCACCTTCGACGTCTCCGCGTCACGGGAGGTGACGATGCGTCTCGCCACGTCGTTCCTCTCCGTCGACCAGGCGCGCCGGAACCTCGACCTGGAGGTCTCCGGTAAGAGCTTCGACCAGATCCACGCCGCCGCGACGGCCGGGTGGAAGGACCGGCTCGGCCGGGTCGAGGTGCGGGGCGCCACCGAGTCGCAGCTGGTCACGATGTACTCGAACCTGTACCGGTTGAACCTCTACCCGAACTCGCAGTCGGAGAACACCGGCACCGCCGCCGCGCCGCGCTGGCGGTACGCGAGCCCGGTCTCGGCGGCGAACGGCGCGTCGACAGCCACCCAGACCGGCGCGAAGATCGTCGACGGCCAGATCTACGTCAACAACGGCTTCTGGGACACCTACCGCACCGTGTGGCCCGCCTACGCGCTGCTGTACCCGGACGTCGCCGCCAAGATCTCCGACGGGTTCGTCCAGCACTACCGTGACGGCGGCTGGATCGCCCGCTGGTCGTCTCCCGGCTACGCCGACCTGATGACCGGCACCAGCGCGAACGTGGCGCTGGCCCAGGCGTACCTCACCGGGGTCAAGCTGCCCGACCCGCTCGCGGCGTACGACGCGGCGGTCAAGGACGCGACCGTCGCGTCCGGGCGCAGCGCGGTCGGACGCAAGGGCATCGAGAGCTCCCTGTTCCTCGGCTACACGCCGACGTCCACGGGGGAGTCGGTGTCCTGGGCACTGGAGGGCTACATCAACGACTACGGCATCGGCAACATGGGTGCGGCGCTCGCCAAGGACCCGGCCACGCCGAAGTCGCAGCGCGCACGGCTCAAGGAGGAGTCGCGGTACTTCCTGGAGCGGGCCCGCAACTACGTCCACCTCTTCGACCCGAAGACGAAGCTCTTCCAGGGCCGCGACGCCGCCGGCAACTTCCTCGCCGGTGACCCGCTGGACTGGGGTGGCGTCTACACCGAGACCAACGGGTGGAACTTCGCGTTCACCGCGCAGCAGGACGGCCGGGGCCTCGCCAACCTGTACGGCGGGCAGAAGGCGCTGCGGGACAAGCTGGACGCGTTCTTCACCACCCCGGAGAACGCCGACCGCCCCGGTGGGTACGGCGGCGTCATCCACGAGATGCTCGAAGCGCGCGCGGTGCGGATGGGGCAGCTCGGCATGAGCAACCAGCCGTCGCACCACATCCCGTACATGTACAACGTCGCCGGCGCGCCGGCCAAGACCCAGGAGAAGGTACGGGAGATCCTGCGCCGCCTCTACGTCGGCAGTGAGATCGGCCAGGGCTACCTGGGTGACGAGGACAACGGCGAGATGTCGTCCTGGTACATCCTCAGCTCGCTGGGCATCTACCCGTTGCAGGCCGGGTCGTCCGAGTGGGCGATCGGCTCGCCGCAGTTCACCAGAATGACCGTGCACCGCAGCAGCGGCGACATCGTGGTCAACGCGCCGAACAACAGCACGGCGAACGTCTACGTGCAGGACGTGCGGGTCAACGGCAAGAAGCAGCGCGGCCTGTCCCTGGATGTGGCAACGCTGGCCAAGGGCGGCACCATCGACTTCCAGATGGGCCCCAGGCCGTCGTCGTGGGGCAGCGGCAAGAACGACGCGCCGCCGTCGCTCACCAAGGGTGACGAGGCGCCCAAGCCGTTGCAGGATGTCACCGGGCCCGGTCTCGGCACCGCGACCGCGACCGGCGGTCAGGACGCGTCGAAGCTGTTCGACGACTCGTCGACCACCCAGCTGACCTTCACCTCGGCGACCCCGCAGATCACCTGGGCCTTCCGTGGTGGCAAGCAGAAGCCGAAGTACTACACGGTCACGTCCGGGGCCGCTGTGGGCGATCCGGCGGACTGGCGCCTGCAGGGCTCCAACGACGGCCTCACCTGGACCACACTGGACTCGCGCACCGGCCAGGTGTTCCCGTGGCGCAACCAGACCCGCCCGTACTCGATCGACAAGCCGGGGCGGTTCGCGCAGTTCCGGCTCGCCGTCACCAAGACCGTCGGCGCCGCGCAGACCAACCTCGCCGAGGTCGAGCTGCTCGCCGGGGGCGACCTCGACCTCGGGGGCGGCGACATCGCGGTCACCGCCGCGGACGGCGTGCACGCGACGTCGGGCGCACCCGTCTCGGTGCCGCTGGCCACCGTCATCGGTGGCGACGCCAGCGGCTACCAGGCCACGATCGACTGGGGTGACGGCACGCCGGTCACCGCCGGCACCGTGACGTTGAGCTCGCGGGCCGTCTACCGCATCGGTGGGTCGCACACCTACGCCACGCCGGGCTACCACCAGGCGAACGTCACGGTGACCGACGGCGACAGCCAGAGCTCCGCGACGGTCGGCGTCGAGGTGGCGTACGCCCCGGCCTCCGGTCTCACCGCCGCGTTCGACAGCGTCTGCGTCGGTGACGAAGGGGCACTGGCGGCAGACTGCGACGCCAAGTCGTGGGCGTACTCGCGGGCGGCCCTCGCGGCGGGCGGCGCGACCCAGGGCCAGCCCCGGCAGGTTCCCGGAACCGAGCTGCGGTTCACCCTGCCGGTGATCCCGGCCGGGCAGCCGGACAACGCCACCGGCAACGGGGCGACTGCCGTCCTCGACCTTCCGGCGGACGCGAAGAGCATCTCGTTCATCGGCGCCGGAACGCAGGGCAACCAGAGCACCACCGGCACGGCGACGTTCAGCGACGGCAGCACGGCCAGCATTCCGATCCAGTTGAGCGACTGGACGCTGGGCGGCAACGCCAACGGCACCCCGTCGTACGGCAACATCATCGTCGCCCGGACGGCGTACCGGCTGCAGGGCACGAGCCGTGACGGCGCCCAGCCGTTCCTGTTCGCCACCGCGCCGTACCAGATCCCGGCGGGCAAGACGCTGGTGTCGGTGACCCTGCCGACGCAGACCGGCGACCCTCGCTCGGCGGGTCGGATCCACGTGTTCGCCGTGGCCAACGACGGCACGCCCGCACCGGCGCTGGCGACCGTCGCCCCGAAGGACCAGACGGCCACCGCCGGGCAGGCCCTCGCGGCGAACCTCGGCGCGGTGACCGGCGGCGTTCCCGGTACGACGGGCTACCGTGCCCGCGTCCAGTGGGGTGACGGCACGGTTCCGGACGACGTGACGATCGGCGCGTCCGGTGCGATGAGCGGCCAGCACACCTACCCGAGGGAGGGCGCCTACACGGTGCGCGTCACCGCGTGGGACACGATGTCGAGCGGCACCCAGTCCTTCACCGTGACCGTGGCCCGGGGCGGATCGCAGCCGGCGATCGCGCTGTCCGCGTCCGGCACCGTCAGCACCGGTGGCGCGGTCACCGTCGACGGCAGCGGCTTCGCCGCCGGCGAGCAGGTGACCGTCAGCGTCGGCACCGACCCGGGCCGGACCGTGAAGGTCGCGGCCTCCGCGACGGGAACGGTTCGCGCCTCGGTGCCGACCTCCGGTGACGCGCAACCCGGGCGGTACGCCGTGACCGCGACGGGCGCGTCCTCGCGTACGCCGGCCACGGCCACCGTGCAGGTGACCGGGGAGCCGGAGACGCGGACCTACCAGCCGCGGGTGGCGCTGCTGACCACCTCGGGGCCGCGCGGTACGTCGATCATGGTCGACGGTTCCGGGTTCGTACCGAACGAGGCGGTCACGATCACGTTCGGGACCGGCCTCGCGGTCAGCATCGTGCGCGCGAACGGTGACGGCGTCCTCTCCGGCGCGACGGTGAGCGTTCCGGGTGCGGCGAAGGCGGGCGCGACAAGCGTCACGCTGAACGGTGCCACGTCGGCGACGACTGTGTCCCGACCGTTCACCGTCACCGGCTAGCACCGAGCCGGGGACAGTGCAGCCGCGTGGGGCGGGCCGCGATCAGGGCCCGCCCCACGCGTTTGTCGCGCGACCGACTGTTAGCGTCGTCTGCCATGGCCGATCACGCGCTGCTCGCCTCGGGGCGCGACGCCGACGTCTACGCGCTCGACGAGTCGCGGGTGCTGCGCCGCTACCGCCAGGGCGGGGACAGCGCGCCCGAGGCGGCGTTGATGGCGTACGTCGGGGCCGCCGGCTACCCGGTGCCCGTGGTGTACGACGCGCAAGGGCCCGACCTGGTGCTCGAACGACTCGACGGCGAGACTCTGCTGGCGTCGCTGCTCGCCGGGCGCACCGGCATCGGCGCGGCCGCTGACCAGCTTGTGGGCCTGCATGACCGCCTCCACACCCTGCCGGCCCGGTTCAGCGCCGACCCGGCGGACCGCGTCCTGCACCTCGATCTGCACCCACAGAACGTCATGGTGACCTCGCGCGGGCCGGTGGTCATAGATTGGCGCAATGCGGACGAGGGCCCGGCCGACCTGGACGTGGCCATGACCGCTCTCATCCTCGCCGAGGTGGCGGTCGGCTCGGACGCCCAACTCGCCGGTTTTGCCCGGGACGGCCTCGACGCCTTTCAGCGACGCGCGGAGCCGCCCCGGGTCAGCCAACTACGGCGTGCGTTGGGCCAGCGCCGGGTCGACCCCGCGTTGTCCGCAGTCGAGAAATCCGCCCTGGGCCGCGCCGCCGCCCTGGTCCGCACTCGAGAGGGCTGAAGCAGACCGTCCGGTCGGGCTCAGCGGGCCGTCCACCCACCGCTCAGCTCAGTGCGGGCCCAGCCGGAGGTGCCAGCGCGTGCCCTGGCTGGTGAGCTGGACGACGGCCAGGGGCTCCACGTCCACCTGTCGGTACGTCGCCGTCGGCAGGCCGAGCGCGTGCACGACCGCGACCCGGATCACCAGCGGGTGGGTGACCGCGACGACGCGTCGACCGGCGCCACGGTGCTCGTCCAGCCAGCGACCGACCCGATCCCGCACGGCAGTGACCGATTCACCGCCGTGCGGCGCGGAGTCCGGGTCGGACAGCCAGTCGCGCAACGCCTGCGGGTGCGTGCCGGCGATCTCCTCGAGCGACAGTCCGGACCAGTCGCCGTAGTCACAGTCGGCCAACGCCGCCTCGATCGTCGGCAGCAGGCCGAGGGCGTCGGCGGTCTGTCGGGCCGCCGCCGCCGGGCTGGACAGGCAGGTGTCGTGCACGCCGAGGGGCCCACGCCGGTCCGGACCCGGGTGGGCCTGGGCGAGGGCGGCACGAAGGCCACCCTCGTCCAGGCCGTCGTCGGTGCCGCCGAAGCGGGCCCGACGCAGAGCGGCGGTACGACCGTGGGCGACCAGCCGGAGGCTGGTGCCGGTCACGTGCTCGGCAGCGCGGTGGCGGACCGGCGACGCCGCTCGTGATGCATCAGGGCCGCGAACAGCAGGCCGATGCCGGTCCAGAGCACGACCTGGGTGCCGAGCGAGGCCAGCCGGAAACTCCACAGCAGGGTCGCCGGGAAGTCCGCCGGCACCTCCTGGAAGGACGGCATCACCACGTACGACACTGCCGCGACCAGCAGGAACCCGCCCACGGCCGCGGCGGCGCGCAGCCATGGCGGCGCCTGGGCCCCGACCGCCCGGTAGCCCAGCGAGCCGGCCCACACGGCCACCAGCCCGAGCACCACCATCAACAGGTAGGTGAGGGTCCGTTGGTTGATGGTGGCCGGGTCGCCGACCGCCGGCGGATTCGCCGGGTACTTCAGGAACGGCACGATCACCGCGCCGAGCAGCGCCGCGCCGGCCAGCAGCAGGCCCGACCGCCCGTCGTCGTCAGCGCGCCGCCGACGCGACAGCAGGACGTACGCCGTGGCCAGCAAGCCACCCATCGCGGCCCCGAACAGGCCGGTGGCCAGGAACAGGCCGCCACGCTGACCCGTGCGGCTGACCAGGGCGTCCTCGTGGTCGTGCGCACCAGCGGCGGGCTCGGCGTGTGCCGCCGCCTCCTCGATGGCGATGGCTGCCTCGACGTGCGGTTCGCCGGCGACGTACGCGAACGCCCCGGCGAGCAGGCCGGCGAGCAGGCCGGCGAGCAGACCGCGGACGAGGACGGCGAGGAACGGGGGAGCGGTGGTGGTGTTCAGTGGCACGGGACGCCCAGCAGGTGCCGGCCGTCGTGCATCAGCTCGTGCAGGTACATCCCGCTGCGCGACACCGCCCCCTGGTCGAAGGCGACGAGGTAGGCCAGCAGGGTGAGCACGGCAACGGTCGCCAGAGCCGTCCACAGGAGACGTGCGCTGCCGACGGGGTGCACCACCGGCTGGCTGGAAGCGGAACTAGACATGAATACACGAACCTCCCCAGGGATGACGCGTCCCCATCGCAAGGCTGCGGACGACCGAGCGTCCTGGCTCGCGGCCCCCAATTGTGGTTGGGAACCGCTCACAGTGGCGCGACCGCGCCGGATTCACACCGGCTTCCCTCGCGTCGCCGCAGATAGTGGGTCGACGGTATCGGTGCCACCTCAGGCGGTCAACCCGGGCGCCGCGCTCGGACGGCGTCCGCCCACCGGAGGGTCAACGAGTCGGACCAGCCGTCGGTGCCGGCGGATTCGTCAGACCAAAAGGCGACCCGGTGGGAATTCGGTCCGGCGCGCGTTCCGCGACGCGGGAACAGCCTGTTACCGCTAACATGGTCAACCTGCCAGATCGACTCTGTGGCTCCGGGTCTACCCGGAGGGGTTCGGTCGGTGGCGGGGCGGGGGTGAACGTGAACACGCCAGGATGGGTCCGATGACGACCGGCGAGGTCGCGCGACGGCCGGGAATCGTCGACGCGCACCATCACCTCTGGGTCCGGGCGCGGCACCCACAGCCCTGGATCGATCCGCACACCATGGCCGCGATCGACGACGACTTCACCCCTGTCGAACTCGCCCCGGCGACCCGGGCCGCCGGGGTCACCCAGACCGTGGTCGTACAGTCGGTCGCCGTTCGGTCGGAGACGCCCGAGCTGCTCGGTATCGCCGCCGACGATCCTCTCGTCGCCGGGGTGGTCGGCTGGGTCGACCTCACCGCCGCCGATGTCGGTCGTCGCCTCGACCGGCTGCGGAAGGCGCGTGGCGGCGAACGGCTGGTCGGGATCCGCCACCTGGTCCAGTCCGAGCCCGACCCGGCCTATCTCGACCGCCCCGACGTGCGGCGGGGCATCGCCGCGGTCGGCGCGGCCGGCCTCGCCTTCGACCTCCTGGTGCGCCACGGTCAGCTGCCGGCGGCCACCCGACTCGTCCGCGACCTGCCCCAGGTGCGGTTCGTCCTCGACCACCTCGGCAAGCCCCCGCTCGGTCGCGCCGATCTCGGTGACTGGCGCCGCGACCTCCGCGCGTTCGCGGCCGAGCCCAACACGACGGCGAAGCTCTCCGGCCTGGTGACCGAAGTGGACGGCGCGTCCTGGACGACGGCCGACCTGCGGCCCGCTGTCGAGCACGCCCTCGACGTGTTCGGGCCGGATCGGCTGATGTTCGGCTCGGACTGGCCGGTGTGCCTGCTCGCCACCTCGTACACCCGCTGGGTCACGGTCCTCGGCGACCTGCTGGACCCGTTGTCCGAGGACGAGCGGGCGGCCATCTGGCGTGAGACCGCCGCCCGGGTGTACCAACTGAGCCCTTTCTGACCCGGCAGCGGGTTCCGAACTGGGGACATAGCATGTTATCGATAACATGCTAGCGACGGCGGCCGATGGCGTTTGGTCAGATGTATGCCTTCGGTGGTGCAGGTAACGATGGCAAAACATGCCCGTAAGACCTTGGCAACATACGTGAATGCGTGGGAAGGTAACGCCTGATCGGGGCAAACATCCGACCTATCTCGAGGGTCGTGCGGCACGTTGCCGCACTGCCATCCGAGCCGGGTCGGTCGCGCACGGACGTTCGGCTCGTCGGCGGGTTCCCGTCGGGTGCCAGCGCCACGCTTGGGGAGGTCAGGTCCGACGATGAGTAGCGCCGAGGCAACCGCCGGCACGCAGCGCGGCGAACTCAGCGACTGGTTCCGGGAACGGGTCTCCCACGCCGTCTCCGAGTTCACGGCCGCGACCGCGTTGGTCGTCCTGTTCATCGCCTTGACCTTCGCGAGTCCGTACTTCCTGACCGCGGACAACCTCTTCAACATCGGGGCCCAGACGGCGGTGATCGCCATCATCGCCACGGCCCAGACGATGGTCATCATCACGAAGGGCATCGACCTGTCGGTGGGGTCGGTCGCCGCGCTCGCCGGCGTGTTGGGCGCGATGGTCGTGCGCGACCTCGGCTTCTCGCTGTGGGCGGCGACGGCCGTCGCGATCGGCGTCGGCGCGCTGGCCGGGCTGTTGAACGGGCTACTGGTGACGGTGGCCCGGATCCCACCGTTCATCGCGACGTTGGGGACGATGTCGGTGGGCCGCGGCCTCGTCTTCATCATCACCGGAGCGGTCGGCGTCTACGGCCTGCCCCGATCCTTCCAACTGCTCGGCAACGGCGAGATCCTCGGCATTCCGTTCGCCGTGGTGATCACCGTCCTGGTCGCCGTCGGGGTCGCCTTCCTGCTCTCCCAGACCCGCTTCGGTCAGCACACCTACGCGATGGGCTCCAACCTGGAGGCGGCCCGCCGCTCCGGCATCCGGGTGGGTCGCCACCTGACCGGGGTGTACGTGCTGGCCGGCGTCCTGGTCG
Organism: Micromonospora sp. DT53; assembly: GCF_049841535.1. Classification (NCBI taxonomy): domain Bacteria; kingdom Bacillati; phylum Actinomycetota; class Actinomycetes; order Micromonosporales; family Micromonosporaceae; genus Micromonospora; species Micromonospora sp. DT53. The sequence goes on from NZ_JBNCKM010000007.1 coordinate 345,293, forward strand.
GGCTGGGCGGCATGATCGCCGCGTCCCGGGTCAACTCCGGCCAGCCCAACTATGGGATCTCGCTGGAGCTCGACGTCATCGCCGCCGCGGTCATCGGCGGAGCCAGCCTGTTCGGCGGGCAGGGCCGGATCGTCGGGACCATCATCGGCGCGTTCCTCATCGCCCTGGTCCGCAACGGCGCCGTCCTGCTCGACATCAGCATCCACTACCAGCAGGTGATCGTCGGCGTGATCATCTGGGCCGCCGTCTACTTCGACCAGTACCGCCGCCGGCGGCTGGAATCACGGGGTTGACATGCCATTCCGAGAGTCCGAACGAGGAAGGACACACACCATGGCACACACCACCACCAGCCGGCGGACGCGAGGACCCCTCCTGCGCGCGCAGGCGATCCTGGCGGCGGCCGCGGCGACCGCTCTGCTCAGCGCCTGCGGCGGGGTCGAGGTCCGTGACGGCGGCGACGGCGCGACCAAGGACGCGAGCGGTCCGTTGAAGCTCGCCGTCGTACCCAAGGCGGTCGGGGCCGACTACTGGAACACCGTCAAGGCGGGCGCGGAGTGCGCCGCGCAGCGCGCGGGGAACGTCACCGTCCAGTGGGACGGGGTGACCACCGAGACCGACGTCGAGGGACAGGTCAACCTGATCCAGAACTTCGTCACCAAGAAGGTCGACGGCATCGTCTACGCGGCGACCGACTCCAGCGCGCTGGCGCCGGCGACCGACCAGGCGCTCGCCGCCAACATCCCGGTCGCCATGATCGACTCTGGCACCAGCCCGCAGCCGGCGGCCGTGCCCCTCTTCGCCACCGACAACCGCGCGTCGGCAACCGAGGCGGCGAAGCTGCTCGCCACCGAACTCGGCCCCGGAAACCACCAGGTGGCACTCGTCGAGTTCCAACCCGGATCGCAGACCAACACCGAGCGGGTCGACGGCTTCAAGGCCGGCCTCGCCCAGTATCCCAACCTGAAGCTGGTCGGCCAGCAGCCGAGCCGCAGTGACGTCAACGAGGCCCGGCGGGTCACCGAGAACATCCTCACCGCAAACCCCAACCTCGCCGGCGTCTTCGCGGCCAACGAGCCGAGCGTGCTCGGTGCCGCGCAGGCCATCCAGGCGGCCGGCAAGTCCGGCAAGGTGGTCATCATCGGCTGGGACGCGGCCCCGGACGAGATCGCCGGGGTGCGCAACGGCCAGATCTCGGCGCTGGTCGTGCAGAACCCCTTCAAGATGGGCTACTTCGGCGTCGACAAGATGGTCAAGCACCTTCGGGACAAGGCACCGCTGGCGTCGGCCGACACCGGCGTCACGTTCGTCACCAAGGAGAACATCGACTCGGCGGAGATCAAGGCGGTGCTCGAGCCCAGCTGCGCCAACCCGCCGGTGCAGTGATGGGCGGCATCCCCACGGCCGCCGCCGAGAGCGATCAGCAACCGACCGACGCGGAACCGCCGGCCCTCGAAGCCCGCGGCATCGTCAAACGGTTCGGGCACGTCGAGGCGTTGCGTGGCGCCGACTTCATGGTCCGCCGGGGTGAGGTCGTCGCGCTGATCGGTGACAACGGCGCCGGAAAGAGCACGCTGATCAAGACCCTGTCCGGTGTGCATCCGCCGGACGAGGGCGAGATCCGGATCGGCGGCCGTCCGGTCCAGTTCTCCACCCCGGTCGATGCCCGGCGCGCGGGGGTGGAGACCGTCTACCAGGATCTCGCCGTCGCCGACGACCTCAGCGTGGCCGCCAACCTGTATCTCGGCCGGGAGATCCTCCGCTCCGGACCACTCGGCCGGCTCGGGCTGTTGGACAAGCGCGCCATGCGGCAGGGCGCCGCCACCGCCCTCGACGAACTGGGCGTACGCATCCCCCGGGTCACCACTCCGATCGCGATGCTGTCCGGTGGGCAGCGGCAGTGCGTCGCGGTGGCCCGCGCCATCATCTGGGCGACAAACGTGGTCATCCTCGACGAGCCCACCGCGGCGCTGGGCGTGGTCCAGACCGGACGGGTGCTCGACGTCGTCCGGCGTGCCCGCGACGCCGGCATGTCGGTGGTGTTGGTGAGCCACAACATGCCGCAGGTGCTCGAGATCGCCGACCGGGTCGAGGTGCTGCGCCTCGGCCGGCGAGCGGCCCAACTACGTGCCGACGAGGTCACCACCGACGACCTGGTCGCGGCGATGACCGGCAGCACCAGCGTGGATCGGGACGAGAGGTGACGGTGGCCGCTCGCCGGGTCGCGCACGATCTCGCCCGTCCGGCGACCCGGAGCGCTGCCGGGTCGCCGCTGCGGCTGGGCCCACTGGGCTTCGGTGCCTCACAGGGTGGCAATCTCTACCGGGCGACGTCGGATGAGCAGTTCGCCGCCGCGGTGGACACCGCGTGGGCGGGTGGCATCCGATACTTCGACACGGCGCCGCACTACGGGCTGGGCCTGTCCGAAACGCGCCTGGGAGCGGCCCTGCGCTCGCGCCCGCGCGAGGAGTACGTGGTGTCGACGAAGGTCGGCCGGCTGCTCGTGCCGTCACCGGAGACGGCGCACCTGCGGGATCCGGAGGGGTTCGACGTACCCGCCGATCATCACCGGGTCTGGGACTTCAGCCGCGACGGCGTGCGTCGCTCGTTGGAGGCGAGCCTACGGCGCACCGGCCTGGACCGGATCGACGTGGTGTATCTGCATGATCCGGACGAGCACTGGGAGCAGGCCACGCGCGAGGCGATCCCCGCGTTGGTGGAGCTGCGGGAGCAGGGCGTGATCGGTGCGGTCGGGGCCGGGATGAACCAGTCCGCGATGCTGGCCCGCTTCGTGGCGGAGACCGATGTGGACGTGGTGATGTGCGCCGGCCGGTACACCCTGCTGGAGCAGGGCGCGTTGACCGACCTGCTGCCCGTCGCGCAGGCCCGCCGCGTCGGTGTGGTGGTCGCCGGGGTCTACAACTCCGGGCTGCTGGCCCGGGACATGCCGGCGACCGACGCCGTCTACGACTATCAGCAGGCACCGGCCGAGGTGATCGACCACGCCCGCCGGATGGCGCGGGTCTGCGAGACGTACGGCGTGACGCTGCCCCAGGCGGCATTGGCGTTCGTCCGTCGTCATCCGGCCGTGGTCTCGACGGTGGTCGGCATGCGGGACGAGGCCCAGGTGACCGAGACCCTGCGCCGAGCCGCCGTCGACGTCCCGGATCAGCTGTGGGCGGCGTTGTACGACGGGGGGCTGCTCGACGTGCAGTCGTGAGGGCCGGCGGTCACGGCCGGGTCGTCTCGACGCCCGCGTCGGCGTCGTCGGGCAACCCCTGCAACGACTCCTCCACACCGATCAGGTGGTTGGCCATCCGGGTGCGGGCCCGCTCCGGGTCGCGCGCCACGAGGGCCTTCAGGATCGCCACGTGTTCGTCATGGGTACGCAGGTCCGCGCCCTCCTCGTGCAGACTCCGCCAGAGCCGGCCGCGGATGGTCCGCCCGGCGAAGGCTTCGATCAGGCCGACGAGCACCGGATTCCCGGCGTGCACGGCGATGATCCGGTGGAAGGCGATGTCGATCTCCATGATCCGCTCGTGATCCGGCGGTGACTGGCCGACCAGCCGGGCCGCCTCGGCGAGCAGGTCACCTGCCTGGGCCAGGGCCTCGTCGGTGATCCTGGTCGCCGCCAGACAGGCCGCCTCGCACTCCAGCAGGCGCCGAACGGTGTGGATGTGCCGTGGGTCGCCCTGACCCTGGAAGTCCACGACGAAACCCATCGGGGCCAGCAGTTGTGGCGCGTCGAGGTTGGTGACGTAGGTGCCGTCGCCCTGGCGGATGTTGACGATGCCGAGGATCGACAGGGCCGACATCCCCTCGCGCAGCGAGCCCCGCGAGACGCCGAGCGACTCGGCGAGGTCCTTCTCGATGGGCAACCGGTCCCCGGGCCGGAACTGCCCTTCGAGGATCATCCGCTTGATGCCGTTGACCACTTCGTCTGTACGAGACATGCTTCCCCTAGCGGCCGGCGGGGGTGGCCTTCCCACCCGCGATCACGTACGCCGGCTCCGGAGATGACACGGTAGTCGGGTCTGTCGCCGCCCAGTAGCGGCCGTCCGGAAAGCGGTAGAGCGCGACCGACTCCTGATGCATCCGGGTGGAGTAGCCGGGCTGGCTGGGTAGGACGTAACCGCTGCCCGAGCCGGTGTCCTGGATGATGCACGGGTCGGTGAAGTGCTCGTGCAGGTGGTCGACGAACTCGGTGACCCGGTTGGTGAGATCCCCCGAGATCGCGACGTAGTCGAGCACCGACACGTGTTGGACCATCTCGCACAGGCCGACGCCCCCGGCGTGTGGGCACACCGGCACGTCGAACTTCGCGGCGAGCAGCAACACGGCGACGATCTCGTTGATGCTGGCCAACCGGCCGGTGTCCAACTGGCAGAAGTCGATGGCCTCGGCTTGGAACAACTGCTTGAACATCACCCGGTTGTGGCAGTGCTCGCCGGTGGCGACGCCGATCGGCGCGACGGCACGGCGGACGGCCGCGTGGCCCAGGATGTCGTCGGGGCTGGTCGGCTCCTCGATCCACAGTGGCGTGAACCGGGCGAGGGCGGTGACCCACTCGATGGCCTGACCGACGTCCCACACCTGGTTGGCGTCGATCATCAGGTTGCGGTCCGGCCCGAGGATCTCCCGCGCGATCGCGCATCGGCGGATGTCGTCGTCGAGGTTGGCGCCCACCTTGAGCTTGACGTAGCCGTAGCCGGTGTCCACCGCCTCCTGGCACAGTCGGCGCAGCTTGTCGTCGCCGTAGCCGAGCCAGCCCGCCGAGGTGGTGTAGGCGGGGTAGCCGGTTCGGTCGAGCTCGGCGAGGCGGGCGGCCTTCGTGGCCTCCTTGGCCCGCAGGATGGCCAGTGCCTCGTCCCGGGTCAGCGCGTCGGACAGGTAGCGCAGGTCCGCGATGTCGACGAGTTGCTCGGGGGACATGTCGACGAGCAGCCGCCACAGCGGCTTGTCGGCGACCCGGGCGACCAGGTCCCACGACGCGTTCAGCACGGCCGCCAGCGACAGGTGGACGACACCCTTTTCCGGGCCGAGCCACCGCAGCTGGGAGTCGGAGGTCAGGAGGCGGTAGACCGCGCCCATGTCCGCTGCCATCGTCGCCACGTCCAGGCCCACGAGGAGCTGTGCCTGGTGGACCGCCGCCGCCGCGACGATGTCGTTGCCTCGACCGATGGTGAAGGTCAGGCCGTGCCCCGCGAGTGGCGCACCCACGCCGTCGACGCCGTCGGTGTGCAGGACGACGTAGGCCGCCGAGTAGTCGCCGTCCTTGTTCATGGCGTCTGACCCGTCAGCGGTCAGGGAGGTGGGGAAGCGGACGTCTTCGACGGTGACGGCGGTGATCTGCGGCATGCGCTCCTCGCCCAGCTAGGCTAAAGATCAGATGATCACTGGGAGTATACGAAGGACTGCTCCGGCTAGTCAACGATGTTGATCATCGTGGGCCCCGCATACGTATGATGTTTGCCGCCTTGATAGATCACATCTTTGTCGATTGTCGACACGCGCGCGGGGCCCCGTCCCCGTCGCCTGGCGTCGGCCGGCGTGGCGTGGTCGGCCGCGTTGGTGACGGTGGTCACCGCCCCGGTCCCGACACGCCCGAGACCGACATGTGGGGTGTGACAACGGCTGCGTCCCTATATATGGTGTCGAGCGCAGCTGGTTCGGCCGCTCATCCGGGGCGGTCGAGGCAACAGGGAACCCGGTGGAAATCCGGGACTGTCCCGCAGCGGTGAGTGGGAACGACAGCCGTCATCAGCACTGGGTCACCAATGGGCCTGGGAAGCGACGGCCAGTAGGAGACCGGCGAGACCGGTCGTGCCCGCGAGTCCGAAGACCTGCCAGCGCGCCGCGTACCCGCACCCGGGTGGGCGGCGGTCCGAGGCCGCGTGGGACGGCTGACGCCACCTGACCCACGCCGCGCTGGCGTGGCGTCCGTCGGTGTCTGTCTCCTCGCGTCCGGGCCACCAGGTCTCGAACTCCGAGGAGCGAGTGGTGACAGTCACCGAGGTAGTCCCGGCCAGCGGCGACGCGACCCTGCGGCGGTCGCCGATGCAGGTTCGCAAGCGCGACGGCGCCACCGAACCCGTGGACGTGAACAAGATCGTCCGGGCGGTCGAGCGGTGGGCCGACGACCTGACCGACGTCGACCCGATGCGGGTGGCCACCCGCACCATCAGCGGCCTCTACGACGGCGCGACCACTGCCGAACTGGACCGGCTGTCCATCCAGACCGCGGCCGAGATGATCGGGGAGGAGCCGCAGTACTCGCGCCTCGCCGCGCGGCTGCTGGCCGGCTACGTCGACAAGGAGGTGCGTCGACAGGGCATCACCTCGTTCAGCGCGGCGATCCGGGTCGGCCACGCCGAGGGCCTGATCGGTGACGACACCGCCGCGTTCGTCGCCGCACACGCCGCGACGCTCGACCACGCCATCGACCCCGACGGCGACCGCCGGTTCGAGTACTTCGGCCTGCGCACCGTGTACGACCGCTATCTGTTGCGCCACCCCACCAGCCGACTGGTGCTGGAGACCCCGCAGTACTGGCTGCTGCGGGTGGCCTGTGGCCTGTCCCGGACGGCGGACGAGGCGGTCGACTTCTACCGGCTGATGTCCAGCCTGGCCTACCTGCCCAGCTCACCGACCTTGTTCAACTCCGGTACCCGGCACACCCAGATGTCCTCCTGCTACCTGGTCGACTCGCCGCTCGACGAGCTGGACTCGATCTACCAGCGGTACGCCCAGGTCGCCAACCTGTCCAAGTTCGCCGGTGGCATCGGCATCGCGTACTCCCGGGTCCGCTCCCGCGGCGCGCTGATCCGGGGCACGAACGGGCAGTCCAACGGGATCGTGCCGTGGCTGCGCACGCTGGACGCGAGCGTCGCCGCGGTCAACCAGGGCGGCCGGCGCAAGGGCGCGGCCTGCGTCTACCTGGAGCCGTGGCACCCGGACATCGAGGAGTTCCTGCAACTGCGGGACAACACCGGCGAGGACGCCCGCCGCACCCACAACCTCAACCTGGCCAACTGGATCCCGGACGAGTTCATGCGCCGGGTCGAGGCCGACGAGCCGTGGTCGCTGTTCGACCCGCACGAGGTGCCCGAGCTGCCCGACCTGTGGGGGGAGCGGTTCGACGCCGCGTACCGGCAGGCCGAGGCGCAGGGCCGCTACGTGCGGCAGATCCCGGCGCGGGAGCTGTACGGGAAGATGATGCGCACCCTCGCCCAGACCGGCAACGGGTGGATGACCTTCAAGGACGCCGCCAACCGACTCTGCAACCAGACCGCCGAGCCCGGCAACGTGGTGCACCTGTCCAACCTCTGCACCGAGATCGTCGAGGTGTCCAGTGACGCCGAGACCGCCGTGTGCAACCTCGGCTCGGTGAACCTCGCCGCCCACCTCACCGACGGCGGCATCGACTGGGAGCGGCTGCGCGCCACGGTGCGGACCGCGGTGACCTTCCTCGACCGGGTCATCGACATCAACTACTACCCGACCGCGCAGGCGGCGGCGAGCAACCCCCGCTGGCGGCCGGTCGGGCTCGGGCTGATGGGCCTGCAGGACGTCTTCTTCGCGCTGCGGCTGCCGTTCGACTCGCCGGCCGCGCGGGAGCTGTCCACCCGGATCAGCGAGGAGTTGTACCTGACGGCGCTGGAGACCTCCGCCGACCTGGCGCGCGACTTCGGCGCGCACCCGGCGTACCCGCAGACCCGGGCCGCGAGGGGTCAGCTGCAGCCCGACCTGTGGGGTGTCCAGGGCACGCAGGCCGCGCGGTGGGACGCGTTGCGGGAGCGGGTCGAGGCGTACGGGCTGCGCAACTCGCTGCTCGTGGCGGTCGCGCCGACCGCGACCATCGCCTCGATCGCCGGGTGCTACGAGTGCATCGAGCCGCAGGTGTCCAACCTGTTCAAGCGCGAGACCCTGTCGGGGGAGTTCCTCCAGGTCAACACCGCTCTGGTACGCGAGCTGAAGGCCCGCGGTCTGTGGACCGAGCGGATCCGTTCGGCGATCAAGCGGGCGGAGGGGTCGGTGCAGGACGTCGACGAGCTGCCGGCCGGCGTACGGGAGTTGTTCCGCACCGCGTGGGAGCTGCCGCAGCGGGCGCTGATCGACCTGGCCGCCGCCCGCGCCCCGTTCATCGACCAGTCCCAGTCGCTGAACCTGTTCCTGGCCGCGCCGACCATCGGCAAGCTCTCCTCGATGTACCTGTACGCCTGGAAGGCCGGGCTGAAGACCACCTACTACCTGCGCTCGCGCCCCGCCACGCGGATCCAGCAGGCCACCGTCAGCGCCGTCGCGCCCCTCGCACCCGTCGCCGTCGACGCGGAGGCGCTGGCCTGCTCGCTGGAGAACCCCGAGTCGTGCGAGGCCTGCCAGTGACGCCCGCCGACGCCACCACCGACACGAGGACCACACACATGCTGCTCGACCCCGGGATGGACCTCACTCTCCGTCCGATGCGCTACCCGCACTTCTTCGACAGGTTCCGCGACGCCATCCGCAACACCTGGACCGTCGAGGAGGTCGACCTGCATGCCGACCTCGCCGACCTGGACAAGCTGTCACCGGCCGAACGGCACCTGGTCAGCCGACTGGTGGCGTTCTTCGCCACCGGTGACACGATCGTCGCGAACAACCTGGTGCTCAACCTCTACCAGCACGTCAACAGCCCTGAGGGCCGCCTCTACCTGTCCCGGCAGCTGTTCGAGGAGGCCGTGCACGTCCAGTTCTATCTCAACCTGCTCGACACGTACGTGCCCGACGAGACCGAGCGCTTCGAGGCATTCGCGGCCATCGAGAACATTCCCTCGATCCGTCGCAAGGCCGAGTTCTGCTTCCGCTGGATCGACTCCCTGAACGACCTGCGGGAGCTGCGGTCCCGGGAGGACCGGCGGACGTTCCTGCTCAACCTGATCTGCTTCGCCGCCTGCATCGAGGGGTTGTTCTTCTACGGCGCGTTCGCGTACGTCTACTTCCTGCGCTCCCGCGGTCTGCTGCACGGCCTCGCCTCGGGCACCAACTGGGTGTTCCGCGACGAGTCCATGCACATGGCGTTCGCGTTCGACGTCGTCGACACCGTCCGCGCCGAGGAGCCGGACCTGTTCGACGACGACCTCGCCGACCAGGTCCGCCGAATGCTCGCCGAGGCTGTCGAGTGTGAGGTGCAGTTCGCCGAGGACCTGGTGGGCCACGGCGTGCCTGGTCTGACGTTGGCCGACATGCGGGAGTACCTCCAGCACGTCGCCGACCGCCGCCTCGCCCAGCTCGACATCGCGCCGCACTACGGGTCGAGCAACCCGTTCGGCTTCATGGAGTTGCAGGACGTGCAGGAGCTGTCCAACTTCTTCGAGCGGCGGGTGTCGGCGTACCAGGTCGGGGTGAGCGGCACCGTCGCCTTCGACGACGACTTCTAGGCGGCGACCTCGGCCACGGGTTGCCCATGAGGAACGCCCGCCTCCGCCGATCTTGCACTTTCCGTCGCCGATAAGCGCGCATTGCCCTTTTATGTCGCGACAGGAAGTGCAAGATCGCGGAGAAGGGGACGGTCCAGTCTCGTCGATCATGGAGTTGTGGTGCCTGAATTGGTATTGCGCAGGCACTTTGTCACCCACCACAACTCCATGATCGACGAGGCGGTGCGGGGTTGGCGAACAGCCACTCGGTCTGAAAGCGACGGTGCCTTGCTACTTCCCATCAAGTGATCGAAGGAAGCGGGGCGATCAGCTCTGGGCTTCTGTGACGTAGACACCTTTGCCCGGCTGGCCCTCGACCAACTCGCGGTCTTTGAGGATCGTCATGACCCGGTTGATGGTGGAGATGTGCACACCGTGCTGCTCGGCCAGCTCACGGGTGGACGGCAGCTTCTCGCCCGGAGCAAGCTCACCCGACTTGATTTTTCCCGCGATCTCGTTGGCGATCCGCCGGTAGTCCACTCGCTCGGTCGGCATGGGTCGATCTCCGTAGGGTTCCCTGGTCTCGGCAGCCCAATCTGATCACGAGGAGACCTGATCCAACAAGTTCCACGAGGCACCTTGACCTACTCCTACAAGTTGGAGTAAGTTGCAGCTTGGTCGGGTTCCCTGGTTTCGGCAAACTCCTGGGTTCTCGACCGCACACCCACCTGGGGGAGCACGGCAGATGGTCGCTGCCCCCAGGTGTTCTGGAAGGTCGTCGTCATGTCGCCGCCGACACGGTGAGCAGTGCGGCACGACTTCTAGGCGGCGACCGATCCGGGGGCCTGGCGTCGTTTGGTGAGCCACCGCATCACGTGCAGGGGGTGCGACGCCGGGTCCGGAATCGGATGGAAGACGTGTTCGACAGCGCCGTCGGTGATGATCAGCGTCAACCGCTCGTAGAGCGTCATGTCTCCGGCGGTGCGGGTGGGCAGCCGCAGCGCGTCGGCAAGCGTCAGCCGTGGGTCGGGGATCAGCGGGTAGGGCAACCGCAGTCGGTGGGCGAGTTCCCGCTGGTACCCGGTCGACTGCGCGGACAGCCCGTACACCCGTGCCGCGCCGGCCGCGCGGAGTTCCGCGTGGTGGTCGCGGAACCAGGCGGCCTGCTCGGTGCTGCCGCGGGCACCGTGGATCTCCAGCAGCCCGTTGGGCAGGTCGACGCCCGGCCGGCCGGTCAGTGGGTAGACGAAGATGACGCTGCGCCCGGCGCCGAGCGCGCCGAGATCGACCGGACGGCCGTCGGTGCCGTAGAAGGACAGGGACGGCAACCTGACGCCGACCAGCGCGGCGGGGTCGGCGCCTTCGGCGGGACTGCGGGGTACGACCTGGGCCGCGGCCGCGTCGAGGCGGGCGTCCAGCGCGTCCCGCTGGGCCGTCAACGTGCCGATCCGTTCCTGCAGGTTGGTGATGGTGCTGCGGTACGTGGCCACCGCCGCCGCGCACACGTCGGTGTCGTCGGAGCCACCGGCGATCGACTCGACGAACGGGCGGGTCTCCTCGACGGTGAGGCCGAGCGCCATCAGTTCGCGGATCTGGGCCACCAGCCGCACCGCGATCGCGTCGTACTCGCGGTAGCCGTTGCTCAGCCGTCGGGGCACGACCAGCCCGGCCGACTCGTAGTACCGCAGGGCCCGGATTGTGGTCCCGGTCCGTCGTGCCAACTCACCCACCCGCATCCCGCGACCCTAAACCCGCACCCCGGGGTACGGGTCAACGTGTCCATCGTCGCGGTGTCAGGGCCGCCGTTTCCTGCCAGTCTGGCTGTGAAAAGGCAGCTTGAACAGGGAGTGTGTGATGACGGCAATCAGTCGGGTGCGGGCTCGGCAGATCCTCGACAGCAGGGGCAACCCGACGGTGGAGGCCGACGTGGTCCTCGCCGACGGGTCGACCGGCCGGGCGGCCGTGCCGTCCGGCGCGTCGACGGGGGCGAACGAGGCGGTCGAGCTGCGCGACGGGGACCTGACGCGTTTTCACGGCAAGGGCGTCAGCACGGCCGTCGCCGCGGTCAACGGCGAGATCGCCGACGCGGTGCTCGGGTTCGACGCGGAGGACCAGGCCCTGATCGACGAGACGATGATCGACCTCGACGGTTCCAAGGACAAGGGTCGACTGGGTGCCAACGCGATCCTGGCGGTGTCCCTGGCGACGGCGAAGGCGGCGGCGTTGGCCCACCGCCAGCCGCTCTACCGCTACGTCGGTGGTGTCGGCGCCCGCCTGCTCCCGGTGCCGATGATGAACATCATCAACGGCGGCGCGCACGCCGACAATCCGCTCGACTTCCAGGAATTCATGATCGCCCCGGTCGGGGCGCAGACGTTCGCCGAGGCGGTCCGGATGGGCTCGGAGGTCTTCCACACCCTCAAGGCGTCCCTGGCCGCCGCCGGGCACAGCACCAGCGTCGGCGACGAGGGTGGCTTCGCGCCGAACTTCACGGGCGCCGACGAGGCGCTGCGGTTCGTGCTGCGCGCCATCGAGGACACCGGTTACCAGCCCGGTGTCGACGTGCTGATCTGCCTCGACCCGGCCAGCTCGGAGTTCTTCCGTGACGGCGTCTACGACTACGTCGGCGAGGGGCGTCAGCGCACCGTCGAGGAGCACATCGACTACCTGTTGGACCTGGTCGCCCGGTACCCGATCAGCTCGATCGAGGACCCGATGGCCGAGGACGACATCGAAGGCTGGAAGCGGCTGACGGCGGTGGCGGGGGAGCGGGTGCAGTTGGTCGGCGACGACGTCTTCTGCACCGACGTCGAACGGCTGCGCGACGGGATCGACGGTGGTTACGCCAACGCGATCCTGGTCAAGGTCAACCAGATCGGCACGCTCACCGAGACCCTGGCGACGGTGGACGCCGCCCACAAGGCGGGGTACCGGGTGGTGATGTCGCACCGATCCGGGGAGACCGAGGACACCACGATCGCCGACCTGGCCGTGGGCGTCGGCTGCGGGCAGATCAAGACCGGCTCGTTGTCGCGCTCGGACCGTACGGCCAAGTACAACCAGCTCATCCGCATCGAAGAGGAGCTCGGGGACCGCGCCAGCTACGCCGGCAGCCGCTGAGGGCAGTGCTCCGGTCGGGTGCCCCCGGTGCCCACCGCCGCCCAACCTCGCCTCGTCGATCATGACGTTGTGGTGGGTGACAAAGTGCTCGTATCACACCCATCCGGGCACCACAACTCCATGATCGACGGGGCGGGGGTCTACGGTGAGACGGTCGTTGATCTCTTTCGGGGGAGGCAGCCGCTGATGGCCGACATCACCGTGCGTTCCATGACCGATGCCGACGCCGGGCGGGTCCTGGCGATCTACCAGGCCGGTCTGGACGCCGGCAACGCCAGCTTCGAGATCACCGCCCCGACCTGGGCGGCGTTCGACGCCGCGCGGCTGAACGCGCACCGCTTGGTGGCCGTCGACCGCGACGGGGCGGTCCTCGGCTGGATCGCCGTCTCGCCGACCTCGACCCGCGCGGTCTACGCCGGTGTGGTCGAACACTCCGTCTACGTGGACCCGGCCGCCCAGGGCCGTGGCATCGCCCGGCTGCTGCTGACCGCGCTCATCGCCTCCACCGAGGCCGCCGGCATCTGGACCATCCAGTCCGGGGTCTTCCCGGAGAACACCGCCAGTCTCACCCTGCACCAGCGGGCCGGCTTCCGGGTCATCGGCGTACGCGAGCGGGTCGGTCGCCACCACGACCGCTGGCGCGACGTCGTCCTGCTGGAACGTCGCAGCCCCACCATCACCTGACGAGCCGTGGCCCTCAAAACGGGCCACCACACCGAGCAGCCACGGTCGAACGCTCTGCACGACCTTCCCGTCGTCGTCGTCGCCGGCCCGACCGGTCTCGCCGCCGCCGCGCACCTGCACGAACGCGGGCTGCCCTTCACCGTCCTCGAAGCCGGCGACACCCCCGGTGCCGCGGTACGCCAGTGGGGGCACGTGCGGGTCTTCTCGCCGTGGCGTTACAACATCGACCCGGCCGCCGCGCCCGCAGGAGGTTGTTGCGCCAGCTGATCACCGGTACGACGGTGCCGTCACCGTTTGTTGGCACAGGCCACACACGTACGTGCTGACGGGCGGGCCACGAGGCGCTCGGCGGGAATGGGCCGGGCGCACTGTTCGCATACGCCGTAGCTGCCGTCGTCGACCCGTCGCAGCGCGACGTCCAGCTCGGCCAGGCGTCGGCGGGTGGCGTCCAGCACGGCGCTGAGCTGCGCGCGTTCGAAGGCGATCGTGCTGCCCTCGGGATCATGTTCGTCATCGGCGTTGGACGACCGCGACGCCTCGAAAAGGCTCCGGAGGTCACCGTCCAGGGCGGTCGCCTGGATTTCGGTCTGCTCGCGCAGCCGGAGCAACTCCTCGCGGACCGCGCTGGAATCCCCGTTCATGGCCGTTCCACAGTACTGCGGGATGACTGCGGTCACATCAGTTGCGTTTTGAGACGACCGGTCATATCGTAATTGCTGTCAGCCAGTCGGAATCCCGGGCGAGAGGAGTGCCACGAGATGCCACGACCGAAGTCACCGGCCTCCACCGGGACCAGGCAGCGGTTGTCCGACGCCGCGTTGGACCTGTTCCACCTGCGCGGCTACAACGGGACGAGCGTCCAGGACATCGTCGCCGCAGCCGGGGCGCCCAAGGGCACCTTCTACAACCACTTCGCCAGCAAGGAGGACCTCGCCCTCGACTCGGTGGCGAGATACTCCGCGGCGATGGGGCTGGAGATGCTCGACGAGAAGCAGGGTGGCACGGCGCTCGAGCGGATCACCGGTCATCTCCGTCGCATCTCCGGCCTCGGCGACACCATGGGTGACCGTGGGTGCCTGCTCGGCAACTTCGCCACCGAAATCCCGGCACACAGCGACGTTCTGCGCAACGCCGTCGATGCCGGCTTCGGCCGCTGGGTCGCCGCGCTTGCCACCGCAATCGAACAAGCGCGGGCTGCTGGTGACCTGCACGGCGACGAACCCGCCGCTGACCTCGCCGGCTTCATCGTCTCAAGCTACGAGGGCGCGGCAGCGCGGGCGAAGGCATCCGGCGACCCGGCCGCTCTCCACGAGTTCTTCACGATCACCACGGCCCGGATCCTCACCTGATCCGCGTCCGATCCCAGCGGTAACAGTCCGCGTCGTCCCATCTGACGCGGCGTGTACCCAATCCAAGACGACCGGTCGTACGCCTTCGACCGGGAAGCAGTACCCACACTGAGGAGTGAGACATGAGCACGTACCTGATCAATCACCTGCGTATCCCGGGCGGAGTGCCGACCGAGGAGTCCCTGCGTTACCTGGAGCAGGTGCAGGCCACCACCGAGGCGTACGGCGCCAAGTGGCTCGTCCTGGATGCCGCGGTCGAGGTCCTCGAGGGCAGCTGGCCCGGTTCCGTCGTGCTGATCGAGTTCCCGAACGCGGAAACCGCCAAGACCTGGTACAACTCGCCCGAGTACCAGGCGATCCTGGCGCTACGCGTCGATCACACCATCAACGACCTGGTCCTGGTGGACTCCGTCGGCCCGGACTTCACGGTGGCCGGCTACGCGCGTCAGATCCGAACCCTGCTCGGCCAGTGACCCGCGCTCACTGACCTGCCGTACCGCGATCCCCGCGCACGCCATGCCGTGCGCGGGGTCGGGCGGCTACATGAAGTTGCGGGTGTGCAGGGCGGAGAGCGCCGCCGCCTCGTCGGCCCGGAAACCGAGGCGGACGAGCCGGCGCTGACGGCCCTGATCCATCGCGTGTTGCAGAGCCTGCACGCGGTCGAAGCCGGCGGACACGTCGTTCGGATGCCAACCACCCGCCGCCAGCACCACAAGCGCGTCGAAGACGTCCGCGTTGAGCCCCGCTGTGTCGACGAGCGCGTCGTGGCGGCGGTGGATGGCCGCCCGCAGCCGGTCCCGTAGCAGCGGATCCAGCTGCGCCTGATGCTCCAGGTGTGCCATGCCGAACACCACGTGCCGGCGCTCGTCCTGCATGGCTAGCCAACAGATCCGCCGCGTCACCGGGTCCGGCGCGTTCTCGTGCAGAAACGAGAGCAGATCGACGAAGCTGCCCTCGCCGAGCACGGAGAGCAGGAACGACGCCAACGCGAAGTCCGACTCCGCGACAAGCGTGAACAGCGACTGCCGACCGCCAGCGGATGACGTTCCCATCTCGGCGCCCCGCAACAGTGCCCGCCGGCTGAAGACCTCCATGTGCCGGGCCTCGTCGGCCATCTGCACGGCCAGGAGCTGCACCACCTCCCGGAAGTGCGGATGGATGCGCCCCACGAACCGGGCCGGTACGACGAGGGCGGCCTGCTCGTTCTCGACCAGGTAGGTCATCACCTGGACCACAGCGGCCTCGACGTCGGCCGGCAGCGCGAACGCGTCGTCCCACGGCACCGCGGTCTGCGGGTCCCACTGCCGCGCGGCCGCCTGCGCGTACAGGTGGGGGGCGATGTCGGCCCAGACCAGGTCCCGGTCGTCCAAGTCGAACCGGGCCTCCGGACCACCGGCTTCGAGGAGCGCGCCCCGGGCGCCGAGCCCCCACCGCGCCGGTGGACGGCTGCTGAGCGCCGACGGCAGAGCCGGCCCGGCCCGCTCCGCGCCGAACCAGCGGTCGTCATCCGCCGACCCGCGGACCACCACCGCGACGAGGTCGCTCCGGTCACCCCGGTCCGGCCACTCGACCCGATGGCCCCGACCACGACACCAGGCGGGCAGGTGTACGCGCAGCGCCGGGTCGCGGCCGGACACCGCCAACCGTGCGCCGGGCGGCAACCCGGCCAGGGCGCGTTGCACGAGCAGGTGCGCGCCCCGGCCGAAACCCAGGTCACCCAGGTCGACCTCGGCGACCGGCGCCGCGCTCACGGCCGGTAGTCCGTGGCCGTCACCCGCCCGTCGGGGGAGTAGAAACCGCTGGTGTCGACCGCGTCGGCGAGGACGGCATACCCCGTGCTGCGGCCCTCCCGCCAGGCCGTGAGCCCCTCCAGGTCCAGCAGCGGACGCACCTGGGGATCGGTGTACGACATGCCGAGCAACAGCGCGCCGAGGAGCCGGACCCCCTCGGATTCCGGCACGCGGACCGTCATGTTGCAGTGGTCGTAGGGTGCGGTCTGCGCCACGATCCGGGTCCCGTCGGGCGGTAACGTGCCCTCCTGAACGAACGTCAGATGGTTGGCGTCGATCATGCAGGCGGCGTCGACCTCCCCGGCCACCAGGGCGCGAGCCGCGTCGCGCTCGCCGCCGATGTGGTCGCCGTGCAGGCCGACGCCCACGTCGAAGCGACGTACGTCGACGGTGACCCCGCGCGCCGCGAGGTGGTCCAGGGGGATCAGCGTCGCCTGTGGACTGTCGACCGCCCCGACGGCGACCACCCGTCCGGTGAGGTCCGCGATCTGGCGCACCGGCGAGTCCGCGCGAACCACCACGACCGAGGTGAGGTCCTGGTCGGTGTCGCGCATGGTGAGCGCGCGTACGGCCGTGCCGTTGGCGGCAGCCAGCCGCTCGGCCCGCAGCCAGGCCAGGGGAGAGTTCCAGGCGGCGTCGATCCGCCCGGCGAGGAGGTCCTCGACCTGTCGCTCGTAGTGCGAGTAGAGGACGAAGTCGAAATCCAGGCCCCGCCCGCGCAGCCAGGCCCGGAAGCCCTCCCAGATGGTCACCACCTTCGGGTCATACGCGACCGCGCCCAGCAGGACAGTTGGCGTGGGCATCAGCGGTTGGCCCCGTCGAACAGCGGCAGCCCGGTGGCGACCCGACCGACGAAATCGTGCAGGGCGTCGGTGGTCGGTGCCATCACCCGGGCCGCCCGTGCGTCCCGGAAACGGCGCTCGAGGCCCAACTCCTTACGGAACGCGCTGCCGCCGCACAGCTGCATCGCGCCATCGGTCACGTCGGCGACGGTCTCGCCGGCGAGCGCCTTGACCTGCAACACCCGCAGTATCGCGTCGTCGCGGCCGGTCTCCAGAGCGGTGAGCGTGTCGCCCAGGAAGGCGCGCAGTGCGTCGGTGCGGATCATCAGTCGGGCGAGGTCGCGTCGGGTGACGGGCGCGTCGCGCAGGGCGGCGCCGGTGTGCGTGAGCGTGGTCCCGGTGAGATGTCGGCCGGCCTCGGCCACCGCGCTGTCGGCGAGACCGAGGCAGAAGGCGGCGTTGAGCACCAGGAACCAGGGCAGGACCGCGCCGAGCGCGGTGTCGAGGCCGGCGCCGTCAGCCGCCATCCTCGCCGCCGATGGCACCCGGAGCCCGTCCGCGGTCATCGGGCGAGAGCCGTTGCCGCGCAGGCCCAGACCGTCGAAGTCGCCTGTCACGCTCAGGCCGGCGCCGTCGGCCGGCACGAGCCACAGCGTCATCGGGCCGGCATCGGGGTTCAGCGGAAGGCTCGACCAGACGTAGCTGTTGGCCTCGCCGGCCGAGGTGACCCAGCTCTTACGGGCATCGAGGCGGACCGTGTCGTCGTCGGCGGCTGTCGCGGTGCCGGTCGGCGACCAGAAGTGGCTGCGCGAGCCGTACTCCGAGAATGCCACGGTGGTGAGGTGATCGCCGGCGGCGATGGCAGCCCGGACGTCGCGCGGGCCGTGCGCCTCGATGACGGCCGTCGCCGCGTAGTGCATGAGCACCACCATCGCGGTGGACCCGCACTCGGCGGCCAGCCGCTCGACGACCCCGGCAACCGCCCGCATGCCATGGCCGCCGCCACCGACCTCGGTCGAGGAGGCCAGGCCGAGCAGGCCGGCTGCGGCGAGAGCGTCGACACCCGGACGGGGGAAGGCCCCATCCTGGTCGACGAGCGGCGCTTGCGGGCGGATCACGTCGTCGATCACCGTGCCGAGCGTGTCCGTGGGATCGGTGGCGGTCTGGGCACTGTCGACACTCGTCGTCATGCCGGTACCTCTTCCGACGTGCCGATGGGACCGCCGCCGACACTATCCGAATCCGAAGACTCAGCGCGAGCGTCGGATCACCGTCTGACGCGGGCGTTGTCCCGGAGGGGTCGGCCGTGCCCGTCGTCCCGGTCGATGCGCAGTTCCCGTTCCAACTCGGTGATGACCGCCCGCAGGTCGTCCAGCCGTTGGGTGAGCGCGATGCGGTCCACCTCGTCCGGTACGCCGTCGCCGTCCTCGTCGTACCCGGGCGCCAGGCGCTCGGTCATCTCCAACCGGCGGGCCTCCTCCATGGAGTTCACGATGACCGCGATGAGGATGTTGAGCAGCAGGTTGACGGTGATGACCACGTAGCTGACGTAGTAGAGCAGCGTCCACGGTGAGATCGCCATGCCCTGCTCGATGAGGTCCGGCAGCGTCTCCAGCGACAACAGCACGAACAACGTCAGCAGCGATCGGCCGATGTCGCCGTACTCCTCCGGATACCTGTTGCCGAAGATCAGCCAGCCGGCCATGCCGTACACGTAGAGCGTCACCACGGCCAGGGCGAGGAACCCGGTGACGCCCGGCAGGCTGCGCCACAGCGCGGAGACGATGGTCCGCAGACCCGGCGAGAACCGCACCAGGCGGACCATCCGGGCGACCCGCACGACCCGCAGCAGCGCCGGGTCGCCGTGCAGGCCCGGGATGAAGATCGCCGCGATCACCACGAAGTCGAAGACGTTCCAACCGTGTCGGAAGAAGTCCTGTGGGCGCCTGCCGTAGGCGGCCAGCCGGACGGCGATCTCCACGACGAAGACGGCCCGGAAGGACAGCTCCAGCCCGTGCAGCGCGGTGCCCGCCGGGCTCAGGTCGTCGTACGTCTCCAGGCCGAGAACGATGCCGTTGGCGAGGATGACCACGACGATGGCGATCTCGAAGGGGCGGGACCGGGCGAGCCGGTCGCAACTGTCGGTCCAACCCGAGCGGTGCCGCGGTGGTGTGGACTGCCCACCCCGCGGAGCGGGCACGGGTGCGTCACTCACCAGTCGGCCGGCTCGATCGGGCGCGCCGCGGCGGGGGCCCACCTCCGGCCGTCGTCGTGGCGGTGCGGATGGTGTGTGGGCATGCCCACCAGCCTAGCCAAGATCAACGTTGCTGGGCGACCGTGCCCGTTCAGCGTCGACTCGCCTGCCCCAGCGCCGCGAAGAAGTCGGCGAGTGGGCCGACGATTCTCGGGTGCGCGCGGCTGACGGCGTCGTGGCCACTGCGCGGAATCGTCAGCGTCCGGGCGCGCGGCAGGGCGCGGGCCAGTGCCGTGTTCTGCTCGACGTAGTACGGCGGGCCGTCGGCGCCGCAGGCCAGCAGCACCTCGGCGCTCACCCCGGCCCACTGGGTGGCCGGGCCGTCGTGCGCCAGGATCAGGGCCGACTCATCCAACGCTGTCGGCAGTAGCTCGCCCATCGTCCGGCCGATCGGCGTACGCATGAACGCGCGGATGATCGCGATGCGGACGCCGAGCGGGAGCCTCCCCGCTGCCGTGTGTGAATTGATTCCCGCGGTCGTGATGGCGAGGCTCCGGGCGGTGTCGCCGGCCCGTGCTGCCGCCTGGGCGGCCGCGAGCCATGTCATCGGAAAGCTGCCGTTGATCGAGACTGCAGCGTCGTAGAGGGCGAGTCGGTTGATCGGCAGTCGGAGCGCGGCTTCGAGGGCCATGAAACCTCCTGCGCTGTGGCCGATGACGTTGCCGGAACCGGTGTGCTCCAGTACCGCGGCGAGGTCGTCGACCTCCTGGTCCACGGTGTAGGGCATGGACCTCGGTGGTGCGTCGGCCCGCCCCCGTCGGTTGTACAGGTGCACGGTGAACCGGTCGGCGAGCGCGGTGGCCAGCCGCCGGTAGATGTCGATGGTCACGCCGCCGCCGTGCACCACGACGATCCCGGGCCCCGCGCCCGTCGAATGCAACGCGATGGTCGCGCCGTCCCGTGCCCTGACCCGCTCCATGCTCGGCCCACCCTTTCGACGCTGACATCAACTGCGAACGACGTTTGCAGTTTACAGTAGATCAGATGAGTGACATAGCCGCGAGTGGCGGCCCCGACCGGCAGCCGATCTGGAGCAGACCCGAACGCGGCAGCCGCGGGCCCGCCCCGGGGCATAGTCGTGACAGCATCGTCGTAGCTGCCATCGCCCTGGCCGACACCGAAGGGCTGGCCGCGGTGTCGATGCGTGCCGTGGCCGCCGCGCTCGGCGCCGGCGCGGGATCCCTCTACCGCTATCTCTCGTCCCGCGACGACCTGCTGGACCTGATGACCGACCGGGCCGTGGGGGAGCTGCGCCCGTACCCCCAGGTGGAAGACGACTGGTTAGAGACGATGGTGCTGCTGGGGCAGCGCCAGTTGGTGCTGTTCGGCGCTCACCCGTGGCTGCTCGACGTGATCCACCGGCCCTCCGGCGTCGGTCCGGAGAGCCTGGCCTGGTTCGACCACTGCCTCCGGATCCTGGAACCCGTGCGCTGCCCAGTGGCCGCCAAGTTCGAGGCCATCGCGATGATGACCGGCGTGGTGAGCCTCTTCGCCCGCCGCGAGTCCGCCGCCGGGGCGTTCAGTCTCGCCGGGGTGGATCTCACGGCGTACCCGTACCTGGTCGCGGCGTTCAGTCAGCCCGCCGGGCCGGCGCCCCGGGCGGACCTCGTCGGACGGACCCTGCGCAGTCTGCTGTCCGGTCTGCTGCTCGTCGATTCGACCGACGCGGGCTGACCGCCTCGGCGGACCGACGGTTTGGCCGTTCCTGCGCGCGCCTCGACTAGGTTCTCGATGATGAGCGGGGCCAGGTGACCCCGCGCCAGCTCCGGAGAGGTGCGCGATGTCCGACCCTGATCTTGTTGACCTGCGCCAACGGGCCAAGGACGGTGACCGGGACGCTATCGACCAGCTCGTCGAGCTCGCGGGGGAGCGGGGTGACCTGGCCGAGCTGCGTCAGCTCGCCGAGGACGGTAACACCGACGCGGCGGCCCAACTGGTCGAGCTTGCCACCGAACTCGGCGACCTGGCCGAGCTGCGGCGTCTCGCCGACCGGGGTGACCGGGGCGCCGCTGACCAGCTCGTCGAGTTGGCCGCGGAGCGGGCGGACGTCAGCGAACTTCGCCGGCTCGCCGACGGCGGGAACCGCGATGCGGCCGACGTCCTGGCCGAGCTCACCGACGAGCGGGACGAGGCGGAGTAGTCGGCCCGGACGCGGGAACGTCCGGTGTCACGGCGCTGCGGTGAGGTATCGGCGGTAACCGACGGCGGACTGCGCGAAGCCGATTGACGCGTAGAACCGATGGGCCTCGGTGCGCGCGGCGTTCGACACCACTTGGATCTTGTAGCAGCCGGCCGCCACCGCGTCGTCGAGCGCCGCGAGCATGAGAGCCCGGGCGACCCCACGACGGCGCCATCCGGGTGCGACCACCACGTTCTCCACCAACATGTACGGTCGCGCGCCGTGGGTGAGGTTCGGGGCGACGAGGGTGTCCACGGTGCCCACGAAGGTGTCCCCGGCGACGGCCAGCAGGAGGCGCCGGCCAGCCTGCGCGTGCAGGGCGGGCCAGGCGGTGGCCAGCCGGGTGGCGTCCGGCCGTGCGTCGTCGGGAGCGAGCTGCCACAGCACGTCGAAGACCCGCTCGGGGTCGTCCTCCGGCACGGCGGCGCGGACGACGAAGTCGCCGTCGCTCACCGGGCCGACGCCGGAGGGTCCAGGTCGGACCGCGCGGGGTGCCGGCAGAGCTGTTCATCGACGTGCCTGAGCATGCCGTCGAGGATACGTGCCCGGCTGCACCGCGTGGCGGGCGACGGCGACCGGGGCCCCCGTCGCCCGCTCCGGCGATGACCCCGGGTCAGGCCCGCGCGGCCCGGATGGCGTCGCGCAGCGCGGTGCTCGGCCGGCCGAGCAGCCGGCTGAGGTCGTCGCTGTCGGTCGCCAGCTCGCCGTTGGCGATCGAGCGGTCGAGCGCGGCGACGAAGCCGGCGGTGCCGGCGTCGAGGCCGACGTTCTGCAGGGCTGAGGCCAGCTCGGCGGCGGACATGTCCTGGTGGACGACTGTGGTGCCGGTCACCTCCGTGACCGCCTCGGCCAGCTCGTCGAAGGTGAACGCGGTGCCGCCCAGTTCGTAGACGGCGTTGCCGTCCTCCGCGCGGGTCAGCGCCGCCACGGCGGCCCCCGCGTAGTCGGCCCGGGTCGCGGCGGAGATCTTGCTGCCGCCGGTGGCGCCGAGGATCGTGCCCGACCCCAGGTACTGCGGCAGCTGGTCGGTGTAGTTCTCGGTGTACCAGCTGTTGCGCAGCACGGTGTAGGTCAGACCGGACGCGGCGAGGACCTCCTCGGTGGCCTTGTGCTCCGGGGCGAGTGGGTTCGCGGTGGTGTCGGCCTTCAGGATGCTGGTGTAGACGAGACGCTCGACCCCGGCGAGCTTGGCGGCGTCGATGACCGCGGTGTGCTGCGCGACGCGCTGACCGGGAGTGTCGCCGGAGATGAGCAGCAGGCGCCGTACGCCGGCCACGGCGCCGGGCAGCGTCGACGGATCGTCGTAGGTGGCCTTGCGGATCTCGACCCCGCGCGCGGCCAGGTCGGCGGCCTTCTCCGGGCTGCGGACGATGGCGGCGATCTCGGCGGCGGGTACGCCGCTGTCGAGCAACTGCTCGATCACCAGGCGGCCCAGTCGGCCGGTGGCGCCGGTCACGGCGTAGGTGGGCATGGGAACCTCCGGGGCTAGTGGCATATCTGCAAGCACTTACGAATCTATAGCACTTACCTTTAGTCAGCATGAGTTAGGCTGGTGAGGTGAACGACAGGCCGGCCCAGGACCCGGCGGGGCCTACCCAGGAATTCGTCAGCGATGTCTTCGCGCGGGGGTGCACCTCCCGCGCGGCCTTCGAGGATGTCACCTCGAAGTGGGCCTCGCTGGCCCTGTTGGCGCTCGGCGAGGGTCGCTACCGGTTCAACGCGCTGCGTCGCCGCATCGACGGGGTCAGCGAGCGGATGCTCTCCCAGACCCTGCAGACCCTCGAACGCGACGGAATGCTCACCCGCGAGGTGCTCACCGCGATCCCACCGCGCGTCGAATACTCGCTGACCCCCCTCGGCGCCCGGGTCGCCGAGCAACTGCGGGGCCTCGCCGATCTGCTGGAGGCCTCGGTGCCCGAGCTGCGGACCGCCCGCGACAGCCGCGAACGCGACCAGGGCTAGCCCCGAACGTCGGGCGACGCCGCGCTGGTCGGCGTCCCGCACCAGCCTCGTCGACGAAGGCGTGGACCGTCTCTCAGGTGTTCAGCGTCTCGCGCGGCGGCACACCGTAGCTGGCGTGGTATCGCGCCGTGAACCTGCTGTGGCTGGCGAACCCCCACCGACTGGCGATCGCCGAGACCGTCTCCTGGCGTGGGTCGGCGCGTACCAGGTCGTGGTGTGCCCGAACGAGCCGGATCCGACGTAGGTGGGCCATGGGGGTGGTCCCGAGATGACGGCGGAAGGCGAGTTGCACCGCGCGGAGGGAGACGCCGGCCGCGTTGGCGATGTCGACCGCGCTGATGTCCCGGTCGGCGTGCTCCTCCAGAAACGCTATCGCCCGGCGCAGCGTGGTGGTGGTGGCGTCGTTTCGGTCCGCGGCGGTCGGTTCGGTGAACGCGGTGTTGGGAAAGACCGCGAGCGCCGCCGCGGCCAGCATCCGGGCGGCGTTGCCGATCACCAGCGACTGCGCCCCGGCGGATGGGCTGTTCAACACGACGTCGCGGACGAAGCTTGTGGTGTTGCGCCACTGCCGGGCGAGGGCCGGGCTGGTGGCACCCAGCTCGGTGAACTGGATGCGACCGGGCCGGCGGGCCGGCGCGGTGGTGGCCACCTGCGCCAACACCGACAGGTCCAGGACGCAGAGCTCCACCTCGCCGGGATGCCAGCGGACCGCGCACGGCTCCTCCGGCCTGGTGACGAGGAAGACCTCGCCGGGGCCGAACCGGTGGGCCGGTCCGGCGCAGGAGCGATCGACGCGGGCGGTGCGGGTGCTGCCGATGACCAGCCCGCCGAGGTTGTTGGCGTCGATCTCCAGGTGTCCGGTCTGGCGGGTGGTCGCGATGGCGAAGGGACCGGTGTCGACGCGCCGATGGGTGAGCCGGTAGCCGTTCCTGCTCTGAATGCGCAGCTTCGGGTCGTACGTGGCGGACAGGAATTCCTCGATGGCCGCCGGGTCACGGCTGTCGAACTGGTGGGTCTGCACTGGCGATGACGTCATCCGCTGTCTCCGTCCGGTGGAGGTGCCGCCGGGTCGTGGAACGGGTGCCGACGGCAGGATCGGGACGTGCCGGGGTGCTCGGCGGTGACCCGGCACGTCGTTGCCGGCGGTGCGGTGAAGTGGAACGTCGCGAGCGGGACGGCAGCGACCGGTTGCGGGCGTCGGATCTGGTCTGACCATTCAGTGGTGCTGAGGCGCAATATCTGTAGATGGGAATCTCACCATACGACAGTCGCCGGCGCGTCGTCCCGCGAATCGGTGCGGTGTGTCGGCAGCTCGACTTCGTTTTTTGGCTAGCGCGCCGAATGGTTCTACGTCTGCTGTCCTAGCCACCCGCGTGGCCGACAGCGAAATCTTGTTCATGATTCGTCGGGGGACGACCGGGTCACTGCCGGGAGACCGGCCCACGGAGGGGGGAAACGTTGGACAGTACCGATCCTGACCGCGTCGTTCGGCTGGCCGTGGGGGAGGCACTGGCCCGGGTGGCGGACGAGGACAGCCTGGGTCTGGGCGAGGGTGACGCGCTGGCGAGGCTCGGGGGTGGGCTGCGTGAGGTGCTGCGCCGCGCCCTCGACGACCGGGTCCCACTGACCACGCCGGACTTCGTCGACCTCTGCCGCGACCTGGGTCTGCACCGTGACGCCTTCGACCTGCTGGGGCACTACCTGATGACCGCGTTGCTGACCCAGCACGTCGGACCGGACGCCCTGATCCGCGTCGGGGTGCTCTTCGGCACCGTCGGACGCTACCTGCCCGGTGCCCGTCCGGTGGTCCACCGCAACGAGGGCCCCGCGCCACGGCGGCGCGACGTCCGCTCGGACAACAGCGTCGTCGGTCGGTACCGCCGCGCCAAGCTGCCGGAGCACCTCCCCAACCCGCCGAGCTGGACCTGCACCGGCTGCGGCCGCGAGTGGCCCTGCGCCACCAAGCAGAGCCAACTGCTCGCCGAGTTCGGTGGAGCGCGCGCCTCCCTCGCGGTCTATCTCGGCTCCTGCCTCGTCGCCGCCGCCCAGGATCTGCCCACCCTGCCGCTGCCGCGGGTCCGGCTGCGATTCCTGGGCTGGCTGCCGCGCGCCCGGATCTGACAGGTCCGTCGGCGGCCCACCCAACGTCCGGAACCCGGATCGGTGTGGACACTAGGCAGCAGGCGCATCGATGCGGTGGAATGTGATCCACGTGTGGCGCTCCGGGAGGACATCGATGACGCCTGCTCCGCGGCCCGTCGGCACCCGCGCACGGGTCGCCGTCGTCCTGGTCGGTCTGCTGGTCGCGGCACTGCCCGCGGCCCCGGTGACCGCCGCTCCCGGGGCAGCCTCCCCGGGCGCGGCGCAACCGGCGGCAGGGCACCTTCCGCCGCCCGCGCACGTGGTGGGCGACCAGACGGTCCCCGCCTACTCCTACGCCGACGCGATCCGGGAGAGCGTCTGGGTGGAGACCCGCGCCGACACCGATGGCGACGGCGTGCGCGACCGGGTGGCGGTGGACCTCGTCCGGCCCCGGGAAGCCGCCACCGCCGGGGTCCGCGTACCGGTCATCATGGATGCCTCGCCCTACTACCTCTGCTGTGGTCGGGGCAACGAGGGCGAGCTCAAGACGTACGACGCGGCCGGTGTGATCGCCAAGGCGCCGCTCTTCTACGACAACTACTTCGTTCCGCGCGGGTACGCCTTCGCCGCCGTGGACCTGGCCGGCACCGCCCGCTCCACCGGCTGCGAGGACGTCGGCGGCCCGGCCGAGGTGGGCAGCGCCAGGGCCGTCGTCGACTGGCTCAACGGACGGGCCCGCGCGTTCACCGCCGACGGCCGACCGGTGAACGCGGCCTGGAGCACCGGCCAGGTCGGCATGATCGGCAAGTCGTGGGACGGCTCGGTCGCCAACGGGGTCGCCGCGACCGGCGTGCCGGGGCTGGCGACCATCGTGCCGATCTCGGCGATCTCCAGCTGGTACGACTACATGCGCTACCAGGGGTCACTGGTCGCCACCGACTATCCCGGCTACCTGCACTCGGATGTCAGCGGCCGCCCCGAGGCGGCCTGCGCGGAGGTGCTGGCCCGGCTGCGCGCCGACAGCGCCGACGAGACCGCTGACTACAACGGCTTCTGGGCGCAACGCGACTACCGGCCCTCGGCCGGCCGGGTCCGGGCCAGCGTCTTCGTGGCGCACGGCCTCAACGACCTGAACGTCACGACCAACCAGTTCGCCCGCTGGTGGCAGGCGTTGGCCGAGCAGGGCGTGCCCCGCAAGCTCTGGCTCCACCAGGCCGGCCACCAGGACCCGTTCGACGTCCGACGCGCCGAATGGGTGGCCGCCCTGCACCGCTGGTTCGACTACTGGTTGCAGGGGCTGCGCAACGGGGTGATGGACGAGCCTCGGGTCGACCTGGAGACCGCGCCGGGCACCTGGACGACGCAGCGCGACTGGCCCGCCCCCGGCACCCGGGACATCCGGGTGGCCCTCGGCGCCGGCGACGGGGTGACCGGCACCCTCGGCGGGCGCGGCGCACGGCCGGGCCGGGAGCAGGCGTACGTCGACGGGTCACTGTTCGAGGACGAGGTGGTCGCCGAGCCGAACACCGCTACCGCCGGCCGGTTGGTCTTCCTCTCCGGCACCCTGAGCGCTCCACTGCGGATCTCCGGCAGCCCGTCGGTGCGGCTCCGGGTCCGGGTGGACCGGCCGACCACCCAGCTGACCGCCCGGCTGGTCGACTACGGCACCGCCGAGCGACTGCTGCTCAGCGGCGCGGGGGGCGTGCGGACGTTGGACACCGAGTCCTGCTGGGGAGCCTCCACCAGCGTCGACGACGCGTGCTATCGGGACACCGAGGAGGTCACCGCGGTCTCCGACCACGCGGTGTTGGCCCGGGGGTGGCTCGACGCCGCGCACCACCGCTCGTTGCGGTTCAGCACCCCGCTACGACCGGACCTGTGGTACACGGTGACGGTGCCGCTGAACGCGTACGACGCGGTGGTGCCCGCCGGGCACGTCCTCGGTCTGGTCCTCGGCCAGAGCGACCCGGAGTTCACCGACACCGACGACCGGGACGCCACCGTGCGGGTCGATCTCGGCCGCAGCGAGCTGATCCTTCCGATCGCCGGCCACGGCGTGCTGCCCGCCGTCGATGTCGCACCGTCGGTGGTCACCGCGCCGGCCGACCCGTCGGCCGCCCGCACGGCCCGGGACACCCGGCAGGTGCCCTGACCCGGCCGGCCTCGGTCCTGATCGGGCACTCCGCGCGGTCGCGGGGTGACCCGTTGCTGCCCCGGCCGCGCTTCCCACGGGTTGGGGCAGGGTGTTCATCGGGAGCACCCGCTGCGTACGGCGGCTGTTCACCGCCCTCTTCGAGGCTCCTTGATCGAAAGAGCATTCGCTTGATCGAGGAAAGGCTCTCACGTGAGAGACAAGCATCCCGAAGAGACCGAGCACGCGCAGTTGTCCCGGCGCAAGCTGGTCAAGTACGCGGGCGTCGGCGCGACGCTGGCCGCCGCCAGCCCGCTCGTCGGCGCCGGAGCGGCGTGGGCCGACGAGGACCGCCGCCCGGGTGACGACGACAGGACCGACCGGGGTAACTCCAAGAACCGGGTGTGGCGCGCGGGCGACCACCACATCCACTCCGAGTACAGCGGCGAGTTCGACACCACGAAGTCCCCGATCGTCTTCCACAAGGGCGCGGACGCGGTCTACCCGATCGTCACCAACGCCATCATGGCGAAGAACTTCGGCCTGACCTGGGCGATGTGCACCGACCACGGTGGGCCGACCCACTCGAAGGTGAACATCGAGCAGGCGTACCCCGACCTGCTGCGGTCGCGCAAGCTGGTCCCCGAGGTGCTCCAGTTCTGGGGCATGGAGTTCGACGCGCCCTCGCTGGACCACCACACGCTGATGATCCCGCGCCACGACGACGAGGCGAAGCAGCTCTTCGAGCTGGAGAGCCGGTTCGCCAAGTACGACGCGTTCCCCACCGATCCGGCCCGCGACACCGAGGCCAGGATGGTGGAGTTCCTCAAGGTCGCCCGGGGCATGCCGCACAAGCCGCTGGTGATCGCCCACCACGCGTCCCGTTCGGCGCCCGGTCTCGGCGTCTACGGTCAGGACACCCCGCGCGAGTTCCGCAACGGCAACAACGCCGCGCCGGACGTCTACATCGGCTTCGAGGGCGCGCCCGGCCACCAGGCCGGCCCGCTCAACGGTGGCAAGCGGGGCGGCTACGGCAACCACCCCACCTACGGCGGATTCGACCAGATGACCGCCCGGGTCGGCGGCCTGTGGGACTCGCTGCTCGGCGAGGGTCGGCGCTGGTGGATCACCGCGACCTCGGACTCGCACGTGCACTGGACCCGCGGTGGCTCCGACTTCTGGCCGGGCGAGTACAGCAAGACGTACGTGCACGCCCGCCAGGACTACGGCGACATCATGGACGGTCTGCGCAACGGCCGGATCTGGGTCACCACCGGCGACCTGATCCGCGGCCTCGACGTCACCGCCACCTCCCAGGGTCGGACCGCCGAGGTGGGCGAGACGATCACGGTGAGCCGTCGGAGCCGTACCGATGTCGATATCGAGATCACGTTCCGCCCGCTCGGTGGGGTGAACGCGAACGGCGACCGGCCCGAGGTCCGCCGAGTCGACCTGATCGTCGGCCAGATCACCGGCCCGAACGCCAACCTGGACGCCGACACCAACCCCACCACCAAGGTGGCGGCCCGGTTCGGCCCGCGGGACTGGCGGCGGCACGGCGACAGCTACGTCATCCGGCACACCCTGCGCAACGTCGAGGCGGACACCTACGCGCGGGTGCGGGGCACCAGCACCGACGAGGCCGAGCCGCTCGCCGACGGGCTGGAGAGCCCGTGGGACGACCTGTGGTTCTACTCGAACCCGGTGTTCGTGCACGTGCGGTAGGGATGTCGCGGGCCGGTCCGGCACCCGCTCGGCGGACGACGTCGGGCGGTGCGGGGCCGGCCCGCCCTGCGGTCAGTCGGCGCTGCGGCGGCGGGCTCGGGGGGTGGCGGTTCGACCGCTTCGCGCCGCCGCGGCGCCGGTCCGGCGCGCAACGGGTGCCGCCGGGTCGGCCTGCGCCTGCGTCACCACCTCGCAGAGGTCGCGCAGCGGGTCCACCGCCTGGGCCGAGCAGGCGACCTTCTGGAGCAGTGACCGCAACGTCGCCGACTCGGTAGGCGTCAGCGCCCCCAGCAGATGTGACTCGACCTGCCGCAGCGCCAACCGCCGCTGCTCCCAGGCGGCACGGCCCGCGTCGGTGACCTCGACCAGCCGGTTGCGCCGGTCGGCCGGGTCGGCGCGACGGGCGACGAACCCGGGTCGCTCCAGGTCATCGATCAGGTACGTGAGGACGGTGCGATCGATGCCGATCTCCTCGGCGATCGCGCCCTGGTTCCGGGCCGGCCCGTTGGCCGCCGCGGTGAGCAGCTGGTAGCCGCGTGGGCCACCGGGGAAGTCGGTGAGCGCGTGCTCGGCCGCCCGGACGTAGCCACGGAAGACGATCCCCAGCATCCAGCCCAGGTCGTCGTCGAGCGGATCGGGCCGGTCCGGCCGGTGAGTGGCACCCGTCATGCCCCGACAATACCGCAGTGAGCGAGACCTTGTTGGCAGAAGATGTTCTGTGTGACATAAGGTTAAGCTCACGGCGCATCGTCCGACGCGTCGGGGGAAACGGGAGGCTCGCAGATGAGCGACTACGGCCACGACCTGGTCTTCGGATCCTTCGTCACGCCAGGCGCTGGCAATCCGGACCGTACGGTCGGCCTCGCCGTCCTGACCGAGCAGGTCGGGCTGGACCTGGTCACCTTCCAGGATCACCCGTATCAGCCGGCGTTCCTCGACACCTGGACGCTGCTGAGCTTCGTGGCGGCCCGCACCAGCCGTGTGCACCTGGCGGCGAACGTGACGAACCTGCCGCTGCGCCCGCCCGCGGTGCTCGCCCGTAGCGTGGCCAGCCTGGACCTGCTCAGCGGTGGCCGGGTCGGCCTCGGCCTCGGCGCGGGGGCGTTCTGGGATGCCATCGAGGCGATGGGCGGCCGGCGGCTGACCCCCGGCCAGGGCGTGCGGGCGCTGGAGGAGGCCATCGAGGTCATCCGCCAGCTCTGGGACGTCGAGACGCGCGGCGGAGTGCGGGTCGACGGCGAGTTCTACCGGGTGGTGGGCGCCAAGCGGGGCCCCGCTCCAGCCCACGCGGCGCCGATCTGGCTGGGTGCGTACAAACCCCGGATGCTCCAGCTCACCGGTCGGCGGGCCGACGGCTGGCTGCCCTCGCTGGGCTACCTCCAGCCAGGTGACCTGGCCAGGGGCAATGCGATCATCGACGACGCCGCGCAACAGGCCGGCCGGTCCCCGCAGGACGTGCGTCGGCTGCTCAACATCAGCGGACAGTTCTCGCCCGTCGGACGCGGGCCGCTGGACGGGCCCGCCGAGCAGTGGGCCGAGGAGCTGGCCGAGCTGGCGCTGGGGGAGGGCGTCGGCACCTTCATCCTCGGCAGCGACGACCCCGACGACCTGCGTCGGTTCGCCGGCGAGGTGGCCCCGTCCGTCCGCGAGCTGGTCGCGGCCGAACGCGACCGGGGCGCGGCTGCGGAGCGTACGCCGGCACAGCCGGAGCCGGAGCGTACGCCGGCACAGCCGGAGCCGGAGCGTACGCCGGCACAGCCGGAGCCGGCCGTTGCGCCGCAGGTTCGGGTGAGCCGCGCCACGGCGACCGGCGGCGCGTTCGCCGTGGTGCCGACCCCCGACGACGGTGTACGACGAAGCGAGCAGCAGGTGTGGGACGAGTCGACCCGGCCGACCGGGCCCGTGCCCGACCCGGAGCGCACGTACACCCCGCAGGAGCAGGCCACCGGCGCGCACCTCGTGCAGATCCACGACGGTCTGCGCGCCGAGTTGGCCCAGATTCACGAGCTGATCGAGCAGGTGGCTGCCGGCGAGATCGACGCCGGTGCGGCCCGGTCGCACATCAACACGATGACCATGCGGCAGAACCGGTGGACGCTCGGCGTCTACTGCGAGTCGTACTGCCGCATCGTCACCACCCACCACACGATCGAGGACCAGTCGTTCTTCCCCCGGTTGCGGGCACGGGACCCCCGACTCGGCCCGGTGGTCGACCGGCTGGAGCAGGAGCACCACGTCATCCACGACGTGCTGGAGGGCGTCGACCGGGCCCTGGTCGCGTACGTCGGGTCTCCGGACGGTCTCGCCGAGTTGCGGGCCGCGGTGGACCTGCTCACCGACGCCCTGTTGTCGCACCTCAGCTATGAGGAGCGGGAACTGGTCGAGCCGTTGGCACGGTTGGGCATCGCCTGATCAACGCGCGGCCGCAGCGGCTCGGGGGTTCCCTCATCTGATCTGAGAGACTACTCTCGAAACATGTCTCTCAAGAATCCGTATGGGGATTTCGAGATCACCGAGCCGCAGGCGCTGCGGGCATTGGCCCACCCGGTCCGGCTGGCGATCCTGGAGCACCTTCAGCGGCACGGCCCGGCCACGGCCACCGGGCTCTCACCGCACGTCGGCGCCACACCGTCGGTGGTCAGCTGGCACCTGCGGCACCTCGCGACGTTCGGCCTGGTCACCGACTGGGATGGCGCCACCAGCAAGCGGGAACGCTGGTGGCAGGCGGCAGCCCGAGGCTTCCGCTTCACGGTGCCCGAGGGCACCGAGGGAAAGTCCGCCAGCCAGCAGCTACGCGGCGAGATGTTCGCCCGCAACGCCGACGCACCCCAGCAGTGGCTGCTGCATGACGAGCCCCGACTGACCGACGAGTGGCGGGCGCTGGCCGGCATCGCCGACACCCGGTTCGTGGCCACCGCCGACGAGCTGCGGCAACTGGAAGAGTCGATCGAAGAGCTGATCGCCCCGTACGTGCGGCGCAAGGAGGAGTCGGCCCCGGCCGACGCGCGGATCATCCGGATGCTGCGGTACCTGCTGCCCGAACCCGGCGACGACGACCCGGCCGCGTCATGACCGCCACCGACGCCCCCACCGAGACCGACACCGGGCCCCCGCCGGCCCTGCACCGCGACCGGCGCTTCCGCACCTTCTGGGTCAGCGAGACGATCTCCCAGTTCGGCGATCGGATCAGCGAACTGGCCCTGCCGCTGATCGCCGTCACCCTGCTCACCGCCACACCGGTGCAGGTCAGCGTCCTCACCGCGTTGATCTGGCTGCCCAACCTGCTGGGCCTGTTCCTGGGCGCCTGGGTGGACCAGCGCACCCACAAGCGGCGGCTGCTGATCATCGCGGATCTGATCCGCGCCGCGGTGCTGCTCAGCCTGCCGGTGGCCTACCTGTTCGACGCGATCACCCTCACCCAGCTCTACCTGGTGGCACTGCTCACCGGCGTCGGAGCGGTGCTCTTCGCCATGGCGCGTCAGGCGTTCTTCGTCGCCCTGGTGCCGCGATCGGCGTACGTGGACGCGAACAGCAAGATGAGCATGAGCCGGTCACTGTCCTTCATCGCCGGCCCGGCCGTCGGTGGCGGGCTGGTCCAGGCGCTCAGCGCGCCGGTCGCGATCGTCGTCGACGCGGTGTCCTTCGTCGGCTCCGCGCTGCTGCTCCGCCGCATCCCGGTGACCGAGTCGCCACCCCCGCCGCGTCAAACGTCCACTCTCGGCCTGGTCCGCGAAGGGCTCGTGCTGGTGCTGCGGCACCCCGTTCTGCGGGCCGCCCTCGGCTGCACCAGCACTGTCAACTTCTTCACCTTCATCGCCACCGCCTTGTTGGTGCTCTACGCCAGCCGCGAACTCGACCTGTCGGCCGGCGCGATCGGCGTCGCCTTCGGGTTCGGAGCGCTCGGCGGGTTCGCGGGTGCGGCCCTCGCTCCACGGATCTCGCGCGCCATCGGTCTGGGCCGTACCGCAATGATCGGCGTGGTGCTCTTCCCCGCGCCGCTGGCGCTGACCGCGTTGGTGTCCGGACCCACCTGGACGAAGGTGGCCATGCTGGCGGCCATCGAGCTGGTCTCCAGCGTCGGGGTGATGCTGATGGACGTGAACCTCAACGCCCTTCTCACCGCCGTGACACCCGACGACGCGTTGGGGCGCCGGGCCGGTGCCTACAGTGCCGTCAACTACGGCATCCGGCCGCTCGGCGCGCTGGTCGGCGGTGCGTTGGGCACCACCATCGGGCTGCGGCCCACCCTGGCCATCGCCGGCCTGGGTGGCGTGCTCGCCGTGCTGTGGTTGGCCGCGTCGCCGGTGCGCCACATCAGAACCCTCGACGCGGCCTGAAGGCCGCGGCGGCCTCGGTCCGCGGTGGCTCGGTCGCGACGGCCTCGGTCCGCGGTGGCCTGGGCCGGTGGCCGAGGCCACCGTCGCTCAGGCGGCCTCGGCCAACAGAACCCGGGCCAGCTCGGCGGGCTGGGAGAACATCGGCCAGTGGCCGGTGGCCATCGTGACCAGTCGCCAGTGCTCGCTGGTCAGCAGCTTGGCCACCGTGTCGTTGGGCTCAGGCCCGTCGAGCAGGCACTTGACGTACGTGGTCGGCAGCTCACCCAGTGGCCGGCTCAGCACGGCCGGCTCGGTCAGCGTGGCGCCCGGGTGCGGAGTGGAAGCGGCGACCAGGCGCGCGATCTGCTCATCGGTGAGATCCTGACCCTCGAAGTCGGCAACGTCGAGCGGAGCCCAGTAGCCGCCGTTGGCGGCGATCTGCGCCTCGAACGTCGCCTGGCCCTGCCACCATCCGGACGCGAACGACCCACCATCGACCGGCACCTCGGAGTCGACGAAGACCACCCGGGTCAACCGGTCGCCGATCCGCTCGGCGGCCTGACCCACCGGAATGCCCGCGTAGCTGTGCCCGACCAGCACCACGTCGCGCAGGTCGCGGCCCTCGATCTCGTCGACGATGTCCTGCACGTGGGTCTGCTGCCCGGCGGGCACATCCCGCTTGTCGGCGAGGCCGGAGAGGGTCAGCGGGTGCGTGCCGTGGCCGGCCGCCCGCAGCGGCGGCAGCACCTCGTCCCATGCCGACGACCCCAGCCACGCCCCTGCCACCAACACGAATTCAGCCATGGCCGGGAGCCTAACGCCGACCTGCGACAGGTCGGCGGGTCACGACCAGGTGCGGGCCTCGGCGGCGAACAGCTCCGGCGGACTCGCCACCGGAAGCACACAGAGCAGGTGGCCACCGGGGGCCCGCAGGACCCGGCACTCCAGCCACTGCGACACCTCGGTGGCGCCCAGGGCCGTCAACCGCGCGGTCTCGGCTGGCACGTCGTCGGTCTCGATGTCCAGGTGGAAGCGCGGCGCGTCGTCGACCGACTGGACCGCGGTGACCAGCCCCGGCAGTGCCTCGTGCAGGCCCACGAACTGCGGCTCGGCCGGATCGGACCGGGTGCCGACGCCCAGCGCCGCCGACCAGAACTCCGCCGCTCGGGCGGCCTCCGCCTCGGGAGCGTCGATCAGCAGCGCGTACACACGGCTTCGGTGCATGCCGGACAGGATATCGAGGATGCGGACGTGGCGTGCCGGCCGGAACCGTCGGCGGCAGAGGGCCGCCGGCGCTCACCCGGTCGGCGGCGCCGGGGGGCCGACCCGGGCGGCGAGCCGCTTCGGGGCCAGAACGCAGTAGCTCTCGGTGAGCAACTCACCCACCTCGTCC
This sequence comes from Micromonospora sp. DT53, assembly GCF_049841535.1. Classification (NCBI taxonomy): domain Bacteria; kingdom Bacillati; phylum Actinomycetota; class Actinomycetes; order Micromonosporales; family Micromonosporaceae; genus Micromonospora; species Micromonospora sp. DT53. The sequence goes on from NZ_JBNCKM010000007.1 coordinate 380,458, forward strand.
CAGTCGGTGGTCCCGTCCAGGACCATGCCCAGCACGTTCGGGGCCCAGTCCGGTTTGTAGAAGGGGTGTCCCGTGCCGAGGAGCCCGGCGATCTCGTCGAGCGGCGACCTGAAGGTCAGCAGGCAGGCGGGCCGGTCGAGTGCGGCGGCCCGGGCGTGGACCGGCTGGCGATCGGGATCGACGGTGAGCACGTGGGCGATGGTCCGCTTGCGGATCCGCCAGCGGATGCCCACCCAGGCGGGCTCCTCGTAGGTCTCCGGCAGCCCGAGACAGATCGGCCGTAGCCGGTCGAGGACCTCGGGCGGGACGTCTCCGGGTGCGGTCACGGGCAACGACGCTAACCGGTCGGTGTGACAAGTTCCGCTCGTCGAACCCCACCCGGGCCGGTGGTGTACGCCCGGTAGATCGGCCAGGATGGGCCGGGGCGACCGTGGGCCGTCGCCCCGGCCCGACCCGCCCCCCGTGCCCGCTGAGGAGTGCCGTGCCGTCCACCCTGCTCTCCCGCCGTGACCTCGACTTCCTGCTGCACGAGTGGCTGCGGGTGTCCGAACTCGTCGAGCGTCCCCGCTACGCGGAGCACTCCCGGGAGACCTTCGACGACGCCCTGGACCTCGCCGAGCGGGTGGCCACCGAGCAGTTCGCCCCGCACAACCGCGCCGCCGACCTCGCCGAGCCCACCTTCGACGGGCAGCGGGTGCGGCTGATCCCGCAGGTCCGCGCGGCGTTGGACAGCTTCGCCGAGACGGGCCTGCTCACCGCTGGGCTGGACGCCACGATCGGTGGCCTGCAACTGCCACACGCGGTCGCGGCGGCCTGCTTCACCTGGTTCCAGGCTGCCAACGTGGCCACCTCGGCGTACCCGTTCCTCACCCTGGGCAACGCCAACCTGCTGCTGGCGCACGGCAGCCCCGAACAGGTGGACACGTACGTCCGGCCCATGCTGGACGGTCGGTTCTTCGGCACCATGTGCCTGTCCGAGCCGCACGCCGGCAGCTCACTGGCCGACATCACCACGCGCGCCGAACCCCAGGCGGACGGCACGTACCGGCTCTTCGGCACGAAGATGTGGATCTCCGGCGGCGACCACGAGTTGGCCGAGAACATCGTCCACCTGGTGCTGGCCCGCATCCCCGGGGCGCCGCCCGGCGTCAAGGGCATCTCGCTGTTCATCGTGCCCAAGGTGCTGGTCGGCCCGGACGGGTCACTCGGCGAGCGCAACGACGTGGTGTTGGCCGGGCTCAACCACAAGATGGGGTTCCGGGGCACCACCAACACCCTGCTCAGCTTCGGCGACGGGGCGCACACCCCCGCCGGTCGCGCCGGAGCGGTCGGACACCTGGTCGGCGCACCGCACCAGGGCCTGGCGCAGATGTTCCACATGATGAACGAGGCCCGCATCGGGGTCGGGGCGGGTGCCACCGCGCTGGGCTACACCGGCTACCTCAAGAGCCTGGCGTACGCGAAGGAGAGGCCGCAGGGCCGACCGGTCGGCGCGAAGGACCCGGCCGCCGCGCAGGTGCCGATCATCGACCACCCGGACGTACGACGGATGCTGCTGGCGCAGAAGAGCTACGTGGAGGGCGCGCTGGCGCTGGTGCTCTACTGCGCGCGGCTGCTCGACGAGCAGAAGACCGCCCCGACCGAGGCCGACCGCGAGCGCGCGCACCTGCTGCTGGACGTGCTCACCCCGATCACCAAGAGTTGGCCGTCGCAGTGGTGCCTCGCCGCCAACGACCTGGCGATCCAGGTGCTCGGAGGCGCCGGCTACACCCGCGACCACGACGTGGAGCAGCACTACCGGGACAACCGGCTCAACCCGATCCACGAGGGCACCCACGGCATCCAGGCACTGGACCTGCTGGGGCGCAAGATGACCATGCAGGGCGGTGCCGGTCTCGCCCTGCTCACCACGACGATCGGCGACACGGTCGAGCGGGCCCGCAAGGCCGAGGGTGAGGTGGCCGAGCTGGCGGGCCGGCTGGCCGCCGCGGTGGACCGGGTCACCGCGGTCACCCGTCGACTGTGGGCCGACGGTGACCCGGTGCTCGCGCTGGCCAACGCCAGCGCCTACCTGGAGGCCGTCGGGCACGTGGTGATCGCCTGGATGTGGTTGGAGCAGGTGCTGGCGCTGCCGCCGGAGGGGGCCGGCGACGCGTTCCACGCCGGCAAGCGGCAGGCCGCCCGCTACTTCTTCGCCGTCGAGTTGCCCCGGACCGGCCCGCAGTTCGACCTGCTGGACAGCCGGGATCGGACGAGCCTCGACATGCGCCCGAACTGGTTCTGACCGGTCCCGCCGCCCGTCACCGTCGGCGGGACGGGTGGCTCACGGCCCGCCGCCCCTTGACGACGCCCCAGACGATCACGATCACCAGCGCGATCACACCGATGATGATCAGCCAGCGGACCGCCTCGAGGATCAACCCGAGCAGGATCAGCACACCGGCGACCACGCCGACGACCCAGAGCAGTGCACGCATGTCGACCTCCCGTAACCGGCCGCGCCTGGTGCGGCCGGCCCCGGCTTCTCGTTCCCCGTCCGGTCGACACCATGCGCTGGCGGCGTACCGGAGTCGATCAGGGGCCGGTGCGCGCCACATAGACGGTGTTGGCCGACTCCCCGCCGGTCAGCGGATTGGCGAACGGCACGACGTGCGCGCGTGCGCTCGCGAACACCTCGGTGAGCGCGTCGGTGAACTCGGCGTCCGGCGGGTCGTCCGACCAGAGCGCGAAGACACCCTCGGGGCGTAGCAGGGCGGCCAGGCGGCGCAACCCGGCCGGCGGATAGAACGCCGCGTGGCTCGGGTGCAGGACGTTGCGCGGGGAGTGGTCGACGTCGAGCAGCACGGCGTCGAACCGCCGTCCGGGCACCTCGGTGTCGAAACCGGTGTCACCGGCCACCGCCGCGAAGAAGTCGGCCTGCACGAAGCGGGTCCGGGGGTCCTCGGCGAGCCCCGCCGCGAACGGCAGCAACCCTCGTTGGTGCCAGTCGATCACGTCTTCGATCGCCTCCACCACGAACAGTGAGCGCACCCGGGGGTCGCCCAGCGCCGCGCAGGCGGTGTAGCCCAGCCCGAGACCACCCACCACCACGTCGAGCGAGTCACCGGCCACCTCGGCGAGACCCAGTCGGGCCAGCTCGATCTCCGCGACCGGGAAGAGGCTGGACATCAGGTACTCGTCGTCGAGCTTGACCTCGTACACCTCGACCTGGAGAGCCGGGTCCCGGCGTCGGCGCAGACTGATCGCACCGATCGGAGTCTCCCGCCAGGCCAGCTCTTCGAAACGCGCGCCCACGGGTGCCCTCTCGCCGCCGGATTCGTCCACGGATGGTAGCGGTTGCCCCGCGACGGGCGGCCACGCAGGGTCCACGGGACGTCGACGCAGCGCATATCCTGTGCCCGGCCGATCCACCGGAGGAGACTCATGCCGTCGCGGCAGGACCAGCTGCACTCCTACCAGTTCAGCGTCCAGCGGGCAGTCGCCGCCCTGGTCATGCGGGAGACCGACCCCGCGCAGTCGCCGTTTCGGCGGCTGGCGGGCGCCGGCCTGGCCAGCGTCCTGGTCGCGGCGATCGGGCTCGGTGGTTTCGCCCTCTACGGCCTGTTCGCCGGCGGCGGCAAGGGGTGGCGCGACCCGGGCGCGGTGATCGTGGAGAAGGAGTCCGGCGCCCGGTTCGTCTATCGCGAGCAGAAGCTGCATCCGGTGCTCAACTACGCATCCGCGCTGCTCATCGTCGGCGCGGACCGCTCGAAGACCGTGCTGGTGTCCCGGCGCACGATCGACGGGGTGCCGCGCGGGCTGCCGCTGGGCATCGCCGACGCACCCGACTCGTTGCCCGCCCCGGGCCGGCTGGCCGCCACGGCGTGGACGGTCTGCTCGACGGGCCCGGCCGGCGCGCGCGTCGAGGCTCCCCGCTCCGCGCTGCTGATCGGCACCGAGCCCGACGGCGGCCGGCCGTTGGGAGACGACGCGCTGCTGCTGCGCCATCCCGACGGAGGGCTGCACCTGGTCTGGCACCAGCGGCGCTACCTCGTCCGTGATCCCAGCCGGGTGCTGGCGGCGCTCGCCACCACCCGGGCCCAGGCGGTCCCGGTGGCGCCGGCACTGCTCAACTCGCTGCCCGCCGGCGCCGACCTCGCCCCGCTCGACCTGCCCACGCTGGGTCGGCCCGCCACCCGCGTGCCGGGTGCCACGATCGGCACGGTCTACCTGGTGAGCAACTCCGGTGGCGGCCGGCAGTACGCGGTGGCGCTCGACGGCGGCCTGGCCGGCATCACCGAGTTGCAGGCGGGGTTGTTGCTGGCCCGCACTGGGCAGGTCGGGCCGGCGTCGATGACGTTGGGCCGGTTCGCCGCGCTGCCCACGGTGCCCGATCTCGCCCCGACCGGCCCGAACGCCCCGCCACCGGCGCCACCCCGGCTCGCGGCCGGCGAGGGCGGCGCGCTCTGCACCCGTATCGGCGACGACGGCGGTGTGGGTGCGGTGCGCTTCGGCGTACCGCTGCGGGACCTGACGGCCGTGCCCCGCACCGCGCCCACCGGCGGCGCGGTGCTGGCCGACCACGTGGTGGTCGAGCCGGGCCGCGGTGCGGTGGTCGAGGCCGCCGCGGCGCCCGGCGCGACCGGCGGCGCGGTCTCCGTGGTCACCGACCTGGGCCGACGGTACGTGCTGGCCGACCGGGAGGTGCTCCCGATGCTCGGCTACCGCGACGTGCGACCGGTGCGGCTGCCGGCCGGGCTGGTCAGCCTGGTGCCCGCCGGCGCCACCCTCGACCCGGCCGCCGCCCGCGCCGTAGCCGCCCCAGACTAATCACCCAAACCCGGCCGACGGCCTGCCGACGGTGTCGTACGGCATGGCGGCGGTGATCAAGAGGTTTGCGTCAGGCTCGCGCCACGTTTTGACGCAAACCTCTTGATCACCGGGAAGCACCGCGCGGCAGACGGTGCTCAGTCGGCCGGGCGGCGCAGGACGCTTACCGCGAACGGGGCGTCGTCGCGCCACGGGCGCAGGTCCCAGGTGGCGAAGCGCTGCTGCACGCGCAGCCCGGCGGCCACCGCGTCGGCGTCGAACGCGGTCAGCGGGTAGCCGCGCTCGGTGCCGAACCCCACCGTCAGCACGCCATCGGGTCGCAGGTGGGCGGCCACCCGGCGCAGCACCTCCGGTTCGGTGCCGACGGCGACGAAGGCGAGCACGTTGCCGGCCAGCACCGCCGCGTCGAACGGTTCCGCCTCACCCAACGCCGGCAGATCCAGTTCGGCGAGGTCGGCGACCAGCCACGTCGGGCCGGGGTAGTCGGCGCGGGCGGCATCCACCAGCGCGGGGTCGGCGTCCACCCCGACCACCGTGTGCCCCCGCTCGGCCAGGGCGGCACCGACGCGACCGGTGCCGCTGCCGGCGTCGAGGATCCGGGAGCCGGGCGCGACCAGGGCGTCCACCAGTCGGGCCTCGCCGGCCAGGTCCGCACCCTCTGCCACGAGCTTGCGGAACCGGTCGATATACCACTGTGAGTGCTCGGGACCGGTGTCGGTCGCCCAGCGGGTCGGGTTGGCCATGAGGCCACCGTAACCGGGCCGGTGGGGGCCGGGCGGGCGACCCGGACGAGACCATCATCCCTTCTCCGCGCCGCTGGTCAGCCCTTCGGTGAGCAGTCGCTCACTGGCGAAGAAGAGGATCACGATGGGCAGGGTGAGGACCACCGACCCGGCCATCAGCACCGTCTTGGGCACCTCCACCCCGTCGGCGAGCAGGGACAACCCCAGCGACACCGTCCATCGGTCGGGTTTGTCGACCAGGAACAGCAGGGCGAAGAGGAACTCGTTCCAGGCGATCATGAAGTCGTAGAGCGCGACCGCCATGATCGACGGCATGGCGAGGGGCAGGCTGACGCGCCGGATGATGCCGAGTCGGCCGGCGCCGTCGATGGCGGCGGACTCCTCCAGACTGACCGGGATGGTCTCGAAGTAGTTCTTCAGCATGTAGACCGACACCGGCAACGTCTGCGAGATGTAGACCAGCATCAGACCGAACAGTGAGCCACGCAGCCCGGCCCGGGTGAAGACCACGAACAGCGGAATCGCGATGACGATCGACGGGAACAGGTAGACCGCCAGGAACAGGAAGTCCACCTGCCGCCGGCCGAAGAACCGCAGCCGGGCCACCGCGTACGCGCCGGGGATCGCGACCAGAAGGGTGAGCACGGTCGCCGCGACGGCGACCAGCCCGCTGTTGCGGATGAAGGTGAGGAAACCCTGCCCGCCGTCGTCGGTGGCCTTCAGCACCTCGGCGTACGTGGCCACGGTCAGCTCACCGAAGCCGACCACAAGCGCGCCGGGGTCGAGCAGCAACCGCTCGATGGGACGCACCGAGAGCACCAGCATGTAGTAGAAGGGGAAGACGGTGATCACCAGGAACACGGCGATCACCAGGCGGCGCAGCCAACGCAGGCTCACCGTCTCGACCACGTCCCGGTCCATCAGCTCACCCTCCGTCCGAAGAAGCGCAGGTAGATCAGCACGAACACGATGAGCACCACGGCCAACACGACCGCCTGCGCGGCCGCGGCCCCGATGTCGGTACGGGCGGTGAGGAACTCGTACACCCGCACGCTGACCACCTCGGTGCCGGCCGCACCGCCGGTGAGCAGATAGACGTCGTCGAACTTGTTGAACGTCATGATGAAGCGCAGCACGCCCAGCAGGGCGATCACCGGAAGCAGTTGCGGCAGCAGGATGTGCCGGAACCGCTGGGTGGGGGTGGCGCCGTCGACCCGGGCGGCCTCCTCCAACTCACCGGGCACCGCCTGGAGCCGGGCCAGCAGGAACAGGAACGCGAACGGGAAGTACCGCCACGCCTCGAAGACGATCACCGTGGCCAGCGCGGTCGACTCCTGGGTGAGGAACGGCACCGGGGCGTCCCAGCCGAGCAGGCGTTGGCCCCACGAGTTGACGATGCCGAGCTGCGGGTCGAGCATCACCTGCCAGACGAACGTCACCGCGACCACCGGCGCCACGTACGGCAGCAGCATGGACGCCCGGACCAGGGTGCGGCCCCGGAACGGCCGGCGGACGACCAGTGCGGCCACCAGACCGAGCAGGATCGACCCGACGGTGCCACCGATGCTGTAGATCAGCGTGACCCACAGCGTCTCGGCGAAGCCGGGGGTGTGCAGCACCCGGTCGATGTTGTCCATGGTGAACTCGCCGAACAGCCCGGTCTTGCGCAGCGTGGCGAGCCGGACCCGCTGGAAGGCGAGCACCACGGTCCACACGATCGGGATGCCGATGACCGCGATGGTGACGAGCAGGGTCGGTGCGACGAGCGCGAGCCCGGCCCGGGACTCGCGGCGGCGCAGGGTCAGTGGTCGGCGCCGGGGTGGCGCCGGCCGCTCCCGGGTGGGGGAGCGGCCAGGGCCGGGCGCGGTGGTGGTCAATTGACGCCCGCCTTGATGGCGTCGACGTCTTTCTTGGCGCGGTTGGCGGTGGCCGTCGCGTCGGACTTGCCGGAGACGAGGTCACCCAACACCTTGGGCACCGGCAACTCGCCGAGCATGGCGCCGACGAGCTTGCCCTGCCCCTGGCTGAGACCCCACCGCCCGAAGGTGTCCGGGCTGCGGCGCAGCGTGGCCAGCACCTCGTCGCCGTACACGTCGGCGAGGGGCTTCTTGGCGTCCACGCCGGCCTGGCTGGTGTTCCACCGGGTCAGGTACGCCTCCGGCTCGGCCGGGGTGCCCTTGCGTACCGGGAAGCGGCCCTCGGGGGACATGCCGAACCAGCTCGGGTAGCCGTCACCGAGCATGTACTCCACGAAGGACTTCGCCGGGTCGGCCGCCGCGCCGTCCAGCACGGCCCAGGAGCTGATCTCACCGTACTGGGCCGGTTCGGTGCCGTTCGGGCCCTTGATCGCGGTGACGAACCCGCTGTTCTTGGCGAGGAACGCCGGGTCCGCCTGGCACTGGGGGCAGGTCGGCTTGGCGTCGTTGCGCAGCCCGGCCAGCTCGTCGAGGATGAACGGCGACCAGACCACCATGGCCGCCTTGCCCGCGAAGTAGGTGGCCCGGGTGGTGTCCACGTCCTGCGCGCCCTTCACGGAGCTGGTGCGGATCAGGTCACCGTAGAAGCGGAACGCCTCGACGCACTCGGGCGAATCCAGGGTGACCTTGCCCGAGTCGTCGGTGAGCTGGCAGCCGTTGGCCAGAGCCAGGTGCTCGAAGGTCTGCTGGGTGAACACGTCGCTGGGGGCGGTCGCCGCGGTGATCCCGGCGACGCCGCCGGTGTTCAGCCGCGCCGCGGCGGTGGTGATCCGCTCGTACGTGTCGGGGGCGGGCAGGCCGGCCGCGGCGAACAGGTCCTTGCGGTAGACGAGCAGCTGGCCCCACCCGTCACTGGGTACGGAGAGTTGTTTGCCGTCGTCGGAGGTGAGCTCCAGTGCCCGGGGCGAGAACGTCTGCTTGCCGAGCTTGTCGACGACCTCCGCGTTCGCCGAGGCGTGCAGCAGCTCGTTGCCGGCGAGCGTACGGATGCCGGCGAGGGAGACCGACCCGACCACGTCGGGTAGGTCGCCGGCGGCGGCGTTGGCGGCGATCAGGGAGGGGAACTGGTCCTCGTTGACGGTCACGAGGTCGACCTGGATTCCGGTCTTGGCGGTGAAGTCGGCGATGATCGCCTTGGTGGCGGTGACCCGGTCGGCCACGTCTTCCAGACTCCAGACGGTGATCTTTTTGCTGTTGCTGTCCGATCCGTCGTCGCCGCAGGCCAGCAGGGTGGACGTGGTCAGTGCCAGGATCAGGGTGGTGGCGAGTATCCGCCTCGGAGGTGCTGACATCGGTGGCACTCCTCTCGAAGGGTACATGACGGATCCAACACCTTCGATTGATCAATAGCAAGACATATCGCGATTTTTTGCTATCCTGGAGCCCAGTGCTACCGGGATGTGACACATGGGCAACTGGGTGGTCTCTCTCGCCGGGCCTCGACGCATCAGCCTCGAGCCCTGCCCACCGGATCCGCTCGGCCCCGGCCAGGTCCGGGTCCGCACCTGCTACTCGGGCATCTCCGCCGGCACCGAGCTGACCCTCTACCGGGGCAGCAATCCCCGGCTCAGCAAGGACTGGGACGACGTCGCCCGGATGTTCGTCCCCCGACAGGCACCGGTGCCCTACCCGTTGATCGGCTTCGGCTACGAAGAGGTCGGCGAGGTCATCGAGGTCGCGCCGGAGGTCACCGACCGGCATCCGGGGCAGCTCGTCTGGGGCATCTGGGGGCACCGGGCCGAGGCCGTGCTCGCCGCCGACGCGGTCCGCGCGCTCCCCACCGGGCTGGACCCGCTCGTCGCGGTCTTCGCCCGCCCGGGCGCCATCGCGCTGACCGCCGTGCTCGCCGGCGACCTGCACCTCGGCGACTGGGTCGGCGTCTTCGGGCAGGGCGTCATCGGGCTGCTCGCCACTCGGCTCGCCGTCCTCTCCGGGGCAAGGGTGGTGGCCGTCGACCCGGTGCCCGACCGGCTGGCGCACGCCACCCGATACGGCGCTCGATCCATCGTGGACGCCACCGTCGCGTCCGCCGCCGCCGTGCTGCGCCAGGCCACCGACGGCCGGGGAGCCGACGTCTGCCTGGAGTTGTCCGGCACGTACCCGGCGCTGCACGAGGCGATCCGCTCCACCACCCACGCCGGCCGGGTCGTGGCCGCCGGCTTCTACCAGGGCCAGGCCGACGCGCTCGGCCTCGGCGAGGAGTTCCACCACAACCGCATCCAGTTGGTTGCCGCCCAGGTCTCCGGGCCCACCCCCGCGCCGAGCATGGCCGGGCGGTGGACCGGAGACCGGGTCGCGCAGACCTTCATGGACCTGGTGGCCGACCGCAGCGTCGACCCGCTGCCGCTGGTCAGCCACATCGTCGACGCCAGCGCGGTCGCCGACGCCCTCGCGCTGCTCGACCGCGGCGCCGGTGACGTCCTCCAAGTCGTGCTGAGGTTCTAGATGACCACCATCGCGCTGGCCTGTCAGGAACAACTCCTGCCGGGCACCAACCTGACCCAGAAGTACGCCCTCGCGGCAGCCCTCGGCTACCAGGGCATCGAGCTACGCGGCCGCGGCGACCTCGCGTTCGCCCGCCGGCTGCCCGAGCTGCGCCGGGCCCGCGCCGCCGGGGTGGTGATGCCCACCGTCTGCGTCGAGATGGACCACTTCATCGGCGACTTCGACCCCGCCCGGTCCGCCGACGCCGTCCGCAACCTGCGCTCCCAGCTGTCGGTGATCGCCGAGCTGGGCGGCGTCGGGGCGATGACCCCGGCCGCCTGGGGGATGTTCTCCCGGCGACTGCCGCCGTTCGAGCCGCCCCGTCCGCCGGGCGGCGACCGGCAGGTGCTCCTCGACGCCCTCGGCGAGCTGGGCGAGCACGCCCGGGCCGAGGGGGTCACCCTCTTCCTGGAACCCCTCAACCGGTACGAGGACCACATGGTCAACCGTCTCGACGAGGCGGTGGCGCTCTGCGCCGCGCTCGGGCTGCCGTCGGTCCGGGTGGTCGCCGACACCTTCCACATGAACATCGAGGAGGACGACGTGCACCGCGCGCTGCGCGCCGCCGCGCCCTACCTCGGGCACGTGCAGGTCAGCGACTCCAACCGGTACCAGCCCGGCGCCGGGCACCTGGACTGGCCGGCGCTTGTGCGTACGCTGCTGGAGCTGGACTACCGGGGCTGGTTGGCCCTGGAGTGCCGCCTCCGCGGCGACCCGGTCCGGGCCCTGCAACAGGCCGCCACGGTGCTGCGACACGCGATGCCCCGGCGGGCCGCCGCGTGAGCGCGGGTGCCGGGCCGACGCGCGTCGACGTGACCGCTCACCTCGACGCCGCCCGCACGGGTGGGCCGACCGATGTGGCCGGGCTGCGTCGACTCGCGGTCGACACGCTCGACGCCAACTGGGAGCACGACCACACGGTGCCCTCGCGCACGCTCTATCCGCACCAGTGGAGCTGGGACTCCGCGTTCATCGCGGTCGGGCTGGCCCAGGTCCGCCCGGACCGCGCCTGGCGGGAGCTGACGAGCCTGTTCCGGGCGCAGTGGGCCGACGGGCGGGTGCCGCACATCGTGTTCAACCCGGCGCTGCGCGTCGGCGCGTACTTCCCGGGGCCGGAGATGTGGGGCTCGGCCGACGTGCCGGGAGCACCGACGGTGGCCACCTCCGGCCTGGTCCAGCCGCCGGTGCACGCGCTCGCCGCGTTGCTGGCGTACCGGCGGGCGCCCGACCCCACCGGCCTGGCGGCGTTGCGCCGGCTCTATCCCGCGCTGGTCGCCCAACAGCGCTACCTGGCCGACCGGCGGGACGTGGCCGGTGACGGGCTGGTCTGCATCGTGCACCCGTGGGAGTCCGGGTTGGACAACAGCCCGGCGTGGGACGAGCCGATGGCCGCGGTGCCGGCCGAGGCGGCAGTCATGCGTGCGTACCGTCGACACGACACCACGCACGCCGACGCCGCGCACCGCCCCACGGACCTGGACTACGCGCGTTACCTCGCGATCGTCGCCGCCTACCGCGACCACGGTTACTCCGACCGCGACCTGGCCACCGGTCACCCGTTCCTGGTGGAGTGTCCGCTGTTCAACGCGGCGTTCGGGGCCGCCGAACACGCCCTCGCCGAGATCGCCGCGCTCGTCGGCGGCGACCCCGGGCCGCACCGGGCCCGCGCGGTCCGGATCACCGAAGCCCTCCTCCGGCGGCTGTACGACCCCGACACCGGCACGTTCCAGCCTCGTGACCTGCGCACCGACAGCCTGGTGAGCGCCCGTACCGTGCTCGGGCTGACCCCGCTGATCCTTCCCGACCTGCCGACCCGGCAGGCCGACGCGCTGGTCGTCGAGGCCCGGTCGGCGCGCTTCGGGGTGGCTCGGCGGATGGGCCGGCCGCTTCCCACCTACGACCGCACCGCACCCGACTTCGAGCCGCTGCGTTACTGGCGTGGACCGAGCTGGCTCAACATCGGCTGGTTGGTCCGGCGTGGGCTGCTCGCGCACGGGCACCCGGAGCTGGCCGCCGGGCTGCGCCGCTCGATGATCGGTCTGGTCGCCGGGGCCGGCTGCCACGAGTACTTCCACCCGGACACCGGCGCCGGGCTGGGCTCGCCCGCGTTCAGCTGGACCGCCGCGTTGCTGCTCGACCTGCTGGCCGACTGAGCGCGGTGCCGGGTGGTAGCGTCCCCGGTCCCAGCGGCCGGAGGGAGCATCGTGCGCGAGATCGACAAGGTGGCCTGGATCCTCGTCGAGGACTGTCGGGTGCTGAGCACCCGGTCGGTGGGCAAGGACGTCTGGTACCTACCTGGCGGAAAGCGCGAGCCGGGCGAGAGCGACCTGGAGACCCTGCGCCGGGAGATCGACGAGGAGTTGAGCGTCGAGGTGGACGTGCCTGGTGCCGTGCACCTGGGCACCTTCACCGCCCAGGCGCACGGCCACACGACCGGCATCACCGTGCGGATGACCTGCTACCGGGCCGGCTACCGGGGACAGCTGCGGCCGGCCAGCGAGATCGCCGAGATGGCCTGGCTCGGGTACGCGGACCGACTCCGCACGTCGCCGGTCGACCAGATCATCTTTGACCACCTGTTGGCCGAGGGTCTGCTGGCCTAGCAGCAGTTTGTCGCGGCCGGCCACGGGTAACCGGCCGAGCGTGACCGACGGCGACGGGTTCCCGTACTTCATCGACGCGGTGTCCCAACGGTCCGGCCTGCCGGCCGAGGAGGCCGCCGTGCTCGCCCGCGCCGTGCTCCAGACGTTGGCCGAGCGGGTGACCGGCGACGCGCCGGGCGACCTCGTCGGGCACCTCCCGAACGAGGTCGGCGGCTACCTGACAGGTCCGGCCCGGGACGAGGGCCCCGGTCCCGCCCCGGAAGTGGCCTCCGGTCCTGATGCCGGCGCTGATGGGTTGACCAGCGGGGTGGGCCTGGAGGTCGGCGGCGCCGCCGCGATCCCGACGGGCGCCGGCCCGACGGAGTTTCTTCGCCGGGTGGAACAGCGTGCCGGGGTGGACCCGGCCACCGCCCGGGCCGGAACCGGCGCCGTCTTCGCCACGTTGCGGTCCGCGATGACGGTACGGGAGTTCCGGGAGATGGTGGCGCGACTGCCGCGCGACGGCGGGTTCTGACCTGGCTCGGCCCGGCCGCCTGGCCGCCGCGAGGTGGCTCACGCCTCGGGCGCTTCCTCGGGCTCGGTGACCCAGGCGGAGAAGACAGGCAACCCGTGCCAGGGGCCTGTGACACCGTCGGTCCGGGTGTCGGTGGCGACGGCCACCACGGCGTACGGGTGGCCGAAGCGCAGCTCGGCGGTGCGGGCCACGCCCTCCGGCGGCAGACTGGTCAGCCCGAACATGCCGGTCACCGCCGCCGCCTCGAACCCGTACCTGTCGAACCGGGCCACCGCCGTCTGCCGTGCCTCGAAGCGCTCCACCGGCAGCGCCATCGCCGTGGCCAGCGTTGCCGCCGCCGCCTGGAAGCCGAGCGTCGGCGCGGTCAGGTCGTGCTCGCTCCGCGCCGACCAGCAGGGCAGGACGGCGTGGTGCCGCTCCTCCCGGCCGTCGCGAGCGCGGGTGCGGACCCGCTCCTCGCTCAGCGTCCACAGCGGAGTCGCGCCGAGCGGCAGGTCGAACAGCGAGCGGCTGCCCGCCGGTTGCGTGCCGTCGGCCGCGCCGGCGCCGAGGTCGTACGCGACGGCCAGCACCTCGGCCGGTGGCACGTGCGGCGCGGCGGCCACCGAGAGGACCACGAGCCCCGCGCCGTCGGTCGTCTGTGCCGGTGCGGCGTGCACGATCACGTCACCGGCCCGCACGGTGGACACGATGGCGCACCGGTGGCCCTGGCTCGGGCTGCGCAGGGCCCGCCGTAGTTGGCCGGCCCACGGGCTGTTGGCGCCGAGCGCGCGTGCGTCGGCGACGTCGAACGGGGTCGCCCAGGACACCCGGGTGGCCAACGCGCTGGCCAGGGCCAGCACCACGTCCGGCCGGACCCGCAGGGGGAACGTCTCGATCAGGCCGAGGGTATGCTCGCGTGCCCAGGCGTCCAACCCGGCCTGATCCGGCAGTACGCCGACCTCGGTCGTGCTGGGCAGCGCGGCCCGCCACGCCACCGGCCCGCCGTCGCCCTGCCGCGGTCGGTGCCAGAGAGCGGTGGCGGCCCCGACCAGCGGGTGCGGCGCGTCCAACAGCGTTCGGGCGATTTCGGCCGCGCTCGGCAGGTCGGTGCCCAGGGCGCGCGCCAGCTCGGCGGTTGCTCCCTTCGCGGCGGCTTCCGCCTCGGCGGCTCCTGCCTCGGCGGCCAGGTCGGGGCCGGCCGCCGTGGTGGCGCCGACCGCGAGCAGCAGCCAGGCGCCGAGCGGAGAGGCGACGTGGTGCCGGTCGCCGGCGGTGGCGTGCAGCCGCGCGGCGTACGCGGAGAGCGGCCCGTGCAGATCGGTCCTCATGTCCCTACTCTGCCCGCCGGCCTGGCTCACGACCACAGCTCGAACGGCTCGTCGATCTCCGTGCCGGCGAGAAACGGGGTGATCAGTCGGGGGAGCTGCCCGGGGTAGAACCGCTCCCGACTGGCCACCACCTCGGCCAACGGCCACCAGCGGAAGCCGAAGTAGTCCTCCCGCTCGTAGTCGAGCCGGTGCGCCTCGTCCACGTCCGGTCCGGGTCCCGCCAGTCGTACGGCGACGACAACCTCGTCCTGGACGTGTCGCAGCTGGCGGTGCAGGAAGCTCGCCCGCCGTCGCCAGGTCGGCGGGCCCACCTGGTCGGCGGTGACCACGATGCCGGTCTCCTCGCGTAGCTCCCGCACCGCCGTGTCGCGGTAGGTCTCACCGGGATCCATGCCGCCGCCCGGCAGCTCCCACCACCTGCCCAGCCGGGGGTGGTCCGGGTCGTGGGTGTGAAACAACAACACCCGGTCGGTGCCGTCGGTGACCACCACCCGCACCGCGCGTCGCTCCAGGATCGGCAGGTCGCGGGGCAGCTCGTTCATCGGGCCAGTCTGTCGCACCGCCCGCTTCGGCGGCGGGTAGGCTGCCCGCCGTGGCTGGTCTGTTGAGGAATGTCGCGGCGCGTATCTCTCGGGTCGGTGCGGTGATCCCGTCGCCCCGGCGCACCGGGCCGGCGCCCGCGCAGGTGGCCCGCCGCCGTCAGGTGAGCGCGTTGCAGCGTCGGGAGCTGACCTACGCTCCGGAGCGGGACGGTCAGGCCGACCCGGGCGAGATCGTCTGGACGTGGGTGCCGTACGAGGACGACCCCCGCCAGGGCAAGGACCGGCCGGTGCTGGTCGTCGGGCGGCACAGCCGGACCCTGTTCGGGTTGATGCTGTCCAGCCAGAGCGAGCGGGACGGGCAGCGGCACTGGTTCGCGCTCGGGCCGGGTGAGTGGGACCGCGACAACCGGCCGAGCTGGGTCCGCCTGGACCGGGTGCTCACCATGCGCGAGGACAGCATCCGCCGGGAGGGCGCCGTGTTGGATCGGCCTCGGTTCGACCGGGTCGGGCAGGCGTTGCGCGCCGGCTACGGCTGGCGCTGACCGCCGCGGGGCTGCCCCGGAAGTGGGGCAGCCCGACAGCGAGGCGCCTGGTAGTCCGGTTCACTCGCGGCTCGGGCCCGCCGCGGCATTCTTCGTGTCCGGCGGCGGGTACGACTGGTCGGCAAGGAGTCGGGCCAGGTGTGCGGTGTTGAGCGCCAGGGCCTTGGTGGTGCGACCGGTGGTGTCGGGCTTGGGCCCGGCGTCGCGGTAGTCCACGGTCTGCAGTGCCTCGCCGACCCAGTAGGTCGCGGCGGCGGCGGCGATGGTGAACCCGACCTCGTTGAGTGCCTGCTGCACCTGGCCGATGGTGTGGTGGGCGCCATCCTCGTTGCCGACCACGGCGACACCGGCCACCTTGCCGTAGGTGCGGAGTCGACCCTCGGCGTCGGTCTCGGAGAGTTCGGCGTCGAGGCGTTCCAGGACCATCTTGCAGACGCTGGAGGGCTGACCGAGCCAGATCGGCGTGGCGATGATGAGAATCTGGGCTGCCGTCAGCTTGGCGCGGATCATTGGCCAGGCGTCGCCGTCGCCCTCGTCCGTGGACACTCCGAAACGCACTTCCCATACCCGGATAGGACGTCTCAGAACGCCCCTGCGACCGGCAAAACCGCTGGGTCGGTGGCCGGAGCGCTGGCATGGTGGCCGCATGGCGCAGGACGTCGCACGGCAGGTGGTCGACCAGGTGCGGACGAGCTTCGGCCTGGAGTTGTCCACGATGGAGTCGGTCACCTCCGGCGCGGACCAATACGCCCGCCTCTGGCTGGCCGAGGCCGCCGACGGCGGTCGGTACGCGGTCAAGCTGAGCGGTGGCGGCACCCGGGCCGGCCTGGTGGTGACGGCGTTCCTGGCCGAGCAGGGGGTGCCGGGCATCGTCGCGCCGCTGCGGGCCGACGACGGACGGCTGTCCGTCGACCACGACGGTCGCCGCCTCTCCGTGGTGCCGTGGGTTTCCGGCCAGCGGGCACTCGGCGGCCCGATGACCAGCGCGCACTGGCGCGCGTACGGCGAACTGCTGGCCGCCGTGCACGCGGCACCGGTGACCGACGAGCTGAGCCGGCTGCTACCGGCGGGCGGTGCCGCGTACCCCTCGATCGTGACCGCGACCCGCGCGATGGCCGCACGGCTGCGCGACCCGGCCCCGGCCGACCTCGCGAACCCGCTTGTCGCGGAGTTGGCGGGTGTGTGGTCCGCGGTGGCCGACCGGCTGGGGGTGTTGACCCGCGAGGTCGAGCGCCGCGCCGTCGACCAGCGCGACCGGCCCGGTGCGAACGTCGTCTGTCACGGCGACCCGCACCTGGGCAATCTGCTACTCGGCGGGGACGGGCAGGTCTGGTTGATCGACTGGGACGACGCGGTGCTCGCCCCACCCGAGTGTGATCTCATGTTCGTCCTCGGCGGGGTGCTCGCCTTCGCGCCGATCACCGGCGAGCAGCAGCAAGCGGTGCTCGCCGGCTACGGCAGGACCGATGTCGACCCGGTGCGCCTGGCCTGGTTCCTCGCGGTCCGCGCGCTCGACGACCTCAGCGACTGGACCCGCCAGGCGTTGGACCTCGACGCCGAGCCGGCCGATCGGAGCCAGGCGGCGCGGATCGTGCGAGGGCTGGTGTCACAGGCGGGTCTGGTCACCCTCGCCGACGCGGCGTTGCGCGACCTCGACCGGCGGCGCTGAGCGGCGACCACGTCGTCTGCGGTGGACAAAAAGTAAGGCAAAGAGCGGATCCGCTCTCTGCCACTTCCAACATATAGCGCACCGGGGGCCTTGCGGCAAGACCCGGGTGGTGCAGCAGAATCTCCAGCCGACACCCAAACGTGGGAAAATCGGGGGATTCCATGATCGATGTGATCATTGCTGGCGGCGGACCTACCGGATTGATGCTGGCCAGCGAGTTGCGGCTGCACGGCCTGCATGCCCTCGTGCTCGAGAAGGAGGCCGAGCCGACCAGCTACGTCCGCGCACTTGGCCTGCACGCACGCAGCATCGAGGTGATGGACCAGCGAGGTCTGCTGGAGCGGTTCCTCGCGCTCGGACAGCAGTACCCGGTGGGGGGCTTCTTCGCCGCGATTCCGAAGCCGTCGCCGGGCGGGCTGGACACCGCACACGCGTACGTCCTCGGTATCCCACAGACCATCACCGACCGTCTCCTCAGCGAGCACGCCAGCGAGGTGGGCGTCGAGATCCGGCGCGGCAGCGAACTGGTCGGCCTGAGCCAGGACGACCACGGGGTGACCGTGCGGCTGGCCGATGGCACCCAGTTGCGTACCCGCTACCTCGTCGGCTGCGACGGCGGTCGCAGCACCGTACGCGGGCTGCTCGGTGTCGACTTTCCCGGCGAACCGAGCAGCGTCGAGACCCTGCTGGGGGAGATGGAGGTGGGAGTGCCGCCGGAGACGGTGGCCGACGTGGTGGCCGAGGTCCGCAAGACCCATCTCCGATTCGGTCTCGGACCCCTCGGCGACGGGGTGTACCGCGTCCTCGTCCCGGCCGAGGGGGTGGTCGAGGACCGCACGGTCCCACCGACCATCGAGGAGTTCAAACACCAACTGCGGGTGTACGCGGGCACCGACTTCGGCGTCCACTCACCGCGCTGGCTCTCGCGCTTCGGCGACGCCACCCGGTTGGCCGAGCGTTACCGGGTCGGTCGGGTGCTGCTGGCCGGCGACGCGGCGCACATCCACCCGCCGACCGGCGGGCAGGGACTCAACCTCGGCATCCAGGACGCGTTCAACCTCGGCTGGAAACTGGCTGCCGACCTCAACGGATGGGCACCGGAGGGACTGCTGGACAGTTACCACAACGAACGGCATCCGGTGGCCGAGGACGTGCTGAACAACACCCGGGCACAGATGCTGTTGCTCTCACCCGAGCCGGGGCCGCGGTCGGTGCGTCGGCTGTTGTCGGAGCTGTTGGACTTCGAGGACGTCAACCGGTACCTGATCGAGAAGATCACCGCGATCGGGGTCCGCTACGACTTCGGCACGGGCCACGACATGCTCGGGCGCCACATGCGTGACGTACGGCTGACGCGGGGACGCCTCTACGAGCTGATGCACGGTGGCCGCGGACTGCTGCTCGACCAGACCGGCCAGCTCTCGGTCGCCGGCTGGGCGGGGCGGGTCGACCATGTCATCGACGTCAGCGAGGAGTTGGACGTGCCCGCCGTGCTGCTACGGCCGGACGGGCACGTGGCGTGGGTCGGCGACGATCAGACCGACCTGTTCAGCCAGTTGCCCAGGTGGTTCGGCGCGCCCGTCGCCTGAAACGGTCAGCGCTCCGCGAGGTACGCGCTGTCGACAAGTTGGCGGGGCGATCGGGCGCCGCCCAGGCTCTTCGCCTGGTACATGGCCGCGTCGGCGCGGCTGAGCGCGTCGGTGAGCTGAGCGGGGCCGGTCACCGGGGCGAGCCCGACGGAGGCGGTGACCCGGACGCTGCACCCGTTGAGCCGGATCGGCGCCGCGACGGTCTCGCTGAGCCGGCGGGTGGAGTGCTCGATCCAGCGCCCGTCGACGGTGGGGCTGGAGAGCAATCCGGCGAACTCGTCGCCGCCGAGGCGGGCCACGAGGTTGTCCCCGGCGAAGCCGGCGAGGCGCTCGGCCACACTGATCAGCACCTGGTCGCCGGCGGCGTGCCCGTACCGGTCGTTGATCTGCTTGAAGTCGTCCAGGTCGAGCACGACGGCGATCAGCGGCTGGCCGGCGGCGTCGGTGAGCAGGGCGGCTGCCAGGCGGTAGAAGGCGCGTCGGTTGGGCAGCCCGGTGAGCGGGTCGTGACTGGCCGCGTGCCGTTCGGCGGCCAACTCGGCCTGGAGGTGGCCGATCTCGGCCTCGGCGCGCACCGCCCGTCGGCGTAGTTGCCAAGAGGAGAGCAGTGCGCCGGCCGCGCACACGCCGGAGGCGACACTCATCGGATCCGGCACGAACCCTCCCATCGCCGCGACCGCCTCCAGCCTTCGGTTGACGCGGCGCGCCGCGTCGGGCCTAGTTTTGCCTGATCGTGCCCGTGTGGTGGTAACGCAAAGTGAACGGATGGGCACCGATCATGTGCGTTATCATGCTCGCCGTCGGATGCAGATGCAATAGCAGATGCACGTGCAGAACCGTCCAATGTCGATACCGCACCCCCTCGCCGTCACCGCTCCTCCCACGGCCACCGGCGGGCTCGTAACAGAAAGACGCCCCCATGCATCAGCCACCCAATGGCGTACCGATCCACCAGTTGCCTCCGCTGAGCTGGCAGAAGAGCCGCCGCAGCAACCCCAGCGGCAACTGCGTCGAACTCGCCGAGCTGCCCGGGGGAGCGGGCATCGCGGTCCGTAACTCACGTCACCCGGAGGGGCCGGCGCTGATCTACACGGTGGATGAGATCGCCGCCTTCGTTCTCGGTGCGCGGGACGGAGATTTCGACAATCTGATCAACTGACCGTCCGGGGGCGGGGTCGTCCCGGCGACGGGACTTATTCACCGGCGCGGAGGAGTTCACCTCACTGTCGGTCCATGGCATGCTTACACGTCGGCCGGGCCGGGGCGCCCGGCCGCCGTGGGTCGGTGTCCGGAGGTCCGCACGTGACGATGGTTCCCGCCGAGGGCGGCCCGACAACCGGGCCGACCGTGCTGCGCATGCTGCTCGGCGCCCAACTGCGCCGCCTCCGGGAGTCCAGCGGGGTGACCCGGGAGGGCGCCGGCTGGGAGATCCGCTCCTCCGAATCCAAGATCAGTCGGATGGAGCTGGGTCGGGTCGGCTTCAAGGAGCGCGACGTCGCCGACCTGTTGACCCTCTACGGCGTCACCGAGGAACACGAGCGCGACGCGCTGCTCAAACTCGCACGGGACGCGAACAGCCCAGGCTGGTGGCACCGCTACGGCGACGTGTTGCCGTCCTGGTTCCAGTCGTACCTGGGCCTGGAGGCCGCGGCCGCACTGATCCGCAGCTACGAGGTGCAGTTCGTGCCCGGCCTCCTGCAGACCCGGGAGTACGCCCGAGCTGTCGTGCTGCTCGGGCACGGCGGGGCCGGTGCGGGCGAGATCGACAGACGCGTCGGGCTGCGGATGCAACGTCAGCAGCTGCTCCAGCGGGAGAACCCCCCGCAGTTGTGGGCCGTGGTGGACGAGGCGGCGCTGCGCCGGCCCATCGGGGGTGCCGAGGTCATGCGCGGCCAGCTCGCCGCGCTCATCGAGGCGACCAAGTCGCCCCACATCCGGCTCCAGGTCATCCCGTTCGCCGCCGGTGGCCACGCCGCCGCCGGGGGCGCCTTCACCATCCTGCGCTTCGGCGACCAGGAGCTACCTGACATCGTCTACATCGAACAGCTCACCAGCGCCATCTACCTCGACAAGCGCGACGATCTGGATTACTACGCGGTGGCCATGGAGCGGCTCTGCGTCGAGGCCGAGCCGCCGGAGCGCACGGCGGACATCCTCGGCCGGCTGCTGGACGAGACGTACCCGGCCTGACCCTCGAACCCCCGCTGCTCCCGACCCGAACCCCACCCCATTTCGGCACGCACGGGACGAACAGTGTGGGGTCGGGCACGCAGAGTGGTCGAGGGCGGCGTTGCCAGGCAGACTGGTGGAGCCATGTCGCCGCTGATGCCCACTCTCCGCCTCCACGACCGCTACGTACTGCACGAGCGGATCGGTCTCGGTGGCATGTCCGAGGTGTGGCGAGGCGACGACGAGGTGCTCGGGCGGTCGGTCGCGATCAAGGTGCTCGCCGGGCAGTTCGCCACCGACCCACAGCTGCGGGCCACCATCCAACGCGAGGCCCGCGCGGCCGCCCGGCTGACCCACCCACACGTGACCCAGGTGTACGACTACGCCGAGGCGACCCTGGCCGGCGGCGTCGTGGTCCCGTACCTGGTGATGGAACTGGTCGACGGTCACAACCTGGCTGACCGGCTGCGGACCGGGCCGCTGCCCTGGCCGGAAGCGGTCCGGGTGGCCGGCCAGATCGCCGCCGCGCTGGCCGCCGCGCACCGCATCGGCGTCGTGCACCGCGACGTCAAGCCCGGCAACGTCATGCTCACCGACACCGGCGCCAAGGTGCTCGACTTCGGCATCGCCGCGCTCGGCGGCCTCGACGGTCAGTCCGGCGAACCGCTGATGGGCACACCCGCCTACTTCGCCCCGGAACGGCTGGCCGCCGGCCCGCCCGACCCGGCAAGCGACGTGTACGCCCTCGGCGCACTGCTCTACCGCACTCTCACCGGGCGGGCGCCACTGCCCGTGCAGAGCTGGGAGGACGCGCTGGAAGTGCACAGGCGGGGCACCCCGGTGCCGCCACTGCGGGTGCCCGGCCTACCCGCCGACATCGCCGAGCTGACCGTCGCCTGCCTGGCCGCCAACCCGGCCGACCGGCCGAGCGCCGCGCACCTCGCCCGCCGCTTCGGTGCCGGTCAACCGATCGAGCCGCCCACCGAGCTGCTGCGCATCCGGCCGGCCGCCCACCCGCCCACCCTGATCGACCGGTCGGTGGTGGCCCGTCCGGCTGCCGCCGCGCCGGCCCGACGCCGGTCGCGTCGGCCACTCGCGCTCGTCGCGGCCGTTCTCGCCGTGCTGATCGGCGTCGGCGCCCTGCTCGTGGAAAATCCGCTGGGCAACCCGGGCACACCCGACCCGGTCGAGATCGCCGACGCGCCGTCGACCTCCGCCCCGGCTCCCGCACCCACGACGCACTCGCCGACACCGGCCGCGCCGTCCTCCGCATCCTCGCCATCCTCCGCCGCCAGCACCGCGCCGCCGCCAGTCGGGCAGCAGATACCGGTCAGCTTCCGGGAGGTGACAAGCGAGTTCGCGGCCGTCCTCGGCACCGCGGTCGCCCGCGGCGACGTCGACCCGAAGACCGCCGAGGATCTGCGGGACGACCTCGCCGACCTCGACCGCCGCACCAGGGACCGCGCCAGGCGCGTCGCCGACCTGCGGGACCACATCGCCGAGCTGGTGCGGCGCGACCGTCTACCAGCGCAGACGGGCGCGAAACTGGACGCTCTGCTCACGCAGGCCGGCAGCTTCTCCTCCGGCCGTACGGACGACTGATACCGCCGTCGATACCGCTGGCATGATGTCCCGATGCGGACACGTCTGATCTTCGTGCGACACGGCGAGTCGGTCCACCAGCTGGAGGGAATCGTCGGTGGGCCACGTGGCTGTCGGGGCCTCACCGCCCTCGGCCACGAGCAGGCACACGACCTGGCGAACCGGCTCACCGGTGACGTCGCCGCCGACGGGTCGGTGGCGGTCTACTCGTCCGTACTGCGCAGGGCGGTCGAGACCGCGCAACCGATCGGGGCGGCGTTCGGCGTCCGGCCGGTGGCCGACTGTGGTCTCTGCACCTGGCACACACCCCCGTACGCCGACGGCCTGCCGACCGCCCGTTTCCGCACCGAACACGCGGTGCCGGGTGGCGGCGTGTTCCGACCGTTCGAGGAGGGCAACGAGAGCTGGGCCGAACTGGTGGTCCGCGTCAGCCGCGCGATCATGGAGATCGCCCACCGGCATCGGGGCTCCACAGTGGTCCTGGTGGGCCACAGCGAGACCGTCGAGGGCGCGTTCCACGCGCTCGCCGCGCAGCCGGTCTTCCGGGCGTTCGACCTGGACGTGCCGCCGGCCTCGATCACCGAGTGGACCACCGACCACGACCCCGGTGGTTGGCCGCCGGCCCGCTGGACGCTGCGGCGCTTCGCCGACACCGGCGGGTGGGCCAGAGGGTGACCCAGGCCGCCCCGAGTGCCACCAGTTCGGGTCTGCGCGACGCTAGTCGGCGGCGAGGATCTGCTCGCGCAGGATCTCCGCGTGCCCGCAGTGCTGCGCCAGCTCGCGCAGCACGTGCAGGTAGACCCAGCGCAGCGGCAGTGGGCCGCGCCGGTTGCCGCGAAGCAGGTCGTCGAGGCCCAGGCTGGACGTGGCGCGGCGGGAGCCTTCGCAGGCTTCCCGGTGAGCGCGCTGGACGGTGGCGATCGTGTCGCCGTCGTCGAGGATGAACGACTCGTCCGGCGTGGCCGGGATGCCGATCTCGGTCCGGGACCGACACGTGATGGCCTCGTCGAACCAGACCTTCTCCACGACCGTGGCGTGCTTCACCAGACCCAGCAACGTCGTCCGGGACGGCACCAAGGACCGGCGCGCCTGCTCCTCGGTCAGCCCGTCCAGGTAGCCGTTGAGCGCCCTGCGGTGCTCGTCGATGAACGCCTCGAACTGCGTCTGGGCGGACTGGCCGACGACGTCATCGGCGAAGGTTCCCGGGAAGGAGGTCATTCCCGAAGCATTTCAAGGTCATCGCCGCCGCGCAAACAGCACGCTCAGCCGAAGGCGACAAGAGCGCCGCGCTCGTCGAAGCGGGCCGTGCCGGCCCAGGCGATCTCCCAGCGGTTGCCCTCCGGGTCGGAGATGTAACCGGAACGCCCACCCCAGGATCGGTCGGTCGGCTCCGCCACCACGGTAGCGCCCGCCGCGACGGCCGCTTCGAATGCCGTGTCGACCTCGTCGCGGCTGTCGACGTTGCAGGCCAGGGTGACTCCGGACCAACCACCGGCCGGCGGGGGGACGCCCGGCGCCGCCTCCGCGGCCAACTCCGGCAGCGGGTAGAGCGCCAACAGCACACCACCGAGCAGGAAGGCCGACCAGCCGTCGTCACTTGCCGGCAGCTCGGGCCACCCCAACGACCGGTAGAACGACCGCAGCGCGGCGATATCGCGTGTTCCCAGGGTGATCACGGACAGCCGGGAGGGGACAATGCTCATCGGCTGACCGTAACCCGATCGCCCTCAGCCACCCGGCCGGAACGGACCACAGTGGCGTACGCGCCGACACACGGCTGGGGACCCATCCCGGGTAGCGGCTCGATCCGGTTGAGTCGGGCGGGCACCCGCAGCGCCTCGGTTTCGCGGGGCAGCGGGCCGTGCGCGAGCGTGGGCACCGCGCAGCGCGGCGTCGGGGCGAGCACGGCGAGCACCAGGTCCGGGCCGACGCGCAGTTCCCGGCCGACCCAGTCGTTCTCAGCGAAGGCGTCCGTGTCCGTGTCGAGCAGCAGGTTGGGCCGGTAGCGTTCCACAGTCCCCGCCCCGGGCGGTAGGTGCCCGGCTATCCGATCCAGGGTCGCGGTGGTGACCAGGTGGATCGGAGCGAAGTCGAAGAAGGTCCCGGACAGCACCGACCCGAGCCGGCTCTCGTCGGCCGGGACCTCGTCGGTGAGGCCGGCCGCGAGCACCGCCTCCGGGTGGGACCGCAGCAGGGTGGCGCCGGGCGGTACGGCGTCGACGAGGGTCACCGGGTGGCCCACCGCCGCGCTGAGCGCCCCGTCGATGTCGGGGTCCTCGGTCGACAGGTCTCGGCCGTCGGGCAGGGTGATCCGTACCGGACCGGTCACCCCGCCGGTCGCCCGTAGCGTGAGCAGGCCGCGCCAGCGATGGGGTTGCTTGGCACTGGCCACCCGTCCACTGGTCTGATCCAGCAGGGCCAGCACGCGGTCACCCGCGACACCTGTCGCGCCGACATCGGCCGCCGAGGTCCGCTCACCGAGCAGCGACTTCACCGGATACCGCCGCAGCTGCGCCACTCGTCCGGAGATCATTTCGTCACCCTAACCGCGCCTGCCGCCGCCACGGTCGGGCTGAGTGAGGCTGACACTTACCGACTCGCCTGGGTCGGTGCCCGCGCGGGCGTACACCTCGCCGTCCGGCGTCCAAACACCCGACTGGCCCGCCGCCTCGGTGTAGCCGCCGCCGGTCGACCCGGCGAAGCTGGCCACCGCCACCCAGACCCGGTGCGCGGTGGCGATCCGGTGCGCCCGCCGGTCTATCACGGTGGCGTCAGGGGCCGACTCCAGGACACCAGCCACGTAGACGTCGATCCCGAGCGCGGCGGTCCGCTCCGCGTGCTCGGCCGCGCCGGTGTCCTTGCAGATCGCCAGCCCCACCCGCCAACCGTCCACATCGAGCACGACCGGCGCGTCGCCGGGCCGGAACCGGCGGGCCTCCGCGTCCCCCAGCCACATCTTCCGGTACGTCACCGCCGCACCGCCGCCGGTCACCGCCAGCATCGCGATGTGGTCGCCCGCGACCGGCGCGCCGACCAGGGCCAGCGCGTTCGTCTCGGCGCACGCCTCGACCAGCGGCGCCAACCGCGGATCGTCGACCGACACGACCGGGGCGTCCAACTCGTACCCGGTCAGTGACAGCTCCGGAAAGACCACCACCCGGGCGCACGCCGCGCGGACCGCGGCGGCGTGCGCCCGCGCGTTCTTCGCGACATCAAGGGGTACGCACGGCGGCTGCGTCACCGCGAGCCGCAGCGGGGTGCGGTTTTCCGCACCCCCGGCGGTGTGGTCGGCCCGCGCGGCCGGGTGGTCGGCCTCATGGTCGACTCTCAGGATTCCTTCGTAACGTGGGCGCATGATTCGAACGTCCCACACCGTTTTCGCCACCGGAACCCCCTCCGCCGCAGCGGAACCACCGCAGGACGGGATCGTCGGCTACGTCACTGACCTGGTGGAACGACTCGGCGGGCCGGGTGCCGGCCTGGCGGTGGCGTTGGAGAACCTCTTCCCGCCGATCCCCAGTGAGGTGATCCTGCCGCTGGCCGGGTTCGTCGCCGCGCAGGGACGGATGAGTCTGGTCGGTGCGATCTTCTGGACCACGTTGGGCTCGGTGCTGGGCGCGCTCGCGCTCTACCTGATCGGCGCGGCGCTGGGACGCGACAGGATGCGCGCCATCGTGGCGCGACTCCCACTGGTGAAGCTCAGCGACGTGGACCGGACCGAGGCGTGGTTCCTGCGGCACGGTGTGAAGGCCGTCTTCTTCGGTCGGATGATCCCGATCTTCCGGAGCCTGATCTCGATTCCGGCCGGCGTGGAGCGGATGCCGGTCACCACGTTCCTGCTCTACACCACGCTGGGCAGCCTGATCTGGAACACCACATTCGTGCTCGCGGGTTACCTGCTCGGCGACAACTGGCACCTCGTCGAGGGCTACGTCGGCACACTCCAGAAGGTGGTGATCGTGGTCTGCGCGGCGGCTGTTACCTGGTTCGTCGGGTCCCGCGTGCTGAAAGCCCGCCGCGCCGCGCGGAACCCCGAGCCGACCGAACCCGAGCAGAGCGCACTGAACGCGATGCCCGACCCGGGCGGCCGCGGCACCCTCTACCGAAGCGGATCGTGGGCCTCGGACGAGCGCTAGTCAGTCCCTCTCTGGTTCCCTTTGCTCTGCTTCACCCCACGCACCACTCGGGGTGGCCTGCGGGCGGGGTCAGACCACGCACCACTCGGGGTGGCCTGCGGGCGGGGTCAGACCACGCACCACTCGGGGTGGCCTGCGGGCGGGGTCAGATGAGGCAGAGCAAGGGGGAACAGACTCGGCGTGGAAGGCGGGCGAGGTGGTGGGACAGGGGCGAACCGGCAGGTGGTGGCTTCGGCTTCGGCTGCCGCTCGGCGTTGCCGTCGGGATCGCGACGGCCGCCGTCGAGTTCGCCTTCCTCATCGTCGCGGCCGCCGCATCCAGTGTGCGCGTGGTCGCGCCTGCCGGCGGCCGTCGGGTTGCTGGCCTGACTGACCGGTACCGGGAGCGGCTGGTACGGATGGAACATCGCCGCCTCGCCGGGCTACTCGCCGCAGCAGATCTGCCCGCGCCGAACGTGGTGCCCACCCGGCGGCAGGTCGGTTACCTGGCCGCCCGACTGCTACCCGGCACGCTGGGCCTACTGGCGTACGCCGTCCTTGGCGTCGGCGTGGTGCTGGCCGGGATCGTGCTGCGCGCGGCGGTGCGCGGAGAGCTGACCCTTCCCGACGCCCTGTCCCAGATCGTCGTGGGGGCGGTGCTGCTACTGCTCAACGTTCAGGCCGTCGCCAGCGTCGCCGCGCTGGACATCTGGCTGGCCCGACGATTTCTCGGCCCGGGAAGTCGGGCGGAGCTGACGCGGCGGGTCCACGAGCTGACCACCAGCCGGGCCGGGGTCATCGCCGCCGTCGACGCCGAACGGCAGCGCATCGAACGCGACCTGCACGACGGCCTCCAACAGCGGCTGGTCGCCCTCGGCATGCTGCTCGGCCGGGCCCGGCGCGCCCGCGACACCGACCGTACGCACGCGCTGCTCGCGCAGGCACACGAGGACGTGCAGCGGGCCATCGAGGAGTTGCGCCAGGTGGCGTGGCGGGTCTACCCGTCGGCACTGGACGGCAGCGATCTGGGCGAGGTCCTGTCCATCGTCGCCCGCGGATCCGAGACGCCGGTGCGGATCCGCTGCGAGCTACCGGTCCGCCCCCAGCGGCAGATCGAGACGGTGCTCTACTTCGTGGCCTGCGAGGCGCTCACCAACGCCGCGAAACACGCCGCCGCTACCCTGGTCACTGTCGATATCGGCGTACAGGATGGGTGGATCCGGATGCGCGTGCGCGACGACGGCGTCGGCGGGGCGGACCCGACCGGGCGCGGATTGTCCGGGCTGGCGCGGCGGGTCGCCGCGCTGGACGGCCGGCTGGAGGTCACCAGCCCGGCCGGCGGTCCGACGACCGTGCTGGCAGAGTTGCCGTGCGACTAGTCCTCGCCGAAGACTCGACGCTGCTCCGAGAGGGCTTGACGCGGCTGCTCGCCGACGAGGACCACGAGGTGCTCGCGGCGGTCGGAACCGCCGACCAGCTCGTCGAGGCGGTCGGACGATCCCGTCCCGACGTGGTCGTCACCGACGTCCGGATGCCACCCACCCACACCGACGACGGTCTGCGGGCCGCCCTGGAGATCCGTCGTCGCTGGCCCGACACCGGCGTGCTCGTGCTCTCCCAGTACGTGGAGCGCCGTTACGCCGGGCGGCTGCTCGCGGACCGCCCCGAGGGGGTTGGCTACCTGCTCAAGGACCGGGTCGTCCAGGTGGACGACTTCCTCGACGCACTCGACCGGGTCGCCGCCGGAGGCACCGCCCTCGACCCGGAGGTGGTTCGTCAGGTGGTGGCCGGCTCGGAACGGCCCGACCCGCTCGGTCGGCTCACAACCCGAGAACAGGACGTCCTGCACGAGATGGCCCAGGGGCACACGAACCTCGCCATCGCCCAGCGGCTGCACGTATCGCAGAGTGCGGTCGAGAAGCATGTCAACGCCATCTTCGACAAACTCGACCTCGCTCACACGACCGGCTACAGCCGGAGAATCCTCGCCATCCTGCGCTACCTGACACCCAGGTGACCGGAGGCCCGTCGCGCACGGCCGGAGTCCGGCGTGATCGACTCGGGTTTCAGGAAGTCGGGATGTCCGGGAGTCCGGGATCGCCCGACTTCCGTGAACCCGAGTGGATCATGCGGGTATGGGGCGGTCCGCTGCGGTGGGCCGGGTGTTGGTGTGGGGTGTTTGTCCGGCGTGGGTGTTGTGGGTGGTGACTGGTCGCACCCGTGGGTCGGAATCATGGCCGGGTCGGGGTCGTTACATACCCTGACGATCGCAGCACCACCGACCACCGCCCCTGCCCCTGGGGGCGGGTCGCGCAGGTTGGAATGCCAGCCTCGGGCCGGTCGTTGCAGTCCCCACGAACGACCGCAGGCACCACCCTGATGGGGGTGCCAGCCAGGTGGGCCAGCCCGGGAATGACCCTCGGCCCCCGGTCGTTACACCTGGACCCGGCGCCACGAGCCCTCCGCTCGTAGGCCGCCGACCCCGACGCCCGACAGGGCGTCACCCCCCCCAAGACTTTTTCCCCTTTGTTTGTTGCAGCGCCGGACGAGGTGCTCACACCCCACCGCCGCCCCCCTTGGTGGTTGGGTGTTCTACCCCCGAAGGAGCTACCCCCATGAACACGATCTTGCGTAAGAGCAT
>NZ_JBNCKM010000008.1:0-370167 GCF_049841535.1 Micromonospora sp. DT53
TGACCAACGGCAACAGCAGCGCCCGCCCGCAGATCCGCTCCTGTACCTCGGGTTGACATCGCCGAGGTTGAGTCGTGGGGGGGGGGGGGGGGGGGGGGCGCCCCCCCCCCGCGCGCTCAGTATCGCGGGATCTCGTGCATGGGATCTCCTGGAGGGCGGCGGTCAGCGGACCGGCAGGGTGGCCAGTGCCAGGTTGGGGTCGACACCTGTGGTGTACGCGGCGCTGAGCACGTAGACGGTCCGGCCGCGCACGGCCACCGAGGTCGGGTTCTGCAACCCGTCGGCGGCGGTCATCAGCGTTCGGGAACGGCCGGCCTCGTCGATGCTCACCACCGTGTTCGGGCCGTTCAGTGTGGCGATGACCTGTCGGTCACCGGCGCCGACGAACGCGAAGTCGTCGATGCCGACCAGGCCGGTCGCCGCCACCCGCACCGGCCCGGGTCGGCCGTGCCGAAGCGGAATGCGCAGCAGCGTGCCGTGGTCGAGGTTTGTCGCCCAGACCGCGTCGGCGCGTACCTTGATGCCGTTGGCGCCGAGAAACCCGGCCGCGGCGAGCTCGGGTGCCGAGGACCAGACCTCGGCGCGGCCGCCGTCCAGGGGAACTGTCGAGATCGTGCCGAGCACGGAGTCCGTGACGTAGAACCTCTTCGCCTCCGCGTCGAACGCCAGGCCGTTGGGCAGCCCGTCGGCCGGCAGGGCCGCGACGCGGTGCGGCGCCCGGCCGGGGCGTAGCCGGTACAGACCCGTGGTGGCGGCATCGCCGCTCGCGTAGAGGAAGTAGAGGGTGCCGTCAGTCAGGCGGACGATGCCCGTGGTCAGCGCGAACGCGAGCACCGGCGTGTCGACGCCCTCATCGGCGGGGGCCGGCAGGGTCGCCAGGATCCGCGTCCCGCCGGACGGGGTGACCGCGGCGACCTGTCGGGCCGCCGCGAAGGTGACGTAGGCGGTGCCGTCCGGGCCGACCGCGACGTTCTCCGGCAGCTGCCCCTTCGCCAGGTCGAAGTGGACCGCGATCCGCGAGGGCACCGGCGCGGCCGACGCTCGGGGCTGCCCGACGGTACGGGCCGGTGCGGTCGCGGCCGGTGCGGCGCTCGACGGTACGACAGTCAGGACGCCGATCGCCGCTGCTGCGACAGCGACTACGAGGGTCATCGTTCTCTTGCGCATGTCTGTCCTTACTCACGTGTCGTCGATGGGCTGGAAGAGGGCGCGACGGGTCCGGCGCTCCTCGCGGAGCACCTCATGTCGAGCCGATGGGGACGGTGCTACTCGTGCCTGGCGAGGGGTTGGGGAGCACCGGCACGGGTGGTGATCGCGCCGTGCACGAGCAATGTCATCGCGGCGTGCGATGCCGAGCCGGGTTCGGTGGTGGCGACGACGACGGTCTGGCCGTCCTCGGTACGCAGGGTCTGCTGTGTCACGTCCATCGCGCCGACCAGCGGATGACGCATCCGGTAGACCGTGCCACCGCCGGCCTTCACCCGGTGGTCGGCCCACATGGTGGCGAACTCCGGACTCCGCACCGTCAGCTCACCGACCAGCGCGGCCATCAGCGGGTCGTCCGGGTGTCGCCCGGAGGCCATCCGCAGTGTCGCCACCACCGCGCGGGCCTTGGTGGGCCAGTCCGCGTACAGGTCGCGGGTGTGCGCGTCCAGAAACACCAGCCGTGCCATGTTCGGGTACTGGTTCGGCCGGTCCGGGATCTCCGGAGTCAGGTGGCCGGCGAACAGGGCATGACCGGCGGTGTTCCAGGCCAGCACGTCCGCGCGGCGGCCGAGCACCAGCACGGGTACGTCACCAAGCGCCTCGATGAGTTGGCGTACCGCCGGGCTCACCCGCTCCGGGGACGGGCGGCGGACGGCGGGCCGACGGCGGGTCCCGGCCGCCAACTCGCCCAGATGGCGACGCTCCGCGTCGTTGAGCCGCAGCGCCCGGGCAAGCGCGTCGAGCACCTCGGGTGAGGCGTTCACGGCCTGCCCCTGCTCCAACCGCGAGTAGTACGAAACGCTCACCCCGGCCAGCAGGGCCAACTCCTCCCGGCGCAGCCCTCGAACCCGGCGCCGCTCACCGTACGTCGCCACGCCGGTGTCCTCCGGCCGCAGCTGGGAGCGCCGGGCCTGGAGGAAATCGCCGAGCTGTCCTCTCGCGTTCATGACTCGAAGTATTGCGAGCCCGGCCCGCCGCAACCACTCCCTGCCAGGGGTAGGCACCGCCCGGCGTCAGCGGGCGGCGGCGCTGCCCGTGACGGCGCCGACGCGAAGGCCGTGGTCGATGAAGTTGATCAGCCAGGTGAAGCTCTCGTCGACCGACGCGTCGATCTGGAACCCACCGGCCGCCTCCAGGGTCGCGAAGCCGTGCAGGACGCTGCGCAGCGTTCGCATGGCGTGGATCTCCTGGCCGGGTTCCAGCCCGTACCCGCTCAGCATGGCTGCCCAGGAGGCGAGCACCCGGTCGCTGGCCGGGATGAACGGGTCGTCGGGGCCGGTCGGGCGGGCGGCGTTGGCGGCCGCGTACCGGCCGGGGTGCTCCCGCACGTAGGTCCGCATCGCCTGGGCGCCGGCGGCGAGGGCATCGCTGCCGGACCGGCCCTGGATGGCGTCCCGGATGGCATCGCCGGCCTCGGTCATCGCCAGGGTCGCGATCCGGTGCGCCAGGTCGGCCTGACCGGTGACGTGCTTGTAGAGCGAGGGGGTCTTGATCCCGAGCCGGTCGGCGAGCAGGCCCATGCTGAGGTTGTCGAAGCCGACCTCGTCGACCAGCGCGGCTGCGGCTTCGGTGACCGACGTCGGGGTGAGCCGGGCCTTAGGCATTTGTCAGCGTCCGGGCGAGGAACGGCAGGGCCAGGGCGACAACCTCGTCGGGCGTCTGGACGTGCGGGTAGTGGCCCGCGCCCTCGATGACAGCCAGTTCGCCGAGCCCTCGCGGCAGGTCGGCGATGATGCGTTCGCCCTCGGCCCGCGGGTCGGCCCAGTCGGGGTCGGCGCTGCCCTGGATCACCAGGACCGGGCGGGTGACGTTGGGCAGTTGCCGACCGGCGTCGCCCGGGCTGGTCTTGGCCATCGCCTGCAGGACCTTCATCCGGCCGGGCTCACTCATCTTGGCCTCGATGCGCGCCAGTTCGCTGTGCCAGTCGGCGGGCTTGGTGGGGACCGCCACGTCGAGGTACTTGCGCCAGTTCGCCAGGCTGCCCCGCACGAGCACCTGCGCCAGTTGGAGGTAGCCGGCCCGGAAGCGCTTCACCCGCAGCAACCCGCCAAGGTCGAAGGACTGTGTTCGGGTGAACGGCGCCAGCTCGATGACGCCGGTGATCAGCTCGGGCGCGGTGGCGGCCGCGATCGTCGCGGCACCGCCGCTGATCGACTGGCCGATGATCACGGCCGGACCGCCGAGGTGGCGTACGACGGCGACGAGGTCGCCCGCGATGTCGGTGCGGCTGTAGCCGTCCCATCCGAGGCTGGAGTCGCCGCAGCCGCGGATGTCGACGTTGGCGACCCGGTATCCGGCCGCGACCAGGGCCGGAGCGACGAAGCGGTAGGAGTGCCGGCTGTCGCCCATGCCGTGCGCCAGGACGACAAGCGGCCCCTGCCCGGTGACCTCGTAGGCGATGGTGTTGCCGGCGATGCCCAGGTTTTCGATCATGACGTCCTCCACTGAAGCTAACGTGATTAGCTAAAGGCTAACGTGATTAGCTGGAATGGGCAAGCGCCGGTCCCCTCGGCAAGGCCCGGCGACCGTATGGTTCCGCGATGGAAACGGACACGGTGCGACAGGCTTACACGTCCGTCGCGAAGCTCTACATCGAGTTGTTCGGCACGAGCCAGCAGGTGGACACCGACGACCTCGCCCTCATCAGACGACACCTGGGCAGCCGGTCCGGCCGGGTGCTCGATCTGGGGTGCGGGCCTGGCCACCTCACCGGCTACCTTCACGAACTGGGCGTCGACGCCATGGGGGTCGACCTGGTCCCCGAGTTCATCGCGCACGCGCGGGCGTCCCACCCGGGCGTCGAGTTCCGCCTCGGTTCGATGGAACACCTCGACGTCGCCGAGGAATCCATCGACGGCATCCTGGCCTGGTACTCGTTGATCCATCTTCCGCCGCCGGAACTCGACGGCACGCTCGAGGAGTTTCGGCGGGTGCTGGTCCCGGCCGGGCGGCTGGTCCTGGGCGTCTTCGATGCCGAGGAGGTCGGCGCGTTCGACCACAAGGTCCTGACCGCCTACCGCTGGCCGGCCGACGA
Source organism: Micromonospora sp. DT53 (assembly GCF_049841535.1). Classification (NCBI taxonomy): domain Bacteria; kingdom Bacillati; phylum Actinomycetota; class Actinomycetes; order Micromonosporales; family Micromonosporaceae; genus Micromonospora; species Micromonospora sp. DT53. Next base: position 4,241 of record NZ_JBNCKM010000008.1, read on the forward strand.
GATCTCCGAACGTCTCGTGAGGGCCGGTTTCCGGGAGGTCGAACGCCTGCGGCGGCCCGGCACCGACGAGCATCGACCGCTCGCCGCCATCGCGGCGATCGCGGCGTGAGAACGCCGAGGGCCGGCCTCCCGCGATGGGAGGCCGGCCCTCGGCCAGCTGAAGACCCGCGTCGACGCGGGCTTCCGGTACGGCGGGCAGCGCGCTCAGGCGCTGAGCTTCCCGGCGATCTTGACGACCCGCTCGGCCATGTGGTCGAGAGCGGCGAACTGGGCGTCGCCCAGCGGGGCGTCGTTGCCTCCACCGGTGACGTGCGAGACGCCGTACGGGTTGCCGTCGGCGAACTTCAGCGGGTCGGTGTAGCCCGGGGCGACGACCAGACCGCCGAAGTGGTGGACGGTGTTGTAGAGCGCGAGAAGTGTCGACTCCTGGCCGCCGTGGGCGGTCATGGACGCGGTGAAGCCGGCGTACACCTTGTCGGCGAGCAGCCCCTGCGCCCACTGCGGGCCGAGCGTGTCGATGAACTGCTTGAGCTGGCTGGCGACGTTGCCGTACCGGGTGGGCGTGCCGAACAGCACCGCGTCCGCCCAGACGACGTCGTCGGCGGTCGCCTTCGGCTCGTTCTTGGTGGCGTCGAAGTGCTGGCTCCAGGCGGCGTTGGAGGCGATGGCCTCTGCCGGGGCGAGCTCCGGAACCTGACGCAGCCGCACCTCGGCGCCGGCCTTCTCGCCAGCCTCGGCGAGGCGCTTGGCCATGGCGTGCAGGGTCCCGGTGGACGAGTAGTAGATGACGGAGAGCTTGGTCATCGGAGGCATCCTTCCCAAAGTAGTTGCCGCTGATAAATTTGCGGCCGCAACAATCTCGACAGTAGCAGCCACCTCGCGACACCCCCAACACCCTGACCATGCCCACCTGCGTGACGGAGCACACCAGGCGACGGGCGCGGGGCTGCGGCCGTCCAGCCGATGAGGCGGGGTGGTTCCGGCCCCTACGATGAGGCGATGGACGCCGCGGGGGCGCCGCCAGCGATGCGGTACCAACTACTCGGACCGGTCGAGGTGTGGTCGGCCTGCGGGGAACGACTGGCCCTCGGCACGCCGATGCAGATGCGCCTCCTGGCCGTCCTGATGGCCCAGCCCGGCACCGGGTGGTCCATCGACCAACTCGTCGACGAGCTGTGGCAGGGGCGCCCACCGAAGACCGCAGCCGGCAACGTGAAGACCTATGTCTGGGCGCTACGCCGGGCGATGCGCTCCCCCGGCCTCCCCGACCCCGCCATCCTCGCCGGGCCCACCGGCTACCACCTCGCCCTCGACGGGCAGACGATGGACAGCGTCACCTTCGACGACCTGACCCAGCGGGGGTATTCCGCGCTGCGGCAGGGCCATTGGTCAACCGCCCAGCAGTCGTTCGAGGCCGCGTTGGCACTCTGGCGTGGAGAGCCGTTCGCTGGGCTCCCCGGCTGGGGCGTGTTGCTCTCCGTCCGAGCGCGGCTCCAGGAACAGCGCTCCAGCCTGGTGGAAGAGGTCGCCGACCTCCAGCTGCGCGCCGGACGGCATCACGAGCTGATCGAAGCGCTGAGGAACCAGGTCGACGCCGATCCGCTGCGCGAGCGCCCATGGGGGCAACTGATGGTGGCCCTGGCGCGGACCGGCCGGCGCGCCGACGCGCTGGCGACGTACCGGCAGCTCCGCCATCTTCTCGCCGAGGAGGTGGGAGTCGAGCCCGGCCCTGATCTCCAACACCTGCACACCCGCATCCTGCGGGCGGAACGGGAGCTGTTGACAGCCGACCCCCGGCCGGCGGAAAAATGCCCGCCGCAGGTCGTCCCCCGGCAGCTGCCGGCCCCACCGACGTTGTTCACCGGCCGGGCCGGGGAGCTGGCCCGGCTCACCACGCTGCTGCTCGGTGACCCCGACTCGGCCGGCACCGTCGTCATCACCGGCACCGGCGGCGTCGGAAAGAGTTGGCTGGCGTCGCGCTGGGCGCACGACAACCTGCACCACTTTCCCGACGGGCAGCTCCACGTCGACCTGGGTGGATTCGGCACCGCGACGCAGGAGGCGTCGCCCTCGTCCGTCGTCGTACGCTCGCTCCTGCCCGCCCTGGGTGTGAAACCCCTGGAGATCCCCGCCGAGCCGGCGGCCCAGTTCGCCCTGTACCGCAGCCTGACCGCGGATCGACGGCTGCTCGTGCTGCTCGACAACGCCCGCGACGCGGAGCAGGTGCGGCCGCTGCTCCCGGGGTCGACCCGCTGCGGTGTGCTCGTGACGAGTCGCCACACCCTGCCCGGCCTGGTCGCCGCCGACGGCGCCCAGCCCCTCGCGCTGGACCTGCCCACCGACGACGAAGCGCGGCAGTTGCTCGTGCGCCGACTGGGTGCGCAGCGGGCCGCCGCCCAACCGGCAGCGGTGGACGAGCTGATCAGACGTACCGCGCGGTTGCCCCTGGCCCTGTCCATCGTGGCCGCGCGAGCCGCCGCCCGACCCACGTTTCCGCTCCAGGTGATCGCCGACGACCTGGCGGTGAGTCGGGGCGGGCTGGCCGCCCTGGCCACCGACGACGCCGCCACCGACGTGCGGACCGTGCTCTCCTGGTCGTACCGGCTGCTCGGTGCGGACGCGGCCCGGCTGTTCCGGCAACTCAGCCTGCACCCCGCCGCGGACGTCAGCGCGGCGGCTGCGGCCAGCCTCGCCGGGGCACCGCCGCACCTGATCCGGCCGGCCCTCGACGAGTTGACCCGGGCGAACCTGCTGGCCGAGTCGTCCCCCAACCGCTTCCGCTGTCACGATCTGCTGCGCGCCTACGGGGAGGAACTGACCTACGCGCTCGACCGTCCGGCCGACCGTGACGCCGCCCGCGGGCGCGTGCTCGACCACTATCTGCGTCTCGCCCGTGCCGCGGCGAGGCTTGTCGACTCCGGCTGGCAGCCGCTCGATCCGCCGCCCCTGCCCGCCGACACGTCACCGTCGGCGTTCGCCGACCACCGGGCCGCGCTGGCCTGGTTCACCATCGAACAGCCGGTGCTGCTGGCCGCCGTGGACGAAGCGGTCGCACACCGCTTCGACGCCCACGCCGGGCACCTCGCCCAGGCCCTCACTCCCCTGCTCAGCCGGCTCTCGCAGTGGCACGACCTGGCCGCCGTACAGGCCATCGCGGTCACGGTCGCGCACCGCCGCGGTGATCCCCGGGCCGAGGCGCTGGCCCACCGGGACCTCGCGCTGGCCCACATCCAGCACCGCCGGTTCGGTGCCGCCCACCATCACCTTCGGCGCGCGATGACCCGGTACGACCAGGCCGGCGACCGCCCGGGGCAGGCCAGCGCCCATCTGCACCTCGCCTGGCTGTCCGACATCGAGGGCGACGTCGAGGCGGCACTGCCACACGCCAGCGAGGCGCTCGCGCTGGCCACCAGTACCGGCGACCGGCTCGGCGAGGCGGCGGCCCTCAACGCGCTCGGCTGGAGCCACGCCCGCCTGGACGAGTACGCCGGCGCCATCGCCTACTGCGAGCAGGCGCTCGCGCTCTACGAGAAGGCCGAGGACCGGATCGGCGCGGCCCACACCTGGGACAGCCTCGGATTCGCCTATCACCACCTCGGGAAACACCCGACCGCGGCGGACTGCTACCGGCGCGCGCTCACGCTCTATTCCGACGTCCAGGACCAGTGCGGGAAAGCGGACACACTCGTCCACCTCGGCGACACCCATCAGGCGGTGGGCGACCACGACACCTCGGTCGACCTGTGGCGGCAGGCGCTGGCCATCCTCGACCGGATCGGTCATCCACAGGCCGTGGTGCTGTCCGAGCGGCTGGCCGCGTACCGATGAGATCCCTGCGCCGGCCGCCCCCGGCCCGGCGTGGATCCGACGTGGACCGGGCGTCGGCAGGCTGGACGAATGTTGACCACGAAGAGAACCACCTTCTGGCATCCCCGCGAGCGTGGCCGTCGACGCCCACGGCTCCTCGGCGGCCTCTCGGCCGCCGTCGCGGTCCTCGTCGCTCTGTCGCTCAACGCCCCACCGTCGCTCGCGGGCACCACGCCGGCCGAGGCGGGCGGCACCGGGCCGGTCACCGCACTCACCGCTGGCGGTTGGAACGGTCGGATCGACTGGCGGGCGTGCCCGGAACGCCCCGACGATCCGGGCACCCGGTGCGGAACCCTGCGCCTGCCGGTCGACTGGGCCCGTCCGGGTGGGGAAACCTTCCAACTGGCCCTGGCCCGACGCACCGCCACCGACCCGGCCGCCCGCATCGGTGTCCTGGTCTTCAACCCCGGCGGTCCCGGCCTGTCCGGGGTGGACGTGGCGCTGACGGCCGACAGCCAGCTCGGGCCGGACGTGCTGCGCCGCTTCGACATCGTCGGCTTCGATCCCCGGGGCACGGTCCGTAGCGCACCGGTGCGCTGCTCATCGGCGCTGCTGGGCCAGCACCCCTCCCTGGCACCCGCCAACGCGGCAGAGTTCGAGCGACTCCGCACCTACAACCGCCAGTTGCGGGACGACTGCCGCGCTCAGAGTGGCCCGCTGTTCGACCACCTCGACAGTGTGAGCGTCGCGCGTGACACGGACGCCATCCGGGCCGCGCTCGGTGAGCGGCAGCTGAGCTTCTATCAGTGGTCCTACGGCACACTTATCGGGCAGTCCTACGCCGAGCTGTTCCCCGACCGCGTCCGCGCACTGGTCATGGACAGCGTGATGGACCACAGCCAGGGGGTCAGGGAATACTTCCGCGGCGGCGCGGCCAGTAACGAGGCGCTGTTCCGCGAGTTCGTGACCTGGTGCGAACGAAGCCCCGGCTGCGCGCTGCACGGACGCGACGTGCCGGCGCTCTACGACCGACTGATGCGCCGTGCCGACGCCGGCACGCTCGTCGACGCGGCCACCGGCACCAGGCTGACCTGGTTCGAGCTTGGGTTCGCGACAGTCGTCAACTTCTTCGACGCGACCTGGGCCGACCTCGCGAACATGCTGCTCGCGCTGGAGCGGGGTGAGCCGGCCGCACTCGCGTCGCCGATGGTGCCGGTCAGCGACGAGGACCTGACCGAGTACGCGCTACCGGCGTTCTGCCAGGACTGGTCGCTGCCGGTAGACGGGTTCGCCGAGTGGAACCAGTATCTCGAACTGTCCCGCGCCGCGGCACCGCACCTGCGGGCCTCCCCGTTGGCCGTCCGCTTCGCCGCGATCTGCCTCGGCTGGACGGCGAACAACCCACAACATCGGCTGCGGGTCCAAACGAACGCGCCGCTGCTGGTGCTCAACGGGCGGTACGACCCTGCCACCCCGTACGAGGGGGCCCAGCGGGTGGTGCGCCAGCTCGGCAGCCGGGGCCACCTCGTCACCTACGAGGGGTCGGGCCACGCCAGCTACCCACGGTCCGAGTGCACCCGTCGTCAGGTGGAGCGGTACCTCATCACCAGAACCACACCACCGGTCGGCGCGAGCTGCCCGGCCGCCCCGGTCTGACGGGTCGACTTCGTCACGATGACGCCCCAGCTCACCAAGGTAGTGACCGGCCGACGACGTGTCGGTCCGGTCTCCTACCCCGGTGGCTGGGGCGTCGCCGCCGCGACAACGTCGGGTCAGGAGCCGTCGGCCGGCTGCTGTCCGGCCAGAACGGCCACTCTTCGAATGACCGACACCGTCCGTCGTCGCTGGGAAAACCCGCAGGCCGCGGGTGGCGCACCCATCGAGGCGATCGCCGGTCCCGGTTCCGGACACCCCTTGACATCGAAAGCTGTGGCCAGCCACACTCCCGATGCTAATTCGATTTAGCGGCCATCGAAGCCCTCAACTCCCCGCACCGGACCAGACCCGCGACGAGCTACCACCACTAAGGAGTCTTCGCGCATGAGGGAAACGACCGGAAGACGCAGGCTCCGGCTTGCGATCTCGATCCTCGCGTTCACGGCGCTCGGTGCGGGGGTCGTCGTCCCCGCGCCGGCTGTCGCCGCCGGCAGGCCCCCGATCGTGCAGGGCGCGACCGTCAAGGCGGACCGCCACTCACCGACCGGATACACAGTCACGTTCACCTACCGCAATCCGCACGCCACCCAGGTCCGCCTTGCCGGGGACCTGACCCTGCTCGACGTCGGCACCGGCACCACGCGCTATCAGCCGGAAGAGTGGCAGCCGGGGCGCTACCACGCCGGCGGCACCGAGTTCCTGCGGGACATGACCAGGGACCCGAAGGGAAACTGGTCGGTCTCACTCCCACTCCACGCCGGGGGTCTCAGCTACTGGTACCGCGTCTGGGACCCGACCCAGGGCTGGGAGAACAAGCGCATCTGGGATCCCGCCTCGACGAACCCTCGGCCGCCGGGCGAGTCGTCGTTCCGGGTCAGGAACAACGACGTGCTCGACGCCGTGTCCGTGCCGTACGCCAAGAAGCAGAACGACCCGGTGCTGAAGGCGCGTGCGGACTACGAGGTGCCGGTGGCCGACCGCGCGAAGCGGGGAACCGTCAGGTACGTCCCGTACACCACGATCCTGGGCGACAGCGGCCACTACCTCGGCGTCTACCTGCCGGCCAACTACGACGCCAACCGCGCGGAGCCGTACAAGGTCGCCTATCTGGCCCACGGCATCTTCGGCGACGAGACCGACTTCATGATCCCCGCGAACGTCCCGAACATCCTGGACAACATGACGGCCAAGGGCGAGATCGAGCCCACGGTGGTCGTCACCATGGGCAACCACTTCACGGGCACCAGCCTCGGCTTCGCCTCCTACAACCAGACCAACGCGGCCAACAACCTGGTCCAGACGATCCTTCCTCTCATCGAGCGCAGTTACAACGTCTCGACCGAGCGCTCCGGGCGCGCCTACGCCGGCTTCTCGTACGGCGGCATGACCGGCGGTGTCGTCATCAAGAACTACCCGACCACGTTCGCGTACTACGGGCACTTCTCCGGCAACCCGTCCCTCACCACCCAGGACTACGACACCATCGCGCACGCGGTCGGCGACGAGCAGCTCTCCGTCTTCCTCGGCAACGGCGTCTTCGAGGGCAACCTCAACGCCCAGAACGCTATCGCGGACAACTTCCGGGCCCGGGGGTACGCGGCCGCGACGACCCAGGTCCCCGGCGCGCACGACGGGATGACTGCGGGTCAGCTCTTCACGATCTTCGCCCGGGACCACCTGTGGTCGGGGGTCGACTCCGTGTCGGTGACGCCCGCGACGGTGAACCTGACGAAGGGCTGGAACTGGACCAGGCAGTTCAGCGCGGAGGTGACGACCAATGAGGGTGTGAGCCCGGCGGTGACGTGGTCGGTCCAGGGCGAGACCTCTGCGGGCACCACCATCTCCGCCGACGGTCTGCTCTCGGTCGACGCCGCGGAGACCGCGCCGTCGCTCACCGTCGTGGCGACGTCAGTGGTCGATTCGACCAAGTCACGCTCAGCCCTGGTCACCCTGACGCCCCCGGGCACGGCACGGGTCGAGGTGAAGGCGAAGGCGACTCCTGCCTCGGTCGTCCGCGGTGGCACGTTCACGCTGGCCGTCGACGTGCGGGCGCAGTCTGCGCACCGGGAGGCGCCGCAGGTGACCGGCGAGGTCGCCGTCACCTTCGGGGGCGCCACCCAGGTGGTTCCGCTCCGCGGCGGCGCTGCCGTCGTCAAGCTGCCGACCGACGGGCTGTCCGCAGGGGTTCACCCGGTGCGCGTCGCCTACTCCGGTGACCCGGTCCACGCCCCCACCTCAGCGGCCCACCAGCAACTGCGGATCCGGTAGCCGGCCGGCAGGTGGGCCGGCGACCTGTCGTCGTCGGCCCACCGTCGTCCGCCGCCCGCCCGGACCGTCAGCTCACGCCCCGAACCGCCTCGATGATCGTTTCGGCGACCTCGCCCGGCTGGGCCACCACAGTCGTGTGCGAGCCGCCGGCCACCTCGCGCTGGCCCCTCGGGTTGGCGCGCTCGGCCATGAACCGGTGGGCGGCGACCGGGATGTTCTTGTCCGCGTCGCCGAAGACGAACCAGCTGGGCAGCGATCGCCAGGCGGGGTCGCCGGTGAGCTTGTCGGCCAGTCCCTGTTCGGTGATCGGCCGCTGGGTCCGGGCCATCAGCGCGGCCACGTCGTCCGAGGAGTCCGCGCAGAACTGGGCGTGGTACTGGTCCTGGCCGATCGCCACCTCGTTCCCACCTGTCGACACCGGGTACTGCACAAGCGTGTCGGCGAGGGTGCTGCCGGGGAACTTCGCGGACAACGTCAGCGCCGACTCATCGGTGTCCGGGGCGAAGGCGTTGACGTACACGAGGGCCCGTACCGAGGTGTCGCCGGCCGCGGCCTGGGTGATCACCATGCCGCCGTACGAGTGGCCGACGAGGACGACCGGCCCGCCGATCCCGCGGACGACATCCCGCACGTACGCGGCGTCGCCTGCGACGCTCCGCAGCGGGTTCGCGACGGCCACCAGGTCGTACGCGCCGCTCAGCCGCTCGAGCACACCGTTCCAGCTCGCCGACTCGGCGAACGCGCCGTGCACGAGCACGATGGTGGGCTGTGGATCAGGCATGACAGGTGCCCCCTCACTCCGTGAAGCTGTTCACCGCCGGTCGCACCGGTACGCCTGGATACCCGTTACGAGAGTGCGAAACGTCCCGCCCGACGAGCAGGAGGCTGCGATGGCTACGACGACGCTGGCTGAGGTGATGGCCGAACTGGCCGAGCTGGAGGACCCGAAGGCACGGGAGGTGAACGCCAGACACGGTGACGATCATGGTGTGCATCTCGGCGCGCTTCGGGCGCTCGCGAAGCGGCTGAAGACGCAGCAGGATCTCGCGCGCCAGCTCTGGGCGACGGGCGATGCCTCGGCGCGGCTGCTGGCGATCCTGATCTGCCGTCCGAGGGTGTTCGAGCGGGACGAGTTGGACGTCATGATGCGCGAGGCGCGCACCCCCAAGGTGCACGACTGGTTCGTGAGCTACGTGGTGAAGAAGAGCCCGGACTCCGAAGAGCTGCGGCTGGCCTGGTTCGCCGACCCGGATCCGGTGGTCGCGAGTGCCGGCTGGGCGCTGACCACCGAACGCGTGACGAAGAAGCCTGAGAGTCTCGACCTCCCGGGGCTGCTCAAGGTGATCGAGACCGACATGAAGGACGCGCCGGATCGCTTGCAGTGGGCGATGAACCACTGCCTGGCGCAGATCGGCATCGAGCACGCCGAGCACCGCGAACGGGCGATCGACATCGGCGAACGCCTCGAGGTGCTCAAGGACTACCCCACCTCCCCCGGCTGCACGTCTCCGTTCGCGCCCACCTGGATCAGCGAAATGGTGCGCCGAGCGGGATAGGCAGCGGGGTTCTCGGTCCGTCCCGTTCGGCGGGGTCGACGCCGTCTGCCGCGCGCCCCTATAGTGAGTTCCATTATGGGACTTAGTACGTTCTGGCGGTGGTGGGTCGCCGGCACGACCAGCCAACTCGGCTCGGCGGTCGGCGCGCTGGCCCTACCGATGACCGCGCTGACCGTGCTCCACGCGTCGGCCTTCGAGATGGGTCTGATCACGGCGGCGAGCTATCTGGCGTACCTTCTGATCAGCCTGCCGGCGGGGGTGATCGTGCAGCGTCTGCCGCTGCGCGGCATGCAGGTCACCCTGGATCTGGTCCGGGCCCTCGTCATCGCGTCGGTCCCGCTGGCCTGGTGGTTCGACATGCTGACGGTGGCCCAGCTGATCGCGGTCGCCCTGGTGGTGAGCTTCGCCACCGTGCTGTTCGACGTGGCGAACCAGACCTTCCTGCCGGAGATCGTGCCGGCCGCGCAGTTGCAGGCGCGCAACAGCCTCACCTCCGGCACGCATGCCGCCACCGCGCTGGGCGGGCCCTCCCTGGGTGGTTTCGCGGTGCAGTTGCTGGGTGCGGTGCCGACGCTGTTCGTGGACGCCGTCAGCTACCTGCTCTCCGCCACGCTGCTGCGCACCCTGCCGGCCCGGCGGGTGCAGCGAACGGCCGAACGACCACCGATGGTCACGATGATCCGTGAGGGCTGGCACTTCGTGCTCCGGCACCCGATCATCGGACCGGCCATGTGGGACGCCACCGCGACGAACTTCGTCAACGGCGGCATGCTCGCCCTGTTCCAGTTCTACCTGGTGCGCGAGCTGCACGCACCGCCGCTCATGGTCGGGCTGTTGATCGCCGCCGACGGCCTCGGCGCGCTCATCGGCGCGGCGTTGACGACCCGCTTCACCGATCGGTTCGGCACCGCGCGCGGCCTGATCATCGCGGCCTTCGTCGGTGTGGCCGGTGCGCTCATCATCCCGCTGGGCACCGGCACCGCCGCGTTCCTGCTCTTCGCCGTCGGGAACCTCATCTTCGCGAGCTCCACTGTGGTGCTCAGCGTGACCACCCGCACGTACCGGATGCTCGCCAGCCCACCGGAGCTGCTGTCCCGGGTGATCGCCACGGTCAAGTTCGTCTCCTGGGGCGCCATCCCGGTCGGCGGCCTGCTCGCCGGGATCCTGGCCGGGCCACTCGGTGCCCGCACCACCCTGCTGATCTTCGGGGCGCTCACCGTGCTGTCCCCGATCATCTACCTGTCGACGCCGATCCGCCGGATGCGTGACCTGCCGCTCGACGCCCCGCCGACGCCCGCCGCGGCACGCGTGTAAACCGGCCAGGTGAACCTTCGGTCGGTCCACATCGCTCAATGGAGATATCGACAGAAGGTGTAGCCCGCGGTTTCCGGGGGCAACAAGTCGCACATGGAGGAAACCGCAGGATGCGAGGGGCATCTGCTTGGCCAGCGGCACCGAACCGCTGAGCCGGCCCGGGTATGCCTGGCGACACCGCTGCCGGCGGCCTCCGTCTGATGCGGCTGAGGCACAGCCTTCCCCCGGTGGCGTTCGGCGCGGTGGCGCTCGGCGCGGCCCTGGGTGCCAACCCCGCCCACGCCGACACGCCGTCGCCGCCGCGTCTCCCGCTGGTGGAGGTCGCCACCTCGCCGGAGGCCATCAAAGTCTCGGTGGCCGACGTGGTCGAGGTGCAGCTGACCGTCCCCCTGCCCCTGCCGACCGCGGTCGTCTCCCTGCCCGTGCCCCTGCCGTCGGCCGTTCCGCTGCCGACACCGTCGACCGAGCCCCCCACCGCCCGGCCAAGTCGGCCGGCCGGAACCCCGTCGTCGCCGCCGCAGGCCACACGGGCACCATCCGCCTCGGCATCCCCGGAGGCACGGGTCGCCTCGCAGCCATCGCCAGCACCGTCGACGCGCGTGTCGGCGACGGTGACCCGAAGCGACGCCCACGTCAGGTCCAATGGCCGGGCGTCGGAGCAGGCGCGGGCGACGAGGACCGCCGTCACCGGACAGCGACCCAACCCGCCGGCCCGTCCCGCGCCGGGGCCACCGGCGTTCGTGCTGGCGCTGGCGTCCGCACCGACAGGCGTCGGCGTCGGCGGCGCTGATCCACAGGCGTCGACAGCCGAAGCTTCGCCGCCTCCCTCGCCGCTGCGGCCAGGGCTCACCGTCACCGCCGTCGACAGGCGCGCGACGAGCCGTCCCGTCGAGCGAGGTCCTCCCCCGCCCCGACAACTCCTGATCACTCACTCGCGTCCACGACGTTGATCAGGAGAGATTCATGGAAATCGCGGTTGTCTGGATCCCCGCCCACATCGAGCCGTCGGAGCCCGCCGTCGCGAGGTGCCTCAGTCACCTTCGCGAACACTCCTACCGATTCGCAGGAATCATGCGGGCCCCTTGGGAGACCGTCGAGCAGACGATGATCGACGGGGAGGTGGATGTCGTCGTCATCGCCGACTTCGCCCACCTCCCGCCGGATCGGTCCCCCCGGATCGAGCTGGCCAGTTCCCCCGACGGCGACGCGGACGAGGACCGCATGGTTCCGGACACACAGCTCGACTGACACCACGAAGCGCCCCGTCCGCACCGGAGGGGGCGCTTCGTCGAGCTGGTCGCACTCGGGCAGCCGGCAGATCACCCGGCCGAAGGCTGCCGTGGTGGATCAGGCCGCGACGGCCGCCCGGACGTCGTCGTCGGCGGCGCGCAACCGGGCTGCGGCCTCTTCGGCGGTGCAGTTCGCCAACAGCAGCACGATGGCCGTCTTGGCGTGCCCGTGCGCCGCCGCGAGCGCCCGCGCAGCCGTGTCGAGGTCGGTGTCGGCCGCGTTGGCGACGATCCGACGGGCCCGGTCGACGAGCTTCTCGTTTGTGGCGTTCATGTCCACCATCAGGTTGCCGTAGACCTTGCCGAGCCGGGCCATCGCGGCGGTGGAGAGCATGTTGCAGACCAGCTTCTCGGCGGTGCCGGCCTTGAGCCGGGTGGAGCCGGTGAGCACCTCGGGGCCGGTGGGCACCTCGATGGCGACGTCGGCGTGCCGGCTGGTCACCGCGTCGGTGTTGCAGGCCACCGAGACGGTCGCCGCGCCGATCGCGCGGGCGTGATCCAACCCACCGACCACGTACGGGGTACGGCCGCTGGCGGCGAGCCCGACCACCGTGTCGTGGGCGGTCAGGCCGACCGCGTCCAGGTCGGCGACGGCGCGGGTCGGGTCGTCCTCCGCGCCCTCGACGGCGACGCCGAAGGCTCGTGCCCCGCCGGCGAGCAGACCGACGACCCGCTCGGGCGTCGTACCGAAGGTGGGTGGGATCTCGACGGCGTCGAGCATGCCGATCCGGCCGCTGGTGCCCGCGCCGAGGTAGATCAGCCGTCCGCCCTGGCGGAGCGACGCCACGATGACGTCGACGGCGGCGGCGATGTCCGGCACGGCCCGGCGGACGGCGGCGGCGACGGTCTGGTCCTCGTCGTTCATCGCGAGAAGCAACTCGGTGGGAGACATCCGGTCGAGGTCGCCGGTCTTGTCGTTGCGGGTCTCGGTGCCGAGGGTGCTGAGGTCCACGGGGTGCTCGTTCCTCTCGCTGGTGTGCAGTCGCCGGCCGGCGGGGAGGGGTCCTCCGGTCGCCCGGCGGCTCGCCGTCGAGCGGGTCCTCGCGACCCGCCGCCGCGGCCAGGCCGAGGGCGCAGCTGCGAACAGTCCCCGTATCAGCAGGCTGAAACCACAGCGTAACCAGCCCGGAGGGGCGGTGGCAAAAAGTTTCGAGTTAGGGTGGGTCAACGTCACTTATTGACAACCGCTGGTTGGGAGTGAGCCGTGCGTCAACTCGACCTCGTCGTGATCGTGCTGTACCTCGTGGTGATCGCCTACGTCGGACTACGCCTGTCCGGCAAACAGAAGTCCGCCAAGGACTACTTCGTGGGCGAGGGTCGACTGCCCTGGTGGACCGTCTCGTTCTCCGTGGTCGCCACCGAGACCAGCGTCCTGACCGTGATCAGTGTTCCCGGCGGCGCCTACAGCGGTCAGGGCTTCGGCAACGTCGAGCTGGCCCTGGGCTACGTCATCGGTCGGGTCGTCGTGGCCGCGTTGCTCATCCCGCTCTACAAGCGGGGCGGGTTCGTCAGCGCCTACCAGTACCTCGGTGAGCGGTTTGGCCTGAAACTTCAGGGCCTGGCGTCGGTCACGTTCGTCTTCACCCGCCTGCTCGCCGAGGGCGTACGGCTGTTCGCCTCGGCCATCCCCATCAAGCTTCTCCTCGACGAGTTCGGGCTTCAGGTCGGCTACCAGGCGATCATCATCGTCCTGACGCTCATCACGGTGGTCTACACCTACCTCGGTGGCATCAAGGCGGTCATCTGGACCGACGCCATCCAGATGGGGCTGTACCTGGGCGGGGCGATCCTGGCCATCGCGGTGCTCAGCCACGCCGTCGGCTTCGACGGCTACTCGCAGGCGCTGGACGCCGGCAAGTTCCAGCTCTTCGACACCAACTTCACGCTCACGCACGTGCTCACCAGCCCATTCGCCCTGCCGACCGCCATCATCGGCGGCGCGATCTTCGCGATGGCCAGCCACGGCTCGGACCAGCTGATCGTCCAGCGCATCCTGTCCACCCGCACCCTGCGCGAGGGACAGAAGGCGATGATCTCCTCGGGCATCTTCGTGGTGATCCAGTTCGCGGCGTTCTCCCTGGTCGGCGCGCTGCTGTGGTCGTACAACAAGGGTCAGACCTTCAAGGAACTCGGCCTGGCCAGTAGCGACAACCTCTACCCGAGCTTCATCCTGCACGCCCTGCCGGTGGGCATCTCGGGTCTGCTGGTGGCCGGCATCCTCGGCGCCGCGATGGGTTCGCTGTCCTCGGCGTTGAACTCGATGTCGAACTCCACAGTCGCCGACTTCATCCACAGCTTCTTCCGCAAGGTCCCGTCCGACGACGCGATGCTCCGGCTCGCCCGGGTGATGACCCTGGTCTGGGCGGTGTTGATGGCGATTTTCGCCTGCGCGTTCAGCTCCAGCACCGGAAACGTCTACCTGACCGGTTTGACAATCGCCGGCTACACCTACGGCGCGCTGCTCGGGGCCTTCCTGCTCGGCCGTCTCGTCAAGCGGGCCAACCAGGTCGACGCGGTGATCGCCTTCCTGGTCACCGTGGCGGTGATGACCTACATCGTCCGCTACGTCAAGATCGACGTGACGACGGCGGGGACCACCACCGCCACCGCCATCGCCGCGCAGTGGCTGGTCCCGATCGGCGTCCTGATCACGCTGGCCGTCGGCGCGGTGTCCAGCCGGTTCCACCCGGCCCCGGAGACGCCGTACGACCATGGACGTCGTAGCGACGAGGTCGACGACGCGGCGGCGCCCGCCGGCCGGGCCTGAAGGAGGACCTGATGCGCGTGATCGGCCTGATGTCCGGAACCTCCTACGACGGCATCGAAGCCGCCGCCGCCGAGTTCGACAGGAGCGGCGACACCCTGCGGATGCGACCGCTGGGGCGGCTCAGCCACCCGTACTCCGACGAGCTGCGCGCGCAGATCGCCGCCGCCCTGCCGCCCGCGCCGACCACCACCGAGGCGATCTGCGTGCTGGACACCGGCATCGGCCAGGCCTTCGCCGAGGCTGGCGTGCGGGCCCTCGCCCAGCTGTGCGACGGCGACGCCGACCTGGTCGTCTCGCACGGGCAGACCATGCACCACTGGGTCGAGGCTGGCACGGTGCGGGGCACTCTCCAGCTGGGTCAGCCCGCCTGGATCGCGGAGGCCACCGGCCTTCCGGTCGTGTCCGACCTGCGCAGCCGCGACGTCGCCGCCGGCGGCCAGGGCGCTCCCCTGGTCGCCCTCTTCGACGCACTGCTGCTGGCTGGCCTGCCCGGCGTCCCGGCCGCCCTGAACCTGGGCGGCATCGCCAACATCACAGTCGTCGCGCCCGAGGCGGACCCGCTCGCGTTCGACACCGGGCCGGCCAACGCGCTCCTCGACGCCGCCGCGCGCCACTTCAGCGGTGGCGCCGAGGAGTACGACCGGGACGGGCGCGGAGCGGCCGCCGGACAGGTGGACCCGGACCTGCTGCGGCGGCTGCTCGACGAGCCGTACTACCGGCTGCCCGGCCCGAAGAGCACCGGGAAGGAGCTGTTCCATCTGCCCTACCTGCTCGCCGCCCTCGCCGACGCACCCACGCCGGACCCGCAGGACGTGTTGGCCACGCTCACCCGGCTGACGGCGGTCACGGTGGCCGGGGCCTGCCGCGACCACGGTGTCACCCGGCTCGTCGTCTCCGGCGGCGGGGCACACAATCCGACGCTGATGCGCATGATCGCCGACGAGCTGCCCGGCGTCCACCTGTCGTCCAGCGACGACCTGGGTATCGCGTCGGACGCGAAGGAGGCGCTGGCCTTCGCGCTGCTGGGCTACCTGACCGTGCACGGGCTGCCGGGCACCCTGCGCTCGGGAACCGGCGCGCGGCACGCCTCCGTGCTCGGCAGCATCACCCCCGGTCGACAGCCGCTGCGGCTGCCCGCCCCGGTCAGCACCGCTCCTGCCCGGTTGCTGGTCGTCGCGTCCCCAGTGGCCGACTGATCACCCCTCCCAGGAGGATCCGCCCATGAGCACAGTCGTACCCACACCGACCGCGGCCGGCGCTCGCGCCCGCGAAGTCGCCGAGCTGCTGCGCTCACGCCTCGGTGATCCGAGCCGGGCCAGCGCCGAGCTACCCCGGAGACTGGCGGCGGCGCACGACGCCTCGCCGTACCTGTTCGAGCCACAGGCCGTGGTTCGCGCCGCCTCGGCGGCCGAGGTGGGGGCGCTGATGGCCGGCGCCCGGGAGGCCGGTGTGCCCCTGACGCTGCGCGGCGGCGGCACCAGCCTCGCCGGGCAGGCCGGCGGCGCGGGAGTGCTCGTCGACGTCCGCACCGACTGGCGGCACGCCGAGGTCCTCGACGACGGCCGCCGCATCCGGCTCCAACCGGGCCTGACGATCCGGCAGGCCAACGCTCGGCTGGCCCGCTACCGACGCCGGCTCGGCCCGGACCCGGCCAGCGAGGCCGCCTGCACGGTCGGTGGCATGGTGGCCAACAACTCCAGCGGGATGACCTGCGGCACCACCGACAACGCGTACCGCACCATGGAGTCGCTGCGCTTCGTACTCCCGTCCGGCACCGTCGTCGACTCCGGCGCCCGCGACGCCGACGACCGGCTGCGGGCCGACGAGCCCGAGCTGCACGCCGGGCTGCTGCGACTGCGCGACCGGGTGCGCTCGGCGCCGGGGTCGCGCGCCACCATCGAGCGGCTGTTCGCGATGAAGAACACCATGGGGTACGGGCTGAACTCGCTGCTCGACCACAGCACCCCGGTCGAGATGCTCGCCCACCTGATGATCGGCAGCGAGGGCACGCTCGGCTTCGTGGCCGAGGCCGTCTTCCGTACCGTCGAGATCCACGACCACGCCGCCACCGGCCTGCTGATCCTGCCCGGCCTCACCGACGCCACCGACGCGTTGCCGGCCCTGCTCGCCGCCGGCGCCCGCACCGCCGAACTGCTCGACGCGGCCGCGCTGCGGGTCAGCCAGCGTGACCCGGGTGCGAGCCCGGCCCTGCGCGGGCTCACCGTCATCGGCCACGCGGCGCTGCTCGTGGAGTTCGCCGAGGACAGCGCGGAGCGGCTGGCCGCCACCCTGGCCGACGCCCGGCCCGTGCTCGACCGGCTGCCGGCCGTCACCGGCACCGAGCTGACCCGCGACCCACGCGAACGGGCCAACCTCTGGCACCTGCGCAAGGGCCTCTACACCGCCGTCGCCGGGGCCCGCCCGCCCGGCACCACGGCCCTGCTGGAGGACGTGGCGGTGCCGATGCCACGCCTGACCGGCACCTGCGACGGGCTGATCCGCCTGTTCGACAGGCACGGTTACCCGGACGCGGTGATCTTCGGACACGCCCGGGACGGCAACCTGCACTTCATGCTGACCCAGTCCTTCGACACCCCGGCCGAGATCGACCGCTACGCCCGGTTCACCGACGACATGGTCGACCTCGTGCTGGCCGAGGGGGGCACACTCAAGGCGGAGCACGGCACCGGCCGGGCCATGGCGCCCTTCGTCCGCCGGCAGTACGGCGACGAGTTGTACGACGTGATGCGCGAGCTCAAGCGGTTGTGCGACCCCAGCGGCCTGCTCAACCCCGGCGTGCTGCTCAACGACGACCCGACCGTGCACCTGCGGCAGCTCAAGGCCGTCCCGACGGTCGACCCCGAGTTGGACGCCTGCGTCGAGTGTGGCTACTGCGAGCCGGTCTGCCCCACCGCCGACGTCACCACCACCCCCCGCCAGCGCATCGTCCTGCAACGGCAGATCGCCCTCGCCACCGCCGCCGGCGACGAGGACCGCCGACGGGAGCTGACCGCCGACTACGCGTACGCCGCAGTGGACAGTTGCGCCGCGGACAGCCTCTGCGTCACCGCCTGCCCGGTAGGCATCGACACCGGGGCGGCGATGAAGCGGCTCCGCGCCGAGCGGCACAGCCCTCGCGCCCAGCGCACCGCCCGCACCGCCGCGCGGCACTGGCAGGCCGCCGTGGCGGGCGTGCGGGTGGGACTGACCGCCGCGCACGCCGTACCGACGCCGGTGACCCGCGCCGCCACCGGGATGATCCGTGGGCTCGGCGCCACCGAACTCGTGCCGCAGTGGAGCGACGACATGCCACGCGCCGGCGCGCCCCGCCCCACACCCCGCAGCGCTGCGGACGCCCAGGCGGTGTTCTTCGCGGCCTGCGTCGGCAGCCTCTTCGCCCCCGAGGACGGCCCGTCCGGCGGTTCGGCCGCGGCGTTCCTGCGCCTCTGCGAACTGGCGGGTGTGCCGCTCGTCGTTCCGACAGGCACGGCGGGCCTGTGCTGCGGAACCCCGTGGCAGTCCAAGGGCTACCCCGCCGGTCACCGCGAGATGGCCGAGCGGACCCTGGCCGCGCTCTGGGCCGCCAGCGACGAGGGTCGCCTGCCCGTCGTGTGCGACGCGTCGTCCTGCACGCACGGGCTGACGCAGCTCACCGCCGCGCTGGCCGAGGAGGACCAGGCACGCTACGGCGCGCTGCGTTTCGTCGACAGCGTGACGTTCACCGCCGAGCACCTCCTGCCGGCGCTGCCGCAGCCCCGGCGACTGGGCTCGCTGGCCCTGCACCCCACCTGCTCCACCGTGCACCTGGGCGGCATCGACGACCTCCGCACGGTGGCCCAGGCGGTCGCCGACACGGTCACCGTGCCGGACAGCTGGGGGTGCTGCGCCTTCGCCGGTGACCGGGGGCTGCTGCATCCCGAGGTCACGGCCGGCGCGACCGCGGCGCAGGCCGCCGAGATCAACCAGCGCGACCACGACGCGTACGCCTCCTGCAACCGCACCTGCGAGATGGGCATGAGCCGGGCCACCGGCCAGCCGTACCGGCATGTGCTCGAGGTGCTCGTCGAGGCGATCGAGCCGCCGGCATAGCCGGTGCCGTACCCATGGTCACCCACTCGTTCGGGAGGACGTTCTTGACGTACGTCTTGAAGTAGACCCGGTCGACACGCCCGAGACCGACCCGGTAGACGAGGATGCTGCTCGGTAGCTTGCTGTTGGTGCCGTCGGTGGTACAACCCGTCGGCCCGCTCACCAACTCGTGCGAGGCGTTGTTGTTCTTCAGCATGGCGTTGAGGTTTGCCATCGCCCCGGCCGCGAAGACCTGGCTCGCACCGGCGAAGTTGCTGTTGAAGTAGACCCGCACGCTCCTGCTGGTGCGGTTCCAGACCGACGCGGCGTTGTTCTTCACGCACAGGCCCTTGCGGTTGTAGTATTGACGTCCTCTCCGCCCTGAGAGGCGAAGATTCCGGTCTGCTATACCCCTGAAGGGGCTAGCTTCCGGTGGGTTACCGCTTCGCTGCGCGGTGCCGGCACGGATGCTGGTCTTATCTGCGCTCGACGGTCGTTGAGGTCCGCCCGTCCGGCGGCCCTGATGTTCCTGGCGGCGTTCACGTCCCGGTCGTGGTGACTGCCGCACGGGCAGACCCACGTACGAACGTTCAGCGTCATCTTGTCGGTGATCCGGCCGCAGTCCGAGCACATCCGGGTGGACGGGAAGAACCGGTCCACCCGAGCGAAGGTGCGCCCGTACCGGGCAGCCTTGTATTCCAGCATGGTCGTGAACTGTGTCCACCCGGCGTCGTGCACCGACTTCGCCAGCCGCGTGCGGCCAAGCCCGCTCACGCACAGGTCCTCGACGTACACCGCTTGGTTGTCGCGGATGATCGCCGTGGACAGCTTGTGCTGCCAGTCCCGCCGGGTGTCGGCCACCCGCGCATGGGCGCGGGCAACCTTCACCACGGCCTTCTTACGGCGGTTGCTGCCCTTGGTCTTGCGGGACAGGTCCTGCTGCAACCGCTTCAGCTTGCGTGCCGCGCGACGCAGGAACTTCGGCGCGGTCACCTTCGTACCGTCGGACATGACCGCGAAGTGCGTCAGGCCCAGGTCGATACCCACCTCGGACGCGGCCGACGGCAGCGGCTCGTCGGTGCTCTGCACGACAAACGACGCGAAGTACCGACCCGCCGCGTCCCGGATAACCGTCACCGACGTCGGCATAGCGGGCAGCGTCCGCGACCAGCGCACCTGCACGTCGCCGATCTTCGGCAGCCTGAGCCGTCCGTTGTCCAGCACCTTGAACCGGGCGTTGGCCGTGAACCGGATGGCCTGCCGGTTGTCCTTGCGCGACCGGAACCGAGGCGCAGCCACCGCGCGGCCCTTACGCTTGCCGGAAATTGAGGTGAAGAAGTTGCGGTACGCGGTGTTCAGGTCCGCGAGGGCCTGCTGCAACACCACCGACGACACCTCACCCAGCCACGCACGCTCCGGAGTGAGTTTCGCCGCCGTGACCTGCCGGGACAATTCGGCGTCCGTCACATACGCCAGGCCAGCCTCCCGCGCCTGCTGACGTACGCGCAGCCCATCGTTGAACACCACCCGCGCACACCCGAACGCCCGCGCCAACGCATCCTGCTGGCCAGACGTCGGATAGACGCGGAAGTTGAACCGAAGCAGCACCACCACAGTCTGCCATTGGCTCATGGCCGATCCGGGCGGCACGCTCCTGCCTTGGCGAGCCTCCGCGCGGGCTTTCACCACCGACTGAAGGGCGGCGCACTAGCCTGCATTTCGGTAGCGCGCGCCGGCCCGCCGGGATGGCGGGCCCGGCGTCAGGGGCAGGGTGTCCGCGCGCAGACGTCGACGACCGTGCCGGTGAGCAGGAACACCGCCTTCTGTTTCTGGGCCCCGGCCTGGGCACGGGGGAACGCGTGCGGATCCTCGCCGAACTCCGGCCCGGCCGGTGCGAGGTTGGTCGGCGGCGGCGCGTGGGCAGCGCCGCTGTTCCAGATCACGATCGCCGAGCCGGTGTAGGGGTAGCGGCGGACCGGCGTGATGCCCCAGTACGGCCGCACGTCCAGTGACCAGCTGTCGGCGAGCGCGGGGGTGTGCAGGCGCGCGCCGACGGTGCGCGCCTGCACCTCGGCCGCGGCGGGCGAGACCTGCTGGTCGCCGAAGGCCACGTGCATCAGCACCTGGTGCGCCGGGGTGCGCGGTAGTGGTCGGTCGGTCATGTGCTGGGCGTACCCGTTGGCCTCGGACCGGTCCCACAACATCTGCAGCAGCGCGAGGACGAGCTGTTGGTCGACCTTGTCCGGGTAGGAGCCGTCGAGGACGGTCTGGAACGGTGCGAAGTCCACGCTGCGTTGCAGCAGCGTGGAGTAGTTCATCGCCGGTACGCCGAGCACCGACCGGGTCCAGTCCTGGGCGATGGCGGTGAGCGCGCCTCCGTTGATGCCGCCCTGGCTGTTGCCGTCGTAGTGCAGCCCGCCACGGCGATTGATCAGCGGTCGGGCGGTGGTGTCCCGGAACGCCGGGTTGGCCGCGAAGCCGTCCGGGTGAATCATCGCGCGGCCCAGGAAGAGGAAGTTCAGGAAGCTCTGCTGCAACCGGTCCGCCACGGCGGGGAAGACACTGAGGTCGGTGAAGGAGCCGGCCACGAAGGGAACGTCGGCGGCGGCCATGCCGATCCAACTGGTCGCGCAGAAGGTGAAGTTGTGGGTGTTCGACATCGTCTTGACGTTGCCAGCGTTGATCTCGGTCGGTCGGCCGAGTAGCCCGTGGCCGTAGAGCGAGAGGTGCGCCGGCCTGGCGGCCGAGGCACTGCGTGGGATGTTGCAGACGAAGTCCGCGGCCACTGTCGCGCCGGACGGCGTGGGCAGGGCGTTCGGCGCGGGCGGCGTCCCGGCGCCGCCGGCCGACCCGTAGTGGAGCCGGGAGCCGGGGCCGCCGTCGCCGGTCAGATAGGACGGCACGCCGATGGTGCCGGTCACCTGCCGGGCGATCAGCGGATCCTGCTCCGGTGAATAGTCGGTCACCTGGGTGACGGTGATCGGCGGCGCGGCGCGACCGAGGTCGGCGAACGCGTTGTCCCGGATCGCCAACATCCGCCCGGTCAGCCCGTGCCGGCTGGCCACTGTGAAGTCCCAGGCCAGGTAGAGGCTGTGCCGCTTGACGCCGGTCCGATTCAGCTCGGCGGCGATCCGCCTCAGCTGCGACCCCCGAGCGTCCCGCTGCCTGAGGCCGGCACCGGTCAGATACGCCGTGAACGCCTTCGGCGCCGGGATCAGCGCCGCGTTGCCGTCGCGCAGGCCGCGCAGCCCGACGACGTAGCGGGTGCCCTCGGCCAGCGCCACCGCCGGACGGATGATCAGCAGCTGTCGGTCGGGCTGGCCGGCGGCGTGCGCGTCCAGCTCGGCCCAGTACGGCGTGCGCTCACCGGTCCGGGCGTTGAGCAGCACGATCGGCGCGTCCGGCGCCAGCGAGCGGCCGATGTCGGTGACCGGCGCGATCCCGGTCGCCGCGGCGTCGAGCCCGGGTACGCGCACCAGGATCGGCGAGCCCGGACTGAACCCGTCCTGCCGGTTCCACTCCGTCGGGTCGATCGGGGTCCCCTGCACGTTGGCGGGCATCGCGGCGGCGGCGAAGTGCACCCGCTTGCCGGTGGGGCTGCTCCGATCCGGCACGGTGAAGTAGTCGTTCGGGAACGGCAGCAGGCAGGCGGTCGGGTCGATCGGGTCGCAGGACGGGTGCCCGGTTGGCGCGGGAGTCGCTGACGGTGCGGCAGGCGCCGCCGTGCCGAGCACGACGGCGCCCGCTGTCACCAGCACGGACACGGCGAGACGGAGCCCTCTGGAGGTGGTCACACGCATCTCCTTCGACGCGGGACGGCGGATCGATGGGTGGTGTTCTTCCTACGCTTGTGAGAGAAGCTCAGCAAGCGTCGATGTGACCACCAGCGCCCGACCGTGGGCGGCGTTGCAGCAGCACGCCGCCCACGATCCCCGCGACGATCGGGAAGGCGGCGACCACCAGCAGTTGAACGCTCACCGGCAGGTCGGCGGCGAGGCCCAGAAGTCCGACGCCGATCGCCGCGGCCGCCACCTTCAGCCCGGCGGCGATGGTGAAGACCTGCGTACGGATCGCCTCGGCGGCCAGCTGACTCCGGGCCAGGAACAGCGCCGCCGCGAACGGCCCGGTGAAGAGCCCGGACAGCGCGAACAGCGCCGCGGCCAGCGGCAGGGAGTGCACAGAGGCGGCCAGCGCGAGGGGTACGCCGACCGCGACCATGGCCCAGACCGACACCTGGGGCGCGCGGGACGTCGACATTGGACGCCACGCCCAGAGCAGTGAGCCCACGAGCGCGCCACCGGCGGTAACGCTGAGGAGCAGTCCGGCGCGGGTGGGTTCGTGCGCAGCCACAGCGAGGGTGGTGGCGACGACAGCCATACCGCCGAGGCCCAGTTGTCCGAAGCTGGTGGCGAGGGTGATCGTTCGCAGGGCCGGGTCCCGCACGATCGCGCGGGCACCCTGGAACAGGCCGGCCGCCCGGGTCTGCTCCGCTGGCGCGTCGGGGGCGAACAGGCGGAGGGATGCGACGCCGAGGGCGCCGAGCCCGGCGGCGACCGCGAGCGCGAGGATGGCGGTGCTCGGACTGGCAGCCGCCGCCACCAGCCCCACCATCGCCGGCCCGAGCATGCCGGCAACGTTGTAGGACAACGCGTCCAGCGCGAAGGCGCGAGCCTCACGCTCCGGGCCGGCCAGTGCGGCCAGTCGGCTGGTCAGTCCGCCGGTCACCGCGGGCCCGCAGCACCCCGCCGTCGCGAGGACGAGGTAGGTCTGCCACCGCGGCGCATGACCGAGCAGGGCGACCGGGGCCGCGAGGGCGCCGGCGAAGACGGCGATCGTGCCGGCGAGCACGGCGGCTGGCCGTCGTGACCGGTCGACCAACGCGCCGACCAGGGGCGCGGCGACGACGTGTGGGAGCAGCAGGGTCGCGACAAACATCCCGCCGACGGTGGCGCTGCCCGTCCGGTCCAGGGCGAAGATCACCAGCGCGACGCGTGCGCCTTCGTCGGCGGTACGCGCCAGCAGTGCCGCGGCCAGGTAGTGGGTCAGCCGAGCGCGGTCCCGGCGGATGCCGGGATCCACTTCCGTCACCTGTTCGACCGGTGATGCCATCGCTTCACTCTTGCACCGCGTCACGTCACCGGTCAATATGGTGACGTGAGGTTCGAGTTCATCGCCGATCGGCCGGTACTGGACTTCCTTCCCACGCTCGCCGAGCGCGGCCACGCTGACGTCGAACAGCTGACCGCCCCGAGGGATGTGGCGGACTGGGCCGTCCAGGCCGGCATCGTCGCGCGAGCGCCCGATGTGGACGACGCCGGTCTGCGACGCGCCAAGGCGCTCCGAGAGACGATGTTCCGCCTGGTCCAAGCCCTGATCGACGGCACCGAGGCGGGCACGGCAGACCGGGAGCTGGTCAATGAGGCCGCGGCGGGGCCGCTACCCGCGGTGCGCCTCGAGGTCGACGGGGTGCACCGCGACGGCGACCTGGACGCCGTCCTGGCGGTCCTCGCCCGCGACTGCCTGGAGTTGCACGCCAGCGCCGACCGTCTGGCCCTCCGCTGGTGCGCCGACGAGCACTGCACCCGAGCATTCGTGGACCGGTCGCGCGGCGCACGACGGCGGTGGTGCGGTATGCGCGGCTGTGGTGACCGCGCCAAGGCCGCCGCGTACCGCCGGCGACGGCGAACCCCGGCCTCGTGATGGCAACAGACTCACGGCCGGTGGCCGGCAGCCCGGTCGTGCTCAGGCTGCCGGCCACCGGCCGTACCAACGACGACTTACGGAAACATCAGTCGGTGATCACCGGCCAGGCGTAGGCCAGCAGGGCGCAGGCGGCGCCCAGAAGCGCGAGCGAGACACCCCTCGTGGGCAGCGGCAGGGCAGCGAGCACGATCAGGATGACGGCGACGACGTAGAGAAATGCCTGGACCGACATGTTGCTCTCCTCGATCAGGGGTAGAGGGCGGCTGCCTTCAACCGGCGAGATGCCCCCGGGCATGATCGCGGAAACGTCCTGCCGATCACGGTTCGGCCCACACTGGTCCGTGCGGCTCGCCAGGCGTGGTGCCTACGTCCGGAGAAGAACCGCTTCCGCGCCCACCGGTCGAAACCCCGCCGCCTGGAAGGCGCGCACGCTGCGCGCGTTGCCGGCGGCCTGCTGGGACCAGACCGGCTGGCCGTCGGGCACCAGATGTCGGGCGGCCGTCGCCAGCGCCCGCCCCAGGCCCCGGTGGCGACGCTCGTCGTCGACCTCGATCGCCGCCTCCCAACGGCCGGCCACCCCGCGCCCGAGAACGACCACCCCGCCCTCGGCGGCCCAGACGCGGACGTCGTCACGGCGTCGACGTGCCCTGACCTCGCGCGGATGATCGGCGTCGGCAAGCTCATCCAGCTGCACTGGCGGCGGCCCGGCAAGGCTGCTCGCCACGGTCAGCAGGTCGATCGTGTCCATGGAACGCCGGGTGCGGTCGAGCAGCGCACCCAGGAAACGCGGATTCATCGTGGCCGCCAGGGGATCGCAGTCGATGGTGGCCAGCGCACGACGTACCCATTGGGGGTCTTCGTCGGTGAACACCACCGAGTGCCCGGTGAAGGCGATGACTCCGGCGTCTCGGCGGCTGGGCTGCGGCAGGATGGTGGTCCCGCCGTCCGGTGGCGGGAAGTGCCCGTGCGCCGCCGCGTCCAGGATGTCGGTCAACGTGCGGTCCATGGTCGCCTCTCCTCAATCCCCGGCCGCACGGCTGCCGAAAGGGACGCGCCCTCTTGCCACCGCGCGGACCAAACAGTGTTCGGCCATCCTTCCGTCTGGGGTGCGGCGCTGGGCGCCGCGGCCACCCGGCCGCCGTACAGAAGCACCAAACGGTCGCAGTACTGGGCGGCCAGATTGAGATCGTGCAGCGTCACCACGACGGTGCTGGCCAGCAGACCAGCAGGCCGACACGGCCAAGGGTGTGACCCAGCTTCCGGGTCACACCCTTGACGCACTCATCACCATGGCGGGGCACCGCCGACGGTTCCCCGTCCGCAACCCCGCGGGGTCAGCAGCCGATCCGGCTGGACCCCAGCGCGACGTCGTCGTACCAGAGGGTGTCGGCGCCGCCGCCGTAGCTCTCCCAGCCGAGCTTCAGGTCGGTGAGCTGCGGCCGCCAGGTGCGGTTGTACCACTGGCCGTCGATGTCGTGCGTCGGTGCGCCGTCCGCGGTCAGCCCGGCGATGGCGGTGCCGTCCACCCAGGTACGCAGCTGACCGGCCGTACCGTTCACCATGAACTCCACGCAGGTCCACCGGTTGGTGGGTAGCGGCAGACTCTGCGCCACCCCGGCCGGGCTCTGCTCGGGCAGGGTCGCGTCGTCCGAGGCGCGGTTCCACTGCAGGGCGCCATTCTGGCCACCCAACCGCAGGTCCTTGTTGCCGTCGGCGGCGTCGGCCATCGCCATCATCGTGGTGTGCTCGGTGGGCTGGGCGGTGGTGTGCCGGACCCAGACCCTGCCGTACCGGACGGCGCCCACGCTGCCGAGGTTCTTCGTGGACCTGATGAAGACGTGGTTGCAGTACCCGGCGGCGCCGTTGATCCGGACCGACCGGCTGCCACTGTGCGCGGTGGCCGTGTCGATGGTGGCGGTACCAGCGCCGGAACAGTCCGGGCTCACCACGGTCCAGTCACCGGACGGCGTCGAACCGCCCTGACTCTCGAAGCCGTCGCAGAGCGCCGCGCCTGCGCACCCGGTCGGCGGCTCGGTAGTAGGCGGCGGGTCGGTCGGCGGAGGCGTCGTCGGCGGCGGGTCGGTCGGCGGCGGGGTCGTCGGCGGCGGGGTGGCGCCGTTGCACGGAACGCCGTTCAGGCTGAACCCGGTCGGCGCGCCAGCGCCGGAGCCGTAGGTGCCCTGCAACCCGAACTCGGTGGAGCCGCCGGCCGGGATGCTGCCGTTGTACGACGCGTTGCGGGCGGTCACCGTCGATCCGGACTGGCTGACCGTGGCGCTCCAGCCGCTGGTGACACGCTCGTCCCCGGCGTACGTCCAGGTGACGGTCCAACTGGAGACGGCGGCGTCCCCCGGGGAGACCTTGACGGCGGCGGTGAATCCACCGGGCCACTGGTTCGGCGTGTAGTCGACCCGGCAGCCCTGGGCGGCTGCGGCCGGGCCGGTGAGCAGGGCCGCTCCGGTTGTGGTCGCGGCGGTGGCCAGCGCGGCGACGACCAGCAGGGTCGCGGCGGGGCGGGCACGGAAGATCGTCATGAAGGGTCCTTCTGCCATCGAGCTGAGCGGAGGCGGCGCGGCGGCGGCGCGTCCTGGACGGAGGCGGCGCGGCAACGTGCCCTGGATGCGGCGCGGCGGTGCGCCACAGCGACCGGTCGCGCGTACGACCGAAATGCCCGGCTCGGGGTGGACCTGTCAGTCGCCGACGGCCCGGTCCCCCGGACCCCGGCGGCGCCCACCCTCAATCTATTGACGAATGCCGATTGAATCAAGCGTCGGTGTTCGACCGGGGCCACAGGAGTGGCGGCCTCTCCCACACACGAGGTCCGGTGTGCCAGGCGCGAGGGAGCAACTCCCCTCTCAGAGGGGATCATTCCTGCTCCCACCTCGCGAACTCTGGAGGCATCGCAGGGCCGCGGTACCGCGGCCGGATTGGGAGGACGACCATGCGTAGAACACTCGGGTGGGCCATGGCGGCAGCGACCATGGCAGTTGCAGCGGCGACGCCGGCCGGGGCGGCGGACCATCGACCGGCGCGGGTGACCGGATCAGCGGAGTTCGTGCTGCCGTTCGGGCAGGACGGCGACGTGCAGTCGTTCGCCTTCGACGCCCAGGCGGCGCCGTACAGCCGCCCGCTTCCGATTCCGCGCGGTGAGAACGGCACGCCCGCGGACGCGACGGGGACAGTGCGGGTCGCGCACTGGCTGGCCGCAGCCGACATCACCGTACGGTGGGAAGCGTCGGTGGACTGCATGATCACGAGCCCGGGTCATGCCACCCTGACCGGCATCGTCACTCGCGCCGACCAGATGGCCAAAGAGCTCGTCGGTAAGCGGGTCGGGTTCAGCGTGCAGGACGGCGGGCGCCACGGCGACCGGGTCGGCTTCACCTGGTCAGCCAGCATGGACCAGGACGCGGCAGGCCAATGGGGCCCTGCCCGAATCGGTACGTGCCTCGCGCCGGCCGCGTTCGCCACGGTGACTCGCGGCGACTTCACGGTGCGGCACGCCGAACTGACGGCGCCGCCGGAGGACGACCGACCCTGACCACGCCGCGCCAGGGAAAGATTGTTCCGGGCACGTGTCGATCCGTGGGCCGCCCGTTCGACATGGGGATGCTAGGGCCGGGAGACGGCCCCGTCGGACGAGGAGAACGCGATGTCGAAGTACGTGTTGATCATGCGGGGCACCGATGAGACGAACGCGGCCATGATGGCCAACCTCGACGAGATGATGGCTTCGACCCGCCAGTTCATCGAGGACATGATGAAGGCCGACGTTCTCGTCGCGGCCGAAGGGCTGGACGATCCACGCCAGGGCGTCGTGGTCGACTTCGCCGGCGAGGCGCCGGTGGTCACGGACGGGCCATACGGCGAGACCAGGGAGTTGTTCGGGGGCTACTTCCTGCTCGACGTCACCACCAAAGAGGAGGCGGTCGAGTGGGCCAAGCGGGTCCCGGCGGTCCGCGGGTCCAAGATCGAGGTCCGGCGGGTGGCCGAGGCCGACGAGGTCCCGCAGGGTGGCCAGAGCAACGGCCAGACCTGATGGGTACGCCCGACGTCGAGGCCGTCTGGCGAATCGAGTCGGCGCGGATCGTCGCCGCGCTGACCCGGTTCACCGGCGATTTCGGGCTGGCCGAGGACGCCGCCCAGGAGGCGGTGGCCGAGGCGCTGGTGTCCTGGCGGCGTGCGTCACCGGCCAATCCGGCCGGCTGGCTGATGGCCACGGCCCGGCGGCGCGCGATCGACGCGATCCGCCGCCGGGCCGCCCTCCAGGAGCGATATGCCCTGTTGGCGGCCGATCCCGCGCTCGACCAGGAGATCGACCCCGACCGGATCGACGACGACGTGCTGGCGCTGATGTTCGTCAGCTGCCACCCGGTGCTCTCCCCCGAGGCGCGGGTGGCGCTGACCCTGCGCGTGGTCGGCGGCCTGTCCAGCGAGGAGGTAGCCCGCGCGTTCCTGGTGCCCGTGCCGACCGTGCAGGCCCGCATCACCCGGGGCAAGAAGACGATCGCGGCGGCCGGGGTGCCGTTCGAGCTGCCGCCGCCCGGCGAGCGCCGGAAGCGGCTGGGCGGTGTGCTCAGCGTCCTCTACGTGATCTTCACGGAGGGGTCGACGGCCACGTCGGGCGACCGGCTGCTGCGCCCCGACGTCGCGTACGAGGCGATCCGGCTGGCCCGCACGCTGGCCGCGCTACAGCCGGACGAGCCGGAGGTGCACGGCCTGCTCGCCCTGTGCGAGCTGACCGCCGCGCGCTTCCCGGCCCGGACCGACCCGGACGGCACGCCGATCCTTCTCATCGATCAGGACCGTCGACTGTGGGACTTCTCGGCCATCCGCCGTGGGCTGGCCGCGCTGGCCAGGGCATCGCGGCACGGCCTCGGCCCGTACGGCCTGCAGGCCGCGATCGCGGCCACCCACGCGTCGGCCCCCTCGGTCGAGGAAACCAACTGGGCCCGGATCGTCACGCTCTACGCTGCGCTCGGCCGTGTCGCGCCCTCCCCGGTGGTCGAACTCAACCGGGCCGTCGCCGTCGCCATGGCCTCGGGTCCGGCGCCAGCCCTGGCCATCGTGGACGAGTTGATCGCCTCGAACCGGCTCCCCGGCTCGCACCTCGTCCCGACCGTACGCGGTGAGCTGTTGACCCGCCTCGGCCGGCTTCCGGAGGCGCGCGTCGAACTGGGGCTGGCCGCCCGGCTCTGCGCCAATCAGCGCGAACGCTCGGTGCTGCTGCGCAAGGCGGCCGCGCTGAGCTGACTGCCCCAGCACCACCGGCCGTACCCGCGCGCCGCCCGCCTGCCCGCGGCCGCAGGCTCAGATCTGCGTTCTCGCCTGCTCGATGTGCCGAACGATGGCGTGCGCGCCGTGCGTTCGTGCGATGGCGTGCGCCTCGTCGAGGGTGGCGAGCGCGTCCGCGCGTCGGTCCTGGGCGGCGGCGATGTAGGCCAGCCCGATCATGTTGGAGGCCACGCCCGGCAGGGCTCCGACCTCCCGGCGCAGCCGGGTCGACTCCTCCAGCCGCTCGTGTGCCTCGTCCAGCCGGCCAGCGGCGTGCGCCGCGATGCCCAGGTGCCGTAGCGCCTCGGACCGGGTCGGCTTGTCGCCGGTCTGCGCCGCCAGCCGGCAGGACCGCTCCAAGTACGGAAGCGCGGCTTCGTCGTCACGTCGGATGAACTGGTGCAGACAACCGATCCAGAACAGCGCCTCGGCCTCGCCACGCGGGTCCCCCAGTGCCCGGTACAGCTCGAGCGCACGCTCGAACAGCGGCAGCTCGGCGGGATCCTCGGTAGGCGACGAGCCGGCGTCGGCGGGCGCGCTCTGAAACCGGGCGTGCAGGATCATCCCCCGCGCCAACGCCGCATCGGCCTCGACCGCGTGCAGACCCTGCTCGGCATCGATCAGCCCACTGGCGTCGCCGCCGAACACTGCCCGTGCATAGATCTCTCGGGCCCGTACGATCCGATCGTCGGTGCTCATCGTCGCCCCCGCTGGCATCGCCGCTACCGTCCCAGGCCCGGCAGTTTAGTCGGGAGACCGCCTGGCCGGCCCGCCCGAACACCAGATCAGGAAGCCGAATGATCCGGACCGACTGACCACCTCACCGACCACGTCCAGATTCGCCCCGGCGATGGAAGCCGCCCGGCCGTGCAACCCCGGGGCGGGCGGGCCGCGTCGTACGGCCGTGACAGTCAGCGCAGAAAACAGACCCGTGCTGGTCCCCGGAGAGGACAGACCCCGGTGAGGCGGGCCGACGAGACCGACTTCCACGACTTCGTCGCGGGCCGGATGGATCGCTGGCGGCGCAGCGCGTTCCTGCTCTGCCAGGACTGGCACACCGCCGACGACGTCGTGTCGGTGACCGTGGCGAAGCTCCCCCCTCCCACGGCCGGGGACACCGGGTTCCGCCTGGTCTTCGACACCGACGAGAGCGCCGAGGCCAGCGCGAAGCGCCTCGGCGCGGAGTTCGATGCCGCGCTGCGTGCGGTGGCGCCCGGGTCGACGTGGTTCTGGATCCCCGACCACCTCGGGGAGGCCCGCCAGCCGGACGGGCGGCTGCCGGTGTTCACCCACAACGGCCGCGACGACCTGGTCGGCGGCGGATCCGGCGTGTCCTATCGGGGACGAAGGGGTCCGCTGGGGGTGTCGATCTCCCCCGACGTCTTCGAGCCGGCGCCGACCGCCCAGCCCGACGGCCCCGCCGGATTCCACTGGCCGTGCGAGCTGCCGGAGGGTGCGGGAGACGACCGCTACCACCGCGTGTGCGCGGAGGGGACGGCCCCCGGCGGCCTCCGGACGAAGACCGAGACGTTGACCGGGAAGCGGACCGCGAGCGTGCAGCACATCGTCTCGATCCAGTTGCCCGGCAACCGGGCGCTCAGCGCGAGCGTCAGCAACATGGTGGGGGTCGACGAGCAGGCCGTCGCCGCGCAGCCGGAGCCACCGCTCTCCGCCGAGCAG
Source organism: Micromonospora sp. DT53 (assembly GCF_049841535.1). Taxonomy (NCBI): domain Bacteria; kingdom Bacillati; phylum Actinomycetota; class Actinomycetes; order Micromonosporales; family Micromonosporaceae; genus Micromonospora; species Micromonospora sp. DT53. The sequence goes on from NZ_JBNCKM010000008.1 coordinate 35,623, forward strand.
CTCAGGGCCGTCGCCGTACGGGTTGCCGAGCGGATCAGGGCCTGACGTCGGAACTACCTGCGGGTGTACGGCACCCAGCGGGCCACCCAGTGGGGCTACTCGCTGCGGGAGCTGGAGGTGCACGGCAGCTGAGCGCGAGCCGGCTAGCGCAGTTCCACGATCCTGGCGCGGGTGTTGGCTGGGGCTTCGGGGTGCCCGCGCTCGACGTCGGCCCGGACGTCGGCGACGGTCCTGCCGGCCAACTCCCGCCGCCAGGCCAGGTCGGCGCCCCGCATGGCCTGGGCGAACGCGCAGGACTGTCGATAGTCGACGCCCGCGTGCTCCCCCGGCCCCCTGCTGAGGATCTGGTCGCACTGGAACAGCTCCTCCGGGCCCTCGATCGCGGCGACGATGTCCAGCAGGGAGATCTCCGCCGGGGTGCGGGCGAGCTGAAAGCCCCCGCGCGGCCCCGAGGTCGACGTCAGGATCCCGGCCCGGACCAGGGTCTGGAGCTGCTTGTTCAGGTACGCCGGCGGCAGCTCGTAGAACGCGGCGAGGGTGCTGGTCGGCACCGGGGCGTCCAGCCAGCTCAGGTTGAGGCACGTGTGGAGGGCCCATTCGACGCCCTGACTCATCCGCATGATCCCGGACTCTACCTGTCCAGAATTTGAGACGTCGGTCATGATCGCTAGCGTGGACCGATTCTGGATATCTAGTATCTAGATATCGATGAAACGATCAAGGAGCCGACAATGACTTTGGTACGCGCGGCCCAGGCCGAGGTTCTCGACAGCGACCCGGCCAGCGTGATCACGCTGCTCCTCGACCCCGAGCACACCGGTGGTGCCCTGACCAGCAACCGCACCCTGCTCAAGCACGGCACCGACGGTGCGCCGCCGCACCTGCACACCCACTCCGGTGAGCTGTTCTTCGTGCTCGACGGCGCCCTCGAGATGCTCGTCGGCGACGAACTGCACACCCTGCACCAGGGAGACGTCCTCTTCGTCCCGCCGAACACTCCGCACGCCTTCGCCCCCGCCGATGGCCGGGACGCCGACTTCCTGGTCGTGATCACCCCCGGCAAGCCCCGGTTCGACTACTACCGACTGCTCGACAAGGTGCACCAGGGCGAAGCCACCTGGCAGGACGTCGGCGAGACCCAGGACCGCTACGACAACCATTACGTGGAAAGCCCGTTGTGGGCCGGCCGACGCGGCTGACGGGCTAGACCTCTTCATGCAGAGGTTGCCTCGTCGGCGCGGGTGGTCCGCACCGACGAGGCAACGATTGCCCGAGTGGCGCTACCTCTTGGCGATCCTGATCGTCGCGGTGCGGTAGTTGTTGCGCTTGTCGTTCTTCGTCGGGTCGTAGTTCCTCTCGATGTTGCCGGCGCTGTCGACCGAGAACCAGCGGAACGTCGTCGTCTCGGTCACGTGGAACACCTGCCCCGGCTCGCGGAACTCGGTCGCCGCGTAGCGGGGCGACTCGAGGGTGGGCCGGCTGCCGTCGGTCGTGTAGTAGACGGTCGCCGGCTCGCTGGTCTCGAAGCGCACGTCGACGGGCCCGGAGTAGCGCCCCGCGCCGGGAACCAGCTGGGACGTCGGGTTCTTGTTGTCCCTGCCCCAGTCCGCCGCGACCCGGAACATCTCCATGATCCCGTTGGCGTACTCCATCGTCTCCGCGTGGCCACTGACCAGCTCGGGGTTCCCGTCCCACTCCGGTTGGAACGAACCGCCCTGCCAGTCGCCGGTGGCCGGGTTGTAGACGGAGCCGCCGACCTCCCAGCCGAACGCGTAGATCCCGTAGGTGTGGTAGAGGTCCTCGCGCACGTTGCCCGCCGAGGAGTAGAGGACGTCCGACGAGCCGCCGACGTTCTCCGGTGTGACGACGGTTTCTCGGTGCGCCTTGACCTGGGACAGGATCCGGGCGGCGGACTGCCAGTAGAACGCCTCGTCACCCAGCGGCGGACGCGGCGTGGTGATCCGGCCGTCCGCGATGTAGGCGCCGGGCTGCCAGAAGAGCTGACCACCGTTGGAGTGCACCGACATCATGAACTTGATGTTCTTGTACTTCTCGACCAGCCAGACGATGTTCTTCGACTCGGGCTCGGACAACTCCTCCGGCCCCTGGTAGGTGTCGCTGACGCAACTGGTCGACGCGCCCGCGTAGCCGTCGTGCCCCGACCCGACCCGGTAGTTCCGGTTCAGGTCGACGCCCCAGGAGTTGCGTCGACCCGGATCGGCGTTCGCGTCCGGGCAGTGGTTGGTCATGTTCCGGCGCTGGGAGGCGAAGTTGTAGAAGCTGTAGTTCGCCCCGTCGGGGTTGTTCGACAGGATGAAGAAGACATCGGTGTTCTCGACGATCTTCTTCGTCTCCCGGTCGGACCTGTAGTTGTGCACCAGACGTTCGGCGGACTCCAGGCTGGTCGTCGCGGGCACCCACTCCCGGGCGTGGTCCTGCGCCTGGATGAGGACACCGGGCTTCTTCCCGTCACGGTGCTTCCCGATCCGCAGGACCGGGATCGTCACCGGGCCGCGCGGCACCTCCCCGGCCGGCGCCCCGGCCCGCTTCTGGTCGAGGAAGTCGGTAAGCGCGACAGGCCCGGCCGTCGGCGCGACGACCCCGGTGCCCTCGTTGGTGCGGTATGGGTGCGCCCGCTCGATGAGCCCCGCGGAGCGGGTCCGCAACGCCTCGGCCACCTCTGCGGCCGTGCTCGCCGGCGCAGCGGAGGCGTCAGTGGCGAGCAGGACACGGACCGCCTTGCCGGTGACCTCCACCGCCAGCGGGAGGTCCGGGTCCGACCGGCCCACGAAGTCCACAGTGATGTCGTTGCCGCCCTGGTGGCCCCACGCCGCCGAGGTGACGACGACCGCCGCCTGCCCCGTACCGCCGATCTGGGCCTGCGCCCTGCGCTGGTACCCGTTCGTCTGGTTCGGCAGGTAGACGATCTCGGCGATGTCCGGGTACTGGCGGGCGATCTCCTTGGCGCGGCTGTAGAGCTGCTGCGGGTGCCGGTAGCCGTCCACGAAGTCCGACTTGTAGGACGGGTTGGCCGTCAGCGGCGGCGGGGCGTCCTCCAACCAGTTGGAGACGACGCCGGTCGCGACGCCGCCTGTGGAACTCGTCAGCCTGATCTTGTTGGGGCGTACGTCGAGCTTGAACAGGTTCCGGTGGAACATGTACTGCCCGGAGTCGACGAACCGGCTCATCGTCCGGGCGAAGCCGAACGGCGTGCCCCTGCCCGCGTCGTTCTCCACCTGCATCCCGACGATCGGGTCGGCCTGTTGCCCCTCGGTGGTCCGCGCCTCGACGTAGAGGAAGCCCTGGCCCTTGGTGGTGAACCAGTCGGCGCGGACGACGCGCACCGTCGCCTCGTGGTTCGCCGGCTGGACTGCCCGCGCGCCGGCCGCGCCGATGCCAAGGCCGCCGTCGGCCTCGTCGCTCCAGCCGAAGCCCGCGTCGTCGCCGAGCACCTCGACGCCCATCGCCGTGAGTTCGGTGACCTGCTCGGCGGTCACCACCACCTCGCCCTCGATGCCGTTCGGCACGCGCCGGAGGCCGTGTTCGAGGTCGAAGCCGGCCGCGGCCACCCTGTCCAGCATGTCGGCGCCGGTCAGCCTGAGGTGTACGAGGCGTACCGATTCACGATCATCAGGCTGGGGTCGGCTGGCGGCGACTGACCGCCCCGTGGGATCGGCGCCCGCGGGGCCGGTCGTCAAGAGGATGCTGCCCACCAGTGTGGACAGCGCAACCAGCGCGATGCGTCGTTGTGATCGCCGCATTCCCCCTCCTTCTGCCGACGACGGGTGATTGCCGGCGGACCGGTCCGGTGAGCGTATGTGCGTTTGCGGCTCCAGTGGTTCACGTCGATCGAATTTGAGCATTCCTTGAGCCTGGGCCGTCGGTCCCCCGGCAGAGGGAGCGCTTCCCCTTCTGCCGGGGAGGAGAGCTGATCCGCAGCCAGCGATCGTTGGTCCATGGCTGTCTTTGAAGTGCAAAGTCGCACCAGACCGTGGGCGCTGGCATGCGGCGGGTTCGTCGCCGCCGCGTTGGCTCAGCGGTTGTACTGGATCGCAGGCGGCCGATGGGGATACACCGCCTGCGATCGCACCGATCTGGTCGATCCGGCGGGCGGGTGCGGTGCGGACCAGGTCGAGGCGTTGCCGTTCTGGTCGGGGTGGGGAGCGGTGGGAGTCGGTGTCGCCCTCGCGTTGGTGCTCGTGTGCACGGTCCGGTTCCCTGCCCGTTGGGCGACGGCCGGTAGCTGGGCTGCGGCCGCGCTGCTCCTGGTGGTGGCGTTCCCGCTGCACCTGGTCTTCGAGGTCCCGGCGGCGTTGGCGGGACGGCCCTCGGACTGGCGTGACCTCGGGGCCCGGCTGGTGCTGGTGGCCGGTGGCATCCTGTTCGCCGGGCTCGCGAACGCGTCCGGGCCCCGGCGCGGACCGGCGGCCGTCGGCTACCGGCCGGTGCCGCCGTGGGCGCGCCGCTGGGCGTACGTCGCCGTCGCGCTGCCCGTGGTCGGCTGGGCCGTGCCCCACGGGCTGTGGGTGCTCGGCTTCCCGGTCGGCATCTCCGAGCCGGAACTGAACGACATCGAGCGGGACCTCTCGACGGCGACGGGGGTGGCGATCACGCTGGTCCCGCCGCTCGCCGGCCTGCTCGTTCTCGGGCTGGTACAGCGGTGGGGGCAGCAGTTCCCGCGCTGGGTGCCGGGGCTACACGGTCGACGGGTGCCCCGACGGCTGGCGGTGGTCCCGGCCGGCGTGGTGGCGCTGACGCTCGTCACCTACGGCGTGTTGAGCGTCGCGGTGCTCGTCGGCCGACTGCTCACCGGTGACACGCGCTGGTCCGACGTGTGGGACGGGTGGGCCGTCACCGCCACGCTGCTGGTGTTCCTCGGCTGGGGAGTGTCGTTGGCCGTCACCACCACCGGCTACGCCCTCGCCACCTCGGCCGACACCGCAATGACCGACCTCCCAGGGTCGGAGCACCCATGAGCCCCACCGACTCTGCCCACGTCTCGATCACCGCCCCGCCACGGCGGGCGGTCTGGGCCGCCTACGCCGTACCGCTCTGCGTCCTGCCGTCGGCGCTGTGGCGACTGTCGTTGGTGTTCACCGACGATGCCGTCACGCGCTGGTACATGATCTTCCTGTCCGCCCTGTCGATGGGACTGGCCCTGATGACACTCGGGCTGGTGCACCGGTGGGGACAACTATTTCCGCACTGGGTGCCCCGCCTCGGGGGCCGTCACATCCCGGCGCGTCCGGTCGTGCGCGTCGCGCTGATCGGCGGCTGGTCGCTCGTCGCCATCTGCGTGTATTTCCTTGTGAACCATAGGTTCCACTTTGTGCAGAGCATCTCGGTAGGAATCGGCGACGACGAGCCGGTGCACCCAGCTCCCGGTTGGGAGGTGCTCCGCTACTACGCCCCAATGCTCGCGTGGGGGCCCCTCGTCATAGCCGTGGCCGCCGACTACCGCCGGCGCGCAGCCATGAATCGAAGAATGGAGAAGCCGTGAAAATCCGCAGGTTAGTTGTCGCCATGCTCGTCGGGGTCGTGACGGTAGTCGGTGCCCCGGTGCCGGCGCAGGTTGACGACCAGGACCCACCCGAGGTGCCCGCCACGCCGGGTACCTGGATCGCCGGCGTCGGCGGCTTCGTCTACAACGAGCCCGGCTTGATCGATCATCAGATCCGGTTCGGTGTGCTGGGCTGGGTCGACCGCCACGGGACAGGCCACGGCGTGCTCCGCTTCCGGCACGCACTGGCCGACGGGAGCGTGGCGAGCGAGGGAGAGGCCGAGGTGCCGTGCGTCAGCGTGGTGGGCGACACCGCACTGGTAACCGCTGTCGTCCCGGAAGGCGGCAGCCCGATGGTCAACGGCGGCGAGGGCCGGGCGAACCCAGGCGGGTACGTGTTCCCGACGTGGCATGGTCATTGTGGTAGCCCCCTCAGAACCTGATCCCGGCACCGCCCCGCGGCCACCGGCCGACCGCCTCGCAGCGGCATTTCCGCGCAGCCGACGCCCCAAAAGCGCAAGACTCCACGAGATTGCCTAGTGCACGCTTAGCGGCATGGAGCCCGCCTACCCCTGTGTGTGCTGTGGATATCGCACCCTCTCCGATCCACCGGGATCCCATGAGATCTGTCCGGTGTGCGGGTGGGAGGACGACGTCCACCAACTCCGTTGGCCGTATCGGGCGGGCGGTGCGAACGAACGCTCATTGTTCGATGCCCAGAGGAGCGTCACTCCGTTCGCGTCCAGCCCTGATGCCGGTACGCAAACCCGCGCCGACGTAGCCGGTTTCGAGCGGGAGCACTTCTGGCGGCGCATCGATGATCGCCGCGACCGGTTTGAGCCACGCGGCGGGAGCCTGGCCCCGTGGCCCGCCGATCGGACGGTCCTGTACTGGTGGCGGCACCGCACCGCGCGAGCGTGGTGGGAGGACGTCACACCCAGTGCCCTCACCTGCGGCGACAACGGCGACAGTCGGGTCACCGAATTCGTCACTGCCGTGCGTGCTGTCGCCGACGCGACGCCACCTGCCGATCCTGACAACCTCTCCGGCATGGAGGTCGACTTCGACCACTACCTCTGGCGCTGCCGATCGATCCGGCAGGTGACCGTGTCGAGCAGCGCGGATCCTGCCCGTCAACTGACCGCCTACTGCCTCGCCGAACAAGCCGCATCGCCGCACCAGGTCGCAGCGGAACTCGAAGATGTGTGGCTGCGGGACCTTCGCTACCAGGACTGGGACGCCCACCTGCTGAAGGTCACGCCGACCTCGGTAGATCTGCACGTGGCGACCGTGAACAGTCAAGGCGGCTACTACATCACCGCTTCGATCTTCACACGATGGTCCGGCGATCCCGATGCGCCGGCAGACGCAGCACCCGTGGTCAGAAGGTGGCGATCGGGTTGATCGGGCTGCCGGACGTGCCGGCGAAGCGGACCGGCGCGACTGCCAGGTGAAAGTCCCACTGGCCGAGCTCGGTGGCCGTCGTCGCGCACGCCTCCAGGTCGCAGTTGTCGAGCATCCACAGACCCATCGCGACGAGGCTCACGGCGTGGACCGGCATCAACACGTCGTCGTACCCCGACGGCTGAACGTCCTGGGGAGAGTCGGCCCCGATCAGCGCCACTCCCCGTTCCTGCAGCCACGGCAGGCAGGACGCGTGCCAGCCGGCCTGCGTGAAACCGCTGGCCGCACCGTTCTCGTGCCGGAAGCGGCCGTAGCCGGTCCGCAGGAGTACCGCGTCACCGGGTCGCACCTGCACACCCTGGCGACGCTCGGCCTCCTCGAGGTCGTCGGGGAACACGCCCTGCCCCGGCTCCAACCACGGCACCTCGCGGGCCCCGGCAACGTCGAGCAGGACACCACGCGTGACGATCCCGTTCGCCGCCGCCGTGACGGTCGCCCACGCTGAGCCCGTCGCGGCGTCGACCAACGAGTGGGAGCGCCCGTTGTACATCTTGCCGTCCCAGAAGATGTGGCACGGCGAGTCGAGGTGGGTGATGGTGTTGCCGTGGAACGAGATGCCGAGCCGCTCGGACGAGAAGCCCCAGCGCCGGTCGGCGTGGAAGGCCGGAGGCATGTTCTCGGCGCCCGGCATGTCGGCGGTGCACGGGCAGGCCGTCGTGGTCCGCTCCATGTCTCCCGGTGCGGCAACCTCCCAGGCGCAGGACACGCTCCTGCCATGACGCACGGCCCGCGCCGCAGCCAGCCGCACGTCGTCGGTGATGTGGTTCAGGGTTCCGAGTTCGTCGTCGTCGCCCCAGCGCCCCCAGTTCGACAACGTGTCGAAGTACCCGAGCACGTCGTCCTGGGTCGGCATCGCTCGCCCTGCCGTCATGTCAGCATCGACTCCTCTGGTCACACGGTTTCGAAGCACCGCAGGTCAGGGTATCCCGCCGCTTGATCGACGGACGACCGCAGCAGCGCCGAGCGGTACCGTCAGAGACCTTGTCCGATCTCGACCAGATATCCGTCTGGGTCGCGCAGGTAGCAGCGGATCTCCGTACCGTGGTCCTTCGGCTCGGTGAGGAAGTCCGCGCCCCGGGACTTCCACTCCTCGCAGAGTTTCCGAATGTCCCGGACCCGGACGTTCATCGCGCAGCTCAGGGTGTTGGAGTCGGCCGGTGCCTTGGCCTGCACGGTCGGCTTGTCGTCCGTCGGACCGCCCTCGACGTTGATGATGAGGTAGCTGTTGAAGAACTTCATGATCAACGGGCTGCTCGTCCTCCTGTCGTCAGCCGAGTGGCGCGGAAAGTCGGGCGCGTCGGTATCCCCCGCAGATGGTGGCGACGACGCCACTGCGGCGGGATGTCCCGACTCCCCCTTCAGGCGCCCGAACCCGCAGGGACGTACGGGCGGGCCGGCAACCCGACAGGGGGACGAGATTTCGCTCTGGCGAGGGAGGCTGTGCGCTCCTGGCGGTGCGATGGTCAGGTCCTGACCGGAGCCGCCAGCGGACGAGGACATCGCGGGACGTCGGCGGCGGCGACGGTGACCGAGCGGGACGGTTGGGGTGACGATGACGAAGCATGCTGTCCGGGTGGCCCGGATGTTCGACGGCGAGCGGCTCGTGGACGGCGGGGTGCTGGTCCTGCTCGACGACGGACGCATCGCCGACGTACACCGGGGTGGGGCCGAGGCGCCGGAGGGCTGGCCGGTGCGCGAGGAGCCGAACGGCACTGTGCTGCCCGGCTTGATCGATGCGCACGTGCACCTGTGCGCCGACGCCGGGCCCGATGCGCTCGGCCGGCTCGCCGAGCGTTCCGAGTCGGACCTCGACGCGGTCGTCGAGGCGTCACTGCGCTTGCACCTGGCGGCCGGCGTCACGACGGTCCGGGACCTGGGCGACCGGCGCGGCGCGGTGCTCCGGTGGCGGGATCGGGGGGTACGCAACGACCTACCAACGGTGCTGGGGGTGGGTGCACCGCTCACCAGCGTCGGCGGGCACTGCTGGTCGTTGGGGGGCGAGGTGAGCGGCGTCGACGGGGTCCGCGAGGCCGTACGCCTGCGGGCGGCGGCCGGCGCCGATCTGGTGAAGATCATGGCGAGCGGCGGGGCGTTCACCCCCGGCACCGACACCACGAGGCCGCAGTTCACCGACGAGGAACTGACCGCCGCCCTGACCGAGGCTCATGATCTGGGTCTGCCGGTGACCGCGCACGCGCACGCGCTCAGCGCGGTCGAGCAGGCGCTGCGCGTCGGCGTGGACGGCATCGAGCACTGCACCTGCGTGACGGCGGCGGGCGCCCGCGTCCCTGGCGAGCTGGCGGACCGCCTGGCGGCGTCCGGGGTGGCGGTCTGCGCCACGCTCGGCACCGACCCGGCCGTGGTCACGCCACCGGAGGTGGTGGAGATGGCGGCGCGGGCCGGGCTCAGCGAGGCCGCGCTGCGGGATGGCGCCGCCACCCTGCAGCGGGCCGGGGTCCGCCTGGTGGCCGGTTCGGACGCGGGCCTCGGCCCCGCGAAGCCGCACGGGATCCTGCCTGAGACGCTCGTCGAGTACGTGGCCTGCGGCATCCCCGCCACCGCCGCCCTCGCCTCGGCCACCTCGGTCGGCGCCGAGGTGTGTGGCCTGGGGCGACGCAAGGGCCGTGTGCGCGCCGGGTTCGAGGCCGATCTGCTGATCGTGGACGGCGACCCGACGACCGACGTCACGGCGTTGCGCCGCCCGCTCGCCGTGTATCGCGCCGGCGACCTGGTGAGTTAGGGGTGTCGTAGGGTCAGGGTGAGCGGAGCTGCTCGCGGACCCAGGCCCGGTCGGGGTTCACGACCGCCTGATCGCCGAGCACGACGGTGGGCACTGTCTCGTTGCCGCCGGCCACCGCCCGGACGGCGGCAGCAGCGGCCGGGTCGTGCCAGATGTCCACCCAGTGCGCCCGTCCGGCGAGCCGGCCGAGGGCGAAGCGGAGCTGGAGGCAGTAGCGACAGCCGGGACGCCAGTACACGATCGGCCGGCCGTCCACCGCGCTGGCCCGCTGCGCCTCGGCGGCGCCCACCGAGCGGGGAAAGGCCCACGGCGACAGCAGCAGGGCCAACACCAGGAAGACCAACAACTCGACGCCGCCGACGACGGGCAGACCGGCGGCCAGTTGCGACCCCGCCACCAGCACGCCGCACGTCACCATCAGGATCGCCAGCATCCACCGTCGCAGCACGTCGAGCACACTACTCCCGGGTACGCCGGCGGCCGCTGCGCCGGCCAGGTGGGCGGGTGACACGCCTTGACATGTATCGATGTTAACGCCAACATAAATCCGCCACCTGGATGCAACGCCACCGTCACATTCCCAGCCCCTCGTGCGTCTTTCCCGGTCCTGCCCGTGTGGCGTCGACCGGATCGGCTTCGGCATCGCGGCGGTGTCCCTGTGCTGATCAATGGCCGTTCCAAATCTCGCGGAGGACAGATGCCGCTGCCACTCGCTCCCACCGATCCGATCACCCACCGAGGGCCTGCCGGCCGCGGTGGCCCTCGGCGTCTGCGGTCGGTGCTGGCCGCGGTGTTGGTGGTGCTCGCCGTGTCGGCCGGCCTGCCCGTGACCGGGCCGGCGCACGCCGCACCGCCCGTCGCCTACACGAACCCGTTGGTGAACCAGCGGGCCGACCCGCACATCTTCCGGCACACCGACGGCTACTACTACCTGACCGCGACGGTGCCGCAGTACGACCGGATCGTGCTGCGACGAGCCACCACCCTGCAGGGGTTGGCAACGGCGGCGGAGACGACGATCTGGAGCCGGCACACCAGCGGAGAGATGGGCGCCCACATCTGGGCACCGGAGATCCATTTCATCAACAACAAGTGGTACGTCTACTTCGCCGCCGGCCGGACCGATGACGTGTGGCGGATCCGGATGTACGTGCTGGAGAACGCCAACGCCAACCCGCTGACCGGTTCGTGGACCGAACGCGGCCGGATCACGACACCCTGGGACACCTTCAGCCTGGACGCCTCGACCTTCGTCGCGAACGGGGTGCGCTACCTGACCTGGGCGCAACAGGAACCGAGCACGTCCAACAACTCCAACGTCTACCTCGCCCGAATGGGTGCCAACCCGTGGCAGATCACCGGGACGGTCACCCGCCTCGTCGTGCCGACGTACGACTGGGAGACCCGCGGCTACCGGGTCGCCGAGGGGCCGGCGGTGATCCAACGCAACGGTCGAATCTTCCTGACCTACTCGGCCAGCGCCACGGACGCCAACTACTGCCTCGGGATGCTGAGCGCCTCGGCCACCGCGAACCTGCTCGACGCCACCTCCTGGAGCAAGAGCCCCAGCCCGGTGTTCGCCAGCAACGCGGCCACCAGCCAGTACGGCCCCGGCCACAACTCGTTCACCGTCTCCGAGGACGGGCAGAGCGACATCCTCGTCTACCACGACCGGAACTACCGCGACATCAGTGGTGATCCGCTCAACGACCCGAACCGACGCACCCGGCTGCAGAAGGTGTACTGGAACGCCGACGGCACCCCGAACTTCGGCATCCCGGTGGCCGACGGGGCCACCCCGGTTCGGTTGCGGTCCCACGACCAGGCCAGCAGCTACATCCGGCACTACGACTACCGGGCGCGGATCGAGCCGAACGTGACAAACCTGGCCGACTCGCAGTTCCGCATCGTCACCGGCCTCGCCGGCGGTGGATCGGTGTCGCTGGAGTCGACAAACTTCCCCGGGTACTACCTGCGCCACCGGGGCTACGCCCTGTACGTCGAGAAGAACGACGGTTCGGCGCTCTTCGGCGGCGATGCGAGCTTCCGTCGACAAGCCGGTCTCGCCGACAGCGCCGGGATCTCCCTGGAGTCGCAGAACTTCCCGGGCCGCCACGTACGCCACCGCGACGGACTGCTCTACATCGAGGCGGTCAGTTCGAGCGCCGACCGCGCCTCGGCCACCTTCCACATGGAGTAGGAGGAGCGATGCGCTTCACCAGCACGAGAAGACCGTCCGGCGGCGGGTCGATTCGTCGCGGTCGGCGTACCGGCCTGGCGCTCGCCATGATCACCACGCTGGTCGGCGCGGCCGCTGCCGTACTGGTAGGCGCACCGCCGGCAACGGCGGCGAGCATCGACACCAACGCCTACTACGTCCTGGTCAACCGCAACAGCGGCAAGGTCCTCGACGTCCGGGACACCTCGACGGCGGACGGCGCGGTGATCCAGCAGTGGTCCCGTAACGACGGCGCGTGGCAACAGTTCCAGTTCGTCTCCTCCGGCAGTGGCTACTACCGCCTGAAGGCTCGGCACAGCGGCAAGGTCGTCGACCTCTGGGAGTGGAACACCGCCGACGGCGCCGAGTACCGCCAGTATGCCGATCAGAACGGCACCAACCAGCAGTTCCGGGTTCTCGACTCCGACGGCGGCTATGTCCGGCTGATCAACCGCCACTCCGCCAAGGCGCTTGAGGTCTGGGAGCGGTCCACCGCCGACGGTGGCCGGATCAGTCAGTACGCCGACCTCAACGGGGCGAACCAGCAGTGGCAGCTGGTCGCGGTAGTCAGCGGTGGCAGCGGGTGTGGCAGCGGGTCGAGCAACGCCGAGGCCGTACTGAGCGGCAGCACCTGGACGTCCCGCAATGGCTCGTCGACTGTCTACTCGGGTTCGGACATGCTGTCGGCGATGCAGGCGGCGGTCAACTCGCTGTCGGCGGGTCGGACGTCGAAGCAGCGGGTGGTGGTTCGCGGCTCCGGCTCGATGAGCGCGGGCTCGCGGTTGTCGCTGCCGTCGTACACGACCCTGGCCGTGTGCGGCACGATCAACGTGACCGGGTCGGGCTCGGGCGACCAGGCGCCGGTGTACTCGCGGGGAACCACTGACGTCGAGGTGCAGAACCTCACGCTTACCGGTGCGCCGTTGTACGGGATCTTCATGCGCAACGTGAACAACCTGACCCTCGGGCAGATCGACATACGACTCTCCGCGGGTCTGGGCGTACGCATCGACAACCACGGTGGGGATCGAGCGGTCAAGGTGCGCAACATCCGCATCGACAACGTGTACGTGTCGGGGACCGGTACACACGGGGTGGAGACGTACGGCGTGGACGGTCTGACGATCGGCACAGTCACGGCGCGCAACACCCGGGACTCCGGTCTGCTGCTCAACGACACGATCAACGCCACGGTCGGCACGGTCGACGCGCAGGGTGCCGGGGCCGGGACCGGGTACGCGGCGTTCCGGATGGCCAACCGCAACGGCCGGGTGGGCAACTCGTACCCGACGAACATCCGGGTCGGCACCGTGCTGGCGTCCGGCGGTGGTCGGGGGATCTTCTGCGTGTCCGAGTCCGGCGGCGCGGTCATCGACCGGGTGACGATCTCGAACACGGGGAACAACGCGATCCTGGTGGAGAACTGCTACAACGTCGTGATCGCCGGGGTGTCCGGCACGGTGACCGGCGGTGGTGAGGTGCGGATCGCGGCGCGGAGCGAGTTCCCGATCTCGTCCGGCATCCGGTTCCAGAATCTGACCGTCAGCGGCACCAACATCACCCAGAGCCCCTGCGGTGGAGCGAACAACACGATCAGCAACGTCACGCGGATCAATTCGACGCTGACCTGGTGTTGACCCGGTGAGGAGCGGCCGCCCGGGCTCGGGCGGCCGCTCTCGGGCCGGATCGTGGCTGGTGGCGCCGCCCGGGCCGGTCGCGGGGTTTCACCGGCCGGCGCTTGCGGGTAGCGGATGGCCCATGAACCGCAATCTCGTCAAGGCCCTGCAGGTCGCGTGGGAGCTGCCGGAGTTCCGCACCGGGGTGCGACACGTCGTCGATCTCGAGGAGATCGCGGGGCTGCTGGCGACGCTGTCCGTCCCGGACCATGACCACGAGGTGGAGCGCAGCCTGCTGAGCCTGCTGCGGTCCGCCCTGGACACGGTCGAGATTCGGGAGGCGGTGTTGCTGCTGCTGGAGCAGGACGAGGTACGCAGACCGCTGGTCGCGGCGGCGGTGGAGCCGCTCGCGGACCGGCCGGGTCAGGCCGCCGCCATCACGTCGGCGGCCGAGGACCCCGCGGTGCGGCGTGAGGTGCGGGCGGTGCTGGCCAGCGCCAAGGTGCGCGAGCTGATCTGGCAGGCGGTCGAGAACCAGATGAGCGACAACCGGTTCGGCCTGATCCGCCGCGCGGTGGTGCTGTTCGTGTGGCACCCGCGCGTCCGACGCCTCGCGTGGGCGGTGCGCCGGCACGGCGTGTTGCGCGAGCTACGGCGCTAGCAGTGATCCAGCCCAGTCGATGTCGGACGCGTAACAATTCTGTTAGCGTTAACAGTTGTGACGATCAATCGGAGCCGGAGCGGTCGTCGAACCACGGTGAACCCCGTGAGAAGCGCAGCAGACCGGTGCCGACCGGGCCAACGGGACCGAGCAGGCGCGCACCACCACCACCCAGGAGGACACGACAATGACGCACGATCAGAATGAGCCGGTGACCGGCGAACGGAAACGGCTGACCCGGCGAACCATCCTGACGACGATGGGGGCCGTACCTGTCGCAGCGGTCGCGACGGTCGTCGGGGCCACGGAAGCCGTCGCCGCACCGGCGAGCATCAACCCGTCCGCGACGCGGCAGACCATCCGGGGCTTCGGCGCCATGGCCCACGCGGCCTGGATCGGCGACCTGACCGCCGCCCAGCGGGACACGGCGTTCGGCACCGGCGAGGGCCGGTTGGGGTTCTCCCTGCTGAGGATCCCCGTCAACGAGAACCAGGCCGACTGGAGCCGTGACCTGGCGACGGCGCAGCGCGCCGTCGCGCTCGGCGTCACCGTCTTCGCGTCGCCCTGGAACCCGCCGGCCAGCATGATCGAGACCTTCACCCGCGGCAGCCAGACCAACGCGAAGCGGCTGCGCTACAGCTCGTACGGCGCCTACGCCACCCACCTGAACGACTTCACCACGTACATGCGCAACAACGGGGTGAACCTGCACGCCATATCGGTGCAGAACGAGCCGGACTACGCGGCCGAGTGGACGTGGTGGACGAACACCGAGATGCTCCGTTTCCTGCGGGAGAACGCCGGCTCGATCAGCACCAGGGTCATCGCGCCGGAGTCCTTCCAGTACGTGAAGTCCGTGTCGGACCCGATCCTCAACGACTCCACGGCGCTCGCCAACGTGGACATCATCGGGGCGCACCTCTACGGCACGTCGTACTCGAACTTCGCCTACCCCCTCTTCAAGCAGAAGGGCGCGGGCAAGGAACTCTGGATGACCGAGGTCTACTACCCGAACAGCAACACCAATTCGGGTGACGCCTGGCCCGAGGCGCTGGACGTGGGCGAACACATCCACCGCGCCATGGTGGACGCCGAGTTCCAGGCGTACGTCTGGTGGTACCTCCGGCGCAGCTACGGCCCCATGCGCGAGGACGGCCAGATCAGCAAGCGTGGCGCCATGATGGCGCACTTCGCCAGGTTCGTTCGCCCCGGATACGTACGCATCGACGCGACGGCGAACCCCGCGTCGAACGTCTACGTCTCGGCGTACCGGGGTGGCGACACAGTCGTCATCGTCGCCGTCAACAAGAACACCTCGGCGGTGAGCCAGCAGTTCACCCTGTCCAACGCCACCGCGTCCGGCAGCGTCTCGAACTGGCTGACCGACGGGAGCAGGACCGTGGCGCCCCAGAGCGCGCTGAGCATGTCGAACGGCTCGCTCACCGTCACCCTCCCCGCTCGAAGCGTGATGACGTTCGTGACCAACGTGAGCGGCACCAGCAGCCCCGAGGGCACCTACAAGCTGGTCAACGTCGACACCGGCCTGGTTCTCGGCGTCCAGAACATGTCCACCGCCGACGGTGGTCTGGCCGTGGTCTGGAGTGACAGCGGCACCGCCGACCACAACTGGGTCCGGGTCACCGACGGCAACGCGTTCCGGTTCCGCAACGTCAACAGCGGCAAGGTCCTCGGCGTCGAGAACATGTCGACAGCCGACAACGCCCGCGTCCTGCAGTGGAGCGACAACGGCACCGCCGACCACCGCTGGACCCTGGTGGCCAACAGCGACGGCTCCTACCGGATCCGCAACGTCAACAGCGGCAAGGTGCTCGCCATCCTCAACGGATCCAGCACCTTGGGCACCCAGGCCGTCCAGTACGCCGACAACGGGAGCACCAGGAACAACTGGCGCCTGACCAAGGTCAGCTGAGCGTCAGCGGCTCCGGGTCGACCTCACCTGGTCGGCCCGGAGCCGAACTCCCGTGTCGCTCGGCGGCGGAATCACCGACTTCGGCGGGCCATCCACTGCCAGATGTGGGTGCCGTCGAGGCTCGGGTCGTTGCGGGCGACGTAGATCCAGGACCAGTGGCCGGGGAACTGGTAGCCGTTCCAGACGACGTGGTCGTACAGGCTGAGCAGCGAACCCCGGATGAGCTCGTGGGCGTGGATGGTGTTGGTCTCGGGTGGCACGGTGTCGTCGTCGCGCGAGGTGACCAGCCAGGTCGGGGTCCGGATCTTCGCCAGCTCCGCGTCGGTGATCAGCGGCGGGCCCTCCCCACTGAGCGGCTCGACGACGCCGCAGATCGGCACCGACGCGGCGAACAGGTCGGGGTAGGTCGAGGTCATCTCCAGGGACATGTAGCCACCGTTGCTGCAACCGACCACGTAGATCCGGTCGGGGTCGACACGCTCGCGGCGTACGAGGTCTCGAACGATCTCGCGGATCAGCGGGGCGAACCGGGGGCCATCCTCCATCCAGTAGGAGGTGCTCTGCGGCGCGACGACGTACGCGCCGGAGAAGATCCGCTGAGCCTGCGGAGTGGCGAAGCCGAGCGCTCCGCGGTTGGCGCGCAGCGTGGTCTCGTTGTCGTAGTAGTCGTCGGGCAGTGAGGCGCCCTCGCCCCCGCCGTGCAGCCAGACGATCAGCGGCCGCCGGCCGTGCCGGGACGAGTGGTCGGGAGAGTACAGCCGGTACTTCATACCCGAGCCCGAGACGTGGTGGCTGAAGGCGTCCACCTCGGGGTTCGACAGCCCTGCCTGCACGAAGCGGCCGATGGTGACCGGTGAGCCGTGACGCCGGACGATGGGGGTGTTCTGCGTGATGGTGTAGACGAGGTCCAGTTGGACGTTGCGGCCCCTGCTCAGGATGTAGCCGAGGGTGCCACCGCCGGGTTGACCTTCGGCGTGGCTCAGCTCCAGCACGATGTTTCCGCGCCGGTCGAGCCGGGCCGCGGTCACCGTGCGGTCCAGGTCGTACTCGCTGAAGATCTGATCGCCGGGAGCGATCGGGATCGGGCTGGTGGCCGTGGCGTGCACGGTGAACGTGCCGGGGGTCAGCCCGGCCGGGTCGATCGGCCCGAGCCGGCTGGTGTCGAGGGTGACCGAGGTGACCTGCTCACCGCCGTCGAGCGTTCTCGCGTCGAGGGTGAAGCTCACGCTGGTGGGATGGTGGCCACCGGCGTGGGCGGCGACGCCGGGCAAAGCCAGGCCGATGGCGGCGCCGGCCCCACCGGTCAGGACGGTGCGGCGAGTGACAGACGTGGACATGCGGGCCCCCGGATACCTTGCGATGTAGAAGCTCATCGATGTCATCTCAACGTAACGCCGTGGAGATCCGCTGGCAACCGGTGCCGCCACGAGTGATCAGGCCGTACGGCCCTCGGCCATCCGGAAGCCGCCGCCCTCCGCGCCGACTCCAGCTCCCGCAGTCGGGATCATCGACAAGCAACCGGCCACCCGGGTCGTACTTTGGGACGATCTGGAGTCGCACCACGGTTCGTACGATGGGTCCCATGCACCCTCGCCTGCACGCGGTGTTGGCCGAGCCGCGTGTCTCACCTGCCCCGTCGCGGGTGTGGCGTGACTGGGCGGTGATCGCAGCCCTCGCGCCGGCGACCCTGGTGGAGGGGGTCCTCCGACCCGAACTGCCGTGGCGGGTGGGTTGCGTCGTCGTCGTACTCGCGCTGCTGCCCACGCTCCTGTGGCGGCGTACGGCGCCGCTGGCGATGGTGGTGATCGCGTTCGGCTGCACGACGGCCGCCCCGTTCCTGCTGCCCGGCGACCCCTGCCAGCTGTTCACGGCGAGCTTCCTGGTCCTCCTGGTCTACGCACTGTTCCGCTGGGGCTCCGGCCGGGATGCCGTGCTCGGTTCATTCTTCGTGGTGGCCAAGGTGACCGCCGCCGGCGTGAGCGGCTCGATCGACGGCGGTGAACTGATCGCCGGTTTCGCGGTGATGTTCGCCGCCGCCACGTTGGGTGTCGCGATCCGATTCCGCGCCGCCGCCCGGCTGCGCGAGCTCGATCAGGTGAAGCTGTTGGAGCGTGAACGGCTCGCCCGCGACCTGCACGACACGGTGGCCCACCACGTGTCGGCGATGGCGATCCGCGCCCAGGCCGGCATCGCCGCGTCGGCGAGTCAGCCGGATGCCGCCGTCGAGGCGCTGCACACCATCGAGGCCGAGGCGTCTCGCGCGCTTGCCGAGATGCGCGCGATGGTCCGCGTCCTGCGCCGCAACGAGCCCGCCGACCTGGGCCCCAACCCGCAGATCACCGACATCGGGCGGCTCGCTGGCCAGTTCCGCACCGGGCCGACCGTCGACGTGGATCTGCACGGCGACCTCGGCGGCCTTCCGCCCACAGTCGGTTCCGCGCTCTACCGCCTGGCTCAGGAGTCGGTCACCAATGCCCGTCGGCACGCGCGCCACGCCACCCGCATCCAGGTCAGCGTCGCGGCCGACGACACGTCCGTACGCCTGCGGGTCAGGGACGACGGTGAGGCCGGCGGTGCCCGTCCGACCGGCTCGCCCGGTTTCGGCCTGTTGGGCATGATGGAGCGCGCGGACCTGCTCGGCGGTACCTGCGAGGCCGGCCCCGATCCCGACCGTGGGTGGACCGTCACGGCCGTGCTCCCCCGCGAGGGGGCCGGCGAGTGACAGTTCGCGTGCTCGTGGCGGACGATCAGGAGATCGTCCGTACCGGCCTCACCATCATCCTGAACACTCAGCCAGGCATCGAGGTCGTCGGTGGGGCTGGCGACGGCCGCCAGGCGGTCGAGCTCGCCCGACGGCTCCGCCCCGACGTGTGTCTGCTCGACATTCGGATGCCGGGCATGGACGGCATCGAGGCCACCCGGGCGCTCGCCGGGCCAACGGTCCCGGAGCCGCTCGCGGTGGTCGTCATCACGACCTTCGACCTCGACGAGTACGTGTACGCAGCGCTGCGGGCCGGCGCCCGCGGTTTCCTGCTCAAGGAGGCCGGCCCTGACCTGCTCAGTCAGGCGGTGCACGCGGCCGCCAACGGGGACGCGCTTATCGCGCCGAGCGTTACCACGCGGCTGCTGAAGGCGTTCGCCGACGCGGATCCGGCCGCGCCGCGCAGGCAGCCCGTCGAGGCGCTCACCGACCGGGAGGAGCAGGTGCTGGTCGCCGTCGCGCGGGGACGCACCAACCAGGAGATCGCCGACGAGCTCTACATCACGTTGAGCACTGTCAAGTCGCACGTCACCAGCCTGATGATGAAGCTGGGGGTGCGTAACCGGGTCGAGGTGGCGATGTGGGCGTACGAGACGAACCGCCGCCGTCCGCATTGGTGACCGCCGGAAGTACGACGACAGCCCGCGACCATGGGCCGACCCGATCGCGGCCCATGTGCCGATGAGCGGGGGCGGGTGCGGCGTCCACCATCGGTGGCATGACGATGCGCGAGTGGCGGCTACCCGCCGTGTTGATCCTGCTGGGACTGATACCGATGCTCGCCGGCGCGGGACGCCTCGCCGAGCTGGGCGCCGGACCGGAGGTCACCCCTGCCAACGCGCGCTTCGTCGCCGATCCGCTGCCGGTGGTGCTGCACATCGTCGGCGCGGTGCTCTACACGATCCTCGGCGCGTTCCAGTTCGTGCCCCGTCTGCGCCGCCACTCCTGGCACCGCCGGGCCGGCCGGGTGCTCGTCCCCTGTGGGCTGACGGTCGCGTTCACCGGCCTGTGGATGGCCGTCGCGTACGACCTGCCGGCCCACGACAACGACGTGCTCGCCGGCATGCGATTGGCCTTCGGCTCGGCCATGGCCGGATCGATCCTGCTGGGCCTCACCGCCGTGCTCCGCCGGGACATCGCCCAGCACCGCAGGTGGATGGTGCGCGGCTACGCGATCGGGCTCGGTGCCGGTACCCAGGCGTTCACCCACGCGCCGTACCTCATTGCGACCGGCGAACAGCCCGGCGGGAACCTCCGGGCCGGGCTGGTGGTCGCCGGCTGGTTGATCAACCTCGCCGTGGCCGAGTGGTACCTGCGGCGTCCGGCTCCGGTCGGCACGGCGGCCCTGCGCGGAGCGGAGCCCGAGCGGCAGAAGGGCTGAAGGGTCGTTGCCCCTCTCCCAGGTGACGGTGTGGCTGCCGTGCCGCTGGCGCGGCAGCCACACCCGGGCGTCACCTGTTCTGCTTCTCCTGGCACGGCACGCAGAAGCGAGCGTGCGGGAGAATTTCGAGCCGCTCGGCCGGGATGCTCTGGCCGCACCTGTGGCAGGCACCGTAGGTGCCGTCGCTGATCCGATTCAGCGCACCGGTGATCTGCTCGATGTTCTGGCGGGTGGCCAGCAACAGCGCGGCCTGGTTGTGGGCCTCGCCGGGGTCGCCGGTGTCCGCGTTGAGCTCGGTCAGTTCCCGCAGCCGAGCCGTCTGAGTGGCGAAGTCGTCCGCCAGGGACGCTCGCAGGTCAGCCAGCCAACTCTGGTCGAGAGTAGGACGATGATCGACGCTCATGATCTGCCTTTCGAGGGGAATGGGCGGGAAAAACAAAAAGGGCCGAAGCTTGGATAGCTTCGCCCTGGCGGTCGTTCTGGATATGCAACGACTCCGCGGGTGGGCCTCGGCCGGTTCGCACCGGGCTCGACTGTGTGTGCGTGGACACGGTGTGCGGCGCGCGGACGACCGGCACCCGCATGTCGGCCTTGGGACGGGTCGCCGTCGGCACGCGCACAGCACCGCCCGCCGCCACCTCGGTGGCGGCGGGCGAGCGGAAGGTCACCGGCGGCATGCCCCCACCATAGAGCGGGGTCGCCCTAATGCCAACGTTCGCGGTGGGGCCCTCGTTCGGGCCACGAACTGCCACTTGCGCCGCAATGGGCCATTGCCCGAACTCGGTCGACGCTGTCCGGTTCTCCGTCGGCTCGGTGTCGCCGTTGGTCAACTCGGGGTGAGGAGGCAGAACTCGTTGCCCTCCGGGTCGGCGAGCACCCTCCACGGGACGTCCTGGCCCAGGTCGATGGGGGTCGCGCCGAGACTCCGCAGCCTGGTTGCCTCGGCCTCCGGGTCGTCACCGGGGTACGGACGGACGTCGAGGTGGACGCGGTTCCACCCGCTCTTCACGTCCGGGGTACTGACGAACTCCAGGTAGGGGCCGACGCCCTTGGCGGAGCGCAGTCTCGCACTTTGGTCGGTGACCTCGTGCACTGTCCAGTCCGTGGCCGCACTCCAGAACCGGGCCATGGCGCGCGGATCCGCGCAGTCGACCACCACGGCGGCGATCGGTCCGGTGTCCTGGTAGAGCGGTCGCGGATCCAGCACGCAGAACTCGTTGCCCTCCGGGTCGGCCATGACCGTCCAGGGCACGTCACCCTGGCCCACGTCGGCAACGGTTGCGCCGAGATCCGTCAGGCGGGCGACCACCTGCGCCTGGTGGGCCGCCGAGGTGGTGGCGAGGTCCACGTGCACACGGTTCTTCACCGTCTTGGGCTCCGAGGAGACGATGAGGTCGACGCAGACGGCGACGGGGTCAGGGTAGACAAAGCCCTCGGGTTCGAGGTTGGTCACGCCGGGGCCCTCACTGGAGATTTCCCAACCCAGCGCCTGCGCCCAGAAACCGCCCAGCGCGAAGTCGTCCCGAGCCTTCATGTTGATCTGAACAAGCCGTGTCGCCATGCCGCGATGTTAGGACCTGCGTCGAGGTCCCGCTGACCGTCGTCGCCGCCTACCCGCGCTACCCTCTGCGCTCGTCCGAGGGCTGCTCCTTCGTCAGGTGCAGCAGCCACCCCTCGCCGGTGCGGATGAGCGCGTATCGCCGGCGGCCGGTGCGGCCGTGCAGCGTGAACAGCATCCGCCGGTCGGTGCGATCATGCTCCTCCCAGGTGCCGATGTCGGCGATCGACTTGTCGACGTCCTCGTAGGTGAGGTGACCGAGGTCGTGGTCCGGTACGGCGATCGCGAGCCGGTTGTCGCTGGGGCTGTCCGGCAGACCGCGGGGCACCGCCCACGAGCGCAGCACACCGTCCTCCTCGAGCCGCAGGTCGAAGTGCGGTCGTGGTTTGCGGTGGTGGTGCAGGACGAAGGCGGGTGCCACCCTTCCCATTGTCGGCATCTGTCGGCCCTTCCGCCCGTCAACGCGACCACCTCACGACGCCTGCTACGCCTGATGTTGTGCGCGGCTCACGACGGCGCGGGAAGGCATCGACGGCCGGACCTGCGGCAAGATTTTGCTTGGCACGCATTTTTGCGTGTCACGCAATTAGTGCTAGCGTGGTGGCATGACGGGGTTGCGGGAGCGCAAGAAGGCCGAGACGCGGGCGGCGCTTGGTTGGGCTGCGATCCACCTCACTGCGGAGCGTGGCTACGACAACGTCCGCGTCGAGGACATCGCCGAGGCAGCCGGTGTCTCCCCGCGCACCTTCAACAACTACTTCTCCAGTAAGGCCGAGGCGATCGCCTCCCGCCACCTCGACCGCAGCCTGCGCACCGCCGCGGCGCTGCGGGAACGTCCCGCCGACGAGCCGCTCTGGGTGGCGCTCACCCAGGCCGCGCTGGGTCAGTTCACGCGCGGCCCCGAGGTCGAGGCGATGCCCTCCCCCACCCATGCCCAGTGGGTTGCCGGCGTACGCACCATGCTCGCCGAGCCCGCGCTGCAGGGCGAACGACTGCGCGCCACCGCGGTCGCCGAGGCCGAGCTTGCCGCCGCGGTCGCCGAACGCACCGGCACCGACCTCGCCACCGACATGTATCCGAGGCTCGTCGCGGCCGCCGCCAGCGCCGCTGTCGCCGTCGCCATGCAGCACTATCTCGACAGCGCCGACCCACCCGCCCCGATCGAAGGCCTCATCACCGACGCCTTCACCCAGGTCGCCGCCGGCCTCCCGGCCCCACCCCGCTGAGCCGCGCCTCGCCCAAGACTCAACCCTCACCCACGTCCCCAGCCGCGTCACACTCCCGCGGCGGGCCGGCCACGTGCCGCGCCTGCCGTGGCGATGACGCACACCCCGAAGGGATCACGATAATGATCGATGTCGTCATCGTCGGAGCCGGCCCCAACGGCCTCATGCTCGCCTGCGAACTGGCCCTCGCCGGCGTCCACCCCGTCGTCCTCGAACGCCACGCCGCGCCCACCGGCGAGCCGCGCGCCAACGGCCTCGTCGGACAGGTCGTCCGCCTGCTCGACCGGCGCGGCCTCTACGCGCGGCTCAGCGGGGAGAGCACCCCGCCGAGCCCCCAACCAGCCTTCACCTTCGGCGCGTTCCCGCTGGATCTCACGATGCTCACGGAGAACCCGCACTACGTGCTCGGCGTGCCGCAAGCCCAGCTCGAGGCCGGTCTCGCCGTCCGAGCCGCCGAGCTCGGAGTCGACCTGCGCCGCGGCCACGAGGTCGTCGACCTGCGCCAACGCACCGACGCGGTCGAGGTCCACCTCGCCGACGGTACGCAGCTCACCAGTTGTTTCGTCGTCGGAGCCGACGGCGGCCGCAGCGCGGTACGCCGCCTCGCCGGCATCGACTTTCCTGGCGTCAGCAACGACCGGTCGATCTCCCGCACCGCCACAGTGACAGTGCCCGCGTCATCCCTCGACCCCGAGACGGGCGGCCTGCGCGCCCCCGGCTACGGCGTCGTCCCGCCGTTCCAGCACACCCGCACCGCGCGTGGCCTGATCGCCTGGGCCCCGTTCCCCGGCCGCCCGGCGCTCCTGAGCACGACGGAGTGGCCCGACACGTCAACGAACGACGAGACGCCCATGAACCTGGCGGAGCTCCGCGCCAGCGGCGCCCGGGTGCTCGGCGCCGACATCCCCCTCGGCGCGCCTGACGGCCCCGGCCTGCTGCGGCGGCTGACCGGCCGCAACACCCGCATCGCCGGCCGCTACCGCGCCGGCCGGGTGCTGCTGGTCGGCGACGCCGCGCACGTACACCCCGCGATCGGCGGCCCCGGCCTCAACCTGGGCCTGCAGGACGCGGTCAACCTGGGTTGGAAGCTCGCCGCCACGGTGCGCGGCTGGGCACCGCAGGGCCTGCTCGACACATACGAAAGCGAACGTCGCCCCGTCGCCGAACGGGTCGTCATGTCCACCCAGGCGCAGTCGGCGCTCATCGGCCCGGGCGACGAGATCACCGGCTTACGGGAGCTCTTCGCGGAACTGCTGCGCAAGCCGGAGGTGACCGGGCACATCGCGGCGCTGATGTCCGGTGCGGACGTCCGCTACCCCGCCGACCCCGCCGACCCGTTGGCCGGCCGCTGCGCCCCCGACGTGGTCGTGCACACCGACCACGGCGCGACACGCCTCGCCGAGCTGACCCGCACCGCCCGGCCGCTGCTGCTGGACTCCACAGGTGCCTACGCCGAGATCGCCGCACCATGGCGAGGCCGGGTCGACGTGGTCACCGGCTCACTGCAAGGCACGACAGCGACCGCCTTGCTCGTACGCCCCGACTGCTTCATCGCCTGGTCCGCCGGGGACGCCGCCACGCTGCACGCCTCACTCACCCACCACTTCGGCCTTCCGGGATGACCACGAAACCATCCACCAGCGCGCCTCGCCCCTCTTCAGCGTGTCTCTGGGTCGTACGCCCTCCAGTCGTCGACAGCAGTGAGCGGGACCGGCGCGGGCCGCTGCGCCACCGTCGTCAGCTCGATCCGCCGACCTTCCGCCGCCGACCGCAGCAGGCTGGTCATCGTCTCGAGCACGTGCAGCGCGACGTCGCCGCCCGCGCGCGGCGGACGCTGATCGTCGGCCCTGACCAGGTCGATCAGACCGATGCCCCGGGAACCCTTGGCGTAACCGGCCCGCGGTTCGAGAGCGCGCCATTCGGTGTCGCCGAGCGCGAAGAGGCGGACCTCGCCGTCGAAGTAGTTCGGATCGGGTACGGCGAGCGTGCCGCTCTCCCCGTGCACCTCGATCGGGGCGGCCGTCGTCCTGACGCCGTCGAAGCTCGTGGTGATGGTCGAGAGTGCGCCG
This sequence comes from Micromonospora sp. DT53, assembly GCF_049841535.1. NCBI lineage: Bacteria > Bacillati > Actinomycetota > Actinomycetes > Micromonosporales > Micromonosporaceae > Micromonospora > Micromonospora sp. DT53. The sequence continues at coordinate 60,747 of NZ_JBNCKM010000008.1, forward strand.
TTGGCGTGCTCCAGCACGCCGCTCAGGTGGGTGTCCACCCCCACCGGGATCCGCTGACCCGTACGCGGGCCCGAGCCGATGACGCGTTCGGCGCGCAGACGGCTGGCGGCTCCGGTCACCGCGCGAACCGGCCCGAGCAGGTGGATGAGCGCCGAGATGTAGTACGGCCCCATGTCCAGCATCGGGCCGCCGCCCGGGGCGTAGTAGAAGTCGGGATTGGGATGCCAACGCTCGTGCCCCGGAGTGACCATGACCGCCGACGCGGACATCGGGCGTCCGATGAGCCCGCCGTCGATGGCCGCCCGCGCCGTCTGCGTACCCGTGCCCAGCACGGTGTCCGGCGCGCAGCCGACGCGGACACCGGCCGATGCGGCCCGCTCGATGATCGAGCGGCCGTCCGGAAACGTCGCGGCGAGCGGCTTCTCGACATACACGCTCTTGCCCGCGTCGATCGCGCCCAGCGAGATGTCGGCATGCGCCGCGGGGATCGTGAGGTTGAGCACCGTCTGCACGTCCGGCCGGGCGAGCAGGCGCTCGACGCTCAACGCCTCGGCTCCGGGAATCGTGGCGGCGACCTCGGCCGACCGGGAGGCGTCGAGGTCGGCCACCGCGGCGATGCTCACCTCCGGGTGATCGGCGAGTGTGTCCAGGTACGCACGGGAGATGACCCCGAGACCTATGACGCCGACGCGGTGCGGGTCGCCCACACCATCCCCCTCTCGATGACGGTACGGACGGCCGCGTGCTCCAGCACGTCGAGGCTGTGACCCGGGGTGGTCACGACGATGCGCCCGGCACCCCACAGCCGGGTCCAGATCGCCGGCGAGGTGACCGGCCGGTGCCATGGATGCCACGCCTGCATCGGGTGGGTGGTCACGGCCAGTACGTCGATCAGGTCATCGTGCAGCACCCAGTACTGCTCGGTGACCAGATCGAAGTCCTCGATCCCCGCAGTGATCGGGTGCTCCCGGCCGAGGTCGGTGACGCGCACGGTGTGCGGCAGGAAGTTGTCCTCCGCACCACCGTGGCGCTCACACGGCTCCCGGCCCGGATGGGTCGCGAACTGGCCGCCGACCAGATGCAGGTATTCGGCTGACGCGCGGAACGAGTCCACGATGCCGCCGTGCCAGCCGGTGAAGCCTGTGCCGGCGATGACCGCCGCGCTGAGGCCCGCCACCTGGTCCGCGGTGATCTGCGACATCGTCATGCACTGCACGACGAGGTCGGTCTCGGCCATCTCGGCGGCATCGGCGTAGATCTCCGTCGACTCCTCGACCCGTACGGCGTAGCCGCTCCGTTCGAGGAAGGGGAGAAACAACTCCGTCGCCTCGACCGGCTGGTGTCCCTCCCAACCGCCCCGGACCACAAGTGCTCTCCGCTGCGCCACCCTCGCTCCCTCCCACGGTCCGTCACAGCGGGCTGGTCACTCCCGCCCGGCGACGTGCCGCCGATACCCATACGTGTCGATCACCGAAACCGTACCCGTGGTCGCCGCCGAAGCCGACGCTCGCCGGGTGGGGGATTCCACCGTGCCCGCACGGGCCGACGTTGGATCGGATGCTCGAAGTCCGTCGATGACACCGAACGCGGTACGGCCCGCACGACCCCTACGTGGGGTGTGCGGGCCGCGCCGTGGCTCCGTGGTTACGTCGCGACGACGGTCAGACGGCCGTGCGGGACCACTGCTGGTTGGTGCCGGTGTTGCACGAATACTGCTTGAGGACCACCCCGTCCGCGGTCGACGCGGCCGGTACGTCCACGCACTTGTTGCTGTGTCGCGCCCGGAGCTGGAAGTAGTTGCCGTTGGTGACCATCTGGAACTGCTGGTTGGTGCCGCTGCCGCAGGTGTACTGCACGAGTTCCGCGCCGTCGGCGGTCGACGCGCTCACCACGTCGAGGCACTTTCCGCTGTTTCGGCTGACGATGCGCCAGTAGCCGCTGCCGGCGTCCTGGAACTGCCACTGCTGCCAGGCATTGCCGCCGTACGTGTACTGGCTGACGCGCGCGCCGTTGTCGGTGTTCGGTGACTGGACGTCCATGGCCTTGCCACTGTGCCGCACGTTGATCCGGTAGAACGTCCCCGTCGACGGCGGAGGCGTCGTCGGATCGCCGCCGCCGATGGTGTCGCCCCACGCGTACCGGATCCGGTCCGCGCCGGAGGTGTTGCGGACGGTCAGGTTGAGGTCGGTGCCGCTGCCGGTGAGGGCGAACATCGAGTACCAGTCGTAGCCGATGGTGCCGGTCTTGCCGCCGAGGGCGGGCCAGTAGGTGCCGCCCATCTGGTTGTCCCGCATGACCTGGGCCATGGCCCGGATGTAGCGCACGAAGTTGTCGGTGCTGCCCGCGTCGGCGTAGTTGCGGCCGTCGTTCATGGGGGCGCCGAACTCGGTCGCGACCGCGCGGGAGGCGCAGTTACCGAGACGGGTCTGGATGTGGCTGCGGAAGGCGTCGTAGGTCATCGCGCCGTAGAAGAACGTGTAGTAGTGGAAGGAGAGCAGCGTCGCGTTGAAGCGGCTGTCGTTGCAGATGTCGCGCAGGTCCTGGCTGAAGCCGGTGCCGCCGATCAGCACCCGGCCGGGCACCGCCGAGGTGTGGTAGCTGAGCCAGTTCGCGGCGACGTTGCGCCACTCCGTCGAGCTGTAACCGTGCGGCTCGTTCATCGGCTCGAAGTAGACGTTGGTGTTCGAGCCGTACGTGTTGGTCACCGTGGACCACATCGTGTTCCACGCGGCGAGGTTCGTGATTCTGCCGCCGGAGGCGGCGCCGTCCTCCCAGTAGGCGAGGATGACCTTGAATCCGCGGGCGGTGGCAGCGTCGATGGCGCCGCGGTACGCCTCCCACCAGGCCGTCCCCACCGTGTGGGTGTTGATGGGCAGCCGGACCGTGTTGACCCCCATGGTCGACGCCATGTCGTCGTAGAGGGCGTTGGCCTTGGCCCGCACCGTCGCGTTGCTGTCGGACGAGCTCAGGCCCTGCACGACAAGTGGGCTGGTCTTGAAGTTGTCACCCAACATGGCCCAGTTCATGCCTCGGAACTGGCTGGTGGCGGCAGTGGCCGGCGCCGAAACGACGACGACGACCCCAACCATCGCCGTTATCGCGGCCACCAGGGCAATCACTGTCCGGCGCACCGACCGGCTGATTCGTTGCATGGAATGTCCAATCACTAGATCTTGCCTCTCCGGGTGCGACGCGTTCGGAACCATTCGGATTCGAACAGCCCTTGCACGTCGAGGTCGGGGTTCAGCTGGTCACGCGGAAGGTGGCGTCGGCACGGCTCTGCGCGTCGGGGATCGGGTCGAGTCGGAGCAGGTAGCCGTAGTGCCGGATGTAGCGGTCCGGGTGGCTGTAGGACTGAAATGACGTCCACGCGGAGTTGGCGAGGCCGGCGACCTGCCGGAAGGTGGCGTCGGCGGCGAAGGTGGCGGTGCTGTCGTTGGCCTCCAGCCGGAAGTCGAACCCGTAGTGGCGCAGGTAGTAGCCCGGGTAGTTGACCGACTGGATGGAAACCGTGCCGGAGCCGACGAGGCCGGGCACGACGCGCCACTGCCCGTCCTGGGCCGGGCTGACGTTCGGGTCGATGCGGACGTCGTAGTCGTAGTGCCGCACGTACCGGTCCTGGAAGTTGTACGACTGGATCCGGTTGACCGAGGTGACGGGCCAGCGGGCGAGCACGCGGGCCTGTTCGGCGGCGGTCAGGTTCAGGATCGTTCCGTGCCGCTTCCTGGTGCCACCCATGGAGTACGAGCCGGACGCCGGCAGCCGGTATGTGCTCGCGCTCGACGGGTTGGTGGTCAGCACCGGCAGGTAGCCGCGCCCGCTGGCGTACTGGTCAAGGTAGAGCACCCACTCGTTGCGGTTGTTGTACTTCATCCACATCGGGCCCTCGACCTGGGCGCCGGTCAGCCCGATGCCGGACAGGTTCCCGAGGCTCGTCCAGGTGCCGAGGATGGAGTTGCTGCCCTCGATGGCGATTTGGCCGTCCCGGGAGGCCCGGACGTACCGATAGGCGCCGACGCCGGCCGGCACCTCGACGATCTGGGTGTCGATGATCTCCTGATTACCGGGTCGGTCGATGTAGACCTGCGGCGTGGTGATGCTGCGAAAGTTCGCCGTGCGCGCGGAGTAGATGCGGTGTTTGGTCGCCCCGTTGAGCGGGACGTTCGTCGCCCAGTAGAGGACGTAGTCGCCGGTGTCCGGGTTCCAGATCGCCTCCGGCGCCCAGGCGTTGCGACCGTCCGGGATCGCGCCGGCGACGTTCAGCAACCACGGCGCGGACCAGTTGACCAGGTCGGTGGACTCCCACACGACGAGGTTGCGGCTGCCGTTGTTGATCGCGGTCGACCAGTCCTGGCCGCAGCCGATGCACAGGTCCGTGGCGATGATCCAGTACCGGTCGCCGGCGGGCGAGCGGACCAGGGCGGGGTCGCGAACGCCGCGGGTGCCGACTGTGGAACGCAGGGCGAGCCCTCCGTTGTTGAGGTCGGTCCAGCGGAGGCCGTCGGTGCTGTGGGCGAGGTAGATCTGTTGGCTGGTCGACGACTCGCCGGTGAAGTGCGCCATCAGGTAGCCGACGGTCGGGTCGAGCGCTGCGGCCTCCTTCGGTGTCGCCGCCGACCAGGTGCTGAACAGCAGGCACGCGGCGACCGCAACCGCGCCGAGCCGGGCGAGGACTCTGGACATGGGTCTTTCTCCTTCCGGAGGGGCGTACGAGTCAGCTAGAGGGTCGGTACGACGGGGCGGATGGTGCCGTCGGCGTTGAACTCCATCCGGTCGATGGCGGTCTCGCGGTTGGTGCCGTTGCCGGCCGGCACGGCGAAGCGGTGGTAGGCGATGTGCCAGGTGTCGCTGCCGGGGGCCCGGACCACCGAGTGGTGGCCGGTGCCCTTGATGCCGACTTCGAGCCGCTTCTGCAGCACCACGCCGCGCCTGGTCCACGGACCGAGGGGCGATGGGCCGGTGGCGTAGGCGACGCGGTAGTCCTCGCTACGCGTGTCGTTTTCCGACCACATGAAGTAGTACTGACCGTTGCGCTTGAACACGAACGGCGCCTCGTTGTAACCGGATGGCGTGACGACCCGCACCTGTGCCGCGTCGAAGGAGGTCATGTCGGCGTTCAGCCGTACCGCCCGTGCGACACCCTGGCCCCAGTAGAGGTAGGACTGCCCGTCGTCGTCGGTGAACACCACGGGGTCGATCGCCTGCCCGCCGGAGAACTGGTCGCTGCGGATGAGCGGTCGGCCCAGCGCGTCACGGAACGGCCCAGTGGGGCTGTCGGCCACCGCCACACCCAGTTGTTTGGCCGTGTTGCCGCTGGCCGCGCCGCCGCTGAAGTACAGGTAGTAACGACCGTTGGCACTGGCCACCGCGGGTGCCCAGGCCGAGTTGTCCGCCCAGGACACGTCCGGGCCGTGGTCGAGGATCACGCCGTGGTCGGTCCAGTTGACCAGGTCGGTGGAGGAGAACGCCTTGTAGTAGGTGCCGGCCCAACTCGCGTAGCCGTCGGTGGTCGGGTACAGGTAGTAGCGGCCATTGAAGACGGCGATGTGTGGGTCGGCGAAGAGGCCCGGGATCACCGGGCCTCTGGTGGTCCTGGGTGCCCAGGGCGCGACGAGGCGGAAGGCGCTGTCTGCTCGGAACGCGGCCGTGTCCTGGTAGGTGTCGAGCCAGAGCGCGTAGTCGCGGTGCCGGATGCGCCGGTCCGGGTAGTTGTACGAGGTGAGCGTCACCGTTCCGCTGCCCGAGCCGTCCACGGCGCAGAAGGTGGCGTCGGCCCGGAACGTCGCGTCGCCGGTGTTCGGGTCGACCCGGACCCGGTAGTCGCGGTGCCGCAGGAACATGCCTGTCTTGGTCTGGAACGAGTAGCACGTCGGCGACGCCAGACCGTTGACCACGGTGAAGGTGGCATCGAGCTTGGTCTGGTTGGCGCTGCTGGAGGTCACCGGGTCGAGCCGACCGAGATAGTCGATGTGCCGTACGTACCGTCCGGCCTGGATGACCGCCTCCAGCGAAACGGCACCGGTCGGGAGCGTGGCGGCGTGCGCCGGCCCGTCGGCGACCACCACGAAGGCGGCGGCGGCCACGACGGAGAGCACCAGGATCCGGATGCGGACGAAGCCGCTGGCCCCGGTGGTCGATGCCGCTGTTGTTCGCCACGGAACCACGGTCACGACTCCCCTTCCGGAACGGCAATCGATGTTAGCGTTAACAAGATCAACTGAGGCGTGACTCGGGGGCCTCGCGGTTTCGGGCTGCGGCAACCTGCCACAGGGAACAACTCTGGTGCGCCACGCCGTACAGGCACAATGTGTTCTGCTCGTTAAGTTCGCGTTGCGGACCAGTGTTAGCGATCGCATCAGCGAGTGTCAAGGATCGACGAAGCTCGTTCGGCTTGATCGCGCCGCCCCGGCCGGCGCTATCGTTCCGACATGGTGCTCCCGTCATCCGGCGCCGTCGGTGCCGCCTTCCTCGCGGACGAGCCGGCCCCCGGCGTCGACCTCAGCCTGTTCGGACAGTTCGCGGGCTCCTGGGCGCTGGACTGCACCGAGTGCGGCGCCGACGGGTCCTCGACCGTTCGACGAGGCGAGTGGCACTTCGGGTACGCGCTGGGCGGCCGGGCCACCACCGATGTCTGGATCCTGCCCGGCGTCGAACACGGCGTCAGCGTGCGTTTCCCCGATCCCACCGCCGGTGCGGAGGTCTGGCGCTCCACGTGGGTGGGACCGGGACGGCGTCGGACGCACACCTTCCTGGCCTCTCGCGTCGGCGAGCAGATCGTGCTCGACGGCGGCGACCTCCGCTGGACCTTCTCGGACATCGAGGCCGACGAGTTCCGCTGGCGCAACGAGGCACGACAGCCCGATGGCACGTGGCGACTCGACCAGACGTTCCGGGTATGGCGACAGACCTGACCCTCCCTGTGCGGCCGGGCCTGCCGTGGGCGTCGGGCCTCTCTGGGGCCTGCTCGGCTCGGACTACCCGTACCTGACGAGTCCGGCGCGCTGGGCGAGGAGGGCCGCCTCGGTCCGGTTGGTACAGCCGAGTCGGGTCAGGACCCTTGAAACATAGCCCTTGACGGTGGCCTCGGTGAGGTGCAGTTGGGCCGCCAACTGCGCGTTGGTCAGACCCTGGCCCAGGCCGGCCAGGATCTGCCGGTCCCGTTCGGACAGACCGTTCGGCAGGGTGACCGACAGGTCCGCGAGCAGCAGAAGCCGGGTCGCACCGGGCGGCAGGATCAGGTGGCCGGCGGCGGCGGTGCGGACGAGGTTGGCGAACTCGCGCGGCGGAGTGGTTTTGAGCACGTAACCGCTGGCTCCGGCACGCAGCGCGGCAGCCAGATACCGATCGGCCGTGAACGTTGTCAGTACCACCACAACCGGGGCCGGGTGCAGAGCGGCGATCTGCTCGGTGGCGACAAGTCCGTTGACACCCGGCATGCGCAGGTCCATCAGGACCAGGTCCGGACGGTGCCGGATGGCGGCCTCGACCGCCGCGGCCCCGTCCGCCACGGTGTCGACAACCTCGATGTCGCCGGCGCTCCCCAGGATTGTGCGCAGGTGCGCACCGACCAAGGGATCGTCGTCAGCCACCACGACCCGGATCATGAAGACCCATGCTGTTGTACGCCGGGCAGCCGCGCCCGCAGCGTGAAACCACCGCCCGGCTCGGGCCCAGCCGTGAACGTGCCGCCGAGCAACTCGACCCGACGCCGCAACCCGTGCAGCCCGGTCCCCGACCCGGAAGCGGCCAAGCGCGCGTCCGCCGCCGACCGAACCACTCCATTGCGGACAAGAACTCGCACGCCTCCGCCCTCGTACCGCACCCCCACCTCGACACGGGCACCCGGCGCGTGTTTCCGCACGTTGGTAAGGGCTTCCTGGACGACCCGGACCACCGCCCGCCCGACCGCCGGGGAAACCGGCACCGGGGTGCCCGTCACCTCCAGAGCCGCCGGACTCACCATTGGCCGCAAGTCGGGCAACAACACCGGCGCCGGCTCCCGCTCCGTCCGCTGTTCGGGCAGGACCCGGACCAGGTCGCGAAGGTCGTCGAGCGCGGCGCAACCGGCCTCTCGGATCCGCTCGGCGGCCACCCGGGTCGCCTCGTCGACTGCGCCCATCCCGAGCGTCCCGGCCTCCAGGACGATGAGGGTGACCCGGTGCGTCACCACATCGTGCATCTCGGCGGTGAGCCGGTCACGTTCACCTGCGACTGCCCGCTCCGCCGCCGCGTGCCGGTCAGCCTCGGCCCACCGGGCCCGCTCGCGCAACAGGTTGACCATGCGGCGGCGCGCCGCCAGGTACAGACCGAGAAGGACCGGAACACCGAGCAGCACCAGACCGGAGCGCAGCCGCACCCAGGAGGGCGGCCACGGCACCGCGGCCGCGACCACGAGAGCGACCACCGCCGCCCAGCCCAGGACGCGACGAGCCGCGTAGACCGCGACCGCGTAAGCCGCGAACGGAGCCGCCGGGATGAGGAACATGATCGTGTTCTCGCCCGGCCGGATCGAGCTGTCCGAGCCGAGAGTCTCGACGGCGACCAGGACGGCGCTGCCAGCGACAGCAATCCAGGCCACCGTGACCGGTGCGCTCCGGCGCCACCACAGCGCGCAAGCCCCGGCCGCGAAGACCACAGGTGTGAGGCCACTGCCGCCCCGCGGGTCAACGGTCGGCCCGGCCAGCAACAGCAGACCGGCGAGCAACGCGACCGCCACCACCACGGCGTCGACTGACCGCCGCCTCGATGAGTCACCCCGCCGCACGACGGACTGCGTCCACCTCAACCTGGCCCCCACCACGGCGCCAACGGTAGGCCGGGACCGGGCGTCCCGTCCGGCCCGTACCGACGAAAGTAGGTTCGGAACCGCCACAATCGTCGCCATGAGGACCGACGGCCGCCGCTACCACGATTCCGGTCCCGCACGCCCAATGGAGTAATGAAGGAAAGCGTCACCACCCGCCGGCTCCTCGCCTGCGGCACCGCTGCCGGGCCTCTGTTCGTCATCGTGGTCCTCGTCGGCGGCGCGCTACGGCCCGGATACCGCCCGATCCGCCAAGCCGCCAGCGAGCTGGCCCTCGGGTCGACCGGATGGATCCAGATCACCAACTTTCTCGTCTGCGGCGCCCTGTTCGTGGTCTGTGCCTTCGGTGTACGCCGCGCCCTGCGCCCCGGGCCGGCCGCCTGGATCGCGGCTGCCCTCACCGGCCTGTTCGGTGTTGCCCTCATCGCCTCCGGGCTGTTCGTCACCGACGTCGCCGGGCAGGCCCAGCGCACCTGGCACGGCACCGCGCACAACGCCGCCGGCAGCGTGGTGTTCCTGTCCCTGCCGCTGCTGACCTTCACCTGGGCATGTCAGGCTGCCCGACGTCGGTCCTGGGTCTGGGCGACAACAAGCGCGATCACCGGCGTGACCATGCTATTCCTCATCCAGGGCCTGGCCATCGCCGAATACCGGGGCCTGTACCAGCGCATCACCATCGGACTCGGCTGGACCTGGCTTACCGCCTTCGCCCTGCACCTCCGTCGCGCGACGCCCACCCACCCACGAGCGGCAGCAGATCGCCGCGGCTACCGGCGTCGTCGATGACACCCCCGAGGTTCGTGACGTCCGGGTCAGCGGGTTTTCTGGAACCACGCGGCGACCAACTCCAGCGGGCGGCGGCGACCGGTGAACATGGTGACCGTGTTACGGAGGTCGTAGGTCTGGCGGAAGCTCCAGTCCAGCAGCACCGGCCCCGAGTCGTCGACGATCAGGTTCGTCGGCCAGACGTCGTGGTGGCAGAGGGTGCGGGGCAGCTCATCCGTGGCACGCAGCACGTCGTACCGGCGTAGCCAAAGGTCTCGTAGGCTGGTCCGGAGGTCGTGCGGCCAGGCGGAGGCCGCGGTGGGGTGGTCCCAGGGGATCGGTTCGGTGACGGGGCGGGTTGTGGTGTAGTCGCGGGACAACCATGGCTCGGTGGGGCGCTGGCCTAGCCAGAACGCGTGCCCAGCGCCGAGCCGATTCCTGGCCCACACGCCGAGTACGTGAGCGAACGGGAGCCAGGCGATCAGGCCATCGATTTCCTCGGCTGGGACGATCTGGCGGACCTGGCCCGGTGTGGGCAGCAGTACGAATAGCGGACCGCGTCAGGCGGTGGCCAGTCGGATCACGAACTAGAAGCCTCCGGGAGTGTTGCGCACCTCGACCCGACCGCCGTGCGCCTCCACCAGGCCTTGGACGATGGCCAGGCCGAGCCCGCCGGCCCGCAACGCACAGACCGTCCGACTTGACCCGGCGGTCGTGGACCGCCACTTGGGCCTCTCGAAGCACACCCGCCGCCATCCGGCTAGCCCGCGATATCGCGGAACGGCCGCCCTTCCTCGATGGTCGGCAAGCCTGCCATTCTCGCGGTCCAGCGGTCGATGTAGATGTTCAACCCATCGGCGTTACGCGCCATACTCAACCAATCCCAGGCAACGTTCCGGATCTCCCGTTCGGCGATCATCTCGGCACCGTCGCCGTAGTCGAACGGGAAGCCGTCGACAATGTCCGACAGGTCGGCGTAGATGGGGTACAGCTTGTCGACACCCCGCACGAACACCTCGGGGTGCAGCTCGACCAACGCACCCTTCAGCTCCTCGATCACCATCACCGGATCCTCTGCGCCTTTCAGCACCCGGTACAAGTGCCCGTCGACGAGGTCGATCACGGTAGGCAGCCAAGACGGCGCGGTGTCGGTCACGCTCGCATTGTCGTCTGCCGTGACACGCGTATGGCGTCTTCCCCCGGTGGCACAGACCGCTCCAAAAACTCGTGGCCGGCCGAAGGCGGGCGCGTCAGTTCTGGATGGAGAACGCCACGACGACACCGTTGTGATCGGACCTGGTGCCACCGACGACGTCGTAGCCGGTCATCCACATCAGCTGGTATTCGGGCAACCGCTTCCAGAAGTAGACGTAGTCGATGTGCCGGTTGCCGTGCGTCCCGGTGCCCTTCTCGCCGTAGAGGTTGTAGTTGGAGCGCAGACTTGGCAGATCGTTGGCCTCGAAGACCTGCCACGGGAACTTCGCGTACCCGTAGCTCCGGTCGGCGCTGAAGTCCACGTTGAGGTCACCGCTCACGATGACCTGGCCCTCGTCCTGCTTGTCGACCGCCAGTTCCTTGAGGCCCTGGAACTGCGCCTCGGCACACCTGGTGCGCGGCAGGTCCTCGGGCCGGCCCGCGGTTTCGATGCTGGCCACCGCGTGGGCGTTGATGTGTGTCACGTTGCGGCCGGTGGCCTTGTGCCGGTACTTGACCCAGTTGTTGTAGCGCGCGGGAGGAACCTCGCCCGGACCGTTCGTGTCACAGACGAAAATCGAGCCCTTGTCGAGTACGTCGAACACGCTCTTCTTGGCGATCAACGCTTCGCCAGCCTGGTTGGTGCCGCCCGGCGCGTACGACCACCAGCCGTTGGCGGCGGCCCAGTTCTCCAGGAACGCCTTGCGGGTACCGACCTCGTTGAGGCCGACGAGGTCCGCCTTGGACGCGATCAGGTTCAGGTCGTGCGCGAAGTCGGCCTGGCTCAGCCCGTAGTAGATGTTCAGCGTCGCCGCCTTGAAACCCACGCTCGCGGCAGCCGCCGGGGTCGCCGGCAGCAGGGCCCCCACCAGCGCGACCGCGCCCGCGAGAGCGCCCAGGGCGCGGGCCGACCAGTCCGTTGTCCTGCGCATCGATGTCCCTCCGCACGAACCGCCGTCGGTGGCGGCCAACGCACACTATCGATTTGAGTCGACGCGAGGCCGAACATCCGGTGACGAAGCATGGACAGACCTGGGTCGACCGGTGCGGGGGTAATCAACTGTCCCAGTGGCGGTGGTGCGGCTACGCGAAGGTGAGGCCGTCGGACCGGGCGCGCTTGAGCTCGGAGAATGCCTGGCAGCCGGCGAGCAGGCGAGCGCCGTCGAAGACGCGGACGGCCTCCTCCCCACAAGGGATCGAGGTCAGCACGGGGCCGAAGAAGGCCACGTCGTCGACGACGACCGTCGGGGTGCCGAGGTCCTCGCCCACCAGGTGCTGTGCGCGGGCGGTGCTCGCCCGCATCTGCGGGTCGACGTCGCTCCGATGGGCGACGTCGGCCAGGTCGGCGGGGAGGCCGGCCTCGGCCAGGGCCGACGGAACGACTGTGTCGAAGTCCTTGTCACCAGCGTCGTGGATCCGGCGACCGAGCGCCGGATACAGCCGCGCGAGGGCGGCCGGGCCGTGTTGTGCGGCCGCCGCCACGCACACCCTGGCCGGCCCCCACGCCCGGTCGTTGAATTCGCGGTACCAGGGCTCCAGGTCGCGATGCTCGTTGATCACCGCGAGGCTCATCACCTCGAACCGCAGAGTGAGCGGCCGCATCTTCGCGACCTCCATGAGCCAGCGGGAGGTGATCCAGGCGAACGGGCAGGAGGGGTCCACATACGCGGTGACCACCGGAGCTGAGGCTCGCGTCGAATTGTCTTCCACGGAAGATAAGTTATCTTCCGTGGAAGGTAAGATGCAACAGTGAATGACGACCGGATCGCCGACATCGTTGGCCAGTGGGCCCGGGAGCGACCGGACCTCGACCCCACTCCCTTGCTGATCATCGGTCGCATCCAACAGATGGCCGCCGCACTCGATGCGGCGCTGCGGCCACCGTTCGCCGCGGCGGACCTCGGCAACGGTGACTTCGACGTGCTCGCCGCGCTGCGCCGCGAGGGCACGCCGTACACGCTCACGGCGGGCGAGTTGAGCCACCGGATGCTGGTGACCACCGGAGCGGTGACCAAGCGGGTGGACCGGTTGATCGCCCGCGGCCTCGTGTCGCGTTCGGTCTCCGCGGCCGACGCGCGCGGCAGAGTGGTCGGGCTGACTCCCGCCGGAGTGGCGTTGACCGATCGTCTCATCGAAGAACATCTCGCCAACGAGGCGGCCATCCTTGGTGGCTTCGGCGACAGCGACCGCAGAACACTTGAGCGCCTACTCGCGGCGATGAATCGGACCTTGGAGTCCCGAGATTCCGGGCGCATGGGCGACACCACCCGCGGCGTACGTATCAGACGCGGTGGCCCGGCCGACGCCCTCGCGATACTGGACATGCTCGACGCCGCGGTGGCCTGGATGAATGATCGCGGCAACACCGAGCAGTGGGGCACCACCCCGTTCTCTGCGAAGCCCGGCGGGGCCGAACTGGTCGACCGGTACCTGACCGAGAACCTCCCGTACATCGCGGAGGTGGACGGGACGCCGGCCGCAGCGCTGGTGTTGGACTCCGGGCCCGATCCGCGGGCACCGATCGCGCCTGCGGAAGAACCCGAGCGCTACGTCCGCCTCCTGGTCACCGACCGACGATTCGCCGGCCGAAATCTCGGGTCGGCCCTGCTGGCCCACGCCGTGCAGGAAACCCGGCGGGCCGGCGTGCGGTTGCTACGGGTCGACTGCTGGGCGGGTGGCGGTGGCGAGTTGGTGGCGTACTACGAGCGCCACGGGTTCACTCCCACCGAAACCTTCCTGGCTGGATCCTGGCCGGGGCAGGTACTGGCCCAGCGGGTCGGCTGAGCCGCGCCTCTCCGTCAAGGCCATCCTCCAGCGCACCCGGATCAGGAGTCGGGGTGGCATTGGCCCACGGGAGTCGCACGGAGCCACACCAGGCCCACCACTGCCGCCGTAGCCGACAGGAGAACAAGCTTCAGCCACGGGCCGCCGTTGCCCAGGTGTGGCATCGTCTCGTCGGCGAGGTTCCATGCCGCGTGCATCAGGATCGCCGCCGGGACACCACCGCGCAGGCGTTCGGTGACGAAGAGCATGAGGTAGGTGAATGGAAAGAGCGCCAGGAAGAACACCACCGCCTGCTGGGTGAACAAGCCTTCGTCGTGCTGCCCGGTGCCAGGCAGGAAGAACAGCGGCACGTGCCACAGGCCCCACGCGGCTCCCAGCACCAGGGTGGTCGCCATCCGGCCGTAGAACTGCCTCAGGCGTGGCTGTACGTACCCCCGCCAGCCGAACTCCTCCGCCACTGGCCCCGCGAGCAGCGTGTAGGCCAGCGCGATGAGCGGTCCGCCCACACCGGCGACTACCGAACCCGCGTGCTGCGGGATCGCCGACAGGTCGTTCAGGTTCATCAGGACCGCCGCACCCACCGGGGCGACCCCGCCCAGCAGTACCGCCAGCACTGACGTGCCAAGCGACAATCGCGTGCGGGGGCCCGGACGCCTCTCCCCACGGCGCCGCAACCACAGGATCAGCGCCGCCAGGGACGGGCCACTCGCCGCGAGCGCGAACACCAGCAATCCGAGGCCCTCGTCGATGCTGACACCCAACACTCCCAGCAGTGCAAACGGGATCCAGGTCAGCAACAGACACACAGCCCAAAACTCCAGCAGCCGCAGGCGGACCAAGCCGCGTTCGGCGGGCAGATGACGCGTCAGCGCGAATTCGTCCGCCACCGCGGCCCGGGTGACCGGACGGCGATGCCCACGCTGCCGTTGGCGCAACTTGGCCATGATGTGCTCATCTCGTCGTCGCATTGATGATCACGACGCTACGAGGATCCTCAGTACCTAACGATCCGGCTAGTCGGTGAGCTTCCGGTAGGGTTAACCCGCCTATCCGCCACCCCGAACGTTCGTTTCCTCAAGCGGTGGCCAGCCGGACCATGAACTGGCAGCCGTCCGGGGTGTTGCGCACCTCGACCCGCCCCCCATGCGCCTCCACCAGGCCATGAACGATGGCCAGGCCGAGCCCTCCGGACGCCCCACCATCACCGGGGCCGGGCGTGCGGGCCGGTTCACCACGGAACGCGATGTCGAACAACCGGGGAAGGTCGGCCGGGGGGATGCCGCCGCAGGTGTCGGCGACCGACAGCCAGGCGTGATCGTCCTCTCGGCCGGCTTCGATGCGTACCGTGCCGTCTTCCGGGGTGTAGCGGACCGCGTTGAGCAGCAGGTTCGCCACGACCCGGGCCAGCTCCGGCTCGCTCGCGGCAACCGTCGGCCATCCCGACTCGCTGGCGATCAGCTTGATCCGGCGAGCGTCGGCCAACGGGGTGGTGCTGGCCAGCGCGTCCGAGACCACCTCCCCGAGCGGCACCGCCGTCAACGACAAGCGCAGCGCTCCCGCGTTGATCCGGGACAGCTCGAACAGGTCGTCGACGAGTCGGGTCATCCGGTCGGTCTCCAGACGGATGCGTCGGTGGTACTCGTCGACCGTGTCCGGATCACGAACCACCCGGTCCTCCAGCGCCTCCGCCATGGCCCTCAGCCCGGCGAGCGGGGTACGCAGGTCGTGGGAAACCCAGGCGACCAGGTCGCGCCGCCCCTTCTCCAGCTGCCGTTCCCGCTCCCGGGCCTGGTCGCGCCAGACCGCGGCGCGGGCCAGTCGACGGCCGAAGTGCCCGCCGACGGCCAGGCTGACCACCGCTGCCGCCGCGACGGTGATCAGGACCACCTCAAGGTCGTGCGGGGAGAGGAACATCGCCTCCGCGACCGCCATCACCCCGACCGCGACGGCGACCACCGTGGTGGTGAGCAGCACGCTGAGGTGCACGGTGATCGAGCTGCGTCGAAGCGCGCGGAGCAGCAGCGCGCCGGCGAGCCCGATGCCGAGTGCCGCGCCGAGGGCGATCGCGAAGATCAGGAGTACGTCACGCATGGGCCGGCTCGTAGCGGTAGCCGACGCCCCAGACGGTCACGATCCGCTGCGGATCGGCCGGGTCGGTCTCGATCTTCTCCCGTAGCCGGCGTACGTGCACGGTCACGGTCGAGTGGTCCCCGAAGTTCCAACCCCAGACCTGCTCGAGAAGTTCGGCCCGGCGAAACACCCGGGACGGATGCCGCATGAGGTGGACGAGCAGGTCGAACTCGCGCAGCGTCAGAGCCAGGTCGGTACCGGCGAGGCGGGCGGTTCGGGAGGACGTGTGCACCACCAGATCGCCGTCGGTGAGCGCCTCCGGCCGCTCCGGTGGCGCCCCAGCGCCGGCGCGACGGAGCACCGAACGGACCCGCAGCACCAGCTCCCGGGGGGAGAAGGGCTTGGTCAGGTAGTCGTCCGCGCCGAGCTGCAGCCCGAGGATCCGGTCGGACTCGTCACCGCGCGCGGTGAGCATGACGATCGGTACGCCGTCGGGCCGTACCCGCAGCGCCCGGCACACCTCCAGGCCGCTGATCCGGGGCAGCATGAGGTCGAGCACGACCAGGTGTGGTGCCTGCCGCTCCACCGCGGCCAGTGCGGCCGCACCGTCCGCCGCCAGGCTCACCTGGAAACCGTCGTTCTCGAGGTAACGACGAATGACGTCGCTCACGGTCTGATCGTCGTCGACCACCAGCACGCGCTGTGTCACGAACCTTCCCCGTTCCGCCCCGTCAACGTCTCCGCCAGTTGTCCATCGGTCCAGCGTAGCCACGCGCCGGTGTCCGCCCGCACCAGCAAACCTTGCGAGGTTCTTACGGCTGCGAGCGGGAAGCCGCGTGGGCGTACCCGAGGTCATACGGTGACCGGAATGCGGATACTTGTCACCGGTGCGGCCGGGTTCATCGGCTCGCACGTCGCCGACCTGCTCACCGAACACGGGCACGAGGTGGTGGCCGTGGACGCGCTCCTGCCCGAGGCGCACGGTGCGACGGCACCGCCCTGGGCCGAGCGGCACGACCTCGTGGTCGGCGACGTACGCGACGGCGAACTGCTGACCCGGCTGTTGGCCGGGGTCGACGCGGTCTGCCATCAGGCAGCCATGGTCGGCCACGGCCTCGACCCGGCCGACGCCCCCCGGTACGCCGCGCACAACGACCTCGGCACGGCCACCCTCCTCGCGGCGATGCACGCCACCGGGGTACGCCGACTGGTGCTGGCCAGTTCGATGGTGGTCTACGGCGAGGGCCGCTACCACTGCCCCAGCCACGGAATCGTCAGGCCTGCCGGCCGCCGGGCCGCCGACCTGGCCGAGGGCCAGTACGAGCCGACCTGCCCACGCTGCGACCAGGCGCTCTCCCCCGGTCTCGTGCCGGAGGACGCGCCGTTGGAGCCGCACAGCACGTATGCCGCCACCAAGCTGGCCCAGGAACACCTCGCCGGCGCCTGGGCCCGGCAGACCGGCGGGTCGGTCTGGGCCCTGCGGTATCACAACGTCTACGGTGCGCGAATGCCCCGCGACACTCCGTATTCAGGGGTGGCGTCGATCTTCCGGTCGGCCCTGGCCGCCGGACGGCCGCCCCGGGTTCTCGAGGACGGCCGGCAACGGCGCGACTTCGTGCACGTGACGGACGTGGCCGCTGCCAATCTGCTGGCCCTCACGACAACGGCACCTGATCCGCTGACCCCGGCCAACGTCTGCTCGGGTGAACCGCACACCGTCGGCGAGTTGGCCCACGAGCTGGCGTCGGCGATGGGCGGGCCGTCGCCGGTCACGGTCGGGGGCGGGCGGACGGCGGACGTACGGCACGTCGTGGCCGATCCGGCCCGCGCCGCCCGACTGCTCGGTTTCACCGCCCGAGTCGGCTTCGCCGCCGGCATCGCCGACTTCACCACCGCGGTGATGCGGGAGCCGGCATCGGTCAGGAGACCGTCCACAGTAGGTGGTTGACGGCGAGGGCGGTGGCCGCCTGGGCGGCCAACCACCACCGTCGGTGACCGTGAGGCAGGTGCGCGGTGGCGACCAGTAGCCAGACGGCGAATGGTAGCCAGATCCGCTCCACCTCGGCCTTGCTGAGCCCCGACAGGTCCGCCGCGAGCACCGCCGCCATGGCCGCGACGGGCAACCACACAGTGGGCCCGGCGCTGACGATCCGCTGGCGGAGGGCTGTCGCGCGCGGTGGGTGCGGTGCTCGGATCGACACGGCGGCCACCGCCCGCCGCAGCGCCGGCCCGACCACCGGCCCCGTCGAGAGCAGCAGAGCGGCGAGATTCGCCCAGACCCAGTACCCGTATGGGCGTTCCGCCGCCCAACCCTGGTAGTAACGGCGTGCCACCAGGTGGTAGCCGTCCAGCCACCAGAAGCCGGCGAGGGTGAAACCAGCGACGACGGCCGCGACCGCCGTCGCCGCGACCAGGAGCACGCCGAGTCGGTCCCGCGCCCGGAGCAGCACCACTGTCAACGCGAGCAAGCCGACCAGGACGAACCCGTACGACAGGTAGAGCGCGAAGCCGAGCAGCAACCCGCCCAGCGCGGCCCCCGGTCGGCCGCCCACCGCCAGCAGCGCCAGCCCGGCCGCGACCACCGCGGCGAAGATCCCGTCCGCGGAAGCGCCCACCCAGACCGCCCCCGGGAGGAGCACCAGGAACGGCCACACCGCCCGGGCCGCGGCCTCGGCGCCGAGCGCCCGCAACGTCACCGGTACCGACACGCAGACCGTGGCGCCGAGCAACACGCAGGCGAGCCCGGCTGCGGTTCCGCCGCCCAGGCCGATCCGCTCCAACCAGACGAAGAACAGCAAGGCGCCCGGTGGGTGGGCGGCGGCGTGGGTGGACCACGAGTCGGGCTGGAAGTCGAGGATCCGGTCGGCGAAACCGGACAGCATGATGCCGACGTCCGTCACCCGGGGCACCTCGTGCAGGTATTCGGCCTGCACGGTGAGCCGCTCGGTCAACCCCCCGGACCAGCCGTCCACCAGGGCCAGCGACAGCGTCCAGAGCACCGCGGCGAGATAGCCGAACCCCAGCAGCCGTGGCCACGAGGTGTCGGTTCCCCAGCGCGTACCCCGCCAGACGAACAGCGCCGCGACGAGAAGCGCGGCGGGGGTTCCAGGCCCCAGATGCGGCTGCCAGGAGGCGTAGAGCGGAGCGGCGTCGGCATGGAGCCGCACGCCCTGATGGTTGAGCAGCGCGCCGACGGCGACGGCGACGGCGAGCAGGGCCATCTCGGCGCCGAGGACGATCAGGTCGGCGGACCGGGGTCGTCCCGGCCGGGTCATCATGGTCATGGTGACGGCCGACGATACGACCTCTGACCAGGCATCCGACAGCCAGACAGGGATACGTCAGGGAGTCGTAAGATCCATTGCCGCGTAAGCGATTCGTAAGGACGAACCGGGGTCCGGACGGCCCGTCGCGGGCCTAGCGTCGCCGGTATGCACCCAACGATCGACGTGGTCCTGCCGTGCCTGGACGAGGCGGCCGCACTGCCTGTCGTACTGAGCGGGCTGCCGCCCGGCTACCGCGCCATCGTGGTCGACAACGGCTCCACGGACGGTTCACCTGTCATCGCGGCCGAGTACGGGGCCCGGGTCGTCCACGAACCGCGACGCGGGTACGGGGCGGCCGTACACGCCGGCCTGCTGGCGGCGGACGCGGACCTGGTCTGCGTGCTCGACGCGGACGGCTCGTTCGATCCGGCCGAGTTGCCCAGGCTCGTCGCGGCGGTGCGCGACGGTCGGGCTGATCTCGCCGTGGGGCGGCGTCGGCCGGTCTCGGCGGATGCCTGGCCGTGGCACGCCCGAGCCGGGAACGCGCTGGTCGCCGCCCTGCTCCGGCGTCGTGGCGCGCCGGTGTACGACATCAGCCCGATCCGCGTGGCTCGCCGGGCGGCGCTGCTGCGACTCGGCGTCAACGATCGCGCGTTCGGCTACCCCCTGGAGTTGCTGCTGCGCGCGGCCAAGGCGGGTTGGCGAATTCTCGAACTGGACGTCGCGTACGCGCCCCGGGCCGCCGGGACCACCTCGAAGGTCTCCGGGTCGGTTCGGGGCACGCTGCGGGCGACCCGGGACTTCGCCGGAGTGCTGCGCGCCGACGCCGGTGGTGGCCGGTGAACGTCCTGCTCCTGGTCGCGAAGGCACCGGTTTCCGGGCTGGCCAAGACGCGCCTCTGCCCGCCCGCCGATCCCACCCAGGCGGCCCGGGTCGCGGCGGCGTCGCTGTTGGACACCCTCGCGGCGGTACGCGCCACCGCGTCGACCATTCCCGTGCTGGCCCACACGGGTCGGTTCGCCGATGCCGAGTACGGCGCGGAACTGACCGCCGCGTTGGCAGGGTGGCACCTGCTCCCGCAGCGCGGCGCCACGTTCGCCGACCGCCTCGCGAACGCCCACGCCGACACCGCGACGGCGTTTCCCGGCCGACCGGTGCTGCAGATCGGCATGGACACGCCGCAGGTCCGGCCGGCCCTGCTCACCACGGCGCTGGAGTTGCTCGCCGAGCACGAGGCCGTGTTCGGACCGGCGCTCGACGGCGGCTGGTGGACGCTCGGGCTCCGCGAACCGACGTACGCGAGCGCCTTACGTGACGTGCCCATGTCGACCGACGACACCGGTCGCCGCACCCTCGCCGCTCTGCGCGGGCACGGCCTACACCCGGCCATCCTGCCCGTTCAGCGGGATGTCGACGACTGGTCGTCGGCGCTGGCCGTCGCGGCCGACCTGCCCGGCACCCGGTTCGCGGACGCCGTCGGGTCGGTACGCGGCCAGCTGGTGAGCGGACGCCCCCGGTGACGTCGGCGATCAGTCTCGACGGTTTCGATGTGGTGCTGGGCAGGCTCGGCGGGTGGGCCGCCGATCAGGACGCCCGCGGTACGCCGGTCGCCCCGATGCCCGCGGCCCCGACCGACCACTGGCTGGTGCACACCGACGGGCGACGTGACCTGTTGCCGGTACGGCGCTGGCACGGCCCGCCAGAACCGGCGATCGAGTCCCTCGCCGCACGCTGCACCGGGCCCACCATCGATCTCGGCTGCGGCCCCGGCCGGCTGACCAGGGCACTCGCCCAGCGGGGCCTGGTCGCGCTGGGGGTGGACATCTCCGCCGAGGCGGTCCGTCTGACCCAGGGCCGGGGTGTGGTCGCCCTGCGACGCGACGTCTTCGAACCACTTCCCGGCGAGGGGAGGTGGGCACACGCCCTGCTCATCGACGGCAACATCGGCATCGGCGGTGACCCGGTCCGACTGCTGCGCCGCTGCGGCGCCCTGATCGCGGTCGACGGAACACTTGTGGTCGAGGTGGATCCCCCGGGCGCCGGGCTGTGGCAGGGTCAGGCGTACG
This sequence comes from Micromonospora sp. DT53, assembly GCF_049841535.1. Taxonomy (NCBI): domain Bacteria; kingdom Bacillati; phylum Actinomycetota; class Actinomycetes; order Micromonosporales; family Micromonosporaceae; genus Micromonospora; species Micromonospora sp. DT53. The sequence continues at coordinate 81,695 of NZ_JBNCKM010000008.1, forward strand.
TGCTGTCCGGATCGGCCGGCGAACGGGAGTTGCGCGGGCCGGCGTTTCGGTGGGCGCGGGTCGGCGCGGAGGCGGTGGCCCGTACCGCGGCCGCTGCCGGCCTGCGGGTCGCCGACCGTTTCCAGTTCGGTCCACGCTGGTTCGCCGAGCTGGCCCGCTCATGATCCGCCGGCCGCGCGTCCCCGCCCCCGAGGACTTCACCGCGCCGGCGCACTCACCGCTGGTCGCCGCCCGCCTCGGCCTCTGGCTCGGGGTGGCGTTCGGGCTGTGTTTCGGCACCGGACTGCTCAGCCACTACATCCAGCACCCGCCGGGCTGGTTCACCTGGCCGACCCGACCGGTCAACCTCTACCGGATCACCCAGGGCGTCCACGTGCTCTCCGGTGTCGCGGCGATCCCGTTGCTGCTGGCCAAGCTGTGGAGCGTCTACCCCCGGTTGTTCGTCCGTCCGCCCCTGCGCCAGCCGATCCGGTTGTCCGCCCATGCCCTCGAACGGATCTCCGTCCTGGTACTTGTCTGCGCCGCGTTCTTCGAACTGGTCACGGGCCTGTTCAACGTCGCCCAGTCGTACCCGTGGGGGTTCTTCTTTCCGACGGCGCACTACGCGGTCGCCTGGCTGGTGGCCGGCGCGATGCTGCTGCACGTCGCCGTGAAGCTCCCGGTCGCCCGCGCGGCGCTGAGCACGTCACTGCGGCGGCGGGAAGCGGTGCCGGCCACGACGCCGGGGCGTGCCGATCGAGATTCGTCCGAGCGCCGGGCGTTCCTGCGGGCGTCGGCAGGCGTCGCTGGCATCGCCGTGCTGGCCACCGCCGGGGTCACCGTGCCGTGGCTACGTCGGGTGTCGCCACTGGCGTGGCGTTCCGCCGCCGGACCGCAGGGCATACCGATCAACCGTACGGCGGGTGCCGCGCACATCACCGTTCCACCGGACTGGCGACTGGAGATCGTCTGGCCGGGCGGGCGGAACACCCTGTCCCTGGCCGAACTGGCGGCCCTGCCACAACGCACGGCGGAACTGCCGATTTCCTGTGTCGAGGGTTGGAGCGCGTCGGCCCACTGGACCGGCGTGCCCGTCGTCCAGCTGCTCGGCTGGGCCGGCGCACCGACCGGCCGACCGGTTCGGATCACCTCGCTGGAAACCGACGGCCTGTACGCGGCCAGCACACTCCCCGCCGCCCATGCCAGTGACCCGCTGACGCTGCTCGCCCTGCGGATCAATGGCGAGCAACTGTCTCCCGACCACGGTTACCCCTGCCGGATCATCGCTCCGAGCCGGCCGGGCGTCCTGCAGACCAAGTGGGTGGCCCGGCTGGAGGTGTTGCGGTGAGAGCCGTCCGACTGGTCCTGCTCGTGCTCGGTGTGGCGGCCACCGCGTACGGCGGTTGGCTGCTCCTGCCCCAGCTCGGCACCACCCTGCCGTGGCTGATCGGCGGCCCGGTGCTGCACGACGTCCTGGTGGCGCCGCTGGTCGGCCTGGTCGGGCTGGTACTGGGCCGACTGGTGACGAACCGGCTACGCCTGGCCTGGATCGCCGCGGGTCTGCTGGCCAGCGCCACGTTGCTGCTGATCGCGGTGCCCCTGCTGTGGCGACCGCCCTCGGCACCTCCGAACCCGGGCCTACCGGACCGCAACTACCCGCTGGGGCTCGCCGTCGGACTGGCTGTCGTCTGGGCCACGATCGTGATCGTTCTGGTCGTTGCCACCAGGGTCGACCGGCGCGTCACGGGCCGACGTACCGACCGTCCGTGACTCTGCCCCGCGTGTTCTCCACTCTTCGCCCAGGAGGGCCACACATGTCAGCAGGAGAAATCAGCACGACCGAGCGGGCGCCCGTCGGCGTGATCGGCGGATCCGGCTTCTACGAGTTTCTCGACGACGTCGCCGAGGTCACCGTCGACACACCGTACGGACCGCCGAGCGACTCGCTGTCCATCGGGAGTCTGGCCGGGCGGCCGGTGGCGTTCCTGCCCCGCCACGGACGCCGGCACACCCTCCCCCCACACCGGATCAACTACCGGGCCAACCTGTGGGCGCTACGAGCGCTCGGCGTCCGCCAGGTGCTCGCACCGGGCGCCGTTGGCGGCCTGCAACCGGATCTGGGCCCCGGGACCCTCGTCGTGCCGGACCAACTGGTCGACCGCACCAGCGGCCGCGCGCAGACCTACTACGACGGGCAGCCAGGCGCGGACGGGCAACTCCCCCAGGTCATCCATGCGCCCTTCGCCGACCCCTACTGTCCGGTCGGACGGGCCGCGGTCCTCGACGTCGCCCGCGCCGCCGGCTGGCAGCCGGTCGACGGCGGAACCATGGTCGTCATCGGAGGGCCCCGGTTCTCCACCCGCGCCGAATCACAGTGGTACGGCCGGGAGGGCTGGTCGATCGTCGGTATGACCGGCCACCCGGAAGCGGTGCTGGCACGCGAGCTGGCGCTGTGTTACACCGCGTTGTCCCTGGTGACCGACCTCGACTCGGGCGTCGAGGTTGGTCACGGGGTCACCCAGCAGGAGGTGTTCACGGTCTTCGCCCGGAACATCGATCGTCTGCGTCTCCTGCTCGGCGACGCGGTGCAGACGTTGCCGGAGGACCAGGGGGCCTGCCCGTGCGGACAGGCTCTGGCAGGTACGCAGCGGCGACCGTCGTAAGAGTTCCGAAAGGGTTCGCGAACAGTTCGACGGCCGTCGCGACCGTACGCTGCGGTGATGGGAAATCGGATCTTTCGGTCGCCGGTGGTCCGGGCCGGTCTCGCCTGCGCGGCCGTGGTGGCGGTGCTGGCCCTCTACTGGTTCCAGCCGTGGAAGCTGTTCACCGACACCTACGTCGACGAGGCAGTTCCCCGCGTGGCGGCGACCTCGGCCTCCCCGGTTGCGGCGTCCGCGAGCCCGACCCCCACGGCCTCGGCGGCCTCGGCGGCCACCCCCGCGGCGAACGAGATCCTGACCACCGGCGAGTTCGTCACCCATGAGCACCGGACGACCGGCAGTGCCGAGATTCACCGGCTCGCCGACGGCCGCCACCAGCTCGTCATCCGGGACCTGAACACGTCGAACGGCCCGGACCTGCGGGTGTGGCTGACCGACCAACCGGTCGTCCGAGGCACGGCCGGCTGGCGGGTGTTCGACGACGGCGAATGGATCGAGCTGGCGAAGCTCAAGGGCAACAAGGGCAATCAGGTGTACGAGCTGCCAGCGTCGGTGGACCCGCGCGACTTCCGGAGCGTCTCCATCTGGTGCAAGCGATTCGCGGTGTCCTTCGGGGCGGCCGACCTCACGAGCGCCTGACCGGGTCACCCCGGGCCGCAACCTGCCGGACACGGCATTGACATCTTTCACTGCGCGATCTAGCGTCGGGGCGAATCGGTTCGACGCCGAACTCGGTGCTCCGGCACCGTCCGGCGAACGGTCGCGTGGTGTTCGGGCACACGGCGTGACCGCCATCGATTCGGCGTTCGACTGGTCCTGCGTGGGCGGCGAGACCAGTGGCGGAGACCTGGGCCGATGAGCCGGCCGGGTGCCGTGGGCCCATCGCGTCTCCTCCGGGTTCGCGGCGAACGTGGTCGGCGGGGGTGACCTGCGGTGACGCGTCCTGACGGCGTCGGGTCACCGTGGACCTTTCAATCAGTTCGTGCCGAGTGGCGGGAGCCCTTTCATGACAAGACGTAGACCCATTCTTGGATTGCTCGCGACGGCGGCGACCGTCGTGACCGTGAGCGCGGCGGCACTGGCCGGTGGCCTGAGCACCACCGCGTCGGCCGCGGACCTCGGAGCGGCCGCGACGACCGCCGGGTGCGGCAAGGCGCCCACGTTGACCAGCGGCCAGCGGTCCATCCAGAGCAGCGGCCAGAACCGTAGTTTCATCCTGAGGATTCCTGACAACTACGACAGGAGCCACGCCTACCGGTTGATCTTCGGATTCCACTGGAACGGCGGCACCGCCAACGACGTCGACGGCGGCGGGTCCGACGGGGCGGCCTGGTCCTACTACGGGCTGCGGCAGCAGGCGAACAACAGCACCATTTTCGTCGCCCCCCAGGGCAACGGCAACGGCTGGGCCAACCCCGGCGGTCAGGACGTCACATTCGTCGACGACATGATCAGGGTGATCGAGACAGACCTCTGTGTCGACACCACGCAGCGCTTCGCGCTCGGCTTCAGCTACGGCGGCGGCATGAGCTATTCGCTGGCCTGTTCCCGGCCAAATGTCTTCCGCGCTGTCGCGGTCTACTCCGGCGGGCAGCTCAGCGGGTGCAGCGGCGGCACCCAGCCGGTCGCGTACATGGGAATCCATGGCATCGGGGACCCGGTGCTCAACGTCTCCGCCGGACGGTCCCTGCGCGACAGGTTCGTCCGGAACAACGGATGCACCGCACAGAACCCGCCCGAGCCGAGGGCGGGCAGCCTGACCCACATCACCACCACCTACTCCGGCTGCCAGGCCGGCTATCCGGTGGTCTGGGCCGCATTCGACGGCGGGCACGGCCCCGGCCCGGTGGACGGCGGCGGGGACAGCGGAGCCAGGACCTGGACCAAGGGTGAGGTGTGGAAGTTCTTCACCCAGTTCGGTAGTGGCACCGAACCCACGACGCCACCGACCACCCCGCCCCCGAGCAACACGTCGGCCCTGCGCAGCACATCCTCCGGGCGGTGCCTCGACGTCAACGGCGGCTCGCAGACCAACGGCGCGGCGGCGATCATCTGGGACTGCCACGGCCAGAGCAACCAGAGCTGGACCTCGACCGCCGCCCAGGAGCTACGCGTCTTCGGCGGCAAGTGCCTCGACGTCAACGGCGGCGGCACCGCGAACGGCAGCTCGGTGATCATCTGGGACTGCAACGGCCAGTCCAACCAGAAGTGGCGGCTCAACAGCGACGGCTCGATCACCGGAGTTGGTTCGGGCCGGTGCCTGGACATGGTCGGCGGCGGCACGGCCAACGGCACGCGAATCCAGATCTGGGACTGCACCGGCGCGGCCAACCAACGGTGGAGCCGGAGCTGAACCCGGCGAGGCTCCCGGCAGGCCAACAGTCGATCCGGCTGACCATTCACACACAAGGAGGCTCAACCGTGCCACTTCGTAAACTCACCGCCCCCTGGCTGGGGGCAGCCATGGCGATCATGCTTCTGTTCGCCATCGGAACGTACGTCGTCACGACCGTCGCACCGGCTGCCGCGGCCACCACTGCCGGCTGCGGCAAGGCACCCGGGCTGAACAGCGGCACCCACACCATCCAGAGCAGCGGGAAGAGCCGCAGCTTCATCCTTCGGCTGCCCGACAGCTACAACAACACCTATGCCCACCGGCTGGCCTTCGGGTTCCACTGGTTGGGCGGCACCGCCAGTCAGGTCGCGGGCGGCGGCAGCGACGGCGCCTCGTGGGCGTACTACGGCATGCTCTCGCAGTCGAACAACTCCACGATCTTCGTTGCCCCGCAGGGCCTCAACAACGGCTGGGGCAACTCCAACGGTGAGGACGTGACCTTCACCGACGACATGGTCCGCGTGATCTCGAACGCCCTCTGCGTCGACACCACGCAACTCTTCTCCGTCGGGTTCAGCTACGGCGGCGCGATGAGCTACTCGTTGGCGTGTTCCCGGCCGACGGTGTTCCGTGCGGTCGCGGCAATCGCGGCTCCGGGGGCCATCAGCGGATGCAGCGGCGGCACCCAGGCGGTGGCGTACCTGGGCATTCACGGCATCAACGACAACATCGGCAGCGGACGGTCGCTGCGCGACAGGTTCGTCCGGAACAACGGATGCGCCGCGCAGAGCCCGCCCGAGCCGAGGGCCGGCAGCCTGACCCACATCACCACCCCGTACTCCTGCCGGGCCGGCTATCCGGTGGTCTGGGCCGCATTCGACGGCGGCCACCAGCAAGGTCCGGTGGACGGGTGTGCCGGGTGTGAGAGCGGCGCGCGAAGCTGGGTCAAGCAGGAGGTGTGGCGGTTCTTCACCCAGTTCGGGTCGGACGTTCCGCCCACCGATCCCCCGACGTCGAACCCACCCGCCGGCCAGCAGAACGTGCTGATCGCGGGTAACCAGTCCGGCCGGTGCATCGACATTCCCAACTCCAGCACCAGCAACGGCGCCCGCCCGCAACTGTGGGACTGTCACGGTGGCACCAACCAGCGTTGGACCCACACCACCAACCGCACCCTGACCGTCTACGGCAACAAGTGCCTGGACGCCAGCGGAGCGGGCACCAGCAACGGCACCGCGGTCCTCATCTGGGACTGCAACGGCCAAGCCAACCAACAGTGGAACCTGAACTCCAACGGCACCATCACCAGCGCCCAGTCGGGGTTGTGCCTGGACGCCGTCGCCTCCGGCACGGCCAATGGGACGCAGCTTCACCTCTGGGCCTGCCACGGCGGCGCCAACCAGCAGTGGAGCACGCGCAGCTAGTACCGCACCAGGCAACGCCCAGTATGTCGCACACGCGCCGCTCGGGCCCTGGCCCGGGCGGCGCGTGGCCGTCGGGGTGACCGTAGGCCGGAGGGCCATGGTGAAGGGACTCGGCCCTCTCATACGTGGCTACGTACCCTGATGAAGGCCGCCGCACCCCAGGCGCTCGTCGTCGCCGACTGACAGCCCGAGCATGCTGGCGGTCCTGTAGTTCACATCTGTGTACCGGATGTGGCGAATCGGCGTCGAGCAACCGGCGTTGGTCCCGGCTCCGCCCGGTTGGGGGTCCGTGCAGCGGTCCGCGACACGCGGGCTGCCAACCGCGCGCCCACCATCCCGATCTGTGGTCCACGGGTGCGCCGGCCGTGAGGACCTGGCGCCATGACCCACTCGCCGACGGACCCCGCCGACGCCTTCGCCGAACTCGGCCGGATCAAGCTCGGTGAGACCAGCCTCGACAACGTTCTGCAGCGCGTCGCGGAACTGGCCAAACAGGTGCTGACCGTGCCGGTCGAGGTGTCGGTCACGCTGGTCCGCGGCGGAACCGGGCAAACCGCTGCGTTCACCGACGAGCTGGCCCTCGACCTGGACGAGCGCCAGTACGCCCAGGGAAGTGGTCCGTGTCTGGCCGCCGCCGCAGGCGGCGAGATCCTCGCCGTACCCGACCTCAGCGCCGAGGATCGCTGGCCCGAGTGGGCCGAACGCGGCCGCAAGGGTGGAGTCGGCAGTTCCGTCTCGATCGGCATGCCGATCCAGGAGGCGGTCGTCGGCGCGCTCAACGTCTATGCCCGCACCCCGCACGCCTTCGACGACGACACGGTCGCCCTGCTGGAGACCTTCGCCGCGTACGCCGCCGTCGCCCTGGCCAACGCCCAGCTCTACGAGAGCACCGCGAACCTCGCCCGCCAGATGCAGGACGCCATGGCCAGCCGCGCGGTCATCGAGCAGGCGAAGGGCATCATCATGGCCGAGCGCCGGTGCACCGCCACCGAAGCGTTCAATGTCCTGGCGAAGGTGTCGCAGGACTCCAACCGCAAGCTCCGCGACGTGGCGCAAACCTTGGTGGACCGGGCAGCCGGAAAAGCTCAGCACTGACCAGGGCCGGGGGCGCTTTCTGCCCGAAGGGCTTCCAACCGGCCGCGCCCGCCCGGTGTGTCCCGGGGCTCTTCGGGTAGGGCATCAGGAACCGAGAGAGAGGGATTCCTGATGCCGAGCACCACCATGGCCATGCTGGAGACGTACCCGAAATCGATCAACCTGGACCGCGCGAAGCTGGCGGCAGCGATCGACTCGCTCAGTGACTGCGCCCAGGCCTGCACGGCATGCGCGGACGCCTGCCTGAGCGAGGACATGGTCGCCGAGCTGACCAAGTGCATCCGTACGGACCTGGACTGCGCCGACATCTGCACCACGACGGCTCGGGTGCTGTCCCGTCACACCGGCTACGACGCGAACGTCAGCCGCAGTCTGCTGGAGGCGTGTGCCACGGCCTGCAAGTCGTGTGGGGACGAGTGCGCCGCTCACGCCGACAAGCACGAGCACTGCCGGGTCTGCGCCGAGGCGTGCCGCGCGTGCGAGCGGGCCTGCCGCGACCTGTTGGCCACCATGAGCTGAGAACAGGTCGGGGAGCTGAGAACAGGTCGGGGAGCTGAGAACAGGTCGGGCGGTGCCGGCGACCCGAGAGGGGCCGGCACCGACCCTCGTCGGGTCACCCGTCGCCGGCGGCGCGGTCACGGTCGGCCTGGGCGTCCGCCGCGCCGACCGGGATGCCGTCGCCGTCCCGATCTGCGCGGGACAGGTCCACATCGGCGCCGGTCCGGGCCGCGTCCGCCATCGCGTCGTCCGCGCCGACGATCTCTCCGGCGGGGTCGGCGCCCGCGCCGTCGTCGTCGACCAGTTGTCCGGCGTCGGCCAGTCCGATCGGTACGTACCTGGGATCGGTCATCTCGTCCTCCTTGGGGGTTTCTGCTCGCTCCCTACCGCTACCCCGAGGTGGTCTCCACACACCCCGGGCCGCTACTCCTCCGGGACGCGCGGGCCAACCTCGCCCTGCCTCAGGTGCTCCGCGTTGCGGTCGGCCTCGCTGTCGGCGTTCGCGGCCCCGGAGCCTGGATCGGTGGTACGGCGCCCCTCGGCGTCCTGATACACCGCGCCGGTCTCGAGGGCTCTCTCCTGCTGGCTCTGGTCAGGCGAAGTCATGAATTTCACCTACCCTCCGGCTTCACCAGCAAACGGGCCCGGCTCAAGCCGCGCGAAGGGCACCGCCCCGGTCGTGCGCGCCGCAGTCATGGACGACGACGGATTCGGATGCGGAATCGGCCCTGGTCATGGCATCAAGCGACGCAGAACTCGTTGCCCTCGGGGTCAAGCATGACGACGTGCCCGAGGACGTCCCCGTACCATTCCTCGCGGACCACAGTCGCACCGGCCGCAACCAGGTCGGACGCTTTCTGCCGGATCAGCAGGGCGTGCTCGGCCATGTCCCCAGAGCCCGGACCTGCCACTCGAATGTCGATATGCATACGGTTCTTGGCTGACTTGCCCTCGGGGACCTTGAGGAAGCCAATGGCAGGGCCCCGGCCGTCCGGGTCGACGATGGACGCGTTGTCGGGCTCGTCGAAGCCGGTTTCCTTGACGTAGCCGAGGGCCAACGCCCAGAAAGCAGCGATCCGCTGGGGATCGGCGGCATCGCATCCCAGGGTCCAAACAGTGGCCACCGCGCCAACGTACGCCAGCTATGACGACCTGTCTCCGACCTGTCGCCGGCGGGCGTTTTGAGTGGCGGCTGGTGAACACGCCCTGCGGCGGCAGCGTGGCGACCACCGAGCTGATGTGGGCCGGGCAGCGGCGCCGCAACGCTGACGAAGCGCCGTGCGGGGCGCTGCGCCCCGCGCAGCCTCTCACCCGTCCCTGCGGCGGCGGCTCAGCCGCTTCGCCGGTTACCCCACTGACGCGGGCTCTGGACCGAGCCCCGGCCGCCGAGGTGCTGACCCTTCCCGTGCGGCTGAGGTGAGGCGACCTTCTTGCCCTTCGCCCGCCGGGCAGCCCGGTTGGTGGGGACGGAAGCTTCGTCGGTGTCGGCCGTGGTCGGCGTGTCGGCATCCTCCGCGTGGGCGGCGTGGACGGGCTCAGGCTCCGACATCGGTATCTCCCTGGATCGGTGGGGCGCCCGGTGGACATCGAGAGCTGATGGACGGGCCTGCTCGACACCGGTGTGGGCCCCTTGACGGTATCGCAAGGCCGAGATCCAGCAACAATCCACCAGCCTGAAACCCGAGGATGGGCCTTCTCGACCCTCGACCCATGGTCGAACATCCTCGGTCATCGGCGGCCGACATGGCACGATGGCCGTGTCCTGCGCCGCCGGTGGCCGGGCGCGACACTGATGGAGTCGGGATGTCAGAGCTGGCCGGCACACCGGTGCCGGGGTTGGCGAAACTCTGGACGCACGACCCGGTCACCGCCGGCCCGTACCGGCTGGTCGGCCGGCTCGGCGCCGGTGGGCAGGGGGTCGTCTTTCTCGGTGAGGACGACGCCGGTGACCGGGTCGCGGTCAAGATGGTCAACGTCGATCTCAGTGATCCACGGGCGCGCTCGCAATTCGTCAAGGAGATCGCCGCCGCCCGCCGGGTGGCTCCGTTCTGCACCGCCCAGGTGCTCTTCGCCGAGGTGGACGGCGAGCGGCCCTACGTGGTCAGTGAGTTCATCGAGGGCCTGACCCTGCACCGGCACGTCCGCGAGCGCGGCCCGGTGACCGGTAACGCCCTGCACCGGCTCGCGGTCGGCACCGTCACCGCGCTCGCCGCGATCCACAGCGCCGGCGTGGTGCACTGCGACCTGAAGCCGGACAACGTGGTACTGGGCGAGGACGGCCCTCGGGTGATCGACTTCGGCATCGCCCGCGCGTTGGGCGTCACCGACACGGCGTCCAGCCGGGTCATGGGGACCACCGCGTACATGGCGCCCGAGCGGTTCCGCAACGACACGATCGGTCCGCCCTGCGACGTCTTCGCCTGGGCGGCCACGATCGCCTTCGCCGCAGGTGGTCGGCCGCCCTTCGGCAACGACTCACTCTTCGCCGTGATGCACCGGGTGCTGCACGACCCACCCGACCTGCCCGCGTTGCCCCCCGTTCTGGACGAACTGATCCGCGAGTGCCTGGCCAAGGATCCGGCGGACCGGCCGGCTGCCGAGCGCGTACTGGTGCGGCTGCTCCGGCAGGACGGCAGGGTCACCGAGCCGCTACGTCGGGAGAACCTGCTCGAGGCCGGCAACGAGACCGCAGGCGCGCCGACGCCGAACCACCCGCTGCCCCCGGTCCCGCCGACGGCACCACAGCCGGGTCCGACGCAGCCACGGATACCGACCCAACCGACGGTGCCGACCCAGGCCCGGCCAACCCAGCCGACGCACCTGCCGGTGACGGAACCTGGTGTCGGTGCTGGCGGCGACGGCGCGTTGCGGCGGCTGCGTGGTGAGGCCCTCGACGCCTGGGGCATCTCGACCGCGCTCTTCCTCGGTTCGGTTGGCGTCGCCGCCGGCTACGTCGCGTCGAGCGCGGTCGGCCCGGCCGCCGCGGTCGGGGCGGTCACCTTCGTCGTGGTCTACCTGGTTCGGCTGCTGGTCGCGACGGCGGTCGGGGGACGGTCCGACCACGGGTGACAGGTGCGCCGGGGTCGGGGCCGCCGGCTGGCGTCGGATCGATAGGTTGACTGCCACCAGCCGCCCGCCGAGGAGGACGTCCCGATGGCTCCAACCGCTTCGCGTACGCGGCAGTGGTTGCCGTACACCGCCGCCGTCACCGCCGGCCTGGTGGTCATCGCCGGGGCGTTCGTGTTCGTCCGGCAGCGTGAGACCGGCTGCGCCGTTACCCTCCAGGTCAACTCCTCCACCGAGAAGGCGGCGCTGCTTGTCGACCTGGCCGAGCGCTACAACCGCAGCGACAGGTCGATCGCCGGCGGCGGCTGCGCCCAGGTGCACGTCAGCGCGTTGAACTCGGGCCAGGCCACCGAGGCGCTGGCTACCGACTGGACCCACACCGGCCTGCCGCAACCGCAGGTCTGGCTGCCGACGTCGAGCCTGTGGACCGGCCAGCTCCGGCTGCTCGACGAAGCCGCCGGGCGGGAGTTGCAGACTCCGGACCGCTACCCGTCGATCGCCAACAGCCCGCTGGTCATCGCGATGCCACAGCCCAAGGCCGAGGTGGTACGCCAGCATGGGGCGCTGGGCTGGGAGGAGATCCTGGGCCTCTCCGGACGGGATGGATGGGCGGGCTTCGGCAAGCCGGAGTGGGGCCGCTTCACCTTCGGCAAGGACAACCCGAACCTGTCCACCTCCGGGTTGGCGGCGACCATCGCCACCTACTACGCGGCGGTGAAACGGGCCAGCGACCTGACCCGGTCCGATCTGGCCGACCCCAAGGTCACCCAGTTCGTCCGCCGGATCGAGGCCAACGTGTCGCACTACAGCGACGACTCGGTGGACCTGCTGCGCAGCCTCGCCGAGGCGGACCTGGCCGGCGGGGCGGGCAGCACGGGCGACATGAGTGCCATCGTCCTACAGGAGGAGCTGGTGGACCTCTACAACACGGGTGCGTTGAGCCCTCGGCTGGACGGGCAGGAGCGGGGCCGCCGGCCGAACGTCCCGCTGGTCGCCGTGCACCCCAAGGAGGGCACGTTCAACCTGGACCATCCGTTCGTGGTGCTGCCCACCGCCGACAGGCGGCAGCGCGCGGCGGCGGCCGACTTCCAGAAATTCCTGACCGAGGGCGCCCAGCAGGAGAGCTTCGCCCGCCTCGGCTTCCGGGACCACGAGCAACGGGCCTCGGCGGAGCTGCTGGCCAGCGTCGGCGCCGAGCCCACCGGCGGGCTCAGCTACTTCAAGCCGCCGGCCCCGGAGGTGGTCAGCGCGATGTTGGACGGTTGGCGCACGCTCCGCAAGAAGGCCAACATCCTGATCACCCTGGACACCTCGGGGTCGATGCAGGCGAAGGTCGGCACCCGTACCCGATTCGAGGTCGCCGCGGCGGCGGCGGGCAAGGGCCTCGCATTGCTCAACGCCGAAGACCGGGTGGGTCTCTGGTCGTTCTCCTCGGAGACCAAGCAGCATCCGAAGAGCCCTTACCGGGAGGAGGTCCCGCTCGGCGGGTTCGACCAGACGCGGATCAACAACAAGATCGCCGGCCTGCAGGTCGTTGGCGACACCGCGCTCTACGCGACGGTGCGGGCCGCACACCGAGAACTGCTCGACCGGTACGACCCGCAGCGGATCAACGCGATCGTGGTGCTGACCGACGGCAAGAACGAGTACAGCAAGGACAACGACCTCGCCCGGCTGCTCGCCGAGGTCACCCTTGACCCGCAGCATCCGGTGAAGGTGTTCTGCATCGCCTTCGACCGGGAGTCGGACTTCGCCACCCTGGACCGGATCGCCAAGGCATCGTCGGGCAAGGCCTTCGACGCCACCGATCCCGCCAAAATCGACGAGGCGTTCGTGAAGCTGGTCAGCAGCTTCTGACGTATGGGTCCGCCGTCGCGCTGGAGGCCCGCGCTACCACGAGATCAGGTTCGGTGGCGGTTACGGCGAGCTTCGATGTCGCGCAGCACATCCGGGTCCCATTGGCCGGCGTTCCAGTCGTCACGTGTCGGAGTGGGCGACAGCGGCCACGCCGGGTCCTGCCCGGCGACTGGCGAGTAGTGTCCGGCGACGACTCGGTCGACCTGGGCGATCAGCCGCAGGACCCGCGCCCGGCTGTGCAGCACGCCCCCGATCAGCGCGGCGGCTCCGAGGGTACGAAGGCCCGCCTGGCCGAACAGGACGGCCGGGGCGGTTCGGTCGCTGGCCAGCCAGGCCATGACGGTGCTGAAAACGATGCAGGAGGAGAAGACGCGTATGCCCCAGTGACGGCTGTAGGAGCGACCGGAGGAGCCGTGCGCCTCGGCAAGCTGGCGAGTGCCGCGCCCCCAGATCAGGCCGCTGACAGCCAGACCGATGAAGGCGGCGATCAGGATCAGGTTGGCCAGGACGAACCCGATCGCTGCGCCAGCGCCGGACGGGGGCAGTGGCCGAGCACGGCCGCTCGGGGTGCTGCCGAGGACGGCCGCGGCCATCGCGGCCAGGGCGAGAAGAATGGCAAACCCGACCACGAACCAGGTCGCGACGTTCCAACCTGCTGTCCTGAGCGCGGGCGGAGGTGTCGAGGACCGGCACGTGTGACCTTGGCCGGGGTGTGCCAGTTCGGCTCCGCATTTCGTGCAGTGCAACGTGTTCTCCATCAGTGGCGAGCCAAGCCCCGCCAGGCCCGGTGCGTAGAGGATCATGCCCGGTCTGCGCCGATCCGGCGACCCCGAACTCCGCCAAACGCTGGCCGACCTAACTGGCCAAGGAGCGTTAGAGTCGCGCGATGGTGGAGGAGTTGCGCCCCCGCTTGGCGAGTCACGCCGGCCGTCAGACCTCGGTCGCTGGCGCGTGTGTCCGGCCGGGACGATCGGTGAGACCTGCGACGAGCAGCAGGTACGCGGTCAGCTCGACCGCTGCCGTGAGCGCCGGCATCGGCTGCGGTATGGACAGCGTGGGCGTGATGGCATGCCAGGCGAACAGGGCATTGTCGCTGGCGGCGGATAGGGGCATCGGGACCACGTCAATGCACGTGTCCAGCAGAGGCAGCGCCATGAGGGCCAGCAACACCGCGCCGACCGAGGCGAGCCGTCGACCGTGGCCGACGAGCGCCGCGGCGAGCGCCAACGCGGCAATCCCGAGGACCAGGGGCGGCAGGACCGCCGTACCCACGGCCATCATCGTCTCGGCCTCGTCGGTGCCGCTCGCGCGCGGAGGCTCAGCAGCAACGGCGCGCCAAATACCAACAACGCGGAAGACCGCGTACCCGGTGATCAGCGCTCCCCCAACAACAACCGGAGCCACCGCGTGCCGGTGCCAGCCACCGCGGCGCCACGCGACGAGGAGCACACCTACCGCGGTCAACAAGGGCCAGCAGAGGGAGAGACCCGACTCGAAGGCAGATGGTGTATCAATGTTCGAGCTGGGCGCGAACACCACCACGCCGTAGCTGTCGCTACTCCGAGCGGCTGGCGTCGTGCGGACCGCGTCCACGAGCAGCACAGCGAGGGCCGCCCACAGCGGCCAGCGGGAACCCTGCGATCGGCTGGTCATGGCGTAGGCAAGGAGCAGACCGATGCTGAGCACCTCGGCGTAGCGCCAGATCGGATTGGCCGTCAGGACGCCTGCGACATGAAGGGCGGCGCACGAGGCCGCCGCAGTCAAAAGGATCAACCGAGGACGCACCGGCGCATCCTGCCACGTGTTGCCATTAGCCGTAGATCCCATCCACAGCGGTGCGATCCGCAGTCGCACCCGAGGAGAGGCACCCATGACACGGACGTTCCTGCAGTCGGATGAGTTGCACGACCTGGTGGCGGAACAGTTCGGCCCCAAGAGCCGGCTCACCGGCCTGGAGCGGCTGACCGGCGGCAGCAAGAAGGGCGTCTACCGGCTTGGCCTCGACGACCAGACAACCGTGATTCTGTACGTGTGGGCAGCGGGCGAGAATTACTGGCCGCCGTCGCCGACGGTCCCGGATGACCCGTTCACCGACGCGTCGGGCGCGGAACTGTTCGCGGCCAGCCACGCGGCACTCGCCGCCGCTGGTGTGCGCGTACCGCGGCTGATCATGCTCGACCGCGACGGTCGCCACCTCGACGCCGACATCGCGCTGCTCGAAGACGCCGGCGCGCTGCGGCTGGAGACGCTCATGGAACGCGATCCCGCCGCGGCCGCCGCGCCGCTGTCCATGCTCGGCGAAGCCCTGCGCCAGATGCACACCACCTTCGGCCCACGCTATGGCAAGCTCGCGGCCACAGCGCAGGGTGAGTCATCCCAGACTCGACGCACCGAGGACATCATCCTGGACCGAGCGCTCGGCCACCTCGACGCCACAGCGGCCCGCGACCCCCGGCTGACTGATGCGCAGCACCGGATCGCCGCCCACCTGCATCTCCTCCATGGCAGGGTGACACCGCGGCAGGAGTACGCACTTGTGCACGGTGAACTCGGACCAGATCACGTACTCGTCACACCGACCGGCGAACCGGTGGTGATCGACATCGAGGGGCTGTCCTACTTCGACGTCGAATGGGAGCACGCCTGGCTGCAGATGCGC
Source organism: Micromonospora sp. DT53 (assembly GCF_049841535.1). Taxonomy (NCBI): domain Bacteria; kingdom Bacillati; phylum Actinomycetota; class Actinomycetes; order Micromonosporales; family Micromonosporaceae; genus Micromonospora; species Micromonospora sp. DT53. The sequence continues at coordinate 97,268 of NZ_JBNCKM010000008.1, forward strand.
TTCGGTGAGGCGTATCCGGCACTGCGCCCGGTCGATCTGGACCCGGACCGGTTGGAGCTCTACCGGTACGCGCAGGTGCTGTCGCTGATCGAGGGTCCGCTGCGCATCGCTGACACCGACTTCCCGGATCGACGATGGATGCGCGACCTCGCCGAGTGGAACATCACCAAGGCACTGGCCGCGATCTGAATGCCTCCGTCAGACGAGTCGGCGGCGGACCCACCAGAGGGAGAACAGGGACAGCACGACGGTCAACGCGAACAGCACGCCGAACTCCCGCCACTGCAGGGTCCAGAACTTCGAGCCGGGCACGTAGCTCACCTCCAGGCTGAGGTTCTGCTGCCCCAGCCATCTCTGGCACGCCTCGCGCCCACCGGACGCCCGCCGACCGCACTGGGTCATATCGGCCGGACCAATGAACTCCGCTCCGGTCGAGGTGATCGTGGTGCTCGATATGACCCAGTCGCCCCTACGCTCGGGCTCGATGTGGACCGTCATCTGCCCGGTGTCGGAGTCCATCGAGATCCCGAAGTCACCGTCGAAATTCAGAGGTGCGACCGTGGTGACCGGCTGCGCCAGCCAGGGGCGCACCACGAGTGGCGCGGCGATCTGGAGGCTGGCGATCACGAGCAGGGTCACCGCCATCGCGGCGAGGGTCCGCCGCAGCAGCAGCCCGGTGGTGACACCCACCATGAAGGCCAGCGCCGCGTAGCCAACCGGCACAACGCCTCGGGCCGCGAACACCAGCGGGTTCATCCGGTCCGCCGAGGCCCCGTCGATCGGCTGCGCCCACCTGGTGAGCATCAGGCTGAGCAGGCCGGCGCCGAGCGCTGCGGCCCCACCGCCGATCGCCAGCTTGACCAGCAGCCAGCGGACACGGCTGACGGACTGGCTGAAGACCATTCGGTACGTGCCGGACTCCAACTCCCGGGCCACCAGCGGCGCGCCCCAGAAGATGCCCACCAGGGCGGGCAGCAGGTACAGGGCCGCGATGGCGGCGATGTGGAACTCGCTCGCCCATTTTGGTTGCAGCGCCTGGAGGAACGCTTCGCCGGCGGCGAGGCAGGCATCGCCCTGACAGCCGGTGTATCCGGTCTGCGCGGCCAGGTCCGTCACCTCTGCCCAGGTCAGCGCCAGACCACCCAGGACCACCAGTAACAGGGCACCGGTGGCCAGGGCCGGGGTGCGGAACTGCCGCCAGGTCATCCAGATCATCGCTGTCCCTCCAGAACCCGTCCCGGCCCGTCGCCGGTGGCTCCGCTCATGTACGCCAACACGATGTCCTCCAGGTCCAGCCGGTCGACCTGCCAGGACGGGTCGACGATCGGCGCGGTGCTGCGCACCACCAGGGTCGACTGCACGTCGGTGTGGCTCTGCTCGACCAGGGCGCGCCCGACGCCCAGGTCGGCGGTGTCGCGCCGCTGCCCGACCAGGCGGTGGTGGGTGGCCAGCAGATCGTCCACGTCACCGGCCACCCGCACCCGGGAGGCGACCAGCACGATCAGGTGGTCGCAGACCCGCTCCAGGTCGGCGACCAGGTGCGAGGACATCACGATGCTCATGCCCTCCTCGGCCGTCAGCTCCATCAGCCCCTGCAGGAAGTTGCGCCGGGCGAGCGGGTCGAGTGCCGCCACCGGCTCGTCGAGCAGCAGCAGATCGGGCCGCTTCGCCGCGGCGACGGTCAGGGCCAACTGGGCACGCTGACCGCCGGAGAGCTTGCCCGCCTTCTGTGCCGGGTCCAGGCCGACCTGGGCGATCCGCCGCTGAGCGAGCGCACCGTCCCAGGACGGGTTGAGGTGCGCGCCCATCCGCAGGTGGTCCGCGACGGTCAGGGCGGCATAGACCGGGGTGTCCTGCGCGACGAACCCGACCCGCGGCGACCCGCTGACCGGCCGCACGCCGAGCACCTCGATCCGCCCCGCGGTCGGATCGAGCAGCCCGCAGGCCAGTTGCAACAACGTGGACTTACCGGCGCCGTTCGGCCCGACCAGGCCCACGACGTGGCCGGCCGGAATGTCCAGCATGCAGTCCTTCAGCGCGGAACGCCGCCCGTACCGCTTGGTCAGACCGTCCGCGATCAGCGCGCTAGTCATGCTCGGGCCTCCGAAAAAGTTCGAAAGCTAGTGAGGAAGAGCGCCTCGATGCTCTCGTCGTCCAGGCCCGCCTCCCGAGCCTCGGCCAGCCAGCGCGCCAGGTCCTGCCGCAGCGGCTCGTGCTTGCTCAACGAGTCGCCGCCCAGCGTGCGGGTGACGAACGTGCCCAGTCCCGGCCGGGCTGTGACCAGGCCCTCGTACTCCAGCTCGCGGTACGCCTTGGACACCGTGTTCGGGTTGATGGCGACCCGGGCCACCACCTCCTTGACGGTGGGCAGCTTGTCGCCCTCGTTCAGGACCCCGAGCCGGAGCGCGTGCCGTACCTGTCGGATGAGCTGCATGTACGGCGCAACCCCGGATCGTGAGTCCAGGTGAAACTCGATCACCTCGCCACCCCATTCCACTAGTTGCCTAGCACAATAGGGCCATGGGCGGTCTCTTCGCTACCGAATGACGTCACCTCGCGGCACGGGATTTCGGGCGACCAGCCGTCGACCCGCGACATGCGGCGTCACGGCGCACACATCAACGGATGCGGGTACGTGATTGCATCGCTACTATGGGTCAGCAATCCAGAGGGAAGGGGTCGTGCCCGCGTGCGAAGTCCCGTCATCGGAACCGCGCCGGCGTCCGCGCCGGGCCGATCCGCGCCACCTGTGGCCGGCCGGCTGCGCAGGCTCACCCGGCGGCTGGTGCTGATCGCGGCCGCCGTCGGGGCCGGCTTCGTCGTGGCCGCCCTGTTTCAGGGGCCGGCGGCCGCCGACGGGGTGCGCGGCGGGTCCGTTGCGGAGCTTCATCGGGAGATCGGCGGCCTGATCGAGCCGGTCGCCCGGCTCGCGGTCGCCGAGCGCCCCAGCCACGACCGCCAACGAGCCCGAGGTGCCGACGACCGCCGCCGCGACAAGCTCCCTGCCCCGCTGGCCGAGCCCATTGGTCGCGTCGTCACCCCCCGCGAGAAGCCACCCTCGACGGAGCCTCGACGGTTGACGCCTGCGGTGCCACCCGTCGACGTGCCGCTGCCCCGGGCCGCCGCAGCCGTCCCAGCCGGCGCGGCGGAGCGCGAAAGGCTACGCCCGGCTTCCGTGGCTCATCGTTCGGCTCACCGTGTCGCCCTGTCGCGACCGGCCACTGATCCGCCGCGACAGCCAGCCATCGCCGCCCCCCGCCTACCGGTGGTGCACGGGCCGACCGAGTCGCCAGTGGTGGGCCTGCTCAGCGCCCCACTGCCGCACATCGCCGACATCGTGCGCAGCGTGCCGATCCGGCCCATCGTCGTGATGCTCCTCCGTGTCGCCGACGCCGTTCTGTCACCCGCTCTCGGCGCGGTGACCGTTCCGACGGCGACATCCCCACTGCCCGTTCCCCCAGCGCTCGGGCCGGCCGCCGCGCCGGTGACCGACCCGACTCCCCCATCGCCGGTGCCGACGCCACCGGCGGAACCGGCACTGCCCCCCGTACGCGCCGCAGCGCCGCCGACCCCGGCCGCGCCGCCGCCGATGTGCGTCGTCGGTCCCGCGCGTGCCACGGCCCCGACGGGGCACCCCGCCGCACACCCGCGACCGGAACCGCAGGACGCTGAGGGTGTGTTTTCTGGTCAGCCCGTCACGCCCGCCGATCAGGATGCCGCTGGCGTCGACAACGGATCGACGCCTGGGCCAGGGGTGGTCCGGCCGCTCGACCGGCAGTCGCATTCCGGTGCCGGGCAGCACTGCGATCTCGTGCCGCTTCTGGTCGAGAGCCGAACTCCGTCGGCGATCGCCCGCCCGGGCTGAGGCGGCTCGACCGACCCGGTGGCCGGCCCGAGGGCCTGCTCCATCCGCTGGTCGGTCGAGCAGGGCCCGCGCTCGTCAGCTGTGACGATGCCCCGGGCCGATACCCACCCGTCTGTAGCGGCACGACCGCCCTGACCGGCCCGTGGACGTTCCGGGATCCGTGGCCGTCGTGACGCGTACCTGAGATCGGAGAAAACGTGGTGATCCACGTTGTCGTCGCCGAGGACATGGGTTTGCTCCGCGGGGCGCTCTGCGCCGCGCTGTCACGTGAGGAGGACATGGAGGTGGTCGCCGACGTCGAGGGTGTCGGCGAGCTGTTGACTGTGGTCCGGCGGTGCCGACCGCAGGTGGTGGTGCTGGCGCTGACACCGGAGCTGCCCGACCCGGTGGAGGTGGTCGCCCGGATCGACGTCGAGGCGCCGCACGCCGCCGTGTTGGCGATGAGCCCTCGGTGGAGTCCCGCCCTGGTGGAGGCGGCGCTGGCGGCCGGTGCGCGCGGCCTGGTCGGGAAGGACAGTTCGCTGGCCGAGTTGGTGCGGGCCATCCGCGCGCTCGCGGCCGGGGAGCGGGCCATCGACCCGGCCGCGGCGGTGGCGGTGCTGAGTCCCCCGGAGATGCCGTTGACGCCTCGGGAGATGGACGTGCTGCGGATGGCCGCCGAGGGTCTGCCGCTGAAGGACATCGCCGTCCGTCTTCACCTGGCACACGGAACGGTGCGCAACCACCTGTCGGTGATTCTGCGCAAGACCGGGGCTCGCAACCGGTTGGAGGCGGTGTCGCGCGCACGCCGTAACGGCTGGCTGTAGCCGTCGGGGCGGGTCCGGTCGGAGATGTCCGGACCCGCCCTCCTCGCCGTGCGGACCCGCCGAGCGCGTGTTTGAATGTTGACGTTGTGTGATCGCCATCGGAGTGCGGGAAGGTTCATCGTGATCCGTACCCTGCTCGCCCTGGACGGTGCCCTGGTGTTGGGCGCGCTGTCGTTCGTCCTCGCCGCCGAGGATGACATCCGTGTCGTGGCGGAGGTGGACCGCGGCGACGCGGTCTCCGCAGCCGTTCACGCCCAACGTCCCGACGTGGTGGTGGCCGACCTCGATTTCGTCGAGGGAGTCGATCCCGGTCGCCTCGGCCTGTGCCCCGTCCTGGTGCTGGCCCACCCCCATCGGGCCCGGCGACTGCGCGGCCTCCTCTGCCCGACCAGGGCGGTGGGCATCCTGCGCAGCGACGCCGCCCCCCAGCGGGTCATCGACGGGATCCGCCGTCTCGCCCGCCGGGAGCCCGTGCTCGACGCGGATCTCGTCGTCGCGGCGCTGCGCTCGGACGGCCCACTGACCAGCCGCGAGACGGAGGTGTTGAGGCTGACGGCCGCCGGGGCGCCGGTCGCGGAGGTGGCGGCGTCGCTGGGGCTCACCCGTGGCACCGTCCGCAACCATCTCGGTCGCATCACCCGCAAGGTGGGCGCGCGTACCCGGGTGGAGGCCGTACGGAAGGCAGGCGAGGCGGGCTGGATCTGACGGCGCCGGGCTCAGCCCTGCCGCGCCGGCACCTCCCGGGGCGGCACCGCCGAGTCGTCCCAGCAGCCGACGAGCGCCCGGTAGGTGGCCGAGCGGGCCAACAGCTGTTCGTGCGTCCCCACCACGGGCTCGTCGCCGTCGAGGACCAGCACCCGACCGGCGCGTAGCGCGGAGCTGATCCGGTGTGCGATCACCACGAGGCTGCCGGGCCGCCGGGCGAAGGCGGCCTCGACCCTCGCCTCCAACGCGGGGTCCAGGTGACAGGTCGCCTCGTCCAGGATCACCAGCGGGGCGGGTGCCAGCCAGGCCCGGACCGCCGCGATCAGCTGCCGCTCGCCGGCGGAGAGCAGGGCCGGCGCGACCGGCGCGCCCAGGCCGCCCAGGCGGGTCGCCAGGGGACGCGCGCCGAGCGCGTCGAGGGCGAGCTCCAGCGTGTGATCGTCGGCGTCCGGCCGGAGGTAGCGGAGGTTGTCGGCGAGACTGCCGGTGAAGACGTACGCCTCCTGCGGCACCAGCACTCGCATCCGGGCGAGACCGGCCGGTTCGACCTGGGTGACCGTCGCGCCGGCGAGGTGGACCGTGCCTGCCTGCGGCGGCACCAGACCGGCCAGCAGAGCGGCCAGTGTGGACTTGCCCGCACCGCTCGGGCCCACCACGGCGAGGTGGTCCCGGTCGGCAAGTGTCAGCGAGAAGTTCTGCAGGATGGGCCGGGCGCGCGGGCCGTAGCCGAAGGTCAGTCCCCGGACCTCGACGGCTGCGGGGCGGCCGGCGGGACCGGTGGGCGGCCGGCAGTGGGGTGACCGGGCGGCGGGGGCCGACGGGCGCTTGTCGTCGGACACCGGATAGGTGCGCAGGATGTTCTCCAGGGTGACCGCGTAGCGGAGCCCGCCGCCGCCGAGGCCCTGCACCAGGGTGTGCAGGGCGGGTTGCAGCCCGGTGGAGACGTAGATCAGCGCGCCCAGCACCGCGCCGGCGGTGAGACCACGCTCGACCAGCCACGGGGCGGCCACCATCAGCACCAGCAGCGGCAGCCAGCCGCCGATGCCGAGGCTGAGGGTGCGGATCGCCGCCATCCGGGCGAGCACGCGCTCGGCGGCGGCCTGCGCCGACACCCAGCGTGCCACGTCGGCCGTCACGCGTGCCTGGGCGCCGCAGGCCAGCACGTCGCGGTGACCGGCCAGCGCCGCCGCCGCCGACTGACCGAGCTGCTCACCGGCACGGACGTAGGCGCGCTGGTGGGTGACCATCGCCGGCAGCGCGGCGACGAAGACGACCAGGCCGGCGACAAGCGGCGCGGCGGCCAGCGCCGCCGCCACCGGCGCCAGGGCGAGCAGGCCGAGCAGGGCCGCGCCAGCGGAGAAAAGGAAACCGCGGGTCACCATCAGCAGACCGGCGAAGGTGTCGCGGACGATCTCCATCTGGTGGGTCAGCCGGGTCACGGCGGCGCTGTCCGGGCGGCCGCCCGCCCGGGTGGCGTCGCGCAGCGCACCCCGGACAACCTGAGCGGCCACCTCGTCGCGGAACGGCTCGACCACGGCACCGAGGCTCCGGTACGTCCGACCGGTGGCCGCCGCGCCGAGCAGCACGGCCACGGCGAGGACCCCCAACCAGGCCAGGCCGGTGACCGGACGCCCGGCCAGAAAACCCTCGTCGACGGCGCGGGCGACCAGATAGCCGGCGAGCAGCGCGGGCAGCGACTCGACAAGCGACCAGCCGCCGAGCCCGGCGAGCTCGCGCCGGCGGGCCCGCAACGCCCGCCAGGTCACCAGGCGTACGCCGGGTCGGCTCACGGCCCACCGCCGGCCGGTTGGAAGACGGCACGGTAGTCCGGGTGGGCCCAGAGTTGCCGGTGCGGCGCCAGGCCACGCAGCCGACCGCCGTCCAGCCAGGCGACGAGGTCGGCCGCCGCGGCCGCCGCGGTCCGGTGGGTGACCACCAGTCGGGTACGCTCCCCGGCCCGCCCGACCACCGCCTCGGTGATCCGGTGTTCGGTCGCGGTGTCCAGGCTGGACGTCGCGTCGTCCAGGATGAGCAGCCGCTCGGCGGCGAACGCGCGGGCCAGGCCGAGGCGTTGGGTCTCTCCCCCGGAGAGCGGTGTGTCCACCAGCGGGGTGCGGTAGCCGCGGGGCAGACGGTCGATCACGTCGGCGACCGCCGCCATCCGGGCCGCGCGTAGGACCGCCGGCGTGGCCGGGCTCGGATCGGCCGGCGGCGCCGCCGAGTCGACAGGCAGCGCCAGGCCGATCGCGTCGTGGACGGTCGCGCCGATCAGCACCGGCCGGTCGAAGGCGTAGCCGACGGCTCGGCGCAGCGCCGCCGCGTCGAGGTCCCGCAGCGGCACACCGTCCAGTCGCACCTCACCGCCGTCGGGGTCGTACAGCCGTCCCGCCACGGCCGCCAGGGTCGACTTGCCGGCACCGGACGCCCCGACGACGGCCACGGTGACGCCGGCCGGGACGTCCAGGTCGATGCCGTCCAGGATGGGCTGGCCGTCGTCGGCGTGTACGCACACCCCCCGCATTCGCAGGGCGCCGCCACCGGCTGGAAGGGGCCGATCGCCGGCCGGCGTGGCGGGCTGGGTCAGCAACTCGGCGACCCGGTGTGCTCCCGCGCGACTGCGGACCAGGTGGTTCAGGGTGGCCAGCACTCCACCGAGCCCGGCGCCCATCGCCGCGTACCGGACCGCGGCGACCAGTTCGCCAGGCGTGAGCCAGCCGGTGGTCAGGGCGTACCCGCCGACCGCGATGACGCTCAGGTTCAGCAGTGGCGCCACGGCCGAGGTGCGCGCACTCGCCCGGGCCAGCAGTTCCCAGGCGCGCCGACCGTGCCGGTCCAGGTCCGGCAGGGCCGCCAGCACCCGGTCCTCCTCGCGGCGGGTGGTGCCGGCGGCGGCGATGGTCCGGGCACCGGTCAGCGACTCCAGCAGTCGGCCGGCGATGGTGCCGAGTACCCGTTGGTACGCGGCGGTCGCGGCCGAGGCGTCGGTCACGAAGGCGCGCATGAGGACGGCGAGCAGGCCGAGACCGGCGAGCAGGGTGACCCCGAGGACCGGTTCGATGATGGCCAGCGCGACGACGCTGCCGAGCGGCGGAAGCACCGCCACGATGGCCAGGATCACGGCGTTGCCGGCCTGTCCCGCGTCGGCGGCCTGGCCGACCAGTCGGCCGACGAGGTCACCCACCGGGTGCCGGCGGGTGGCGCGGACGTCCAGGGCGAAGAGGTGACGCAGCAGGCGCCGACGCAGCCCGGCGGTGGCGCGTGCCGCACCGAATCCGCTGGCCAGGTCCGTCAGGGTGTCGACGCCGATGAGGACGACGACCAGGGCGCAGGCGGACACCGTCCACCAGCCGGAGCCGCTGGCGAGAGCGACGTCGACGGCGCGGCCGAGGGCCGCGGGTAGCAACAGTTCGGCGGCCGCGCCGAGCAGCGCGACCGCCGCGAGTCCGGTGGTCCAGCCGCCGCCCGCCAGGACCGTCTGCCGCAGCAGCCTGTCCCCCGTGGCGAACGTCGGCATCGGTCCTCCCGTTGGTACGCGGTTGCCCTGGGTGGGCACGTCTACCCACCCAGGGCCCCACGTGTGCGTGGATCAGTTGCAGGTCGTGACGGAGAGCGAGCTGTCGCCGCAGAGCAGCAGGCTCGCCCGGCTACCGCCACCGGTGCGGTCGGCCGGAGCCATCTCCAGGCCCTGGAGGTCCAGAAGTGCCATGTCGTTCACCTCCCTTCCATCCGTTCGCCGATCGGGTCGCCCCCGCTGTCGCGAGGGAGTCTGTTCGCGCCCGGCAGGGGCGCGAGGAAGGGCAGCAGCGGCGGCTGGTCGTGCTGCGCGCTGGCCAGCGCGTACAGCACACCGGCGGTGCCGGTGCCGAAGTCCATGGAGAGCCGCAGCAACTGCTCACCGGGGAACGCGGTCCCGTCGCGGTACGGCAGCGCGTGCCAGGACAGCCGGTCCAGCTGGGCGTCGAGTTCGCGGCGGTCGGCGGCGTCGGTCGAGGCGGCGAGGTAGGCGATGATGCCGGCCCGGCCGGTGAAGAGCCCGGACTGTGCGTAGAACGGTGAGCGGGCCGCACGGCGGACTCCCGCGCTCGCCTCGGCGAACTGGTCGTCATCGCGGTGGCGCAGGTACTGGTCGAGGACCAGCCCGATACCGACACTGCCGTGCGCCAGGTAGGGCATGGTGCGCCAGCCCTCGTTGACCTCCAGGGCGCCGTCCGGGCGCAGCACACACCGGCGCAGGTCCTGGCGCAGCGCGGTGGCGGCATGCCCCAACAGCTCGTCGTCGCCGCTGAGTTCGTAGAGCCGCACCAGCATCAGCGCCGGTCCGGTCCGGCCGCGCAGCAACCCGGCGTACGGGTTACGTCCGCCGCTGACGTCCGGGCCTGGGTCGTCGGCCAACTGCCCGATCACCTGCTCGGCGGCCCGCCACGCGGCGTCGCGCAACGACCCCTCCCCGGTACGCGCGGCCAGCTCGGCCAGGTTGAGCGCGATCCCGGACAGTCCGCTCGCCAGGCTGTGGTCGAGCCCGTCCAGGGGTTCCCGCAGGCAGATGTCGAGAACGTCAAGCGCGTCCTGCCGGCGTCCGAGGTGAACGAGCGCGTAGGCGACACCGTGCAGCCCGTCGTAGAACCCGCAGCGGGTGCCGGACGGGGGCGTTGTCGCCCGCCGCACCAGCCACTCTTCGTGCTCGGGCCACCGCCCGGCGCCGCTCTTGTCGAGCGCGTACAACACGCCCGCCGCCCCGTGGGCGAGGTTGAGGCCGCCACTGCGGAACTGCTCGATGTCGCCTGGGAAGAGCCGGTCGTCGCGCTCCGGGGTGGCGCTGGCGAGGATCGCCGTCGTCAGCCGGTCCCGCCTGGTGCGCCAGTCAACCGGGCCGAGAACCCCTGCCGGGTCAGCGGTGACCCGCGGGTCACCGGTGATCTCCTCGACCGCCGGGTCGAGGAAGGACCTCGGCACCGGGAAGTTCGCGGCGATGATGTCGGCCAGGTGGGTCACCTTCGCCGGGGCGAGCCGGACCAGTTGGGTCAGTGGCAGGAACAGCGCCAACCGCAGGCACGCCAGGGCGTACCTGTCGACCGCCGGCCCGGTCCGGTCCCTCGGTGCCGCGAAGCCCTGGTTGCGCAGCCCGGGTCGGCGGTGCCCGGCGATCGGGGCGGCCACCTCGAAGTCGACAAGGGCGACCCGGTCGTCCGGTCGGATCATGATGTTGAACAGGTGCAGGTCCCCGTAGACCAGGCCGCGCTCGTGGATCGCCGCCACGACGGATTCGACCTGCTCGTAGACCTGGCGGGCCCATCGGGCGTACGCCGCCCGGTCGCCGTCGGTCGCGTCGGCGTCGATCAGCGGGTACCTGTCGACAAGCACCTTGTTCAGCGGTCGGCCTTCGATGAACTCGAGCGCGAGGAACCGGTGCTCGCCGAGGACGAACTCGTCGTGCACCCGGGGCACCTGCGGCAGGTCAGCGAGTTGCCGCAGGGCCTGCGCCTCGCGGGCCAGCCGTGCGACGGCGTCGGTGCCGTCGGCGTCCAGGCCGGCGTGCGGTCGGGCCTCCTTCAGCACCACCTCGGTGTCGGTCCGCAGGTCCCTGCCCACGTACAGCCCGCCGCCGTTGGAAAAGTGGATCACCCGCTCGATCCGGTACGGCACCTGGTCCGTGCTGGTTCCGCTGCGCGCGGCCAGGTGCGGGCCGAGGAAGTCGGGCACTGTGACCCAGGACGGTACGTGGAATACGGGCTCACGGCGGTCTGGCACCAGCGTGCCGCAGTCGTCCTCGATCGCCGGCACCACCTGGCCGTCGGGCGAGTGGCAGTAGCGGGCGGCGAAGCCGCCGTAGCGCACGTGGACCGGGCCGGCGCCGTAGCGGAGATCACTGAGGATGTACGGCCCGGGCTCGCCGGCGAGCAGTTCGTCGAGTTCCTTGCAGGCCAGCTCCAGCTCCGCGTCGTCGCGGGGATAGACCGTGATGAACTTGCCGCTGGCGGCCCGGGCGGCGTACTTGGAATTGCGCAGCAGCAGCGTGCGCGGCCCGCGCAGGAACTTGAAGGACAGGCCGCGGGGGACGCAGTAGTTCCAGACCGCGTCCAGCACCCGCTCGGCGTTCGCCAGACCCGCCGACACATGGATCTTCCAGCCCTGCTGGGGCAGTGAGCCACCGTCGGGCGCGTAGATCAGCCAGTCGTCGAGTGGTTCGCGGCGCCAGCCGGTCGGCATCGGCCGGTCGGCGGCCGGGAAGACCGGCTGCGCGACGGCGCTGCCGAGCGAGTCGTAGAACAGCCGGTCTGCGGCGCAGTAGCTGTCGTAGCGTTCGTCCATCGTCCCACCGCCCCTCGAACTCGGCCGGCTGGTGTTCCGGCGTTGAATCGAGTCTCATCGACAGGACGCGGCGGCTCCAGTGCGCTTAGTCACGACCTTCGATGCGTGGCGCACAGGTACTCATGACATAAGTCAGGCACCGTAGACGGCGGCGCCCATCGGCTCGTCGACTTCCAGGTCCGCTACGGCGGCGACCCGGGCGATCATCATGTACTGCCCGATCACCATCAGGAGTTCGACCACCTCGCGCGGCGGGAGCAGCCCGATCAGTGCGGTGGTGGTGTCGTCGGGCGGGCAGACGTCGCGGACGACTTCGGTCGTGAAACGCAGGACGATTCGCTGGTCTGCCGTGAAACAGTCGTCCCCGATCTCGTCACGTCCGAGCGCGTGGATCATCTCGTCGGTGGCGCCGACGGAGCGGGCGATCGGCACGTGTTGAACCCACTCGTATGTGACGTCGCTGAGCTGGGCAACCCGCAGGATCGCGAGTTCGCGGAGCAGCGGGTCGAGGGCCAAGTCCCTGAGCAGCGTGCCGCCCCAGCGCATCCAGTCCGGAAACGCCGTCTCGGCGTTGGCCATGACCCGGAAGAAGCTCAGGGGAGCCGCGGCCTGCAACGCGTCGCGGACCGGCGCCGGGGCATCGGCGGGGTTCACATAGGGCAAGCGGCTCATATTTTCCCCTTGAGAAGCGGCAAATCGGGTGCAATGGACCATATCCGATCCCAGATGCGCGCGCCGAGGATCCCTTCGGGGCAGGCCCGCGGCGGTGCGGCGATGAGCACGCGTGCGCGACGACGGTGCGGGTGGGCCAGGCGGAATCCACGCTGATGCTCATCGATGTTGCCAGAGCGGGCCCAGACGTGTTGGAATGGCTCATATCGCCGCAGCGCGGGGGCAACCGCGCTGGGAACGGCCAGCACGGGAGCATCGCAGCGCCGGCAGCGCGCCGCCTTGGCGGACGCTCGCCTGCCGGATCGCCGGGCCACCGCTATGACGACGGGCATTTTCCGGGCAATCATCCCCGCCCGCCGTAGGCACACCCCGGCACGTTTCTCCGACGGACGACGCGCTCGACGCCTGACCCGCCGGGGGGCGTCCGATTCGGCCTGCCAGCGCACCAGAACCGGCGACGAGGTGAGAAGCAATCATGATTTCCCGAGAGAGTCTCGCGGGGTGGTACCGAAACCGATTCGTGTGGGTGGCGGTGATCCTGCTGGTGGTGTCGGCCGGCACGGTCGTACTGGTCAACCGGGCCGGCCCGGAGGCGGAGCCGGCGGACCTGCAGACGCAGATCACGGCCCGGATGCGCACCACCCTGGAACAGGCGGATCCGGGGCAGCACAACCACGCCGGACACGGTGCCCAGCAGGCGGCCACCACGGCGAAGCCGGCGGTGATCTGCGGGGTCCGCGTCTACGGCTACGAGCCGACCGAGGCCACCGCGCTCGCCGATGTGCGGACGGTCTACGGCTTCCACCTCTGCGGGGTCGCCGAACAGAAGCGCCCCTGGGACGTGGCGGTCAAACTGGCCGGTCCCGTGATCATGGACATGTCCACCGAGCCTCCGGGCATCCAGGTGGTCGAGGCGACCGCCGAGGTCATGTTCACCGACCGGGTGCGGCAGATGCTCCCGCCCAAGTACGCGGATTTGGCGCTCAAGGAGGCGCTGACCCAGTCGGAGATGGCCGAGCAGCGCCGCCGGTACGACGCCGCAGCCGGCCTCTGACCATGCCGCAGCTACGGACACTCCCGGTCAGCTCGATCCACATCCGACCATAGATAGATAAGCATTGATATTTAAGTGGATAGATGCAACAGTTGGTTTGGGAGCGTTCCCAAGCTGATTTGTAGCCCCGAAGAGCGGAGGATGAACAGTGCGTTCACTCAAGTCCGATCGATCCGGCGGACGATCCCGGTCACCCGTACGTCGCTCCCTGCGAGCGTTCGTCATGGTGTTCGCCATCGTGGCCGGCATGCTGCCCTTCACCGGGGCAGCCCAGGCCCACGGCACCATCATCAACCCGATGAGTCGTGCCTATCAGTGCTGGAAGACCTGGGGCAGCCAGCACATGAACCCGGCCATGCAGCAGCAGGACCCCATGTGTTGGCGGGCCTTCCAGGCCAACCCCGACACCATGTGGAACTGGATGAGCCAGCTGCGCGACGGCCTCGGCGGCCAGTACCAGGCTCGCACCCCAGATGGTCAACTGTGCAGCAACGCCCTGTCCAGGAACGACAGCGTGAACCAGCCCGGGGCGTGGAAGACGACCACCGTCAGCCGCAACCTCACGGTCCAGCTGTACGACCAGGCCAGCCACGGCGCTGACTACCTCCAGGTCTACATCACCAAGCAGGGGTTCAACCCCGCCACCCAGAAGCTCGGGTGGGGCAACCTCGATTTGGTCACGACGACCGGGCGCTACGCGCCGGCGCAGAACATCTCGTTCAACGTCTCGCTCCCGGCACGCAGCGGAAACCACATCCTGTTCGTGCTCTGGAGGGCGTCGCACCTGGACCAGACCTACATGTGGTGCAGCGACATCAACGTCACCTGATCGGCACGACCGACAGTTGTCGAACCACTCCGGCCCAGGGCGTTCACGCCCTGGGCCGGAGTGGTCTTCCGGTAGCGCTCCACTCGTGGCACAAACCGACCTTAAGGGTCGGAACGGTCTGCGAGGATGTGCACACCAGCAAGGTCTCAGCAGTGAGCGGACTCTTCACGGGAGGAAGCACGACGAACGCATCGCCCGGCTGGAGGAGCACGGATGTCCCACAGTGAACAGCAACGCCCGGAGATCGTCGTCGGGCTGGTGGCAACCCCACCGGACCACCCCGCCCGGGTGGCCGCGCGGCTCACCACCGAGCTGGCCGGCCGGCTCGCTGAGCAGGTGAGCGCGGATGTGCGGTGGACCGTTCGGGAGGGCTGGGGCGAGGTGGCGCCGCGCCGCGACGGCGGCGTTGAGGCACTGCTCGACGATGTCGCTCGGCGGCGCAGAAGCGACAAGTGGGACATCGCAATCTGCCTCACCGACCTGCCCCTGCACGCCGAGCGGGTGCCGTTGGTCGCGCAGACCTCCGCCCGGCGCCACGTCGCGATGGTGTCGCTGCCCGCGTTGGGACTGCACCAGCTGCGAGCAGCCCGCGCGGCCGTCCCGGATCTGGTGAGCCGACTGCTGACCGACGCTTCCGACCAGCGGGTGCCGCCGGTCGAGCGGGCATCAGCCGAGATGGCAAGCCGGATGCCCGCCGTCCACCGAGAGGTCGGCGAGGCCGACCCCGGTGAGCGGCGCTACGTCGCCTCGGGGCTGATCGGCCGGGCGCGGCTATTGACCGGCATGGTCCGCGCCAACCGCCCGGGGCGCGCCCTGCTGGGTCTGTCCAAGCTGCTGGTCGGTGCGTTCGGCACTGCCGCGTTCGCGCTCACCACGGACACCATCTGGCAGATGGGCGACGCGCTCGGCGGACTCCGGCTCGCCGTGATCATGCTGCTCGGGCTGACCGCGTTGGTGGCCTGGTTGATCGTCGCGCACGACCTGTGGGAGAAACCAGACCATGACACACCGGCTGAGCTGGCTCGGCTGTTCAACCTGGGTACGATCCTCACCCTCACGCTGGCCACGGCGGTGTCCTATGTGGTGCTGTTCGTGGGAACCGTGCTTGTCGGGGCACTGCTGATCGACACATCGGTGCTGGAACAGACCCTGCAGCGACCGGTCGACTTCACCGACTACCTGACGCTCGCCTGGATCACCAGCTCGCTGGCCACTGTGGGCGGCGCGATCGGCTCGGGGCTGGAGAACGAGGAAACGGTCCGGGCTGCCGCCTACGGCTACCATCCCGAACCGGACGGCTGGCGGGGACGAGAAGGGTCACTAGCGGCGGCGCGGGCGGGCCGTCGGACCCGCCGGTTCAGGGCTGGTACTGACCGCGGCCCATCCCTCGGGTGCCCGACAGAGCCGTGGCTCTCCCCCGGTGGACGGCGTACCGCTGCTGCTGGATTCCGACAGGTTCGGAAACGATGAACGAGAATCACCTGTGCCGCAACGGGCCGCCTCCCACTGGGTCGTCCGACCGGGGGCCGCCGCGCTAGAGACCCAGGCTGCGCAGGGTCGGCACGGTCTGGCCCACCCAGGCGAGGTCGGCGTCCTCACGGGCGCCCTGGGTGCGTTGTGTGCCGGCCAGGAACCACAGGAAGTAGGTGGTGTAGCCGGGCGCGCTGACCACCGTGTGGTACCCCTCGGGCATCATCTGCATCACATGATCGCGGATGGTGACGTTCTCCTCGTACCCCTCGTCGGTGTAGACCCGGCTGATGCCGAACCCGTTCGCCGGGTTGACGCGGTAGTAGTACATCTCCTCGTGTGCGGCCTCGGCGGGCAGGTCGTCGACCTTGTGCCGGTGCGGCGGGTAGGTGCTCCAGTTGCCCGAGGGCGTGTAGGTCTCGCCGACGATGAGCCGGCGGGCGGGCAGCTCCGGTTGGGAGACCTCGGTGAGGATCTGGTGGTAGGTGCGGCCGAAGTTGGCCGCTCCCCAGTTGCCCGTCGCGACCTGTTCCGGTGCGATGACATAGGGGTCGGTGGCCAGCTCGCTGGGGGCGCTGGGTAGGGCGATCTCCACGGCGGTGACGGCCTCGACGGTCACCGAGGAGCCGGCCGGGACGTAGACGGAGTGCGGCTTGCCGGAGAAGACGTCCGGACGCCGGCCGACCTGCGGGAAATGGTGTCCGTTGACGGTGAAGGTGGCCGTGCCACCGAGGATGACGGCCAGGATCTCCCGGTCACCGGACTCGCCGGTCCAGGACTCGCCGGCCGACAGCCGCAGCAGGGTGAAGTCCAGCAGTTGGCAGGGATTGAAGGGCAGCGTGTTCCGGCCGTCGGCGGCGGGAATGGCGCAGTGGTAGCGGTAGTCCATGGTCACCTTTCGTGGAATGCGGGGCGGTGCGGGTCGGTCCTGGTGGTCACCAGGGGCTGGTCCAGCCCGGGACCGTGGCGCGGGTGAGGGCTTCCAGGTAGAAGTAGTCGCCCCACAGGGTTCCCTCGTCCACACCGACGCCCTTGGGTTTGTCGTAGACGCCGTGCAGGAGCAGCGCGTTCGAGACCGGATGGCCACCGGTGGAGTAGTGCTCGATGAGCGAGCGCAGGATCGCGGCGGCGGCTGTCCGGTACCGGCCGGCGCTGGCCGGGTCGGTGAGGCTGTCGGCGAGTTCGACCAGGCCGCAGGCGGCGATGGCCGCGGCTGAGCTGTCCCGCTCCTGGCCGCTGCCGTCGCCGAACTCCAGGTCCCAGTACGCGACGTGGTCGTCGGGCAGGTGGGCGAGGAAGCGGTCGGCGCAGGTCATCGCGGCGGTGAGCAGCGCGGGGTCGCCGATGTGCCGGTGGTTGAGGCTGAACCCGTAGATGCCCCAGGCCTGGCCGCGGGCCCAGCAGGAGTGGTCGGCGTGGCCCTGTTCGGTTTCACCACGTAGTGGAGCGCCGGTCTCCGGGTCCCAGTAGAAGGTGTGGAAGGTCGTGCCGTCGGGGCGCAGGATGTGCTCGCGCAGCTGGGCGGTGTGCCGGCGGGCCGCGGCGGCGTAGCGGTCGTCGCCGGTGGTCTGACTGGCCCAGAAGAGCAGCGGCGTGTTCATGAGGCTGTCGATGATGGTGCGGCCACGTTGGCGGGGGTCGTTCAGGTCACCCCAGGCCTGGATGATTCCGGCGGGTTCGAGGACGCGCGTCATCAGGTGGTCGGCGGCGGCGAGCGCCGCGCCTCGGGCCTGTGCGTCGCCGGTACGGCGGGCCGGGGTGACGCAGGCGAGGGTGTAGAGGAAACCGAGGTCGTGGGTGTCCAGGTCGATGCCCTGGGTCATCCGGGCCGCGAAGCTGTCCACGTGGGACATCGCGGCGCGCAGGTGGCGGTCGTCACCGGTCAGGTCATGCGCCAGCCAGAGCATGCCCGGCCAGAAGCTGGTGGTCCAGCCGACGTTGCCGCCCTCGGGCTGGCCGGCGCCCGGTGGCCGGAGCGGGTAGCGGTTGGCGTCGGTGGTGTCCGCGGGGTACCGGTCGCCGAAGGTGGCGATGTTCGCGTCGACGGTACGTATCGCGGCGGTCACCGCGGCGGCCGTGGCCTCTGCGTCGGAGCTGGGACGGACGTCGGTCGCCGTCATGGATGCTGTTCTCCCTCGTGTGTCCGGTCCGGTGCCGGGCAGGTGTGTCATCGGCGTCCCGGCTTGGTGGCCGGAACGTGGTGGTCAGATGCGCTGGGGTGCGGCCGCCGGTGGGTCGAGGGCGGCGCGCAGGGTGAAGCGGCTGTTGGCCCAGACGACGTAGAGCAGCGGCGCGGCGGCGAGGCCGAGCGCGATCGCGGGGCGGGCCGCCAGAATCTGGGCGAGCAGCGCGAGCACGAGCAGAGACCCGGCGGTGAGGTACCAGCGGCGCACCGCCAGATACACGCAGGCGCGGGCCACCTCCCGCAGCGGCGCGGTGGGCCGGTCGGCGAGGGTCACCAGCCCCAGCAGCGTGGTCGCGACGGTGAGGACGATCAGGGTCGCCAGCACCGGCAGGGCGAGCGCCCCGACCCGGTGGCCCCACGCGGCGCGGGCGTCGACGGCCAGCACGACCAGGGCGGCCATGGCCGCCGCCGTCCAGAGCATCGCCGGCCGCGCAGTGGTTCGCCACGCCCGGCCGTAGGTGCGCAGCACGCCGCCGGTGTCGCCGGCCGAGTAGGCGGACATGACCGCGAAGACCGCACAGAGCCCGGGCGCGCAGAGCGGGGCGGTCAGCGCGTACAGCGGCCAGGACCGCGCCGCGTCGGTGGTGAACGCGAGCGTCACCAGTGGCAGGCAACCGAGCACCAGCAGCAGGTTGGTGACGAGCGCGACGTAGATTCCGTCGAAGACCGCGGTGATGATGTGGTGGCGCGAACGCATGGGCCTCAACCCTTCAGTCCGGTCGAGGCGACGCCCTCGATGAAGTAGCGCTGGCCGAGCAGGAAGATGACAGCGACAGGCAGCACGGACAGCACCGAGCCCGTCATGATCAGCGCGTACTCGGCGTTGTACTGGGAGATGAAGGTGTTCAGCCCCAACTGGATGGTGCGCAACTCCGGACTGCGCAGGTAGATCAGTGGGCCGAGGTAGTCGTTCCAGGTTGTCGTGAACATCAGCAGGGCCAGGCTGGCAAGCGCTGGCCGGGACAGCGGCAGGATGATCCGTCGGTAGATGCCGTACTCGCTGAGCCCGTCGATCCGCGCCGCTTCGCTGAGCTCCTCAGGGATCGTCTCGTAGAACTGCTTCATCAGGAACACGCCGATCGCGCCGAACGCCTGGATCGCGATGATCGACCACAGTGTGTTCGACAGGTGCAGCTTCGACATGAGGATGAACTGCGGGATCATGTACGACTGCCAGGGCACCGCGATCGTCCCGACGTACGCCAGGAAGAGCAGGTTGCGGCCGGGAAAGCGGACGCGGGCGAAGCCGTAGGCCGCGAAGCTGCCGGTGAACACCTGCAGGAAGGTGACGACCACCGACAGCAGCAGGGTGTTCCACAGCCACGTCGTCATGTCCGAGCGCTGCCAGATGTCGACGTAGTTTCGCCACACCACCGGATCGGGGAGCCAGGTGATCGGGATGGTGAAGACGTCGTTGTTTGTCTTCAACGACGCCACCACCATCCAGAAGAACGGCAGCAGCAGCCCGACCGCCGCGAGCACGAGAGCGGCGTACCCGAGGAGCCGCCCGCCCCGGGACCGGACCGTTCGGCGGGGCCGACGGTTGCCGGGCGCGGCGATGGCGGGGACGGGCGTGGAGAGGTCGGTCGCGGTCATCAGTTGTTCCCCCGCCTGTTGACCATGAACTGGATGATCGTGATGCCGAAGCAGATGGCGAACAGGACGATGGAGACCGCCGAGGCGTAGCCGAACTGGTTCTCCTCGAAGCCCTTCTGGTAGATGTACTGCGAGAGCACAAGTGTCGACTGGCCCGGTCCGCCGCCGGTCATCACGAGGATGAGGTCGAAGACCTTGAAGCTTTCGATGGTGAGCAGCACCGTGACGAAGAAGGTGGTGTGTCGTAACCCGGGGAGGGTCACGTGCACGAACCGCTGCCACGGTGAGGCGCCGTCGGTCTCGGCCGCCTCGTAGAGCTGGGCCGGGATGGTCTGCAGGCCGGCCAGGAACAGCAGCATGTAGTAGCCCATGTACCGCCAGGTGCCGACGATGATGACCGCCGGCATCGACCAGGTCGCCGACGCGGTCCAGCCCGGCGGGTTGTCCACCCCGACGGCGCCAAGGAGAGCGTTGATCGGGCCGTATTCCGGGCTGAAGAGCTGGTTCCAGACCACCGCGATCGCCACGATCGAGGTGATGTAGGGGAAGAAGGCGACGGTACGGAAGAACCGTACGCCGCGCAGTTTGCGGTTGAGCAGCAGCGCCAACCCGAGTGCCGCCACCAGGGTCAGCGGGATGTGGAAGACGGCGTAGTAGACGGTGTTGCGCAGTGCGGTCCAGAAGCTCGCGTCGTCCCACATCCGCCGGAAGTTGGCGGTGCCGGTCCACTCGGCCACCCCGAAGACGTTCCAGTTGGTGAAGGCCACGTAGAACAGCACGGCGACGGGTAGCAGGGTGAGCACGGCGAAGCCGACGAAGTTGGGAAGGATGAACGACCAGCCGGCGACCGTGTTGCGCGACACCAGCCGCCGGTTCCTGGGTCTTGTGCGCGGCAATGTTGCCATAGGGAGTCTCCGGAAGCGTTCGGCATGGCGGCGGGACCGGCGTGCGGCTCAGGCGCGCCGGGCCCGCCATCAGCTCACTGGTTGAGGACCTCGTTCTTGGCGCGGGTCCGCGCCTCGTTCAGCGCCGCATCGACGTCCTTGCTGTCGGAGAGGATCGCCGAATGCGTGTCGTTGAGGAGGTTTTGCAGGCCGGCGGTGTGCTTCGACACCGGGTTCTCCGGCTTGATGGTGTGCTTGGCGAAGGCGAACTTCGACAGGTCGTCCTGCGGCACGCCGTCCAGCCCGAACAGCGTGGCGGTGACCGCGTCGCTGACCTGGGCCGGGGTGATGCCGATCCCGGCCAGCGCCTTGCCGGCGTCCGGGCCGGCCGCGTACTTGAGGAAAGCCTTGGCCGCGGCGGTCTTGGACTTGCTGATCTTCGGGTTGATGCCCAAGCCGGTCGGGTCACCGAAGGTGACAGGCGTGGCGGAGGTGCCGGTGGTGGACTTGTCGAACTGCGGCGCCGGCGCGATGCCCCACTGGAACTTGTCGGCGTCACCGCTCGTTCGCTGGTTGAGCAACGTGGCCACGTACCAGGTGCCCATCAGCAGCATCGCCGACTGCTGCTTGCCGAACTGCGCCTGGTAGGTGAGCTTGTTGGTCTTCGCCGTGCCGAAGGTCGGCTGCGCGCCGGCCGCCTGCAGGTCCAGTGACCGCTCGTAGTACGGCTTCAGGTAGCCGAAGTCCCCGGAGAGCAGGTCAGCGTTGGGGGTCTGGGCGAGCGCGAAACCCTGCACTGTCGACTGGAAGGTGTGCTGGTAGGCGCCTGTCGCGTTCGAGCCGGCCCCCTTCAGCCCGGTGTGCAGTTGCTTCGTCGCGGCGGTGTAGTCGTCCCAGGTCCAGCTGCCGTCCGGCGGCGTCACCTTCGCCTTCGCGAAGAGGTCCTTGTTGTAGAAGAGCACCCACGAGTCCTGCCGGTACGGCACCGCGTACGCCTTGCCGTCCACTTGGTACGACGACAGCGCGGGCACCGAGTCGAGGCCGGCGGTGGCGTCGGAGACGTCGAGCAGCTGACCACCGCTCTGGTACGTGTAGAAGTTCTTCAGGTTCTTCAGGACGTAGACGTCCGGCGCGGTGCCGGCGGCCAGGTCCGTGATCATCTGGGTGTCGTAGTCGTTGCCCGGGGCGTACTCCTTGAGCTCCACCGTCACGTTCGGGTGGGTCGCCTTGAAGCCGTCGGCGAGCGTCTTGAACTCGGGCGTGGACGACAGGGTCCAGCCAGCCAGGGTGATCGTCACCGGGGCGTTGGGGTCGACTGGCTCGTCTCCGCCGCCGCAACCGGCAAGAACAAGCGTCAGGGCCGTCGCAGCGCTGATGACGGCCGGTATCGCACGCTTCATCCCTTTCTCCTTAGGTCAGGGGCCCGGACGGGCCCGCACTGCTACCAGGCCACCTGGGTGGGCCCGGCATACTCCGTGTTCAGACGGGTCGACGTGCTGATCCCGTCAGGCCAGTCGACCGCCAGGTGCAGGCCGTCGGCGTCCTCGTCGGTCACGACCTGGCATGCCTGCCCGGCCGTGGCCGCCGGCACTGTGGACAGCTCGATGAGGGCGGTGGCCCATGCGCCCGGCCGGACGGGGTGGTCCAGCCAGGGCACGACCAGCCCGCCGGCCAGCGGCCCGCCGTGCGGAACCGCGGTGGCGCCGGCCGTCGCGCCACCGTGCACGCTCTCGAGCCTGCTGGTCAGGCCGGCCCCGGTCACGACCGCCACCCGGTCGCCGAAGGTCGCCGTCGCGTCCCCGGCAACGGCCCAGCCGCCGATCCGCAGTCGCAGCGCAGCCGCCTCGACACCGTCGGCGAGACCGTCGACGCGGGTCAGACGGAGCTCCCAGGGGCCGCGGACCAGCGAGTACACCGTGAGGTGCCCGGCCGGTCGGGACGTGCCCCGGCGGCCCCCGCCGTGATCGCGCTGATCCGGGTCCGGGTCGACCCAGTGGGCGAGGGCACGTGAGCCGGCCACACCCACGCCGTCGGCGTCGACGCGCACGGTCAGCAGGCGCATGCCGGCGCGGTGGGTGACCCGACCCGCGTCGTCGACGAGAGTGACGGACTGGTCGAGCGGGCTGGCCCAACCGCTGTCGTCGAGGACGGGGGTGGTGGCGGTGGAGTAGCCCAGTCGGGCGTAGAGCGGGGAATCCGAGACGGTGGCACCCTCGACAGCGTGGTCGGTGCCGTGGTTGACGACGCGGACGATGCCGTCGGCACGGGTGCCGCAGACCAGCCAACCGGGCGCATGAATCGCCCGCACGGTGTCCCGCTCCTGCACCGGCAGCGGCTCCTCGGGAGTCGTCCACACCGGATGGTCGGCCGGCAGCGCGATGCCGAGCAGGCCCTTGCTTGCCCAGTACGGCGAGCCCGGCCCGGAGTACGACTGCGCCAGTCGCGGCCACGGCCCGTGCCAGCCCAGGGTGAGCAGGCCGCGTTCGTCCAGGGCGCCGTTGGCCACGAAGTGGCGCACGATGCGGGTGGCCGCGCCGCGCAACCGGCCGAGGCCGACCGAGGGCACGCCGGCGATGGCGCCCACCCAGAACGGCGCCGCCGCGGCGAAGCGGTAGGTCAGGCTTCGCCCCTGGATCAACGGTGAGCCGTCGGCGCCCACGAGCGCGACCGCGTCGCTCAGGAAGCGGTCGAGGCCGGCCAGGTCCCGTTCGCGGCGCTGCTCGGCCAGGTCGGCGGCGCCGGCCATCCGGGACCACAGCGTCGGGTACACGTGCAGGGCCCAGCCCACATAGTGGTCGTAGGCGCGCTCCGGCCCGTCGGACATCCAGCCGTCCCCGCGGGCGAAGCCGTCGTGCGTGCGCAGATCCTCGGCCATCTCGTCGAGTGAGTGCGGCCCGCCCACCGAACGCAGGAACGTCTGGACGACCAGCCGGAACCAGACCCAGTTGATCCGTGGGTACGTGTCGTCGCCGACCGCCGGGCGCAGATAGTCCACGACCCGCTCGCGCACCGCGGACGGCAGCCGGTCCCAGATCCACGGGCGGGTCAGGTCCAGGACCAGCGCGATGGAGGCGGCCTCCACCTTCGCCTGGGGGTGCTCGTCCAAGCGCACCCAGCGGTCCGGAGAGCGCGGGTCGGTGCCGGCGGCGATGCCGGCCGCGTACCGGTCCACGAGCTCGTCCACACCCATGCCCCGGGCGCCGGCGATGCGGAAACCGGCCAGCAGGAAGGTGCGAGCGAAGCCCTCCAGCCCGTCGACGGCCCGCCCGTAACCGCCCTCCGGCCCGGGAAAGGTGACGAGGGCGTGCCCGGGCGACGCGAACGGTCGGGCGGCGGCGAGCATCCGGTCGGCGAGGGCCACCCAGTCATCCCGGGTCCAGGTCGCGCCGGTGTCGGCGTCCGAGCCCGCCCCCGGCGCCATCCGGCCGGTCGCCGCGAACGTCATCCGAGATCCTGTCGCATCGATCCGTCTCCGTGGAGTGTGGCGAGCGGGGCGTCGCCCATGAATGTGTCGCGCAGGCATCCACGGGGTTTCCGAAGTAAAACGCTCACAACCGAGCAAGTCAATGCCGTTCCCAAACCGATACGAGCACATCTGATCAGAAGGACACACGATGCCGCCTCCGCCCACGGCGGCCGGGACCACTGCGGCCGGGCTCAACCGCCACAAGCGCTCTGATACGATCAGAATCGCTCATAGCCGCTCTATCAGTCTGAGGAGCCCTGGGTGCTCGCGCCGCCACCCGGGGAGAACAGCTGATCCGGCTCGCAAGCGTCGTCAGCGCGTTCGACCCGGCCGGCGAACTCCCCCGTCATGCAAGAGCTTTCGCCGCACGAAGCGTTCCTCGGAGGTCCCCATGACCAAGGACAGTCCTGTCGTCGCCGCGGCGGAGTCCTCCCGCGGGCCGCTTCAGGTCACCCGCCGCCAGCAACTGTTGGCCGCCCTGCAACGCGACGGCTCGATGCGCGTCTCCGACCTGTCCCACCTGCTCGGCGCCGCGCCGGTCACCATCCGACGCGACATTGCGGAGCTCGCCGCCGAAGGGTTGGTTCACCGTGTCCACGGCGGGGTCGCCCTGATCCTGCCGGACGACGTCCCGACAGCCGACGACGCACCCGCCGCCGACCGGACCCCGCGGGTCGGGCACTCCCTCGGCATGCTCGTGCCCTCCTTGGACTACTACTGGCCCGACGTGGCTCGAGGCGTCGAGGGCGCCGCCCGCGAGCTCGACATGCGTGTGGTCCTGCGCGGCTCCTCCTACGACAGCGATGACGACCAGCCGCAACTGGCCCGGCTGGTGGGGCGGATGGGCGTCGACGCGCTGATCATCGCGCCGAGCCTGGACGCACCGAACGCCGAGCGCACCATCGAGTGGCTCGACCAGGCCGGCGTCCCGGTCGTCCTGTTGGAACGCACCGCGACGGTAGGCAGCCACCACGCTGTCATGGAATCGGTCGTCACCGACCACGCGCTCGGTGCGGGCATGGCGGTGCGCCACCTCACCTCGCTCGGGCACCGCAAGGTCGGCCTGGTGCTCGACGCCAACAGCCCCACCAGCCAGCACGTGCGGCGCGGATGGCTCGACGCCACGACCGAGTGCGGCCTGGACCCGGAGGCCACAGTCGTGGCCGTCGTACCCGACGCGCGGTCACCGGAGCGAGACACCGCGCTCAACGACGTCCTCGACCGATGCCAGGCGACCGGGACGACGGCGCTGCTGGTGCACGCCGACGCGGAGGCAATCGCGCTCGTGCAGCACTGCGAGGAGCGGCACCTGTCCGTTCCCGGCGACCTCTCCATCGTGGCGTACGACGACGAGGTCGCCGGGCTCTTCAGTCCACCGTTGACAGCGGTGCGACCGCCGCGACGCTCGATCGGACGGGCCGCCGTGCGACTCGTCGCCGACCGGCTCGCCGACCCTGGCCGACCCACCCACCGGATCGTCATCAGCCCAGCACTGCGGATCCGGGATTCGACCGCGCCGCCACCGGCATAGGTGCTCCCGCACGTCCGCACCGTCGGACACCGGGCCTACCCCTGCGAAGGACCGTCGCCGGCAGTGGCGGCCCGCATCTCCTTGAGCACGTACGTGGCGGTCTTCTCGACGACGCGTACGCCCTCCTTCTGGCTCACATGATGGTCGGACAGCACGGCGATCAGCCAGTCATGACGGGCCTCGACGATCCGTCCGATGCTGTTGACCAGCCAGCGACCACCGTCGACGTCGACGGTGTCCCAGCCGTTCTTGACGTAGACGGAACGGTTGCCCGGCTCCCGCGCGGCGGTGACCCCCCAGCGCTGCTCGGGGATCACCTTGTTCATGAGGCCCATGACGAACGTCCGATCCGATGGGGTCAGTGGCCCCGCCGGCGACGTCAACGCGGTCAGCAGAAGCAGCTGGTCGGCAGCCGTGGTCGTGGTGAGCCCCCAGTGCTTGTTGGGCTTGGTCTCCCGCAGACCGAGTGCGCGGTTCGCGTCGGTGAGGCCACGTGAGCCCCCGATCCGCTGCCACAGGGCCACCGCCGCATCGTTGTCACTGGACACGATCATGGCTTCGGCCATCCGTCGGGTGTCCGAACCCAGGGCCTTGCCCGGCGGATCCTGGCGCAGCAGAAGGGCCGCAAGGATGTTGACCTTGACAATGCTGGCGGTCTCGAACCGTCTGGCGCCCACCGTCACCCCAGCCGTTCCCTGTCCATCCACTGCCGCGACCGCCAAGTGGCCGCCGTACCGCTGCACGTACGCCTCGATGCGCGTTCTCGCCTGGGCGACGCGGTCGATGGCCGGCGTCGTGGGGACCGGACTGACAGGCGAAGAAGCCCGCGCTGGGCCAGCCCCGTCGCCGTGGCCGCCGCGCGTGGCACCGAAGGCGGCCGTCGCGACGCCGGCGAGAGACAGGGTGGCCGCGGAGACGACCCAGCGGCGCGACAGCTGCCGACCTTCCCGCTCAGCCAAGACGGGCCACCGCCTTCGCCGCGATGAGGTCCACCGCGGCCTGGCTGCCCAGGTCGGGCAGGCTGACCGTCGAGACCGTCTCGCCTCGGCTCAGCATCACGAAGTACGTCACCGTGGTCGGGATGTCGGCATGCGCGATGCGACCTCGGATGAGCATGCCGGCGCCGTCCAGATAATGCGGATCGACGACGTCGAACGAAACCCGCGATCCGAGGACCAGGTAGCTCGCGCACCGCAGCAGGACCCGACGGACGTCGTCGACGTTCCGCGCGGCCCACCCAGGTTCGTACGTCTCCACGACGTGGTGGGCCGGCGACGAGCCGTCGAACGGCCGGTAGTAGCGCTCCACGGCAGCGCGCCGATGCGACTTGGCCGTGTAGTCACCGCTCCGATAGTTGGGACAGCTGCCCTGCTCCCACGGCCAGGGCGGCAGACCGGTTCGAGCGTCGTCCTCATGCCAGTCCGAACCCAGATCGCCGGCCCCCAGCAGCATGCCCGGATCGCCCCGTTCCGCGTTCGCGGTGTGCCGCTCGTCGGGGCCGACGCCGGCCTCCCCCCGATGACACCCTGCGGCCATCATCACCAACACCCACAGGACCGCCGGCACGACGACGACCGAGCCTCGGCCTCTGCCGCGAATCCGGCCTCCGCACGGCCTGCTGCTCGATGCGAACACGGAAAACCTCCCCAACCGCAGATGTGCGCCACCGCCCGTCGCGTTCAAGGCGACGATGCGTGGTGGCTTGTTCCTCGTCGCCGCACCACGGGTGCGGCGGATGCCGTCCGGCGGCCCAACACCGCCGAGATCCGCCGCACCGCGGCGGCGGACAGGACCGGTCAATGGCGTTCCTCGGCGAACAGCTCGGAACGGGTCTCGCCGAGCAACTCGCGCAGGCGACTGAGGGAACGCATGCTCTGGCTCTTGACGACCCCGGTGGAGACACCCACGACCTCGGCGGTTGCCTCCACGCTCAGGTCGTCCCAGTAGCGCAGGACGATGATTGCTCTCTCCCGCAACGGCAGGGTGGCGACCGCGTCCAGCAACGTCATGCGCAGCTCGGCCGGATGTTCCTCGCCCCGATCCGGCGGCGCCGACATTGCCAGCTCGCGGCTGGAGTGACGCCGCTGCTGATCGATCATGCAGCGCAGCAGTATCTTGCGCGCGTACGCGTGCGGGTCGTCGGCCCGGCGGACCCGCCTCCAGTTGGCGTACACCTTGGCCAGCGTCGTCTGGGTGAGGTCCTGGGCGAGATGCCAGTCGCGGCACATCAGGAACGCGGCGTCGCGCAGGCGGCCGGCGGCCGCCTGCGCGAACTCCACGAAGTCTTCGTCAGCCATTCGACCCGGCCAGCTTCGGGAACCTCTTGGCACCGGTGATGACGAACCCGGCCGGCAGTTTCGTCCCCCAGTTCGGATTCGCGGCGATCTCGATCGCCTCTTTCACGGAGAGGACGGGCGGTGCCGGCGAGGTCCCCTTGGGATCCCAGCTCAGACAGGTGGAGATCATCAGATCGACCCTGAGGCCACCGCCGTGGTGCACGGTGACCATCTTGTTCTGGACACAGTTGTCAGGTACTTCGGTCAGCTCGACCGTCCCCGGGGCCGGGCTACCGCGGAGGTCGTCCTGGTAGATGACGAGCCGCAGCATCCCCGGTCCGTCGCCTCGATCCAGGTAGACCTGGACGTACGGCATGCCGGGGCCTGCCCCGCTGCTCGGCAGGCTCGCATAACCGCTGGTCGGCCCCTTGGGCAGAAGCCGGGTCAGCAGCTCCAGAGCGCCCTGCGGTGTGGTGGTCAGCAACTCACCCTCCGGCCCCGGCCCCATCCTCACGGTGTCGATCACCGTGGTCGAGGAGGTCGGCGACACGAACCGGCGGGGGTCTCCTTCCTGCTCCTCACCGGCGCCCCCATCGAGCCCGGCCTTTCCGCCACCTGGGGACCCAGCCGGAGACGGCGTGGCGGTCTCGACCGGCCCACCCGGTTGACCGACGGGCTGGCCGGCGTCCGCACCGAAGCCGAGCGGCCCGGCGATCAGGCCGATCACGAGCAGCAGCACCAACGCCGCTCCGCCGGCGCCGAGCTGCGCCAGCCGGCGGTGGCGGCGCAGTCGGCGTCCCTGCACCACCGCCTGCTGCACCAGGTCACCCAACGGCGGGGCGGGATGTCGGGCCAGATCGTCCCTCAAACGCCCACGGACGTCGCCCATGTCCCGTACCCCTCCTCGGCCGACCGCCCGCAGTGGCGATCCATCACTGACCTGACGGGTTGGCCAACCGATTTGGTTACCGCGATTCGACGCGAATTTTCAGCCGCCCGTGTCGGCGGGACGCGGCCTTCCGGTACGTGTCCAGCCGCCTCCTCAGCGTCATGTTTCCCCTGCCAGGAGCGTCAGCGGGTGGCGGCCACACGGGTGCCCACGGTCGGTTGAGGCACAACCCGTAGAGCATCCTAGGAGGTTAGGTTGTCGAGTGTCCGCGCCTCATCGGCGACGGACTTCGTGATTGACCTCCATCGAGCCGGCTCCATAGGATGACCATCAATGAGGATCGCCGGATGGAGTCGCGCCACACCAGCCGAGGCACCACCGCTGGCAGCACTCTTCCAGCGCGCCGAGGCGGTCGCCCCCGTCGACATGGAGCAGCGCGCCGAGGACGTCCGGAACCGGCTGGCCACTCTCGGTCCGGACGGCGCCGGACGCACCCGAGTTGGCCGCGACGACACCGACACCGTCGTCGCATACGGTGAGGTCGCCGACATGGGAACAGCGGGCGACGTGCTGCGGATTCGCCTGACCAAGGTGTTTCACCCCGACATCGCGGACGACGTCCGCGCGGAGCTGCACCACTGGCTCATCGATCAGGCGAAGCAGCTGCGCGTTGACCGAGGGTCGGCACAGGCCGTCCTCGGTACCCGCTGCGCCGAGAACGACCCAACGGGGCGTGAGCTGCTGATCCGTGACGGCTTCGCGCTGGTCCGGCACGAACGGCACCTCGTCCTGACGGTGCCTGACGCGCCACCGGCTCCCGTGCTGCCGCCCGGTCTGGTGCTGACACCTGTCGACGAGCGCTACGACGAGTTGGCCCGGCTGGCCCACAACGAGGCCTACGCCGACAACCCGGCCGCTGTCCGACCAGACCAGCGCACCTGGCCCCAGCACGCAACCGGGCACCCCCGGTTCCTGCCCGACCTCTCCTGCCTGATGCTCGCCGAGGCCCACCAGGGCGACAACCCGGTGGCCGCCTTCCTCTACGCGCTCGCCCACGGCAGCACGGACACACCGACGGCGATTCTGCACTGTCTGGGCACCCGAGCACCCTGGCGGCGCAGCGGCCTGGCCACCGCGATGATCTCGCGGGTCCTGCACCGTGCACGCGCAGCCGGCATCCGGCAACTACGACTCCAGGTCACCGACAGCAACGACCCAGCCCTGGCGCTCTATCGGAAACTGGGTTTTGTCGAGTCGGGGCGAGGGTTCGCGGTGCTGATGCGGCAGCTCACCCCCGGGGCCGACGAGCAGCCGTAGGAAACGGTCGTCCCCACCAGCAACACCGCTCCTGGGAAGAAGTAGGTGTTGATTCCAATGCCGGCCCAGAACTCGCCCGTGGAGAAAGTGGCGTCAGGAGTAACCACCGGGGAAGATGCCGAGCCCGCAGGCGGACTGTGGCCAGAACGACGGCTGCTTCGATGGCCGACATCGAGATGAGCACCACGTTGAAGATCACGTAGGCCCTCATGTCCCGGGGTTCGACGCCCTGTGCCTACTCCCGCCAGCCGGTCAGTTCCACGCCCTTGGCCAGCTCGACCCGGAAGCCGATGGTGATCTCACCGCTGTCGCCCGGCGCGAGCGACAGCCGCCAGGCCAGCTCTCCCAGCTCCGTACGCTCGGCCGGCGCCGGTGCCAGGTTCGTCTCCCGCACCACCACCGCCTCGTCGCGGGACACCGGTAACTGGTCGCGTACCTCGACCGTCGCCGACCGGGGCGTGTGGTTGGCGACGGTGATCCGGTAGTCCACTTCTCGCCGCCTCGTCGACCCGAGCGCGGCCTTGGTCTCCGAGCGCCGGTGCAGTTTCCGCTCCACCCGCAGCCGGTCGTCGACCCCGAGCCCCAGCTCGATCTCCTCGCCCGGCGCCCACATCGGCAGCCCGGTGGCCGCGACGAAATCGGCGCCGTGGAAAACCGCCGCCGGACCGGGCAGCATCGTGTGATCCGACGTGTTGCGCACCGTGGCACGCAGGTGCGCCTCGGCGGCGCGGACCGGCACGGTCACGTGGTCCAGTCGGGCTGGCAGCTCCAGCACGGCGATGGTGGCTCGGTGCGCGCTGCCGTCGGCCGGCACCGCCGCCGGCCGGGCCGGCCGATAGGTGGCCGCGCTGATGCCGTGCTCGACCTGGGCGACGCTCTCCTGCACACGGGTCCCAGGGGCTGCGAACCGAGCCGCCGCCCCACCCGGCGCCGGTGGCGGCATCCCGACCGGCACGGCCGCCGCCGGCCGAAACCGGTCGAGATACCAGGGCGACAATTCGGGTACGACGCTCGCCGCGGCAGGGCGGGCGGTCGAGAGCTGAAGTTCGCACTCCGGCCAGTCCTCTCCGGTGCTCTGGCTGACCAACCCGAACCAGGTCACGGTCATGGTGTCCGCAACCAGCCGCAGGTCGTAGGAGGGCCGCCAAACCGCACCGTCGACCAGGTAGGTCAGCTCCAGCTCCAACTCGGCGCCGTCGGCCGCCACCGAGACCGTCACCTCGGCGGCCAACCGGTCCGGGGTCCGCTTGCCGCGCGCGGCGTTCAGGTCGCGCTCGACCGCGGCCAACTCCGCGGCCAACTCGGTGCGCCGCCGAGACAGCCCGCGCCGCCGGCCGCGTGACTCGGCGAGCTGACCGGCCACCGAGTCGGTGAAGGCCGCCACGTCGGTCGGCGACGCGTCGCCGGAGGCCAACGCCCGGGCGTACGTGCCACCGGCGCGCTCGGCCAACCGGGCGAGGAACTCCCCGCGCTGTTCCTCGATTCCGTCCGCGTCCTCGACCTCGGCCAACTCGTCGTCCAGCTCGCGGTGTCGCTGCTCGAGGACGACGATCTGCGCGTCGGCACTGCGGGCCTGCCGCCAGGTGGTCAGGTCCACTCCGAGTACCGTCGCCGCGCCCCGGCCGCCGACCCGAATGGAGTCACGCCGCAGGCCGAGTGGGAGTGGCGCGATGCGTACGCGGTGCTCGCCGGCGGTCAGCCGAGGGCTGCCCCGGCGGGTGACCCGGGCCCGGTCCGGGTAGACGGTGACCCCGACGATGGGTGCGTCGATCTCTGTGCCTTCCACGGCGCGAGGGTAGTTCAAGCGTGCCAAGCCAGCAGCAAAGGCCCGCGGCCGCGGATCGCCTGTCCGTTCTCGGGACCTGGGTGACGCCCCAACCGCTCGGGCGTGGCACCGTACGCTGCTCCCCGTGACTCGCAATGACGACGTAGCGGAATTGGCTGAGATATGGGGACCGCCAACCTATTCCGCTCCGGTCCGCGCGGATCGGCTGGCTCAGTTTGCGGGCGTTGTGCCCGATCTACTGCTGGCGTACTGGCGTAGGTACGGATTCGCCGGCTTCGGCAACGGATCGTTCTGGTTGTGTGATCCCGAGGTGTGGCAGCCGGCGGTCGACGCATGGACAAACGGCCTTGCCCTGCCGAGAGAAGAACGCTGGATTGCGGTGAGCCGCAGTGCGTTCGGCGATGTGCAGGTGTGGGGGCAGCAGACGGGCTCGCGGTTGACGATCGCCGCGCAGCACGGGTGGGTGGTCCATACGGACCAGGCAGGCCGCGCGATGTCGGACGATAACCGCGACGACCGGCTCTACGCGCTGTTGATGTGCCAGGACCGCCGCAGTGTCGACCTGTACGGCGCCGACAAGAAGCCGTTGTTCGATCGGATACTCGCACTGCGTGGTCCGGTCGGCCCCGACACCATCTATGGCTTTGTCCCGGCCCTGGGCCTCGGCGGGGCGCTGCGTCCCGACCGGGCAGAGATCGTCGACGGACCCGTCCATCTGGAGTTGCTCGCCGAGCTCTCCGCGCGTCGCATCGTGGACAATGACGAGCTCCTGCACACGTGGATCGGTCAGTGACCGGCTCCGGCGCTGCCGACGACCGGACGGCAGCTGAGCACCACCGAGCAGCGCCGCGCCCGCGCGTGTGCCAGCCAAACAGCCGACAAGGTCGGCGTTGACGGGCTGGCGGCCCGTGCGGGCCACCGACACGGGTCTGAATGGACGCGCCGCGCGCCTCCTGACAAGTGAGCCGACCGATGATGCGGGATGGCCGGCCGATCTGCCGGCCGGCACGACGGACGTGGTCATCGTCGAGGACACTCCTGGCCCGACAGTCACTCTGCGAGTGCAGACCACGGGGGACGCCGCGCCGAAGAGTGCGCGGGTCAGGTTTGACCAGCTGGCTGTACGCGATACGTACGCAGAAGGGTGACTGCGGTGTCAATGGGACTTGTGCAGATCACGGTCGTCGGACTGGCTGTGCTCCTGCGACTGACCGCCTTTGGCTGGTTCGCCATCATCACGATCTTCGTGAGCGCCATATCGCTCGGCACCATACCCGCGATCGTGCTGGGACCGCTGATCTACGCCGGATTCTCCGCGCCACAGTCTGCATGGCCCCTGCTCATCGCGGCCGACGTCCTGCTTCTGGTGTGTGCGTTGACTTTCGAAGACGGCGGCGACAACACGGGCACAACTCCACTGCAGGTGCTCACCGGTAGTCGCCGACTGTCCGGTCGCGCCACGGACAAGGCGTTCCAGGTCTGCGGCAGCGCCTACCTGCTAACCCTGCCGTTACTGGTGATCTGGACAATTGCCGGCTAGACCTGCCTCAGACGTGGGTTCTCCGGGCTGACCGCATCGATGATCATCCAGCAGGTCTCGCTGACCTGCGGGATGAGCACGCCGGGTGACAGCCGAGAGTGCTGGCCGCGCCGAGACGCCAGAGGATTCGATCTTGGCTGGCCGAAGAGGGCTCGGCGCCCTACCGCTCTGATCCGTAACAGGCCCGAAACTACCGGTTGAAAACTCTGGAATTTTCTGCCAGCCTGAGAGCCATCGATGACTGTGAACGTTAACAAGATCCTTCTGTACTGGAGGCGCCGCACGCGACAGTCAGGCCCACCCACCTGCCAGGTGAACACGCCCACCACCTAGACAGACCAACGCCCGTAACGACTTCACGGCGGGCGACCGGCCCCACCGCGACAGCGGCTTTCCACCCCACCACCGGAGGATCAGCATGGTTTCCCGGACCCGTCCCATCAGGCGTACCCGCATACGAACGCTCACATTTTCCGGAACGGCCGCGATAATTTTGGCCCTGGCCGTGTCGATGCTGCCCAATCTCGCCCAGGCCGCCGAGACGACCCTCGGGGCCGCCGCGGCCCAGTCCGGCAGGTACTTCGGCGCCGCCGTCGCCGCGAACAGGCTCAACGACAGCGCCTACACGACGATCCTGAACCGGGAGTTCAACACCGTCACTCCCGAGAACGAAATGAAGATCGACGCGACCGAGCCGCAGCAGAACAACTTCACCTTCGGCAACGCGGACCGGATCGTGAACCACGCCACCTCCCGGGGTTGGAAGGTCCGCGGCCACACCTTGGCCTGGTATTCGCAGCAGCCGGGTTGGATGCAGAGCATGGAGGGCACCGCGCTGCGCAACGCGATGCTGAACCACGTCACCCGAGTGGCCTCCTACTACCGGGGAAAGATCTACTCGTGGGACGTGGTGAACGAGGCGTTCGACGACGGCAACAGCGGCGCCCGTCGCAACTCGAACCTGCAGCGCACCGGCAACGACTGGATCGAGGCGGCGTTCCGCGCCGCCGACGCGGCGGACCCGAACGCGAAGCTCTGCTACAACGACTACAACACCGACAACTGGACCTGGGCCAAGACCCAGGCCGTGTACAACATGGTGCGCGACTTCAAGTCCCGTGGGGTGCCGATCGACTGCGTCGGCTTCCAGTCCCACTTCAACGCCAACTCGCCGTACAACAGCAACTACCGCACCACGCTGTCCAGCTTCGCAGCCCTCGGGGTGGACGTGCAGATCACCGAGTTGGACATCGAGGGCTCCGGCACGACGCAGGCCAACACCTACCGCAGTGTGGTCAACGACTGCCTGGCCGTGGCGCGCTGCAACGGCCTCACCGTGTGGGGGGTGCGGGACTGCGACTCGTGGCGCTCCAGCGGCACTCCGCTGCTCTTCGACTGCAGCGGCAACAAGAAGGCCGCCTACACGGCCACCCTTGAGGCGCTGAACAGCGCAGACCCCAATCCGACCCCCACGCCCACCACCCCGACGCCGACCCCCACCGTCCCACCGGGCTCCGCCAGCGAGATCGTCGGGACGCAATCGGGCCGATGCGTCGACGTGCCCAACGCCTCACGCACCAACGGCACCCGAGTCCAGCTCTACGACTGCAACAAACAGACCAACCAGGCATGGACCTACACCTCGACCAAACAACTCCAGGTGTACGGCACCATGTGCCTCGACGCGGCGGGCACCGGCAACGGCGCCGCAGTCCAGATCTACACCTGCCACAACCAAACCAACCAACAGTGGAACGTCAACTCCAACGGCACCATCAGCAACGTCCAATCCGGACGATGCCTCGACGCCTGGAGCACCACCAACGGAGCCCAGATCCAGCTCTACGACTGCCACGGACAAACCAACCAGCAATTCCGCCGGTAAGGCCAACGGCGGCGGGACCTGGACGATCGACGTCAGCCATGGCGAGCTGCTGCGCGGCAACGCGGATCAGACGATGACTGTCGACGCCTGCAACCTGCAACTGCTCCACCAGGGCGTTCTCCCAGCCCCGGCGGCGACTACGGCCTCCTGCCGTACCGGCCGGGCCTGCTGACGCCGCAACGCTGACGACCGGACAACGCCGGGGCGGGCGGGCTCGGCACCATCGCGAGCCCGCCCGTCTCGCACCCACCCACCACCAGGAGGTACCGACAATGCGCGAACCCGCGAACCACCACCCCCCGCCCGCGGCCAACACCCATGCTGGCCGAGTGTCACCCCGTCCTCGGGGACGCCTGTTGGTCAAGCTCGCCGCGGCCGGGATCGCCGCCGCGGTCGGGTTGTTCACCATCAGCGTGGCGACCGGGTCGGCGTCGGCCGCCGACAACCCGTACCAGCGGGGCCCGGATCCCACCCGGAGCAGCGTCACCGCCGTGAACGGCCCCTTCGCCAACACGTCGGTCAGCGTCCCCACCGGGTACGGCTTCAACGGCGGCAGGATCTACTACCCGACCGACACCAGCCAGGGCACCTTCGGGGCCATCGCGATCTCGCCGGGCTACACCGCGTTGTTCTCCGCGGAGCTGGCCTGGATGGGACCGTGGCTGGCCTCCCACGGCTTCGTCGTGATCGGCATCGAGACCAACAGCCGCAACGACTTCGACACGGCCCGAGGCACCCAGTTGCTCGCCGCCCTGGACTACCTCACCACGCAGAGCCCGGTACGCGACCGGGTCGACCCCAACCGGCTGGCGGTCGCCGGTCACTCCATGGGCGGCGGTGGCGCCCTGAGCGCAGCCACCCGGCGCTCGTCGTTGAAGGCAGTGGTCGGCATCGCGCCGTACTCGCCGTCGTCGAACCTGGCCAACGACCGGGTGCCCACGATGATCTTCGCCGGACAGGCGGACACGGTGGTCACCCCGTCCTACGCCACCGGGCTGTACAACAGCCTCCCGGCCACGACGGAGAGCGTCTACCTGGAGGTCGCCGGTGCGGATCATGGGTTCATGGTCGGACGGTCGAACCCGGTGATGGTCCGGACCATGCTGCCGTTCGTCAAGATGTTCATCGACAACGACACCCGGTACAGCCAGTTCCTCTGCCCGCTGCTGGACTCCAGTGGCGTGGTCACCTCGCGCAGCACCTGCCCGTTGCTGCCCACGACGCCGACCACCCCGACGCCGACCCCCACCGATCCGCCGACCGTCCCGCCGGGCTCCGCCAGCGAGATCGTCGGGACGCAATCGGGCCGATGCGTCGACGTGCCCAACGCCTCACGCACCAACGGCACCCGAGTCCAGCTCTACGGGTGCAACAAACAGACCAACCAGGCATGGACCTACACCTCAACCAAACAACTCCAGGTGTACGGCACCATGTGCCTCGACGCGGCGGGCACCGGCAACGGCGCCGCAGTCCAGATCTACACCTGCCACAACCAAACCAACCAACAGTGGAACGTCAACTCCAACGGCACCATCAGCAACGTCCAATCCGGACGATGCCTCGACGCCTGGAGCACCGCCAACGGAGCCCAGATCCAGCTCTACGACTGCCACGGACAAACCAACCAGCAATTCCGGGTGACCTCTCTCGCACGATGATCACCGCCGACTCCAAGCACAGACTGTTCGAGGACCTGCGGGTCTACCAGCCGCGGTGCGAGTTCCGGAACACCTGAGACGGGCGGGCTCGGCGTCACGCCGGGTCCGCCCGTGTCACAGGGCCTCGTAGATCTGGTCGAGGAGCGCTTTCTTGTACGTCTCGGGCTTACCCGCCCGGATCGCGACACGGGTGATTGGCATTGCTCTCCCTCTCTGCCGCACGACCTGGCGCCACCGGGTCAGCGCTCCACGTCGGGAGATCCAGGAGCTGGTGGGTGGTTTCTTCGGCGGCCTCCCCCGGGATGACGTGCCGACCGGGCCCGGCTCGCCGCGTACGTCGTCGGCCCACTCCCGCCGGATCGCGAGCTGGTCGTCGTGGCTTCGCGACCTGGCCGCGTTGGCTCCAGATTAACCAGGGCAGGTCGGGATTTTCGGATAACCGCACGTTCCCGCGCACTGCGGCACGGCAGACACGGCACCCTGTTGATCTCGCTGCTGGCGTGCTGTCGGCGGCGTGCCGGCGTCTAGGCTTCCTGGGTGGCCGATGCCGAGCTGATGACGAACGAGGAGCGGCTGCGTCGTATCGGGGCGATCACCGATGCCGCCCTGTCGGGGCTGAACGTCGCCGAGTTGCTCGACGAGCTACTGGAACGGGTCCGGGATCTGCTCAAGGTCGATACCGCCACCATCCTGCTCCTGGACGAACACACCGGCGAGCTCGTCGCGACAGCGGCCAAGGGCTTGGAGGAGGAGGTACGCCGAGGTTTCCGCATCCGGATCGGACGCGGCTTCGCCGGGCGAGTGGCGGCGACACGAGCGCCGGTCACGATCTACGACGTCACGCCCGACGACGTGGTCAATCCCATCCTGCTCGCCACAGGCATACGTGCCCTGCTGGGTGTGCCCATGCTCGTCAACGGCAACCTCGTCGGCGTACTACACGTCGGCTCCCTGGCCCTGCGGCGGTTCGGTCCCGACGACGTGCAGCTGCTGCAGCTCGTCGCCGATCGTGCCAGCCTCGCGGGTCAGGCCCGCTTGCAGGTCCTCGATCGGCAGGCGGCGCTGGCCCTGCAGCACAGCCTGCTACCCGGCCGGCTACCCGACATCCCCGGCCTCGACCTGGCCGCCCGGTACATACCCGGCCACGACCTGGGCATCGGCGGCGACTGGTACGACGTCTTCACGTTGCCCTCGGGCTGGCTGGGCGCCGTCATCGGCGACGTCTCCGGCCACGGGCTGCCATCCGCGGTCGTCATGGGACGCATCCGCAGCGCGCTACGCGCCTACGCCCTCGATTCCGACGATCCCGCCCAGGCGCTGACCTCCCTCGACCGCAAGATCCACCACTTCGAAGCGGGCACCCTCACCACCGCCGTCTACGCCCTCATCGCACCCGACCGCAGGACGGTGTACCTCTCCTCCGCCGGCCATCTGCCACCGCTGCTGGCCGTCCCCGGCCAGCCCACCCAGCTCGTCGACCTGACTGTGGACCGGCCGCTCGGTGTGGGCCGACCATTGGCCACTCGCCGCACCACAGTCATGGACCTACCGCCGGGTGCGGCACTCGTCTTCTACACCGACGGACTTGTCGAACGCCGCAGCGAGCTGATCGACACGGGGATCGAGCGCCTCGCCGACGCCGTGCGGTCCGGGCCATCCGAGGCGTTGTGCGACCACATCATGGCCACCACCGCGGAGCAGCACCCCAACGACGACATCGCCCTGCTGGTCATCCGCCGCCGACCAGCCCCGGAATAGACCGCTCCGGCGGCATCGGCGCCTCCGACGGCACATCAGGCGGCAGGGGAAGCGCCCGCCGCCAGGCGGCGGCCCGCCCCTGAACACCCCGGCCAAGATCGTCTCTGCGATCGGTGGCCCCTGAGCACCGCCTGCCAGCCGGCCTCGTCTGGGCGCGGTCGCGCACGCCGCACCGCCGGCCGGCGTGATCACGCGCGTCGCGAAGTGCGCGAACGCCGAACCTGCCGTCGCTGCTCGCACGAATGGGATCGTTGCTGGGTGACGAAGTCGCTCGACCTGCATCTGGAGTTCGATCGGGGTGCGGGTTTCCCGGGTCGCTCGCTGGAGAGCGCGTTACGGGAGAGCATTCGGACCGGCCGGCTGCGGGCCGGGTCGCGTCTACCCGGGAGCCGGAGCCTGGCCGCCGACCTGGGCCTGGCCCGAGGCACGGTGGTGCAGGCGTACGCGCAGCTGGTGGCGGAAGGGTGGCTGGTGGCGGCACCCGGCTCGGGCACCCGGGTCGCGGACGTGCTCCACGATCCGCCCCGCTCGCACAGGCAACCACGGCCGTCGCCCCCGGCCGGGCCGGTGATCGAGTTGCGTCCGGGGATTCCCGATCTCGGTTCGTTCCCGCGGACCCCGTGGGCCGACAGCGTCCGCCGGGCGCTGGGAACGGCTTCGCGTGGCACGCTGGACTACCCCGAGCCGGCAGGGCTGCCTGGCTTGCGGACGGCGGTGGCCGGTTATCTCGCGCGCACTCGTGGAGTTCTCTGTGACCCGGACTCGGTGGTGATCACGGCGGGCTTCACCCAGGGGCTCTCCCTGCTGGCGCGGACGCTGCGCCGGCGCGGCGTCCGCGCCATCGCCACCGAGAACCCCGGTCTGGCCCATCACCGCGTGGTGCTGCGCGCCGCGGGCCTGGCGGTCACCCCGCTCACGGTCGGCGCGGGCGGGGCCGACCCGGACGACGCGGCGGGTCAGGCCGCGCTGCTCACCCCGGCGCACCAGCATCCGACCGGAGAGGTTCTCGCCCCAGGCCACCGCTACCAGTTCATCGCCTGGGCACGGGCGCAGGACGCGTTCCTGATCGAGGACGACTACGACGGCGAGTTCCGCTACGACCAGCGGCCGGTGGGCGCGATGCAGGCGCTGGCGCCAGAGCGGATCGTGTA
Source organism: Micromonospora sp. DT53 (assembly GCF_049841535.1). NCBI lineage: Bacteria > Bacillati > Actinomycetota > Actinomycetes > Micromonosporales > Micromonosporaceae > Micromonospora > Micromonospora sp. DT53. The sequence goes on from NZ_JBNCKM010000008.1 coordinate 136,903, forward strand.
CGCCGGCAGCACGAGCAAGTCGCTGGCGCCGGGCGTACGCCTGGGCTGGTTCGTCGTACCCGAGGCACTGCGACGCGACCTGAGCACGACGATCATGGAGGCCGGCGCGGCGGTCTCCGCGATCGACCAGCTCGCCATGGCCGACCTGCTCGCCCACGGCGACTACGACAGGCACATCCGCCGCATGCGCCTGACCTACCGGCGTCGCCGGACCGAACTGGCCGGCCGCCTGGCCGAGGTGACTCCGACCCCACTGGAAGGCGTCGCGGCCGGCATGCACGCGCTGCTGCCGCTGGCGTCCGTGGCGGAGGAGCGCTGGCTGATCCAGGCCGGGCGCCGCCGAGGGCTGCGCCTGGTCGGCCTGCACAGCAACGGCTACTGGCACGATCCGGCGGACGAGCGGCAGGCGGCGGCTCTGGTCCTCGGGTACGCGGCGCCGCCGGCTCATGCCTGGCAGGAGGCACTGTCCGGGCTCTGCCAACTGGTCCACCAGGCCGGTCGCCAACTGGTCCATCCTGCTGGTCCGGTCGGGGATACGTTCGATCCATGCCGACCATGAAGATGTCACTCCACGACCGGTCCGCCAACAACCCGCCCGATCGGGTGAGCACATTCCTGGTTGGCACGGCGTGCGCGCCCGAGCGGGAAATGCTGGTGCTGGTGAGCCCCGAGGGGCTCGAACAGGGTTTTGACCGCCGCTCATCCCGGCCGAACTGAGGGAGCACAGTCATGCGTATCCTTCTCGCCGGTTCGACAGGCGTCATTGGCCGCCGGCTGGAGCCGCTCCTGACCGCCCAGGGGCATGAGGTCATCGGGTTGGCCCGCAACGGCCCGGTCGCCGTCGACGTGCTCGACGGGGACGCGGTGGCAGCCGCCGTTCGCGACGCCCGGCCTGACGTGGTGATGCACCAACTGACCAACCTGAGCACGGGCGACTTCGCCGCCAATTCGCGGCTGCGTCGGGTCGGGACCCGCAACCTGGTCGACGCGGCGCTCGCCGCCGGGGTACGCCGGATCGTGGCACAGAGCATCGCCTGGGCGTACGCGTCGGGCGACGAACCCGCGACCGAGAAGACCCCGCTCGACCTCGGTGCGGCAGAGCCGCGGCAGACCACCGTCGGGGGCGTCGCCGCGCTCGAATCCGCCGTGCGGGAGGCGCCCGAGTGGGTGGTGCTGAGGTACGGCACCCTCTACGGCCCGGCCACCTGGTACGCCCGCGACGGCATGATGGCCCAGTTCGCCGCCGCCGGCAGAGTCGCCGCCGACGCGGACGTGAGTAGCCTGCTGCACATCGACGACGCCGTCGCCGCCGCGGTCGCCGCTCTGGAGTGGCCTCCCGGCGTCGTCAACGTCTGCGACGACGAGCCCGCCGCCGCGTCGCAGTGGGTGCCCGCGTTCTGCGCGGCGGCAGGTGTCGCGGCGCCAGCGGTGACCGGGGGCGAGCGGCATGGCTGGGCGCGGGGAGCGAGCAACCACCACGCCCGCACGCAGCTCGGCTGGATCCCGACCTATCCCACCTGGCGGAAGGGATTCGCCACCCTGTGAGCGTTCGCAGCTCATGCGACTCGGGCCCGCCCTCGTCACTCTCACAGATCCGTCAGAGCCCGGTCGGTGGGCCGCCCGGAAGAGGCCCCGAGTCGGTCGGCTGGCGAAGGCGCTCGATCAACTCGTGGGCCGTTTCGGCGTACCGCTGGTCCGATCCGCAGGGGCGGTGTCCCTGGATCGGTGGCGGGACGCTGTCGCCGGGCGGCGCCACCACATCGACCGGATCTCGTAGCCGGCGGTCCACAGGTGCCGGGCGGCCGACGGTGACCGGCGCGCCCGTCCGGTGGGCGGAGAATATCCAGCCGCCGATCGAGTCGGTGTCGCGCCACAGGTTCACCCACCGCCACCCGACCCGATCGCCGATCTCGTACAGCACCTCGTCGTCGACGAAGGCGGGAAACAGCCGCGCGTAGAGCCGGCTCAGTGGTGAGCCGTGCGTCAGGAGAGCGACTCGGCTGCTGACCTGGGGCGGTAACTGAAGCACTGTCGCGGCGGCCAGGACCGAACCGTGGCTGTGGGCGGTGAGCAGCACGGGGTTGCCGCGTCCGACCAGGTACATGATTCGTCGGGTCAGCTCCGGCACGGCTCGTTCGGCGTAGCAGGGTGGGGCGAACGGATGGGCGGCCCGGGGCCAGAACGTGCCCAGGTCCCACAGGACACCGACGTGGCGCCTGAATTCGACTGTCCGGTAGGCGAAGATTCCGCCGACGGCCAGACCGAGGATGATCGCGGCGATCCCCCAGCTCCCGAACGCGATGGAGAAGGTGATCAGGTCACCGGGCAGCCGCGCGTACCGCTGCACGGATTCGCTCGGGAGCAGATCCAGCAGACCGACGGTGGTGGTGGCCGTGCCGATCCCGGCCAGGCAGGCGTAGACCACGGCCAGTGGGATCAGTCTCTCCGTGAAGCGGGCCCTGGCTATCGCCTCGCGCACCTGCCGCAGTCGGGTCGCTGCTCCGGGCGGGCGATCCGGGTAGTCGCACGCCACGATCGCCGCCGCGGCACGGCGACGGCGGCGTCGGGAGATCAGAATGACCGGAACCGCCACCACCAGCGTGAACAGCACTGCCCGGAAGAAGCCGAAGATCGCCCAGGTCAGCGCCGGCGGCAGACCGGAGGCCAGGCCCTCTCCGGTCGGTGCGTCGCGGTCCAGGAAGTCCGCCACCCGGTAGACCAGCTCGGCGGACACCGCCACCGCCAGACTGACCGCGCTGGCCGCGATCACCAACGCGCCCAGCCCGAGCAGCGGAATGGCACCCCGCCGCCGGTCCCGGGCCCGGAGCAACACAGCTCCGAGGGCGATCAGCAGGGTCGTCTGGGCAACGAACAGCGAGGTGAGGATCGCGCCGTAGCCGGGTAGACCGCCCCCCTCGTGCCACGGCGCTGGGCTGGCCAGGACGTGGGCCGTCACCACGATGGTCAGGACGACGGCGACCGTCCGCACCGTGCGGGTGATTCGGTCCAGTCGCTGATCCAGGGCGGCCCGGTCGATCACCGGGGGCATGCAGAGCAGGACCGCGCAGGTGGCCAGCACCGCCCCGGTGGCCACGGCCAGCGCGATCGTGCCGGCCGAGGCGCCGGTTTCGGCTCGGGCGGCGAGCAGAACGACGTCCAGTGTCGCGAACGCCGCCGCGACGTGAATCGAGCGCAGCCGACCCACGAGTGGCCCGGCGTCCCACTGACCGATCTCGCTGAGTCGGTGCCCGGAGACCTCGTCCGCGGGAGCGCGGAAGGCGTCGAAGACCTTCCCTGGTCGCGCGCTGGCCCGCCAGAGCAGGCCGATGGCGGCGGCCGGAACCACCGCGAGCACCGCCAGGCGCAGGCCCACCGGTTGCCCACCCAACCAGGACAACCAGATGCGCCCGGCCAGGCAGTGTGACGAGCCCATGCACTTCCACGCGATCAGGTCCAGCGTCACGCCCGCGAAGGCCAACACGTACAGCACGGTGAGAGTGAGCGCCAGCAGCCGGCACAGGGACCTGACCGTCGCATCGGAGCCGGGGTTCGCCGGTCGCATCCAGATCGCCAGGTTGGCCAGCATGAACGGCAGGAGGAACACCAGCGACAGCGTGCGGACCACAGTTCCGGAGGGCAGGTCGGCCCAGCGGTACGCCTCCAGCGTCACCCGTTCACCGCTGCTGCACGAACAGTGGCGGCGGGGTCGGTAGAAGCCCCCACTGCGGTCGCCCGCGACCTGCTCGACCTCTGCCATGTCCAGGACCTGAGAGGCGCTCGCACTGGCAGCCCCATGGACCCGCAGCTCCACCACGTCATCGGAGATCCGCCGTCCGCGTGACCGCGCTGATGCACCCGACATCGGCTCCTCCGAAGCACCTCCGGTGGCCAAACCGGGTGAGCACAGCCCTTCGCCACTCGCGGCGGTGTACCCCGCCCGACCGAGACCAACCGTTGACCCTTCGGGTTGACCGGCTTGGCACCAGCCCCGGGTCTCAGCCGCGATGAACCTCGAGCAGCCGCAGCCACACCTCACTGATCGTCGGGAACGAGGGCACCGCGTGCCACGGCCGTTCGATCGGGACCTGGGCGGCGACCGCTATCGTCGCCGGCGGTGGCCTGATGCGGCCCCACGCGGTGGTGTCCAGCGGGCGGTCCGCCGCCCGGGCGGCGAGCACGTTGCCGACGACCCGGGCCTGGTACTTGCCCGCATGGGTGAGCAGCGCCCGGCGGTTGACATCGCCGATCGCGTACAACCAGTCACCGTCGATCTCCCGGACGGTGCACGAGTCGTCGACGTCCGGCCACGAGCCAGGAAGCAGGCCGCTCCGCCGCCGACCACGGCCAGGCGACGCGGCACCGTGTGGCTGTCGGTGGCTGACCGGTTCGTCCAGGGCCGCGCCTCGGCGATACCGGGGATGTCGGTCATCCGGCGGCCGGCGGCCCCGACCGGCGGCCGAGCTGTCACACCGCCCGGGTCAACCGCAGCAACCGCCACACGGTCCGCAGCGACACGTTCGGATAGAAACCGACGTACTCGGGCGTCACCCGCGGCTGCCACTTCTCCTTGAACTCGGCCTGGCTGCGGGCCGGGTAGATCCAGTCCCCGTGCTCGGCGATGAACCCGATCAGACGGTCGGTGCCCCGGTGGCTGCCGGAGACCGGCTGATGCAGGGCCGACAGCGCCCGGAAGGGCGTGAGGCCCAGGTGCAACCACCGCACGCCCTCGGCCTGGAAGCGTTGCAACGCGACGACGAACGCCAGATCGACCGCGCCCGGCGGCGCGTCGGGTTCGCGGCGGGTGATGTCGTACAGCCATCCGCCTTCCCGGCCGAACGCCGGGGAATACGACACATACGCCACCGGCTCACCGTCGGACAACGCGAGGAACAGCCGTCGCACCCGGTCGTCCTGGCGGCTGCGCTCACCAACCAGGAACTCGATCTGCTTGACGTGCCGACCCTTGTCGGCCAGCCAACGGGCATCCATGGCGTCGAGTTTCGCCGCGAGCCGAGCGTCGTACGGCACGTCCCGGCCGGCCTCCACGACTGTGACTCCGGCCCGTCGGGAGCGGGCCAACTTGTTGCGGACCTTCTCGAACTTCCGCCCGCTCAGGCGGAAACCATCCAGGTCGATCGAGTACGCGGCGCCGAGTTGACTGAGCTGGTAACCGAACTCGGCGTACAGGTCGAGGTCGTCCGGGGTGAGCTGGATCGCGCAGAGCCGCCGGCCCTCCTGCCGGGCCCAGCCATGGAAGGCGCCGAGCAGCCGCTTACAGTCGTCCGGGTCCGCGTAGACGCTCCCCAACTGCACGGCGTGACGGCGGCCGGCCGGCCGGTACGCGATGAACCCGTCGAGGCCGGGCACGGTGAAGTGCCGCGTGTCCTTGTTCAACGCCAGCGCGGCGCTGGAATGCTGCGCGTGCCGACGCAGGACGGCCAGAGCGCTCATTGGTTCCACAGCAGCGGCCTCCACCTCATCAGGGAGCGGACGGAGCGTGGCGAGTCGCCGCCCGCCGGCGCGCCCACGCGAGCTGGACAAGGTCGACGGCCTCGCGTCCGACGACCGAGGCGGGTTCGCCGCTGGTCACCCGCTGGGCGACGGCACCCACCAGCCGGGGCAGGGTGAGCAGCCGGTCGGCGTCGAGCCGGTCGCCCATCACGTCGTCGAGCCGGCCCACCGCCCGGGAGTCGCGCTGGATCCCGGCGAGGACCGCGCGCTCCATCGCGGTGACCGCACCACCACGGCCGATGTCCTGGCCGTACCAGTAGTTCGCCAGCTCGGTCCTGTCCCGGTCGCGGGCCCACCGGGCCAGACCCGACGACAGCGCCGCCGGCTGTCCCCAGTGTGCCGTGAGCACCGCCGCGAGTCCGCGGGCGCTGCGCAGCGCGTCGTTGATCCCGTGGCCCAGGGTCGCGTCCTTGGCGTGCCCCGCGTCGCCCACCAGAGCCCAGCCCGGCCCGAACGGCTGCCGGAAGAAGCAGGGGTAGCGCACCACGCGGTTGAGGTTCCCGACCGGCCGGGCGGCAGCGGCCAGCTCGGCCACCGCCGGGCTGACCGACTCCACGTGGCGCAGGAACCCGGCCACGTCACGGCCGGCCAGCTCGCCCTGCAACTGCTCGGGAGGCTGCGCGATGAGCACGAAGTCCTCGGGCCCGGTCGGCAGGATCGAGACGATGTGCACCCCGATGCGGTGCCACAGCAGCGCCGGCGGGATCCGGACACCTGTGAAGTATCGCCAGAGCAGGGCCCGTTCGCTGCGCGTGGTGAGGTACTGCCGAGCGCCCACCCAGCGGGCCACCGACGAGTTGCGGCCGTCCGCGCCGATCACCAGCTGCGCCGACACGTCCCGGACCGATCCGTCGGCGTGCTGCACGGTCACGCCGCTCACCGTGCCGTCGGAACCGCGCCGCAGACCGACCACGGCGGTGCCGGTGGAGGTCTTGGCACCGGCGGCGGCCGCCCGGTCCAGCAGGACCTGATCGAGAACCTCCCGCTGCGGACACAAACCGGGGTTGTCGGGGTGGCGGAAGTGCAACTCCACGTCGTCCAGTCGAACCCACACGTCGTGCAGCGGCGGTACGCCGAGCGCGACGACCGTGTCGTACACGCCCTCGATCCGCAGGTCCTCGGTGCCGTGCAGGATGTGCGTGGACAGGGTCGGCGTCGGCAGGTCACCGCGGTCGAAGAGCGCCACCGACAGGCCGGCCGCGGCGAGCCGGGCAGCCAGCGCCGAGCCGGCCACCCTGGCCCCGACGATCACGATGTCGACCTGCTGCTCCACCGGGCGGCTCCCGGCCACCGCCGCGGCGGTCGCCGGTGCCACCGGCGGATCTGTCGCCGCAGCCGCCGGCGGAACTGTCGCCGCAGCCGCCGGCGGAACTGTCGCCGCAGCCGCCGGCGGCGGGGCCGCCGGGGTGACCGGCGTCGGCTCGGCCGGCACGGCGGGAAGCGCGAGGGCGGGTGGGGTCGACCGCGCCGACCGGCGGGCAGGGGCGAGCCTGTCGACCGCGTCCAGCCCGCGCAGGTACCCGGCCAACAACAGGTTGCCGACCCGGCCCGTCGGCATCAGGCTCGCGGTGCCGCGCATCCAGGGCAGGTCCGGCATCGGCGCCGGCCGGTCGGCCGCCACCGGGCCCGAGCCACCGACGACCTCGGCCAGCCGGGGAGCGAGCAGCTCGGCCGTCAACGCGGAGAGGGCCAGGCCGTGCCCACACCAGGCGCCGGCGAACCACACGCCCGCCTGGCCCGGCACCGGGCCGACGATGGGCAGTCGGTCGAAGGTCGATGCCGTGACCCCGGACCAGAAATCGGTCACCGGCACGTCCGCCAACGCCGGAAAGGTCTCGGCGAGTTCGCGTACCAGCCGGGCCCGCACCGCGGCCACGCCGCGCTCGTCGACGCGAGGCTCCAGCAGGGCGGGACCACCGCCGAACAGCAACCGGCCACGCGCGGTCAACCGTAGGTAGTTGAAGAACGAACGGCTGTCGATGGCGGCGCCGCGACCGTCCCAACCGCTCTCGGCGAGCAGGTGCGGTGGCACCGGTTCGGTGCGCAGGACATGGGTACGGATCACCGCGACGTTCCGGGTGAACAGGCCCAGCCCGGTGGTGAAGCCGTCCGTGGTCAGGGCCACGCGCCGGGCGCGTACCCGGTGCCCACCGGCGGTCAGGGTGACCGGGGCACCGCCGGTGAGTCCGGTGACCGGCGTGTTCTCGGCGATGCGCACCCCGGCCGCGAGCAGCGCCGCCCGCAGTGACTGGACCAGCAGCCATGGGTTGATCAGCGAGATGTCGGGATAGCACAGCGCGCCGTGGTAGCGGGTGGTGCCCAGCCGTTCGGCGGTGCCGTCGCGGTCGAGATAGGAGGCGTCGAAGCCGAGATCGCGCAGGGTCTGCGCCTGCCGCCGCAGTGAGCCGGTGTGCGCCGGTGCCGACGCGGCCACGAGTTGGAAGCCGTCGGTCAGCTCACAGCCGTCGGGCAGTGCCCGGGCCAGCCGCCGCAGCGCGGCGATCCCGTCGAGCGTGGCGCCGAACATGGCCCGGGCCCGGTCGGGCCCGTACCGCTTGACAAGTGTGGTGATCGGGCCACCGACCCCGGGGCCGACGATGCCCGTGCTGTGCCCGCTGGCGCCGGAACCGACCTCGGTGGCCTCCAGGACCAGGATGTCGCTCCCGGGCAGGTGGTTCGTCAGCTGGTACGCCAGTGTCAGCCCGGCCAGACCGCCACCGACGATCGCGACTGTCGCCTCGTCGTCGCCGGCCAGCGCGGGTTGTCGCGCGGCCCGTGGGTCGTCGCGCTGCCAACCGCTCGCCGCGGAGCCCGACCCGCTCATCAGACCACCGAGGTGGGTCTCGGCGTGGTCGCGGCCGTGGCAGTCGGACCGCCGGATGGCGAGTCGGCGGCTCGCCCGGCCGGCCCCGCCGACGGACGGCCAGCCACCTCCCGCAGCAGCGCGTCGAAGGCCGGCAGACGCTTCGGCTCGAACGGTACGCCGAAGGGCTTGAGCTGGTTGCCGAAGAGCGAGCGGTCACCGAACAGGTGGATCGGCACGGCCAACAGCGCCCACTCGGGGCCGATCAACCAGGCCCACAGCGCCACCACGAGCCCGGCGCTGAGCAGGCTGTGCATGCTGTTGTAGAGAACGTAGTACGCCTTCGGAATCTGCCCGTCGGGGCTGCGCCGGTAGGCGATGGCGCCGGGGACGTACCCGATCAGGTCGATGTAGAGGAACAGCCCGATTGCCGGGAGCCAGCGGACGTCGTCCCAGTGCGCGAGCAACAGTCCGCTCGCCAGCGCAAGCCCGGCCAGGTACTCCGCACGGTGCAGTCGGGCGATCGTCGGCGTGTCGAACGTGTTCTGCTGATCCATGCTCAATCCCTCCCGCTGACGCCGATCGGCGTGGTCACCAGGACGCCGTCCGGGATGTCCACCGCCGGAAACAACCCACGAAGGACGTGGTGGATCGTCTCGGTGAGCACCCGCTCGGCGACCGGATCGATGATGCTGGCGAGGCTGGGCACGCCGAAGTCGAAACCCGCCACGAACGTGATCGCCACGCCGTCCGGTGCCTGCCGCAGCGTCCAGGCGCCGGAGAACTCGTCGAAGTCACCGTCGATCTGGGCGAACTCGATGGAGAGACGATCGCGGTCCAGCTCGTCGGCCTCGGTCCAGGCGAGGATTCCGTTGCGGAACAGGACCTCCCACGAGCTGACGATCCGCCGCGCGTCGGTCGGCGTCTGCACGGTGACCGTCTGCACCACGTCGACCAGATGCGGATAGCGTTCGAAGTCGACAAGCTGATCGAAGACCGCACTGCCGTCGCCGCTGGGCAGGAACGCCTGAATCTCGACACGTCGCATGTCAGTGGACCCCCAGCCGGTGTGCGGTCGGATAGCGGTGGGCGAGCGTGCGCAGCGCGCGGTCGAACGCCTCGACCAGGAGGGCGACCTCGTCGCCGGACAACACCGCGGGCGGGGTGAGGCGCAGCACGGTGCTGGCGATCATCGAATGGTTCACGATCACCCGGGCGCTGAGGAGCTCGAGGATCGCCTCGCCGGCCAGCCCCGGGCCGGCGAACTCCACGCCGATCAGCAGCCCGACCCCGCGTACCTGGCGGACCAGGTGCGGGTACGGGGCGGCCACCGCCTGCAGGCGGGTCAACAACTCGGCGCCGAGCGTCGCCGCCCGGTCGATGAGTCCTTCGTCCGTGACGGCCGCGATCGCCGCTCGGGTGGCCGCCATCGCGATCGGCGCGCCGGAGAACGTCGACGTGTGCAGGAACGGGTCCTTGTCGAAGGCCTGGAACGCGTCGGCCGTGGCGATCACGGCCGAGACCGGCACGATGCCGCCGGACAGGCTCTTTCCGGCCAGCAGCACATCCGGTCGGACGTCCTCCCGGTCGGCGCCCCACCAGTGACCGAGTCGGCCGACGCCGGTGAGAATCTCGTCGAGCACCAGGAATCCGCCGTGCTGCCGGCACAGCCGGGACACTTCGCGCAGGTAACCGGGCGGTGGAATCACCACTCCACCCTCGCCCTGCACCGGCTCCAGAATCACGCAGGCCGGCGGGCCGCCGGCCAGCGCGGCACCCAACGCCTCGGGGTCGCCGTACGGCACGTGCGTGACATCCGGCAACAGCGGACGGAAGGGTTGCTGGTAGAGATCCTGCCCGGTGACGGACAGGGCGCCCATGGTCTTACCGTGGTAGCCGCCAACGGCTGAGACGAGTCTGCGCCGGCCATGGGCACGGGCCATCTTGATGGCCGCCTCCACGGCCTCCGCGCCGGAGCCCGCGAAGTGCACCCGAGTCAGACCGGGGGGCGCCACCGCGACGAGCGCCGCCGCGGCGTCGCCCACCGACGGCTCCAGCAGCAGGCGGGTCGCTATCGGGTGGCTCTGAATCTGCGCGATGACCGCGGCGACCACGGCCGGGTGCCGGGCACCGTGGAGGAACACGCCGTAACCACCGGCGTTGAGGAAGCGGTCACCGTCCGAGGTGTAGACCCAGGGGCCCTCGGAGCCGACCTCGACGTGCCCACCGAACATGTCGCCGAGCTTCGCGCGGCCCCGGGACAGGAACCGGCGATAGTTGTCCCGTACCTTGTCCCGTACCTGGGAGTCCGCCTCTAGCCTGCTGGTGGTCACCGCTCCCCCTAGCTCAACACGAGCGGCTGGCCGGTGAGCCAGTTCGTCAGCTCGTCGGCGACGCTCGCGCGGGACGGTGGGTGGAAGGCGACCGCGTGCGACGCGGCGGCGAGATAGGCCACCTCGGGCGAGGAGATGAAAGCCATCCCCCCGAGCAGGTCCACCGCACCTCGTACCGCGGTGGCGATCGCGTTGGCGGCGGCGAACCGCACCACCAGGGCCCGGCCCAGCGCGTCGTTGCCGCCGTCGCCGTCGTCGAGGCTCCGCGCCGCGCCGTCCAACATGATCGCGGCGCCCTGCACGGCGGTCGCCACGTCCGCCCGGTCGGTGGCCGGTCCCCGGCCACGCGTGATGGCGCGTTCCACAAGCGCCGATGCGACCCCCAGGTAACACGCGGTCACCAGGAGTTGGAACCACACGAACCCGACCGTCTGCAGGTCGTCGAGCTGGCCGTCGAGCGCGATCTCCGGGTAGACGAACAGGTCCGGATGCACCTCCACGTCATCGAGCAACACAGCGTCGGACTCGGCGCCGGTGAGCACCGACGACGCCCAGAACGGCTCGATGGTGATGCCCGGCGACCCCGCCGGGATGAGCACCACCCCGAGTCTGGTGCCACCGTCCTCGGTGGGCACGGCGACGCTCGCGGTCAGCAGGTCCATCGAGGCGGAGAGGCTGCACGGGCGCTTCGCCCCGGTGACCCGCCAGTTGGCGCCGTCGCGTCGGGCCGTCATGGTGGGTGTCAGGATGCCGCGGCCGGCGTGGCCCTCGGCGAAGCCGGACGCCACCAGCCGGCGGTCGGTCGCGACCGCCTCCAGCAGCATCCATTCGAACCCCACGTTCGCCCGGGCCAGGGCCACCAGGCCGGCCACCGAGAACTGGTGCATCGTGGTGGCGACCGCCAGTGACGGCGCCTGCGCGGCCAGGGCGCGGGTGACCCGCACCGCCTGCAGCGCGGTGGCGCCGAGCCCGTGGTAGGTCTTGGGAACCACCAGGCCGGGGCCCCCGGCCTCACGGAAGAGCCCGATGCCCGGGCCGCCCCGGCGTTCCAGCTCCATCAGCGGAAACTCGCCGAGCCTCTTGAGCAGGCCCGGGAGCAGCACCTCGCAGGCGTCCCGCTCGGTATCGAGAAAGCTCATGCGGCCAGACCCTCCCGCTCGGCACGCAGCGGGGACGCCAGCGCCGCCCGCCGGGGTTGGACGTCGCGGCCGATGCTGATGCCCTGCAGGTGCGACGTGCGCAACATCGGATAGTTGCTCTCGCCCAGGGGCCCGCCGGTCAACCCGGCGCCACCGTGGGTGGACAGGTACGGCACGAAGCCGATGTGCGAGTCGTTGATCTTGAGTAGGCCGCCGTTGTGCACCCGGGCGACGAACTGGTCCACCGTCGACTCGTCGCCGGCCCAGACGGAGTTGCGCAGGCCGTACTCGTTGGCGTTGAGGAAATCGATGACGTCGTCGAGCAAGCCGTCGCCGCGGTCGCTCTCGGACACCACGACCGGCAGGAGCGGAAAGAAGGTCTCCCGGGCCACCGCCCACACCGACCGGGCGCGGGCCAGGCCGTCGACCCGCAGAATGGTCGGCTCGACGAACAGCCCGGTGGACGATATCGAGCCGTCCAGCTCCATCCGGTTACCGCCGGCGAGCACCTCGGCGCCGCTCTCGGTGGCCTGCTCGACGTACCGAGCGAACTGGTCGCTCTTCAGGACCGGCGACAGCAGGACGTCGGGATCCTCGGGGTAGCCGGGACGGATCTTGCGAGCGTGGCTGATCAGGCGGGCCAGCAGGCGGTCGGCGATGTCCGGATGGGCCACCACGTAGTTGGGCACCATGCAGATCTGCCCGGATCCGAAGAAGCTCTCGGTGAGCGCCTCGGCGGCACGGTCGAGATCGGCGTCGTGCCACACCACGCAGCCGTCGTTGCCGGCCAGCTCCAGAATCGGCTTCTTGCCCCGGCGCACCGCCTCCTCACCGAGCGGGATGCCGAGCTCGCTGCTGCCGAAGTAGAAGATGTCGTTGACGAGTGGGCTGGCCAAGAACTGGTCGAGGATCCTCTTGGGCGGGCCGCAGACGATGTTCAGGGTGCCGGGCGGCGCGCCGACCTCGTCGAGGATCGGTGCCACGATCTCCCGGAGCACGAACATCACGCCGTACGGGCTTCCGCGCGGCGCCTTGACGACGAGCGCGTTGCCGGCGGCGAGCGCGGGCACCCCGAGCAGTGAATTGACCGCCGCCGCGTTCTGCGGCGGGCTCAGCGCGACCACGCCGTCCGGCTTGCGCACCACCAACAGGCGTCGGTGCGCGTCTTCGTACTCCCGGTGCATCTGCTCGGCGCACAGCCCGACGGTCTCGGGACTGGTGCCGTGCAGGCAACCGGCCAGCTCCCACTCGGCGAGCGCCCGCGGGTGGCCCTCCTGGACGAGGACCTCCACCACCTCGTCGTGCCGCCGGCGCAGCTCCTCGTGCAGCCGGTGCACCACCCGGAGCCGCACCTCGAGCGGCATCGCGCCCCAGACCGGGGCAGCCGCCGCAGCGGCCTGGATGGCCCGCTCCACGACGGTGTCGTCGGCCACCGCACACCGGGCCAGCACGCTGGCGTGGTCGTCACCGTCGTGGCGCCGGCCGCGATCCAGGTCGCGCTTCAGGGAGAGCTGCGGCAGCATGTCGTCGAGCACGGCCGAGGCACGCAGGCAATGCACCCACTTGTCCGCCGGAACGTCCTGACCTGCGATGTAGGACCCGTACGATCGCAACGTCTCAGCCTTCCCGTGAGCGACTCTGTGCTAGTAATTCATTAAGCGAGGAGTGGTCGAACCATAGATGCCCGGGTTGAAGGGTGTCAACGAACCTCAGAGCAGAGGCAAGATGCCGACACACGAAGCAGATGCGCACAGGAAACGTCCACTGCGGTGGGTTCGGATCGGCTCGGCGATACTGGCCGCGCAGATGCTCGCCCTCGGCGTACCAGCGTCCGTGGCGCCGCGGTGGTTCTTCGACTGGTTCCCGTTCGGCGCGGGCTGGGTGGCCGCCGGCGGCCCGTACAACGGGCACCTGCTGTCCGATCTGGGCTACGCCTACCTGGCGTTGGCGGTCGTCCTCGGGTGGGCGGCCGTGCGGCCGGTGCGGGAGTTGTGCCTCGCCGCAGCGGCCGCAGCGGTTGTCGCGAACACACCACATCTTCTGTTCCACCTGGCCCACGCGGAGGCGCTGCCGATCGTCGACAGCGTCGCGGAGAACGCCTTGCTGGCATTCACCGTCGTGGTGGGGCTGGCGGTCTTCTTCGGCGCCTACGGGATCCCGGCCGGCAGTGCGCCCAGCGCGGCCCCGCACGGCGTCGACCTCCCGCGCGAGCGGGCGTAGCGCGGGCCGGTCACGACCGACTGATCGGCCAGATCCGTCGGGCCGGCCGGCCGTCGGCTGCGGGCAGCGGACGCGTCGACTCCCACATCCGCCGCCACTCGGCGGCCTGCGGCCCGGCGGTGGAGGCGACCGCGACCGCCGGCGGAGTACGCAGCGAGCGGTACCAGCCGACCTCCTCCTCCACCCACAGCCGGCCGACCGCGGCGGACATCCGCTCGTGGAACGCCCGTGCCCCCTCGCCTTCGCGGGGCCACAGCGGCCGGCCGTAGCGAACGACGACGGTGCGCCGGCCCGGCACCGGCCAGTTCCGTCCGCGCGGCATGGCACCGAACGTGCCGCGCAGCGCGACCGGCACCGCCGGCACCCCGTGTGTGCAGCACAGATGGGCCGCGCCCAGCCGCATCCCGCTCATCCAGCCGTCGGCGGACCTGCTGCCCTCCGGGAAGAGCAGCAGGCTCCAACCGTCGGCGAGCAGTTTGGTCGCGCGACTGCGCAGCCGCTGATCGCCCTGCCGCTCGATCGGGAAGGCGTTGAACACCAACGACGTCACGACGGCGCGCCAGCGTGCGTCGAAGAAGTAGTCGGCGGCCGCGCCGACGGCCAGCCGACGCGCGAACCGACGGGGCACCGACCCCAGGATCAGCGGCGTGTCCAGGTGACTCGCGTGGTTGGAGACGAAGACGGCCGGACCCTGCAACCCGTCGAGGTACTCCGTGCCGCGCACGACCGGGTGGGTCTGGGTCCAGGCCACCGACTTGAGGACCCCCCGCTGCAGGCCGAAGCGGACCGCCCTCGCCGCCCGGGTCCGGGCCCAGTCGGTCGGGAACTCGGAGCGCTCCCGACGGATCTCGTACGGCTCGGCGGAGCGAGGCGTGGTAGCCCGGCCACGCCAGTCGCGGCGGCCGCGCAGCAGCCTCACCTCGTCGATCAGGCGCACGTCGCCTCCCCGGTCATCGGACGTCCGCCAGCGTCACCGGCGGGGCGTGCAGGTAGGTGATGCTCGGGCTCGACCCGACGGTGTCACGCGCCATCTCCAGCGCGTCGGCGAGCGAGGAGGCCGCCCGGAAGCCCATCACCGCCGCCGTCTTCCGGTCGGCGCCCACGAAGATCACATCACCGAGGTGCTCCATCGCGTGGGCCCCCCAATACCACATGTAGAACGGGTGCACGCCGTGGTAGGCGTAGCTGGTCCGGTACAGGTGGGTGTACCACGGGTCGGTGGCGAACTGCTGCTCGTACTTCGCCTCGATCGCGGCCGGATCGGTGGTCTGCGGCAGGACCTCCTCGAAGAAGTCGATGTAGCTGGGGTGGTGCACGGGGTGGAACTCCTTCGGCATCGGGTGGTAGAAGATGCCCACCCCGCCGCGCCGCACGATCGGCTGGTTGCGGTAGAGGTTGAAGAAATAGCCCAGGCCCAGCGACATCACCAGGATCGGGTTCATGATCGAGTTGACGTTGTACGGGCAGATGAAGGGCAGCCCCCAGACACCGATGTCGCTCTGGCCCTGCACCTCGGTGAGCTGCTGGCGGTGCACGTTGGCGAGGGTGAGCGGGTGGACCGAATCCGGCCGGCCGGCGTTGACACCTGTCACCCCGTACGGCGCGTCGTTGCTCTGCCAGAGGCGTCGACGCAGCTTGGGCGGCGCCAGGTCGTTGGCCCGCTTGGCGGCCAGATAGGAGACCTGGTCGCCGATCCCCCACTCCCACTCCCGGCGGTTGAGGAAGCCGACGTGGTTGGGGAAGGAGTCCAGGTTCAGTGTGGTCTCGATCGTGAAGACCTTGACCGCCTCGCCCAGCACCTCGGCCATCCGGTCGTACGAGTGGTGCATGGCCGAATTCGGCGGGTCGTTGAAGGAGCGCGAGTGGCGCAGCGTGTGGACGTTGTGGTGGTGGCGCAGGCTCCGGTAGGAGCCGAGCCCCACGGTGACCGACTTGCTGCCGCCGCTCATCGCGGTGAGGTTGATGTTGGCGTAGACGATCAGGTCGCTCTCGGCCGCCCGCCGGTTGATCTCCACGTCCTCGCCGTGCTCGGTGGTGCCCAGGTGGACCAGCCCGTCCGGGTCCTCGGCATCGTGGTTGCGCAGATGCTTGGGGAAGAACGCCCGGAAGACCCGCTCCCCGACGATCCGCTTCAGCTCGGCCGGCGTCATCCGCCGGTGCAGGGAGTTCGCCGCGATCAGCTCGACGTCGTCCACACCGGCCTCGGCGGCGAGCTCCAGCACGTGCTCGATCACCCGCTGCCGGATGTCCGGCGGACGCATCTGCGGCAATGGGAGCGACAGGTCGTCGAAGACGATCGTCAGTCGCATCCCGGAGCGCAGCAGGTCGGGCAGCGGCGGGGAATCCACCGGCTGCATCAGCGCGCGTTGGATGGCCGCGTCGATGTTGGCGACGGGCGGCAGTGAGTCCGGCGGGTACACCACCCGCGTGCCGAGCGGGAACCGCTCGAGGAGGAAGCCCTCCCCCTGGTGTACGAGCAGCGGCGGCGTACGCTCATCGACCTCGAGCACGAAGCCAGGTCTGCTCATGAAATGTCCTTTCGTCGTTCCGGCTCGTGCGTGTGCGTCGGACTGTTGGATCAGTTCCGGCTGGGGTCGAAGGCCACCTTGACAGCGCCCAACTGCCCGGCCTTGGCGGCGTGGCCGAGCGCCTCCCGCCAGCGCGACAGCGGATAGACCGCGTCGACGTAGCCGTCCAGAGGCGCCTCGGCGGCCAGCGCCATGGCCTCGGCGAACGCGCCGCCAGCGGGCTCGGCGGTTTCCTGCCCATCGGTTTCGGGCCCGGCGGCCGGGCTCGCCGCGCTGCCGCTGGAGGCGTACGACCCGACAAGGTTCAACTCCCGGAACCACACGGGTGTCAGGTCCACGCCGCCGGAGGGCATCCCGGACAGGAGCACCGTGCCGCCGGCCCGGACCAGCCGCAGCGCCATGTCCAGGCCGGACCCGGCGCCGGTGCACTCGAACGCCACATCCGCCCCACCGAGGAGGAAGTCGCCGCCGATCATGGGCTGCTCCAGGGTGCCGCCGCAGGCGCGGCGCACCGCACGGGCCGCGCGGGACGGCTGGAACACCTCGGTGGCCCCGAGCTCGCGGGCCCGAGCGTGCTGGTGCGCGTGCTTGGCGACCACGTAGATGGGGCCGGCCTTGGTCAGTGCGCGCAACGCCAGCAGGGTCAGCAGGCCCACCGTGCCGGCGCCGACGATCAGCACGGCCGCGCCGGCCGGCACGTTCGCCCGGCGGACCGAGTGCACCGCGCAGGCCAACGGCTCGACGAGCACCGCCCGACGGTCGTCCAACGTGTCCGGTACCTGGTGCAACTGCGCGGCATGGGCGACCATCTGCCGACCCCAGCCACCGCCGGTGTCGGTGCAGTAGCCGGTCTGCAGGCCGGCGGAGACGCGACCGGCGGTCACCCGGTCGCACCGACTGTGCTGCCCCGCGACGCACCAGCGGCAGGGCGTCCCGCCACGCACCGCGCAGGACAGCACCGGGTCGACCACCACGCGGCTGCCCTTGGCCAGGCCAGGCAGGTCGTCCAGGGTCTCCGCGACCACCTCGTGCCCGGGCACGAACGGCATCGACACGACCGCGCCGAAGTAGGGCGACGAGCGGCCCGTCAACAGGCTGACGTCGGAACCACAGATGCCGGACAGCAACGGGCGCAACCGAACCCATTCGCCGGCGGGCAGGCTGGGCTCGGCGCGGTGCACCAGGCGTAGCGGCGCCACGTTGCTGGCCAGCACGCCGGACATCCGACCGCCGAGCCGGGTGGAGCTGGCACCACGGGCGGCGAGGAAACGCGGGGTGGACTGGCGGTACTCCAGGGCCGGCATCATCGGGCCGCTCCCCGCGCGCCGGGGCCGGCAGCCGACGTGGTCAGCTCCACCATCGTCTCGACCGGGCCGACCGTGTGACCACCCCACTCCTCGATGCGCCAGTTGTGGCGCTTGGCGTGCCGGAACAGCTTGGGATCGGGGTTGACGGCCACCGGATTGCCCACCCCCTCAAGAAGTGATCGGTCGGAGAAGCTGTCGCCGTACGCGTACGAGCTGCTCAGGTCGGCGCCGATGTCCTCGGCGTGTTGGCGGAGCCAGGCCAGTCGGGCCTCGCCCACCAGTGGCGGAGCGGCCAGGAAGCCGGTCAGCACGCCGTCGCGCACGTGTAGCCGGCTCGCGACCACGTCGTCGAACAGCGGCCGCAGCGACTCGATGAGGATGTCCGCGGTGCCGGTGATCAGGATGGTGCGGTGGCCGGCGGCACGATGCGCGCGAACCTGCCGGATCGCCTCCGGCAGCGACCGCCGCAGGAGCGCGTCGCCCAGCCGGTCCCGGATCAGTTCACGCAGGGCATCCTCCGAGGCGCCGGCGTACCGTCGCATGAAGGTCCGGATGAACTCGCCCCGGCTGCGCTGCTCGGCGCGCAGATAGCGCGGCGCGGCGCCGGCGAGCGCGGCGAGCTCCCTGGCCCAGGCGCCCTTCGGCCGGTCGGCCAGGCGGGCCCACAGGAAGGCCTCGATGAGGTTGGACGCCACCACCGTGCCCTCCAGGTCGAAGACCGCCACGGTGTCGCGGCCCTCCGGCAGCGGCCCGCGCCTGTTGGAGCGGGGACGCCGGGTCACCGACTGCCGCAGCAGCGCGGTGATGCTCGGGCAGTGCACCTCCTGGAGGTAGTGCGGCCAGTCCACCTCGGCGGCGTCGAAGCTGCCCCGGCTGACCACCTCGTCGGGCAACCGGCGGTGCAGCGCCAGCACGTTGCCGTCGGTGTAGATGGCCTCCACCTCGGTGTAGACGCCGTAGAGGGTGGAGAGCCGGCGCAGCGACTCGATCCGCTTGGTCTCCTTGTGCACCTTCGTCATCCAGTCCCGCGTGCGCGGCGAGGCCGGTAGCCGCAGCAGCGCCCGTTCGGCGAACGAGACGGCACGCTCGCCGGCGCGCAGTCTCCGCTCGATCTGGCTGGCGCCGGGGAACCGCCAGGTCGGCACCGCGATGTGGCCCCGACCCGCCTCGGGCAGCGGATGACGGCGGAAGTAGTTGCGGATGTTCTCGTCCAGCTGACGCTGGGTGAGCGGGTTCCGCGCGCCGGTGCCGACGTGGTAGTAGACCGGGGTGCCGGGTTCCGGCTCGACGGCCGCGACCGCCAGGAGAGCGTTGGTGACCAGGTCGATGGGAACGATGTCCACCACGGCGTCGGGCAGGCCCGGGAAGTCCGGGAGCGTGCCGCGCCCGTACGACAGGATGATCGGATCCACCATCTTGAAGGAGTCGAACCAGCCGGGGAACGGATGACGCAGGGCGCTCTGCACGATCGCCGGGCGGACGACGGAGACCCGCAGCCCCTCGTCGCGGGCGTACTGCTCGGCGACCCGCTCCCCCAGCGCCTTGGTGAACGTGTAGACATCAGGCCAGCCGACGCTGTGCGCCCGCAGCCTGCCGTAGTCGACCAGCCGCTCGGTCACCCGTCGACGCCGCGCCTCCTCTGCGGCCCGCGCCGTCGCCTGCGGGCCGGCCTTGCCGTGTTCGGCGCGGGCCTCGGCCAACAGCGCGCGCAGCGCCTCCGGACGGCGGGAGGCGCGCTCCACCTCGGCGCGGGCGGCCAGCGCGGCCGTGAGCTCGGCGTTCCAGTCGACGTCGTGGTCCAGCGGCGCCTCCGCCACGACGCCCTTTCGGGCGCCTGCGACGTAGGCAGTGGAGACGTGCAGCACGTGCGGACGCCGCGGCAGCGCGATGATCGCGTCGTAGAGGTTGACCAGACCGCCGACGTTGACCTGGAAGGCGTCGTCGATCGGCGGGTCGAAGGACACCGTGGACGCACAGTGGATGACGGTGGTCAGGTCCTCGGGCAGCGCCGGCACCGCGTCGGTGAGGTCGCCCTCGATGACGGTGACGCGCTCGGCCAGCAGCTGCGCGAGCGCGGGCCCGCCAATCCGGCGACGCAGCGTGCGGAACACCGGCTTGCGCGTCAACCCGGCGACGCGGTCGGCGCCCGACGTCGCGCCCCGACCGCGCACGAGCACCGTCACCCGGGTGTCGGGGTGGTCGGCGAGCAGCCGCTCCAGCGATGCCTGCCCCAGGAACCCGGTCACCCCGGTGAGGAGGACGTGGGCACCCTCGAGAGACCAGTTCGGCGTGACGGGTAGGTCGCCCGGGTTGTAATTCACCAACTGAGGATAGCGTCAATCGGGCCGCGCGTCAGCCCACCGATGGGCGAAAAAACCGCGCCGTCGCTCAGCGCCAGTGGTCCGGGTCGTGGAGCAGCTCGTTCATCGATCCGGAGCGGAAGGCCTCGACGGTGATCGGCTCGTCGGGGAACCCGGCCGCGCGGATGGCCGCCACGAGCCGCTGATCGCTGCGGGCCCGCTCCACGGCGGGCGCGTCGACCTCGATGCGCACGCCGTCGCCCAGGTCACGGACCCGCAGGTCGACAACCCCGTGCGGGTCCAGCAGGCGGCGCGCCGCCGACTCGGCCAGCTCCACCCGGGCCAGTCGGGCCGGCGAGATGGTCACGCCGTACGCGATGCGGCTGGCCAGACACGCGGCGGCCGGCTTGGCGGCCGTGTCCAGCCCCCAGAGCCGGGCCACCGCGCGCACCGTCGGCTTGTCCATCGCCAGGTCGGCCAACGGTGTACGGGCGGCACGCTCGGCGGCGGCCGCGATCCCGGGTCGGAAGCCGGCCACCACGTCCGAGGCGTTGGTGCCGGTCACCACGGTCTGGAAGCCGAGCTGGTCGGCCAGCTCGCGCACCGCGTCGATGAGCGTGCTCTTGCAGAAGTAGCACCGGCGCGGGCCGTTCTCGCGGTAGCCCTCGACCTCCATCTCGCGGGTGCCGAGCACGTGGTGCGCCACGCCGAGACCGGCGCAGAAGTCGCGGGCCGCGGCCACCTCAGCGGCGGGAACCGCGGCCGAGACCGCCGTCACCGCCGCGACATCGGCCGGGTCCAGAGCCCGCACCGCCGCCGCCAGGGCGACGCTGGAGTCCACGCCACCGGAGAATGCCACGAGCGTTTTGCCGTATCGTGTGAATTCCGCGACGAGCTGATCCGCCGCCCCGCAGGCCCAATCATCAGGTCTCACAGGTTCGACAGTACTGGAAGGAGCGTGAGGTGTCCGCACCGGAATTCATCGACCTAGGATTCGCACGGATGGACGTGGACCGTCTGTCGCGCACCGGCGACCCCGAGGTGGTTTACGGCGCGGGCAAGACCCCGGAGCAGGTGACCGGCGCGATGCACGCGTTGCGCGTCGCCCACCCCGACACGCCGATCCTCGCCACCCGGCTCAGCGACGCCGCCATGGCCCGGTGCGCCGACGAGTTCGGCGCCGATGTGGTGGACCCCGTGTGCCGAGTCGCGGTGGTCGGCCCCGCCCGGACACCCGTGGGCACGGTTGCCATCGCCTGCGGCGGCACGAGCGACCTACCGGTCGCCCGCGAGTGCGCGGCCACCGTGGCCGTCTTCGGCGCCAGACCGGACCTCGTGGTGGACGTGGGTGTGGCCGGTCTGCACCGACTGCTGGCCGAACGGGACCGCATCGCCCGCGCCGACGTGGTCGTGGCGATCGCCGGGATGGAGGCCGCGCTGCCGTCCGTCCTCGGCGGACTGGTCGGCAGTCCGCTGATCGCGGTACCCACAAGCGTCGGTTACGGCTGGCACCTGGACGGCCTGACCGCGTGGCTGGCCACACTGAACTCGTGTGCGCCCGGCGTGTTGACAGTCAATGTGGACAACGGCTTCGGCGCCGGCGTCGCCGCCGCGCGGATCGCCCGCCGCACACCGAGCTGCGCGGCCCCGAATGACTGAGGCGCTCAAGACGACCGAGCCTGCCGCGGTGGCAGAGCCGGGCGCGATGGCTGAGGCGGGCGAGGCGGCAGCGGCGGCCGGACCGGGTGCCGCACTCTGGGTCGACCCCGGCAACGGCGCCGCCGGCGACATGCTGCTGGCGGCGCTGCTCGACGCGGGCGCGAGCCTGGCCGCCGTGCAGCAGGGTGTGGCGCGACTCGCCGTGGAGCCGGTCGCACTGGAGCTGGAGTCCGTGCGCCGGCACGGCCTGCGCGCCACTCGGCTGATCGTCACGGCACCCGACTCCGGCACACACCGCGACCTGGCGGCGGTGACCGCGATCATCGCCCGGGCCGCCCTCCCGCCGGCGGTGCACACGTTCGCGGTCTCCGCCTTCAACACGCTGGCCCGGGCCGAGGCGCGAGTCCACGGCGTACCGCTGGCGGACATCCACTTCCACGAGGTCGGCGCCCTCGACGCGGTGGTCGACCTGGTCGGTTGCGCTCTCGCACTGGCCGATCTGGGCCTGCTCGACGCGCCCACCCGGGTGGTCGGTCCGGTCGCGGTGGGCTCCGGCACGGTCCGCACCGGGCACGGCCCGATGCCGGTGCCCGTGCCCGCCGTCCTGGAGATCCTCGCCGGCGCCGGCGCCCCGATCGCCGCCCATCCGGCCGCGATGGAGCTGTGCACACCGTCGGGCGCGGCCCTGCTCGCCACCATCGCCACCGGCTGGGGGCCCCCACCGGCGTTGGTGCCCCATTCGGTCGGGGTCGGCGCCGGCACCAAGGACCCGCCCGGCCATCCCAACATCCTGCGGGTGCTCGTGGGCACGTCCGCCGGCCGGGACGCCGATGGCACGCCGTGGCTGGGCGAGCCGCTGCACCGGGTCGACACGACAATCGACGATGTGGACCCGCGAGTCTGGCCGGACCTGCTGGAGCAGTTGCGGGCGGTGGGCGCGGCGGATGCCTGGTGCACTCCGGTACTGATGCGAAAGGGTCGACCGGGACAGCTGCTCAGCGTGCTGACCGCGCCGGCGCAGCTCGACCTGGTCTGCCGGCTGGTGTTCACCTACACCGGCACGCTCGGCGTGCGGGTCTCCACGGTGCAGCGTCGCCGGCTGCGCCGCGACCAGATCGCCCTGCCGTACGGCGACGCGGCCGTGCGGGTCAAGCGCGGTTATCTGGGTGACCGTCTGGTCAGCGTGCAGCCGGAGTACGACGACGCCCTGGCCGTCGCCCAGCGCGCGGACGTGCCGGTCGCCAGGGTGCTGGACGAGGTACGGGCGGAAGCCCGCGGCGCCGGCCCCCCGGCGCAGGCCGGCCCGCTCTCGGAGGCGACGACCGCATGATCTGCCTCATGCCGCACTGCGGCTTCCTGTCCGCCACCTCCCGGATGTTGGAGATCTACCGCGCGCTGCGCCAGCGCGGAGTGACCGCCAGAATCGCCACGCACGGCGGCACCTACGAGCACGTTCTCCGCGACGTCGGCGTCCCGTACGACATCGTCGGCCCGCGGATGACGCCGGAGAGGTGCGCCAGGTTCATCCGCGACGAGATCGGCATGGGGTACGTCGGTCAGAGCATGTACACCGACCGGGAGATGCGCGAGTACGTCAGCGCGGAGACCGAGTACTTCCGCCGGCACGACATCCGTACGGTGGTCACGGGTTTCACCCTGACCACCCTGCTGTCCACCAGGCTGGCCGGCGCCGCGCTGGTCACCGAGCACGCCGGCAGCTGGGTGCCGCCGGTGTTCGAGCGCGGGCTGCTGCCGGCCCCGAGCCAAGCCCACTTCGGCATGCTGCCGGCGCGCCTGCTGCGCCGGCTGTCGAACGCCCTGCCACCCCGGGTCGGCTTCTACTGCGGCGGGTTCAACAGACTGGCCGCCGAGCTGGGTGTTCCGCCCGTGCCCAGCCTCGCCTCGCTCGTCCTCGGCGACCTGGCCCTCATACCGGAGGTGCCGGAGGTGCTGGGCGTACCCGCGACGGAGGTGGCCGACTGGCGGCCGAACGGCCGTTCCGGCTACCGCGCGGGCACGCGGCTGCGCTGCGTCGGGCCGCTCTACGCTCGGTTGGACCTGCCGCTGCCGGACCGGGTCGCCCGTTTCCTCGCCGAGCCCGGCCCGGTCGTGTACGTGGCTGTCAACTCGACGGAGGTCGGGTTCGTGCGGCGGGTGGTGACGACCATCGCCGCGTTGCCGGTGCGCGTGCTGGTCGCCGGCACCCATCACGACCTGCACGACATGGCCGGCGACAGGGTCATGGTGGGCGGCGTGCTGCCCAGCCATCTGATCATGCCGGCGGTGGCCCTCGCGGTCACCGCCGGCGGGCAGGGCAGCGTGCAGACCGCGATGGCCGGTGGCACGCCGGTGCTCGGCTTTCCGCTCCAACCGGAGCAGGATCTGAACCTCGCGCTGCTGGAGCGGATCGGCGCGGCGCGCCTGCTCGCGCCGAGGCACGTGGGCGGGCGGCTGGCCGCGCTCGTCGCGGAGATGCTGGCCGACCGGTCCTACCGCGAGGCGGCCCAGCGGGTCCAACGCTGGTACGCGGCCACCGACGGGCCCGCGAACGCGGCCGAGGCCATCCTGGCGGTGCACGACGCCGACGGGGCCGACAGCATCGGCCCCGCCGGCGTCGGTTGACCGGCCAGGGCCTGTTTCATAAGGGCGGTCGAGTCGAGGCGGAGTCCGGGCGGCGAACCGCAACGCCGCCGGTCGTCGTCCGGGCCCGCCGCAGACCCGCCAGTTCCTATGAAACAGGCCCTCAAGCGGATGGCGGGGCGCCGGTCTCCGCCGGTCGTACGACCGGCCCGGTCGACCACTGTTGCTCGTGGTCGGCCTTCCGTAGGAGTTCGTCGGCGCTGTGCGCCACCCGGGACATGGCCAGGCGCAGCAGTGGGGGCGCCATCATCGACGTGACGATCGCGACGAGCGCGATGATCGTGAAGGTGGCGATGTCCAGGACGCCGAGCCGCAATCCCACCATCGCGACGACGATCTCGACCACGCCACGGGCGTTCATGCCGGCACCGACGGCCAGGGACTCCCAGTGGCCGAGCCGACTGGATCGCGCACCGAGGTAGGCGCCCGCGAACTTGCCGAGGATCGCCGCCGCGAGCACCACGACGGCGGCCAGCGCGACGTCGCCGTCGAGCAGCACGCCGAGGTCCATCCGCAGGCCGGCGGAGGCCAGGAAGATCGGGGCCAGCACGGTGAGCACGATGGTCCGCAACGGGGCCAGTATCGCCCGTCGCTCCCGGACCGCCTGCCCGATGAGGATGCCGGCGGTGAACGCGCCGAACACCGCCTCCATGTGCATCGACTGGGTGATCGCCGCGCCGACGAGAACGATCACCACGGCCGTGACGATTGTCGGTCCCGTCTCGGCGGACCGGCCGGCCAGCCGCATCGCACCGCGCACCAGCGGCCGGCCGACGAAGATCGCGGCGACCACGAACGCCACCAGCAGCAGCAGCGACAGCGCGACCTGGCCGACGCGCACGCCGACGGTCGCCATGGCCGACACGATCGAGAGCAGGAACCAGCCCACGGCGTCGTCGACCATGCCGGAGGTCATGATCAGCTGCCCGACGTCGCGGTGGATCAGCTTCATGTCCGCCAGCGTCTTGGCGATCACGGGGATCGCCGTCACGCACATGGCGACAGCGAGGAACAGCGCGAACACCGAGCGTTCGGTGGTGTCCGGCACCAGGACGGCCGGGGCCAGGTAACCGATCAGGATCCCGAAACCGATCGGGATGAGCAGGCCGCCGAGGCTGATCCGGAGGGCCGACGTGCCGCGCCGGCGGATGGTCCTGGTGTCCAGCTCGATGCCGGCCACCCCCACCAGCAACAGCACGCCGACCTGGGCGACGGCGTCCAGCAGGTGCATCTGCGCCGCGTCGGCGGGAAACAGCCAGTCATGGACCGCCGGGGCGGCGTGGCCGAGCAGCGACGGCCCGAGCAGCACGCCGGCCATCAGCTCGCCGACGATCGCGGGCAGCCCGAACCGCGCCGCCAACCGGCCCAGGCTCAGGCCCAGCAGGAGCAGGGCCGCGAGCTGGACCAGCAGGATCGCTACCTGGTCGCCGGCCAACGGCATGACGGGGGTGCTCATACCGGCCTCATCTCCCTGATCAGGGCCGCCAGCCGATCGAGCCCCTGCTCGATCTGCGAGGGCTGCAGCAGACTGATCGACAGGCGGAGCTGGTGACGCCCGCCCTCGTCGGCGTAGAAGTGATGCATCGGCGTCCACAACACACCGAAGTCGCGGGCGGAGCGCTCCAGCAGCGCGTCGTCGACCAGGAACGGCACCGTCACCACGATGAAGAAGCCGCCGGCCGGCGTGTTCCAGGACACCTGGTCATCCGGCGGGCCGGTCTCCGGGAAGCGCGCGGCCAGGCCGTCCAGCACGTGCCGCAGATTGCGCCGGTACGCCCCGGCCTCGCGCTCGTTGGCGCGCACCAGACTGCACCCGTGCTCCAGCAGCTTGCCGGCGATGACCGCCTGCGCCAGCGGTGAGGTGTTGACGGTCACCATGCTCTTGATCTTGGACAGCTCGTCCGCCAGCAGGCCGGTGCCCGCAGGCCCGGCCACCGGCTGGTCGGCGACCACATAACCCACCCGGGCGCCGGGCATCCCGGTCTTGGCGAACGAGCCGAGATAGACGACGCGACGCTCGTCGTCCATGGCCTTCAGGGTGGCCGGGCGGTCGCCGCCCGCGTGGAACAGCCCGTACGGGTTGTCCTCCAGGATCAGCAGGTCGTGCTCGGAGGCCGCGCGCAGCAGCGCCAACCGGGTGTCACCGTCCAGGCTCGCCCCGGCCGGGTTGGCGAAGTCGGGCACCAGGTACAGCGCGCGGGGACGCTGCCCCGCCGCCCGGGCGGCGAGCACCACCCGGGCGAGGTCGTCCAGGTCGATGCCCCGCGAGCCGTCCCGCACCGGCAGCGTGGTCATGTCGACGAGCGACGCGGCACCGCGAATCCCCACGTAGTTGGGTGAGACCGCCAACAGCACGTCGCGGGGGTCGGCCCGCAACGCCCGCAACACGAGGAACATCGCCTCCTGCGCGCCCACGGTCACCACGATGGCCTCCGGGTCGACGTCGATCCCTTCGTCGACCGACAGGTTGGTGGCCACCAGGTCGTGCACGATGCCCTTCGTCCGCCCGTACTGCAACAGGGTGCGGTTGACCTGACTCTCGCTCAACCCGTGCTCGTCGCGCAGGTGGTCGCAGTAGCGGCGCAGATACCGGTGCACCGCCTCGACCTCGAAGAACTCCTCGTACGGCCGGCCGGCCGCGAACGACACCGCGTCCGGGAAGCGACCGGCGATCTCGTTGAGGAAGGTCATCGAGTCGAGCACCGGGTCGGTCAGCGAATCGTGCAGGTCGCTCAGCGCGATCGGCGCGTGAGCGCCGACCTGGGTCGGCCCCACCATGCCGGTCACGGTGACCACCCAGCCGACCGCGCCGCGGCGTCACCGGGCGCTCGACCCCGCATCATCGGCGCAGACCCGCCGGCGGGCACGGTGGTGCCGTGGCCCAGCGCCCGCAGGTCGGCACAGCCCATCATCGCCATCGCATCCTCCAACTCGGCCCGCAGCAACGACAGCACCCGGCGGGCGCCCGCCCGGCCACCCACCGCCAGCCCCCAGAGGGCGGGCCGGCCCACCAGCACCGCGGAGGCGCCGAGGGCCAGCGCTCGCGCCACGTCCACGCCGCCGCGGACGCCGCTGTCCAGCAGCACCGCGCACCGGCCGTCCACGGCCGCGACCACCGGCTCCAGCGCCGCGATGCTGGGCACCGCGCCGTCGAGCTGGCGCCCACCGTGGTTGGACACCACGACCGCGTCCACTCCCAGGTCCACCGCCCGCACCGCGTCGTCCGGGTGCAGGACACCCTTCACGATGATCGGCAAACGTGTACGTCGACGCAGCCAGTCGAGGTCTCGCCAGGACAGCTTCGGGTCGAACGTGAGACCGGTGTGCACCATCAGCGCCGAACTGTTGGCGCCGCTCTCGTGTGCGGGCGCGCGGACCTCCGGCGGCAGGTTGGCGGCCACCACGTCGCCCGGCAGCGTGAACCCGGACCGCATGTCCCGCAGCCGGCGGCCCATCCGCGGCACGTCGACAGTCAGCATGAGAGCTCGACAGCCGGCGGCCTCGGCACGGGCAACCAGATCGGCGACCACCGTGCGGTCGCGCAGCCAGTAGAGCTGCAACCAGACCGCCGCGCCGGTGGCGGCGATCCGCTCGACCGGCTCGCTGCTGAGCATGCTGGCCACGAACACCGCGCCCTCGTCCCGGGCCGCCTCGGCGAGCGCCACTTCGCCGTCCGGATGCAGGAGCCGCTGGTAGGCCATCGGCGCCACCCCGACGGGCATCCCCATCGGGGTGCCCAGCAGCTCCGTGCCGAGGTCGCACGTCGCCGCCCCCGCCAGTACCCGCGGGACCAGGTGGACCCGGTCGAACGCGTCCCGGTTGTCCCGCAACGTCGACTCCGTGCCGCTGCCTCCGGCGACGTAGTCCCAGACCGGCTCCGTCAGCACCCGCCGCGCCGCCAGCGCCACGTCGTCGAGGCTGAGCAGGGCGTCCAGGTCGGTTCCCCGATCCGCGGTGGTGGTCACAGGACGTCGTGGGTCTTGGTCCGCTCCGCCTCGACCGCCTCGTAGAGCGCCCGGATGTTTCCGCTGCCGAAGGTTCGCGCGCCGAGCCGCTCGATGACCTCGAAGAAGAACGTCCGGCGCGGATGCGTGGACCTGGCGAAGATCTGGAACAGCTGCCCGTCGTGGTCCTCGTCGACGAGGATGTTACGGGACTGCAGCTGGCCCACGTCGTACCTGGCGAGGTCGAGTCGCTGGCCGAGCTGCTCGTAGTAGGTGTCCGGCGTCCGCAGGAATTCCACGCCACGGTCGGTCAACGCCGAGATCGCGGACACGATGTCGGTGGAGCACAGCGCCAGGTGCTGCACCCCGGGGCCACCGTGTCCCTTGAGGAAGTCGTCGATCTGCCCAGCTGCGGCGGAGGGGTCCGGCTCGATGAGCGTCAGCGTGACCAACCGGGACGGGCTCTGCACCACCTTGGAGAACATCGCCTGCCTGCCGACCAGGATGTGCTCCTCGAAGGTCACGTCGAAGTTCAGCACCGTGCGGTAGAAATCCACTGTCGGATCAAGCGTGCCCGACTCCAGACAGACGGCGAGGTGGTCGACCACGCCCAGCCCCGGCGCCGGGCCGGCCTCCGGCACCTGCCCGTCCGGCAGGCCGGGGGTCAGGCCGGGCAGCACCAGGCCGGCCGGCCCCTCGGGCGGCTGGACGAACGTGTGCGTCACGTCGCCGAAGCCGCCGACCGTGGCCGTGACGAACCCGTCGTGGGCGGCCGGTTCGACCACTGCCCGCGCGCCGCGCGACACCGCGACCTCGAACGCGGCCCTCGCGTCCGCGGTACGCAGCGCCAGGTCGGCAACGCCGTCGCCGTGCTGCTGCACGTACAGGCTGGACGGGTGCGCGTCGGCGAACCCCTCGGTGACCACGAGAACCGTCGAACCCTGCCGCAGCGCCACCGACACGTGGTCCTCGGCACGGCGCGAGCCCACGACGCCGAAGCCGTACTGTCCGGCGAGCTCGCGGGCCGCCCAGACCGCGTCGGTCACGTGGAACTCGACGTGGTGCACGGCCAGGTCACTGAACACACTGCTGCCCACGCTCACTGATGTCCCCCTACCGGGGCCGTCCGGCCCCCTTGTGATCAGAAGATGGGAGCCGCCGTCGGAGCCGACAGCTCACCGAGATACGGGTGCCAGAGATGTTCGGGATCCTGCTCAACGGCCCGGATGACGTTCCGCATCTCGACGAGCGCCTTGGGCTCGGCCTCGTCATACATGTTGCCCTGCAACATCTTCAGCACGTCGAGGCGATACCGCGGGTCCTGGACGAACGCGGTGAACAGGATGTTGAGCCGGTAGTAGACCGAGATGAACTCGTACCAGTTGCGCACGCCGCGCCGCAGCAGCATCTCGTAGGTCTTGAACCGCTCGCGCTTGAAGTCGCCCGCCTCGGCGGCGGCGATGATGTCCTGACAGGCCAGCCGGGCGCTGTTGAGGGCGATGCTGACGCCTGTGGAGAAGATGGGATCCACGAAGCGGGCGGCGTCGCCGACCATGACGAAGTTGTCCCCGCAGATCTGCTTCATCGCGTAGCTGTAGTCGCCCTCGGACTTGAAGGGCCGCACCTGCTCCGCGCTTCGCAGGGCCGCCTCCAGCTCGGGCCGGCTGCCCACGCACTCCCAGAAGAAGGCCTCGAGATCCTCCCGGGCCGCATCGGCGAACCGGCGCTTCTGGGTGACCACGCCGATCGAGGTGACCGTCTCGGTGATGGGGATCTGCCACACCCAGGTGTCGGTCAGTGGCAGGAAGTGGATGAAGATGAAGTCGGACTTCGACTGCTCCGCCGACAGTGCCTGTCGGTCGAAGCCGTCGAACCAGGTGTGGATCGCGTACTGGTTGAAGACCGAGTCGGCCACCTTCACCTTGAGCTGATTGCCCAGCGTGGTGTTCCGACCGCTGGCGTCGATCACCATCCGCACCGGCACCTCGCGGTTCCCGTCGGCGGAGCGGGTGTGCATGACGGGGTGCTCGCCGTCGAAGTCGACGCGGTTGACGCGTACGCCCTGGTGCACCTGCGCGCCGAGACTCGCCGCGTTCTCCAGCAGGATCTGGTCGAACTTGCCCCGGTCGACGTGGAAGGTGTAATCCCGGTCGACGCCGGCCTGATCCCGCTCGTTGAACATGACCTCGGCGAGCCGGAAGTCGTGGGTGAGGTTGGAGAAGCCGAGGTGGCTCACCGGCCGGGTCTCGGCCGACGTCCACGCCGCGCCGAACTTGCGCGGGAAGCCGGCTGCCTCGACGGCGGCCATCGCCCCGGTCTCCAACAGCACCGGCGTGGTGGCCGGGACCAACGACTCGCCCACGTGTTCGCGGGGGAAGTGTGCGCTTTCGAAGACCACGACGGACAGCCCCGCCTTGGCCAGGTAGGCGGCGGCTGTGGACCCGCCGGGCCCGCCCCCGATGATGCCGATGTCCCACTCTGCTGGCTTGGTGTTCATGGCGCCTCCTCGGCATGCCTGTCAGGCGCGGGGCAACGACAGGATCAGATCGGTGATGGTGTCGAGACTGCGGAAGTGCCGTCCCGTGATGTGCGAGGGCGGCACGTCGACATCGAGCTCCGCCCGGACGAACGCGATGAGCCGAGCCGTGTTCAGCGAGTTCAGGACGCCCCACTCCAGCAGTGGCGAGTCGGGACGCAGATCGACTCCGCTGACCGCCTCACCCTGGTCGCCGAGCAGCTCGTGGCGCACGTACACCATCAGTTGGCCGAGTATCTCGTCGCGTTGGTCTGTCGGCACAAACCCCTCCCAGGTCGCCGGACACGATCTCCCCTGTGGGTCGTCATCCGGGAGGCCGGGACATCGCCGGCGCTTCCCCTTCTGATGACATCCCTACCCGGTGAATTCTAGAAGCCAAAGTGGGTTCGTCAAGGGGATGTCGTGGAAGGATCGACGCCGACCACTGGCGCGACGACGGTGACGCCCGCTCAGTGCGGACGAATCAGGCCAGGACGCCGGTGAGGTAGGTCTGGATGGCCTTGCCCGTGCCCGCGGCCAGCCCGGCGGCGGAGAGCTCAACGATCGCCGGCACGCGGTAGACGTACCGGGTGGTGGCGAGACCGATCAGGTGCGAGCCCACCATGGCGGCGCGCAGCTCAGGCTGGGAGTGGCCCAGCGCCTGCGCCAGCGGGAGGATCACCTGGTCGCCGAGGAAGTTGCGGACGGCGTCCGCCGCCATGTCGTTGGCCGTCATCGACCGCAGGATGCCGCCGAGTCGCGCCGCCGTGTCGGGCTCGTCCCAGTGGCTGAAGAACAGCTCGACCGCGCGCCGGCCGACCTGGCCGCGCGGGCCCTTCATCGCCCGCTCCACCAGATCCGGCGGCTGCAGGGCGCCGCGTACCGCCGCCTCGAACAGGCCCTCCTTGGTGAGGAAGAAGTGGTGCACCAGCGCGCTGTCGACCCCCGCCTCCTGGGCGATGGTGCGCACTGTGGTGCCCTCGTAGCCCCGCTCGGCGAACTGGCCACGAGCGATCTCAAGGATCAGCTGATGACTCACCGTCGGCCCGGCGCGTCGCCCCGTCCGTCGTCGTGGAGCACCGTTCGGGGACACCTCCGCGCCCACAAGTTCACCTTTCCCAGTTCATCGCGTGCCCTATTCATCGTATGGGGGCAAACGCCATAGTATCGCCTTCCTACGTGCGGAATTACGCAGGTTCTGTGGCGCGGCAACAACAACAGTACGTAACGATGCCTTGACACGGTGCCCCGCACGCGCCGTAGCATGGCGCAGTGCTACGAACACGGGCGGTTGTCGGGAGTCTTGTCTTCTTTTGCGCCGCGCCGGGCGTGGTCGCCGGTCTCGGCCCGTGGTGGATATCCGACTGGGAGGTCGCGACGCCGTTCGCCTTCTACCAGCCGGTTCGAGTCCTCGGCGTGCTGATACTGGTTGCCGCGGTGGCCTTTTTGCTCCAGTCGTTCGTGCGGTTCGTCGTGGAGGGCCTGGGCACTCCGGCCCCGGTGGCGCCGACCGAGCACCTGGTGATCGGCGGGCCGTACCGATACGTCCGCAACCCGATGTACGTCGCGGTGGTGACGGCCATCCTCGGCCAGGCGTTGTTGTTCGGTCAGGGCGCGCTGCTGTGGTACGCGTTGGCCATCGCCCTCGTCCAGGCCGCGTTCGTACGGTTCTACGAGGAGCCTGGCCTGCGCCGGCGGTACGGCTCCACGTACGACACCTACCGCAAGGCGGTGCCGGCGTGGATCCCCCGGCTTCGCCCGTGGCAGGGGGCCAGCTCACCGCAGACGTGACCGCGCCACCCGACCACCCGGGCGGTCGACTGAGCCACCAACCCGCGAAGGGACTGCTATGCCGCTCTCCCACAAGGGCTGATGGCCCCCCGCCGCCTGACGGAGGGCCGCCAGCCGTCTAGGCCACCCGTTCCCGAGTGGGCAGCTCCGCCTGCGTCACCGATGCCTGGCAACTGGCCGTCAGCACCGGCAGTCGACCGGACACCTCGGCGATCAACTCGCCACGCAACAGGTCCTCGCCGTCGGGCTCCCCCCAAATGATGAGCCGACAGTTCACCTGCTCCGCTCGCACCGACGCCGAGGCGGTCCAAATGATGGGCAGACGATTCCGTGCCGCCCCCAGCAAATCAACCGTGACGAACTCTGGTGCCGTCTTGTCAGTGCCATCGCACTGCTGGAAGCCGACGTGTGCTGTAATCCCCCCATTACCCAAGTAACTTAGTTGAAACATTACGCGATACTCACGCCCGCCTACGTCTGCCGGCAATAGTCCCGCCGTCAACAACAGGCCTTCGGGCTCGTAGAAGAGTATCTGGACATCCGTAACCGCTAGCGTTGATGCTTTCATATCCCTGGTGGCCCCATCCCCCATTAGCGTACCGCCAGTTCATCGATGGATGTTATCCTGTCGGGCAGCCTCCTGTCCCCCCCTAAATGGGTACGCCATCGCGGCGGCAAGGTCCGGATGCGGACCGTCCCACCCGGAATAGGTCGGGTCGGGCATGACGTGCCAGGCCGAGGCAAAAAATACGCGCGCGGCAATCCGCAGCTGCTCGGCGGCACCGGAAAAACCCGTTTGACGTGGGACAACGCGATGAGCCGCCCGACCGGCGACGAATGTCGCACGGAGACGTCAGCGACCTCGCGGCCCAGGCGCCGAGCCGGTGCCGCGCGCTTCTGGTGGTGACTTCCGGCGGCCCGTCGGGAGCCTGCCGGCAATCTGACACCGGCTGCCGGCGGCGTCCCCACAGTCGGTCCGCGCGGCACCGCAGCGCCATCCGACCGGGTCCACGCACCGTCGTCGACCGCCGCTGACAGGTCCGGGATGCGATTGCGGCGGCACCGAGCCCCGCGCCGACCACTCACTCATCGGACAGTTTCCTCGCAGGCAACAACCCCTGCCGGGCGCGTTCGAGGCCCCGACCGTGCGGTCGGGGCCTCGAACCGGGTGGACCGCTCAGGCCGCGGCGCCGGCCGGGACGCTCTCCTCCTCGTCGTCAACCGCGTGGCCGTGACCCTGCGTGCGCAGGTGTGGGATGAACAGCGCGATCACCGCGCCGGCGCCGAGTGCGATGGCGGCCACCAGGTGAGCGTTCTGCAGGCCTTCGACGAACGTGGCCGTGGACTCGTAGCCGCCGTGGACTCCGAGGATCGCCCCGCCGACCGACACACCCAGCACGGTGCCGGTCTGCCGGATGGCGTTGGATACACCGGAGGCGACACCCTCCAACTCGGCGGGCGCGAACCCGAAGGCCAACCGACCGATCGGCGCAAGGAAGATGCCCAGCCCAAGGCCGGTGACCACGAACGGCACGACGAGCTTCGAGTACGTCAGATCGTCGGCGACCGCACCGATCCAGCCCACGCCGATCGCCTGCATCGTCAAGCCCAGGATCACCAGCGGCTTGCCGCCGATCTTGTCGGTCAGGATGCCGGAGATCGGCGCCGCGATCATCGGCATGGCCGTCCACGGCAGCGTGCGGAGGCCGGCCTCCAGCGGCGAGTAGCCAAGGACGCTCTGTAGGTACTGGGTGCCGAGGAAGACGGCGCCGAAGACGCCGAACGGCATGAGGATCGTCGCCACCATGGTGAGGCTGAAGCCTCGGCTGCGGAACAACCGCAGCGGCACCATCGGCGTCTGCGCCCGCGACTGCCAGAAGATGAACACCAGCACGAGGAGACCGCCGACGATGAATCCCGCAAGCACGGAGGCGCTGCCCCAACCGGCGGAGTTACCCCGCACGAGGCTGGACACGATGCCGAGCATTCCAGCGGTGATCAGGACGACGCCCAGGGGATCCAGTCGGCCATAGCCGCCGCGGCTCTCACGGACGCGCGTCATCACCGGCAACAGCAGCAGACCGATGGGCACGTTGACCCAGAAGATCCACTGCCAGGACCAGGCTTCGGTCACGGCGCCGCCGATGACCGGCCCGAGGGCGATGCCGAGACCCACCATCGCGCCCCACAGTCCGAACGCGTGGCCGCGCTGACGTGCCGGCACCACGCTGGCCAACAGGGTGAGGGTCAGCGGGAGGATGACAGCGGCACCCAGGCCCTGCACCGCCCGTGCCGCGATCAGGTAGTTGATGTCTTCGGCGAGGCCCGCCAGCCCGGACGCGAGGGTGAAGACCACAAGCGCGATGGTGAAGACCTTCCGCCGGCCGAAGCGGTCGCCGAGCGCGGCGCCGGTCAGCAGGAAGACGGCGAAGGTGAGCGTGTAGGCGTTGACGATCCATTCAAGATCTTCAAGGCTGGCGCCGAGTTCGGTGCGAATGACCGGTAGCGTCGTCGTGACGACGAGGGTGTCGATCGCGACCATGAACACAGCGACCAGGGCCGCAGTCCAGGTCCAGGCGGTGCTGTGGGTCGCTGGTTGGTTCTTGTCCACTCTGTTTCCCTACTCGAGATGGAATGACTGGGAAGGATCGCTGGGGCGATGCCCGTTGCGCTCCTCTCGTCGGTATTGGCGGGGAGTGACCCGGACATATGTTCCGCGCCAATAGCCCAGCGGGAATCGGTCCGGCACCGTCGCGCCGCCGACGAGGCGGCCGAGCACGATGACGTGATCACCAGCGGCGATCACGTCATGTAGCGCGCATTCGGTGAAGGCGACGGTGGGTTCCAGGCGCGGCATGCCGGCGACGTCGCCGGGACGCCACGCCACGCTCGCGAACTTGTCGTCGTTGTAGCTGGCGAACAGTTCGGAAATCTCGTGGCCGCCGGCATCGAGGAAGTTGACGGCGAATCCGCCGGTCTCCCGGATGGCGTCCAAGGTTGAGCTCACCCGACGCACGCAGAACAGCAGCAGCGGTGGGTCCTTGGAGACGCTGCACACCGACGACGAGGTCAGGCCGTGCGGCCGCCCGGACGCATCCAGTGCGGTCACCACGCTGACGCCGCTGGCCAGCGAGCCCATGATCGCCAGGAACGCACCTGGCTCTACGTTGACTAGTTCGGTGCCAGTAATGGTCCACCTCCTTCGATCGCCGCCAGCAGCGCGGCTCGATCGGTCTTTCCGTTCGGGGTGAGCGGCAGGCTCGTGGCCGCCTGGACTGAGTCGACGATCATGTAGGTCGGCAGCTGCCCGGCGCACCAGCGCTTGATCTCCAGCAGGCCGGGTCTGCGGTCGCCGGTCGGCACCACGACCGCGTGCAGCCGCGCGGCGAGCCCCGTGCCGGCGACGACCACCGCGGCCGCCGCGACGTCCGGATGTGCGGCGAGGACGGCCTCGATCTCCCCGGGCTCTACCCGGTTGCCGCGGACCTTGGCCATGTCGTCGTGGCGGCCCAGATACTCCAGACAACCGTCGGACCCCAGCCGGCCGAGATCGCCGGTCCGGTACGGTCCGCGCTGCGGCTCCCGGCCCCAGTAGCCGAGCATGACCGTGGGCCCGTCGACCACGATCTCGCCCTCCGGGTGGTCGCCGACACGGTCACCGCCCGCGCCGTTGGAGGTCGGCGGGTCCAGGTTCAACAGCGCACCGCTGGCCGATCGACCGATGGGCAGCGGGCGGTCGCGCCCCGCATCGGCGTCGGTCACCTCGTAGGAGGCACACACGTTGGTCTCGGTGGGCCCGTACCAGTTCAGCAGCCGCACTGCCGGCCAAGCGGCACGTAGGTCGTGCACGTACCGGATCGGCATCACCTCGCCGGCGAAGACGCAGGCCCGCAGGGCCGGTGGCGGCGGACCTTCCAGCAACCCGCCGTCCCGGATCATCAGGGTCAGGGCGGACGGCACCGAATACCAGATGGTGATGCCCTCCTCGCGCACGAACCGGGCCAACTGCACTGGCGCGTACGCCAGTTCGGCGGGGACCAGGTGCACCGACGCGCCCGCCCGGAACGCCGCGTAGAGGTCGAACACCGACAGGTCGAAGTTGAACGGGGCGTGGTTGGCCAGCCGATCCCGCGACGACACCGCGAGCAGGTCGCCGGCCCACTCGACGAACGCCGTCGCGTTGCGGTGGCTCAGGCTGACGCCCTTCGGGGCCCCCGTCGACCCGGAGGTGTAGAGAATGTACGCGGGATCGTCCGGGTCCGGTTGGTGCACTGGCGGCGGGTCGCGGTCGACCCCCAGGCGCTCCAGCTCGTCAAGGGTCACCAACGGCGCTCCGCCGGGGACACCGCCCTCCCGGGCGACCCGTTCCGCGCCCGGCGCGTCGGCGACGACGACGGTCGCCGCGCAGTCGGCCGCGATGCGCCACACCCTGGCGGGTGGGTTCGCGGCGGAAACCGGGACGTACGGCGCGCCGAGCGACAGCGCCGCCTGCATGACGGCCACCGCGGCGGGCCGCTTGTCAGACCACAGCACCACCCGGTCGCCCACGGACACACCTGCGCGGGCCAACCCCGCGGCCAGTCGACGGGCGGTCGCCGCCAACTCCGCGTAGGTGAGCAGCTCACCCTCCGCTGCCACCGCCGGCGCGTCTGGAGTACGCCGGGCCCACGCGGCCACGTAGTCGTGGATCCCCGCTCCACCCGGCGCGTGGGACCGGTCCGTGTCCCGCACGGTCGGCACCTCCTTCCTCAAGGCCACGGCCCTCACAGGCCCAGCTCGTGGGCGATCAACAGCCGTTGCACGTCGGACGTACCGGAGAAGATGGTGCTGGGCACGGCGTCGCGAAGAACTGTCTCGATGCCGGCCTCGCGCAGGTATCCGCGGCCGCCGAACAGGCGCACCGCGTCCAGCGCGCCGGCGACGGCCGCTTCGGACACGGCCAGCTTGGACAGCGCCACGTTGAGCTCCGATCCGGCGTTGTTGTCCATCTCCCAGCAGCAGCGATAGAGCAGCAGCCGCGCGGACTCCGTGCGCAGCTTCATCTCCACGATCCGGTTCGCCACCGCCTGGAAGTCGCTGATACGCCGGCCGAACTGTCGGCGCGAGGTCGCATGGCCGACGCAGCGCTCCACCAGGCGGTCCAGCAGGCCGACGTAACCCGCGAACAGGCAGGCGCGTTCCCACCGCATCGAGTGCTGGAAGATGGCCCCGCCCTGGCCCGGCTCGCCGAGCACCCGGTGCGCCGGCACCAGGCAGTCCTCGAAGGACACCCGTCCGGCGGGTGCCGACACGAGACCCATCTTGTCCAGCGACGCGCTGACCGTCAGGCCGGTCGTGTCGCGGTCCAGCACGAACGCGGTGACACCGAGGTGGCCAGCCAACGGATCGGTGGTCGCGTAGGTCACCAGCACGTCGGCCACCGGCCCGTTGGTCACGAACGTCTTCTCGCCGTTGAGCAGGTAGCCGTCCGCCGTCGCGGTCGCGGTCACGGCGAGCCGCGAGACGTCGGAACCGGCGCCCGACTCGGTCATCGCGTTGCCGGCCACCACCTCACCTGAGCAGATCCCCGGGAGGAGGTCCTCCTTCAGCTCCGGCGTGCCGAATCCCGCGACCGGCACCGCGCACGCGAACTGGTGTGCGCCGGCCGCGAACACCAGACCGGTGTCCGCGCACCCCCGACCGAACGCCTCGACACGCAGCGCGGTGTCCAAGGCGCCCAGCCCACCGCCGCCGTACTCTGCGGGAATGCAGAGGCCGAGCAGCCCCAACTGGCCGAGTTGCCGCCAGACATCGCGGTCGTGCAGTCGACCGGCGTCGGCGGTGGGCGCGAACGTCTGCTCGACGCTCGCGCGCACCTCGTCGTACGCGGCCCGCTGTTCAGGCGTCCAGGCGAAGTCCACGGTTCCCCCTCGGCCGTGCGGAAAGCCGGCGCGGCAAAACGACCGGGCTACAGGAGCAACAGGGTCGGTACTGACATATCCTCAAAGGTCTAGACTTAGGCACTTCATCGGGCTGTGCGCGCGGGTGCACGAGAACTCGTAAGAGGTTTCCTTGACGACGCAACAGGGCTTCGACGGTGGGACCGGCATCCGGCAGGCGATCCTCGACGTCACCCGGCGGGAGATCTCCGAATGCGGCCTGACCGGGGTGAGCATCCGCAGTGTCGCCCGGCGCGTCGGCGTCGACCCGCGGCTCGTGCGGCACTACTACGGCTCCAAGGAGCAGCTCCTGCGCCAGGCGGTGCAGGTCGAGGGCAACCCCGTGGAGCTGGCCGCGCATCTGCTCAGCGGCAGCCGCCGCCGGTTGGGCCGGGCCACCGCGACCGCCCTGCTCACCCATTGGGACAGCCCTCGCACCACGATCACGTACCGGGCCCGGCTGTCCGCCTCGCTGACCAGCGACGAGATCGCGGGGCTCATGCGCGACGAGTTCGTACGGACGTTCTTCGGCACGTTGGCCGAGGGCGTCAGCCCCGACCGGCACGAACTGCGGGCCGCGCTCGCCGCCTCCCAGGTGATCGGCCTGGCCCTGTGCCGCTACCTGATCGACGGCACCGAGTTGTCCCGGCACGACCGCGACGATCTGGCCCGGCTGATGGGTCGCACGATTCAGCACTACCTCACCGCCGACCTGGCTGAGTGATGCCGGGCGCGTCGGCGGCCGAGCCGTCCGCGCGCCCGTCATCGTGGGTTTCCACCCGCCCGTCGCCGGCCGAGACCGGCCCCCGAGCGGGGGTCGGCACCGGCGCGTCATCCCGCCGCCCGGTCACGTTGTCCTTGGTCAGCAGCCGCTTGAAGTCCGCGGGCGCCACCGTCATGACCCACGCCACCATCAGCAGGCGACGGGCCTTGGTGAAGTGGTAATACCGCGCGTCCGGGTCACCGAAGCGGTACAGCGGCGGCACGAACCGCGCCCGGCGCAGTTCCCGGAAGATCATGGCAGCCGCCTCGGTCTGCCCCAGCCCACCGTCGCGTACCCGGGCGAACACCCCGAAGAACCAGTCCAACATCTGGCGCAGGCCGTCCGGGGTGCGGAACCACAGCCCCCCGTCGGCGAACCGCTCGACCGGGTCCCACGTCCCGGTCGCGACGGCATCGTTGGTCGCCCGCTTCAGCGACAGATGGGCCAGGATCTGCCAGAGCAGCCAGACCCGGCTGTACGCGTTCCACAGCGCGAAGCTGCCGCAGGCGGTACGCGCCGCGGCCAGCATCTGGTCGTTGAACTCGATCAGGGCGTCCTGGAAAGCCGCCACCTCGGCCAACGCCGCGCCCGCCGCCTGCTCGTCGCGCACCGCGCGCGGCAGCGCCGCACCGAGCGCGTGGACCACCTCCGCCGTCATCGTCACGTCGCGGGACAGGAACTCGTCCGTGCGGCATGCCGACCGCTCCATCGCGAACCAGCGCGGCCCGTGGGTCGCCGCCGCCCGACGCTGCCAACTGGGCGAGCTGGTCCAGTCACCCTGCACCGTGGCGGACGCGAACTGTTCCGCCAGGCTCGGGAACCGCGCGACCAGCGCCCGGAACGCCTCCTCCGGTCCTTCCGGCAGGTCGAACCGGTCGGGGTCCAGCCCCACTGTCACGCTGCACAGGTCGTTGACCGCGTCGTCGTGGTTGCGGAAGTCCACCACCTGGATCCAGCCGCCGTCGAAGAGATGATGCACGGTCCCCCGCGACCACGCGGTCGCCCGGTGGTAATCGCTGAGCCGGCTGCACTCCTCGAACGTCCGGACGTCGCGCAGGTAGCCGTGCATCATCCGGGAGCGCAACGTCAGCGCGCCCGGATCCCCGTCGGCGGTCACCGCCCGCAGGGGTGAGTCCGCTCCGCACGCGTCCACCACGAACCGCGCGGTCGCCGTCTGCCCGCCGCCGAAGGTCAGGTGCACGGCGTCGGACGCCAGCCGAACCTCGGTGGCGGACGCCCGGTCCGGCAGGACCGACGCGCCGTAGCTGACGGCCAACTCCCGGGCGTACTCGTCGACGACCGGCCGGTAGAGGTGCCACTCGCTGTGCTCCCCCGGCACGTGGAACTGCACGGCGTGCGCCGGATCATGCTCGCGGTCCGCGGTGTGGTGCAGGAACGCGAGGCTCTTCTTGATCCCGCTGTTCCTGCGTACCCGCTCCGGTAGGTCCTCGAAGTGGGCGAAGGAGGCGATCTCCGGCACGTCGAACCGCTCGGCCAGCAGGTGCAGCACGGCCGTCGTGTACGGCACGGTGCTGTCGCCCGACGGCAGCACCGTGTCGTCGGGCGAGCCGACGAGCAGGACCCGCAGGTCCTGTCTGGCCAGCACCGTGGCGAGCAGGCCGGTCGCCAGATGGTTGCCCAGGATCACGACGTCGTACGACACCGCGGCACCGGGTTCGGTGGTAGTCATTCGGTCTCCTAGAAGATCTTCCGGCCCAGCAGCTGCTCCTTGCCGGCCTCGCGGAGGAAGCCGAGCATCAGCCGTCGCACGTCCGGCGGCGCCTTGGTCGCCGCCCAGAGCATGGTTCGGGCGATCTTGACTGGGGTCGGGTTGATGAACCGCAGGTTGCGGTCCTTCCAGCCCCAGTGGTCCGGCACGAAGGGCGCGCGGTTGAGGTGGTCGTAGAGGGCGTCCGCGGCCTGGTCGCCGGTGATCGTCCCGGCCTCGAAGTCACCGCACTGCTTGACCATGTCCTCGAACAGCTCGCCGTAGCCCTCGTGGTCGGACCAGTGCAGGCCGGGGTTCTTCACTTCCTCCAGCTCGTTCAGATGCCGCTCGTCGCCGGTGGAGCGCCAGCGGCGGTACGCCTCGTGGGCCCGGAACGTGCCGGCGTTCGAGCCCCACGCCCAGATCCGGAAGACAGCCGTCCACAGCCCGTAGTTTTCGAACGAGGCGTACGCGGCGTTTACCAACTTGTCGTTGCCGTCGAACAGCGCCTGCTGGCGGGTGTTCACTCCTTCGAACCGGTCGGCTGAGAAGTCGTCGTCGCCGACCGCCCGCAGGATCCGCCAGGCCAGCACGTTTACCGCTTCGCAGGTGTTGGACAGGCCGCGGGAGAACAGCGGGTCGATGAACGCCGCGGCGTGGGCCAGCAGCACCCACCGGTCACCGACTGTGGTCTTGGACGAGTACTGCACCCGGTCGGTGCCCACCCACTCCCGCATCGGCCGTGCGCCCTCGAACTGCGCGGCCATGCCCGGGAACCGCTGCATGTGCTTCCAGAAGTCCTCCTCCGGCGACATGCCGGGCGTCTTCGGGTACATGCGCGGGTCCATCGTCAGGCCGACGCTGCACAGCGGGTTCTTGGAGTCCTTGTGGTTGTTGAACGCGATCACCCACGACCAGCCCCGCGGGAACAGGTGGTGGACGGTGCCCTCGTAGAACGGCACCGGTGGCTTGTCCGCGCCGGTGCGCTTGAACACCTCGTCGGTGGTCTTGAGGTCGATCATGTGGTTCCAGATGGCGCGCGAGTGGTGCTTGTAGCGGCACGGGTCCTCACGCAGGGCGAACTTCTCGGCCAGCGGCGAGCGGTAACCGCTGGCGTCCACCACGTACCGGCTGCGGAACTGCTCGCCCCGGGTGGAGCTGACCGTCACACCGGAGTCGTCGAAGTCGACGTCGGCGATCGTGAAGTTCACCCGCGCCGTGCAGCCGTACTTGATCGCCGCGTGGAACAGGTACGCGTCGGTGTCCTGCCGGTACATGTGTGGCGTCTCGTGCAGCAGGCTCGGGAAGTTGAACATGGTGACCTGCTTCGGATCCTGCTGCTTGCCCTCCTGGTGGTTCAGGAAGGCGAAGTGGTCCTTCTTGCCGTGCCAGGGCGAGATGATCTTCTGGCAGGCGGTAAGCGTCGCCAGGGTCATCAACTCCGGCACCTTGTAGCGCTCGGACATGGTGCGCAACGACACAAGCATGTTGGGGATGGTGGACTCCCCGATGGCGAACTTCGGGTGCGCCTTGGCGTCGACCAGCAACACCTTCGCGCCGTTGCGCGCCAGGATCGCCCCGAGCATCGAGCCGGCGAATCCCGCTCCGAGAATCGCGACGTCATACGTGACCTTCTCGGCCTCGATCAATTCACTCACCGTGCACTCCAATTTTCTCGGTTTACTTCGGCTCGGGAACGCGCAGCCGGGAGCCGAGCACCGGCCAGCCGGCGAGCTTCTGCTTGATCTCCTCGACCGGCTCGAACTCGCCCCGGGCGAAGCGCTTGCGCATGAAGAGGGTCAGGCCCTCGTAGGTGAGTTCGCCGATCGCCGGCGGCGCGTCCCGCTTTGCCCAGCGCAGGGTGCCGAGCACCTTCGCGGCGGAGGCACCGGTGATCCGGACGGACGGGTCGGCCAGGCCGAACGCCGGCGGCACGAACGGCGCGCGTGCGAGCCGGTCGCGGATCTGGTTGGCGACGTCCTTGGGCTGGGCCTGCCCCGCGTCGACGGCGCGCATCATCCGGCTGACGTCGGCCAGGAACTCGAGCACCGCGGCGTGGTCCGGGTCGTCGACCTTGGACCTGTCGAACTCGCGCAGGTCCACCCGCCACCAGGGCCGTTCCATCCGCCGCAACACCGCCGGGTCGCGGGTCTTGGAGTAGAGCGAGTAGCCCCTGCTGATCTCGAACGTCGAGAGGATCTGGGTCAGCGCCCAGACCCGGAACCAGGCGTCCCACAGATCCCAGTCCCGGAACGCGATGTACGCGTTGTTGACCAGATCGTCGTTGAAGTCGAGTTGGCCCTGCTCGAGCTCCTGCACGTACTCGAATCGCTCGACGGCGAAGTCGTCGTCCTTCAACGCGTCGAGCAGCCGCTGGGTCAGCGCGTTGATGATCTCCATGGTGTTGGACAGGCCGCGCGAGAACAGCGCGTCGACAAAACCCGCGGCGTGCGACATCAGACACCAGCGATAGCCGACCGTCTTCGTCGGCGAGTACTGCAGGCGGCCCGTGCGCACCCACTCGCGCACCGGTGTGGCGTTCGTGAACTGCTGGGCGATGCCCGGGAACCGCTCGAGGAACCTGCGGAACTCCTCCTCCGGCGAGCAGTCCGGCACCGGGTGCGTCCGCGGGTCGAACTGCACACCGACGCTGCACAGGTCGTTCGTGGACCGCGGGTGGTTGTCGAACGGGATCACCCACATCCAACCGCCCTCGAAGATGTGGTGCAGCGTGCCCTCGTGCCACCGGGTCGGGTTGCCGTACTCGCTTCGCGGGGCGAAGTCGTCGTACGGCCGCACGCCGACCATGTGGGTGAACAGCGACCGCGAGTGGTGTTCCAGCCGGGTCGGCTCCTCCCGCAGGTCGAACTGCTCGGC
The DNA here is from genome assembly GCF_049841535.1 of Micromonospora sp. DT53. NCBI lineage: Bacteria > Bacillati > Actinomycetota > Actinomycetes > Micromonosporales > Micromonosporaceae > Micromonospora > Micromonospora sp. DT53. The sequence continues at coordinate 180,859 of NZ_JBNCKM010000008.1, forward strand.
CAGCGCCGAGCGGAAACCGCTGGCGTCCACCACGTAGCGGGCCCGAACCGGCGCGCCGGGGCCAACGTCGAGCGTCACACCGTCGTCGTCGACCTCAACGTTCGCGACGCGCACCTGCTGCCGGATCACGGCACCGTGCTTCGCCGCGACGGTGAGCATGAAGTTGTCGATGTCCTGCCGGAAGAAGTGGTTCTCGGTGTTGAGGATCTTCGGAATCTGGAACATGTTGGATTCTTCGGGCCGCTGCTGCTCGCCCGGGCGCTGATAGACGAAGCCGAAGTTCCTCTTCACCCCGCCGGTGGTATTGATGTGCGCGTACACCGACTCGAAGGTGCTCAGGTACTTGATCTCCGGCACCCCGTACCGCTCGCTGATCAGGCGCATCGCCATGGAGGTGTACGGGATGGTCGACTCGCCGACGGCGAATCGCGGGTGCGTGCCGGCGTCGAGCACGAGCGTGCGCGCGCCGTTGCGGGCCAGGCACGCCGCCAGGGTGGAGCCGGCCAGCCCGGAGCCGATCACCACCACGTCGAACGACCCGTTGTGCGCGGCTGCACCTTCCATCATGGGCTCCTTATCCGTCGGGTTCACTTCGGCGCCGGAACGCGTAGCCGCTTACCGATCACGGGCCAGCGGGCGAGAAGGTGCTTGAGTTCCTCGCCGACGGCGAACTCGCCGGGCGAGAAGCGCTTCTTCATGAACAGGGTGAGGCCGTCGTAGGTGAGGTCGCCGACGGCTTTCGGCGCCTTCTTGCGAGCCCAGCGCAGGGTCCGACCGATTTCGAGGAAGCTGGCGTCGGTCCACTGGTTGTTCGGGTCTGCCAGCCCCCACGCGGGTGGCACGAAGTCCGCCTCGCGCAGCAGCCGGAGCAGCTCCGCCGCGGTCGCCCCGGACTCCGCCCGGCCCTCCTGCACGGCGCGGGTCATGTCGTTGACCTGCTGCAGCAGTTCCATCACCGCCCCGTACGGCGAGTCCTGTGGGATGACCCGCCCCCGCCACCACGGCCGCTCCAGCGGGGCCAGCACCGCCGGGTCGCGGGTGTCGAGGAACTTGGCGTACGCCCGGTTCACCTCGAAGGTGGCGATGAACTGCCCGAGCGACCAGATGCGGAACCAGGCGTCCCACAGCCGCCAGTCGCCGAACGACGTGTAGGCGTTGGCGACCAGGTCGTCGTTGAAGTCCAGCAGACCCTGCTCGAACTCCTGCATGTACTCGAACCGCTCGACCGAGAAGTCGTCGTCGGCGATCGCGGACAGCAGGCGGTGCACCAACGCGTGCATCGTCTCCAGGGAGTTCGACAACCCGCGGGAGAACAGGGGGTCCAGGAAGCCGGCCGCGTGCGAGGTGAGGCACCACCGGTAGCCGACCGTCTGCCGCGACGAATACTGCAGCCGGCCGGTGCGGGTCCAGTCGCGCACCGCCCGAGCCTCGGCGAACTGCGGGGCGATGTCCGGGAACCGCGCGATGAAGCGACGGAACTCCTCCTCCGGGGAGCAGTCCGGCACCGGGTGCACCCGCGGGTCGAGCTGCAGGCCGACACTGCACAGGTCGTTGGTGCCCCGTAGGTGGTTGTCGAACGGGATGACCCACATCCAGCCGCCGGGGAACAGGTGGTGCAGCGTGCCGTCGTGCCATGGACTGGGATGCCCGTAGCGGGACTTGGGGGCGATCTCGTCGTAGGGCCGGATACCGACCATGTGGGTGAACAGCGACCGCGACTGGTGTCGGAACCGGGACGGCTCCTCGCGCAGGCCGAACTGCTCGGCCAGGACCGAGCGGAAGCCGCTGGCGTCCACCACGAACTTGGCCCGGAAGTGCCCGCCGGTGTGCGCGAGCGTCACCCCGTCGTCATCCACCTCCACACCGGTGATCCGCACCTGCTGGCGGACCGTGGTGCCGTACTTCGCCGCGACCGTGAGCATCCAGTTGTCGATGTCCTGGCGGTAGAAGTGACTCTCGGTGTGGGTGACCTTCGGGATCGGGAACATGTGCGTCTCGCGCGGATCCTGGCGTTCCCCGGGCCGGTGGTAGACGAACCCGAAGTTGCGCTTGACCCCCGACGTCGTGTTGATCTTCGACTGGACGCCCTCGAAGGTGGACAGCCACTTGATCTCGGGAACGCCGTACCGTTCGCTGACCAGCCGCATCATCATCGACGTGGCCGGAATGGTCGACTCTCCGATGGCGAAACGGGGATGGGTGGCGCCGTCGACGATCAGCACCTTCGCACCGTTGCGGGCCAGGCACGCGGCAAGCATCGTGCCGGACAGGCCGGACCCGATGATCGCCACGTCGTAATCCGGCGTGCTCCGCGGATGATCAGTCATGTCGTTCGAGCTCCTTTATCGGCCGCTCTGGGCGCGGGCAGGTAGCCGGTCCGCACCATCCAGCGCAGGTAGGTGTCGAGCAGGTCGTCGTCCAACGGCGGGCATCGGACGTCGGTGCCACGCAGCTGTTCCTCGGTGTTGTCGACGGCGTAGTGGACGGCCTCCTCGCCACCGACCACGAACTCCTCCACCACCGGCATGACGGGGTGCAACTCGTTCGTGCCGACGGCGTACGACGCCTTGAGCGCCTGCCACCACTCCTCCACCGGCACGACCTCGACCCCGAAGCCGTGCCGGCGCAACGCGCGCACCACGTCCGCGAACAGCAGCTTGTGCGGGCTCACCAGGTGGTACGTGCCTCCGAGCGCCGGGCCGTGCCGGGAGATGTGCACAAGTGCGCTCGCCACGTAGTCGACAGGCGTCATCTCCACCTTGATGTCGATGTCCGGAGCCATCCCCAGCTGCACGCAGCCCTTCATCACCCGGGTCGTGAAGTGGGTGGTCAGGCTGGCGCCGGTACGGGAGTCGCCGAGGACCCGGCCGGGCCGGTAGATGTCGACCGGGACTCCCCGTGCGCGGGCCAACTCGACCAGCCGCTCGGCCGCCCACTTGGTCTGCACGTAGCCGGTCACCAGCCGGCCGGCCGTGGCGATGTCGTCGTCCTCACCGACGACATCTCGACCGGGGGCCGGAAGGCCCCAGATGCCGTACGTCGAGACGTGGTGCACAGCGGTCGGACGGCCGCGCGCGGCCAGCCGCAGAATCTCCGCCGTGCCCGCGATGTTGTCCGGCCGGAGCTGGTGGTAGCTGTAGCCGAAGTGCACCCGGGCGCCGCAGTGGTAGATCCCGTCCAGCCGCTCGGCGAGTTCGTCGTAGCGGTCCGCGGGCAGGCCCAGTCTGGGCTGCCCCAGGTCGCCGGGCAGCACGGTGATCCGGTCGACTGCCCCGGTTGGCCGGGGAAGGTAGCGCTCCATGTTGTCCAGCACCCGCCGCAGCCCGACCGCCTCGTCGGCGCACCGGACCAGACACGACACGTGGGCCGTGGTCGACTCGAGCAGGGTGTGCAGCAGATAGCCGCCGACGAAGCCGGTGGCGCCGGTCAGCAGGACGTGCCGGGGGTCGCGTACCCGGGCCGGCGCCTCGCCGATCACCCGGACATCCGGCGCGAGGGTGACGTCGCCCGCGATCCACGCCGGGTCGCTTGCCTGGTCACCCGCCGGGTCGTCGCCGGCCTGATCGTCGGCGGGCTCGCCGACGGCGTCGGCGGCCGGGTCACCGAGCCGGTCGGCCAACAGCCCGGCGAACAGGTCGGCCCACTGCGCCGGGGTGGCCAGCGTGAGCAGGTCACCGGCCCGCACGGTGAGGCCCAGGTCGCGCCGGCAGCGCCGGACCGCGTCCATCACCATCAGCGAGTCCATGCCGCTGGCCAGCACGTCGCTCTCCTCGTCGAGGGCGCCCGCTCCGGCGCCCAGGACGTCCGTCGCCAGCTCGACGGCGTACGAGCCGAGCGTCGCGCGCGCCCGGCGCGGGTCGCGCTCGGAGCGCAGGCCGGCCAACAGGGGCGTCGCCGCGGAATCGTCGGTCGCCGGCTCGTCGACGGTGATCCCGCGCAGCATCGGCCGCTCCGTACGGGCCTGCATGACCGGCTTGAACACCGACCAGTCCACCGCGCACACCACCCGCTGCGGGGCGTCACCAGCCGCGAGCGCACCGAGCAGCCGAATGCTCTGTTCGGCCGGCAGCGGCCGCAGCCCGGTGGCCCGCAGGAACGCCATGACCTCGTCGCCGAACAGCGCGGAGGGCAGGTCCCATGGGCCCCACGCGACGGACAGCGCCGGCAGGCCGGCCGCGTGGCGGTGCCCGGCCAGCGCGTCCAGGAACGCGTTGCCGGCCGCATAGCTGGCCAGGTGCTGCGAACCCCAGGTCGCGGCGATCGACGAGAAACCGACGAAGAAGTCCAGCTCCGCGCTGCGGGTGAGCCGGTGCAGCAGCCAACCGCCGATCACCTTGGGCCGCCACACCCGCCGGTACGCGGCGCCGGTGGCCTCGCGGGCGAACTCGGGCTCGGACACCCCGGCGGCGTGGACGACCCCACGCAGCGGCAGAGGATCGGCATCCAACGCGGCGAACACGGCGGTCATCGCCGCCTCGTCGACGACGTCGGCGGCGACCACGTCGACCGCTGCGCCCAGTTGCTCCAGTCGCCGTACCGCGGACACCCGCCGCGCCGCCTCTCCGGTCGCGCCGGCCCAGCCGTCCCGCTCCGGCAGCGGTGTGCGGGCGAGCAGCACCAGACGGCCGGCACCGGCGCGGGCCAGCCACTCCGCGACGGTCAGGCCGATCCCACCGAAGGCCCCGGTGATCAGGTACGTGGCGTCGCCGTGGACCGGCGGCCGACGGCGCAGCGCCTCGGGCGGCAGCGGTGCGGGCACCAGGCGCAGCGCGTACCGGCTGTCCGCGCGCAGCGCCTGCTGATCCTCGTAGCCGTCCTCTCCGCCGGACGGCCCGCCCGTGGTCAACCCGCCCGTGGTCAGCGCGGCGAGCAGTTGGTGCTCCTCACCGGGCGGGCGGTCCGGGTCGAGGTCGATCGCCCCGCCCCACCGGTCGGGGTGTTCCAGTGCCAGCACCCGGCCCAGGCCCCACAGCGTGCCGGCGACCGGAGCGGTGGCGTCCGAGCTGCCAGCGACCCGGTCGGCGGTGTCGGTGACCGGTGTCGTCGGCACTCGCATCGCCGCACGGGTGACCACTGTGAGCCGGGCGTCCGCACACTCCGGCTTGTCGAGCAGCTCGCGCAGGAGGGCAAGGGTCAGCAGGTCCGCGCGCCCGGCGTACTCCTCCAGGCTCCAGGCGTCGCAGTGCGCGGACGCCGGTGTGTCGAGCCCGGTCAGGACCACCGCGAGCCAGGGCCGGCCTGGGCCGGTGGACCAGGCGGTCACCAGGTCCCGCACGCCGTCGGAGTCGGGCCGGCAGTCCGGCCCCTCCCCCACCACCGGTGGCGCCGCCACGGTCACCACCGCGCCCCGCTGCCGCAGCAGCGCGGTCAGCCGGGTCGTCAGCGCGGCATCCTGGCCCGCCGGATCGGCCACCAGCAGGTAGCTCCGTCCGGCCAGGTCGGCCGGGGGCTGCGGGGACGGCCCGGTCAGTGGCACCCAGGTCTGCTCGTAGAGCAGGTCGGCCGGATCCTCCCAGGTCGTCGCGGGCGGCACCGGCGCCACTGTCACGTCCTGCGCGGATCCGATCTCGACGCCCGATCCGTCGAGCAGGTCGACGGAGCCGGTCACCGCGTCGTCGACCACCCGCACGGACCCGGCGCGGACTCGCACGGCCCGTACGCCGTCCGGTGGCACGGCGCCGCCGCCGACCGCGGTGCCACCGACGCGCGCTCCGCCAAGCGCGCCGCAGCCGGCCACCGTCGACCCGACTGCCGGGTCCGGCGACCGCACCGCGCCCGTCGCCGTCAGCGCGACGCGGGCGGCCTCGAGCACCTCGTGCCAGCCCGCGCCCTCCGGCACGGAAACCTCAGTCATGGACGCCACGGTCGTCGCGTCGGCGTCGCGGTACTGACGATCCGCCGGCCACCGGCGGCGCAGCAACCCGCTGGCGTGGCGGATCCACGGGGCGGCCAGCGCCTCCCGTGCGGCCGTGGCCCCGGTCAGCTCCCAGCCGGCCGAGCCGTCGTCCCGCGCCGTGACGGTGAGCCGCAACTGACCCCGGTCGCCGGTCGGGACGGAGGCGTGGCCGGTCAGACCCTCGGCACACCGCCACACGCCACCCAGGCAGTCCGCGGCGGCGCGGGCGGCCAGGTCCAGCACCGCGCCCAGACTGGGCGGCTCGCCGGGCAGTGCCTCGGGTGTCACCTCGTACGCTGGCACCGGCCCCGACAGGCGGCGGCCGACGCCCGGGACCTCGCCGCTCACGACGGCGGCCCCGGTCTCCTCGCCGACGTCCGGCGCCACCGCGGACACCGGCGCGGCCGCCCGCCCGACCTCGCGGAACCAGTAGTGCGCGCCGCGCCACGGCGTCGTCGGCAGCGGTACCGCGCGCACGTCCTCGCCCGCGTGGAAGGCCCGCCAGTCCGGCCGGGAGCCCCGCAGGCTGACCGCGCCGACCGCGCCGAGCACGTCCCGCAGGTCGGCACCGCCCCGCCGCAGGGTCGGCACGAACGCGCAGTCCGCCTCGCCGGCGAGGGAGCGCGTGGCCAGCGTCGTCAGCACCGGGGCGGGCCCGAGCTCCACGAAGGTGCGGACGCCCGCGTCGTACAACGCGCGCACCCCCTCGCGAAAGCGGACCGCGCCGGCCGCGTGCCGCAGCCAGTAGTCCGGGCCGACCTCGTCGTCGCCCCACAGCCGGCCGGTGACGTTTGACGCCAGCGGGATGCGCGGCGGCCGGAAGGACAGCCCGGTCAGCACCGCCCGGAACGGCTCCAACATGGGCCGGATCAGCGGCGAGTGGAACGCGTGCGACACGGCCAACCGTCGGGTGCGTACGCCGTCGGCGGCCAGCCGTTCCAGGACGGCGTCCACGTGTGCTGTGGTCCCCGAGATGGTGACGTCGGCCGGCCCGTTGACCGCGGCGACGGCGACCGTGTCCGCGTACCCGTCGATCGCCGCGACGGCGATGTCCTCCGCGCAGCTCGCGGCGGCCATCGCGCCGCCCGGCGGCAGCTCGGCCATCAGTCGCGACCGCGCGGCCACAAGCGTCGCGGCGGCGGGCAGGTCCAGCACGCCGGCGACGCAGGCGGCGACCAGCTCACCGACGCTGTGCCCGGCCACCGCGGACGGTCGCAGACCCCAGGAGAGCCACATCTGGGCCAACGCGTACTCCACCGCGAACAGCGCCGGCTGCGTGTACCGGGTGTCGTCGAGCGGCGTCGGGCCGTCGGCCCACAGCACGTCCGCCACCGGGCGCGGCAACTCGGGATCGAAGAGTGCGGCGGCTTCCTCGAACGCGCTGCGGAAGGCGGCGTTCCCGAGCAACCCGCGGGCCATGCCCGGGTACTGCGCACCCTGGCCGGTGAACAACCAGGCGACCTTGCGCTCACGGCGGCGGGGCAGCGCGGCGACGGTCAGCCCGCGCGGGTGGCGTCCCTGGGCGTACGCCGACAGCACGTCCGCCAGTTCCTCGGTGTCCGCCGCGGTGGCCGCGAGACCGTGGGCCTGCACCGCCCGGCCGACGTGCGTCGTGTAGCAGGCGTCGCCGAGGGACGGCGCGTGGGGACCACGCAGCCACCGCGCGTGCCGGTCGGCCAGCTCGCGCAGTGCCTCCTCGGTACGTGCGGAGGCCAGGAACAGCCCGTGCGACAGGTGCGAGCCGGCGCGGTCGTCGCCGACCGGCGGGGCGGCGACCACGACGTGCGCGTTTGTTCCGCTGGCCCCGAAACTGCTCACTCCGCCGGTACGCGGGTGACCCCGCTCCGGCCACGGCGTGCACGCCACGGGCACCCGCACGTGCAGGGCCGACCAGTCCAGGTTCGGGTTCGGCTGGGTCAGGTGCAGGTGCGGTGGGATCTCCCCGTGCGACATCGCCAGGACGACCTTGAACAGGCCGGCGATGCCGGCGGCCGGCTCCAGGTGCCCGATGTTCGTCTTGACCGAGCCCACCAGCAGCGGATCCTCCGACCGACGGTGCCGGCCGATGACGGCTTCCAGCGAGCGCAGCTCGATGGGGTCGCCGAGGGAGGTTCCCGTTCCGTGCGCCTCGACGTAGTCCACGCCGTCCGGCCCGACGCCGGCCTGGGCCAGGGCCGCGCCGATGACGTCCTGCTGCGCGACGGGGTTCGGCACGGTGAGGCCGCTGGAGCGACCGTCGTGGTTGATCGCCGAGCCGCGGATGACGGCGACGATCGGGTCGTTGTCCGCCTGCGCCGCGGACAACCGCTTGAGCACCACGACGCCGGCACCCTCCCCACGGGCGTACCCGTCGGCCGACGCGTCGAAGGTCTTGCACCGCCCGTCGGCGGACAGACCGCGGAACTTGCTCATCATCACGAAGCCGTACGGCGACAGCAGCAGGTTCACTCCACCAGCCAGCGCCAGATCGCACTCCCGCAGCCGCAGCGCCTGGCAGGCCTCGTGCAGGGCGACCAGCGACGACGAGCAGGAGGTGTCGACGACCTTGCTCGGCCCCCGCAACCCGAGCAGGTACGAGATGCGGCCGGCCAGGAAGCTGGGCTCGCCGGTGAGCTGGTAGAAATCCACGTCGTTGATGTCGCCGACGGCCTGCCGACCGCGTACGTAGTCGGTCGTGCTCAGCCCGAAGTAGACGCCGGTGCGCGAGCCGTCGAGCCGGTCGGGGGCGTAACCGGCCCGCTCCAACCCTTCCCAACAGATCTCCAGCGCGATGCGGTGCTGCGGGTCCATGCCCAGCGCCTCGCGCGGGGAGATGCCGAACGCCTCCGGCTCGAACCGGTCGACCTGGTCGAGGAAGGCGCCCCGAATCGTGTACGCCTTACCCGGCTCCTCCGGATCCGGGTGGTGGTAGGCCTGGGCGTCGGCGCGCTCCGGCGGGAACTCCGAGGTGGTGTCCACCCCGTTGCGCAGCAGCGTCCAGAACTCCTCCGGCGACTGCACGCCGCCGGGAAACCGGCAGGCCATCCCGATGATGGCGATCGGCTCGTCCAGCCACGCGTCACGGCTGTTGGCCAGACGGCCGCGCAGGTCCTCGATGGTGCGCAACGCCTCGACCATCAGCCGTCGGCTGTCCGGGGTACGCGAAGTCTGCGTCGACATCTCAGCCTCCCTCCGCTATCGCGGCCGACAACCGCGCGATCAGCTCGTCCTCGGGCATCGCCGCCAGGTCGTCGTCGGCCCCGTCGAGCACGCCCGGAGCCGTGGTGGTCGGCGGGCCACCGGCCGGAGCGGCCGTCGGGTCGAGCAGCGTCAGCAGGTGATCGGTGAGCGCCGCCGCGTTGGGGAACTCGAAGGTCAGCGTCGCCGGCAGGGCGACCCCCAGCGCACGCTCGAGCCATCCGCGCAGGCTCAGCGACATCACCGAATCCATGCCGAGATCGAAGAAGCCCTGGTTGGCCAGGACATCCACCCCGGACGTCTCGCCCAGCACCTCGGCCACCGCGTCGAGCACCGTCTCCAACAGGTGCTCGGCCCGCTGCTCCACCGGCAGCGCCAGCACGACGGCGGCCAGCGGCGCGATCGGCGGCGCGGCCTCCTCCGCTCGGCCGCCGGTCACCGGCGACCCGGTGCCGACCTCGGCCAGGAACGCGCGGTTGGCCCGCTCTCGGCACACCCGCGCGTACCGCGGACCGTCGACATCCGCGACCGTGACCTGGGTCAGGCCCGCCCGGAGAGCTACCTCGAAGGCCTCGCCGACGTCCGCCCCGGCCAGCGGCCGCAGGCCGCTGTCGACCATCACCATCCGGTCCCGGCGGGACAGCTGGGCGGGGTCGTCGCCGGGCATGAACCGGACCACCTGGACGGGCTGGCCAGCCCGCTCCCGGGCGGCGGTCACCGCGTCGACCGCGCCCTCGGCCGCGGCTCTCGCGGCCATTCCGGTGGCCCCCCAGATCGCGGCCGCCGCCCCGGTCACGCAGAACAGCCGCGGCGCGAGTTCGCGGGTCGCCAGGTCCAGCCGGTGTACGAGGTCAGCCCAGCGCATGGCCGCCGACACCGCAGCCTCGTCGACGGTGTCGAGTGGGGCCGCCGGCACGGGCGAGCCGATCAGCAGAACGCCGCCGAGTGGGGCGCCCAACGCGTCAGGCGTCAGTTCGGCCGTGAGGTCGGCCGCCGTGGGCTCTGCCGCTGTGTGGCCTGCCGCCGTGAGGTCGATTCGTCGTACCGCCACGCCGGCCGCCGCCAGCTCACCGAGCCGGGCGTCGTGGGAGGGCACGGCGTCGGTTGGCACCGTTTCGGGCGGCGCGGTGTCTCCGATGATCAGCCGGCGCAGGCCACGGCGCACGAGAACGTCGACGAACGGCCGGCTGGCGGGGTGCAGCGCGTCGGTCACCAGATACCAGGCGTCCGGGTCGCAGTCGACCTCGGGCAGCGCGGCGGGCAGCGGGTCCGCCGGGGACAGCCGGGGGGCGTACCAGGTTCCGTCGCGCAGGCACAGCTCGTCCTCGGCCGGCTCGGTGCCGGGCGCGCGCGGCGCCGTCAGGGCCCCGGCCAGTTCGACCGCGTCGGCGGCGGCCCAGCCGGGCTCGGCGTCCGTGTGGTCCGGCTCGGCGTTGGTCTGGTCCGGCTCGCCACCCGCTCGCCGGGGGTTGGTGCCGAGCGCGTGCGGGTCGATGTCGACCAGACCACCCCACCCGGGCGCCGCCTCCATCGCGAGCACCCGCCCGGCGGCCCACACCGCCGCCTGTGCCGGGTCGACCTCGTCGGAGCCGGTCGGCTGGTGCGCGCCGGCGGTGACGACGCGCAGCCGCCCGGGCGCCACGTCCAGCCCGCTGCGCAGCTGACGGGCCGCCCGCAACACACGCGCGGCCAGGACGTCGCCCGGCACGCTGCCGGGCACCGCTGCCGCGACCAGCACGATCCCGTGGTCCGGCGGAACCTCGTCCCACGGCGCGCCGGCCACCGTCACCTCGGCAGCGCCGAGCCGCAGACCGTTCGCCATCGTCACCTCGGCAACGCCGAGCCGCAGACCGTCGGCCACCGTCACCTCGGCACCGCCGAGCCGCAGACCGTCGGCCACCCGGCGACCCGCCTCGACGGACGCGCCCGTGAGTGGGACGACGAGCCACCTCCCGGCCGGGTCCGCCTCGGGCGGCGAGACGCGGCACCACCGGACGGTGAACATCCGCGCCGCACAGCGGTCCCGGACGTCGTCGGGCAGGGCCGCGCCGACGGGGCCACCGGAGGTCACCTCGACAGCCTCGCGTGCGACGGCAGTGACAGCGGGCGCCGAGACAGCGCGGGCAACCGCAGCGGTCGGGGCGGTCGGGGCGGTCGGGGCAGTCGGGGCAGTGGTCGCTGATGCGGTGGTCGCTGATGCGCTCCGCACCACGGCCGACGGTGTCCCGGCGGGTGTCGACGGCATCGCCTGGTCCGGCGCGTCGGCCCAGTGCCGGCGACGCTGCCACGGGTAGCGCGGCAGCACCGCCCGGTACGGGCGGCGACCGAACAGCGTCTCCCAGTGGATGCCGACCCCGCGCACGTGCAGCCCGGCGATGACGTCCAGGAATCCCTCGGGGCGGCGCAGGTCCACCCGGACGGCCGCGAGGCCCGGCTGCCGCCCTTCGGCGACGGCCGTAGCGTCCGGCCCATCGGCGACCGCGAGCAGCTCGTACTCCCCCGCCGCCGCGAGTGACGCGGACAGCGCATCCCCATCGGACGCCGGTGTCCGCGCCGTCAGCGGGTACGAACCGGCCACCGGCCCGCCCACCGAGGCCAGCCACAGCACGGGCGCCGCCGGCCCGTCCACGGGCGACGCCACGGTGACCGTCGCGCCGTCGAGTGTCGCTCGGATCGCCTGCGCCTGGTCCAGCACGCCAGCCGCGCACGCCGCCGCCAACTCACCGACCCCACGGCCGGCAACCGCGTCGGGCCGCAGCCCGTACGCCGTCCAGACGGCGGTGAGAGCGAGCTGGATCGCCAACACGGCGGCGGGCTCGCCCCGCTCCGCGCCGTTGGCGGCCAGCGCCGCGCGCACCACGCCGCCGTTGTCGTCGAGCGCGTCCAACGCGTCCCGGAAGGCCGGCTCGTCCCGCTCCAGGGCACGCCAGTCCACGGCCACCCGGTCGCCGTACACGATCATCAGGCGCGCGGCGTCGCCCGGGGCCACGCCCTGGTGCGCGCTGGGGCCGCCGGACAGCCCGGCGGCGAGCTCGGCGGCACCGTGGCCGACCACCGCCAGCCGGTGCTCCAGGTGAGCGCGGCGGGCCGCCGCGGCGTAGCAGATGTCGCCGATGTCGGCGTCGGCCGGCGCGGACAGCACCCGGGCGAAGCCGTCCCGCGCGGCGGCCAGGGCGCCGTCTCCGGCGGCCGACAGCACCAGTAGGTGGGCCCGGCCGGAGATGATCGCGCCGGCTCTCGACGTCGGCGTGGCATCCGGCGTCGGACGCCCGGCACCGTTCGCCGTCGACGACGCCGATGGCCCGCTGAGCACCACGTGGGCGTTGGTCCCGGTGAACCCGAACGCGCTCACTCCGGCGACCCGGGATCGCCCGCCGGTGGCCGGCCACGGCGTCGTCGACGTGGTGATCCGGACCGGCAGCCGCGCCCAGTCCACCTGGCTCGTGGGCTGGGAGACGTGCAGGTGTGCGGGCAGCTCACCGTGCCGCAGCGCCAACGCGGTCTTGATCAGCCCGGCGATGCCGGCGGCCGCCTCCAGGTGGCCGATGTTCGTCTTCACGGACCCGACCAGCAGCGGCCGGTCCGGCTGGCGTCCGCCGCCGAGCGCGCGGGCGATCGCGCGCACCTCCACGGCGTCGCCGAGCACCGTGCCGGTGCCGTGCGCCTCCAGGTAGTCCACGTCCGACGCGGCGACGCCGCCCACGGCAAGCGCCGACCGGATCAGCTCCTCCTGTGCCTCGCCGCCCGGCACTGTCAGGCCGCCGCTGGCGCCGTTGTGGTTGACCGCGCTGCCGCGGATCACCGCGTAGATCCGGTCGCCGTCGCGCTCCGCCCGCGCGAGCGTCTTGAGCACCACCACGCCGGCGCCCTCACCGCGCCCGTAGCCGTCGGCGCCGGCGTCAAAGGTCTTGCAGCGACCGTCGGGCGACAGCGCACCCGCGGCCGACATGGCCAGGTGGACGGTGGGACCGACAATCACGTTGACCCCGCCGGCGAGCGCGACATCGGCCTCCCCCGCGCGCAGGCTCTGCACGGCCAGATGCACCGCTACCAGCGAGGACGAGCACGCCGTGTCGATCGCCAGGCTCGGGCCGCGCACGTCCAGGAAGTACGACAGCCGGCCGGCAGTGCCACTGAAGGAGTTGCCCGTGCCGTAGTAGAGGTCGACGTCCCGGGCGCGTCGGGTGAGCAGTTGCTGGTAGTCGGTGGTGTTCATGCCGACGAACACGCCGACGCGGGCGGCGCGCCGGTGCTCCAGCGTGATCCCCGCGTCTTCGAGTGCCTCCCACGCCACCTCCAGGAAGAGGCGCTGCTGCGGGTCCATGGCGCGGGCCTCGCGGGCCGAGATTCGGAAGAACGCGTTGTCGAACAGGTCGATCCGGTCCAGGAAGCCGCCGCGACGGGTGACCACCGTGCCGGGCGCCCCGGGCCCGGCGCCGAGCAGCGCCCCGGCATCCCATCGGTCCGCCGGCACGTCGCCGGTGGCGTCGACGCCGTCGGACAGCAGCCGCCAGAACTGCTCGGGGCCGTCGGCCTGCGGCAGTCGGCAGCCGATGCCCACGATGGCCACCGGCTCAGCCGGCCCGCGTGCGACGGACGCGACCGGGCCAGGCGTCCCCGACGTGGCGCGCGCGGCAAGTGCCGGCGCGACGACCGCATTACGGGTCGGCGGCGCTTCCGGCTGAAGCGGTGATCCAGGCTGACGCGACGACTCAGGCTGGAGCGGTGGCAAGGCCGGGAGCGGTGGCGCAGCCGGGAGCGCCTCCGCGAGGAGATGGTCGGTGAGGGCGTCGATGGTCGGGTGCTCGATGCCGACGGCGGCGCCGAGGACCGCCCCCAGCTCGCGTTCGAGCCGGCTGACGAGAGCGACCAGGGCGAGCGAATCCATGCCCAGCTCGAAGAACCCACGCCCGCGCGCCAGACGCCGGCCGGGCTCGTACCCCAGGGCCTCCGCGGCCGCGTCGTTGACCAGGACGGCGAGCCGCTCGCGCTCCGACGGCACGCCAACGCGAGGGCGGGCCCCGTTGGTGGCGGCACGGCCGCCGTTGCCGACAACGCCACCAGCGTCACCGCTTGTCGCTCCCGTGTGGTTGGCCGCCGCGGCGGCGCCGTGCCCATCGCCGGCGGCGCTGCTGTTCCGGCCACCGTTGCCACCGCCGTTGCCCGTGGCGGTCGCCGGCGCACCGACCCCGGCCAGCGTCTGGACGACGGTGCCGTCCGGCGCGATGAGGCGCACCTCGGCCCGCAGTTCGCCGAGCGTCAGGTTGGCGAGCCCACGGGCGCCGGGCCCGGGGTCGGCCGGCCCCGGGGAGTCCACCCGCGCCGCATCCGATGACGCCTGGGCGACGGATGCCACGTTCTGGGTCGGCGGGCTCGGCAGCCAGTACTTCTCGCCGGCCAGCCGCACCGGTGGCAGCGGCACGTACCGCCGGCCCTCGCCGTGCACAGCCGCCCAGTCCACAGCGACACCGGCCGAGTACGCCTCAGCGAGGGCGCGTGTCATGCTCTGCACCGGCGGCCGGCCCCGGGCCAGAGTGCCGATCGCCGCGCCCGGACGGGAGCGGACCACGAGTGCGGCGCTCAGTGGCCCGGTCAGCACCGGGTGCGGGCCCAGCTCCAGGAAGACCGCCGGTCGCCGGGCCAGCAGCCGGTCGACCGCCGGCCAGAACAGCACGGGTTCGCGTACGTTGCGGCCCCAGTAGGCCGGGTCGGGCTTGGGTGCGCCGGCGACCGGATCCACACTGGACAGCATCGGCACCTGCGGCTTGGCCGGTGTCAACCCGTCGAGCTGGCGCTCCAGCTCGTCGCCGTACGCCGCAACCGCCGGGCTGTGGAACGCGTAGTCACCGGCCAGCGGCGCGCAGTGCACCCCGGCGGCGGTCAGCTCGGCGAGCAGCCGGTCCAGGGCGGCCGCCGGACCGGCGACCACGACCGAGCGCGGCCCGTTGACAGCGGCGATCACGACCTCGCCGGCGTACCGTTCGGTGGCTGCGGTGACCTCGTCGGCGGACAGCGCGATGGCGGCCATCCGCCCGGTGCCGGCGGCCTGTTGCAGCAGCTCACCACGCAGCACGATGACCCGTAGCGCGTCCTCCAGCGGCAGCGCGCCGGCGACGCAGGCCGCGGCGACCTCGCCCATGCTGTGACCGACGACCGAATCCGGCCGGACACCCCACCGCGACCAGAGCCGGGAGAGCCCGACCTGGAGCGCGAAGATGGCCGGCTGGGCGAACCGGGTGTCGGACAGCCGGCTGCCGGTGCGGCGGCCCAGCTCCTCCAGGAGCGACCACCTGGCGATCCGCCGCATCAGTGCGTCGCACTCGTCGAGCGTGGCGCGCATGGTCGGGTCGGCTCGGTAGAGGTCGAGCCCCATGCCCGGGTATTGCGAGCCTTGGCCGGAGAACACGTGCACCACGTGCGCCGGCCCGTCGTGGAGCAGCTCCCCGGCGACCGTCTCGGGGGATGCCTCGCCGTCCTGGTGCCGGGCCAACGTGGCGCGCAGGTCGGCTGCCGTCGCGCCGGTCACCGCGAGCCGGTGCGTGTGGTGGCTGCGCCGGGCGCCGGTGCTGAACAACAGGTCGCCGAGCTGGTCGGGCTCGGCCACCGAAGGGTCGTCGAGCAGCTCCGCGTGTCGCGCGACCTGGTCCGTCAGGGCCGATTCGGTGGGACCGGACAGCACCAGGACAGGCCACCGGACGGGTGCCGGCGCCGGTGCCGGGCGGTCCTGGGCGGGCGCGGCGAGCACGACGTGGACGTTGCTGCCGGACAGGCCGAACGCGCTGACGCCGGTCAGGCGTTGGGGGGCGTCGGGCAGCGCCGTGCGGGTGGTGGGGACGGCCAGACCGGAGCCGGACCAGCCGAACCGGGGCGTCTGCTGGGCCAGCTTGATCTGCGGCGGCACCATGCCGGTGCGCGCGACCAGAAGGCCCTTGAGTAGCCCGAGGATGCCGGCGGCGGAGTCGAGGTGGCCGAAGTTGGCCTTGTGTGAGCCGATCAGCAGCGGGCGCTCCGGTGGACGCTCCGGGCCGAAGACCGCCGCCAGCGCGCTGAGCTCGATCGGGTCGCCCAGCGGTGTGCCGGTGCTGTGGGCCTCGACGTAGTCGACCTCCGCGGGCGCCACGCCGGCATCGCGCAGGGCGTTGCGCAGCAACTGCTCCTGGGCGACGGCGTTGGGCGCGGTCAGGCCGGCGCTGCGGCCGTCGTGGTTCGTCGCGCTTCCCTTGATCACACCCCAGATCTGGTCGCCGTCGGCGACCGCGTCCGCGTACCGCTTGAGGACGACGATGGCGCCGCCCTCACCGCGCACCACCCCGTCGGCGGCTGCGTCGAATGGTCGACAGAGCCCCTGCGGCGACAGCGCCTGAATGCGTCGCATGTAGAGGGTGAGCTCCGGGCCGACCATCAGGTTCACCCCGCCGGCCAGCGCGGTGTCACAGTCGCCGGCGGCCAGGGCGCGGGCGGCGAGGTGCACCGCCAGCAGCGAGGACGCGCAGGCGGCGGTCAGGGTCATGCAGGGCCCGTTCAGGCCGAACGTGTACGACACCCGCCCGGAGCCGAAGCTGAACTCCTTGCCGCTGGCGTAGTGCGCGCCAACCTGGTCGACGCCGAGGGTGCGGGCGTGCAGGACCGCGTAGTCCATCGCCAGAATGCCGAAGTAGACCCCGGTGTTGCTGCCGGACCAGGTCGCGAGAGGCACGCCGCTGTGTTCCATGGCCCGCCAGGCGAGCGTCAGGAGGAGGCGCTGTTGGGGGTCCATCTCGCGGGCCTCGTGTGGCGAGACGCCGAAGAACTCGGCGTCGAACCTGTCGATGTCGGGTAGGAAACCGCCGACGCCGACCGTGTCGAGCGAAGCGGCGCCGGGCCGCCCGGCCGGGACCGGACCTGTGACGTCCCGGCCCTCCTCCAGAACGCGCCAGAGCGAGTCGAGGTCGTCCACGTCGCCGGGGAACCGGCAACCGACGCCCACCACGGCGATGTCGGTCCCGCCTGCCCGGGAGGCCGAGCGACGGTCGCGGCGCATCCCCACGGCACCCCCCACGCTCATCCGTCTGGCGAACTGCAACGGCGATTCCCCGCCTGATGATTTCCCTGTATGTTGAAGTACATCGGACGAGAAGCGAGATGTCAATGCTGATAGATCACGCCTCGACTGGGGTTAGCGCCCTGCACAACGGCCAGAGCGGGCTGCCGTCGCTGACGGTCTTCGGCTTCCCGGCCGCCGGTGGGTCGGCATCGCATTTCACCAGGTGGAGGCGCTGGCTTCCGACCGGAGTGACGGTCGAGCCGGTGGACCTGCCCGGGCACGGCACCCGCCGGCAGGAGCCGGCGATCGACGACTGGCCCCGGATCGTGGCCGCGGCGTGCGAAACGCTGCGTGGCCGGGTGTCCGGTCCGTACGCGCTGGCCGGGCACAGCTTCGGCGCCCTCTTGGCGTACGAGGTGGCGGCGACGCTGCCACGCACCGGCCCGGGCCCGGCGCTGCTGATCGTCGCGGGACGCAACGGACCCGCCGCCGGTCTCGCGCACCGCCCCCTGCACGCGCTGGACGACGACCGGCTCATCGAGTCGTTGCGGCGCCTCGGCGGCACCCCGGCCGAAATCCTCGCCGAACCGGCGTTGATGCGGCTCGCCCTGCCTGTGCTGCGCACCGACCTGCGGCTGGCAGAGACCTACGCCCGCCCGCCCCGGCCGGCGTTGCCATGCCCGATCGCCGCCGTGGTGGGCCGCCACGACCGGATGGCCGACGCCGCGGGCTCGCTGACCTGGCAGCAGGAGACGGCCGACCGCTTCGACCTCACAGTTGTCGACGCCGGACACTTCCTTCTCGACCATCCGCAGGTCATCGCGACGCTGACGGCGCGAATGACCGAGCTGCTTCGGCCGGGTCGTCGACCCGAGACCGGTACCACCAGCGGTTGACCCGTCCGGACACCACCACCGCCAGCACCGCGAGCGCTATCCCGGCCAGCAGGTCGACGGCGTAGTGCTTACGCAGGTACAGCGTGGACAGCAGCAGTCCCAGGCCGATCGGCAGATACCACCAGAACAGCCGGCGGGCGTCGCGCCACAGGTACACCATCAACACCACGGTCATGGCGGTGTGCAGGCTGGGAAAGAGATCCCGCGCCGGGCCTTGGACCGCGGTGATGGCGTCCAGCGCGCCGCCGATCGACCCCTCCTGCCCAGGGAGCGGGTCGGCGTACGTGTCGGTCTGGTAGATGTGCGGACCGACCCCCGGCACCAACACGTAGCCGGAGTAGCCGACGACCGCGGTGATGGATATGGCGAGCGCGAAGTCGTGATACTCCCGCACCCGGCCCCGCAGGTACGTGGTCAGGGCGTACGCCCCCTGGGACACGCCGTAGCTCAGGTAGCAGATCACCATGAACAGCGTCAGTGCGGGTGAGCCGAGGGCGTCGTTGACCCAACGGCTGACATCACCGCCGAACACGGCCCGGTCGAACTCGATCAGCGCCGGATCGACGAGCGGAAGGTCGAGCTGCGGGGTGATGGTGCGCAGGCTCGTGTAGATCACCACGCAGGCCAGGAACGGCACCGCCGTCCTGGCCGCCCCGCCGACGAGCCCGGCCAGTCCCGCCGGGCCGCCCGTCCTCGCCGGCCGGTCGAGCGCCGCCGACCCCAACGACTGTGTACGTCGGCGGCGCGACAGCGTGAACGCGGCCAGGAGCCCGGCGACCACCACGGCCAACGCGCCAGCCAGCGCCCACGAGAACGCGCCGGTGGCCACGGCCAGCCCGGCGACGAGCGTGAGGGCCACCGCGAACAGGCACTCCTCTGGCCACAGCAACGGGTCGCGCCGGCTGTCGCCCCGGTCCCGCGCAACCGCCGCGAGCCGGGGCGTGCCGGTCGTCATGCCGTCTCGTCCGGGGCGGTTGGGGACTGCCACAGCACCGGGCAGAACTGCGGATCGCTGTAGTCGGCCAGACCCGCGTCGTCACGGCGCACCAGGGAATCGTGGTTGTAGACGACGAGTTCACCGTCCGAGCGGTGGAACTGCCGGTACCGGTTGTCGCCGTCCTGCAGGTGCAACGAGATGGCGCGCCGGGGACGTGGGCTGCGGTTGGCCCCGCTGCCGTGGTACGTGCGGCAGTGGTGGAAGCTCATGTGCCCCTTGGGGATGTGCATGGGGATCTTGTGCACCTGCGCGCCGTTGTACTCCGCATTGCGGACGAGCAGGTCCTCCAGCTCGGAACGATTACGTTCGGCGAAGTGCTTCGTCGTCTTGTCGTCCCCGCCGATCTCCTTCCAGACGTGGCTGCCGTCGACCATCGTGATGGTGCCCATCTCCTCGGTGCACTCGTGCATCGGGATGAAGGCCGTGAGCATCCGCTCGGAGGTGCAGGTCTGCCAGTAGTGGCGGTCGAAGTGCCAGGGCACGATGTTGCTCGGCTCGCCGGGGCTCGGCGGCTTGAGGATGAGCGTGCTCTGGAACACCCGGATCTCGGCCGCTTCGGCCAGCCGCGCCGCGACCGCGCCGATGATCGGCTTACGCAGGATCGCGGCGATCTCGTCGCTCTCGTAGTGCACGTAGTCGTTGTGCCGCTGCACGTCGCCGTGCTCCGGCTCCCAGTAGGCCAGCTTCGCCGGCCGGCTGGGCAGCCGCCGGTCGCGGTGACCCGCGTAGAACCGTTCGCTGGCCTCGGCGAGCGTGTCGACCTCGTCGTCGGTGAGAAGCTTCTGGCTGAGGTACCAGCCCCGCTCGGCGTACGACCGCACATCTTCGTCGGTGGGTAACACGGCCCGTTCCGCGTCGGTCAGCGTGAATTCCGTCGTTGTCATCGCGCGCCTCTCATCGTTGATCCGTTGTGGTGACGGCCGGCGCCGCGTCCGCCTCCCGGGCCCGGGCCGTGGACGGCGGGCCGAACATCAGGCTGACGTTGTGTCCGCCGAACGCGAAGGAGTTGGACAGGGCCGCGCGGGGCCGAGCGGGGCGCGCGGGACCGCGCACGTGGTCGAGGTCGCAGGCCGGGTCCGGCTCGTCGAGGTTGTGGGTCGGCGGCAGCAGCCCGTACGTCATCGTCAGGGCGGTGGCTGCCGCTTCCACGGCTCCGGCGCCACCCAGCAGGTGGCCGGTCACGCCCTTGGTGGAGCTGACCGCGGGGGCGTGCGCACCGAATGCGGTGTGGACGGCCCGGGTCTCGGCCACGTCGCCCCGTTTGGTGCTCGTGCCATGGGCGTTGATGTAACCGACGTCGGTGGCCTCGACGCCGGCGTCGGCGACCGCCCGGCGCATGCTCTGCGCGGCACCGGCGCCGTCCGCCCGCGGCGACGTGGGGTGGAAGGCGTCGGTGGTAGCTCCCCACCCGATGATGTCGGCGTAGCCGGCCACCCCCCGCGCGTCCGCGTGTCCGGCGCGCTCGACGATCATGATCCCGGCGCCCTCGCCGAGCACGAAGCCGTTGCGTCGCCTGTCGAACGGGCGGCTCGCCTGCGTCGGGTCGGGCCAGCCGGTGGCCAGCGCCCGGGCATTGGCGAACCCGGCGGTGCCTGTCGGCCCGAGTGGTGACTCGGCACCGCCGCACACGACCACGTCCGCGTCCCCGGCCCGAATGAGCCGCAGCGCCTCCGCCACCGCGTGCGCGCCGGCCGCGCAGGCAGTGGCGATGCAGGAGCTGTAGCCCTGAATGCCGTACCTGATGGCGATACGGGCGGCCGCCATGTTGGGGAGGAAGCCTGGATAGAGGTACGCGCTGACAGCGGTGCGGCCGCGCTCCTCCCGGGCCTTGGCCTGCGCCTCATACGTGGTGAGGCCGCCCGCTCCGCTGGAGACGACCACGGCGATCCGCAGCGGGTCGACGTCGCGGCCGACCTCCAGCGCCGCGTCGCGCATCGCGTCGTCGGCGGCGGCCAATGCCATGATCAGGAATCGGTCGGCGCCCAGCACCTCGTTACGCGGCAGCACGGTGGTGGGGTCGATGTCCGGGGCGATCCCGACCGCCTCCGTGGCACCGGCCGCGCCGTGCCCGTCGGGTGGGCGCACCAGCCCGGAGCGTCCGGTGCAGATCGCCCCGAAGAAGTCCGCCACGCCCCGCCCGACGGGCGTCACCAACCCGATGCCGGTGATGGTGGCCGAGACTCTGGTCGATCCGGTCATGTCAACCGCCCTGTCCGCCGCCGGTCGGCGGCCTGGTCGTCTGGTGGTCCGGCTTCAGCAGCACGGCGGTGGCGCCGGAGGGCTTGGCCGGGTCGGCGCCGTGCTCGACGATGATCACCAGCGCCTCGGCCGCGTCCCCGTCGGCGAACAGGCCCTCGGCCACCGCCCGGCCTTCGCCGACCGGGTCGCCGGCCGGGCTGAGGCACACGACCGGTCCGGTCAATGCCCATTCGGTGGCGACGTGGCCGAGGACCGAATTCGGCACGGATTGGAAGAAGTACATCGGCGACACCCGGCGGCCACCGTCCACCTCGGCGACGACGGCCGCCGCCGTCGCCTGGTCGGCGTACGCGCTGACCAACACGACAGCGGTCTGCCCGGCGGGCCCGACTCCGGTGCGCCGCTGCAGGCAGCGGCCGGCGACGGCCGCGACGAGCGGGGCGAACGGCGAGGCGACGAAGCCGCGGATCGGGGGCGGTAGGCCGGTGTCGCCGGGCTCGGGCCACGCCGCGCGGGCCAGCTCGTGAAGCGCACCGTGGGCGGTGTCGAGGCCGGTCACACCGCCCCCAGCACCAGCGCGGTGTTCGCACCGCCGAAGGCGAGGTTGCAGCTCAGGGCGTACCGGCCCACCATCGGGCTGGGCTCGCGGACCACCCGTACCGGGCAGTGCGGATCCTCCGCCCGGAAGCCGGCGTTGACCGGCAGCTGTCCGGCGTCGAGGGCGAGTGCGGTGACCGCGAACTCCAGCAGGCCGGACGCCTCCAGGGCGTGCCCGTGAACGGACTTGGTCGAGCTCACCGCGACCGATCCCGCCACGGCGCCGAGGCCGACGCGCAGCGCGCTGCTCTCGGCGGCGTCGGCGCGCGCCGTGCCGGTGCCGTTGGCGTTGACGTAGGCCAGCTCCGCCGGCGTCACCCCGGCCCGGGCCAGGGCGGCCCGGATGGCCGACGCCAGCCCGGCGCCGCCCGGGTCGGGCTGGCAGACGTGGTACGCGTCGCCGGCCCGAGCCCAGCCGGCCAGCCGGGACCGCACCCGATCGCCCCGCCCCCGGGCGCCGGCCTCCGACTCGAGCACCACGGCGACGATCCCGTCGCCCAGCAGCATTCCCCGCCGGTCCTTGCTGAACGGCCGCACGGCGCCGTCGTCGGCCAGCGCCCGACCAGCGTCGAACAGGGCCTGGTGGTCGGCGTCGACGAGGAAGCCCCCGGCGACCACGGCACGTTCGCATCGACCCCGAGCAATCATCGAGGCCGCCTCGGCCAGCGCGGTGCTGCCGGCCACGCACGCCGACGTGTAGACCCGTGCGACACCGGACAGGCCGGACCGTCGGGCCACGGCGGCCGCCAGCTCGGCCGGCCCGTTGCCCTGCCCGCCGGAACGGACCACCGTGGTGCCCGTACCGGTGGCGAAGAACAACTGGCACTCCGCGCGGCGGTGCGCCAACCCGGCGTCGTCGCAGGCGTCCGCCACCACGGCCACCATCTCGGCGGTCAGGTCGCCCGCGTCGGCCAGCGTCGCCGCCGCCCGCACCCGGCTGCGGCCCGGGTCGAAACGGCGAACCTCGCCGAACGCGGGCTCCCCGGCCAACACCGCCGCCAGCAGCCGCGCGGGGCCGCGGCCGTGGGCCGTCAGCAGGCCCAGCCCGGTGACCAGAACAGGTGCGTGGGTCACTCCGGCTCCGCCGCCGTCAGGGTGAGGCGGTCGAGGATCTCCGCCGCACCGGACACCGTGGACATGGCCGCCAGCTCGTCGTCGTCCAGGTCCAGGTCGAGGCCGTAGCGCCGCTCTATCTCGTGAACCAGCCGGGCGAGCTCCAGCGAGTCGATGCGCTCGCGCGAGGCGTCGACCGTCTGGTAGCCCACGTCGGCGAGGATCGACAGGATCTCGTCGCGGCGATCGCTGCCGCCCACCGTCATTCCGCCGCAGGAGCCGGCGCGGCAGGTGCGCTCAACGCCGGCTCCGCACGCCCGGCCACCTCGGCGGCGAACCGATCGAGCGTCAGGTCGGCCAGCTTCTCCAACTCCTCGTCGGTGAACTTGACGCCGAACGTGTCCTCCACCCGGACGGCGAGTTCGGCGACGGCTAGTGACTCCAGGTCGAGCCCGGCGGGGCCGAGCACTGTGGTCCCGTTGACGTCGTCGACGTCGTAGTTCATCTGGGCCAGCGCATCGATGATGGACTGGCGAACCTCATCTGACATTGCTTGACTCCTCCCATGGAATGGGTCGTGGTGCGGATTGCGGTGGTCACCGGCGACCCCAGGGGTCGGGCGTCGGGATATCTGGTCGACACCGCCGCCGACGTGCTCGGCGTGCCGGCAGACGAGGTGGGCGTGGCACGGGACCAGACCGGCCGGCCGCGGCTCACCGGCGCGGCGCGAGGGCTGCACGCGAGCATCAGCCACGGACGCGGCGTGGTCGCGGTGGCCGTGTCTGCGATCACGGCGGTCGGTGTGGACATCGAGCGTGAACGCGCGCTGCCGGGTGTGGCGTTGGCCCGGCGCTGGATGACGGCGGCCGACGCCGACTGGCTGACCGATCGGCCGGCGGCGCTGCACACCAGCGCGTTCCTGTGGCTGTGGACGCAGAAGGAGGCCATCGGCAAGGCACGCGGCACCGGCCTGCGCGGCGGCGGTCTGCGGCAGCCGCTGGTGCTGCCGCCCGTCTGGCCGGACCCGCTGGGGTCGCTGCCGATACGCCCCGTGCCCGGCAGCGGGGCCGGCGTGGCCTGCGGTGTGCTCTCCGGGGGCCTGGTGCTGGCGGTGGCCGGGCAGGACGGGCTGCTCCACGACGACACCACCGACGGCATCCGACTGGTCACCGACCCCCGGGAGGCGACCGCGCAGTGACGGCCGGGGCCGATCGGCAGCCGCGCCGCACGCGCCAGGCGTCGGGGCATCATGACGGCGTCGGCCCGGCCGACGCACGGCGCAGCACCGCCACGTCGCGCACCACCTTGCCGCTGGACGTACGCGGCAGGCGCTCCAGGAGTTGCCACCGCAGCGGTCGCTTGTACGGGGCCAGCACGTCCTCCAGCGCGGCGTCGAGCTCCGGCCCGGTCCACGGCTTCTCCACGGCCGTGTAGGCCTCGATGGCACCGCCGTCGAACGTCACCACCACCTCGGTGACGCCGGGCAGGTCGAGGATGGCTTGTTCGACCTCGGTCAGGTCGACCTTGAGGCCCCCGATGGAGACCTGCGAGTCGAGGCGACCGCGGATCGTTACCAGGCCCGTCCCGGGGTCGAGCGAGGCCGCGTCCCGGGTGCGTAGCCAGCCGTCGGACCAGCGACTCTCGTCGAAGAGCCCCACGTACGGTGTGACGGGCCGGCGCACCTGAAGCTCACCGTCGACGACCCGTACCTCGATCCCCGGCGCCGGGGAGACCGCGGGCCGGTGCACGCCGAGCAGGTCGGTGGCGATGACGCCGACCTCGGTCATCCCGTACATGTTGGCCAACACGGTGTCGTAGCAGGTCGCGAAACGCTCCCTGACCCCGGGCCGGACCAGCTCGCCCGCCGTGGTCATCCGCACGAACTGCGGCAGCGGCCCGTCGGGGCGACCGGCCATCAGCATCTCGAGGTGGACCGGCACACCGATCACCGTGGTCGGCGTCGATTCGGCAGTGATGGCGCCCAGCACCCCGCCCACGGTCATCCGCTCGGGCAGCGTGAGCCGGACACGGGCGTGCAGCGCGTAGAGCAGGCCGCCGACCAGGCCGAGCACGTGCGCCATCGACGCGAGCAGCACGAGCCGCTCGCCGGGCCGAGGCACCCCGTCGATGCGTGTGTAGCGCTCGATCTCGGCGACGAGGTCGTCGGCGGTGCGGCCGATGACCTTCGACGGACCGGTGGACCCGGAACTCAGCTGGATGAGCACGTGCGACGTGGGCGCCGGCCGACCGGCCGGGAGTGCGACGACCGTCTCGTCGACGGTGACGAAGCCGCGCAGTGGAGCGACCACCGCCGCGGCGGGTTGCACGAGGAACTGCGCGCCGACGCGTTCGAGCGCCCGCTCGACCTCGCCGCGCGACAGTCGGTGGTCCAGCAGCGTCACTTGGGCGCCGATCCGCCAGGCGGCGAGAAGGTTGGCCACGTACGCGAGCGAGGAGGGCAGTCGCAGCGCTATTGCGCCGCCCGGACGCAGGCCGGCGTCGGTGAGCCGGGCCTGCCGGGTGGTCACCTCGGCGCGCAGCTGCGCCCTGGTGACCGGTGCGCCGAGGACGAGGCAGGTTTCGCTGCCCGGCCCGGCCAGCAGGACGTCGTCGACCCAATCGGTGCCGTGCGCGGGCAAACCGTGCCTCCCGGACGTCAGCGACGAATCTATAGTGGACACGTAGCCTCCACGCTGCTCGAACGGCGGGCCGGCTCGACTGGTGTGCTCGTGCCGAACGAAGGGCTTTCCTCATCTGGTGACATCCCGGTTTGATGAATTATATCGGCGCGACCCCTACCGTCAAGCCGCCCGACAGGCATCGCACGGCGCCCGTGGAGTCTCGGGATTAGGAACGATTGTTCTTGACTGGTCGTTCCTCAATCATTAGGGTTCTCGACATGGGACGCCCGAGGGGTTTCGACGAACAAGCCGTGACGGCCGCGGCGGCGGAGCTGTTCGCCGGCCGGGCCTACGACGGGGTGTCCGTCGACGACCTCGTCCAGCAGCTCGGGGTGCACCGCAACAGTCTCTACAAGACCTTCGGCAGCAAGCGAGGTCTGTATCTCGCCGCCCTGCGGTGGCACCTCGAACACCGGCTACCGTCGCTGACCGAGCAGCTCGCCGCCGGCGCCGACGTCGCCGACAGCCCCGCGCTCGATCTACTGTTGCTGGCCGCGGTCGAGCGTGCCCCCAACGACGTCGAGGTGGCCGCCCTCGTGGCCAAGGCGTGGCAGACGCTTGATCAGGCGCTGCAACGGGCGCCGACGGCCCCCGCCGACGACCCTCGCTCGACCACCCTGGACGCGCTGCTGGGCGAACGGCTGCGGGTCCGGGCCGCGATGGCATCGGCCGGCCCTTGGTAGCCCTCCCCCACCGACCACCCCGACCGGCGCTGATCGCGCCGGTGCCCCACCATGCCCCGCAGCCGGTTGCCGCCGGGCTGACGAAAGGACAGTTGTCATGGCCAATGTCCTCATCGACGGCGACGATCTCGTCGTGCAGATCGAAGGTATGGACAGGTTGTGGTCGCTCAAGAACCGCATGGTGATCCCGTTGGCCAACGTCCGCGGCGCCACCGCCGACCCGGGTATCGCCGCCGAACCCAAGGGCCTGCGGGCACCGGGCACGAGCCTGCCCGGCGTGATCACGGCGGGCACCTTCCACCAGGACGGTGAGCGCGTCTTCTGGAACATCCGCGACGGTGCCCGCGCCGTCGTCATCGAACTCGCCGACGAGCACTACGCCCGCCTGGTCGTCGAGGTCGCCGACCCAGCCGCCACGGTCGCCCTGATCGAGCAGGCGGCCCCGCGATGATCTCGCTCGCCCGGATGCCGCGCAGCGCCCGCCGGATCGCACGGACGGTCGCGGTCGGCACCGTCGTGGTCGGAAGCATCGCCGCGGGAGCCCTTCCCGCCACCGCCGTGCAGGCCATGCCGGCCACGCCGGCCACGCCGGCCACAGACCGTGAAGTCACCTTCACGGTGGACGGAACCATCACGTACGGCACCCTGCACATCCCCGCCCATCGCAGGGGGCAGAAGATGTCTGCCGTGTTGTTGCTGCCCGGCAGCGGTCCCACCGACCGCAACGGTGATCAGCCGCCCGCGCTCACCCCGCACACCCTGGCCAAGCTCGCCGGCGCGCTGGCGGGCGACGGAGTCGTCAGCCTGCGCTTCGACAAGTACGGCACGGGCCGGACCGGCCTGGGCGCCTACGCCGGAAGGCCCGAGGCGATCGACTATCCCGCCTTCGTCCGCCAAGCCGATGCCGCGTATCGCCTACTCGCCGACCAGCCCGAGGTCAACAGACGAGCGGTACGCCTGATCGGACACAGCGAAGGCGCACTGACGGCCCTGCGGGTCGCGGTCACCGCCGCACCTCGCGCGGCCGGAGTCGGGCTGTTGCAACCCCTGGCGAGACGGTTCCTCGACGTGCTCGCCCAGCAACTGCACGACCAGGTCGCCGCCGCCGTCGCCGCCGGTCAGCTGAGCCCGGAGGAGCAGGGCACCATCGGGCGCGCTGTCGACGAGGCCGTTGCCGACCTCCGGGCGCACCGCCCGCCCGACACCAGCGCCATGCCGCCCGCGCTCGCCGAACTCTTCCGGGCCCTCGGTGGCCCCAGCCGGCGCTACGTGGAAACCATCGACGCCATCAACCCTGCCTCGGTCGCACACCAGCTCCCACCTCGGACCCCTGCCTTGCTCACCTGCGGCACCATCGACCAGCAGGTCCCGTGCCACACGACCACGCCGCTGACGGTGGCGCTGGAGCGGGCGCACACCAGCGGGCCTGGCAGAGTCGTGCTACCCGGCGTGGCCCACGATCTGACCGACCCCGCAAATCCGGACGTGCTCGCCCCGGCGACACTCGACGCACTGCGTCGATTCATGAGGTGCGGCGCCAGCTAGACGAAGCCTGCGGTCCACCCGCCCACTCCCCCAACTTCCCGGGATCTGTAAACAACCCTTGATATTAAACTTCACGAACGTCAATATGTGGAGGTCACGGGTCGCCGAAGCCTGGGGAGTGAGCCATGAGGAGCCGTCGGATTTTCGCAGTGGTAGCCGGGGCGGCGATGACAGTCGCGGCCGCCGTCGCCTTCGTCCCCAGCAGCATGGCGGCCGTGTCCTCGACCGACGCCGCCCCGATGGTCGCCTGCACCGCCCCGGGCTGGGCCGAGGGCACCACCTACCAGGCGGGCGCCCAGGTCACCTACAGCGGCCGGCTCTACCAGGCACTTGTCACCCACACCGCGCACCCCGGCGCCGGCTGGAACCCCGCCGCGACCCCGTCGCTCTGGCGTGACCTGGGCGCGTGCTCGGGGAGCACCCCGCCGCCCACCACCCCACCACCGACGACCACACCGCCCACCACGCCGCCACCGACCACACCTCCCCCCACCACGCCGCCGCCGACCGGTGGAACCTGCGCGGTGAAGTCGCGGCCCACCGGCAAGGTGTTGCAGGGCTACTGGGAGAACTGGGACGGCGCCTCCAACGGCGTACACCCCGGCCTCGGCTGGATCCCGATCACCGACAGCCGGCTCAACCAGCACGGCTACAACGTGATCAACGCGGCGTTCCCGGTGATCCGTTCGGACGGCACGGTCCTCTGGGAGAACGGCATGGACGCTGGCGTGACGGTGGCCACCCCCGCCGAGATGTGCCAGGCCAAAGCGGCCGGCGCCACCATCCTGATGTCGATCGGCGGAGCCGCCGCGGGCATCGACCTGAGCTCCACCGCTGTCGCGGACCGGTTCATCGCGACGATCGTGCCGATCCTGACGGCCTACCACTTCGACGGCATCGACATCGACATCGAGACCGGCCTGACCGGCAGCGGCAACATCAACACCCTGTCGACGTCGCAGGCCAACCTGATCCGGATCATCGACGGTGTGCTGGCCCGGATGCCGTCGAACTTCGGCCTGACCATGGCGCCGGAGACGGCCTACGTCACCGGCGGCAGTGTGGTCTACGGCTCGATCTGGGGCTCCTACCTGCCGATCATCAAGAAGTACGCGGACAACGGCCGGCTCTGGTGGCTGAACATGCAGTACTACAACGGCAGCATGTACGGCTGCGCCGGCGACTCGTACCCGGCGGGCACCGTGCAGGGCTTCACGGTGCAGACGCAGTGCCTGAACAACGGCCTCACCATTCAGGGCACCACCATCCGCGTGCCGTACGACAAGCAGGTCCCGGGCCTGCCGGCGCAGAACGGTGCGGGCGGCGGCTACCTGTCGACGTCGTTGGTCACGCAGGCCTGGAACTCGGTGCCCGGCCTCAAGGGCCTGATGACCTGGTCGGCGAACTGGGACGGGTCGAAGGGGTGGACCTTCGGCGACAACGTGAAGCGGCTGCAGGGCCGCTGACGGGTGACGACGCCGGGCCGTCAACGACGTCGAGGCCCGCTGGCTCACGGCTTGCGGGTTCTCGTCGTACGAAATTGAGGTGTCGACGTGGTTGGCGGTGGCTAGCGTACGCAGATGAGCATTGTTCCGATGGCCGGCCTGCGGCTGCGGTTCTACACCGATGCGAGCGAGTTCCTGGCCGCTGCGGGTGACTACCTGAGCGCCAATCCCGTCGTCAGCACGGTGGTGACCACCATCGCGCACCGGGTGTTGTCGCAGCAGGCCGAGGGCATCTCGCAGCCCGACCGCAACTGGTGGCTGGTGGTCAGCGACGACTCCGGCGCCGTGGTCGGTGCCGGGATGCGTACCGCACCGTATGCCCCCTACCCGCCGTTCCTGCTGCCCATGCCCGACGAGGCGGCCGTCGCGCTGGCCCACGTGTTGCACGAGCGCGAGGAGGAGGTCCTCGCGGTCAACGGCGCTCTGCCCGCCGTTGAGCTGTGCGCCGCCGAACTGACCCGGCTCGGCGGGGGGCAGGTCCAGGTCGGCCAGCACACCCGGCTGCACGAACTCGGCGAGCTGGTGTGGCCGCGACCTGTCCCTGGCGGTCTGGTGGCCGCGAGCGAGGCCGACGTGGGCCTGGTCACGGAGTGGTTCGCCGCGTTCGTGGGCGACGCCGACGAACAGGCGGGCCGCCCGCGCGGCGCGAGGGCGCACGAAGTGCCCGACCACGCGGAGATACGGCGCCGGCTCCACGCCGGACGGATGTGGTTCTGGGTCGACGAGGCAGGACAGCCCGTGCACCTCACCGGCGCCAACCCCCCGTCGTTCGGGGTGGCCCGCGTGGGCCCGGTGTACACGCCGCCGGCCCAGCGCGGGCGTGGTTGGGCCAGCAACGCGGTCGCCGAGGTCTCCCGGCGAATCCAGGCGGAGGGTGCGCGGGTCTGCCTGTTCACCGATCAGGCCAACCCGACCTCGAACAGGATCTACGCCGCCCTCGGCTACCGCCCGGTCGTCGACATGGCCGACCTCGTCATCGTCCGCTGACGCCAGTGGGCACCAGCCCCCGGTCCACCGGGGACTGGGCCGTCAGTCCGGAACGCCTGCGCTCACCGCGACGCGGGTGGCCATCGGGCGCGCATCGGTGAGGTGGCCGACGATGGAGCCGAGGATCTCGCCGGCGCGTACGGCCGCGTTGGACAGCAGGGAGGCGGTGATGCCGTGCGAGTGTTCGGTGCCCCCCTGCAGGTAGACGTTTGCCGACACGGACGCGTCCGCCCGGATGCGGTAGTCGCGCTGCACCACGGGCCGGCCGAATTCGTCGCGGTGGTAATACCGGGCGGCGTCGTCGAGCAGCGGGAACGGATCGACCGGCTGATAGCCCGTGGCGCAGATCAGGACGTCGGCGTCGAGGACTGACACCTCGCCGGTGGTCAACGTCTCGACGGTGACCGCCACCCTGCCGCCGTGCTGACGGGCTCCGGTCAGACGGGACATGTTCAGCAGGCGCAGCCGCTGGACGCCGTTCACCTTCTCCCGGTAGGAGCGCCGATAGAGTTCCTCGATGAGGTCGGCGTCGACGACCGCGTAGTTCGTGTTGCGGTGGTAGTTCATCAGCATCGTCTTGACCTCCGACGGCGCGGTGAAGTAGTCGTCCACGGCGGCCGGGTCGAAGATGCGGTTGGCGAAGGAGCTGTCGTCGGCCGGGCTGTAGCCGTACCGGGAGAACACGCCGCAGACCTCGGTGCTCGGGAACCGCTCGTGCAGGAACGCGGTGACCTCGGCGGCACTCTGGCCGGCGCCCACCACGACGACCCGGGACGGGTCGGTGCCGTCGAGCCGGTCGATGTTGGTCAAGAGGTCGCGGCTGTGCCAGATCTGGTCGGAGATCTGCACACCGGCCGGGGTCTGCGGTTGCAGCCCGGTCGCGATGACGAGATTGCGAGCGCGGTACGAGCTGGCGCCGCCGCTGTGGCACACCAGCACGTCGAACGCCTCGACGACGCCGTCGCGGAGCACCGGGACGACCTTAGTGACGTCCTGGCCGTAGTGCACCATGTCGCCGACCTTGGCCGCGGCCCACTCGAGGTAGTCGTGAAACTCGACGCGCAGCGGGAAGAAGCTCTTGTGGTTGACGAAGTCGATGAGTCGCCCCTGGTCCTGCAGGTAGCACAGGAAGCTGAACTCACTGGTGGGGTTACGCAGCGTGACCAGGTCCTTGAGGAAGGACACCTGCATGGTCGCGTCCGACAGCAGCATGCCGCGGTGCCAGCCGAAGCGGGCCTGGCGCTCCAGGAACACGGCGGTGACCGGGTCGGTCGCGCCGTCGCCGTTGTTGTGCTCGTGAACGGCGACCGCCAAGGCCAGATTGGACGGACCGAAGCCGATTCCCAGCAGGTCGATGACCGGAATTGCGCCGTACGGAGCGGCCTGTGACATCGGCAGTCCTCATCGTCAGGTCGAGCGGGTCGACACCCTGCACGTGAACGAGCCGCCCCCGGGGACGGCGCGAAGCTAGGTTAGACTAACCTAACTTTTGCTGAGTTGGATGGGCCAGGAGGAACCGTGCGGGTAGTCATGTTCGGGTACCAGACGTGGGGGCATCGCACCCTGCAAGCGCTGCTGGACTCGGAGCACGAGGTGGCTCTCGTGGTCACGCATCCGCCGAGCGACCACGCGTACGAGCGGATCTGGAGCGACTCGGTGGCCGACCTCGCGGAGGCCCACGGCATCCCGATCGAGGTCCGCGACCGGCCCGACGACGATCTGCTGGTCCCGCTGGAGAAGGCCGATCCCGACGTCATCGTGGCGACCAACTGGCGCACCTGGATCCCACCGCAGATCTTCGAGCTGCCCCGGCGGGGCACGCTCAACGTGCACGACTCGTTGCTTCCCGCGTACGCGGGCTTCTCGCCGTTGATCTGGGCTCTGATCAACGGCGAGAAGGAGGTCGGGGTGACCGCGCACATGATGGATGCGGAGCTGGACGCCGGGAACGTCGTGTTGCAGCGGTCGGTCCCGGTCGGCGCACGGGACACGACTACCGACCTCTTCCACAAGACGCTTGAGCTGTTCGGGCCGATCACCGTCGACGGTCTCGCACTGATCGCCTCCGGCAAGACCGATTGGACGCCGCAGGACCGCTCGAAGGCCAGCTTCTTCCACAAGCGGTCCGATGAGGACAACCGCATCGACTGGACCTGGTCGGCGGAGGAACTGGACCGGCTGATCCGGGCGCAGTCCGACCCGTATCCGAACGCGTACGCGTTCCACCAGGGCCGACGACTGCGCATCGTCGCCGCGTCCGTCTCGAAGGGCAACTACGGCGGTACGCCGGGCCGCATCTTCATCCGCGAGGGTGACGCCGTCGTCATCGTGGCTGGCGCCGAGGCCCGCCGCGGCAAGAGCCCCGGCCTCGCGATCGAGCGGGTCCGCCTGGACGACGGCAGCGAGCTGACCGCGACCGAGTATTTCCGCACCATGGGCGGCTACCTCACCAGCCACCCGTGACGCACGGGCGCTGATTCGTTCGGGCCTCCGGGGCTCGCGCCCGACGGGCCGAGCCCCGGATCCTTCGCGCCTCGAATCCACGCGTTTAGGCCAGCCTTACCTTATCGACGTCCACCGCCCCGTCCCTCAGGAGCGACTGTATGCAGATCATCGGTGGCAGCACCGGCGGCACCGTGGCGGACCGGGCAGCGCACTCCAGCGGCGGCCCGCTGACCGTCGCCCCGACCACACTTCCGGACGCCTTCGCGACGATGGCTCGGCGTCACCCCGACGCGGTGGCTGTCGTCTTCGAGGACATCGAGGTCAGTTACGCCGAGCTGGACGCCAGGGCCAACCAGCTGGCGCACGTGCTCGTCGCCCGAGGGCTGGGCCCGGATCGGGTGGCCGGGCTCGCCGTGCCGCGCTCGGTCGACATGATCGTGGCGGAGCTGGCCGTGCTGAAGGCCGGCGGCGCCTACCTTCCGCTGGACCCGGCCGACCCGGCCGAACGACTCGCCTACCTGGTCGGCGACGCCCGGCCGGTCTGCCTGGTCACCACCTCCGAGGTCGCGGACCGGCTGCCCCGAGTCGATGGTGTGCCCCGGCTGCTGCTCGATGCCCCCGAGGTGACGGCCGAGCTGGCGAACGCGTCGGCCGACGACCCCGAACGCCCCGGCCTGCGGGTCGAACACGCCGCCTACGTCATCTACACCTCGGGCTCGACCGGCCGACCCAAGGGGGTGCTGCTCACGCACACCGGCGTGGCCAAGCTGCTCTCCACCCAGTTCGAACGGTTCGGGCTCACCCCCGACGTGCGGGTCCTGCACTTCGCCTCACCGAGCTTCGACGTGGCGTTCTGGGATCTCTGCCTGGCGCTGCTCTCCGGTGGACGGCTGGTCATCGTCCCCGCCGACCGCCGCGTCGCCGGACCGGCACTCACCGAGTACGCGATCCGGCACCGGGTCAACTTCATGATCCTGCCGCCAGCGCTGCTGGCCGCGCTGCCCCCGGAGGGTGAACTGCCCCCGGGCATCCTGCTGGCCGGCACCGAGCGAGTGTCGCCGGAACTCGTCGCCCGCTGGGCGCGGGGCCGCCGCATGTTCAACGCGTACGGCCCGACGGAGGCCACCGTCAACTCCACGCTTGGCGAGTGTGACCCGGAGCGGATCGACGGCTCCTCCGTCCCGATCGGACGCCCCGACCCGGGCACCGACGCCTACGTGCTCGACGACGCGTTGCGGCCGGTCGAGCCCGGTGTGCCCGGCGAGCTCTACCTCGCCGGTCCTGGGCTGGCCCGGTGCTACGTCAACCGACCGGACCTGACCGCCGAGCGGTTCCTGGCCGACCCGTACGGGCCGCCCGGCCGACGGATGTACCGCACCGGTGACGTGGCGACCTGGCGTGCCGACGGACGGTTGGACTTCCTCGGGCGGGTCGACGACCAGGTGAAGGTGCGCGGATACCGCATCGAGCTGGGCGAGATCGAGTCGGTGCTGGCCCGCCACCCGAACGTCGGCCAGGTCACCGTGCTGGCCCGCGAGGACCGCCCGGGTGACGTGCGGTTGGCCGCCTACGTCGTACCGAGTGCGGACGACGCACCGCAGGACCGGGCCGACAGTCAGGTCGCCGAGTGGAAGGAGCTGCACGAACTGCTCTACCAGGCCGGCCGCGTCGAGCGCTTCGACGAGAACTTCACCGGATGGAACAGCAGCTTCGACGGCTCGCCCATCCCGTTGGCGCAGATGCGCGAGTGGCGGGACACCACAGTCGACCGGATCCGGTCGTTCCAGCCCCGACGCGTCCTGGAGATCGGCGTCGGTAGCGGGTTGCTGCTGTCGCGACTGGCCCCGCAGTGCGAGAGCTACTGGGGGCTGGACCTCTCCGAACAGGCCATCGACACGTTACGTGCCGCGGTGACGGCGATTCCGGGGCTCGACGAACGGGTCACGCTGCGCGCCCAACCGGCCCACGACCTGACCGGGGTGCCGACCGGCTGGTTCGACACGGTCGTCATCAACTCGGTGGTGCAGTACTTCCCGAGCGCCGACTACCTGACCGGCGTGCTGCGCGCGGCGGCCGAGCGACTCGCCCCCGGCGGTGTGATCTTCGTCGGAGACGTCCGTAACCTGCGCCTGCACCGGATGCTGCACGAGGCCATCCAGACCAGCCGTGGCGTCGCCCCCACCGAGTTGGACGCCGCCGTCGAGGCCGCGGTCCGAGCCGAACGCGAGCTGCTGCTCGACCCGGACTACTTCGCCGCGCTGCCGGGCGGGTCGATCCGGGGCGCCGAGGTGTGGGTCAAGCGGGGCGGCTACGACAACGAGCTGAGCCGCTACCGCTACGACGTCGTGCTGACCACCGCGCCCACGCCCGCGCCGACACCCGAGGCGGCGTACGCCTGGGCCGGGCGCCTGGACGACGTCCGGGACCAACTGGCGGTCGGTCCGCAGCGGCTGCGGGTCACAGGTGTGCCGAACGCGCGCCTGACCGGTGAACCCGCCCCGTCCGTCGAGGACTTCCACGCGCTGGCCGACGCATCCGGCTACCGGGCCGTGGTGACCTGGGACGGCTCCTCGACAAGCGGGGCCCTGGACGTCGTCTTCCAACGCGGCGCCGAGCCCCGGCACGCCTACCGTCCCGGTGGCGTGGTCGCGCACGCCAACACCCTGACCGCGGTCGCCGACCCGACGGCGCTGGTGAAGGCACTGCGCCTGCACGCCGAGTCCTGGCTGCCCAGCTACATGGTCCCGACCGGCTTCGTGCTGCTCGACCGGCTGCCGGTGCTGACCAGCGGCAAGCTCGACCGGGCCGCGTTGCCAGCACCTGACTACGCCGCCCAGGCCACCGGCACCGCGCCGCGCACGCCGCGGGAGAGGGTGCTCTGCGAGCTGTACGCCGACGTCCTGGGCGTCCCCGGCGTCGGCATCGAGGACGACTTCTTCAGCCTCGGCGGGGACAGCATCGTCTCCATCCAACTCGTGCTGCGCGCCCGCGCGGCGGGGCTGGTGTGCACCTCACGCCAGGTGTTCGAGCGTCGGACGGTGGCCGCGTTGGCCGAGGTCGTCACCGACCTCGACACAGGCGCCCAGGACCAGCCCGACGACGGTGTGGGCGACGTCCCGTTCACGCCGATCCTGCGGTGGCTCGACGAGACCGGCGGCCCGATCGACGCGTTCAGCCAGTCGATCGTGCTCGCCACCCCGGCGGGAGCCACCGAGGCCGACCTGGCCGCCGTGCTGGACGCGCTCACCGACAGGCACGACCTGCTGCGCGCACGGCTCGTCCGCGCCACCCCCACGACGCCGGGCCGGCTGCACGTCGAGCCTCGTGGCACCGGCCGGTCGTGGCTGCGGCGGGCCGAACCCGCAGCGGTGATCGAGGCCGAGGAGCAGGCCGCCGCCGGCCGGCTCGACCCCGAGCGGGGGGTGCTGGCCCAGGCGGTCTGGTTCGACCGCGGGGACTCCGCGCCGGGCCGGCTGTTGCTGGTCATCCACCACAGCATCGTGGACGGCGTCTCGTGGCGGATCCTGCCGGCCGACCTCGCCTCCGCGTGGGAGCAGCGGGTGGCTGGTCGTACCCCGGTGCTGGAGCGCACCGGCACGTCCTTCCGGCGGTGGGCCACCGAACTCACCGAGGCGGCCCGGCGACCGGAACGCACCGCGGAGCTGGCGCTGTGGCAGCGCATCCTGACCGGCGCGGACCCGGCGTTGACGCGGCGCCCGCTGCGGCCGGTGGATGATCTCGCCACGGTCGCCCGGCACACCGTGCGGCTGCCGGCCGCGACCACCGAGCCGCTGATCACCACTGTCGCCGCCGCCTTCCACGCCGGCATCAACGACGTGCTGCTCACCGCGCTCGCCCTGGCGATGATCGACTGGCGGACCCGGCACGGGAAGGGCGCCGAACGCTCGGTGCTCATCGCGCTGGAGGGGCACGGCCGGGAGGAGCAGGTCGTCGCGAACGCCGACGTCACCCCGACCCTCGGCTGGTTCACCAGCGTCTTCCCCGTCCGCCTCGACCCCGGTGACATCGATGTCGCCGACGCGTTGGCGGGTGGGCCGAACGCCGGCACCGCGCTGAAGCGGCTCAAGGAGCAACTGCGGGCCATCCCGGACCACGGCATCGGGTACGGGATGCTGCGCTACCTCAATCCGGATACCGAGCCTGAGCTGGCCGCCCGCCCCGCGCCGCAGGTCAGTTTCAACTACCTCGGCCGGTTCACCGCCTCGTCCGGCGACGGCGGGAGCTGGACGCCGGTGGCCGGGCACGGCATCCTGGCCGGCGGGTTCGACCTGGGCATGCCTGTCGCGCCGTACACGTTGGAGGTCAACGCGTACGTGCAGGACACCACCGCCGGCCCCGAGTTGGGTGTGACCTGGGCGTACCCACGTGACCTGCTGGACGACGCCGCGGTCGCCGACCTGGCCGCGGCCTGGTTCGCCGCGCTGGAGGCGCTCGTCGTGCACGCCCGCGGCCCGGCCGCCGGTGGGCTCACCCCGTCCGACCTGACGCTGACGCTCAGCCAGGACGAGATCGACGAGTTCGAGGCCGAATGGGAGCTCTCGTGACCGCGACCGCCACTGGAGGGCAGGCCTCCGGGATCGCCGACATCCTGTCGCTGACCCCGCTGCAGGAGGGGCTGCTGTTCCACGCGCATCTCGCCGCGGACGGCCCGGACGTCTACACCGGACAGTTGACGATCGCCCTGGACGGGCCGCTGGACGCCGAGCGGCTGCGGGCCGCCGGGCAGTCCCTGCTCAACCGTCGGCCCAACCTGCGGGTGGCCTTCCGCCGCCGCAAGAACGGGCAGTCCGTGGCCGTGGTGCCGCGCCACGTGCCACTGCCCTGGTCCGCCCTGACCCTGGCCGAGGACGAACTCCCCGGTTTCCTCGACACGGACCTCGCGACCCGGCTCGATCCGGCGACCGCGCCGCTGCTGCGGATGACAGTGGTCCGTCTCGGCCCGCACCGGCATCGGCTCGTGATCACCCACCACCACCTGCTGCTCGACGGTTGGTCGGTGCCGCTGTTGCTGGACGAGCTGATCGCCCTCTACCGGGGCGACCCGCTGCCGGAGCCCGCCGACTTCCGCGACTACCTCGCCTGGACCGCCGCCCAGGACCGCCCGGCGGCCGAGGCCGCGTGGCGCGAGGCACTGGCCGGGCTGGACGGGCCGACCCTGCTCGCCGGGCGTCCCCCGGCCGACGCGGTCGTGCCGGAACGCCTCGTGCGGGACCTCCCGGTCGACCTGACCGCCCGACTCACCGCACTCGGTCGTGCCCGTGGGCTCACCATGAACACCATCGTGCAGGGCGCCTGGGGAATCGTGGCCGGGGCGCTGACCGGACGCGACGACGTGGTGGTCGGCGCGACCGTCGCCGGTCGTCCGCCGGACCTCCCCGGCGCCGACACCATGATCGGCCTGTTCATCAACACCATTCCGGTACGCATCACCCTGGACCCGGCCGCGCCGGTGGCGACAGTGCTGCGCCGCCTGCAGGACGGGCAGGTGCGGCTGATGGACCATCAGCACCTCGGGTTGGCCGAGATCCAGCGGCTGGCCGGGCACGGCGAGTTGTTCGACACCCTGACGGTCTTCGAGAACTACCCGCTGGGCGAGTCGCTGCCGCCGCCGGTCGACGGTGTACGCGTCACGGGCGCGGATGTCCGCGACTGCGCGCACTATCCCCTGACGCTGGCCGCGCGGCCCGGGCACCGGCTGCACCTTGATCTGGAGTACCGCGCCGACCTGTACGACCGGGACGCCGCCGGCACGCTGCTGGACCGGCTGACCCTGGTGCTGACCCGGATCTGCGACGCCCCGGACGCGCCTCTCGCCGCCGTCGACGTGCTGACCTCGGCGGAACGCGACCGCGTCCTGCGGGGCTGGAACGACACCGCCAGGCCGGTGCCGGACACCACGGTCAGCGCGCTGTTCCACGAGCAGGCGACCCGGACGCCCACGGCTGTTGCTCTCGTCGCGGACGGACGCGAGTGGACCTTCGCCGAGGTGGAGCGCTGGGCCGCCGGACTGGCCGGGGCGTTGCGCGAGCACGGCGTCACGCGTACCGATCGGGTCGCGCTCGCGCTGCCACGGGCGCTCACCGTGCCGGCGGTGTTCGGCGTGCTCGACAGCGGCGCGGCCTACCTGCCGCTCGACCTGAACCAGCCGACCGACCGGATCACGGCGATGCTCGACGACGCGGCCCCGGCGGTGCTGGTGCTCGCGGCCGGCGACGACCCGGCCCCGCAGTGGACCGGCCCTCGGCTGGTGGTGGGTTCGGCGGTGCCGCAGGCCGAGCCGTTCGTGGGTGCGCCGTCGGCGGAGGACGCGGCGTATGTGATTTTCACGTCGGGGTCGACGGGTCGGCCGAAGGGTGTGGTGGTGCCGCACCGGGGCATCGTGAACCTGTTCGCGTCGCACCGGGAACGGCTGATGGCCGGTCCCCGGCGTCGGGTCGCGCACGTCGCGTCGTTCACCTTCGACGGGTCGTGGGAACCGCTGATCTGGCTGCTGGACGGGCACACCCTGCACGTTGTCGACTCCGAGGTCTACCACGACGCCGCCGCGCTGGTCGGGCACCTGCGTGAGCAGCGGATCGACGTGTTGGACGTGACACCGACGTTTCTGCGGGAGTTGGTTCCGGCGGGTGTGTTGGACGCGGGCCTGAGCGTGTTGCTGGTCGGTGGTGAGGCGATCGACGGGCAGTTGTGGCAGCGGGTGTGTGCCACACCGGGCCTGACCTGTCACGACCTGTACGGACCGACCGAGGCATCGGTGGACGCCTACGGGTGGCACGGCCCGGATCGGTCGGCGTACCGGTTGGCGAACGTGCGCACGTA
Organism: Micromonospora sp. DT53; assembly: GCF_049841535.1. Lineage (NCBI taxonomy): Bacteria > Bacillati > Actinomycetota > Actinomycetes > Micromonosporales > Micromonosporaceae > Micromonospora > Micromonospora sp. DT53. Next base: position 220,383 of record NZ_JBNCKM010000008.1, read on the forward strand.
CGTCCTCGACGGTGGGTTGCGGCCGGTGCCCCCGGGGGTGCTCGGTGAGGTGTACGTGGCCGGGGCGGGGTTGGCGCACGGGTATCTGAACCGGGTCGGGTTGACGGCGGAGCGGTTCGTGGCCGACCCCTTCGGCCCCGCCGGTGCGCGCATGTACCGCACGGGGGACCTGGCCCGGCTCAACCGCGACGGGGTGCTGGAGTTCGCCGGCCGCGCCGACGGGCAGGTAAAGGTCCGCGGTTTCCGGATCGAGGTCGGCGAGATCGAAGCAGCCCTCGGCCAGGCCGCCGTGGTCGTCCGCGACGGCCGACTCGTCGCGTACGTGGTGGGCGGGCCGGTCGATCTGGATCGCCTGCGGGCGACGCTGCCCGACTACATGATCCCGTCGGCGTTCGTCGAGGTCGACGCGCTACCCCGGACCGTGGCCGGGAAACTCGACGTCGCCGCATTGCCGGCTCCGGACTTCACCGCGTCGAGTGTGGGCCGCACCGCCCGTAACAGCCGCGAGCAGCACCTGTGTGACCTGTTCGCGGAGGTGCTGGGCCTGCCTTCGGTCGGCATCGACGACGACTTCTTCGCCCTCGGCGGCCACTCGCTGCTGGTCATGCGCCTCGCCGGCCGGGTACGGGCCGTCATGGGTGTCGAGTTGCCGGTCCGCGCGGTGTTCGACGCACCGACCGTGGCGGGTCTGCTGCCGAAACTGCTCGGGTCGAGTCGAGCGCCGCTGGTGGCACGGCCGCGCCCGGACCGGGTGCCGCTGTCGTACGCCCAACAACGACTGTGGTTCCTCTACCGCCTCGAAGGACCCAACCCGACCTACAACATCCCGATCGCCTGGCGGCTACGGGGCCGATTGGACGCCGCCGCGCTGATCGCGGCCGTCGGCGACGTGGTCGCCCGACACGAAACCCTCCGCACCATCTTCACCGACCAGGACGGGGGCGAGCCGTACCAACGCGTTCTGCCCGCCGAACCGGTCGCGGTGCCGGTGGCGGACATCGCCGAGGCGGACCTCCCCGAACGGCTCGCGGAGATCGGGGCGTACGGATTCCGCCTCGACCACGAGCCGCCACTGCGCGCCTGGCTCTTCCGGATCGCACCTGACGAGCACGTGTTGCTGCTGCTGTTGCATCACATCGCCGGCGACGAGTGGTCGGACGTGCCGCTGCGCCGGGACATCGTGGCCGCCTACACGGCCCGCTGCGCCGGACTGGTGCCGGCGTTCCCGCACCTGCCGGTGCAGTGCGCCGACTTCGCGCTGTGGCAGCGCGAGGAGTCGAGCGCGCTCGCCGCGCAGGTCGACGGATGGCGGGAGGCCCTGGCCGGGCTGCCCGACGAGGTGGATTTGCCGGCCGACCGCCCCCGCCCGGCCGAGGCCAGCCACCGCGGCGACGTGGTCGACTTCACGCTGCCCGCGGAGGTGACCGAACGGCTGCGTGCGCTGGCCCGGTCGACCGGGACCTCCATGTTCATGGTGGTGCAGGCGGCGGTGGCGGTGCTGCTGTCACGGTTGGGCGCGGGCACGGACATCCCACTGGGCGCACCGGTGGCGGGCCGACCCGACGCCGCGCTGGACGACCTTGTCGGCTTCTTCGTGAACACACTCGTGCTGCGCACCGACACCTCGGGCGACCCCTCGTTCCGAGAACTGCTGACCCGGGTCCGAGAGACCGACCTCGCCGCGTACGACCGGCAGGACGTCCCGTTCGAGCACCTGGTAGAAGCCCTGAACCCGACACGGTCACTGGGCCGACACCCCCTCTTCCAGACGATGGTCTCCTACCTCGGCGAGGCCGACGCCGCCTGGCACCTCGGGTCGCTGCGCGTCGAAACCGAGCGCGTACCGCAGCACGTCGCGATGTTCGACCTCTCCTTCGACTTCTTCGAGACGCGCGGTGGCGTCCGTGGCGAGTTGGAGTACGCCACCGACCGGTACGACAGTTCCTCCGCCCAGACCCTTGTCGAGCGGTTGCAGCGGGTCCTCGCCACGGTCGCCGCCGACCCGTCGGCAGTGGTGAGCAGGATCGACGTGCTCGCCCCGGCGGAGCGTTCGCGGCTGCTGGCCGTGGAGGCCGCGGCGCCGATCCCGGCTGGCTCCGTCGTGGACCTGTTCGTCGCGCAGGCTGCCGCCAGACCTGACGCGGTGGCCCTGGTCTGCGGCGGCCGGGCCTGGACGTACGCCGAACTGGACGACTGGTCGTCGCGGCTCGCCGGCGCGCTGGCGTCGTACGCGGGCGGCCTCGTGGCGCTGGCCACCTCCCGCCCGCTCACCGTCCCGGCGATCCTGGGCGTGCTCAAGGCGGGTGCGGCGTACCTGCCGCTCGACGCGTACCAGCCGACCGACCGGATCACGGCGATGCTCGACGACGCCCAGCCGGCGATCCTGGTCACCACCGGGGACACCGACGTGCCCTGGTCGGGCCCTCGGCTGGTGGTGGGTTCGGCGGTGCCGCAGGCTGCGCCGTTCGTGGGTGCGCCGTCGGCTGAGGACGCGGCGTACGTGATCTTCACGTCGGGGTCGACGGGGCGGCCGAAGGGTGTGGTGGTGCCCCATCGGGGCATCGTGAACCTGTTCGCGTCGCACCGGGAACGGCTGATGGCCGGTCCCCGGCGTCGGGTCGCGCACGTCGCGTCGTTCACCTTCGACGGGTCGTGGGAGCCACTGATCTGGCTGTTGGACGGGCACACCCTGCACGTATTCGATGATGACGAGTACCGCGACGCGGGTGTTCTCGTGTCGCGGCTGCGTGAGCAGCACATCGATGTGCTGGACGTGACTCCCACGTTCCTGCGGGAGTTGGTGCCGGCGGGGCTGTTGGACGCGGGTCTGAGTGTGTTGCTGGTCGGTGGTGAGGCCATCGACGAACGGTTGTGGCAGCGGGTGTGCGCCACCCCGGGGCTGACCTGCCACGACCTGTACGGGCCGACCGAGGCGTCGGTGGACGCCTACGGGTGGCAGGGTCCAGGCCGGTCGGCGTACCGGTTGGCCAACGTGCGGACCTATCTGCTCGACGCCGGGTTGCGGCCGGTGCCCCCGGGCGTGCTCGGTGAGGTGTACGTCGCCGGGGCCGGGTTGGCACACGGCTACCTGAACCGGACCGGGCTCACCGCAGAGAGGTTCGTGGCCGACCCGTGCGGTCCCGCCGGTGCGCGGATGTACCGCACCGGGGACCTGGCCCGGCTCAACCGCGACGGGGTGCTGGAGTTCGCCGGCCGCGCCGACGGACAGGTCAAGATCCGCGGCTACCGGATCGAGGTCGGCGAGATCGAAGCAGCCCTCGGCCAGGCCGCCGTCGTCGTCCGCGACGGCCGACTCGTCGCCTACGTGGTAGGCGGGCCGGTCGACCTGGACCGCTTGCGGGCGACGCTGCCCGACTACATGATCCCCTCGGCGTTCGTCGAGGTCGACGCACTGCCCCGCACCATCGCCGGGAAACTCGACGTCGCCGCGCTGCCCGCCCCGGACTTCTCCACACTGGTCGGCGGCACGGCCGCCCGCAACAGCCGCGAACAACACCTGTGTGACCTGTTCGCCGAAGTCCTCGGACTGCCCTCGGTCGGCATCGACGACGACTTCTTCGCCCTCGGCGGCCACTCGCTGCTGGTCATGCGCCTCGCCGGCCGGGTACGCGCCGTCATGGGCGTCGAGCTGCCGGTCCGCGCGGTGTTCGACGCACCGACCGTGGCGGCTCTGCTGCCGAAACTGCTCGGGTCGAGTCGAGCGCCGCTGATGGCACGGCCACGCCCGGACCGGGTGCCGCTGTCGTACGCCCAACAACGACTGTGGTTCCTCTACCGACTCGAAGGACCCAACCCGACCTACAACATCCCGATCGCCTGGCGGCTACACGGCCGCCTCGACACCGACGCCCTGATCGCGGCCGTCGGCGACGTCGTCGCCCGACACGAAACCCTGCGCACCATCTTCCCGGACGTCGGCGGGGCCCCCTACCAACACATCCTCCAACCGGACGCCGTCCCTGTCGCGTTCCACGAGGGCGGGGACGTCGACGCCGCCGCCGCGCACGCGTTCGCGCTCGATCGGGAGCCGCCGCTGCGGGTCGACGTGTTCCGGGTGGCACCGGACGAGCATGTGTTGCTGCTGCTGTTGCACCACATCGCCGGCGACGAGTGGTCCGACGAGCCGTTGCGCGCCGACCTCACCACGGCGTACGAGGCGCGCCGCGCCGGACGCGCCCCAACGTTCCGACCACTTCCCGTGCAGTACGCCGACTTCGCCCTCTGGCAGCGCGAACAGTCCGCGGACCTGACCGACCAGGTGCAGGCGTGGCGGGAGGCCCTGGCCGCGCTGCCCGACGAGGTGGACCTGCCGGCCGACCGGCCCCGCCCGGCCGAGGCCAGCCACCGCGGCGACCTCGTCGACTTCGTCCTGCCCGAGGCGGTGGCTCGCGACCTGAGGCACCTGGCGCGGTCGACAGGCACCAGCCTCTTCATGGTGGTGCAGGCGGCGGTGGCGGTGCTGCTGTCGCGATTGGGCGCGGGCACGGACATCCCACTGGGCGCACCGGTGGCGGGCCGACCCGACACCGCGTTGGACGACCTTGTCGGCTTCTTCGTGAACACACTCGTGCTGCGCACCGACACCTCGGGCGACCCCTCGTTCCGGGAACTGCTGGCCCGGGTCCGAGAGACCGACCTCGCCGCGTACGACCGGCAGGACGTCCCGTTCGAGCACCTGGTGGAAGCCCTGAACCCGACACGGTCGCTGGGCCGACACCCCCTGTTCCAGACGATGGTCTCCTACCTGCCCGGCGGTGGCGACACCTGGACGCTCGCCGAGCTGACCGGACGGCCCGAACCCGTCGGACACCGTACGGCGATGTTCGACCTCTCCTTCGACTTCGCCGATGCCCCGCACGGCGGCATCGAGGGAAGCCTCGAATTCGCCACCGACCGGTACGACCGCGCGACGGCGCACACCCTGGTCGAGCGGTTGCAGCGGGTCCTCGCCACGGTCGCCGCCGACCCGTCGGCGGTGGTCAGCCGAATCGACGTCCTGAGCCCTGACGAACGGGATCGCCTATTCGACACCGACGTCAGCGCGACCATCCCGTCCGGGTCCATCGTGGACCTCTTCGAGACGCAGGCATCGACCACGCCCACGACCGTGGCGCTGGTTTCCGGTGGCCGGTCGTGGACGTTCGCCGAGCTGGACGGGTGGTCGTCCCGGCTGGCCGGGGTGCTGGCCGGACGCGACGTGGGCCGAGGGGACCTGGTCGCGCTCGCGGTCCCCCGCCCGCTCACCGTCCCGGCGATCCTCGGCGTGCTCAAGACCGGTGCCGCGTACCTGCCGCTGGACGCGTACCAGCCGACCGACCGGATCGCCGCGATGCTCGACGACGCCGCGCCGACGCTTGTGCTCACCACCGCCGACACGCCCCTGCCACCCGGCACCGCCCGCCTGTCGCTCGACGAGCCCACAGTCTTCGAGGGCCCGATCGGCAGCGCCGTCCGCCCCCGGGCGGACGACCCGGCGTATGTGATTTTCACGTCGGGGTCGACGGGTCGGCCGAAGGGTGTGGTGGTGCCGCACCGGGGCATCGTGAACCTGTTCGCGTCGCACCGGGAACGGCTGATGGCCGGTCCCCGGCGTCGGGTCGCGCACGTCGCGTCGTTCACCTTCGACGGGTCGTGGGAACCGCTGATCTGGCTGCTCGACGGGCACACCCTGCACGTCCTGGACGACGACGAGTACCGCGACGACGCGGCCCTTGTCGATTACGTCCGCCGCCACCACCTCGACGTGTTGGACGTGACGCCCACCTACCTGCGGGAGTTGGTCGCCGCGGGAGTGTTGGACGCGGGCCTGAGCGTCCTGCTGGTCGGTGGCGAGGCGATCGACGAACGGTTGTGGCAGCGGGTGTGCGCCACACCAGGGCTGACCTGCCACGACCTGTACGGGCCGACCGAGGCATCGGTGGACGCCTACGGATGGGAGGGTCCAGGCCGGTCGGCGTACCGGTTGGCCAACGTGCGCACCTACGTCCTCGACGCCGGGTTGCGGCCGGTGCCCCCGGGCGTGCTCGGTGAGGTGTACGTGGCCGGAGCCGGGTTGGCACACGGCTACCTGAACCGGACCGGGCTCACCGCCGAGCGGTTCGTGGCCGACCCCTTCGGTCCCGCAGGTACGCGGATGTACCGCACCGGGGACCTGGCCCGGCTCAACCGCGACGGGGTGCTGGAGTTCGCCGGCCGCGCCGACGGACAGGTCAAGATCCGCGGCTACCGGATCGAGGTCGGCGAGATCGAAGCAGCCCTCGGCCAGGCCGCCGTCGTCGTCCGCGACGGCCGACTCGTCGCCTACGTGGTAGGCGGGCCGGTCGACCTGGACCGCTTGCGGGCGACGCTGCCCGACTACATGATCCCCTCGGCGTTCGTCGAGGTCGACGCACTGCCCCGCACCATCGCCGGGAAACTCGACGTCGCCGCGCTGCCCGCCCCGGACTTCTCCACACTGGTCGGCGGCACGGCCGCCCGCAACAGCCGCGAACAACACCTGTGTGACCTGTTCGCCGAAGTCCTCGGACTGCCCTCGGTCGGCATCGACGACGACTTCTTCGCCCTCGGCGGCGACAGCATCGTCTCGATCCAACTGGTCAGCCGGGCACGTGCGGCCGGCCTCGGCATCAGCCCACGCGACGTGTTCCGGCACAAGACCCCGGCCGGCCTCGCCCAGGTCGTCACCGTCGAGACCGCAGTGGCCGAGGACCCACGCGAGGCGTACGGGAGCGCGCCGCTCACCCCGGTGATGCGCTGGCTCGCCGAGGTCGATGGCCCGACCACCGGATACAGCCAGTCGATGCTGCTGCACGCCCCGGCCGGGCTCACCGCAGCCGGGCTGGCCGAGGTGCTGCAGGCGCTTGTCGATCGCCACGACCTGCTGCGCGCCCAGGTGACCGAGGACGGTGTGCGGATCCCCGAGCCCGGCGCGCCCGTCGACGTCGTGCGGGTGGCCGCGTACGACGAGGAGAACCTGCCCGCGATCGCCGCCGCTGCCCGCGACCGGCTCGACCCCGCCCGTGGCGTCATGCTCCAGGCCGTGTTGCTCGAACCCGGGCACGTGCTGCTCGTCGTGCACCACTACGCCGTGGACGGAGTGTCCTGGCGGGTCCTGCTGCCCGACCTCGTCGCCGCCTGGGCGGCCTGGCAGGCGGCCACCCCGATCGCTCTCCCGGCCACCGGCACCTCGTTCCGCCGCTGGGCCCGGGAACTCGACGGCCTCTCCCGCGACGCGAGGACCGTGGCGCAACTGCCGTACTGGACCGAGGTTCTGGCCGGGTCGCGTGCACCGCTGGGCAACCGACCCCTCGACCCGGCCCGCGACCGCACCGGCACCTGCGACGAGATCACCATCGAGCTGCCACCGGAGGAGACCCAGCCGCTGCTCACCACGGTGCCCACCGGCTTCCACGCCGGCGTCGGCGACGTGCTGCTGACCGGGCTCGCGTTGGCGCTGCGCGACTGGGCCGGCGGCACCGGCTGGCTGGTCATGCTCGAAGGGCACGGCCGCGAGGAGCACCTGGTGGCCGGCGCCGACCTGTCCCGCACGGTCGGCTGGTTCACCAGCGAGTACCCGGTACGGCTGGACCTCGACACGGAACACCCCGCGGACGCCCTGAAGACGATCAAGGAGCGGTTGCGGGCGGCGCCGGACAACGGCGTCGGCTACGGCCTGCTGCGCCACCTCAACCCCGAGACGGCAGGCGTGCTCGCCGGGTACGACAAGCCGCTGATCAGCTTCAACTACCTCGGCCGGTTCGCCGCCGGGAACGCCGACGAGGGGCCGTGGGAACCGGCCGGGGAGGGCTGGGGTGGCGGCGCCGACGACGGCATGCCCGCCGACTACCCGCTGGAGATCAACGCGACCACCGAGGACCACGCCGACGGGCCCCGGCTCGCCGCGACCTTCACCTGGCCGCGGGACCTGCTCACCGAGGCGCAGATCCGCGACCTGGCCGGTCGCTGGCAGGAAGCGCTACGAGCGCTCGCCGCCGATCCGGGATCCGGGGGTTACACCCCGTCCGACCTGAGCCTGGTCGAGTTGAGCCAGGCCGACATCGACAGCCTTGAGGCCGAGTTCGCCGACCTCGAGTCCGAGTGGGAGACGCAGTGACCAAGAAGACCGGGCTCGAGGACGTCCTGCCACTGTCGCCGTTGCAGGAGGGGCTGCTCTTCCACGCGCTCTACGACACCGACGCCCCCGACGTCTACACCGTGTCGACCGCGCTGGACCTGACCGGGCCGCTGGACAGCGTCCGGCTGCGCGACGCCGGGCAGGCGCTGCTCGACCGGCACGCCAACCTGCGGGCCGGGTTCCGACGTACGGCCAAGGGCACCACTGTCGCGGCGATCCCCACCCGGGCACGCCTGCCGTGGGCCGAGCACGACCTCAGCGGCCTGCCCGAGGCCGAACGAGACGCGGAACTCGACCGGCTCGGCGCCGCCGACCAGCGACAACGCTTCGACATGGCCCGGCCGCCGTTGCTGCGGATGACGCTGACCCGACTCGGGAACGCGACCCACCGCCTCACCATCACGCACCACCACATCCTGCTCGACGGCTGGTCCGCGCCGCTGCTGGTGCGGGAACTGCTCGACCTGTACGCCAAGCCCGGCTCGTTGCCGCCGGTCACCCCGTACAAGGCGTATCTGGCGTGGCTGGCCCGCTGGGACCGGGACGCCGCTACCGCCGCCTGGCGGCAGGCGCTCGCCGGTCTGGACGAACCGACCCGGATGGCACCCGCCGGCACCAGGCCCGAGCCGGTCGTCCCCGGCTCGGTGGAGACCGCGCTGCCAGCCGAGCTGAGCTATCGGCTCACCGATCTCGCGCGTACCCGCGGCGTCACAGTCAACACGGTGGTGCAGGCGGCCTGGGGTCTGCTGCTGGCCCGGCTCACCGGCCGCGGCGACGTGGTCTTCGGCGCCACCGTCTCCGGGCGGCCACCGCAGTTGCCAGGTGTCGAGTCGATGATCGGCCTGTTCATCAACACCGTGCCGGTGCGGGTCCGCATCGATCCGGCCGAGTCAGCCGACGCCCTGCTCGTACGCCTGCAGGACGAGCAGGCCGCGCTCATGGAACACCAGTACCTCGGGCTGGCCGACATCCAACGGCTGGCCGGGCACGGTGAACTGTTCGACACGCTCACCGTCTTCGAGAGCTACCCCGACGACCAGGACGCCGCCGAGCCGGTGCCCGGGCTGCGGGTCACCGAGGCGCAGGACGAGGACGCCACCCACTATCCGCTGGTGCTGGTCGCCGAGCCGGGCACCCGGATCAACCTGGAGATCCGGCACCGCGCCGACGTGTTCGACGCCGACGCCGCCCGCACCATCCTCGACCGGCTGATCCGCATCGTCACCGCGATGGCCGCCGCCCCCGCCGCCCCCGTCGGCCGGATCGACATCCTCGACCCGGCCGAGCGTGCTGCCGTCCTCACCGAGTGGAACGGCAGCACGGACGGCATCGTCGCCACCACCTTCCCCCGGCGGTTCGCCGACATGGTCGCGGCGTATCCGGACAACGTCGCCGTGATCTGCGAGGACGAACAGATCAGCTACGCCGAGCTGGCCGTCCGTTCGGACCGGCTGGCCCGGGCGCTGGCCGCCCGTGGGGTCGGCCCCGGCCAGGTCGTCGCGGTGGCACTCCCCCGCTCCGTCGACCTGGTCACCGCGTTGGTCGGCGTGCTGCGCTGCGGCGCCGCCTACCTCGCGCTCGACCTGGACTACCCGGCCGACCGGCTGCGCTACATGGTGGAGGACGCCGCGCCGGCCTGCGTCATCAGCCGCGCCGAGCTGACCGACGCGCTGCCCGGCGACGTCCCCGTGCTGGACGTGGCCGCGTCCGGACCGGACGTGCCGCTGATCGAGCCCGCCGTCTCGGACGCCGCGTACGTCATCTACACGTCCGGTTCGACAGGCCAGCCCAAGGGCGTCGTCGTCACCCACGAGGGCGTCGCCAAGCTGCTCGCCACCCAGCAGCGCCGGCTCGGCGTCACGCAGACCAGTCGCGTGCTGCTCTTCGCGTCACCCAGCTTCGACCTCGCCTACTGGGAGCTGTGCCAGGCGCTGCTGTCCGGCGGCGCGCTCGTGGTGGTCCCGGCCGAGCTGCGCGTTCCCGGCGCGCCGCTCGTCGACTACCTCACCAAGCACGAGGTCACCCAGTTGGCGTTGCCGCCGTCGGTGCTCAGCGCGCTTCCCGCGGACTGCCGACTGCCGCTCGGGGTGTCCATGCTCGTCGGTACCGAGGAGGTGCCCGCGCGGCTGGCCGAGCGGTTCGCCGCCGGCCGGCGCATGTTCAACGCGTACGGGCCCACCGAGACCAGCGTCAACGCGACCCTGTGGGAGTGCGCGCCGGTCTCCACCGGCAGCGTGCCGATCGGCTATCCCGATCCCGGGCAGTTGGCGTACGTGCTGGACAGCGGTCTGAATCCGGTCCCGCCCGGGATCGTCGGTGAGTTGTACCTGGGCGGCCTCGGGCTGGCCCGTGGCTACCACAACCGGCCCGGCCTGACCGCCGAGCGTTTCCTGCCCGACCCGTTCGCCGCGCCCGGTGCCCGGATGTACCGCACCGGTGACCTGGCGCGCTGGGCCCCGGACGGGGCGTTGGAGTTCGTCGGTCGCGTCGACCACCAGGTCAAGATTCGTGGGTTCCGGGTGGAACTCGGCGAGATCGAGGCTGTCGTCGCCCGCCAGGAGGGCGTCCGGCAGGCCGCCGTGGTGCTGCGGACCGACGGTGGCGTCAAGCGGATCGTCGCGTACGTCGTCGGCGGCGCCGATCTCGGCCGGGTGCGGGCGGGCATCGCCGCCACGCTGCCCGACTACATGGTCCCCGGCGCGTTCGTCGCCCTGGACGCGCTGCCGGTGTCCGTCAACGGCAAGCTGGATCGGACCGCCCTGCCCGCCCCGGAGTTCACCGCCGACGGCGGCGGCCGCACCCCCCGTACTCCCCGCGAGAAGCTGCTCTGCGACGTGTTCGCCGAGGTGCTGGGGGTGCCCACGGTCGGCATCGACGACGACTTCTTCGCCCTCGGCGGGGACAGCATCATGTCGATGCAGCTGGTCGGCCGGGCCCGGGTCGCCGGCCTGGTGATCACCCCGCGCCAAGTGTTCCACCACCGCACCCCGGCCCGGCTGGTGGCCGTCGCCGGCACCGTGACCGGCGCCGACGCGGTTCCGTCGAGCCTGTCCCTGGTCACCCTCACCGAGACCGACAGGCGCGAACTGGCCGGCCTCGGCATCGACGTGCGCGAGGTGCTGCCGCTCTCGCCGTTGCAGACCGGCCTGCTGTTCCACAGTCTGCTCGACGACGCAGGTCCGGACGTCTACACCGTCCGCATGGTGGTCGACCTGACCGGGCCGATCGACGCCACCCGGCTGCGCGCCGCCGGTCAGGCACTGCTCGACCGGCAGGCGAGCCTGCGCGCCTCGTTCCACCACCTCACCTCCGGCACGGCGGTCAGCGTCGTCCCGGCCACCGTCAGCGTGCCGTGGACCGCTGTCGACCTGTCCGAGTTGGACGGCGACGCGAGGGAGGACGCCTGGCAGCGGCTCCTCGCCGAGCAGGGCCGCCGCTTCGATCCGACAGTCGCGCCGTTGCTGCGCCTTGCCCTGGCGCGTACCGGCCCGGACTCGCACCGGCTCGTGCTCACCCACCACCACCTGCTGCTCGACGGCTGGTCCCGAGGACCGCTGCTGGCCGAGCTGTCCGCCCTGTACCGCGACGGCGACACCGCGCCGGTGACCAACCGGCCGTTCCGGGACTACCTCGCCTGGCTGGCCGGGCAGGACCGGCGGACCGCCGAGGATGCCTGGGCCGCCGCGCTCGACGGCCTGGCCGAGCCGACCCGTGTCGCGCCCGGCGACGGGCGTCGTGCCGCGCTGGCGCCCGAGGTGGCCGAGGTGGAGTTGTCCGAGGACCGGACGGCGGCGTTGACCGCCAGCGCCCGCGCCCGTGGTCTCACCGTGAACACCATCGTGCAGGCCGCGTGGGCGTTGCTGCTTGCCCGGCTCACCGGCCGCGACGACGTGGTCTTCGGCGCCACCGTCGCCGGGCGACCGGCGCAGTTGCCAGGCGTCGAGTCGATGATCGGGCTGTTCATCAACACCGTGCCGGTGCGGGTCCGCATCGACCCGGCCGAGCCGGCCCACGCGCTGCTCGACCGGCTTCAGGACGAGCAGTCCGCGCTGATGGAACACCAGTACCTCGGCCTCAGCGACATCCAGCGCATCGCCGGGCACGGCGAGCTGTTCGACACCCTGCTGGTCTTCGAGAACTACCCGGACGGCGACGCCGACGACGACGGGTTGCCGGTCACCGGCACCGACGGGCACGACGCCACCCACTATCCGCTCACGCTGATCGCCGAGCCGGGCCCGACCCTGCACCTCGCCGTCGAGTACCGGCCCGATCTGTTCGACGCCGCGTACGCCACCCGGCTCGCCACGGCGCTGGTCACCGTGGTCGACGAACTCGTCACCGGGCTGGACGCCCCGGTCGGTCGGGTCGGCCTGCTCGACCGGGCCGGGCGCGCGGCGACCCTGGCCGCCGGGACCGGCGAGATCCGGGAGCTGCCCGAGGCGACGCTGCCGGAGTTGGTGGCCGCACAGGTCGCGGCGACCCCCGACGCGGTGGCGCTTGTCGACCCGGACGGTGTCGCGATGACCTACCGCGAACTCGACGCGCGCACCGAGCGGCTGGCCCGGGTGCTGGCCTCCGTCGGCGCCGGACCGGAGACCGTCGTCGCGCTGGCCCTTCCGCGTTCGGTCGAGCTGGTCGTGGCGATCCTCGCGGCCGGGCGGGCCGGCGCCGCGTACCTGCCGCTGGACCTCGACCACCCGGACGCGCGGTTGGCGGCGATGCTGGCCGACGCGCGGCCCGTCGCGGTGCTCGCCGTCGGCCACACCGCGGCGCGCGTCGCCGGGCTGCCGCACGCGGACGCGCCCATCGTGCTCGACGGACCGCTGGACGACCCGGAGGTGCCGCTCAGCCCGCCCGGTCCCCGGCATCCGGCGTACGTCATCTACACCTCCGGCTCCACAGGCGTGCCCAAGGGTGTCGAGATCGAGCACGCCGGCATCGTCAACCGGCTGCGCTGGATGCAACACGAGTACTGCCTCACGGCGGGCGACCGGGTGCTGCAGAAGACCCCGGCCGGCTTCGACGTCTCGGTCTGGGAGTTCTTCTGGCCGCTGATCACCGGGGCCACCCTCGTCCTCGCGCGACCGGACGGCCACCGCGACCCGGTCTACCTCGCCGAACTGATCCAACGGGAACGGGTCAGCACCGTGCACTTCGTGCCGTCGATGCTCGCCGCGTTCCTCGCCGAGCCGCGCGCGGCCGGTTGCACAGCTGTGCGCCACATCCTGTGCAGCGGCGAGGCGCTGCCCAGCGTCCTCGCCGATCGGTGCCGGGAACTGCTGCCCGACGCCGCCCTGCACAACCTGTACGGCCCGACCGAGGCCTCGGTCGACGTGACGGCGTGGCCCGCCGAGCGTGGCACCGGCACGGGAACGGTCCCGATCGGCGCGCCGGTGTGGAACACCCGGGTGACAGTGCTCGACACCGGGCTGCGTCAGGTGCCGGTGGGGGTGCCGGGTGAGCTCTACCTCGCCGGCGTGCAGTTGGCCCGCGGCTACCGGGGCCGGCCCGACCTGACCGCCGACCGGTTCGTCGCCGACCCGTACGGTCCGGCCGGGGCGCGCATGTATCGCACCGGCGACCAGGTGCGCTGGAGCGCGCCAGGGGTGCTGGAGTTCCTCGGTCGCGGCGACGGCCAGGTGAAGATCCGTGGGCTGCGCGTCGAACTGGGCGAGATCGAGGCCGCGCTCACCGACCAGCCCGACGTGGTAACGGCTGTGGTGCTGCTGCGCGAGGACCGGCCGGGTGTCGCACACCTGGTCGCGTACCTCACCGTGGCCCGCGCCCTGGACGAGGCCGTGTTGCGGGCGCGGCTCGCGGCGCTGCTGCCCGAACACATGGTGCCGTCCGCCTTCGTCGTCCTCGACGCGATGCCGGTCTCGGTGAACGGCAAACTGGACCGGGCCGCCCTCCCCGCGCCCGACTTCGCCGGCGCGGGCACCGGCACTGCCGCCCGCAACAGGCGTGAACAGGTGCTCGTCGACCTGTTCGCACAGGTGCTGGCGGTGCCCACGGTGGGTGTCGAGGACGACTTCTTCAGCCTCGGCGGCGACAGCATCATCTCGATCCAGTTGGTCGGCCGGGCCCGCGCCGCAGGTCTGTCGCTCACCCTGCGGCAGGTGTTCCAGCTGCGTACGCCTGCCGCGTTGGCCGCCGCCGCCGGGTCGGCGTTCACCGTGACCAGCGGCAGCGGCGCGCTTGTCACGCTCACCGACGCCGAGACCGCCGAGATCGCCGGGCGGGGCCTGGACGTGGCCGAGGTGCTGCCGCTCTCACCGCTGCAGACCGGGCTGCTCTTCCACGCCGCGTTCGACGCCGACGGCCTGGATCTCTACACCGTGCAGATGGTCTTCGACCTGCCCGGCAGCGTCGACCCGGCCCGGCTGCGCACCGCCGGGCAGGCGCTGTTGCAGCGGCACGCCAACCTGCGGACCTCGTTTCACCAGCTCGAGTCCGGTCGACCTGTCGCCGTGGTGAACCGGGGTGTCACGCTGCCCTGGGCCGAGGCGGATCTGTCCGATCTGGAGGCGGCGCGGCACGAGGAGGCGTGGCAACGCTGCCTCGCCGAGGAGGGCCGCCGATTCGATCCGGCGGTCGCCCCACTGCTGCGGATGATGCTGGTCCGCACCGGTGACGCGTACCGGCTGATCCTCACCCACCAGCACATGCTGCTCGACGGCTGGTCCCGAGGGCCGCTGATGGACCAGCTCTCCGAGTTGTACGAGGCCGCCGACGGTGGCACCGCCCCGGCGCCGTACCGCGACTTCCTCGCCTGGCTGGTCGGGCAGGACCGGTCCGCCGCCGAGCAGGCGTGGCGTGCCGCCCTGACCGGGGTCGTCGACGCCACCCGGCTCGCCCCGGCCGACCCGCAACGGGAACCGGCGGTGCCCGAGCTGGTCGAGCAGGAGCTGACCGAGGCCGTGACCGCGCGCCTGACCGGCCTGGCCCGCTCCCGGGGGCTGACGCTGAACACGCTGGTCCAGGCCGCCTGGAGCATCGTGCTGGGCCGGCTCACCGGCCGTGACGACGTGGTGTTCGGCGCCACCGTCTCCGGACGACCGGCGCAGTTGCCAGGCGTGGAGTCGATGATCGGGCTGTTCATCAACACCGTGCCGGTGCGGGTGCGCATCGACCCGGCCGAGCCGGTGGCGGGGCTGCTGGCCCGGCTGCAGGACGAGCAGTCGAAGCTGCTCGATCACCAGTATCTCGGCCTGGCCGACGTCCAGCGCCTGGCCGGGGTCGGGGAGCTGTTCGACACGCTGCTGATCGTGGAGAACTACCCGGAGCGTACCGACGACGGGCCGGCGAGCCTGCTCGCCGCCGTCGACGCGGGCGGGCGCGACGCCACCCACTACCCGCTCACCTGGGTCGTCGACCCCGGCCAGCGGCTGCGGGTGGGCCTGGAGTTCCGTCCCGACCTCTTCGCCCCGCCGGTGGCCGGACGCCTGGTCGGCGCGCTCACCACCGTCCTGACCGCGTTCAGCACCGATCCGGACCGCGCGGTGGGCCGCCTCGACCTGGTGTCGGACGAGGACCGCACCGGCTGGAACCCGCCGCCGCCCGCCGGCGGCGACGACCCGACGGTGGCGGCCCTGTTCGAACGGCAGGTGGCCGAGTCACCTGACGCCCCAGCTGTCGTCTGCGGCGCGGTCCGCCTGACGTTCGCCGAACTCAACGATCGCGCCAACCGGCTGGCCCGGCTGCTGGCCGCCTGTGGGGTCGGCGCCGAGGACGTGGTCGGGCTGGCCCTGCCGCGCACCGCCGACACGATCACCGCGATCCTCGCGGTGCTCAAGTGCGGCGCCGCGTACCTGCCGCTGGACCCGGCCTACCCACCGGCCCGGGTCGCCGCGATGCTCGCCGACGCGCGGCCCGCCCTGCTGGTCACCGCCCCCGGCGTCGGTGTCACCGCGGACGGGCTCGACCACCTCCTGGTCGACGACCCGGCGCTGGACACCCTCGCCGGGCACGACCTGACCGACGGCGAGCGGGTACGTCCGGCCCTCCCCCAGCACCCGGCGTACGTCATCTACACCTCCGGCTCCACCGGGCGCCCCAAGGGCGTGGTGGTGACCCACCGCAACCTGGTCAACCTGTTCCGGAGCCACCGCGCGCAGCTGCACCTGCCCGCCCGCGCCGCCACCGGCCGCCGTCACCTGCGGGTCGGGCACGCCTGGTCGTTCGCGTTCGACGCCTCCTGGCAGCCGCAGCTGTGGCTGCTCGACGGCCATGCCCTGCACATCGTCAGCGAGGAGCGGCAACGCGACCCGGAGCAGCTCGCCGAGCTGATCCGGGCCGAGGGGATCGACTTCATCGAGCTGACCCCCTCGCACTTCGCGCAACTCGCCGACGCCGGCCTGATCCGCGACGGGCGCTGCCCCCTTGCCGTGGTCGGTGTCGGCGGCGAGGCGGTGCCGCAGGCGCTCTGGCAGCGCCTCGGCGGGCTGCCCGGCACCGAGGCGTTCAACCTGTACGGTCCGACCGAGGCGACAGTGGACGCTCTCGCCGCCCGGATCGGCGACACCGCGTCCCCCGTGATCGGCCGGGCCGTCGCGGGTGCCCGCGCGTACGTGCTGGACCGGGCTCTGCGGCACACCCCGACCGGTGTGGCCGGCGAGCTGTACGTCGCCGGCGCCGGCCTGGCGCGTGGTTACCTGGGCCGGCCCGACCAGACCGCCGAGCGTTTCCTCGCCGACCCGTACGGCGCGGCGGGCGAGCGGATGTACCGCACCGGTGACCTGGTGCGGTGGACCGAGGACGGTCGGGTGGAGTATCTCGGCCGGGTCGACGAACAGGTGAAGATCCGCGGCTTCCGGGTGGAGCTGGGTGAGATCGAGTCGGTGCTCGCCGCGCAGCCCGGCGTCGCCGAGGCCGTGGTGATCGCCCGGGAGGACCGCCCCGGCGTACGCCTCCTGGCCGGCTACGTGGTCGGTACCGATGGTCTCGACCTGGCCGCGCTGCGTGCCGCGGTCGCCGTCGAGCTGCCCGACTACATGGTGCCGTCCGCCCTGGTCCGCCTCGACCGGTTGCCCACCCTGGCCAACGGCAAGCTGGACCGGGCCGTGCTGCCCGCGCCCGACCTCGGCGCGACAGGCGCCGGTCGGACGCCCCGCACGGAACGGGAACGGGTCCTGGGCGAGGTGGTAGCGGCAGTGCTGGGTCTGCCCTCGGTGGACGTCGAGGCGGACTTCTTCACGTTGGGCGGCGACAGCATCGTCGCGATGCAGCTCGTCGGTCGGGCCCGTGCCGCCGGCCTGCGCCTCACCCCCCGGCAGGTCTTCGCGGAGCGTACGGTGGCCGGGCTGGCAGTGGTCGCGACCGCGCTCGAACGGACCGGCGGCCGGGCCGACGACGGTGTCGGGTCGTTCCCGCTGACCCCGGTCATGCGCTGGCTGCGCGAGGTGGACGGCCCGATCGACGGGTTCAACCAGTCCGCGGTCGTGCAGGTCCCGGCGGGCCTCGGTTGGGAGCCGTTGCTGGCCGCGTTGCAGGCCGTCGCCGACCGACACGACCTGCTGCGGGCCCGGCTGGACCGCACCGGCGACTGGTCGGTGACCGTGCCGCCGCCGGGCTCGTCGCGAGCCGCCGACTGGACCGTACGCGTCGACGTGCGCGGCCTCGACGATCGTGGCCTGTGGGACGCGGTCGTCGAGCAGGCGACAGCCGCGCAGGCCGGACTCGACCCGGACAACGGGGCGATGATCCGGGCCGCCTGGCTGGACGCCGGCCCGCACCGGCCGGGCCGCCTGCTGCTGCTGGTCCACCACCTGGTCGTGGACGGTGTCTCGTGGCGGGTGCTGCTGCCCGAGATCGGGGCGGCCTGGCGGGACGCGGTCGCCGGTCGTGCACCGCTGACCGCCGCGACCGGCACGTCGTTCCGTCGCTGGGCGACCGGCCTCGCCGAGCGGGCGTTGGACCCGGCACGGGTGGCGGAACTGCCGAGGTGGGCGCAGATCGTGCGGCGGGGCGACCCGTTGCCGGTACGCCGCCCGCTCGACGCCACTGTCGACGTGGCCGGCACCCTGCGCGACATCACCCTGACCCTGCCCACCGACGTCAGCGAGGCCCTGCTCACCCGCGTTCCGGCCGGGCTCGGCGCCGGTGTCAACGACGTCCTGCTGGGCGCGTTGGGTGTGGCCGTCACCCGGTGGCGGGCCGCGCAGGGCGACGACGGCGACGCGGTGCTCGTCGCGCTGGAGGGCCACGGGCGGGAGGAGCACCTGGTGGACGGGGCCGACCTGTCCGGCACCGTCGGCTGGTTCACCAACATCTTCCCGGTCTGCCTGGACACCGCCGGGATCGATGTGTCGGTCGGCGGTGCCGCCGTGGCCGATGCGGTGGCGCGGGTCCGCGACCACCTGGCCGAGCTGCCGGACAACGGCATGGGCTACGGCATGCTCCGCTACCTCAACCCGGTGACCGCGCCCACCCTGGCCGCGCTGCCGCATCCGCCGATCCAGTTCAACTACATGGGACGGTTCGACTTCCCGGAGGCCGCCGACTGGGAGTTCGCCCCCGAGGCGGAGGCCGCCGAGAACGGCGCCGACGACGCCATGCCCGAGACGTACGAACTGGTGCTGAACGCCCAGACCGAGGACCGCGCGACCGGCCCGCAACTGGTCGCCACCTGGAGCTGGCCGGACGGCGTGTTCCCCGAGGGATCGGTGGACGATCTCGCCCACCTCTGGTTCGACGCCCTGCAAACCCTGGTAACGCACACCCGCACGAGGAGTATCCGATGAGTACGAACCCGTTCGACAACGCTGATGGCACGTTCCTGGTGCTGGTCAACGGCGAGAACCAGCACAGCCTCTGGCCGGTCTTCGCCGAGGTGCCGGCGGGCTGGCGGGCCGTGCACGGCCCGGCCGGTCGGCAGGACTGCGTCGACTACGTCAACGCGAACTGGACCGACATGCGTCCGCAGAGCCTGATCGACGCCGACCGCTGACCGGCGGCCCGGACCAGCGCGCTCAGTGCCGAGCGCGCTGGTCCGACCAGGCCCGCCACAGCGTGGCGTACGGGCCGTCCCGCTCGATCAGGTCGCGGTGGGTGCCCGCCTCGACGATTCGGCCGGCCTCCATCACCACGACCCGGTCCGCGGCCACCGCCTGGGTGAGTCGATGCGCGACGATCAGCGCGGTACGCCCCGCCAGCGCGGCGTCGGCCACCCGTTCGAGCAGGCGCGCTCCGGCGCTCCCGGCCTCCGCGGTGGCCTCGTCCAGGATCGCCACCGGCGGATCGGCCAGGATCAGCCGGGCGAACGCCAACTGCTGGGCCTGCGCCGCGGTGAGGACGTGCCCGCCCGCGCCGACCTCGGTGTGCAGGCCGTCGGGCAGTTGCCGCACCCACCCCAGCGCCTGCACCCGGTCCAGCGCGGCGCTCACCTCGCCGTCGGTGGCGTCCGGGCGGGCCAGCCGCAGGTCGTCGACGAGGGGCCCGGCGAAGACGTGCACCTCCTGGGTGATCAGCGCGACCTCGCCGGCCGGCACCGCGACCTTCCCGCGGGTCGGCTGGTGCACGCCGGCGATCACCTTGGCGAGAGTGGTCTTACCGGCGCCGCTGCCGCCGACCAGGGCGACCCGCTCGCCGCGGGCGATCGTCAGGTTCACGTCGCGCAGCACCGGCCGGTCCGGTCGGTAGGCGAAGTCCAGCCCGCCCACCACCACCGCGTCCGGGCCGTCGCCGGCGCTGGCCCGTTGCCGTACGGGCGGGGTCAGGTCGGCGACCCCGACCAGCCGGTCCAGCCCCGAGGCGGCGGCCTGGGCGTCGTCGACCAGGGCGAGAGCCACGTTGATCGGGCCGAACAGGCCGTGGAAGTACAACGCCGCCGCGGTCGCCGTGCCGATGCTCACCAGATCCCCGCGCACGAGGAAGAAGCCGGTGCCGAGGACGGCGGCGAGCCCGACGAACTCGGCGACGTGCAGCCGGGCGTAGAACCGGGTCTGCAACGCGACGCCCCGCAGCAGCAGGTCCACCGCCTGCTGGGACTTCGTGGCGACCCGCTCCCGGTGCTCGTCGGCGATCCGGAACGCGCGGATGGTCGACGCGCCGTCGATGGTCGCGAGCAGGTGGTGCTGTTGCGCGGCGACGGCGACCCGCTGCCGGGCGTAGAGCGGCACGGCGCGGCGGGCGTACCAGCGCACCGTGTGCGCCTGCACCGGCACCGCGATCAGCGCCGCGACCAGGAAACGCCAGTCGAGCACCGCCATCCCGGCCAGGGTGAGCACGATGGTCAGCAGGGCGCGGGTGAACTCGGGGACCGCGCTGCGGGCCGCCTCGGCGATCACCGCGACGTCGTTCGTCACCCGGGAGGTGAGGTCACCGGTCCCGGCGCGCTCGACCTGTTCCAGCGGAAGGTGCAGCGCCGAGGAGACGAACCGTTCCCGTAGTCGGGCCAGCACACCCTCGCCGACCTGCGCGAGCAGGGCGACACCGAACCCGGCCAACACCGCCTCGACGAGCGCGGCGGCCACCAGCCCCACGCCGGCGAGGACCACGTCACCGGTGCTGCCTCTGCCGGTGGCCAGATCGACGATGCGCCCGAGCAGCGGCGGGCCCACCAGCCCGGCCGCGGTTCCAGCGACCAGCAGGGCGAGTGCCCCGGCCAGCCGGGACCGGTGCGGACGCACAAGCGCCCGCAACTGCGCCAGGGTGCGACGTCCGGTCGCGATCGGCAGCAACGTCGTCGAGTCGGTGGTCATGCGAGCACGGTCTCCCGGTAGGTGTCGTCCTCGGCGACCAGGTCGCCGTGCGCGCCGCCGGCGCGGACGGTGCCGTCGTGCACGACGATCACCCGGTCGGTGACCGCGAGCAGCGCCGGACTGGCGGTGATCAGGATCGTGGTACGTCCGTCTCGCATCGCGCGCAGCCGCCCGGCGATGCGGGACTCCGTCGCCGCGTCGACAGCTGTGGTCGGGTCGTGCACGACAAGCACCGGCGGTTCGCCGGCCAGTGCCCGGGCGAGCGCGATGCGCTGCCGCTGCCCGCCGGAGAGCGAACGAGCCCGATCGTCGAGCACCGTGTCCAGTCCATCCGGGAGGCCCCGGGCCACGTCGTCGGCGTCCGCCGCGGTCACCGCGGCGTCGACGCGCGCCGGGAGGGCCCGTCCGGCGAGCGAGACGGCGGCTCGGACGGTGTCGTCGAACAGGTCGGTCTGATGTTCGACGGCCAGCACCACGGCCCGCAGGTCGTCCGGTGCGAGGTCGGCGAGCGGTAGGCCGTCCAGTTCGATCACCCCGGCGACCGGATCACGCACCCGCCCGAGCAGCCGCACCAACTCGGCGGCCTCGGCCGGGTCGGTGGCCACGATGCCGACCAGCTCGCCGGGGGCGACCTCCAGGTCGATTCCGCGCAGGGGTGGGCTGTGCACCCCGCGCAGCGCGAGCCCACCACGGGCCGGAGTGACCGGGTTCGCCGTGCCGTCGGGTACCGCGACGGGGGCGTCCAGCACGGCGGCGACGCGGCGGGCGGACGCGCGGCCCTGAGCGAGGTCGGCGCCCACCCAGCCGAACGTGGACATCGGACCGACCAGGAACTGCGCCAGGCCGAGTGAGGAGATGAGCTGACCGACGCTGATCTGGCCGCGGAGTGCGAGGACCCCGCCGATCACCGCGATGACCGCCAGGAACGTCCCGCTGAGCGTGAGCACCAGCCCCTGGTACGCGGCCTCGGCGCGCGCCGCTCGTACGGTCGCGGTGAGCGCGCTGCGACTGCGCTGCGCGTACCTGTCGACCGCCGCTGTCTCGGCCCGCAGGCCCTTGACCACACGGAGGCCGACGACGAGGTCGGCGGCTATGCCGGAGGCGTGCGCGCTGTGCTCCTGCTCCGTTTCGCTGCGCTCCTCCAGCGGCTTGCCGAACAGGCGGGTGAGCAGCAGCAGCGGCGGGGTGCCCAGGAGCACCACCAGCCCGAGTGGCAGGGAGATGGACAGCAGCAGGATCGCCGCGAGGACCAGGCCGACGACGGCGGCCACGCCGGAGACGACGGCGATGGCGACCGCCCCGACCCGGGCCGCGTCGCTCGTCGCGATCGACACCAGGGCGCCGGGTAGCCGGTCGACCTCCGCGCCGCCGCGCTCGTGCAACACCCGCCTGGTCACCCGTAGTCGCAGGTCGTGCGCCGCCTGTTCGGCGGCACGTTCGCCGGTACGCTCGCCGTACCGGTAGCTGTAGCTCAGGCCGACGTAGACGGCGGCCAGCACACCCAGCCAGAGGGCCAGGCTGCCGACGCCGCCGTCCACGGCCCGGTCGATGATCACACCGATCAGGAACGGCACCGCGGCCTCGCCGGCCTGGTGGCCGGTGATCAGGAGCGTGCTCAGCGAGATGAGCCGCCGCTGCCTGCCGAGCGTGTCGGTGAGCAGTCTGCGTCCGCCGGTCACGCGAGAACCCGGTCGACAGGTGTCGCGATGACGCCGGCGCGGGCCAGTCGACGCCGTTGCCGGCCGGCCGGGACCACCATCGGTGTGTCCGTCTCCGGGTCGGTCATCACCCGGCAGGGCATCGCGAAGACCGTCTCCACCAGCTCGACCGTCATCACCTCGGCGGGCGGGCCCTGAGCGAGGACGCGGCCCTCCCGCATCACGATCAGCTCGGTGGCGTACCGGCAGGCGTGGTTGAGGTCGTGCAGGACGGCGACCACCGTCCGGCCCTGCTCGTGCAGGTCGGCGCAGAGGTCCAGGACCTCGAACTGGTGCGACAGGTCGAGGAACGTGGTCGGTTCGTCGAGCAGCAGGATCGGCGTCTGCTGGGCCAGCGCCATCGCCAGCCAGACCCGCTGACGCTGGCCACCGGAGAGCTCGTCGACGAACCGGTCGGCCAGCTCGGTCACCTCGGTCTGGCGCATCGCGTCGGCGACCGCCGCCTCGTCCTCCGGCGACCACTGCCGCAGCAGACGCTGGTGGGCGAAGCGGCCCCGGGCGACCAGCTCCTCCACCACGATCCCACCGGGTGCGACCGACGACTGCGGCAGCATGCCGAGCTGCCGGGCCACCTGCTTGGAGGGCTGCGACGCGATGGTCTGGCCATCGAGGTAAACGGCGCCGGACTGCGGCTTCAGCACCCGGGCCAGGGACCGCAGCAACGTCGACTTGCCGCAGGCGTTGGGGCCGACGATGACGGTGAACGACCCGTCGGTGATCTGGACGTCGAGGTCCCGGACGACCACCCTCTTGTCGTACGCCAGGGTCAGCGCGTCGGCCCGCAGCCGCGACTCGGTCATCGCTGTGCTCCTTGTCCGCGGTTACGTCGCTCGTGGAAGAGCAACCAGGTCAGGTAGATGCCGCCCAGTGCGGCGGTGACGAGGCCGACCGGGACGTCGTCGTCCGGCAGGATGCGCTGCGCCACCCAGTCACTTGCCGTCAACAGGGCGGCGCCCATCAGCGCGGCCGACAGGATCCCGGCGTTCGGGGACCGGGTCAGCCGAGCGGCCAACGGCGGCGCGGCGAGAGCGACGAACGCGATCGGTCCGGCCGCGGCGGTGGCGCCGGCCGCGAGTCCGACGCCGGCCAGCGCGAGCACCACCCTGCTGCGTTCGACCGGGACGCCGTGCAGCATCGCGGGCTCGTCGCCCAGGGCCAACATGTCGAGGTGCCGGCCATGGTAGAGCGCGACCGGCAGCAGCACCGCGACCGCGACGGCGACAAGCGTCACCTCGGTCCATCCGGGGCCGTTGACGCTGCCGATCAACCAGACCTGGGCGGCGATCGCCTCGTCCAGTCGGCTGCGGTAGATCAGGAACGAGTTGAACGAGTCGAGGAGCGCGGACACGCCGACGCCCATCAGCACCAGCCGGAACGGCTGCACTCCACGGCGGAACGCGAGCAGGTAGATGGCGACCGAGGTGGCCAGGCAGCCGACGATCGCACCGGCCGCGACCTGGAAGCCCGAGCCGTTGAACAGCAGCAGGACGATAAGCGCACCGGTCGCCGCGCCCACCGTCAAGCCGACGAAGTCGGGACTGCCCAGTGGGTTGCGGGTCAACCCCTGGAAGATGGTGCCGCTCGCGCCCAGGGCCGTACCGACCAGCAGGGTGATCAGCACGCGGGGCAGCCGCAGCTCGTGCACGATGAAGTCGGTGCCCGGGTCGCCCTGGCCGACGAGGCTGCGGAGCACGTCGGGCACGGGGATCGGGAAATCGCCGCTGGAGAGGTTGACCAGCGCGACACCCAGCGCCGTGAGCAGCAGCGCGGTGCCGGTGATCAGCGACCGCAGGTGCAGCCGCAGGGAGAGCTGGCCACCGCGGCTACGGATCACCACCCGGGTTGTCCGCCGAGACGGACGCAGCTGGAGCACCGGCCCGCTCACAGGGTGCTCAGCCGGCGGCGGCGGCACAGGGCGATGAACAGTGGCGCGCCCAGGAACGCGGTGACCACCCCGACCGGCAGCTCGGCCGGGGCCACCAGGACCCGCCCGAGCACGTCCGAGACGAGCAGCAGGGTCGGTCCGAGGACCAGCGAGTAGGCCAGGATCCAGCGGTGGTCCGAGCCGGTGAACATCCGGGCCGCGTAGGGGACGGCCAGGCCGACGAACCAGATCGGGCCGCAGGCGGCGGTCGCGGCGCCGCACAACAGGGTGATCGTGATCATGCCGAGCACCCGGATCCGTCCCGGGTGTGCGCCGACCGAGGTCGCCGCGTCGTCGCCCATGCTCAGCGCGTTGAGTTGGCGGCCCAGCAGCAGCGCGAGCAGGACACCGACCAGCAGGAAGGGCGCCAACTGGGTGATCGTGCTGGTCTCCCGGTCGGCGAGCGAGCCGACGTCCCAGTGCCGGTACCTGTCGAACGCCTCCCGGTGGGTCACCAGGATCGCCCAGACTCCGGCGCCGAGCACCGAGGTGAGGGAGACCCCGGCAAGCACCTGCCGTTCCGGGGTGGGCGCCCGGCCGGCGCCGCCGAGCGCGAAGACGGCCGCCGAGGTGAGCCCGGCGCCGGCGATGGCGAACCAGACGTACCCGTTGGCACTTGTCACCCCGAGCAGCGCGATGGCCAGCACCACGCCTGTGGACGCGCCCAGGCTGACCCCGAGCAACCCGGGTTCGGCCAGCGGGTTGCGGGTGAGCGCCTGCATCACCGTGCCGGCCAGACCCAACGCCGCGCCCACGCCGAACCCGAGGATCGTCCGAGGCACCCGTAGCTGGTGCACGATCTCCGAGGCGGCCGAGCCGTCGTCGTGCCAGAGCACCTGCCAGACCGTGCCGAGGCCGAGCGAACGGCTGCCGACCGCGATGCTCAGCGCGACTGCTGCGGCGAGGGCGACGACGCCGACGACGAGGCCGGTCCAGCGCCGACCGGTGCGCGACAACGACTCGCGCGGCGCCTTGTGGGGTGAAACGGTCCCGGGCTCCGGGCGGGTGCCGGTGCCTGAGGTCAACACGTGCTCCATCCGTCCACCCGTTCGCATTACTCAATTAGGTGAGGCTAACCTACACTCCCGTTCGAGGTCACCACCCTGGGGCCTCGCTGGCAGAAAGGAACAGCCGTGCGGCTTCCCTCAATCCGCCGGAGCGCCACGGTCGCGGCGACCGCGCTCCTGCTTCTTCTCTCGGCCTGCGGTGGTGGGTCGGAGCCGTCGGCCCCGTCGTCCAGTGCCGCCACCTCCAACGCCTTCCCGGTCTCGATCGAGCACAAGTTCGGCACCGCCACCATCCCGGCCGAGCCCAAGCGGATCGCGGTGGTCGGCCTGGTCGAGCAGGACGCTCTGCTGTCGCTGGGCGTCGTGCCGGTGGCAACCACCGAGTGGTTCGGCGAGAAGCCGGGCGCCATCTGGCCCTGGGCCGAGGCCGCGCTGGGCTCGGGGGCCAAGCCGCAGGTGCTCACCAACACCGATGGCATCCAGTTCGAGAAGGTGGCCGCCCTGCGGCCCGACCTCATCCTCGGCCTCTACTCGGGGCTGACGAGCGAGGACTACGCGAAGCTGTCGAAGATCGCACCGACCGTGGCGCAGCCGAAGGACTCCGTCGACTATGGGGTGTCCTGGCAGGATGTCACCCGTACCGTCGGCGCCGCCGTCGGCCGCAAGGCTCAGGCCGACACGGTCGTCACCGACGTCGAGGCCAAGTTCGCCGCGGTACGCACGGCGAACCCGGCCTTCGCCGGCGCGACCGGCCTGATGGCCACCACCTACGAGGGCTACTACGTGTACGGCCCGCAGGACTCGCGCGGCCGGTTCCTCACCGACCTGGGCTTCACGTTGCCGCCCGGCCTGGCCGAGGTGACCGGCAAGGAGTTCGGCGCCAACCTGAGCCGGGAACGCACCGACATGCTCGACACCGGTGTGCTGATCTGGCTTGTCGACAGCCACGACACCGACAAGGCGAAGGTCCAGGCCGACCCGCTCTACAGCAAGCTCAAGGTCAAGACCGAGGGTCGCGACATCTACCTGGAGAACGAGGAGCTGGTCGGCGCCGCGACCTCGTTCATCACCCCGCTGAGCCTGCCGTTCCTGCTGGAGAAGCTCGTCCCGCAGCTGACCACGGCGATGGACGGCAACCCGGCCACGGCGGTGCAGAGGTCCGCCTCCTGACGATCCGGGCGGGGAACTGGACCCGACAGGACAGTTCCCCCGCCCGGCGGGCCGGCGATGGGCCCTCAGGCTGACCGCCGCGCGGCGTCGCCGCCGCGGAGGTGGTCCAACTCGGCGAGGTACATCGCCTGCATGCGCTCGAAGTGCCGGGCCAGCAGCAGGACCTCCTCGACGCGATAGCCCTCGACGAGCCGCTCCGCCCGCTCGGCGAACCGCTCGTACGGTCGCCTCAACTCGGCGATCCGCTCCGGTCGCAGGGTGACGATCACCCGCCGCCGGTCCGCCGGATCGCGTTCGGCAGTCACGTAGCCCGCCTGCTGGAGCCGGCGGAGCATGCTGGTCACCGCCCCGGTGGTCAGGTTGGTCCGCTCGGCGACCTGCCCAGCGGTGGCGGATCCGACGTCGGCCAGGTAGTCCAGGCACTCCAGGTCGCTCACGGTGAGGCCCAGCCGCTCCGCGATGGCGTACCGGAACACCGCGGACAGTCGCGACGTCTCCCGCCCGGCGCGCATGAGGTCGGCGGTCGCGGACGCACGGGCCGGCTGGTGGGGCATGCCCGCCATCATGCCTCCGGCACGGTGACCCGGTGCAGTCGAGGTAACACGCGGGTCAGCACCCAGTGCGGTGCGGCCGCACCCCCGGTGAGGCGGTGCATCAGCCTGGCGGCGGTGTCGACGGCGCGGAAGGCGTACGGCACCATCTCGTCCTGGTAGCCGGCGATCGCCTCCTCCACCGACGTGCCGCCGGCCCGGGCCTCGACCAGCCGGTGGCCGAGCAGGGCGGCGTCGCGGAGCGCGGTGTTGCCGCCGTGAGCGCCGAACGGCGGCATCACGTGCACGGCGTCGCCCATCATCGTCGCCCGGGGCACCGCCCACCGGCGCGGGCGCTGTCCGGTGGCGAAGAGGTTGAGCACCGTGGCGTCCAGTTCGGCCGTGTCGACCAACCGCCGGATGAGCGGGTGGAAGTCCGCACTCATCCCGGCGGCCAGCCTCCACAGCGCCCGCAGGTCCCCGCGGACGCCGACGGGCACCTCCTCCCGCCGGAGCAGCAGGCCCCACATGACGTAGTCGTCGCCGGTGGGCGCGTAGCTGCCTGGGGCCAGGCGCGCGAACGCCTCCGGCGGGCTCTCGCCGAACCGCATGGAGGTGAAGAAGAAGGCGCGGCCCGGCCGGTCGGCGATGGCCAGGACACCGCTGGTACGCAGCGCGTCCGGGATGACGCTCGCGCCGTTGCTCCACAGGGGCGACCGACCGTAGATGCCCGCCATCGGGGTGTTCGCCGGGTCCGCGTCCGGCATGAGCTGCGCGCGCAGCGCCGAGCCGACGCCGTCCGCGCCCACGACGACGGTTGCCGCGGCGGACCCGCCGTCGGAGAACCGCAGCCGTGGCCGTGCCGGGTCGCCGCCGTCCACCGCGACGGCGTCCTTGCCGTAGTGGACGCGTCCGTCCAGCCCGGACTGCAGGATCGACCGCAGGGTCAGCCGGTCGACCTGACGGGTCGCGTGCGGCTCGTCCTTGAAGGTGATGGTGAACGCGTCCCGCAGCCGGCTGTCGGTGAAGCGCAGGTGCCCGCCGGGCTCGTCGCCGGTGGTCAGCGCCAGGTTGTACAGCGAGCGGGGCAGACTCTCGCGCAGCGCCTCCAGCCCGTGCCGGTCGAGAATGATCCGGTAGCCCTGCCGCCGCACGAAGGGGGCGGGATCCCGCTCGTAGACGTGCACGTCGATGCCGGCGCGCATCAGGTACTGGGCGAGGCAGAGGCCGGAGAGGCCGGCGCCGGCGATTGCCACCGAGAAGTCAGTCGATGTGCCCATGCAATTATCTTAATGACTAAGATGATTTGGGCAACCCCACCCGGCCGAATCCCCGCCGACAGCCGTCGAGCCTCCGCGCAGGAGATTTTTTCTTTCCGGCCGGTTTCACCATCCAAGACGGCGCAGCAGAGCGGCGGTGACCGAACGATGCGGGTGTATATGCTCCCGCCATGGATCGTCCCGTGCACGTGGGCATGCTCGGTTGCGGCAACGTCGGAGCGGCCTTCGCCGAACTTCTCCTGGGTCGGGCTCCCGATATCCGGGAGATCAGCGGCATCGATCTGATACTCGAGCGCATCGCCGTACGGGACGCGGGGAAGAAGCGATCGGGCCTGCTGGCCCCGCTCATCACCGACGACGTGCGGGCGATCACCGACGCCGACGACATCGACGTGGTGGTCGAGGTGATGAGCGGCATCGAGCCCGCCCGCGCGTACGTGCTCGCCGCGCTGCGCGCCGGTAAGCCGGTCGTCACCGCCAACAAGGAGCTGATCGCCAAGCACGGCCCGGAGCTGTACGAGGCGGCCGACACCAGCGGCGTCGATCTCTTCTTCGAGACTGCCGCCGTCGCGGCCGTGCCGATCCTGCGCGTGCTCCGAGAATCGTTCCTCGGCGAGGACATCACAAGCGTCCTCGGCATCGTCAACGGCACGTCCAACTACATGTTGACGAGGATGTCCGAAGAGGGGCTCGGCTACTCCGAGGCGCTGCGCCAGGCACAGGAGGAGGGCTACGCCGAGCCCGACCCCACGAACGACGTGACGGGCGCGGACTCCGCGTCGAAGCTGGCCATCCTCGCCTCGCTCGCCTTCAAACGCGCGATCGCCGTCGACGACGTCGAGCGCGAGGGGATCGACAAGCTCGAGCGGGACGACTTCGACATCGCGGCGCGTTTCGGATATGTGATCAAGTCGATCGCCAGGGCCGAGGTCTTCGGGGCGGCCGGCTCCGGCGAGCGCGAGATCGGTGTCCAGGTCTTCCCGGCCCTGGTGGACAAGAACCATCCCCTCGCCAACGTGCGCCACACGTACAACGCGGTGTTCCTCAAGGGCAGCGCGGCCGGTGACCAGATGTTCTACGGTCACGGCGCGGGACGGCTGCCCTCCGCGTCCGCCCTGCTCGGCGACCTGGTCAGCGCGGCGGACCACCTGCGACGCGGCACCCACCGCAGGGTGCCACTCGGCAGCGCCGCGGTGCTGCGACCCACCGAACGGCTGGCGCACCCCCACTACCTCAGCCTGGAGGTCACCGACGCGCCGGGCGTCCTGTCCGAGGTGTCGGGAGTGTTGGGCCGCCACCAGGTGTCCATCCGCTCCATCACCCAGGAGGACCGCGCCTCGAAGGCGCGCGTCGTCTTCATCACGCACCGCGCCGAGGAAGGCGCGATGCGGCAGGCCGTTGCGGAACTGCGCAGCCTCGACAGCGTCCTCGGCGTCGGCGGCATGCTCCGCATCGTGGAGGCGTGAGCTGTGCCCCGCTCGGGAAGCGGGGCACCGACCGCCGCACAACTACAGAGCCTGAGTGAGGAACAATGATCGGACTCGCCGGACGCCTGGCCGACCTCGCCAGTGGCGCGATGCTGGACAGCGCCAACGTCACCGGCCTCAGCCACCTCTCGCCCGAGTTCATTCGGATGACGCTGTCGGCCGAGGCGTTCCGAAAGGCGACCTGGGTGCCCGGGGCGAAACTCCAGCTCCGGCCGCGGCGCGGCTCGATGAGCCTGCGCACCTACACACCCACGAGTTGGGACGCCGCCCGCGGTGTAACGGAACTGGTCGTGTACACGCACGGAAACGGTCCGGCGGCGCAATGGTTCGAGCGGGTGGCGGAAGGCCAGACCTGTGAGGTCTTCGGGCCGCGGCGCTCGATCGAGATGCGCGAGGCCGCCGGTCCCGTGCTCTTCGTCGGGGACGAGACCAGCGTGGCGCTCGCCCGCGCGTTGCGTACCACTCCCGCCGAGACGTCTTATGTCTTCGAGGCCCGCGATCCCATCGCGCTCACCGACGTACTCGCCCAACTGGGGATCACCGAACGAGTGGCGGTCGTCACGAAGGACACCAACCGGGCGGAGCTTCTCCAGCACGCCC
Organism: Micromonospora sp. DT53; assembly: GCF_049841535.1. NCBI lineage: Bacteria > Bacillati > Actinomycetota > Actinomycetes > Micromonosporales > Micromonosporaceae > Micromonospora > Micromonospora sp. DT53. The sequence goes on from NZ_JBNCKM010000008.1 coordinate 250,958, forward strand.
GCACAGCGGCCACCCCGGCGCCGTACACCCTCATCGTCACCGGCGACGCGGCGACCGTGCACGCCGTACGACGCGACAGCCGTGGGTGGCAGCGAAAGCCCCGGCAGGTCATGGGCAAGGCGTATTGGGCCGAGGGCCGCACCGGCCTCGACTGACCGCATGACTTCTGCGCGTGGCCGCTCAGATCGGTCGACGGCGCACCCGATAGCGCAGGTGGAGCACCCGGTTGCCCTGGATCACCACGTCAGGATCCTCCAACAGGTGCTGCGCGTGGACCGACCCGAAGTAACGCCTACCGGACCCGAACACGACGGGTACGACGTCCATGCGCACCTCGTCGACCAGGCCTGCGGCAAGCACCTGGCCACCGACGTCGCCGGCGGCGACCTCGACGACGCGGTCACCCGCAAGCTCCTGCGCCTTGGCCACGGCCGCCTCGACACCGTCGACGAAGTGGAACGGCGCCTCGGGGTCCCAGCCCTCGGGCTGCGGCCGGTGCGTCACGACGACCACGTGGTCGATCCCGCTCGGCGGCTTCCCCTCCCAGCCGTCCGTCATGTCGAAGACGTGGCGGCCGGCGATCGTGACTCCGATCTGGTCCCAGTACGGCCGGGTGTAGTCGTAGGACAGCTGCGACACCTTCAGCACGCCGCTCTCGTCCAACGGGACGTCACCGCTGGACAACCAGTCGAACAGTGGCCCGGGCTGGTCATTCTCGTCCGCGATGAAGCCGTCCACCGACACCGAGCCGTACATGACCACCTTGCCCACGGGGCTCTCCTCTGCTTTGGGCCCTCAAATTAGCGTGTCGTGAGCTGTCGTTCTTGTAAGAAATCAATCGGCCGGCAGCGGCCAGCTGTCCAGCACGTGGCCGGGGTGTTCGCGCAGGAACCGCCGCCGGACTTCGACGTACCGGGTCGGCGTGAGCCCGGTGAACGCCCGGAACTCGTGGCCGAAGTGCGCCTGGTCGAAGTAGCCCGCGCCAGCGGCGAGGTCGCCCCAGTCGATCGGTCCGGCGGGGTCGATCGAGAGCACGGTGGCGGCGAAACGACAGGTGCGGGCCAGCCGCTTCGGCGTGACGCCGACGAGTTCCTTGAAGCGCTGCGCCAGGTGAGTGCTGCTGACACCGGCTGCCGCCGTCACGTCGCCGATCGCCACCGCCCCGCTGGTCTGCGTGATGAGGCTGCTCGTGTGGCGGACCAGCCCCAGACCGGCGGTCTCGCACAGCCGTCGCATCAGCTCCTCCTCGAGCAGCGTCAGCATCTCGTACGGCCCGGCCGCCGTGGCCAGCCGGTCGCGCAGCTCGGCAATGGCGGGCCGGCCCCACACCTGCTCCACCGTCACCGGCCGGTCACACAGTTCGGCCGCTGGCATCGGCAGGAACGGTGCCAGTCCCCACGGCTTGAAGTGCACGCCGACGGACCGGGTCCAGAGTGGGTAGCCGAACTCCCACGCGCGGGTGGGCATGGTGACCACGCAGCCGTCGGCGTACTCGGCCGCCTCGATGTCGGTGCCGGCGCGGATGCGGAACGGCGCCCCGAGGTTGACGATGAGCAACGCCGACGGCGGCGGCAGCGTCAGCCGGGCGTACGGCGGCGCACCCTCCAGGTAGTAAAGGTCGTCGATCAGCCCGTCCAGCGGCGGTCGCGGCACTCTGGACACGTACTCCACGCCGACAGTATCGCCGACGCCGTCGGGCGAGGACTGAAGCACCGATTAGTCTGGTGGCACCCGGCCGGCTAGCCAGGAGATGCCTGCATGCTTTCTGCACCCCGCACGGTAGTCGCGCGTGTTCCCGGCTCGAAGTCGGTCATGGCCAGAGCGTTGGTCATCGCGGCTCTGGCCCAGGGGACGACCCGCCTGGTGGCCCCTCTGGTCGCGGCCGACACTGTTGCTTTCGCGGAGGGCCTGCGCAGCCTTGGGTTTCCGGTGATCCGCGAGCCCGACGTGTGGAGCGTGACAGGCGATCCGGCCGGCCCGCCCGCCACGGAGGCGACGGTGTGGTGCCACGATTCGGGCACCGCGGCGAGGTTCGTGCCGGCCTTGGCGGCGTTGGGGTCGGGGCGCTACGTGATCGATGCCAGCGCGCAGATGCGTGCCCGCCCCATGGGGTCCTTGTTGACGGCGATGCGGGGCCTCGATGTTCGGGTCGACGCTGCGGTCGGGGGCGGCCTGCCGTGGGTCGTGCACGGCTCACGCGTCGCTGGCGGGGCCATCGAGGTGGATGCGGGCGCGTCCAGTCAGTACCTGTCCGCACTGTGCCTGTCGGCGCCGGCGATGCGACACGGCCTCACGGTGCGGGCGCCCGATCCCGTTTCGGCGCCGTACGTCCATCTCACGTTGACGATGATGCGACAGTTCGGGGTCGAGTCCAGTTGGCAGGATTCCACCATCACTGTCCCGCCAGGCACCTACCGCGCTCAGGAGTATCGGATCGAGCCGGATGCGTCGACGGCGTCGTACTTCTTCGCCGCTGCCGCAGCCACGGGAAACACCGTGACGGTGCCGGGTCTCGGCCGGCGGTCGAGCCAGGGCGATCTCCGGTTCGCCACGGAGGTTCTGCCGACGATGGGTTGCCGGGTGGAGGTCGGTGACGACAGCGTCACCGTCACCGGCCCGGCCCAGCTGCGTTCACCGGGCACGGTCGCCATGCGCGACATCAGCGACACCATGATGACCCTGGCGGCCATCGCACCGTTCGCCGACGCGCCGACCCGGATCACCGACGTGGCGAACTGCCGGCTGAAGGAGTCGGATCGCATCGACGCGATCACCACCGCGCTCACCGCCTGCGGCGTGTCCACCCGCTCAGGGCCGGACTGGCTCGAGATCGACCCGGGAGTCCCGACTGGAGCGCTGGTGCAGACCCGCTCAGATCACCGAATCGCCATGAGCATGAGCGTGACCGGCCTACGGACGCCGGGGATCGAGTTCGACGAACCGTCCTGCGTCGACAAGACCTTCCCGCAGTTCCATGAGGAGTTCGCGGCGCTGGCACAGGGCTGGGGCCTGCCACTCGACGAAAGAAAGAGCAGTGTCTGAGTCCGGGGCGGCGACCGAGGCGGTGCGACAGGCGTCGCTCACCACCGACCTCTTCGATGGCGGAAGCCGTCTCAGATGGGCCGCTGGCGTGCCGCGGCGATCTCGGCGTGGTGATCGACCGCCCAGTCGGCCAGCGCGGAGAGCGGTTCCAACAGGCTGACGCCGAGCGGCGTCAGCCGGTACTCGACGCTCGGCGGCAACGTCGGAAACACTTTACGTTCGACCAGGCCGTCATTCTCCAGCGTGCGCAGCGTTCGGGTGAGCATGCGCGGGCTGATGCCCGCCACGGCCCGGTGCAACTCGTTGAACCGGTACGGATGCTGCCCGAGCAGGGTGAGCAGCAACAGCGTCCATTTGTCGCTCAGCTGGCGCAGCAGGTCGGTGGCCGGACAGCGCTCGTACTCGCCCGCCGGAACGGGCACCGGCAGACGATGCTCACGCAGTGAGGCACTCGCACCGATGTTACTTGTGGACATGAAAATGCCTTCTTTCGCTTCCGCCGACCGGCTGCCCAGAATCAGCACATCAATGGGCAACGATAACGGGGGTCGGAATGGGCGTCGTGGTGATCAGTGGCGGCACGAACGGGATGGGACGCGCGTTGGCCCTGGGGCGTGCCGAACGCGGCGACCGCGTCCTGGTGCTCGGCCGCAGCCGTGAACGCGGTGAGGCGCTGGCCGAGGGCTCGATCGCCTTCCTCCGCGTCGACCTGTCCAGCGTGGCCGAGACGCGGCAGGTCATCGAGCACATCCTCGGCGAGTACGAGGCCGTGGACGCGCTGGCGTTGTTCGCCAACGCTGTGGCGCCGCGTCGCATCGTGACAGCCGAGGGCCTGGAGCGCACATTCGCGCTCTACTACCTCAGCCGATATCTGCTCAGCTTCGGCCTGCGTCCGGCCCTGGACCGGGCCACCGCACCGGTGATCGTGAACGTCGCCGGCGTCGGAGTCACCAAGGGCACGGTGCACTGGGCCGACCCGCATTTGGCCTCAGGCTACTCGGCCATCGCCGCACAGCTGCAGGCCGGTCGCGCCAACGACCTGCTCGGCGTGGGCTTCGCCCAACGGTCCGGCAGCACCGCCCGATACGTTCTCTACCACCCCGGATTCACCAAGAGCGGCGACCGCGGCCCGCTCCCGCCGGTGGTCCGCGGGCTGCTCGCGGTCGCGGCAGCGGTGGCGGCCCGACCCGTCGCAGACGCGGTGGCGCCGATTCACCAGTTCCTGGACACGCCGCCAGCCGCACCGGTGACCGCGGTCGACCGGGAGAAGCTGCTTCCGCCCACTTTCCCGACCCTCGACCCCCGCGACGCCGAGCGGTTGATGGACCTCACCGAGAAACTTCTGGCAGAGCTTGGCGGTGGGCGTTAACGGGGGCGGGGGATCACCAGGCCGGACTCGTAGGCGAGCACCACCAGTTGGGCGCGGTCGCGGGCGTGCATTTTGGTCATGGCGCGGTTGATGTGGGTCTTGGCGGTCACCGGGCTGATTCCCATCCGTTCCGCGATCTCGTCGTTGGACAGGCCGTGCGCGGCCAAGGCGACGGCTTCACGTTCGCGGGTGGTCAGGTGTGCCAGCGCGGCGTTGTCGGACGGTGGCGGCTGGGTGACGTACCGATCGATCAGTTTGCGGGTGATCGATGGTGCGAGCAGCGCGTCGCCGCGTGCGGCGACGCGGATGGCGGGCAGGAAGTCCTCCGGCAGGATGTCCTTGACGAGGAAGCCTGCCGCGCCGGCCCGCAGGGCGTTGAAGACATATTCGTCCAGGCCGTAGTTGGTCAGGATGACCACGTGGACCGCGGCCAGGGCCGGGTCCGCCGCGATCCGGCGGGTCACCTCGATCCCGTCGAGGATGGGCATCTGGACGTCGACGAGCGCGACGTCGGGCAGGTGCTGCCTGGCCAGCGCCACCCCCTCCCGGCCGTCGGCGGCCTCGGCCACCACCGTGATGTCGTCCTCGGCGTCGAGCAGGGCGCGGAACCCGCTACGGATGAGCGGCTGGTCATCGACCAGCAGGACCCGGATCACGACGCCCGCTCCACGGGTAGTTCGGCGTACACCCGGAAGCCGCCCTCGCTGCGCGCCCCGGCGCGGAGCCGTCCGCCCAGAGCGGTCACCCGCTCCCGCATTCCGAGCAGCCCGACCCCGGGCACCAGCCCGGACTCCGGCGTGGCCGTGCCGTCGTCATCGACCTGGACGACTACCGCGTCGGGCCGATACTCGACACGGACCGACGCGGTGGCGGCCGCGGCGTGCCGGGTGATGTTGGTCAGTGACTCCTGCACGATCCGGTACGCAGTCTGGTCCACGGTGACCGGGACACCGCTGCGGCGGCCCTCGATCGTCAACGACGCGGCCAGACCTGTCGTACGCGCCCGCTGCACCAGGTCCGAGATCTCATCGAGCCCGTGCGGCACGGTGCCGCCGTCCTCGCGCAGCGCCTCCAGGGTCGCGCGTAGTTCCCGGGACGCCTCACGACCGGCGTCCCGGATCGCCAGAAGCGCGTCCGGCACCGGTTCGCCCCGCTTCTGGGCCAGGTGCACGACGGCTTCGGCCTGCACCTTGATCACCGATATCTGGTGGGTGAGGGTGTCGTGCAGCTCACGCGCGATGTGCAGCCGCTCTTCGTCGGCGCGGCGCAGCGCGATCTCCTCGCGGGTGCGTTCGGCCTCGTCCGCCCGTCGCTCGGCTTGGCGCAGCGCCTCGCCCGCCGCACCCGCGGCGATCAGCCAGGCCAGCTCAAGAACACCCCTGGCCTGCACGAACGCCTCGCCCGTGGGCAAGCCCGAGGTCATCGCCGCCACCGGAAGAGCGGCCAGCATGAGCACGCTCGTCACCACGGTCACGGTCCGGTGCCCGGCCCGCACCGCTGCGTAGACCGCGACCAGATACGCGACCGCGAACACGTCGAACCCGGCTGCCTGATAGCCCGTCGCGCACACCCCGGCCACGACCAGGACAACGACCGGAGCCCGCCGCCGCAAGACCAGTGCCAGACCGCCGGCGCCCAACAGGACGACGCCGAACGGGTCGAGGCCGGTGCCGGAGCGCTCCCCGGACAGCCCGCTGATCAGCAGGATCGCCGCTACCCCGGCCGCGATCAGCCAGTCGCGGACACCGATCCGTGCGCTGCTCATGCGCGCACCCTAGCCGGACAACCGCCCGGGGTGAGTCGTGCGAGCGAAGGACCCGCAGGTACCGCGTTCGCAGTACCTTCCCGGCTCACGCCCGCAGCCGCGGTACCCGGGGCCCACGATCGCGGCAGCATGACATGACCACGCCGGCACGACGTCAGACGGCGAGCCACCGGACAGGATCAGGCGACAGCTAGTTCGGGCCAGACAGAGGAGCACTCGATGCCCATCAGTCACCTGCTCGCCGCGTCCACAGTCGACGCGTCCACCCTGACCGGCGACCGCATCGTGGCCACCGCTGCCGCCGTGGTGGCGCTGGCCGGGGCGATCATCGGCGGACTGTCGCTGGGCCGCCCCACCGGCGGCAGCAGGAAGCGGAGGTCAGCAGCGGCCCTGATCGCGGGAGTGACCGGCGTGCTCGTCGGCGGCCTGGTAGTGATCACCGCCGATGGAGGACCCGGCACCGGCAACGGCATCGTCGGCGGCTACGCAGCCCTGGTCCTCGGTCTGCTCGCCGCACTCCTCAGCGGGCTAGCCTTCGCCCGGACCCGCCGCGCCGCCTGAGTACCGGACCGCCGATCCGTGAAACGAGCCGCCCAGCTTGGATCGGCCGGGGCCGCAGGTCAGCAGCCGAGCCGCTTACTCGACAGGGCGATGTCGTCGATCCAGAGGTCGAACTCGCCAGGTGTCGTGCCGCCCTGGTACAGCTGCCAGCCGATCTTCACCGTGTCGACAGTCGGCAGGACGAACGGAACATCGTTGCCACCGTGGTCGTTCGTGGAGGCGGTCAGCTCCGGGTTCGCCACGCCGTCGATCCACACCGCGACGCGGTTGTCCGCCGCGTCGATCTTCCACTCGAAGCACTGCCAGGTGTCCTCGACGACCGGGGCGGACTCCCGCCAGTTGGTCCAGTCACCTGTCGGACCGCCGTCGGCACCGATCCCCCAGAAGGTTCCGGGGACCGTGGGGGCGTACTGGCCTCCGATCGGACGGACGACTTCCGCGCTGCCGGTGCCGGTGGCTTCCACAAGCGTGAAGTGCGCCCAGTCCGGTGCCGTGGGGAAGGCATCGACGCGCAGACGCATCCGCCCGTAGAAGCGGTTGCCCGGCGCGGCGAAGTCGTCGACGCGGAGGAAGGCGCGTCCGTTGTCGACCGTCTGGATGTGCAGCACCTGGTTGCCACGGCGGGCGCGTTCGACGGTGAGCGTGCCGTGACGGGTGTCGACGCCCCAGTTCAGGGTGCTGGGCCCCCCGGGAGGCAGTCGCTCGAAGTCCTCGCAGAAGAGCAGGCCACGGGGGCACGAGGGTGTGGAGGCCCCCGACGCGGCGGCGGGAGCGCTGCCGACTGCGGCGCCGAGGATCAGGGCGGCGCTGAACACCGCGAGAATTTTGCGCATGGTCATCCTCCATGAGGGCTGGTCCCCCGCACGGGGGTGTGCGAGGGGGTTGGCTTCGGTCGGCCGGCAGCCGGTGGACCGCCGTGAACCGGGTGCGACCGACCACGACGGCACCCGGGCCCGGAGCCGGTGGCTCCGGGCCCGGCCAGCGTCCCGCTGCGGCGGGTCGGTACGTGCCGCCGGTCAGGGGCTGGTGCAGGAAAGGCCGGCGGGCGCCGTGTTGCTGCTGCCGTTGACCAGGAAGCCGAAGGTGGTCGAGGCGTTCGCGCCGAGAGACTTGTTGTACTCGGCGTTACGGACGCTGACCGCCCCACTGGTGCCGGTGTTGATGCCGTTCCAGACGTTGGCGATGGTTTGCCCACTGGCCAGCGTCAGCCGCACGGTCCAGCCACTGAGGGTGGTGGAGCCGTTGTTGGCCACGGTGACCTCGCCCTGGAAGCCACCGTTCCAGCTGTTGGCCATGCGGTACGTCGCGGTACAAGCGGTGCTGGGCGGCGTGGTCGGCGGATCGGTCGGCGGATCCGTGGGCGGATCGGTCGGCGGATCGGTCGGCGGATCGGTCGGCGGTGGGGTCGTTCCCGGCACGGTGGTGGAGGCGGCGTTGAGAGCGTTGAGGACGGCGGTGTACGCCGCCTTGGGGTTGCTGTTGCGGTCGAAGAGCAGCGGGCTCTCGTTGCCGCGCCAGGAGTCGCTGTCCCGAATGCCCCACGTCGTGATGCCGACGCAGCGGGGGACGTTCATGCAGGCCTGGGTCAGGCCCTGGTACTGGCTGGTCGAGGCGTTGGTGACGTCGGCCTCGGTCAACGCCACGTCGACCCCGAGCGCGGCGAAGCTGGACAGCGTCTGCTGGAAGTTGCCCGGCAGCGAGCTGCCACCTGTGAAGTGGGTCTGCAGGCCAACACAGTCGACCGGGACGCCACGGGCCTTGAAGTCCCGGATCATGTTGTAGACGCCCTGCGTCTTGGCGTACGTCCAGTTCTCGATGTTGTAGTCGTTGTAGCACAGCTTCACGTCCGGGTCGGCGGCGCGCGCGGTCCTGAACGCCACCTCGATCCAGTCGTTCCCGGTGGACTGCAGGTTCGACGACCGCCGGCTGCCGTTCTCGGCGAAGGCCTCGTTCACCACGTCCCAGTAAGCGAACTTGCCCTTGTAGTGGGCCATCACACCGTTGATGTGGCTGATCATCGCGGCTCGCAGGGCGCTGCCGCTGAGACTTCCCCAGAACCTGGGCTGCTGGCCGTGCCAGGCCAGGGTGTGACCACGGAACCGCATGCCGCGCTCGGTGGCCCAGTTGTAGATCGCGTCACCGCGACGGAAGTCGAACTGGCCAGGGTTGGGCTCGGTCGCGTCGGGCTTCATCTCGTTGACGGCCGTCATCATGTCGAACTCGCGGTTCGCGATGGTCAGGAAGCCCGAGTCGGTGAGACGGTCCGCCCCCATGGCGGCGCCGAAGTAGCGGCCGCTGCGCTCGGCGGCGGCTTTCAGGGTGGTCCCGGGCGGTCCGCTGAGATCGGCGCGGGCGATGGTCGCCAGGGCCATCGAGGACACGGTGATCGCCAGGGCGCAGGCCCCGCCCAGAAGCAGCCTGGCGGCACCCCTGGCTCGGCGTTTCGGTTGCGCGGGTAGATCGTTCATCTGTGCTTTCTCCTCGGTGTTCTGTCTGGTCCATTGCCGACGGGAGGCACGGAACCGACGATCGCTGCACGGCCGACGACCCGAGCACCGCGCTCGCCTCTGGTGCAGCACGCCGCTTGTGACGCCGAGCCGGCGTCAACCCAGCCGTGCCCGAATCGGTGGCCACCGCCGGCTACCCGGTCCGCGCGGTGGTGAGTGAGCACTCCGCGTCGTACGCCCGTGCGGAGTGACGCTGCCCTGCCGAAGATGTTATATCGAATCAATTCGATTCGCGCGCTCAGTGGTCGATGGTGTTGAGGCTTGTCCTGTCCGAGCCCTTGTCCGGGACAGCCGCACCGCCGCTGGTGGTCCACGGCGCGGCTGTCCCGGACAGGATGGCGCGATTGCCGGTCGGCACCCACGGATATCTGATGGGTGTCAGCGAGGCAGTCACAAGGATCGCCTCAACTCACCGAACGAGGTGAACAGCATGAACGAGAAGACGATGGGCTACGAGCCCCCCGCGCTGGTCGAGGTCGGCGACTTCACCGAGCTCACCCGCATCACCAACATCGGCGACTGGACGGACGTCTGGGGCGGCTGGTTCGACTTCTGAGTCGACCCGACCTACCTACCGGTGGACGACCAACGCGCACCACCTAACGCACGTCGAACACCGCATCAACGCGCCGGGGTGGTCGGCCAACTGCACCAGGGCTGACCACCCCGGCGCCATGCGTTCAGACGGATCTTGCCGAAGGGAGCGGGCATGCGGTTCATCATCCTTTCCGACCACGAGTCAGCGGCGGCCCTGGCCCAGCGCCATGGCGGAGGACAGACGATCCGGCACCCGTCCGGACGGCCGTGGATCGTCGGACACTGGGACGACGACGACATCGCCGTGGCCCGTGCCGGTGACCGGTCCCTGGTGCTCCTCGGCCGAACCGCCGAGACCAGCGAGAGCCTCACCCGGCACCTCGACACCGTCCGAAGCGTTGCCGACCTCGACGCGGTGGCCAGGAGCGTGCCGGGCTGCTACCACCTCATCGGATCGATCGGTGGGGTCACCCGTGCGCAGGGCAGCCTGTCCAACCGCTACCAACTCTTCACCGGGACCGTCGACCGGGTCGCGGTCGCGGCCGACCGCGCCGACACGATCGCCGCCCTGACCGGCGCCGGCATCGACCCCGAAGCCGTCGTGCTCCAACTCGTCGCACCGTTCGGGCCGCCGTGGCCGCTGCGCGAGCGATGTGTCTGGCAGGGCGTCGAACAGGCCTCCTTGCCGAGGCCGCGGACAGTTTCCGTTCCAGCGCCGCGTGGTGAGGTGCGCGCAGGACTGTTCGGAGGCCTGCGCCTACAAGGCCGCCGAGGCCTTGCCCAGGAGACTGGCGAGTGTGCCGTAGTCGACGTCTTGCCCTTCCGTGATGTCGACAGTCTTGCGTTCACCGTTTCCCATCGACCGCAGGAATCCCTTGACCTCGGGGATGTCCGTCGCGTTGAAGATCATGAACGAGACCTTGGACTTGGCTACCGCGATGACGGCGGCGTAGTGGCCGTTCTTGAGGTAGTGCGGCTTGCCGTACTGAAGCCGCTCCTCGACACCCGGAACATTTTCGTCGATCATCGCACGCAGTTTTTCGCAGACGTCGATCTGCCACGGCTGCGTCTTGTTGATGTACTGGGTGACGTCGTCGTTCACGGTCTTCCCCTTCATGGCGCATGAGAAGGCAGGTGCCTGTCGCCCGCGTGGTGGACGAGGGTGGAGTGCCGTTGCGCTCGCACCCTGCACTGCTTGGGACCCCGGGCTCCGGACCCCCACCCGGCGAGCTTGACCCCGGTCAGAGCATAGGTCAGCACGACCATTCCCGAGTCCCACACGCCTGCGTGCCGACCAGTCGGAAGACCACCGGCTCGTCCGAGCTGCCTGGTCACGCATGGCGTTGATGCGGAACGGGTGGGTGTACGCGGCGCCGCGCGGTCGTCGTCAGCCAGAACGAGGTGCCGTTGTATTGCGGCATTTCGCTACCATGACCGGGTGGCCGCCACCTCTCACCGGAAGCTGGTGTGGGTTGGGTTTCTGATCCCCCCAGCGTGGATCGCTTTGCTGATCACGACGAGTCTCGGCGATGCATGGGCAGCCTGGTGGTCCGGCGACTCCACCATGGACATGAGGCTCGGGTGGTGGCCGATGCTGATCTGGAGTCGCATCGGAAAGGTCTTGCAGCTCTTAGCCGGGCTCGCTGTGATACTCGACTTGATCGACTTGGATCGGCTGCGGCGATTTGCGGTCAAACTCGACCGCAGAGGGCGTGATCTCAGTCATCTTGCGCCAATAGAAAGATACCGCGCCACGGTGTACGGCGTTCGTGAAGAGCTCGCCGACTGCCTCGTGCACACGAAGACCCTAGGGGCCCGAGGAGGCGCGACTCTCGACATCTCGTCCCTCCGAGTGAAGCCTCACCTCAGCGTCTCCGAGGAGACGGAGGACATGCTCGACACGGTCGATGTTCCCGAACTTCTGAGCAGGATGCATGCCGAGGCAGCCAAGGAAGGGTGGCGCGGCGCGGAACTCACGCGGTCCGTCCGCGGACGCATCGACATGTTCCTTGCCGGGCACCTCGGTCCGGGTGAGCGGGGATGGTCGGGCAAGGTCGCTTACCAGTTCCAGGCGAGCAGCAGCATTTTCGGGCTTTTCGGGGTGCTGGCAGCGGTAGCTGTCACCGCAGCGGTGACCCTGGCCCTGGCCTCCACGGCGCTCAGTAATTGGATATCAGCTTCCATCGCGCTCGCCGTCTTTGTCGTGAGCGTCACCATCGGCATTTTGCCGCTTGAAGATTGGCGTCTGGGTGGGTCATTGCTGGCGGCCTGGCGCTCGGGCTGCGCCCGGATCCTGTGCCTCTTCGCCGACGTGATCGGCACTGCCCGGCCGGGGCACGTGTTCCGTTGGGTGGCACTCTGGTTCTTCCTCGCGGGTATGCACTTCGACCTGTTGGCCTCGTGAAACCTGGATTCCACCTACCCGGGTGGGGTCGTGGGCGATGCCGCCGATGTGGGGATGAGCGCGTCTCGTCTCGCCAGTTCTCTGCGCGAGGTGATGTCGAGCTTGCGGAAAATCTTGCGTAGGTGGTAGTCCACGGTGCTGGGGCTGATGAACAGTTGTGCGGCCACCTCGCGGTTGGAGGCGCCGTTCGAGACCCGCCGCGCGATGTCCCGCTCCTGGCTGGTCAGGCAGCAGCTCTGGGCGAGGTGGTTGGTGGTGTCGTGGCAGGCCAGCCTGCTGCGCAGTTCGCGGCGAGATGCGACGCCCAGCCGGTGGAACACCCCGCGTAGGTGATGTTTGACGGTATGGGTGCTGATGACCAGGTGTGTCGCGACCTCTACGTTTGTGGAGCCTGCCGCCACCAGCAGGGCGACCTGTTCCTGTCGTGGGGTCAACACCGCACGGGGAAGGATTCGGGCAGGCTCGGCTACGACGCAGTGCATGGTGCTCCTCGGGCGAGGGTTCGGGGTCTCGACAACCATCCGATCGCACCGCGGTGCACGACGAGTGCAGACTGAGTGCTCGCCTACCCGCTCAGGACGCGCCCCCCATCAGGCTCAGCCGGGCCCGGACATACGCGACCATGGTCCGGTATGTCTCGGCCTCCTCCATGCCAGAGAACTCGACGAGTTCCCGGAAGCCGTTGTCGGCGATCAGCTTCTCGAACTGCTGGCACCCCCGTTCCGCGTGCGCCAGGTCGCCCAGATCGAATGCGGCCCGCGCGAGGATCGCCGCGACGGCACACCGGGGGCCGTTCGACTCACAGACGCCTTCCGACAATCCCCACTCCGACACCTTCGCCGCTCGTTCGAGCCGGCCGAGTTTCCAGGAGGACTCCGCAATGAGCTGTGCGTAATAGATCTTCAGGTGATCGAGGTGCTTTGCCACCGCGATGGCCAGCCCTTCGTCCGCGACCCGTGTGCCAGCCTCGAACTGGTCGGATCCCAGGAGCGCTCTCGTGAACGTCAGCAGCGAGACGGCGAGCAGTTCCTGGCGCCCCGTCTGCCGGGCAAGACCCACGGAGCGTTCACCGTACGCGTTGGCGGCGTCGTGGTCGCCACGCGACAACGACAACACGGCGAGGTTTCGTAGGACGTCGGCTTGTCCGGCGACTTCTCCGGCGCCTTCGAAGATGACCAAGGCGCGACGGAGATATTCGTCGGCGGATGGCAGCGGGGCGAAGACCTCACCGACGGTACGAAGAAGTTCGGCCTCCATCAGCGGCTCACCGAGCTCGCTGGCCAGATCGAGGATCGCGAGTACCGTCTCCGTCCGACCCGCGGGTATGGAGTTGCTACCCGGTGCTGAGGCGGCGAGGACCATGGCCGCCGCGTCGCGCCCCAAACCGTGTGCGAGGGCCAGATCGATGGTCGCCCACAACGCGGACCGTTCCCGTGCGTACCAGGCGGCAGCCTGTGGCACGCTGTCGAACGATTCAGCTGTCACACCCGACGGCGGTTCGCTGACGGCGCCGACCGGCTGCCGGTGATGCCGCGCGTAGGCGGCACGGGCCGAGTGCAGGTAATGCGTGATGAGACGCCGCTCGTACTCCGGTCGCTCTTGATCCTCGTCGAGGAGCTCACCCGCGTAGGCCCGCAACAGGTCGTGCAGAACGTATCGCCCGGACTGCGACTCGTCGAGCAGATTCGCGGTCACCAGTTCCATGAGCAGTTGGCGCGCCTGGGCGCGACCGACTCCGGCGACACTGGCCACCGACTCCAGTGAGATCTCCGGACCCGAGTGGACGGCGAGGGCACGAAACACCTGCGCCGTCGACGGGCCGAGGGCGCGATACGACCACGAGAACACCGACCGGACATCGTCGGACGAGTCCGCGCTGGACAACGCGTCGAGCCTGGCGGACGGCGCCGAGACGTCGCTGAGGACCGCGCTCAGTGGCAGGGCCGGATTGAGGGCCACGCGGGCCGCGACGATCGCCAGCGCGAGCGGCAGCCCGGCACAGAGCGCGATGACCTTGTCCAACGCGTCCGGGTTCGTGGTGACGCGACGGGCGCCGAGGCGGTTGATCAGAAGCTGGCGGGACTCGGCCCCGGTCAGCCGATCGACGTGCAGGTAATGTGCGCCCTCCCGGGTGACCAGGCTCGTCATCCGGTTGCGGCTCGTCACGATGACCAGGCAGCCCCGGGCGGCCGGCAGCAGCGGGCGGACCTGGTCGGAGTCGCGTGCGTTGTCCAGGAGAATCAGGATCCGACGACCGAAGAGGCGACTGCGGTAACGAGCTGCCTGCGCGTCGACGTTCTCCTGCGGTGACGACACCGCAGGCTCGCCCAGGGACGCGAGCAAGGTGGCGAGCGCCTCCTCCGACGACAGAACGCGTCCGTCCGGATCGAGACCCCTCAGGTTCAGGAACAACTGGCCATCGGGAAACTCGGTGACGATCTGGTGGGCCCAGTGCACGGCGAGCGCGGTCTTGCCGATGCCACCCATGCCGCCGAGCACGGTGATCACGGTGGCCGCGTCGTTGAACGCGCCGGACAGTTGGTCGTCGAGCGCGTTGGCCACGTCGTTTCGGCGGACGAAGCCCGCGACCTGCGGCGGCAGCTGCGCGGGCCGGGGAGCCTCCGGCGGACGCAGTTCCTCCTGCAGGGTCCAGCCGCTGGCGAGCAGTTCCCGGTACGCCTCCCGCAGTTCCGGCCCCGGGTCCACCCCCAGTTCCTCGGCGAGACGTTGACGGCTGCGCTCGAAGATCCGTACCCCTTCCGCCCGGTGACCGGTGGCCACGTACGCGCGCATCAGGCACGCCTGTAGCGCCTCGTCCAGCGGCGCCGCGGCGGCAACGCTCAGGAGTGGGGTCAACACGGTGCCGGCCATGCCGTGGGCAATCGCTGCCTCGCTGGCCGCGAGCGCCACCGCGATGCGTTCCCGTTCGATGGCGACGAACTCCGGCGAACTCAGGGCGCTGGTCGGAAGGTCGATGAACGCGGGGCTGCGGCCAAGCTCCAGAGCGGTCAGGTACGCCCGCACGCCGGCCACGACGTCCCCGCCGGCGAGCGCCTCACGGGCCCGCCGGACCAACTCGCGGTACATGGCCAGATCGGAGGCCTCGGTCGCGAGGAGCAGCCGGTAGCCCGTACCGGCCGGTAGGAGGTATCGACCGGTTTCGCGGACGTCCAGGTCCGGTTCGAGAATCCGCCGGAGGTTGCCGACGTGCCGGTGGATCTGGTTGGCGGCGCTGGACGGCGGTTGGTCGTCCCACAGGCTGTCGATGATGTTGTCGAGGCTGACCGCGTCACCCCCGGCGGCGAGGAGCTTGGCCAGGATGATCCGCTGGCGTACCGGGCCAAGATCGACGTCCGAGCCGTCCCGCCGGCAGCCAAGACCGCCGAAGACCTTGAACTCGCAGTGGGACTGCGGCGCGTCCGGGAGGCTGCGGTCGGGCGTCGTCACGATTGACATCCTAGAGATGGAAGGGCAGCGGCTTCGCTTTTCGGCCCAGCCTGCGGTCTGCCTCAGGTCCCCCGCATCCCCCATCTCTCGTTGTCCGTCGAGTTGGTCGCCAAACACCGGGACTACGTGATTCGGGTGATTCGCGAAACACTACGCATCCATATCTTTGGCAAGGTTCCCAGCGCGGAACGCAAGCCCAAGGAGTGCGCATGCCCCATGTCACCGTTGGCTCAGAGGGAGCCAACTCGATCGAGATCTATTACGAGGATCACGGCACCGGCACGCCAGTGGTGCTCAGTCACGGCTATCCGCTGAGCGGACAGGCTTGGGAAAAGCAGGTCTCCGCACTGCTCGCAGCCGGTTACCGGGTCATCACGTACGACCGGCGGGGTTGGGGCAATTCCAGCCAGCCCGCCGGTGGATACGATTACGACACGTTTGCCGACGATGTGAATGTGCTGCTCACGGCTCTGGACGTACGCGAGGCCATCCTCGTGGGTCACTCGATGGGCACCGGCGATGTTGCCCGGTACCTGGGTCGCCATGGCACCGGACGGGTCGCGAAGGCCGTACTGATGTCGCCGATTCCACCGTTCCTCCTGCGCACGGACGACAATCCCGAAGGCGCGCCGCAGTCGTTGTTCGACGGTTTCATCCAGGCGGCGCGGGCGGACCGGGACGCGTGGCTCAAGCAGTTCCTGGAGAACTTCTACAACCTCGACATCTACGGCGGCTCGCTGGTCAGCGACGAGGCGTTCCGGGCAAGTGTGGCCGTGGCCCTGGCCGGCTCTTCCGTCGCCGCGGTGGCCTGTATCCCGACCTGGCTCACCGACTTCCGCGAAGACCTGGCCAAGATTGACGTGCCGGTGCTCGTGATTCAGGGCGATCAGGACCGGGTCCTACCCATCGGGGCGACCGGCCAGCGGCTGTCCGCGTTCCTCGGGGATACGCGGTTGCTCGTTGTCGAGGGCGGGCCGCACGCCATTGCCTGGACCCACAGCGATCAGGTCAACGCCGCCCTGCTCGACTTTTTTCAGAAGTGAAAGGAAACACCGTGAAACTGTCCTTGCGGCGCCGCCTTGTCTACGTAGGCGCGACCATCGGCGCCCTGACCCTGGTTGGTGCCGGCATCGGCACCGCGCAGGCCTCGACGGCTCAGCATTCGCGCCCCGCATCCGTCAAACCGACAGTCGTGCTCGTGCACGGTGCGTGGGCTGACGGGTCCAGCTGGGACAAGGTGACGACCAAGCTCCAGCACGACGGCTACCGGGTGGTCACGCCGCCGAACCTGCTGTCGGGCGTGGACAACGACGCCGCGAATCTCCGCGCGTACCTGGACACCGTCACCGGGCCGATCGTCCTCGTCGGGCACTCGTACGGCGGCATGGTCATCACCAACGCCGCTCTGGGCAACGAGCAGGTCAAGGCCCTGGTGTACGTCGACGCGTACATCCCGGACCAGCACGACACCGTGTACTCGCTGACCTCGGCCGTGCCGGGCTCGGTCTTCGCGGCCGAACCGTCCACCATCTTCGACCAGGTCGCGATCCCCGGCGCCGACGAGGGAGTCGCCAACTTCTACGTGAAGCCGTCGATCTTCGGCAAGGCGTTCGCCGACATGACCATTCCCGCCAGGGACGTGGCGGTACTGGCTGCCCGGCAGCGCCCCCTGGCCTCGAACGCCCTGTTCGAGGAGTCCGGCGAGCCGGCCTGGCGCACCATTCCCTCGTGGTCGGTGATCGGCAAGCAGGACGCCGTCATCCCTGCCGCCGAGCAGGTCGCCATGTCCAAGCGGGCCAAGGCGCACACTGTCGAGATCAACGCCCCCCACCTGTCGATGATCACTGACACGGGCGCGGTCACCAACCAGATCGAGGCCGCCGCCAAGGCGACCAACTGACACGACAAGAGGCCGTGGCATCGCTCAGCGCGATGCCACGGCCTCTTGGCGAACCTGCTCTTACGGATCAACCGGGGTACGGCCAGCCGACGTCACGAGGTCCCGTCAGGCTGTCGTCCGGGCCGCCTCCAGGATGACCTCGGTGACCTCGCCGGGATGCGAGATCAGGCCCAGGTGACCGGCGTCGATCCGGGTGATGTCGGCCCCCGCCCGCTTCATCATCTCCTCCTGGCGGGCCGGCGGGATGACCAGGTCCTCGGTGCCGATCACCGCCCACACCGGGATCGTCTTCCACGCCGGCTCGGTGGCCGGCTCCGCCAGGGCGTTCGTGGCCAGGGCGACCTGGGATACGGAGAGCACCTCTGCCTGCCGCCGAGGCAGACCGTTGGCGAAGCCCTTGATGAACACCTTCGGCAGGACGTAAGCGTCGGCCGCACCTTCCGGGGCACCGGGGAACGGCACGAGCTTGAAAACGCTCGTGGGGTCGGTCAGGGCCGGCTCCAGCACCGAGCCGGAGCCGGCGGTGAGTTCCTCCACCGTCTCCCCCTTGTCCGGGGCGAAGGCGTCGACGAACACGAGCGCCTTGACGTTGCTGTTGCCGGTCGCGGCGTCGCTGACCACGAAGCCACCGTACGAGTGGGCCGCGAGCACGATGGGACCTTCGATGGTGGACAGGAAGTCCTTCAGGTAGCCGCTGTCGATCGTCGGCCCCCGGTTGGGTTGCGGCGCGACCTGGACCTCGAAACCACGTGCCTGGAGTCTGCGGACCTCCCCACTCCAGCTCGAGCCGTCGGCCCAGGCGCCATGCACCAGGACGATTGTCGGCTTGGTGCGATGCCCCTCGTCAGGACTTGGTCGGGGACCGCCGTCCGCGGACACGCCTGGGGCGGCTGAGCCGAGCACCGTCACCAGCGTTGCGGCGACGAGCGTTGCGGCGATGGTCTTCGGCCGACGTAGCGAGATACCGAGCATGTCTCTTCCCCCTCGTTGGTCAGTGGTTTCCGAACGCGGGCAGATGCGCTGGCGCCAGCGCGACCCCGCCGGAGCCGCGGCCCGTCGGATGTACCGCCGAGCGGCGCGTGCACCGACAGCGGCCGGGCTCCGGTGCCGCGACGACGTGCCTGATCGCCCAAACGTCACCGTACTGACGCGCATCGCAAGTATCGGACAGAAAGGGAATATCACTCAGGTTTCACTCTGGCGATGGACATACCACTAAACCTGCTCACCTCCGTCGACGGGCACCATCAGCGGCAGATCCGCGCCGGACCTCTGCGACCGTTTCGGCGCCTCTCCCGATCTCGGAACGCCCGGCAAGGTCATCGCGGCGGCCGCTGTCGCCGCCATGAGCGGACGCCAGCGGCAGTGCGTCACGGTGCTCCTCGGTGCCGGCCGGGTATTCTCCGGCCGTGACCGAGTACGCCGCTCTGCTGCACGCCTACGGCCTCGCCGTGGACACTCCCGGCCACCTGGCGGCGCTCGCCGGCGACGACCCGGAGGCCCGCGCGAGGGCACTCAAGCACCTGTGGTCGGCGATCATCCACCAGGGAACGCCGTGGACCGCGACTGCGCCGGCCGCCCTCGACGTGGCGGCGCTGCTCGCCGACCCGCGGGTGACCGATCCCGGCCTGCGTGCCGAACTGCTCAACTTCCTGGCCGCGGTGGCCGAGGCGGGCAGCATCACGGACAGGGATTTGTCCGAGCCGGACTTCGACGTGGACGCCGCACTGGCCCAGGCGCTCGACGACGGCGACGAGGAGGGGATCTGGGAGGACGAGCGGCTGCAGAGCGCCCTCTACGCCCGGGCCGTGCTCGGCTGCCGGCAGATCGTGCCGGCGTTGCTGGCCACGGCGACCGCGGCGTTGTCCGATCCGTCCCCGCAGGTCCAGGCCGCCGCCGCGCAGACGATCGGCGCCTGCGATGCGGTGGCGCCTCTCACCCGGAGGAGTTGACCCGGGCGGCGACCGGGTTGGTGCGGTCCGTCAACTGTCCCCACATCCATCGTCGACGCGCCATCAGGGGTCGAGTTTGGTGCGGAGGGTGTCAGCGTCCGGGTGATGGAGATCGTCGAGGATGCTCAGGGCTTGTTGCCAGGCATCCCGGGCGGCAGATGTGTCACCGGCGGTGTGGTGGGTGTCGCCGAGGCGGGTGAGTGTCTGTGCCTCGTGGACGTGGTTGCCGAGGTCATGGAACAGGGCGCGGGCGTTCTGGTAGCAGGTGATGGCTTCGGTGTGGTGGCCCAACTGGTGGTGGATGTAGCCGATGGTGTCCCAGGTGTTCGCCTGACCAATCCGGTTGTGCAGATTCTGGTTCAGGGTGAGGGCCCGGCGGGCGGCGGCGAGAGCCTGCTCGTTCTCGCCGAGCAGGATGCGGCACCAACCGATCGCGTTGAGAGCCCTGCCCTTCCCGACCAGGTCCCCGGATGCCTGGAACAGGTCGAGGGCGAGGCAGGAGTGGTCGAGGGCTTGGCGGGGGTCACCCTGTCGTTCCCACATCCGCCCGAGGCTGAGGTGGGTGTGGCCCTGTCCGGCGCGGTCTCCGGTCTGGACCCCCACGGCGAGTGCGTGTTGCAACTGGACGTGGGCGTCGTCGAAACGGCGCAGGGCGGTGTAGGCGTCGGCGAGGTGGCGGTGGGTGTTCAGTCGTGCGTCCGGGTCGCCGAGGCGCCGGGCGGCGGTGACCGCGGTGCGTCCGGCGGTGACCAGATCGTGCCAGAGGCCTCGACGGAAGAAGAAGGTGTTCAGGGTCCAGGAAAGCTGCCAGGCGTGGGCGTCGAAGCCGGTCGCTGCGGCGTGTTCGACGGCGGCTAGCAGCACGAGGCGTTCGGTGCTGAACCAGTGCGTCGCCTGCCGGTCGTCGGCGAGGGGGTGCGGAATGACCTGCGGGTGCGCCGGGATGAGGTTGATCGGGTGCCGGGTCGGATACAGCAGCCGCTCACCGGCGTGTGCGGTGTGCAGGTAGTGGTCCAGGACTCGGGTGGTGGCGACGTGGCGATCCTGGTCGGTGTCGAGGGTGTGGGTGAGTTCGCTGGCGTAGGCGCGTAGCAGGTCGTGGAAGGTGTACCGACCGGAGACGTGTTCGGTGAGCAGGCTGGCCCGGATCAGTTCCGCCAGCAGCAGGCGGGTCTGTGACATCGTGTGGCCGGCGAGGTCTGCGGCCGCGGCGGTGTCGGTGTCGGGGCCGGGGTGCAGGCCGAGAAGTCGGAACAGCCGGGCGGCGGCCGGGGTGAGGGCGGTGTAGGACCAGGAGAACACCGTCCGGATCTGGATGGTGGGGTCTCCGGCGTCGAGGGTGTCGAGGCGTTGCTCGGCGTCGCGCAGTTCCGCGGCCATCACGGCGAGCGGGAAGCGGGTCTGCCGGGCGCGGGCGGCGGCGATCGCCAACGCCAGCGGGAGCCGGGCGCACGCGCTGATGACGTGGCTGGTGGCGGTGGGGTCGGCGTTGACCCGCTCGGCGCCGATGCGGCGGACGAGGACATCGCGGGCTTCGTCATCGGGTAGCACGTCGAGCATCAGGGGGTGGGCGCCGTGGGTGGCGATCAGTCCGGTTAGCGGGTTACGGCTGGTGACGACGGCGAGGCAGGTGCCGGTGGCGGGCAGCAGCGGGCGGATCTGTTCGGTGTCGCGGGCGTTGTCGAGCAGGATCAACAGGTGTTTGTCGGCGGTCAGGCTGCGATAGAGCCCGGCCCGGGCGTCGAGGCCCGGTGGGATGCGTTCGGGGGGTACGCCGAGGGCATCGAGGAATCCACGGATCGCCTCGGCCGGGTCCAGTACCTGCCCGCTCGGGTCGAACCCGCGCAGGTTGACGTACAACTGCCCGTCGGGGAACCGGTACACGACGCTGTGCGCCCAGTGCACCGCCAGGGCGGTCTTACCGACCCCCGCGGTACCGGACACCGCGGAGATCACCACCGCCGTCGGCCCACCCTGCACACCGTCATTCGCGCCCTCCGGGCGCGTGTCGTCACGGTGGGCGGGATCGGACCCGGCGGGTCCGGCAGCCGGCTGGGACAGGAGTCTGTCCAATCGGCTGAGGTGTTCGTGGCGGCCGGCGAAGCCAGTGACGTCAGCGGGTAGCTGACGGGGCACCATGGCGGGCGCCTCGGTGCGCCGGGCGATCTCCGGGGCGGGGAGGGCCAGGGCCGGGTCGGCGGTGAGAATCTGTTGGTGGAGTTGCTGCAGGGCCGGGCCGGGGTCGGTGCCCAACTCCTCCGCTAGTCGCTCGTGAACGTGCCGATAGTGGGACAGCGCGTCGGCGGTGCGCCCACTGCGGTACAACGCCAGCATGAGTTGGCCAGCCAGCCGCTCGTCCAGCGGGTGCGACTCCACGCGGGTGGGCAGCTCGGCCACCAGCCGCACGTGTCGGCCGAGCCGCAGATGGAGGTCGCCCAGTTCCATCTCGGCCGCGAGGCGTTCCCGGTACAGGGCCGCCCGCAGGGTGTTGAACCACGGCGTGTCCAGGCCGGCGAAGCTCTCCCCCCGCCACAGTTCGAGCGCCTGCTCCAGCAGGGCCGCGGCGTGGTCGTCGTCCTGGACCGTGCGGGACTGCCCGACCAGAGTGCGGAAGCGGTTCAGGTCCACCGTGGAATCGTCGACGACGAGGGCGTAGCCGCTCGTTCGCCGCAGAACACGCGCATCGTCTGCGGCCGAAGCCAGGGCCTGCCGCAGACGGGAGACATAGCTGTAGAGCGTCCCTTGGGCCCGCTGCGGTGGGCGCTCTCCCCACACTCGGTCGATCAGTTGGTCGACTGACACCACCCGGTTCACATCGGCCAGTAGAGCTGCCAACACACTGCGCTGGCGGGCAGGACCCAAATCGAGCGGCTCAGCACCGACGGTTGCCTCGACACCGCCCAGCACACGAAACTCCACCGCCGCGCCGCCGACCCCCATGGCCCGATCCTAGGGCCGAGATCGACGGGCCTGAACAGCTGATTCAAGCCTGTCGCATGGTTTGCACATGGTCGGCCGAACAAGGTGGTGGTCATCTCGTCAAGCACGCTTCAGGAACGGGCAAGCTGATCACCCTGGTCCAGACCTGCCCGGCGCACCACGGGGGCGCCGGGCGGTCGGACCCAGGCGGGCGGTCAGGAAGCGCAGAACGACGCGGCCTCGGTCAGGCCGAGATCCTTGCAGTCCCATCCGGTGCCCTGGTCGTGGAATCGCCAACCCGTGCCAGCCGTGTAGTGGAACAGGTAGATGACGGCGCTGGCGTCTGGACGCTGCACGTCGGCCGCCGCCCACGTCTCGACGCACTCCACCGCCCTGGAAGCGAAGGACCAGCCCGCCGGCAGCTCGACCAGGCTCCCGAGGGTCTGGGTCGACGGACAGGTGGGATTCTGCGGGCCGTCACTGGTGCGGGTGGATGCAGGTGGCGTCGGAGGGTCGGGCCGGTGGCGGGTGGCGAAGGCGACCGTACCGCCGATGGCGAACACCACCGCCGCGGCCGCGGCGCCGGTGGTGACCGCTACCCGTCGCTGCGACTGCCGTGACCTGCGCAGGGCGCGCTCGTACATGTCGGCGGTGCCGCCGTACTCGCTCAGATCGGACATGGCCTGACGCAGAGGCCCGAGGTCGTCGGTCATCAGGCCTCCTCCATCACGGCCGAGAGCAGCTCCGGCGCTATCTCCCGCATCCGGGCCAGTGCCTTACTGGTCTGGCTCTTGATCGTGCCGACCGAGCACTGCAACAGATCCGCGGTGTCGGCCTCGCTGCGGTCCTCGAAGAACCGCGCCACCAGTACGGCTCGTTGCCGCTGGGTGAGTTGGGCGAGAGCCTGGTGCAGGGCGAGCTTGAGATCGGTACGGCGGGCATGGTCGCTGCCGGGCTGAACGACGTCGGCCAGTTCGCCGGGCAGGGACTCGGCTACCTTGCGGCGCCGCCACCAGCTCACATGCTGGTGGTACATGGCGGTTCGGGTGTACGCCTCGAAGTGCCCGGGATCATCCAGCCGACGCCGGCCCCGATGTGTGCGGGCCAGCGCGTCCTGCACCAGGTCCTCGGCGAGGTGCCGGTCACCGGTCAGCAGGAACGCCGTCCGCAGCAACGCCGGCGAGCGGGTCCGCACGAACTCACAGAAAAGATCGTCTATGGAGTCCGCCATGCCGCGCTCGTCCCCCCACGTACCCCAAAATCCTTCAGGCAGCGGCGGCGTCGATGCGGCCGGTTGACTGTGGCGCACACCTTAGCCGGTGTGCGCCACAGCAAGCGACCGCGGTCGACCCGGTCAGGAGATGCAGAACGGCGCCGGCTCGCGGAGGCCGAGATCCTTGCAGTCGTATCCGCTGCCGTCGCCGTAGTACTTCCAGCCCGTGCCGGCCACGAAGTGGAACAGGTAGACGCCGTCACCTTCGGTCGGGCCCTGCGGATCGGCTCCCGCCCAGTCCTTGACGCACTCGACACTGCCGAACGTCCAGCCCTTCGGAAGCTCGACAAGGGTCTCGAGGGTCTTCGCCGACGGGCAGTCGGCAACCCCGGCCGCCGCAGCGGGCGACGCACCGGGGGTGCCGGTGGCCGCAGCAGCCGACGTCGGCGCAGATGCGGTCGGGCTGGGACCGGATGGCGTAGCGGAGTCGCAGGCCGACAGTCCGATGAGGACGGCGGCAACGGGCAGCAGGAGGAGGTGACGTGCAGACATTTCCGGGCCCCTATGGATCGTGGCGATCGTCGCTTACACCCGGGTACATGCGATCCATCGCGGGGAGGTTGCCGCCGACCGGAATCTTTCTTCAAGATCTTCCGGCAAGCCCGGTCGGACGGCTCGGCCCGCGCCTCAGGGAGGACGCCAGCTTCACGCCGATCCGCTTCGGCACGGGCTGCGGACCTGCCGCAGCAATCAGTGGCCTCGGTCCTGGCGGAGGAAGCACGACAGCAGTTGCCTGAACTCGTGCGGGTGCTCGATCGCCGGCACGTGCCCGCAGCGGCCGAGCACGTGCAGACGGACATCGGCCAGGTGTTCGAGCAGGGGCTGGGCTGCCGTCCCGAGCGGGGTCACTCGGTCGTCGGCGCCGTGGACGAGCAGCACGGGCGCGCGGACCGTTGCCAGCGTCCGCGCCGAGAGGGTGAGATCGTCGACCCATCGTGCCCTGGGCGGAGGAAACAACGACGCGAACGCCTCCGCCCCCGCTCGCATCGCAGCCGCACGGGCATCGACGGCCGAATCGGTCACGAGCGCCTGGTCGAGGACGAGGCGACTCAGCATGTCTCGTGCCCCGAGCGGGCCGGCGGGGGCGGCCCAGAGTGCGTCGAGGTCGGCGGACAGCGGTGCCCCGGGGGCGCCCATCGTCGCGACCGCCACGACACGGGTGACCTGCTGGGGGCGCGCGGCCGCCAACGCCAGCGCCACCGCACCGCCCATGGAGTGACCCACCACGGCGTAATGCTCGATACCGAGGGCATCCATCAGGCCCGCGGCCTGCTCCGTCCACAGCCTTAGCCCACCCCGGGAACCCGCCGGGACAGGTGTGCGGCCGAACCCCGCCTGGTCAGGCGCCACCACGTGCCAGGACGTGCCCAGCGCCTGCGCCGTCGTCGCCCAGGCTCCGGACCCGGTCGTGCCGGGCCCGGAGCCGTGCAGCATCAGCACCGCAGGCCCGGCGCCGCTCTCCAGGACGTGGACGGGCGAACCGTCGACCGCGACGGTCCGAAGTGCCGTCACCGGGGCAGGCCAGGCATGCTCATGCCGACGCGGGGCTGACAGACTTCGAGAAGACCTCCATCATCGCCCTGCCGAACTGCGGCATGTCGGGCCACCCCCGGCAGGAGACGAGGTTGCCGTCAACGACGTCGGGAGCGTCGATGACGGTCGCGCCCGCGTTCTCCATGTCACCGGTGATGGGCGGGAAGCACGCGGTCTTTCGACCCTTCAGTAGCCCGTACACCGCTGGCACCTGCGCGCCGTGGCACACCAGCGCGATGGGAAGGTTGCGCGCGAAGAAGTGCTCGGTGATGCGCCTGACGTCGGCGTCGACCCGGATCCACTCGGGGGCGCGTCCACCGGGAATGATGAGGGCGTCATAGCGCTCGACGTCGACCTCGGCCCACGGCACGTCGACCGGCAGCTTGCGGCCGTCCTTCTCCACATAGGCGTCGGAGTTGGGGTCGAACTCGTGGATGACCAGTTGCACGTCACGCAACGTCCGTGACGAGACGTCGACGTCCCAGCCGCCCTCCTGCACGCGATAGTAGGGATACATGGTGTCGAGCTCCTCGGCGGCGTCGCCGGTCAGGAGCAGCGCTCTGGGCACCTGCTTCTCCTCGCATCTGGTGGCGGGTGAGGTGAATCCAATCCGATCTGATCGATTGGGTCAGCATTCCTCGGCCCAGCCCGCCCGTCAAGCCTCTACCGGCAACCCGTCCGCGTCCTTGACCTCGTCGAACAATCGTCGGAAACGTTCGCCGGACCGCAGGATGTGCCGACGCATCGCGTAGGCGGCAGCGTCGGGGTCACGCGCGGCGATCGCGGCCACGACTTCCTCGTGCTCGGCCATGGCCAGGTGAGTGACCTGGATGTCGTGGTGAAGCCGGAAGAGGTGCACGTGGCTGTGCAGGCGAGCGAGCGCCTCACGGATGACCTGGTTCTCCGCGCTCAGGGCGACGAGATCGTGAAAAGCGGCGTCACGGAGCCCGAAGGCCCCATAGGCCATCGGCCCGTTGCCCCCCTCCAGCTCCGCCATCTCCTCCAGCATCCGTTGCAGACCGGCCACCTGCTTCAGGGAGGCGCGTTCGGCGGATCTGCGCGCCGCCGCCGGCTCAAGGAGCAGGCGGACCTCGAGCATGTCCTCGAATCGGTGCCGGGTGATCTGGGGAGGAATGCGGTAGCCGGCATGGGGCACGCGTACGACCAGGCCCTCGGCCTCCATACGGTTCAGAGCGTCTCGGATCGGCGTCTGCGAGACCCCCAGCTCTCGCGCGAGGACGTCGATCGTGACGCGCGACCCGGGCTCGATCCGTAGCGACATCAGCTGTCCGAGCAGCGTGTCGTACACCTCGTCGGCAAGCCGGCCGCCAGATCTTCCCGGCGGCGTTCCGCCCGCCACGGCCCTGCGGCCCGGCGCGATCATCGCTTCCTCGTCCATCGTGACGTGAGGTCCTTCCTTGCGTCTTCGGGAACCTGTTGACATCAGTCACAACGCTGCGGGATGCTGACGCCCCACTAGATCGTATAGGAAAAGTGCCGGACGCTCGCCATCCTGCACCATCGCGGAACCGCCCGCCATTGCTCCACTTCGATCCCCGGAGCGCCCGTGAGCATGCTCGACGTCCTGCTCGGTGCGTCACCGGCCGCAGCTGGATCGAAGGGCTTCTCGAGGGCGTGAAGACCCGGTACGTCGCGCGTACTCGTGACACCGGTCCGCGGGTCGGCCCCCGCGACAGCCCGGCGACACGCCTGAACAACCCAGCAACTGCTCGGCGAAGCGCATAGCGAGGCTCTAGAGATCCCCAACCCAGAAAGCAGGTAAGAATATGCGGTATCCGAAGCGAATAGGACGAACATCCGTTTCCGGGCGCAAGGTGAAGCTGGCGACGGCGGCCATGCTGCTGGTGGCCACGACCATGACGGCTTGCGGCGATGACAAGGGCGACGACGCGAAGGCGAGCGCCCCCAAGGCGCCGGCGACCATCCCGGAGCTCACCAAGGACCCGCTGACCCTCAGCTTCATCTGGTTCGAGTGGCCGCCCGCGAAAGCACTCGAAGCCTTCGCGAACGCGGAGTACAAGAAGGAGCGGCCGAACACGACCATCAAGGTCAACACCGTGCCGAACGCGAACTGGCACGACGCGATGTTCACCCAGTTCGCCGCGCACAAGACCGATTTCGACATCGCGATCCTGGACTCGCAACACATCGGCGAGGCCGTGACGAACGGCAACATCCTCGACATCACCGACTTCGTCAAGAAGAACATCGACGTCACGGCCTACAACCCGTACCTCCTGGCGGCCTACGGTCAGTACCCCCAGGCGGAGACCGGCAAGCGCGACGAGAACGCCAGCCTGTACGGGCTGCCGCTGCTCGGCGACACCTGGACGATGATCTACCGCAAGGACCTGATCGGCGACAAGCCACCGCAGACCTGGGACGAGATGATCTCAGCCGCCGAGAAGTGCCAGGCGGAGAACCCTGGCGTCAGCGGGTTGGCTTTCCACCAGGCAAACGGCTCCGACGCCGCGGCCGTCACCTACAACACGGTCAACGGCGTCTACGGCGGCAACCTCTGGGACTCCAAGTCGCGCAAGATCGACGGCGTCCTCAACGACGCTGCCGGCCAGGAGGCGATGGACGTCCTGGTCAACAAGATGAAGCCGTTGACCGCCAAGGGCTCCGGCAACTGGTTCATCGACGAGGTGAACGCGGCGGTCGCCCAGGGCAAGGCATGCATCGCGTTCAACTGGATCGCCGCGAGCGGCGGCCTGCTTGATCCGAAGCAGTCGACGCTCGGCACCTCGCGGAAGCAGATTCTCGACAAGCTGGGTTTTGCCACCCTGCCGAGCCAGAAGACGAACCTGGTCCCTCTCGGCGGTATGGGGATGCACGTGTCGGCCTACGCCTCCAAGGCCAACCAGTCGGAGGCCCTGAACTTCATGGAGTGGTTCGAGCGGGCCGACATCCAGAAGAAGTGGGCCGCGGCTGGTGGTGTGCCGTCGCGTACGGACGCCCTGGAGTCGCCCGAGTTCCTCAACGCCGGGCCGTTCAACCAGGTGTACACCGACTCGGTTCCGCGGATGCGGGACATGTGGAACGTGCCCGAGTACGCGCGCCTCGTCAACATTGAGAACACCAATGTGAACGCGGCTCTCAACGGCGCGAAGAAGCCGAAGGATGCGCTCGACGACATCGCCAAGGAGCAGCAGGGAGTGCTCGACTCCAGCAGCCGCAAGGGCGGCGGCGGACTGTGAGTGACCCCGCCCCTCTGACGACCGACAGCCCCGGGCGGGTGGCGTCTGCGACGCCACCCGCACCGGGTCGGTCCCGCCGGCTGAGCGACCGCGGACTCGCCGTCGCCTTCATCTCCCCCGCGCTGCTGCTGTTGCTCGCCATGTCGGTGTTCCCGTTGCTGTGGGCGTTGTACCTGTCTTTCACCGACTACTCGGCCACCCGCGGCGGGCCCGCCCATTTCCTCTGGTTCGGCAACTACACAGCCATCCTGACGTCGGCGCAGGTCCACCAGAGGGCCCTGACGACGTTGATCTACGTGATCGGCGCGGTCGGCCTGCAGACCGTGCTCGGTTTCGCCATCGCCTACCTGATCTCTCGGCGCACACACGGGCGGGGACTGCTGACCACTCTGTTCCTGGTTCCGATGATGCTGTCGCCGGTCGTGGTCGGGCTGTTCTGGCGATTCATGCTCGACGCGCAGTTCGGCGTGATCAACAGCATGCTCGGCTCACTCGGCGTGGGGCAGGTGGAGTGGCTCACCCGGCAGCGAACGGCGTTGGTCTCCCTGATCGTGGTGGACACCTGGCAATGGACGCCGTTCATCATGCTCATCGCACTCGCGGGCCTGACCGCGGTTCCCAAGTACCTGTACGAGGCCGCCTCGATCGACCGGGCGTCCGAGTGGTTCCGGTTCCGCAACATCACCCTTCCGCTGGTGTGGCCGCTGCTCCTCATTGCCGTGTTGTTCAGGGCCATCGAGGCCTTCCGGCTGTTCGACCTCGTCTACATCCTCACCAGTGGGGGTCCGGGTGTCTCCACCGAGACGTTGTCGTTCCACGTCTACAAGGTCGCGTTCCTGGGCTTCAATACCGGCACCGCCTCGGCGTACGGGATCCTCATGGTCCTCGTCGTCATCATCCTGACGCAGTTCTACCTGCGCTACTTGAACAAGCTCAAGGAGGGCTGATGGCCGTCTCCGTCGACGAGGCCGTGTCAACAGGTCCTGCCCCGGATCACACGCCCCCCGCGCGCCGCCTTGGCAGCCGGGGCCGCTCGGTGCTGGAGGTCGCGCTGCTGACCGTGCTGGCCGTCGTGATGCTCTTTCCGGTGCTGTGGATGATCGAGACGTCCATCAAGGAGAACAGGGACGTCTACGCCGTCCCGGCCGAGTTCTTCGGCTTCAAGGTCACGTTCGACCATTACAAGGACGTGTTCGTCGCCCCTGGCGGCGGTCGCTCGGCCTTGTCCGTCGCGTTCCTCAACTCCGTCGTGGTCGCCGGGGTCTCCACGGTGCTGGCCACCGTGCTGGGAGTCCCGGCGGCCTGGGCCTACTCGCGCTTCGCCGTGAAGGCCAAGAAGGACCAACTGTTCTTCATCCTGTCCACCCGCTTCATGCCGCCCGTGGTGGTCGTGGTCCCGATCTTCCTCATGTACCGCCAGGTCGGACTCATCGACACCAAGCTCGGTCTGATCCTCATCTACGCGGCGTTCAACGTCCCGTTCACGATCTGGATGATGAAGGGATTCGTCGACGAGGTGCCCGCGGAGTACGAGGACGCTGCCATGCTCGACGGCTACACCCGCTTGCAGGCGTTCTGGAAGTTCACCCTCCCCCTGCTCGTGCCCGGCATCGCCGCGACGGCGGTCTTCGCCCTCATCTTCTCCTGGAACGAGTTCGTGTTCGCCATCTTCCTCACCTCCAGCGACGACGTGCGGACGGCCCCACCCGCCATCGCCGGTCTCATCGGCGGCACCACCGTGGACTGGGGCCTCGTGGCGGCCGCCTCCGTGGTGTTCGCCCTACCGGTGCTCGTCTTCGCCTACCTGGTGCGCAAGCACCTCGTCGCCGGTGTGACGCTCGGGGCGGTGCGACGCTGATGGCGGGCATCGAGGTGACCGCGCTGCACAAGCGCTACCCGGACGGGACGGTCGCGGTCGAGCACGTGGACCTGTCCATCGGTGACGGCGAGCTGTTCGTGATGCTCGGCCCTTCGGGTTGTGGCAAGACGACCACGCTGCGCGCCATCGCCGGCCTGGAGAGGCAGACGACAGGTGACATCCGCATCGGCGACACGCTTGTCAACGACCTGCCGCCCGCCGAGCGCGACATCGCCATGGTGTTCCAGTTCTACGCTCTCTACCCGCATCTGAGAACCCGCGACAACCTGGCGTTCCCGCTGCGAGCCGAGGGGCTGCCCAAGCCGGAGGTGCACGAGCGGGTCGAAGAGGCCGCCCGGCTGATGCGGCTCGGTCCGCTCCTGGACCGGCGACCACGGCAGTTGTCCGGCGGGGAGCAGCAGCGCGTCGCGCTTGCTCGCGCCCTGGTGCGGCGACCGCGCGCATTCCTCATGGACGAGCCTCTCACCAATCTGGACGCGGAGCTGCGGGCGGACATGCGCACGGAGATCAAGCACCTGCAGGGGGAACTGGGGGCGACGATGGTCTATGTCACCCACGACCAGGTCGAGGCGATGTCGCTCGGTCACCGAATCGCCATCCTCAACAAGGGCCGCGTCGAGCAGATCGGCACGCCACTGGAGGTCTACGACCGTCCGGCGAGTCTTTTCTGCGCCGCATTCATCGGCTCGCCGCCGATGAACCTCATTGAGGTGGAGGTCGCCGACGGGAAGCTGCGCAGTCAGGGCGGACTGGCCCTCACGCCGCCGCCAGGCCTGCCCCGCGACCGTAGCCTGGTCGCAGGCGTCCGGCCGGAGGCGCTGGAAGTCACAGCACCAGGAGCGGAACGGTCGGTCCCGGCCCGCGTGGTCTCGGCGGAGTGGCTGGGCGACGAAATCATCTACGTGGTCGACCACAGCGGCCAGGGCGACGTACGAGTTCGGATGCCACCGACTGTCCGTTTCGCCGCTGACGCACTGGTCGGGCTACGGCACACCGGCGGGACCCCGGCGGTCTACGACGTGAGCACGGAAGAGCTGGTGGCCTGATGGGAACCGTGGCAGTGCACGGGCTGTGCAAGTCCTTCGGCAAGGTCCAGGCTCTGGACGGCGTGACGCTGGACGTGCCGGACGGCTCGTTCTTCGTCGTGCTCGGGCCCTCCGGGGCGGGCAAGACGACGACCCTGCGAGCGATCGCCGGCCTGGACAAGCTTGACGCCGGGTCCGTGCATCTGGACGGGAGGGACGCGACCGGCGACACCCCGGCCGCGCGCGACCTGGCCATGGTCTTCCAGAGCTACGCCCTCTACCCGCGACACACGGTGTACGACAACATCGCCTCGCCGCTGCGGGCACGCCGCTGTTCGTCGAGCGAGATCGCCGCTGCCGTCAACCAGATGTCGAGCCTGCTGCACATCGAACGTCTACTGCAGCGTCGTCCCGCCCAGTTGTCGGGCGGTGAGATGCAGCGTGTAGCCCTGGCCCGGGCGCTGGTCCGTACCCCCCGCGCGTTTCTGATGGACGAGCCGCTGACGAACCTCGACCTCAAGCTCCGCGTCGAGATGCGCACCGAGCTCACCCGCATCCACCGGAGTCTCGGCGCGACCTTCGTCTACGTGACCAACGACCAGGTCGAGGCCCTGTCCATGGCCGACCAGGTCGCGGTCCTCAAGGAGGGAACTGTGCAACAGGTCGGAACACCGACCGAGGTGTACGAGCGTCCCGCCAACCAGTGGGTCGCAGGATTCGTGGGCAGTCCGCCGATCAGCCTGCTCGCCTGCCGCGCCGAGGGGGATCGTCTGGTCGGTGCGGAGGGCTGGACGCTGCCGCGGCCGCGCTGGACCACGGCTGAGGACGGTCGTGCGCTGCTGCTGGGCCTGCGCGCGGAGGACCTGTCCGTCGAGCGGCGTGGGGACGCGTCGTTGTCGGGCGAGCTCTACGGGCTTGAGCCGCTCGGTGACCGAACGGTGGTCGACGTCCGAGTGGGGACGGAGATCCTCAAGGTCAAGGCACGTCCCACAGTCACGGGTACGCCGGGCGAGCGGCTGCTTGTCGCGGTCGACCTGGACCGTGCGCACCTGTTCGATGCGGGCACCGGACTGTCGCTGTCCGAGGCTGGGCGATAACCGCGCGGGGCGGCGACGGCGGCCCGAGAAGGCGATCGGTGGCCGGGCGTCGCCCCGCACAGCGGACCACGGGCCATGTTCGGCAACCTCGCGCCCGACGAGGGCCGGTGACCCGTCCGGCTACGCGCATGGCGCGATCGCTGAGGCACGCCGGACATCACCAAGAAGATCACAGGAGGCGACGCAATGAGTGACCCGATGAACGTCCTGGCCCCCGAGCACCGGCGGCTCCGGATCGGCGACGCCTGGCGCGACGCCGCAAGCGGAGCCACGTTTGCCGTCGAGGACCCGGCCACCGGCAAGACCATCGCCGAGGTGGCGGACGCCGGCGTCGTCGACGGGCTCGCCGCTCTGGACGTGGCGAGCAAGGCAATGACGGAGTGGGCGGCGACCCCGCCGCGGAAACGGTCAGAGTTGTTGACCGCGACGTACCGGGCACTGACCGAGCGGTCCGAGGACGTCGCCCGGCTGATAACGCTCGAGATGGGCAAGCCGCTCGCCGAGGCTCGGGGGGAGGTGGCCTACGGCGCCGAGTTCTTCCGTTGGTTCGCCGAGGAGGCGGTACGCGTCGAGGGGCGCTACAGCACCGCTCCCTCAGGTGGATATCGCATCCTCACCGTTCCGAAGCCGGTCGGACCGTGCGTCTTCGTGACGCCCTGGAACTTTCCGTTGGCCATGGGCGCCCGCAAGATCGCTCCCGCGCTGGCGGCGGGCTGCACGACGATCACCAAACCAGCAGGCCAGACGCCACTCACCATGCTGTTGCTGGCCCGCATCATGGAGGAGGTCGGTGTTCCCCCGGGCGTCGTCAACGTGGTGACCACCAAGCGTTCCGGCGAGGTGGTCTCCGCACTGCTGGCCGACAGTCGGACCCGCAAGCTGTCGTTCACCGGGTCGACCGAGGTCGGGCGCGTGCTGCTACGACAGGCGGCGGACAACGTGCTGCGTACCTCCATGGAGCTGGGTGGCAACGCGGCCCTGATCGTGTGCGCCGACGCCGACCTGGACGTCGCGATCGACGGTGCCATGGTGGCCAAGATGCGCAACATCGGGGAGTCCTGCATCGCGGCCAACCGGATCTACGTCGAGGAGCCGGTGCGCGAGGAGTTCGCGGCGCGCTTCGCCGAGCGGATGGGCGCGCTGTCGGTGGGCCACGGTCTCGACGACGGCGTGGACGTCGGGGCGTTGATCGACGATGCGTCGGTTGCCAAGATCGACGAACTCGTCGCCGACGCGGTCGATCGCGGCGCCCGGGTCCTGGTGGGCGGCGAGCGTCCGGATGGGCCGGGCCACTTCTACCCGCCCACGGTCCTCGTCGACGTGCCCGATGACGCGCGGATGCTGGAGGCGGAGATCTTCGGTCCGGTGGCGCCGATCATCTCGTTCACGTCCGACGACGAGGTGATGGCGAAGGCCAACGACACCGAGCACGGCCTGGCCGGATACGTCTTCACCCGGGACCTCGGGCGGGCGCTCCGGTTCACCGAGGGGCTGGACACGGGGATGCTCGGCATCAACCGCGGTCTGATATCGGACCCGTCGGCTCCGTTCGGAGGCGTGAAGCAGTCCGGGATCGGCAAGGAGGGGTCGCACGAGGGCATCCTCGAGTACCTCGACCTCACCTACGTGGCTATCGACCTCCCGTGACCGTCCTGCTACTCCGGGCGCCCGCCGAGGATCACCGCGCCCTGTGCGCCCAGCAAATCGCCGCCGACGTTCCGGAGAGGCACCGACATGCTTGAGACCGTCCGCGGACCACGCCAGCTGATAGTGGGCGAAGGGGTCGCCCAGAACATCCCGCGAGTCGTCGCCGAGAGCGGCTCACGCGTCCTCATCGTGACCGACCAGGTGCTCCTGGGGCAGCCGGGCGTGGCCGAGATCGTGGCCGCCGTGCGGGAGAAGGTCGAGGTCGTCGCGGTGTTTTCCGACGCGACTCCGGACGTGCCACTCGCCGATGTAGCCCTGGCCGTCTCGGTCGCCGCCGAGGTGAACGCCGACGTGATCCTGGCCATCGGCGGTGGCACGGTGATCGACCTCGCCAAAATCGTCGGCGTCATCCGCCGCCACGGTGGGACGCCGCGCGACTACTACGGCGAGTCGAAGGTACCGGGGCCGACGATGCCTCTCGTCGCGGTCCCGACGACGTCGGGCACCGGCTCCGAGCTCACACCCGTCTCGGTTTTGACCGACCCGGACCGCGAACTGAAGGTGGGGGTGTCCAGCGTCCACATCGTGCCCGACTTCGCCATCGTCGACCCGGAACTCACCTACACCTGCCCGGCGACCGTCACCGCCCACTCCGGCATCGACGCGTTCTGTCACGCGGTGGAGAGCTACACCGCGCGACCCCGGGCCCACGGGCCGCGCGACCCGGTGGAGCAGGTGTTCCTCGGCCGCAACCCGATCACCGACCACTACGCGCTGCTGGCCGCGGAGCGGATCGCCCGTAGCTTGCGCCGTGCCGTCAGGGACGGGAGCGACACGGACGCGCGCGCGGACATGTCCTACGGGTCCATGCTCGCCGGGCTCGCCTTCTCCCACGCGGGAAACGCGGCCCCGCACGCTCTCCAGTACCCCATCGGCGCTGCCACGCACACGCCGCACGGTCTGGGCGTCGGGCTGCTACTGCCCTACGCGCTGGACGCGGCCAAGGATGCCATCAGCGACCGGCTGGCCATCCTCGCCGGGGTGTGCGGGCTCGACGTGACCGACGCCTCGGATGCCGAGGCCGCGGATACGTTCCTCAGCTGGCTCGACGGGCTCCTCGCCGACATCGGCATCCCTCCCACCTTGGCGGACATCGGCGTGGCACGCGCCGACCTCCCGCGCTTCGCGGAGATGGCCAGTGGCGTCACCCGCTTGATCCAGAACCATCCAGGGCCGACCGACACCGCAGGCCTGACCGCGATCCTCGAAGCGGCGTGGACCGGCGGCCGTCCACGATAGGTTGATCATCGTGGCAGCCCTCAGCGCCCTGTGGTCCTTTGTCATCGCTGGTCGGCGGTGCTGGTCGTCCTGGCCCGGCGGTTGCGCACGGTGCTGCACCGCCCCACGGCGTGCCGGCTGTTGGACCGCGTCACCGGCACTGTGATTACCGGGTTCGGGATCCGGCTCGCCACCAGCAGCCACTGACCTCTCCGGACCCCTCCGGCCGCGGCGACGACTACGCTGCGAACGTGATCAAGGGACTGCTGCTGGACTTCTACGGCACGGTGGTCGAGGACGACGACGCGATCATGCAGGCGATAGCTGACCAGGTAGCCGCCGGCGCCTCGAGATCCGTCTCTGGCAGCGACGTCCTGAATGCCTGGGCGCGGCAGTACGAGGCGGTCGCCGCCGGCCCGCAGTTCCGGACGCTACGACACTGCGCGATGCGCAGCCTGGCCACCGTGATGGCTGAGGTGGGCTGCGCCGGCGACCCGGCCACACTGTGCACGGCGCAGTTCACGTACTGGCAGTCGCCGCCGTTGCGTCCAGGCACCCGGCAGTTTCTCTCCCAGGTCACGGTGCCCATCTGCGTGGTGTCCGACGTCGACCGCGCCGACCTGGACGCGGCAATGGCGCACCACGGCCTGACCTTCGCCGCCGTTGTGACCAGCGAGGACGTCCGCGCCTACAAACCGGACCGGGCCATGTTTGCCCGGGCGCTCGCCGCCCTGGATCTGGATGCGGACGAGGTGCTGCACGTGGGCGACTCGACAAGCGCCGACGTGTACGGGGCGCACGCGGCCGGCATCCAGGCCGCATGGATCAACCACCGCGGGCATACCCTGCCGGACGATACGCCCGTCGAATACGAGTTCACGGATCTAACCGGCCTCATCGCAGTCATCCAATAGCCACGATCCTGGCGGGATGACGCCCGCCCCCGGGCCGGTCCGCGCGAGCGCGGCGGCCGCACGCAGGTCGGCTGTGGCGGTCAACGACCCGGTTGTAGTCCCGGCTGACCGCGGCCTGAGCCCGCCGGCCCTCGCCTCCGGGTCCGCCTTGTCGGTGCCGTTGGCCGCGATGACGGGCATCCCGTGTGCCTCCGGCTGATCACTCCTCCAGCAAGCCGACGAGAACCCGCGACACCACGTCCTCGAGGCGTGGCGCAGGCACCAGCGGACCGTCGGTCAGCGCCGCCGTCAGGTGGGCGTGCCGGCCCACCGCGATCACGTGGGCCAGGTACGCGCCCTGCCTCTGCCGGGCGCTGGAGCTCCCGTTGAGTTCGTTGAGGACGAACGCGGCGGTGAGCGTGTTCATCACGGCGAACGCCTCCAGCTTGCGGCCCACATCCGCCGGGTGTTCGGCGAGGACCGCCAGCACGTGCTCCAGCAGATCGGTACCGTGCGGGCCGAGCGCCGAGCGTGTGAGCAACAGCTTCGGCAGCCAGCCGTGCCGCCGCATCAGCTCGCGCCCCTGTCGGCACACCTCCAGCAGGCCCGGCAGCCAGGGGCCAGCCGGCGCCGGCAGCTGATAGGCGGCAGCCACCTCGTCGGTCATCAGGTCGAGCAGGTCGTCCCGGCTGTCGACATAGCGGTAGAGCGACGCCGCCCCGGTGCCCAACTCGGCGGCGATGCGGCGCATCGAAACCGCGGCCAGCCCCTCTCGGTCGGCCAGCGCGATCGCCGCGGCGGTCACCTCCGTCCGGGACCGCTCGGCGGGCCGGCCCACTCCCGTGCGCCGTTCCCGAAGCCATATCGGCATCGCCTCCATGCCACCGCGCTACGCCACCCGCAGCGGGTGCGCACCGTGACCTCTTTCGCCGCCGTGCCCAGCGACATTCGTGGTGCCGCCGTCCTACGCTATGTGCGCCTGCCATTCCTGGCGCGCCTGACGCGCATGCGCCAGCCCGCACGGCCGCGACGGCGACGTGGCGGCCGGCCTGGCCCTACTGCGGGCGGTCGCCTCTCCCGGCCACCCGTTCGACGAGCAGGACGCCCGCCTCCGCGTGGAGCGCGAACTCGACGCCGGGCTGCCCAGCGGTGTCCGCGACAGCCGTGCCCAGGCCCGGCAGACCAGCGCCACCTGGCACGGCCCGCGTCTGCGCGAGCTCCGCGTGCCCACCCTGGTGTTACACGGCGAGCAGGACCCGCTGATCCGCCCCGCCGCCGGCCGTCGCATCGCCGCGTCGGTGCCAAACGCCCGCTACGTCGAACTGCCCGGCACCGGTCACGATTTACCCCGGGAAATGTGGCCCACCGTGGTGCGCGAGATCCGGACTCGGGTCAGCTGAGGCCGCAGAACCCATCAGGTCCACGTGATCCATGTCCGGCACGCCCCACACGTACGGCACGCCGCGTCGTGATCCGCTGTCGCCGTACGGCTGATCAGCGTCCGTCCGGGGCGGTCGGCGCGATCTGGTCGAGGTGCGCGCCGACGGTGGCCTTGGCGGTTGCGTTGGAGGTCCGGCCGGGGCGCAGGAGGGCGTGCAGGATCACGCCGTCGACGAGGGCGTAGAGACGCTCTGCCTCGACCTTCTGATCGAGCCCGGGCCGGAGCGCGCCGGCGTCGGCCAGTCGCCGGATCATGATGGCGAAGGCGTCGGTCAGACGTCTGTCGATTTCCTTGCGCAGGCCGGCCATTGTCGGTTCCACGAGGGCGCGTGCCGTGAACGCGAGCCACACTTCGCACTCGCCGCGCCGCGGCTGGTCCAGCGGCAGCATCTCGTCGATCATCGACTTGACCACCGCGCGCTGGTCGCCTGTGGTGTCCACGGCTCGGATCCGCTCCTCGATCCGTTCTCCGACCAACCGTAGGGCGAATCCGAGGAGTTCGGACTGGGTGGTGAAGAAATGGCGCAACGAACCCATGGACAGACCGGCCTCGCGTGCCACGTTCCGCACCGATGCCTGCTCCAGCCCGTCCCGCATCACGATCCGCCAGACTGCCTCGGCGAGCTCGGTCCGTCGGGAGTGCGCATCCACCAGCTTCGGCATCCCCCTTTATAACACAGTCGTGCTATTCTCACGTTGCTAACACACGCGTGCTAGATAAACGGGAGCGTCTGTGTCACGTCGAGAAAACGCCTGGCTCACGGCAGCGGTGGTCGGCTGGATCGCACTCAACGGCGCGGTACTGCTCCTCGCGCCCGGCGACGCCCCCTTCGACTGGCCGGCGCAGCACGACCCACCCTCCGGGCCCGGCCAGGTGATCGCCGCTCAGGCCACCCTCGTCGAGTTGGTGCTGCTCGCCGCCATCGCGTACGCGCTCACCCGTGGTCGACCCGCACCCATGATCGCCGAGCGCGCACCGACGCTCCCGACCGCTCGCCGTGAAACAGGACTCGTCCTGGCGTACGGCGTCCTCGCCCAACTCGGTGGCCTGCTCATCGGCCGAGCGCTCGGCTGGCACCCGATCGGCTTCCACCTGGCCGGCACGCTCGTCGGTGCCACCGATCCGGTCGGGCCCGCCGAGGCGCTCGGCTGGGCCACGTACAACGTTGTGGTCTACGCCCTGGTGCCACTCCTGTGGTTCCGACGGCGTTACACCGCCCACCAGATGTGCCTGCGCTCGACGGATCGGCGCGGCGACACCATCCTCATCGTCGCCGTGCTGGTCCTCGAATCGCTCGCGCAATGGGTGGTGCTCGGCCACGCGTTCGCCGGCCTGGCCCCGGGTCAGCTCGCCATCGGAGTGCCACTGACATTCCTGCTGTACTTGGCTGGCACGGTGCTACCCACCGTCATCTTCGTGCAGGGCGTCCTCGTCCCCCGCTACGCCCGCCTGACCGGCTCCACCACCGCGACCCTCGTTCTCGGCGGCCTGACGTACGCGGCACTGCACGTGTTCGAGGGCTGGGGCGGGTTCGGGTCGCCGCGCGAGGCCGCGCTGACGATTCTGTTCGTGCTTCTCATCTACACGCTGCCCGGCGCATTCAAGACCTGGCTCACCGTACGGACCGGCAACGCCTGGGTGCACGCGTGGGCGTACCACGCCCTCGCGCCACACACGATGCACGACACCGGGTTGATAGTTCGGATCTTCCGCCTCTGAGGGCGCGCTGTCTCGGCGACGCGAGGGCCTCCGGCATTTGCCGAGCCAGTGCGCGTATCACGTCCAGGGAACCGCGTCGCCAAGCGGCGAGGCTACTCAGCAGATGGATCGTGGCGTCGGCTGTCAGAGTCTGCGTCGTCAGTTGACCGTCAACAGCCGCGTCTTCGGTGGTAGCCCACGCGGGCCTGGTCAGGTCCGGCCGACCGAACGGTAGGGCCGGAAGAATTCGCGCAGCTCCTGCGCGTACAGCTGGGGCTCCTCGAAGGGCGCGAAGTGGCCACCCCTGTCGAGCTCGGTGATGCGCACGACGTTGGCCGTGCGCTCGAGCCAGGCGCGCGGCGGGTGGAGCGTGTCGCCGGGGAAGAGCGCGAAGCCGGACGGCACCTCGACCCTGCGGGCGTGCTGTTCCGCTGGGATCGCGGCGTTGGCGACGTACATGCGCATCGACGAGCCGATCGTTGCGGTTAGCCAGTAGCGCGTGAGCAAAGTGAGGATCTCGTCCTTGGTGAAGCTCTGCTCGATATCGCCGTGACAGTCGCTCCACGACCGCAGCTTCTCGACGATCCACGCGGCCAGTCCGGCGGGTGAGTCGGTCAGCCCCACGGCGGCGGTCTGCGGTTTGGTGCGGTGCATCGCGGCGTACGCGCCTTCGCTGGCCTTCCACGCGGCGGCGGCGTCGAGCCAGGCCCGCTCCTCCGGTGCGAGGTCAACGGCAGTGAGCACCGGGAGGCTGGCCTCCATGCGGTGCACGGCAACGACTCGCTCGGGATGGTTCAGGGCGAGGTAGCGGCTCACTGAGCTGCCGATGTCCCCTCCCACGGCACCGAAACTCGCGTGACCGAGCACGGTCATCAGCTCGGCCCACAGGTCAGCGACCGCGATCGAGTCGAGGGGTCCTCCGGCAGGACGGTCCGAGTGCCCGAATCCCGGCATGTCCGGCACGACCACGTCGAAGGCGTCGGCCGGGTCCGCGCCGAACGCGCCGGGGTCGGTGAGCAGGGGCACCACCTTCTCGTAGCGCCACGACGAGTCCGGCCATCCGTGGCAGAGGACCAGCGGCAGCACCGGCCCAACTGGCGCGACGGCACGCGCATGAATGAACGAGACGCCTACGTCCCGGATCCGCGTGCGAAAGCGCGGCAGGCGCGCGAGAGCGGTCTCCTGCGCCGGCCAGTCGAACTCGTCCGCCCAGTAGTCCACGAGTTCGCGCAGATAGGTGATGTCTGTGCCCAGCGACCACCCGGCGTCCTCCGGCGCGTCTGGCCAGCGCGTCGCGCGCAGGCGCGCACGAAGGTCCTCCAGCTCCTCAGGGCTGGCGTGCACCCGGAACGGCTCGACACTCGTCGGGTCCTGCGACGGGGAAATCATGAGCCGCACCGCCTCGCCGAGCTACGGACGGCGACGGCGCCGCCGTCCGTGCCAAGAGTTGTTGTCATGGACGGATCATGACAACCTCCGCCTACGTCGACAAGCAACGCGGCGTCTGGCGGGCGGCGGCCTGTCGCGGCCGAAAGCTGGCCACCATGCGCCCTGCACCACCGACGCGCGCCGCACTATCGCGCAAGGGAGCCGTGCCCCTGGTCGTCCACCGACAAGGCGTGGTGTTTTCGGCGTAGCGCGATCAGCGTTGCCCGCACCTCAGGTTGCTGAGCGGCTTCGGCGAGGTCGAAGGCTTCGGCGGCGTAGGCGTGTGCGACGCCGATCGCGCCCAGGTCCAAAGTGAGGGCGCCGAGCAGCCCGGACAAATGGACGGCGACGGTGTAGAGCCGGGCGCGTTGTGGTGGGTGCTGCTGGCTGGCCATGAGCTCGTCCAGGCAGATGCGCAACTGTCGCATGCGAGCCAGGAGGACTGCTGGCGGAAGGTGTTCGTGGTCGGCGATCGCGCGTCGGACTTCGTCTTCGAGGTAACTGAGTCGGGCATCTTCGTCGCTGCGAGACTTCAGCGCGGCTCGGCGGGCATTGATGCTCTCCTCGTCTTCCCAGTGGGCTGATCCGTCTTCGGCGCGTTTGTTGGCATCGGCGCTGCCTACGAGCTGCGGCCGGTCAAGGATCTTCGCCGGCGGGACCGTCGTTGGTTCCGACTGGTGCCGCCGGACTCGTTTGGTGAGGCGGTCGTATCCCTGGACGAGGATGCCGCCGGTGTGCAGGGCGGTGTCGCAGCGCGCCCAGAACTCGCGCTCGGGGTGTTGGCGGCCGGTCTCGGTGTTGGCGACGGAGCTGCGGCCGTACTGCACGAGCCGGGCGAGGCACTGCTGGGTGAGGTTGGCTTCCTTGCGTAGCTGTGCGAGTTGACGGCCGAGT
Source organism: Micromonospora sp. DT53 (assembly GCF_049841535.1). Lineage (NCBI taxonomy): Bacteria > Bacillati > Actinomycetota > Actinomycetes > Micromonosporales > Micromonosporaceae > Micromonospora > Micromonospora sp. DT53. Next base: position 292,668 of record NZ_JBNCKM010000008.1, read on the forward strand.
GCGCGCCGTGCCGTCGTGATCTCGTCGGTGTCGGCCATGGTGTGCCACCCCCTGGCGGTGCCGAGATGCGGTCACGGTGCGGGCAGACCGTATCCGCCGCCTCCGACAATTCCCGGGTCGGTCACCGAGGTCTGTCGTACGCCGGTAGGGCACCCGAACGCCCCGGGGCCAGGCAGCTTACCGGCGGTGTCGGCGGCCGGGAGGGGTCACGCGCGGACGGCGATGTCGCGGTCTTGTCGGAGTCGGTGGCGGTATCTGCCGACAATGTCGTGGCCCGGCGCGGTGGGCGTGTCGGACGGCTGGCGTCCTACGGTCGATTCGACTCTTGACTCTCTGCTGAAAATCCAACCCACGGGAGGCCGCCTTCAGGTGGCCGGCCCTATCCAGACACGTCCCACCGCCATCGATTTACATTATTTTGAGGAGGTTTGTCCATGAGGCAGGCGGTCACCGCGAAGAATCCCAGCACAGCGGACCAGCCGGGCACCGTGCGGCCGGAGTCGGTCTTGCCGGAGCTACGGGCCACATGGTGGGAGACGGGGGTGCGGGCCCGCGCGGAAGCAGGCGTGTTCACCGTCTTCGCGGAACTCCCCCGGCTCGTCCGGACCGCCCTGGGCGTCAGTTGGCGCGCAGACCGGCTCCGCACGGGTGTGGTCGCCGTGGCGACGGTCGGCGCCGGGGTGATGGCGGCCTTCGGCCTGTTGGCCACGCAGCGGGTGTTGGTGGAGTTGTTCGCCGGCGGGCCGACCGCGGACAAGGTCCGGGCGGCGTTGCCCGCACTGGCCGTGCTGGCGGTGGCGGTCGCGCTGCGTGCGGGGATGGGCATCGCCACGGGGTACGCGCAGAACGCGCTGACGCCGCAGGTGAGCCGGGAGGTGGAACGAGGGCTGTTCGAGGTGTCCACGCAGGTGCGGCTGGAGGCGTTCGACGCCGACGCGTTCGCCGACGACATGGAACGCGCCTCCCGAGGCACCGAGTCCGCGATCGGCCTGGTGCAGTCCTCGATGAATCTCCTCGCCGGGCTGGCCGGCGTACTGGCGGTGGCCGTCGCCGTCGTGGTGATCCACCCGCTGTTGCTGGTGGCGTTGTTGGTGGCGACGGTGCCGAACGGGTGGGCCGCGCTGCGGGCGGGCCACCTGCGGTATCAGACCTACACGGCCGGGTCGGTGCGGCGGCGCCGGCTGTGGCTGTTGCAACGGTTGATGGCCGAGCGGGCATCCGCGCCGGAGCTGCGGTCCTACGGCCTGCGCCGGTTCCTGCTCGACCAGTACGACCGGGTCATGCAGGTCGAGACCGACATCCAGCTCGTCCTGGCGCGGCGGGTCACCACCACCACCTCGGCCGGGGCGATGATCGGCGGAGTAGCCACCGCAGCGGTGTACGCCCTGCTCGGCCTGCTGCTGCTCGACGGGCAGATCCCCCTCGCCGCCGCGGCGACGTGCGTGATCGCCGTGCAGTCCGCGCAGCGCTCCCTCGCCATCGTCACCTTCCAGGTCGACCGCGTCTACACCGAGGGTCAGCACTTCAACGACTACACCGGGTTCATGACCCGCGCCGCCGCCTACCTCCCGGAAAGCAGCGGACCGGTGGCCACGACGGGCCCCGAACGGCTGCGGGAACTGACCGTCAGCGGGGTGAGCATGCGCTACCCAGACCGCGACACAGCCGCCGTCGACAACGTCAGCCTGACCATCACCGCCGGGCAGACCGTCGCGTTCGTCGGGGAGAACGGCTCGGGCAAGACGACCCTCGCCGCGATGATCGCCACCCTCCGTAGCCCCAGCGAAGGCGTCATCGAATGGAACGGCCGCCCCATGTCGGAATGCGACATCGACGGGCTACGGGCGCAGATCGCGGTCGTGACGCAGGAATACCACAAATGGCCGTTCACTGCCGCCACGAACATCGCCATCGGCAACGTCGACACCGACGCCCGGCAGGACCTCATCGAGGCCGCAGCCGCCCGCGCGGTCGCCCACGACATGATCACCGAACTACCCCACGGGTACGAGACACTGCTCGACCGCACCTTCGCCCGAGGCCAGGACCTCTCCGGCGGGCAGTGGCAACGCATCACCGCCGCCCGCGGTTTCCTGCGGGACGCCGAACTGCTCATCATGGACGAGCCGTCCTCCGCGCTCGACCCCCGCGCCGAGGACGCCCTGTTCCAAGCCATCCGCGACCGCAAAGGCCGGGCCACCACGATCCTGATCACCCACCGGCTCGCGAACGTCCGCCACGCCGACCGGATCTTCGTCCTGCACCACGGCCGACTCGTCGAGGCCGGCAACCACGACGACCTCATCGCCACCGGCGGCCGGTACGCCGAACTGTTCGCCCTCCAGGCCGCCGGCTACGACGCCACCCCGAGCGAGGACCACCCCATCCCGCACCAGCACCTACCCGCCTCGCGATAGGAAGAACCGTCATGGACCACGCGGCCCCCACCGGCACCTCCGAGACGATCCTCATCAGCATCCGCGGCAACTCCAGCGCCGGGAAGAGCACCCTCGCCACGGCGTTGCGGCGCCGGCACGGCCGCGGCTGCGCCATGGTCGGCCAAGACCACCTCCGTCGGATCCTGCTCAGGGAACGCGACAAGCCCGGCGGCCTCGCACCCGCACTCATCGCGCAGAACGTTCGCTTCTGCCTCGACCACGGCTACCACGTGATCCTCGAAGGGATCATGCACACCGCCCGGTACCGGAGCATGCTCACCGAGCTGCGCGATGCGCACCGCGGGCGAACGCTCTTCGTCTACCTCGACGTGTCACTTACCGAGACCTTGCGACGACACGAAACACGTCCCTTGGCGGCGGAGGTGTCGCCGGAAAACCTGCGCAGCTGGTACACCCCGCGTGACGTCCTCGACTGGCCCGACGAACTCGTCCTGTCCGAGACCACCACTCTGGAGCAGGCGATCGAGCGCATCGCCACCATCGCCGGCCTGCCGTTGACCGGTCGCGACAACGACCTGCTCCCGGCGGTCCCATGACTCGGGCCCAGGCGGCAACCCGACGTAGCCTCTCAGGCGGTTCAGCGGCACCGCTCCCGCTGAGCCGTGACTTCCACCGCCGGGGTCGGGTTAGTGGCGGCGGCGTGCTGTGACGACCACGTCGTGCATCGAAATCGTGTGGCCGCCGTGACCGGTCAAGGCCCGGTGCGGCTCCTGTGCGGTCACGATCTCCCACACGACTGGGTCGAGGCGGGCCGTGATGTCGGCGGCTGTCACCTCGGCCGAGGCGGGCGGCCCTGTCTCACCGTGCCCGTGCCCATGCCCATGCCCGGTGGCAGCGTCCTGATCGTGGTGGTGGAGGTGGCCGACGATGAGCAGGGTGCCCGCAGGGGCGACCCAGGACGCGATGCGGTCGTAGAAGTCGAGCTGCGGTATCGCGGGATGCGCATAGTGGGTGGTCACCAGGTCGTACCGTCCGTCCGGCCGCCACGTGGACAGGTCCGCCTCGACCCACTCCACCCGCTCAGCGACACCGGCGGTGGCGGCGCGTTCAGCTGCGTGAGCGAGCGCTACGGGAGCGATGTCCGCTGCGGTGACCTGCCAGCCCTGGGCGGCGAGCCAGATCGCCTCGGCTCCGGCACCGCAACCCGCATCCAGGGCCGTCCCGGGCGCCAGGTCGCTGACCTGGAGGATCAGCTGCGGATTGGGGTGACCGGCAGCCATGGACGGGGCACGGTCGCCGTCCCAGATCTGGTCCCAGTAATCCTTGTCGAACGAGTGCGTCATCGAGAGCCCTCCTCGTTGGCACCGGCGTCGGCCCGTGCGGCCACGACTGGGCGTTCGTCCTCAACGGCAAACTCCGCCTCGTCCTCGGCGAGCACGACCTCATCCTCGAACCCGGCGAGGCCGCCGAGTTCAACACCCGCACCCCGCACTGGTTCGGAGCTACCAGCTCAGGGCCTGTGGAGTTTCTCAGCCTTGTCGGCAAACAGGGCGAACGCGCGCACCTCCGCACAGCGTCCAGCCAGCATGAATCGAGTCAGTAGCATCACCCGCAGCCAAAGACGGCGATATTGCCCGAAAACCGCTCGGGATGCCAATCTTGTGGCTAAACAACTACGAGATTTGTGGCGTTCGGCACCCTGTCGACCCTCATGGCTGATTTGGTCCTCGCCCTATTCAGGGAAAGTGTCGGAGCAAGCACCTTGCCCAAGGGCACCATGTGCGACGGCGCTGACCACCGCGGCATCCATCACGCCGAAAGCCAGCATCGGCAACGTCGCCCTCAAGCGCCAGTCGGCCAATACCGGATTCGGTCGCCGCTACCGGCAATCGCCGCGCACGAAGGGCTGCACGCCTGGGGCGGCTGGGCGTTCGACCACTCAGGCGGGAATCCCGAGCCCCAACTGCTGACGGTCAACGCTGACGTCGAAGGCCAACCGCTCATGCGCCTCAAGATCACAGAAGGGCTCGGTGAGTTCTGCGAGTAGGACGACCACCGCATACCGAACCGGCAACGCACACCTGCCTGGCGGACGCCGGTCGTTCAGCGGCAGACCCGTGCGCCGGTGGGAGCCGCTGCGCTGGTGCCGCACCTTGACCTGCACGGACTCCCCCACCAGGAGACAAAGATTCACTCAGCCCTCGGGTCAGGCGGATGTGCGGACGCCGCGAAGGCGATACCCGCGAGCACGAACCCACCGGCGACGTGCCATCGGCCGTCGAAGCCGGTCAGCACCCGACCGTCGGGGCAGTCGCCGGGCACCAGCAGTCGGGCCTGGAACGTACCCGCGACCGGGTCGACGGACACTTCGACCTCACCGAACTCCAGCCACCTGTCGGTCAGCGGGGACCAGGTCTTGTAGACGGCCTCCTTGGCGCAGAACAACAGCCGGTCCCAGTGCACGGGTGCGGCAGTGCGGGCCAGCTCGCCGAGGTGTCGCCGTTCCGATGCCGAAGCGATCAGGTCGAGGACGCCCTCGCGCAGCCCGGCGTGCGGTTCGGCGTCGATGCCGACCGCGGTGAACTCGCTGGAGCGAACCACGGCGGCGGCACGGTACCCGTCGCAGTGCGTCATGCTGCCGACCACCCCTGCGGGCCAGACCGGGCCGCCACGCGCGCCCGGCAGCAGCGGCACCGGGGGGACGCCGAGCTGGCTCATCGCGGCGCGGGCGCACAGCCGCACAGTGGCGAACTCGCGGCGGCGCCGTTCGGCCCGCCGCGCGATGTGCGCGGCCTCCTGCGGGAACAGCAGGTCGTCGGCGCGGTCAGGGTCGGCGAAGGCCTCGGCGGTCCGTACGGCGGGCGGCAGCACCTGCTCGATCATGCGGCCTTCTGCAATTCTCTGACCATCCACATGAGTATCAACATATAGACAGGGCCCACTCGTGACGACGAATCGTCGTAGGATATCCGGCAGCGCAGGCCCAAAGGGAACGCGCGGGGGACGTCTTCTTAATGGGGAGGCTGAATCGTCTGTGCCTGCGACGCTCGACCTGTCCAGGCTTCTCTTCCTGCATTTGTCCGCAGGGCTCGTCGTCTGCCGGCTGCTGAAGGTGGACTGATCGATATCGCCTTGAGCGCGAACCTGATCACACCACGGCTGTCCATGACCCTGACCGTCATGACGCTCGGGACGACCTTCGTGGCCACGCCACCGCACGGGGTGTTCGAGGGCGGTGCCTGACGGCTGGCCGGGTGTATGGCCTCGCCGGGGAGGCCGCGGAGGTGGGTACCGCGCCCAGCAGCCGGAAATGGTGTGACGCACAGTCGTACGTCGAAATGGGGAAACGATGCAAGACGCTGCTTCAGCGCTGACCGAGGTCGCCGAACGCTACGGCGCGCTCGGCGACAAGCAGCCGCCCGGCCCACCCACCGCCGCGGAGTTCCGCGAGCGGTGGCGCGAGCTCGCCAGCCTGGGCTTCTTCCGGTACGCCGAGCAGGCCAACGACGGTGCCGGCCGGGTGAGCCGGGCAGTCGCGGCGATCGAGGCGTACGGCCGGGCGGGCGGTGATCCCGGCTTCTGCTACGCCGCGACGTCCCAACTGTTCGGCATCCAGTTCCCGCTGAACGCGCTGCTCAACGGCGCTCAGCGGGAGCTGCTCTCGGGCGTGGCCGACGGCTCGGTGATGCTCTGTCACGCCTCCACGGAGACCTCCGGCGGGAGCGATCCGCTTTCGGGTTCGGTGCGCGCCACGCCGGCCGGCGACGGCGGTTACCTGCTCAATGGCACGAAGAGCTTCGTCACCGCCGCGCCGGTCGCGGACCTGGGCCTGGTTTTCGCGCGCACCGACGAGGGTCGGTCGCCCTTCGCCATGTCGGCGTTCCTGGTGGACCTGCACGACCCCTCGGTCACCCGGGAGGGTCCGTTCACCAAGACGGCGCTGACCGGCGCGCCGATGGGCGCCCTCACTTTCACCGATACCCCGGTGCCCGCCGCGAACCTGGTTGGCGACGAGGGCGCCGGGTTGTGGGTCATGAGCACCACCACGACCTGGGAGCGGGCGCTGCTGCTCAGCTATGCGCTGGGCCTGATGGGCCGGCTGCTCGATCAGACGGTTGAGTGGTGCCGCACCCGGCGCCACTTCGGTCGCGCCATGGGCAGCAGCCACCAGGTCGCCGCCCGGGTGGCCGAGATGGTCCTGCGGCACCGCCGCTCGCGCACCATGATCCGCGCGATGGCCAGTCGTTTCGACACGGCGACGTCGTACGCCGGGTTGGCCACCGACGCGGCGCTGACGAAGATTTCGGTCTCTGAGGACTACGTGCGGTTCTCCCAGGAGGCCGCACTGCTGTCCGGGGTACGAGCGTTCGTCGCCGACACCGGGCTGACTGCGGCGCTGGCCGATCCGCTCGCCGCCATGACGTACGCCGGACCCAACGACCTCCTGCGCATCGCGATCGCCCGCGACAGCGGGCTGCCGGTCGTCAACTGATATCGACCCCAGCCGAAAGGACATCCCTGTGGATACCGCATCCGCCTCGATGCTGGAGCGGGCGGCGGCGTTGGCTGACGCCACCCGCCCGCACGTGGCCGATATCGACCGGGAAGTGGTCTCCGGATCGGTCGCCTACAAGCACCTGCGTTCCTCGGGCCTGCTGAGCCTCCTCGTGCCGACGGCATTCGGTGGCGACGGCGGCACGTTCTCGCAGTACACCGAGGTACTGGAGAAGATCGCGCAGACCGACCTCGCCACCGCCCTCGGCTTCAACATGCACAACGTCGCGATCGGCTCGCTGTGCGAGGCCGGCGACACCGCGCTGCCCGAGGGCGCGGCCCGGTTCCGGGCCTGGGTCTTCGATCAAGTGATCAACGAGCAGAAACTGTTCGCCTCGGCCACCTCGGAGGCGGGTGCCGGCGCGAAGCTGAGCCGGCTGCAGACGACGTACCGGCCCGGCGGGGACGGCTGGGTGCTCTCGGGCGCCAAGTCGTTCGTGTCGCTGGCGGGCGTGGCCGACTACTTCATCGTCGCGGCCCGCGCCGCGGACGACGACAGCGAGCACGAAATCTCCCACTTCGTGGTCGCCGCCGGAGACCCAGGCGTACGGTTCGGGCAGTTCTGGAACGGCGCCGCGCTGGCCGGCACCAGCACCGCCACCATGTTCCTCGAGGACGTGCCCGTCAGCCAGGAACGGCTGATGATGAACGTCCAGGGCATGTCACTGATCAAGCTGGCTCGCGAGCCGCACTGGATGATCTCGGGCTACACCGGCGCGTACCTCGGGCTGGCCGCCTCGATGTGCGCCGAGCTGATCGCCGTGGTGTCTCGCGACGCCCGCAAGTCGGCCGACCCGGTGGTGGTGCAGCAGATCGGCCGGCTGGTGGTGGAGCTGCGGGCGACCCGGGCGCTGGTCCGGGCCGCGGGCGTGATGATCGACACCCGGCGCGGCACGCCGGAGGCGGCCGAGACGGTACACGCCGCGAAGTACCGCACCGGTGAGCTACTGGCCGAGCTGGCCGACGCCTGCGTGCGGCTGGGTGGCACGGTGGCGCTGAACCGCGCGCACCCGCTGGAGCGGATGCTGCGCGAGGCGCCCTTCTGCCGCGTGATGCCGGCCAAGCCCGCCGAGTGCCTGGAGTACGTGGGCAAGGCGGCGCTCGGCGTCAACATGCGCGACGTCCGCAACTTCACCTGGTAACCCGGAAGGACAGCCGTGCCCTTACTCGACGTCACCGGCGGCCCGGTGGAGTACCTGGACATCCCGGGTCGCGACGACCTCGCGCCGCTGGTGCTGCTGCACCACGGCGTCGGTTCCATCGCCGGATGGTTCCGCTTCCACGCCGCCCTCGGTGCGGCGACCGGCCGCCGCACAGTTGTCTACAGCCGCCACGGTTTCGGCGGCTCAGCCCCGGCCGCGCGGCCACGCACGCTGCGGTACATCGACCACGAGGCGTGCGTGGTGCTCCCGGAGATCCTCGACAAGCTCGCCGTCGCCGAGCCGATGCTTGTCGGCAACAGCGACGGCGCCGCGATCGCGCTGGTCCACGCGGCGCAGTCCGGGCGGCCGGTGAGCGGGCTGGCGCTGATCGGGCCGCTGGTCTACCTACAGGAACGCGGCCGCAAGGCAATCGCGCAGATGGGCCGGGAGTTCGCCGAGGGTGACCTGCGCGCCCGTGTCGCCATGGTCCACGACGACCCGGACGAGGCGTTCTCCACCTGGTACGACGCCTGGAGCGGCGACGACGTCGCGGACTGGAGCATCATGCCCCTGCTGGGCAAGGTCACCTGCCCCACGCTGCTGGTCTACGGCAGTCGCGACCCTTTCCTCGTCCCCGAGCAGATCGACGTGATCGAGTCGGCGCTCGGCGGGCCGGTGACCCGCGCGAACATCCGCCGGGGGATCCATCAGACGTTCGTCAACCATCCCCATGAGACGTTGGAGGCGGTCGTCGACTTCCTCTCCGCTCGTTCCGCGTCCCACAGAGAGGCATGAAGATGATCGACGTAGAGAGCCTGTGCGCCCTCGTGGCGGGCGCCATAGTGTGGGCCGAAGGCGAGGCGCCCACGCCCATCGACGCGGACACGCCGCTGCTGGCCAGCGGCTTACTGGACTCGCTGACCATTCTGCGCATCGCGGAGCGCGTCGAGGACGCCACAGGTGTCGTGCTGCCGGCCACGATGCTATCGGCCCGCAACTTCCGTACCCCGCAGCACCTGCACGCCGCCATCAGCCAGGTCGCGACGCAGCCAGCCAGCTAGCCGCATGTCCACCCGGGCGGCCAGCTTCACAGAGAGAGCTACCGATGACCGATCTCGGCGCCAGCGACCTGCCCGTGATGGATGCGGCGTTCCTGTCCAACCCGTACCCGCACTACGCCAAGCTTCGCGAGGCGGGCGCGGTGCACCGCATGCGAGGCTCCAACGGGCTGCGCATGTGGGTGGTGTCGCGCTACGCCGAGGCCCGCGAGGCGTTGGCCCACCCGGCCCTGTCCAAGGACATCTCGCGTTCGCACGAGCTCGGGTACCTGCAGCGGGAGCTGGGCGACAGCAGCTTCGGGCACCGGCTGACCACCTGGCCACTGTCGCACCACATGCTCAACCTCGACCCGCCCGAGCACACCCGACTGCGCAAGCTCGCCAGCAGCACGTTCACCGCGGGGCGGGTGCAGCGGCTCCGGCCCCGCATCGAGCAGATCAGCCTGCGGTTGCTCGACGAGATCGAGCGCACCACCCCGCCCGGCGAGCCGGCCGACATGATCTCCGCGTACGCGGAGCCGCTGCCGGTCATCGTCATCGGCGAGCTGCTGGGGCTGCCCGACGAGGATCTGCCGCAGTTGCGTGAGTGGACGGCGGTCCTGATGTCCAACGTGGACCCTTCGTTCCGCAAGGTGACCAAGCGGATCGCCAGGTACTTCAACGACGTCATCGATGCCAAGCGCGAGCGGCCCGGAACGGATCTGATCTCCGGCCTGCTGGCGGTCGACGACGACGGCGGGTTGACCCAGGTGGAACTGGTGTCAATGGCGTTCATGGTGCTCGTCGCCGGTCACGAGACGACGCTCAGCCTGATCTGCAATGGGCTGCGCGCCCTGCTCAACCATCCCCACCAGGGCGCCGCGCTGCGCGCCGACCCGGCGGGGATCCCTCGCGCGGTGGAGGAGTTCCTGCGGTTCGAGGCGCCGTTGAGCCGGTCCACGCTGCGCTACGTGGCCGCAGAGGTCACCATTGGCGGGGTGACCATGTCCGAGGGCGACTACGTGGTGGTGCTGATCGGCTCGGCAAACCGCGACGAGGGGGCCTTCGACCGAGCCGAGGAGCTTGATCTCAAGCGTCGCCCGAGCGGTCACCTGGCCTTCGGGCACGGCATCCACTACTGCCTGGGCGCGCCGCTGGCCCGGCTGGAGGGCGAGATCGCCTTCGGGCACCTGCTGTCGCGGTACCCGGACCTACGCCCGGCAGTGCCGGACGCCGACCTCGTCTGGCGGGACAGCACCCTGGTGCACAGCTTCGAGCACCTTCCGGTGATCCTGCGGTGAAGAGGGGTCCGGCCGTCCGGCGGGTGAGCGCCGCTCAGTCCGGCCGGGCGGCCAGGCCCATCCGGTCGACCTTGCCGCGGTCGGTGAGCGGGAAGTCCGCGACCGCGACCACCCGGTCGGGCAGCATCCGGCGCGGTAGCAGCCGCGACAGCCCCGACGTGAGCTGCTGGACGACCTCGGGCTCGCCCTGCACGTAACCCCAGATCTGCCCCGTGTGCGGTGCCGCCGACTTCTGCACGACGGCCACGGCCCGGGTACCCGCCTGCTCCTCCAACGCGCTCTGCACGTCGAGCAGGTCGATGCGGTACCCGTTGCGCTTCACCTGGTTGTCCTTCCGCCCGTCAAGATGCAGCCGCCCGTCGGCGGCACGGTGCCCGAGGTCGCCGGTCGGGTAGCCGCGCCGCAGCACCCCGTCGGGAAAGCGCACCATCCGGGTGGCGTCGCGCAGGACCCCCTGCTCCAGGTAGCCGACGAACACCGTCGGGCCCGCCACGACGATCTCCCCCGCGTCGGACGGCTCGTCGTCCTCGTCGAGGAGGACCACGTGGGTGTCGGCGATGGGTACGCCGATGGACAGGCCGTCGCCGGGCTTCCAGCCTGGAGCGACCTGTTCCCAGGTGCACACGTTGGTCTCCGTGGGGCCGTACAGGTTGTACAGCTCGCAGTCGCCCGCAGCCTGCACGTACCGGTGCAGCAGTGGCAGCGGGAACGGCTCACCGGCGAACACCATGCGGCGCAGCGCCGGCGGCCAGTTCCGATCGATCTCGCCCTGCTCCAGCAGGCCCCGGTACAGCGACGGCACCGCGTACAGCACCGACACACCCCGTTCGGACAGCCAGCCGACCAGATCACCGGGGAAGAGCGTGTGAAACGGCGGCACCAGGTCGAGGCACGCCCCTGCGATCGCGGTCGAGAACAGGTCCAGCGTGCTCAGGTCGAAGGTCAGCGACGCCTGCGACGCCACCCGGTCGGCCGGCTCAAGGCGCAGCACCTCGGCTGCCCAGCGGGCGAAGTGCAGCACGTTGCGCTGGGTGAGCAGCACGCCCTTCGGGTTGCCGGTGCTGCCGGAGGTGAACAGGATGTAGCCGCCGTCGGCGGGCAGCGACTCCTCGACGGGCGGGTCGGCCAGGGTGAGCAGGTGCAGACCCTCGACGTCCAGCTCCCGGGACCGCACGGGGCCCAGACGCGCCGGCACGCCGGACGGATCGGCGCACACGAGATGGCCCAATCCCCCGGCCCGCACCGTACGGCTCAGGCGCTCGGCCGGGTCGAGCGGTTCCAGCGGCGCGACGAACGCCCGAACCCGCAGCACCGCAAGGATTGAAATCACCGCTGCCGGGCTCTTGGGCAGCAGCACCCCGACCCGGTCCCCGGGGCCGACCCCGGCAGCACGCAGCGCAGCGGCTGCCACGTCGACAAGCGCGTCCAGCGCGGCGTACGTCAGCGTCCGCTCGTCGTCGCACAGCGCGGGCGCGCCGGGGCGCTCCCGCGCTCCGGCCGCCAGCGCGGAGTCCAGGAAGGTGTCCATCGCCGGCGCGCTCATGCCCGGACGGTCGCGTCCGCGTCGGCCGCGCCGTGGCCGCCGTCGGCGTCGGTGTAGATCGGGCATTGCAACGCGAATTCGAACGGAGCGAACGTGTTCCACTGCGGCAATGTCCGGAAGTACGCCGCGATCGGGTTGACAGGGCTCCAGAAGTCGCCGCTGATCAGCCGCGCGAACCATTTGTCACCGGCCAGTCGCAGCCCAGCCCGGCGCAGCATCCGGCTCGGATTGAACCGGTTCTCGTAGAAAACGTAGACCAGCCGCATATATGCGTCGTACCCGGTCTTGTACAGGGCCGTGTACGACTCGCGCAGTTCCTCCGCCCGGGCCGGGTCGGTGATGTCGAGCAGTTCGTGGGCCGTCTCCGCGGCGCGCATCCCGGTCGTCATCGCCAGGTAGACCCCGCCGGAGAACATCGGGTCGATGAAGCAGCCGGAGTCGCCGACCATCGTCCACGCCGGCCCCGCCACCACGTCGGCGTAGTACGTGTAGTCGGTTTCGACCTTGAGCTCCGGCTCCCCCGTCGTGCCGGCGATGCGCTCGACGACGCGGGGCAGGCGGGACAGGTGCTCGTCAAAGATCTTGTCGAGCTCGCCGGCGCGCACGTTGCCGCGGGGGGTGACGGCACCGACGCTGATCCGGTCGGCGGCGATCGGGATCGCCCACAGCCAGCCGTCCTCGTGTCCCCCGATCTGGATGTCGCCGGGCTCGACCGAGCCGTTTCGCTCGTCGAACCCTTCGTAGTGTCGGAAGATCGCCACGTTGCGCAGCTTCTCGTTGATGCGGCGTAGGTCGAGCTGCTTCGCGATCCGGCTCGCACGGCCGCCGGCGTCGATCACGTGCCTGGCAGCCAGGAACCGGGTCGCACCGTCGTGCACGTAGCTGACGCCTGTCGCAGTGCCCTCGGCATCGAAGACCACGTCGACCACCCGCGCCTGGTGCCGGACGTCCGCACCGCGTTTCTTGGCCTGGCCGAGCAGGAAGTAGTCGAAGCGCGCTCGCTCCACCTGGTAGGTCACCGGGTGACGGCCTTCGCCCTGGTCGGCGAAGTCCACCCGACGGAAGTCGCCCTCCTCATTTGTGAACTCCGCGCCGCGCTTGAGCACGAAGCCCTGCGCCTCAACCTCGGCCGCGATGCCGAGCTTGTGGAACAGGCCCACCGAGTACGGCAACATTGACTCGCCGATGTGGAAGCGCGGGAAGTCGCGCTGCTCCAGCACCACCACCCGCCGACCGAGGTCGGCCAGCACCATCGCCGCGACGGCGCCCGCCGGCCCGCCACCGATTACCACAACGTCGCATTCCTCGTCCACCGGCAGTCTCGCCCCCATGATCGCAGTCAGTCGGGAATCGGGAATCGTTGGCCATCCTGGCACACCCGATCGGCGCGTGTGAATGCTGAATGTCCAATTCCGACATTCGGGAGGCCACGCTCGGCGGGCCACGTCACTCCCGATGCTCATCTATGGTTGGGCGCGGTGAGTGACCGAACGAGGGACGATTGTGTCTGATTCGTATGTGCCCATCGCAATAGTCGGCCTGGCAGCGCAACTGGGTCCCTGCTCCGATCTGGAGGAGTTCTGGCGGCTGCTCGACGCCGGCGAACACAGCATCAGCGACCGCCCGCCACAACGGGCGGAACTGGCGCACGCCCCGGCCGACGTGCCGACGATGGGCAGCTTCCTGCCCTCCGTCGACCGCTTCGACGCGACCTTCTTCGGCATCTCGCCGCGCGAGGCCGCCGTGCTCGACCCGCAACAGCGCCTCATGCTGGAGACCGTGTGGCGCGCCCTGGAGGACTCCGCCACCCGCGCCGCCGACCTGCGCGGCTCGCGTACCGGTGTGTGGATGGGCGGGCTCTGGCACGACTACGAGCTGCTGCGCCACCGCGCCGGTGAGCCGGCCACGCCGCACAGCATCGTCGGCAACTCACTGGACATCGTGTCGGCACGGGTGTCGTACTTCCTGGGCCTGAACGGCCCGAGCCTGACGGTGGAGAGCAGCTGCTCGTCGTCGCTGGTGGCCGTGCACCTCGCCTGCCAGTCGCTGGCTCGCGGCGAGTGCGCCGACGCGCTGGTGGGCGGCTCCAACCTGATCCTGACGCCGGAGACCAGCGAGGGGCTGACGCGGTTCGGCGGTCTGTCGCCGACCGGGCTTTGCCGGGCCTTCGGCGCGGGCGCCGACGGGTTCGTGCGCGGCGAGGGCGTCGCGGCGGTGCACCTCAAGACCCTGGCGGCGGCGCTGCGCGACGGCGACCGCATCCGCGCGGTGATCCGGGCCAGCGCCGTCAACAACGACGGCGGCGGCGCCAGTCTGGTCACCCCGAACCCCGCCGCCCAGGCGCAGCTGCTGCGGGACGTCTACGACGGCCACGGCATCCCGAAGCGGGAGGTCATGTACGTCGAGGCCCACGGCACCGGCACCCGCCGCGGCGACCCGGCCGAGGCCGGCGCCCTCGGGCAGGTGCTCGGCCGCCCCGGCACGGACTCCCCGCTGCTCATCGGGTCGGTGAAGTCCAACATCGGCCACCTTGAACCGGCCGCCGGCCTGGCCGGGCTCATCAAGGTGGTGCTCGCGATCGGGCACGGGCGCATCCCCGCCAGCCTGCACGCCGAGCAGCTCAACCCCGACATCGACTTCGCGGCCCTGGGCGTCACGGTGGCTCGTACGGCGGTGCCGCTGCCCGCCGAGGGGCCGGCCTACTTCGGCGTCAACTCGTTCGGCTGGGGTGGCACGAACGCGCATGTGGTCCTCACTGGGCCGCCGGCCGCTGCGGCCGAGCCCGAGCCGCGCACGACGGACCTGCCCGCGCGGGTGCTGCTGAGCGGCCACACGGCGGCGGCGCTGACGGAACGGGTGACGGACACCGCGGCGCTGCTCGGCCGCCTGCGGTCGGCCGCGGACGTTGCCGACCTGGCCGATGCCCTGGCCTGGCGGCGAGACCAGTTCGCCGAGCGGCTCGCCCTCGTGGTGCCACCCGAGCTGGTGGGCGCGGATCTGACCGCGGACCTCGCCGAGCTGCTCGCTGCGGGCGACGAGCCGGCCGCCGACGCGGTCGGCGCCCGCGGCACAGTGCTCAGCCGGGGCCGGGCCGCGCCGGTCGGCACTGTCGCGTTCGTCTTCCCCGGCCAGGGCAGCCAGTGGCCCGGCATGGCGGCCGGCGTGTACGGCCGCGACGAGGCGTTCACCGACAGCCTCGACCGCTGCGCCGAGGCGCTGCGGTCTGAACTGGACTGGGACCTGCGCGAGGACGTCTGCGACCCGCGGCGGCAGGCCTGGCTCGACCGGGTCGACCGCGTACAGCCCGCGTTGTGGGCGATGTCGGTGTCGCTGGCCGCGGCGTGGCGGGCGGCGGGCGTACACCCGGATGTCGTGGTCGGGCACAGTCAGGGCGAGATCGCCGCCGCGACCGTCGCCGGGATTCTGTCCCTGACCGATGGCGCCGCCGTGGTGGCCCGCCGGAGCACCCTGTTGCGCTCCATCGCCGGGCACGGCCGGATGCTCGCCGTCGAGCTCGACGGCGACGCCGCGGTCGAGGCACTGCAGGGTTTCGAGGAGCTGGTATCGATCGCCGTCGACAACGGCACCGGCTCGACCGTACTGTCCGGCGACACCGACTCGGTGCTGCTGCTGAAGGAGATTCTGGGCGCCGAGGACGTCTTCTGCCGCCTGGTGGACGTCGACTACGCCTCGCACAGCCCTCAGGTGGACCCGCTACTGCCCGGCATCCGCTCGGCGCTCTCGGGCCTCGCCCCGCGGCGGGCCGAGGTCCCCATGCTGTCCACCGTCACGCTGAGCCGCCCGGACGGTCCGGAACTGGACGCGGCCTACTGGGCGCGCAACCTGCGTCAGCCCGTACGGTTCGGCGACGCGATGGCGACACTGACCGACGACGGGCTGACCCACGTGCTGGAGATGAGCGCGCACCCGGTGCTGGCCGGCGTACTGGGCCGGATGCCCGTGCGCGGTGCACGCCCGGTGTCGGTGCTGCCGACGCTGCGGCGCGACGCCGGCACGGCGACCGACCTGGGCGCCGCCTTCGCCCGGGCCTGGGTTGCCGGACTCGGCGCGCTCGGGGCGCGGCCGGCGCGTCGCCCGGTGGTCTGCCCGCCGCCGTATCCGTTCCAGCGCGAGTCCTACTGGGTGCCCCCGCAACCGGCCGCGGGCCGGGTCGTGACAAGTGACCTGGCCACCCTGCCGACGGCCGTGGCGGGCGTGTCGCAGGCCGTACTCACGACCGGCCTGGCGGCCCACCCGTGGCTGGCGGACCACCGCGTCGGCGGCCTGCCCGTCTTTCCCGCGGGCGGCCACATCGGCGTCGCTCTGGCCGCCGCCGCGACGGGCGCCGAGGCGGCACCGGCCCTGCGCGACGTGGTCTTCGCCGAGCCGCTCGCGGTGGAGACCGACGGCACCGACCTCGCGGTGACCTGTCGACCCGACGCCGGGCTCTCCATCGCCTCCCTCGGCCGCGAGGGTGGTGTGGCCGCCCGTACCGAGCTCTGCCGGGCCATCGTCGCGACTCCGTCGGACCAGCTCACCGGCACGCCCGAGACGCCCGACGGCCTGGATCCGATGCCGGTGGAGGCCTTCTACGCCGACTGCGCCGCGCGCGGGCTCGACTACGGCCCGGCCTTTCGGAGCGTGCGGTCCGTGCGGCGGCGCGCCGGTGCGGCAGTGGTGTCGGTCGCCGTACCGGAGGGCGTCGCCGCCTTCCCTGGCGTGCTGCACCCAGTGCTGTGGGACGGCGTCCTCCAGGCCGCGCTCGCCGCGGATCCCGACGGCGACGCCGAGGTGCCCGCCGCGATCGACGAGGTTGCGCTGCGGCCCGGTGCGGCGCCGGTGCGGGAACTCATCGTGTACGCGTGGCGCACCGAGCCGCGGCACTTCCGGCTGCTCGCCACCGATGACAACGGTCAGATCGTGGCCCGCGTCGGCGGCCTGCGACTGGCTCCGCTGTCCGGCGGCGCACCGCGCGCCGTCGACGGGGTGTACGGGCTCGAACTGGAACCGGTCGAGCTGGCGCCGGCTCAGGACGGGCGAGTCGCCAACCGCACGGTGCTGTGCGGGCCGTACCCGTCCGAGCTGGTGCAGGCCCTCGCCGCCGCGATGCCCGAGGCGACGGTGCGGGTCGCCGAGGACCGCGCCGACGCGTGGCTCGAACACGCGGACCACGCCGTGTTCGTCGCCCCCGACCGGTCGGCCGGGGCCGACCGGCAGCGCGACGGCCTGCTCTCGCTGTCCCGCCTCATTGCCGCGCTGGCCACCGCCGGCAGGACGGCGCTGACGGTGGTCACCCGCGACGCCCTGCCGACGCCCGGCGGCGACCGCGTCGACCCGGGCGCGGCGATGGTCACGGGCCTGGTCGCCGTGGCGCAGAACGAGCATCCGCACCTGGGCCTACGGCTGATCGACGTGGATGCCGCGCCCGACCCGGCCGCGCTCAGGGCTGAGCTGCTGCACGGCGACGCGGACGACCTCGTGGCGCTGCGCGGCACCGCCCGCTTCGCCGGACGCCGCCGCGCGGGACGCGGGCCCGCCGTCGAGCCCGCTCGGCTGGTGAGCGCGGCACCGCAGCCGTTCCGGGTCGTGGCCGAGGTCCCGGGCCGGATCGACACCGTCACCCGGCAGCTTGCTCCGCCGGCCGAGCCAGGACCGGGCCGGCTCACGATCGCGGTCAGCGCCGCCTCGCTGAACTTCATCGACGTGCTGAAGGTGCTGGGGGCCTACCCGGACTCCGCGGACGACGCCGCGCTGCTCGGGCTGGATTGCGCGGGCACCGTGACGGCCGTCGGGGCAGGCGTCACGGACGTGGCCGTCGGTGACCGGGTGATCGGGTGCGGCCCCGCCGCGCTGGCCTCCCACGTCGAGATCGACGCGCGCCTTGCCCGGCCGGTACCGGCGGGCATGTCCGAGGCCGACGCGGCCGCGCTGCCGATGGTGTATGTCACCGCCTGGCACGCCCTGATCGACGTGGCCCGGATACGCCCCGGCGAGACCGTGCTGATTCACTCCGCGGCCGGCGGCTTCGGCCTGGCCGCCCTGCACGTGGCGCGCCTTCGGGGTGGGGTCGTGCTGGCCACCGCGGGCAACGAGGACAAGCGCGAGCTGCTGCGCGGGCTGGGGGTGACGCACGTCTTCGACTCGCGCGGCACCGACTGGGCTGACGAGGTGCGCCGGGTCGCGCCGCAGGGCGTCGACGTGGTGCTCAACTCGCTGGCCGGGCGCGGGATCGGCCTCGGCCTGGAGGTGCTCGCCGACGACGGCCGGTTCGTCGAGCTCGGCAAGCGCGACATCCACGGTGGCGCCGCGCTGGAGCTGGCGCCGTTCGCCAAGGCGGTCACGCTGTCCGCGGTGGACGTCGCGGGTCTGCTGCGGCGGCGACCGGACCGGATCGCCGCCGTCCTGGCCGAGGTGTGGGCCGAGATCACTGCGGGCCGTCTGCCGACACTGCCGGTGACGGAGTACGGCTTCGACGAGGTCGACCTCGCGTTTCGCGCGATGTCCACCGGCCGACACACCGGCAAGCTCGTGGTGGTCGACCCGGCCCTCGGGGCGGGCACCGTGGCACCCCGACCGTCGGCCGATGGGCGCTTCGACGCGGACCGGACCTATCTGATCACGGGCGGCCTGGGTGCGCTGGGCCTGTCTGCCGCGGAGTTTCTCGCCGAGCGCGGTGCGCGACACCTGGCCCTGGTGGGCCGCTCGGCGCCGTCGACGCAGGCCGCGGCGCGACTGGACGGGCTACGCGAGCAGGGTTGCCACGTCGAGGTGTTCGGCGCCGACGTCGGCGACGAGCAGGAGCTGGCCGCGGTCCTGGCACGGGTGCGCGCCTCGATGCCGCCGTTGTGTGGCGTACTGCACGCGGCCGGTGTGCTGCGCGACGCCACCATCGCGTCACTGAACGGGGACGAGCTGCGGGCGGTGTTCGCCGGCAAGGCCGACGGCGCGGCGCACCTGGACAGGCTGACCCGCGACGACGCGATCGAGTTGTTCGTACTCTTCTCGTCCGTCGCCGCGTACGTCGGCTCGCCGGGGCAGGCCGCGTACGCCGCGGCCAACGCGTACCTGGACGGGCTGGCGTACGCGCGTCGCCACGAAGGGCTGGCCGCCTTGAGCGTTCAGTGGGGACCGGTGCGCGATGTCGGCCTGGCGGCTGCGGCGAGCGTACGCGGTGATCGCCTCGGTGACCGGGGCCTGGACGGCATCTCGGTGGCCGAGTGCTGGCCGGCGCTGACAAGGTTCCTGCAGAACGGCGAGGCGGTGGTGGCCCGGGCGACGCTTGACGTACGCCGGTGGGTGGACAGCTATCCGGCCACGGCATCGCTGGCGAGCTGGCGGCCGCTGCTGGAGCAGCGGCAGGACGCCGCTGCCGCCGGGCACATGGCCGTTGGGGCGCTGCGCGGGCTGGACGACGCGGCGCTGCGCCATGAGGTGGAGGGCATCGTGCGCACCGCGGCGGCTTCGGTGCTGCGCATCCAGTCCACGCACCTGGAGAGCGACATACCGTTGAAATCGCTCGGATTGGATTCGCTGATGTCCCTGGAGCTGCGCAATCTGCTCGAATCACGGGTCGGGTTGCGGTTGAGCCCCACCCTGCTGTGGAAGTTCACCACCGTCGGCGAGCTCGGCACGGCGCTGACCGGCATGCTGGGCGACGCGCGTACCGGCGAGAGGAGTGACCGTGGCTGAAGGGACGGGCACCGCACCCGCACTGCGGCTGACCCCGGTCGAGATCCAGCAGCTCCTGGAGAATTCGATCTCGGTGGTGGATGGCATCCGGCTGGTGTCAGTCGAGGCCGACGCCTTGATCTTCGCGGTGGCGGCGCACGCGCTGAGCCAGCGTCAGGGCGGGACCGTCTCAGGCCCTGCGCTCTTCGCGGCGATGGACGTGGCCGCGTACGCGACCGTCAACGGCTACGTCGGACATGTCCCCACGGCGACCCTGTCGTCGTGCAGCGTCGAGTTTCTGGAGGCGGTGCGGCCGGCGCCGCTGACGGTTCAGGTGCGGCTCCTGCGCCTGGGCATGCGCAAGGCGGTGATGTGCGCGGAGGTGACCGGCGACGGCGTGCTCGTCGCGGTGGCGACCCTGCAGTTCGCCGTCCCGGCGCGTGCGGCCCGGACCGCCCTGGCGGCCGTGGATTGACCGGACCGCCGCGCCGTTGACGGCTCACGCGCGTGCGGCCGCGACGGAGTACGTCGTGCGCTGCCAGGGGTAGGTGGGCACGGTGGCGACGTGGCGCGCCGGCGCGGTCCACGGGACGGGCTCATCCGGCTTGAGCGGTTGGACGCGGGGATCGTCCCGGCCGGCTGCCAGCGCCGTCAGCCCGGCGATGGCCGTCGCCGGGTCGGCGGCGTCGACCCAGGCGGCCGCGGCATGCCGGGCGCGGCCGAAGGTCGCGGTCTGCGCGAACGCCGCGTACTGCGCGACGTCGACCGAGGCCAGCGCCTCAGCGTAGGCGCCGGCAAGCTCGGCCAGGGCCGCCTCGGTGCGCGCCGACACGAGCAGTCCCGGCGCCGGCTCCGCGACGGGGCCAGCCTCGTCGGCGCCGGCCCGGAGGCTCAGAATGACCGAGGCGTTGGTGCCGCTCATGCCGAACGAGCTCACCATGGCGCAGGGGCCCAGCTCACCGTCCCAGTCGACCGGCTCGGTCGGGATCGTCATGGCGGTGCCGGCGAGGTCGATGCGCGGGTTCAGCGTGCTGAACTGCGCCTGCGGCGGGATCTGGCGCCGCCGCAACGCCTCCACCGCCTTGATCAGCCCGAGGAGACCGGCCGCGGCCTCGGCGTGGCCCACGTTGGCCTTGACCGAGCCGAGGTGCAGCCGGCGTCCGCCCGAGCGGCGCCCGAGCGCCTCGGCGACCGCCTCCAGCTCTATCGGGTCACCCAGCGACGTGCCCGTGCCGTGGGTCTCCAGGTAGCCGATGTCGGCCGGCGCGCGCCCTGCCCGCGCCAGAACCTGCTCGATCAGGCGGGCCTGCGCCGCGACGTTGGGCGCGGTGAAGCCGGAGGAGCGGCCGTCCTGGTTGAGCGCGGTGGCCTCGACGACCGCCAGGATCCGATCGCCGTCCGCCTCCGCGTCGGCCAGCCGCTTGAGCACCAGCGCGCCGCAGCCCTCGCCACGGACGAACCCGTTGGCCAGGGCGTCGAACGGCCGGCAGCGCGCGTTCGGCGAGAGCGCACCGGTCTTACTGATCTCCAGCGTCGACCGCGGCGACAGCACCAGGTTCACCGCCGCCGCCACCGCCACCTCACAGTCGCCGGTCAGCAGCGATGAACACGCGGTGTGCAAAGCCGACAGTGACGAAGAACACGCGGTGTCCAGCGCCACCGCCGGCCCCCTGAAATCGAGGGTGTACGCCAGGCGGCCCGCCGCGAAGCTGTGCCCGTTGCCGACGGTCCAGTGCGCGGTCGGCTCCCCGTCCGCCCAGCTGCGGTAGTCCTGGCCGGTGATACCCACGAACACGCCAGTGCTGGCACCTCGGTCCGCGGGCCGGATTCCGGCGTTCTCGAACGCCTCCCAGGTGACTTCCAGCAGCAGGCGATGCTGCGGGTCGGTGGATCGCGCCTCGCGCGGAGACATGTCGAAGAACGGCGCGTCGAAATCGAGTGCGCCGTGCAGCCAGCCGCCCTGTTCGGGCAGCTGAGGCCCGACTTCAGACGGGCCGGGCGGGCGCCGGTCGGACGGCGGCTCCCCGGTGAGGTCCCGCCGGTCCAGCAGCGCCTGCCAGTACGCCTCGACGTCGGTGATGCCGCCGGGCGCGCGCACCGCCTGACCCACGATCGCGATGCGCCGGTCGGGCGTGGCCGCCGCGAGCTGTCGGCGCAGTGCGGCGATGGTGGTCATGGCGCGGCGCAGCGGTCCGTTCGGCTCCGCATCAGTATCTGGCATGGATGTCCTTTCAGGACTGACAGAGAGGGACTGCGCGATTACGGTTCGCATGTAGACTAATACGTCGATGGCTTCGAGCACGCCGGCCTGCCCGGGCATAGGCGCGCGTGACTGGGGGATCAGGCCACCACAGCGCATTGGTGCGCCACTTCAGGGTGGTCTCTGAGTGAGAGGCACACGCATGAAACAGGCGATTCTCGACGACGAAGAAGTCGTCGTACGAACCCCGGATGAGTTCTCCCGAATGCCTCGGGACTACAAGAAAATGCTCATCAGCCAGATAATGATCAATACCGAGGGCGAGCTGTCCGGCGCGGATGACTACGCCCTGGTGTTCCTCCCGTTGGCGCCGTCGGCCGAGGAGCGTCAGGTGTGTGTCGAGCGCGCCACGGAGGAGTACGACCACTACAAGATCGGCAAGCGGATCCTGGCCGACATTGGCGTCGACACCACGCACATGGAGACGCAGAAGTTCGAGGAACGCACCCTTTTCGCCGACCAGCGCATGCACACGTGCACCACGTGGGCCGAGCGCGGCATCTACTCCTACATCGGCGAGGAGACGGCCCTGATCATGATCAAGGAGTTCGCCCACAGCAGTTACAAGCCGTGGGCCGAGGCCGTCCGCACAATCATCCAGGACGAGAAGATCCATATCGCGCACGGCGCCCGCGTTTGCCGCAATCTGTCCCAGACGGCCGAGGGCCGCGCGGAGCTGCAGTACGCGCTCGACCGGCTGTGGCCCATGTTCGTCGGCCTGTTCGGCAGCCCGCACTCGGAGCGATCCAAGCAGGCGGTGCGCTACGGCCTGCGCCAGACCACGAACGGGGAGGCCCTCGATCAATGGCGTGAGCGGGTCGGCCCCCGGGTTCTCAACCTCGGCCTGACCGTGCCGAACTGCTGACATTGGATGCCACCATGCCCACTCCGGTTTTCATCAACCCACCCGCGCCGTCGCGTCGCGACGCCAAGTTGCGCCTGCGTGAGCTGCTCGCCGACCGCCCCGACCTGGAGGAGCGCCTCGCCGTCGTCCGTGACATGGGCCGGCGGGTGCGCGCCTGCGAGATCCACCTGACGAACACCTGCAACATCCGCTGCAAGGGCTGTTGGTACTTCGAGGGCGGCTTCGACTCGGCCGTCCGCGAGACATCGAGCATCGAGGAGATAACCGCCTTCGCCGACAAGCTCGTGGCGGACGGCTACACCCAGGCCACGCTCATCGGCGGCGAGCCCACAATCGTGCTCAACCGGGTCGTTCCGTTCGCTGAGCGGCTGCCGTACCTGACCATCTCCACAAACGGCCTGCGCCCGTTGCCGATGGCCGGATTCGAGAACGTCGCCATCGGCGTCAGCCTGTTCGGCGGCGGGCCGCTCGACGACGACCTGCGGTCCTGGCGCCCCAACGGTTCGTCTTTCACCGGCCTGTTCGGCACGGCGCTGCGGCACTACCGCAACGACCCCCGGGTGACGTTCGTGTTCGCGCTCTCCGAGGACGGCCTGGAGTTCATCGAGCCGACCGTCCGGGCCATCGAGGACAACGGCAACCAGGTGACGTTCAACTTCTACAGCGCCCACGGCTCGGACCACCCGCTGCGCATCGACAACGAGCAGCGCACGCTGGCCAAGGCGCTCGAAGCGAAGGCGAAGTTCCCCGAGACGGTCGTGTCCCACCCGTACTTCATCGAGGCGCTCATCACCGGCCGCGGCCACTGGGGCGGCCGGTTCGGCTACGACGTCTGCCCGAGCATCAGCGTCGACCTGCCGGAGCACGCCCAGCGCGTCACCAACGGCAACCCCACTCTGGACGGCTTCGCCGTGTTCGGCGCCGACTACGAGACTCTGCAGTTCTGCTGCACCTCCGGCGACTGCGACGGCTGCCGGGACAGCCAGGCCGTCTACAGCTGGCTGATGGTCAGCTCCAACCGGTTCCTCGACTCGGTCGAGCGGTTCGAAATGTGGCTCGACCTGGCCGAGAGCTACTGGCGCCAGTGGTACTGGTCGCAGCGCCAGTCGCCGAGCTTCGCGCGCCGTGACCCCACCCCGGTCGCTTGACCGTTACGCCAGCCCAGCAGTACGTCCGTTACAAGGAGAAGAGCTAAATGGCAGCCATGCCCACCCCTGATGCCGTCATGGACCTGATCCGCCGGGAGCTGATCGAGTGCGCGGTGGAGGAACCGGTCACCGTTGACACCAGGTTCGACGAGCTGGAGATCGACTCCCTCGACGCGGCCGAGATGATGACAGCCATCAAGCGCGAGTTCGGAGTGACCCTCTCGCGCAGCAGCCTCACCGACTCGACCCTCGGCCAGCTCGTGGACCTGGTCGTCGCCGGCGCCGCCGAGCCCAGCACCGCCTCTTGATCGACCCGGTAGCGATCACGGGCGTCGGCGCCGTCAGTCCCTTCGGCGTCGGCGCCCGTGTGCTGGTCGACGGCGTGCTGGCCGGGGCGAGCGGGATCGTCAGCGGCGAAGGGCCCTGCGTGGACTTCCGCGCCGACGACCTGATGTCCCGCCGCGAATACCGCCGGTACGCACGGTTCACCCAGTTCGCGGTCACCGCCGCTGTCGAGGCCACCACCCAGGCCGGCTGGGCCGAGCTGCCGTACGACGCGGACGAGATCTTCTGCGCTGTCGGCACAGGCCTGGGCGGGGTCGAGTGGTTCGGCACCGCGCAGGGCGGCCCCGCCGATGAGCCGTCCGCGCTGACGGTGCCGCTCATGATGGCCAACGGCGCCGCCGCGGCCCTGTGCATGCGGCTCGGTCTGCGCGGCGAGTCGTACGCGGTGGGCGGCGCCTGCGCCGCCGGCGCACAGGCCGTTGGCGCCGGACTGCGCGCACTGCGCAGCGGTCAGGCGCGGGCGGCCGTGGTCGGCGGGGCGGAGGCAGCCCTGGTGCCCCGGGTACGCGAGTCGTTCCGAGCCGCGGGAGCGCTCTCGGAGACCGGGCGGTGCCTACCCTTCGGCGCCGACCGCGACGGCTTCGTCATGGGCGAGGGCGCTGGCGTGCTGGTGTTGGAGCGCCTTTCCAACGCCGTCAGTCGCGGGGCGCCCGTGCTCGGCCTCATCCTCGGCTACGGGGCCAGCTCCGACGCGTACCATCTCACTGCCTCGCCGCCCGGTGCCGAGCCCGCCTCGATCGCGATTCACCGCGCCCTCGCCGACGCGGGTCTGCGCGCCGACGACGTCTGCTACGTCAACGCGCACGGCACGGGCACCAAGCTCAACGACGAGAACGAAATCCATGCGCTGCGCCGCGAGTTCGGCGAGCGGCTCGCCGAGGTCCCGGTCTCGTCGACCAAGGCCGCCACCGGTCACCTGTTCGGCGCGGGCGGCGCGGTCGAGGCGATCCTCACCGTGCTGGCTCTCAACCAGGGCCTGGCCCTGCCGACCTGTGGCCTGACCCGCCCCGACCCCGAGCTGGGCCCGCTGCACCTGCCGCGGCACGCCGTCGCCGTCCCCGCCGGGCCTCGTGGACGCATCGCGCTGTCGAACTCCTTCGGCTTCGGCGGGCACAACTCGGTGCTCGCGCTGGCCGCCACACCGAACGGGGAAATGCAGCAATGACCGGACCGTCGTTCACCGGCCGCCGTTACCTGGTGACCGGGGTCCTCAACGAGGAGTCGATCGCCTGGCACGCCGCAGCCGCGTTGCAGCGGCACGGCGCGCAGGTGGTGCTCACCTCGTTCGGCAGGGCGGCGCGCCTGGCCCGCAAGGCCGCCGCGCTGCTGCCCGAGCCCGCCGAGCTGCACGAGCTCGACGTCACCCGGCCCGAGATGTTCGATCAGCTCGCCCAGGCTCTGGCCGCCGATGGCGGCCGCCTCGACGGGGCGGTGCACTGCATTGCCGCGGCTGAGCCTACGGCGCTCGGCGGCCAGTTCCTCGACACCGGCGTCGCCGCGCTCGAGGCCGGGTTCCGGGTCTCGGTCGCTTCCTTCCAGCAGCTCACGGCCGCGTTGCTGCCGCTGCTGTCGGCGGCACCGGGCGGGGGCAGCGTGGTGGGCCTAACGGTCGACAGCGCCCGCGCGTTACCGGGATACGACTGGATGGGCGTCTACAAGGCGGCGCTGGACGCGGCGACCCGCTACACCGCCCTGTACGCCGGACGCCACGGCGTACGCGCCAACCTGGTCGCCTCCGGTCCCCTGCTCACCGTGTCCGCACAGGCGGTGCCGAGCTTCGACGACCTGGCTCGCTACTACGAGGACTGGGCTCCGCTGGGCTGGGACCGCGCCGACCCGGAGCAGGTGGTGGGTGCCGTACTCTTCCTGCTGTCGGACTGGTCGCGCAGCACGTCGGGCCAGATCGTGCACGCCGACGGCGGCACCCACGCCGTTGCCGGCGGCATCGGGAAACCATCCCGGCAATAACCGCCGACACCGCGCTCCGGGCGTCCGCCACCTTCGGTACTCGCGAGCGTCGCACAGCGTCGTGACTTGCCGATCGCTCGCTACTAAACTCTCGTTCATGGCGACCTTCACCGTTGTTCCATCCGACAGTCCGCTTCCTGAGGCCGAGCGCAAGGCCCTGATGGCCGAGCCGGGTTTCGGCCGGGTCTTCACCGACCACATGGCGACGGCGGTATGGACGCCAGAGGCAGGCTGGTCCGACCACCGGATCGGCAAGCTGCAGAACTTCTCGCTGCACCCGAGCGCGGCGGTGCTGCACTACGCCCAGGAGATCTTCGAGGGTCTGAAGGTGTACCGGCACGCCGACGGCAGCCTGTGGCTGTTTCGTCCGGAGGCCAACGCGGCGCGCTTCGCCCGGTCGGCCGAGCGGCTGGCGTTGCCCCTGCTCGACGAGGAGACCTTCCTGACCAGCGTCACCGAGCTGGTCCGCCAGGATGAGCCCTGGGTCCCGGCGTACGGCGGTGAGGAGAGCCTCTACCTGCGCCCGTTCATGTTCGCCTCCGAGGGCTTCCTCGGCGTGCGCCCGGCCGCGGAGATCACGTACTGCGTGATCGCGTGTCCGGTCGCCGGACTGTTCCAGGGGGGCGTCTCCGGGGTTCGGCTGTGGGTGAGCACCAACTACACCCGCGCGGCGCCGGGCGGCACCGGTGCGGCCAAGTGCGGCGGCAACTACGCCAGCAGCCTGGCAGCGCAGCTGGAGGCGCGTGACCACGGCTGCGACCAGGTGATGTACGTCGACGGCGTCGAGCACGAGTGGCTCGAGGAGTCCGGCACCATGAACATGTTCATGGTCACGGCAGACCACGAGCTGGTCACGCCTGGCCTGGGCACCATCCTCGAGGGCATCACGCGCGACAGCATCCTGCGGCTTGCCGACCGCCACGGACTGACCCCGGTCGAGCGCCGGGTGAGCCTCACCGAGCTGCGTCAACGCTGCGCCGACGGCACCGTCACCGAGGTCTTCGCAGCCGGCACGGCCGCCGTCATCACGCCGATCATCGGCTTCAACGGTGACGGCTTCGAGGTCAAGGTGGCCGACGGCGAGCCGGGCAAGACCACCATGGCCCTCCGCGAGCACCTGCTCGACATTCAACACGGCCGTGCGCAGGACCCGTTCGGCTGGATGCGGCGCGTTCTCTGACGGGCCCCGGAGCACCCCGTGTAGCCGCGCAGACCACCGGCGTGGCGCTCCGTCCTAGCCGGTGCGCCCGTCAGGACGGTTCATAGGCCAGATTGGGCCGCAGCCACCGCTCGACGTCGGCGACGCTCATGGCGCGGCGGGCGGCGTAGTCTTCGATCTGGTCCTTGCCGATACGGCCCACCGTGAAGTATTTGGCCGCCGGGTGGGCGAAGATCAGCCCACTGACGCTGGCTGCCGGCGTCATCGCGAAGGACTCCGTCAGGCCGATGCCGAGCTCGGCGGCCTTCAGCAGGTCGAACAGTTCCCGCTTCTCGCTGTGGTCCGGGCTGGCGGGGTAGCCGAGCGCCGGTCGGATGCCTCGGAAGCGTTCGGCGTGCAGGTCGGCGAGGTCCGGCGTGGAGTGTGGCTCGAACCAGTCGCGGCGGGCCTTCAGGTGGATGTACTCGGCGAAGGCCTCGGCAAGCCTGTCGGCCAGCGCCTTGACCATGATCGCGCGGTAGTCGTCGTGCTGGGCCTCGTAGTGCGCGGCCAGGGAATCGGCACCGTGGATGGTCACGGCGAAGCCACCCAGGTGGTCACCGTCGGGGGCCACGTAGTCGGCCAGGCAGCGGTTGTCGCGGCCGGCCGGTTTGACCGTCTGCTGGCGCAGCATCGGCAGGCGCACCCCGTCGCCGAGGACGATGTCGTCGCCCTCGGCGTGCGCGGGCCAGAAGCCGTAGACGCCCCGGGCCTGGAAGGCGTCATCCTTCGTGATCTTGTCCAACAGGGTGTTGGCGTCGTCGTAGAGCTCCCGGGCGACCGGTTGATCCAGGATCGCCGGAAACTTGCCCTTCAGTTCCCAGGCCAGAAACAGGAACTGCCAGTCGATCATCTCGCGCAGCTCGGGCAGGGTGGGCTGAACCGTCCGCCGACCGGTGAAGGCCGGGGTCGGCAGGTCGCTGAAATCGACCGTCTCGCGGTTCGCGCGAGCCTCAGCCAAGCCGAGCATCGGCTGGGAACGCCGGTTGGCGTGCGCCTCGCGCAGCTGTTCCTGCTCGACGCGGTTGGCGCGGTCCAGCTCGCGGGCCCGGCCATCGTCGAGCAGGTCGGACACCACGCCGACGACCCGGGACGCGTCGAGCACGTGCACGGTGGTGCCGTCGTACGCGGGGGCGATGCGGACGGCGGTGTGTTGACGCGATGTCGTGGCCCCGCCGATCAGCAGGGGCACCTTGAGGCCGCGGCGCTGCATCTCGGCGCCGACTGTGACCATCTCGTCCAGCGACGGCGTGATCAGGCCGGACAGACCGATGGCGTCAGCGCCCTCGGCGACGGCCACGTCCAGAATCCGGCCGGCCGGAACCATCACGCCCAGGTCGATGACCTCGTAGCTGTTGCAGCCCAGGACCACGCCGACGATGTTCTTGCCGATGTCGTGCACGTCGCCCTTCACGGTCGCCAGCACGACCTTGCCCTGCCCCCGGCCCGGGTCGATCCGGCCCTCCAGGCGGGCCTGCTCCTTCTCGGCCTCCATGAACGGTTCGAGGTAGGCGACCGAGCGCTTCATCACCCGGGCGCTCTTGACCACCTGCGGCAGGAACATCTTGCCGGCGCCGAACAGGTCGCCGACGATCTTCATTCCGTCCATCAGCGGACCCTCGATGACATCGAGGGGTCGGGCGAGGCCCTGCCGGGCCTCCTCCGTGTCCTGTTCGATGAAGTCGACGATGCCGTGGACCAGCGCGTACGACAGCCGCTCGTGCACCGGCGCCTCGCGCCAGGACAGGTCGACCGCACGCTTCGTGCCGGAACCGGTAACTGTCGACGCGAAGGTGACCAGACGGTCGGTGGCGTCCGGGCGCCGGTCGAAGATCACGTCCTCGACGAGTTCGAGGAGGTCGGTGGGGATGTCGGCGTACACCGCGAGCTGGCCGGCGTTGACGATGCCCATGTCCAGCCCGGCACGGACAGCGTGCAACAGGAACGCGGAATGCATGGCCTCGCGAACGACGTCGTTGCCTCGGAAGGAGAACGACAGGTTGGAGATGCCGCCGCTGGTGCGGGCACCCGGGCAGCGCGCCTTGATCAGCGGGAGGGCGTCGATGAACGCCTTCGCGTACCCGTTGTGTTCGGCGATGCCGGTGGCGACCGCGAGGACGTTCGGGTCGAAGATGATGTCCTCCGACGCGAACCCGACCTGCTCGACGAGCAGATCGTAGGCCCGGCCGCAGATGGACACCTTGCGTTCGGTGGTGTCGGCCTGACCCTGTTCGTCGAAGGCCATCACCACCACGCCGGCGCCGTAGTCGCGGATCCGGCGGGCCTGAGCCAGGAACGACTCCGCGCCCTCCTTGAGGCTGATCGAGTTGACCACGCCCTTGCCCTGCACGCACTTGAGGCCGGCTTCGAGGACTGTCCACTTCGAGCTGTCGATCATCACTGGGATCCGGGCGACCTCCGGCTCAGTGGCGATGAGATTGAGGAAGGTCGTCATGGCGCGCTCGCTGTCGAGCAGGTCCGCGTCCATGTTGACGTCGAGCAGGTTGGCGCCGCCGCGAACCTGCTCCAGGGCCACGTCGACCGCGCCCTGATAGTTGTCCGACTCGATGAGCCGGCGGAACTTGGCCGAGCCGGTGACGTTGGTGCGCTCACCGATCATCACGAACCCGGTGTCCGGTCCGATCGCGAAGGGCTCCAACCCACTGAACCGGGTGGTTTCCGGCAGGGCGGCAACCGTTCGTGGCGGTGTGCCGGCCACCGCGGCGACGATCCGGGCAATGTGATCCGGTGAGGTGCCGCAGCAGCCACCGGCGATGTTGAGCAAGCCGGACGCGGCAAACTCGCCGAGCAGGCCGGCGGTCTCCTCCGGCGTCTGGTCGTAGCCGCCGAAAGCGTTCGGCAGACCGGCGTTGGGGTGACACGCCACGTACGTTCCGGCGATCTTGGAAAGCTCCTCGACGTGCGGGCGCATCTCGGCCGCGCCCAGCGAGCAGTTCACGCCGACGACCAGCGGATCAGCCCGCTCTATCGAGCGCCAGAAAGCTTCCACGGTCTGCCCCGACAGGGTACGGCCGCTGAGGTCGACGATGGTCACGGAGATCCACAGCGGCAGCTGCGGCGCGACCTCACGGGCTGCGGCTATTGCGGCTTTCGCATTCAACGTGTCGAAGATCGTCTCGATCAGAAGCAGGTCGACACCACCCTCGGCCAGGGCCGAGATCTGCTCCGCGTACGCCGCGCGCACCTCGTCGAAGTCGACGGCGCGATACGCCGGGTCCTCGACCCGCGGCGACAGCGACAGCGTCACGTTCAGCGGCCCGACCGAGCCGGCCACGAACCGGCCACCGAACTCGTCCGCCGCCTGCCGGGCCAGCCGCGCACCCTGAACGTTCATCTCACGAACCAGTGACTGGAGTCCGTAGTCGGCCTGGCCGATGCTCGTCGCCGTGAAAGTATTGGTGGTGGTGATGTCGGCGCCGGCGGCCAGATACCGCCGGTGTACGTCCAGAATGAGGTCCGGCCGGGTGAGGTTGAGCAGGTCGGGATCTCCGCTGACGTCCTGCGGATGGTCGACAATCAGGTCGCCTCGATAGTCCGCGGCGGTGAGCTTCGCGCCCTGCAACATCGTTCCCCAGGCGCCGTCCAACACCAGAACACGCTGCGACATCAACTGCCGCAGCGACGATGCGGCGCTTCCCTGGTTGAGTAACGCGCTCACGCAGCCGCCTCCGATGTCCGGAGGCGCCCTTGTCGATGACATCAAGGCCGAGCGTGGCGGGCATCGCCCGTCGCAGCGCCTCTCGACCTGACCGGTAAACAATACCCTGACCCGCCTGAGGATGGGCCGAGGAGCACTGGCACGGTCATCGCGGCGACGCGGGCAGCAGGGGTCGCCGCGCGCGGGTGCCCTTGCCCGACTGCTTGACCAAGGGCACCCGCCGAATCGCCTTGGCAACAGCCGGATGAGGCGATCCACCTGCTGCATATCCGCAGCGAGGGTGGTACCGCCAGACAGCGAGTGGCGAGCTACGCCCGCCGCGAAGGTGACGCGTATCGTGGCTAGAAACCATCGCCGAGAGAATGGGCGGGAGGGGCGTGGACATGACAGATGGCACGGTCTACTCCGGCTCACACTGGCAGCGCTACGCCACCAATGACATCGATGAAGCGCACGCCTACATCCGGCGGGCATTCCTCGACATCAAGGTGCAGTCCTCCGGTGAGGGCCGCGACGGGGCCGGCCTGCGCACCGTCACCACCGCGCTCGCCGACGTCGGCGTGACCCGGCTGCACTACTCCGCGCGCACCCAGGCCCAGACGGCTCCGGACGGCGACCTGAACGTCACCCACCTGATGGGCGGCCGCTTCACCATCTCCAAGGAGAAGAACGAATACCGGTTACAGCCCGGGGACGTGATGCTGATCCTGCCGGACGAGTCCGAGGACCTCGCCTACGACAACGTCGACACGTTCGTCGCCCGCCTCCCCCGCGCCCTGCTCGAGGAAGTCGCCCACGCGCAGACCGGCATCAGCGGCGCCGACCTGCGCTTCGACAGCTCTCGACCGATCTCGACTGCGCTCGGTCGGCACTGGACCAACACTATCTCCCACCTGGCCCGCAGCGTGCTACCTGACCCTGCCCTGATGGCCAACCCGCTGGTCGCCGGGCCCACCCGCCACCTGCTCGCGGCGACGGCCCTCGCCGTGTTCCCCAACACCGCGCACAACATGACCCTGCGCCCCGCCGGCGGGGTCACTCCGCAGGCGTTACGCCGAGCCGTGAGCTATATCGACGACCACGTGGACCAGCCGATCACGGTCGACCAGATCGCCGCCGCCGGTGTGGGTGCTCGGGCTCTGCAACTGGCGTTCCGCCGCCACCACGACACGACGCCGATGCGGTACCTCCGCCAGGTCCGCCTCCAACGCGCGCACCGCGACCTGCAGGCCGCCGACCCGACCGCCGGGACCACCGTCACCACGATCGCCGGACGCTGGGGCTTCACCCACCCCGGACGCTTCAGTACGGACTACCGCGCCACCTACGGATGCAGCCCCAGCCACACCCTGCGCACCTGACGCCCGCCTCGTTCGAGGGAGTGCGCATCCAAGGGGCCCAAGGGTGCATTCCGGCGTTGGTTGCTGCCGTGGTCGCCGAACCGACCACGTGCGTCTGGACGAACCCGAACCGCGCCGACAACTGCGCCACCACCGCCCGGGCGCTGTCCCGACGCCGGCCGGGCCAGCCCCGGAGGTGGTCGGTGGCTCAGACCGCGAGGGCGACCTTCAGCCAGCCCGGGTCGCGGTCCTGAAACTGGCGGTACGCCTGCAGCACGTCGGTCACCGGTTCGTGCCTGGTCAGCAGCTGTGCCCAGCTCGGCGACCCGCGCGCGGTAGCCGGGCAGCTCGGCGGGGGTCAACAGGGCCGCGTCGGACCCGAGGTCCCCTGCCGGAAGACGCGGGCGCAGTCCTTGAACGGATCGCTGGGCGCGAGCGGGCCCGCCTTGTCCCGCATCCAGTCGAACGTTCGCGGACTGATCTATGCCGGCTCGCGCACGCCACCGGCGTTGCCACCATCGTCCGGCATCGGCTCGGCCGGGGCTTCGGGCAGTTCGTCCTGGGCGCCGGGCAGAAGGACGCCCGCGTCGTCGGGCACCGGTTCACGCGGGTCGATGGGCGGATACTGTTCGGGGTCGAGATCCGGTCCAGTCATCAGGCGAGTATCCGTCGTCTTCCGAACTGCCGCTCGTCGAGCCCGCGACCCGGGCGGCCGTCCCCTCGTCTTCGGCGACTGGCGGCACTGGTTCGTTCGCTGCCTGCGCCTGACCGGCTGCCTCGTCGCGACGAGGCCGGCTTTGGCTCCGTGACAGCGAGGACCCCAGCGCAACCCGTCAGCGTCTCGTCCGGTACGCCGACCTGGTGCCCGATACACCATGCGGCGTCCGCTTCTCACAACTCAGATCATCCAGGTGCCAAGGCATCCGTTCGTCTGTCCCCGCCGTGTCGCGTCAACTACCCGCGGATCCGGGTCTGAGATCGTGCTCGTCAGAGGCCGGGCGGGGTCAGGCGGCAGATGTCTTTGCCGGCAGAGCAGCAACCACCGCGGGCCTGGCGTTGTTATCGGCATGAGGGATAGGTACACCCATGGACGCTGACCTCGACCGGGAGTTCAGCGATTTCGTCGCGGCCCGCTCACACGCACTGTTCCGGACCGCGCTCGCCCTGACTGGGCACCGTCAGCAAGCCGAGGATCTACTCCAGACGGTACTGACCAAGGGCGCCCGACACTGGTGGCGAATCCGCACCGGAAACCCCGAGGCGTACCTGCGCACCGCGCTGTACCGCCAGCAGACGAGTTGGTGGCGCAGCCTCCGGCGGGGGCGCGAGGTGAGCTCTGAACAATTGCCCGAGGTCGCGACGACGGCCGACGCCACCGCCACCGTCGACCTCAACCTGGCGCTCAGACAGGCGTTGGCACAGCTCGCGCCCAAACACCGGGCGGTGCTTGTGCTGCGCTACTTCGAAGACCGGCCGGACAGCGAGATCGCCGAGATTCTGGGCTGCACCCAATCCACGGTACGCAGCCAGGCCGCACGGGCTCTCGCCCGGCTGCGCGAACTCTGTCCCAGGTTCGACATCCTCGCCACGAAGGAGGCGGCAGACCGATGAACCCGCACCTCACCAGCGCGCTCCGGACCGCTTTCGAGGAACTGGCCGAGACCGCGCCCGCGCCGGTCGGGCTGGCCCAGGCCGCACTGGTCAGCGCCCGCCGGCAACGGGTCACCCGGCTGGCCGTCGGTGGTGGCTTCGCCGCGGCGATCTGCGCCGCCCTGATCGGCGTGGTCGCCGTCCTCGCCCCGATCAGCGGTACGACCGGCGACCAGTTCGCCGATAACGGGCTGCGGCCACTCGTGGTGACCGCGTACAGCGGCATCCGCGATCCGAAAATCGATGATCCGAGCCCGCACTTTCAGTATTCGCTCCTGCTGAACGCGAAGACCGGCCGGTACGACCGGGTGCCGTACCGGTATGCCATGCCGTCCCCGGACGGCAGCCAGGTGCTGGTCGCGACGGGTGACAACAGTTCACGCTATCCAACCCGGGTGGGCGTACTGGACCGGGCCAGCGGGAACGTGCGCTGGATCGCCGACTCCGGCGGCACCAGCGACGCCCGTTTCCCCGGCTATTCCAACGACGGGCGCTGGTCGCCGGACGGGCAGCGCATCCTGTTCACCCACATGCCGCGCACGGGTACGCCCGGCTTCGTGCTTGTGGATTCGGAGACGCTCACGACAACGTTCGTCCCACTGCCCGACCTGGCCGCGCAGAACGACCAGGCCACCGGCCTGACCTGGACGCCAGACAGTAACGGGCTCGCGCTGACGCTCTCCAAGTCTGTCGACGAGCCCACGGTGACCGGGATCCGCATCTATGACCTGGCAGGCAGAGTGGTGCGTACCGTTCCGGCCGGCGGCGGCCCGCTGGACGACGTCAGCTTCTTTCCGGACGGCGGGCAACTGGCGCTGGCGCCGTACTCCGATGGGGTGCGGCAGACCTCCGTCAGGGTGGTCGATCCGGTCACCGGGGCGCTCCAGCACAGCTTCAAGGTGCCCCTTGCCGGCGGCCTGATCGGCTGGACGGACGACCAGCACCTGCTGATCCGCGTCTTCCACGACGCGGGCGGGATACCGGCATCGGACCAGCCCGCCCCAGTCCTCGGACCAGGTGATGACGAGTACGACCGCCTGCTCGTGGTCGACCTGACCGGTCGGGTGACCCACTCGATGCACCTACCGGCCGAGTACGCCGACCATCTCTTCATCGGCTCCTCCGCCGGCCTGCCGAGCAGCGCCGCGAAGATCACCTTCTAGGCCGTGATGGACCTCGCCAACGTCAACGAGGTCGGCCAGACCAGCTGACACCGGTACGGGGCGGGTCGGGTCACCGCGACGCGGCCCGCCCCCGTACCGCCCATCTGCAACACGTTCACCCTTGGCCCATCCCCCTGGAGCCGCCTCCTATGCGCCCTCGCGTGATTATGGTGTTCGCTGTCGCGGCGATCGTTGTCGGCGGGGTCCTGCTGGTCCCTGCCGCGTACGCCAGACTCGCCACCACCTCCGATCCGACCGACTCCGCATCCGCCACTCCCACCACCCCGCCATCGCCGCCGACCCTGGCCGCCGCACCGGTATCGGTGCCGGTGGACGGCTTCGTCGCGTGGGCACTGCTGGACCGCGAGAGCGGGCAGACCGCCGGCTCGGCCAACAGTGCCACGTCGACCAACTCCACCGAATCGATGATCAAGGTTTGGATCGTCGCGGACTTCCTGCGCCGAACGGCGGAGGCGAGCAAAACGCCCTCGGACGAACGCCTGGAACAGGCCAGCCGAGCGATCCGCTACAGCTCCAACGACTCGGCCGAAGCGCTCTACAACGCTGGCGGCCGCACAGCGGTGATCAGACGGATGATCAGCCTGTGCCGGTTGACCAGAACGAGGCCGGGAAACATACCTGGCTACGCGGGCTGGTGGAGCTTCACCGAGATGACCGCCCGAGACGCGGTACGGATGGGCGAGTGTGTCAAGAGCGGCAAGGCCGCAGGCCCCGAGTGGACCGACTGGTTGCTCAAGGAGATGCGCAACGTCTGGGGAACCACCGCCAAGGAAGATCAGCAGGAGAC
Organism: Micromonospora sp. DT53; assembly: GCF_049841535.1. Lineage (NCBI taxonomy): Bacteria > Bacillati > Actinomycetota > Actinomycetes > Micromonosporales > Micromonosporaceae > Micromonospora > Micromonospora sp. DT53. The sequence goes on from NZ_JBNCKM010000008.1 coordinate 328,736, forward strand.
GAGAGAGGGCGGCCGGTGGGGCATCATCGAGGGCTTACCGATGGAAATGCTCGAGAGGGACCCGGTCAGCATCAAGAACGGCTGGACCTCGCTCGACTATGACGGCAACTGGCACGTCAACTGTCTGGCCATCACCAACAACTGGGTACTCGCGGTGCAGGTGCGCTACCCGGACCAGCGCGGTCTCGACTACGGCGCACGCGTCTGTGCGAGCGTCGCCGCCCAACTGGTGACCCCGCGACCGGGTGCCGCGCTGAACGTGCCCCGACCCCTGGCCGGAGGCTGACCAGACTCACTGACTGGGGGCCCACGCAGTGGCGCCGACTATTTTCAACAGTTGATCCAGCGCGCTGGGCGCAGTCGGGGCCCGTTGATGGAGCCTACGACGAGGCCGTTATCGGCGATCCCCCAGCCGAAGGGGTCTTGGACACCGGGGATGGCGCCGCCCAGGGCGACGAGCCGGTCGCCGTGGTCGACGGCTCGGTCGCCGAGCACTGTGCCCCGGCTGTTGACGTCCTGCGTTGATACCAGCGCCGGGTTCACGGCGGACGCCACGCCAGTGCGCAGGTCCCACCGCACCAGGGTGCTGTCCTCGTCCTCACTGCCGGTGCCGATGCGACCAACTGCCCAGGTCCCCTGGGCCGCGTAGACCCCCGACCACCGGGCCCCGGGGGCGGTGAGCCGGTCGGTCCTCGCGTCGGGATGGCGTACCCAGCCGGAGTTGCCGGCGCTGCCGATGATGGTGCCGTCGTCGAGGATCTCCCTCGCGCTAGCGTTGGGCGGGGCGTCGATCACCTCGACGGTGCCCGGTCGGTCGGCGGGCCAGAGCAGCGGCAGGGACGTCTCGGTCTCCTCAACGGCGAGTTGGCCGACGATGTCGCCGCGTGAGTTGATCCCCAGCGCCAAGGTGTTGGAGAACGTCGGCAGGACGGGTAACCACTCCAGGCGCCCGTCGCGGTAACGCCAGGGGCGGTAGACGTTGTCGACGACGGCATTGCCGACGGCAACGCCGTACCGATTGATGTTCTCGACTTGCTGCGGCGCTCCTATGGTGACGACGGTGAGGCGGGGTACGCCCCACACCCCAGGCCCGGGTCGGCGCGGCTTTCCGGCCCACAGCAGCAGTAACGGCTGCGAATCGTGGTCATCGACTCGGTAGCCGATACCGGCGATGAACCGACCAGTCGGGTCGACCGCCAGCGCTCGACCATCCATGTCCGCTGGTAAGGGCAGTGGTAGTAGCGCGCAGACCGGGACGGGCCGGTGCTTCGGCTCGGCCATGGCAACGCCGGGCAGGCCCAGCGTTGCGGTGAGGGCGCCAGCGGTCAGACTGATCAAGAAGCCGTTCCGAACAGTCCGGGTCATCTCTACTCCCAGTGACGTGCGGTGGTGGTGTGCTTACCGAAGCACGTCGATGTCACCATCGGAAGTGCTGCCTACGGCTGGGCGGCGCTGATTTCCGACACCACGCAGCCGCGATGGTGCGCCGCACCTCGGTCTCTCCCATGGCCCTTTCGACCGCAGGCAGGCCGACCTTCGCCAGGAGGCGGGCTGCCGCGGGTCGCTCTCAGCCGTGCGGGCTGGGGAAGTCATCGCGTGGCTGGCACCGTCGAGATGCCACACGCGCAGAGACGGGTTGTCCACAGCGGCAAGTCGTTCGGTGGTGGCCTTGCTGGTCCAGCGGTTTGTCAGCGGGCGAGTTCGTCTTCGACGAACGCGGGTCTTGCCAGCGTGATCGCCGGGATGGTCGCCACGAGGGCGACGGCGAGCAGGAACAGCAGCGGCAGGGTCCACCCGCCGCTCATGTCGTGCAGCAACCCGACGAGCAGCGGACCGAGCGCGCCGAGCGCGTACGCGACGCCCTGGGCGAAGCCACTCAGCGCGACGGTGCCGTCGTGGGTTCGGGTCCGAACGTTGATGAGCACGAGGCAGATCGGGAACAGGATCGACCCGGAGCCGATGAGCAGCACCCAGAGCAGTGTGAGTGTCGCGGGTGCGAGCAGCAGGCCGAGGTAGCCGAACACGAAGCTCGCGACACCGGCGGCGATCAGCCAGCCGACATTGCGCAGCCGCGCGACGAGGAGGGGCGCGATGAACGCGCCGGGCACGCTGATGAGGCCGGTGATGGCGAGCAGCACACCGGCCTCGGTCGGCGTCGAACCGGCGATGTCGCCGAGGATCTCGGGCAGCCACGCGAAAGCCGCGTAGGTGCAGATCGTGCTGGTCGAGAAGACGACGGTGATCGACAGGGCCACGCGTGACCGCCATAGTCGCGTGACGAGAGCGGCAGGAGGGGACTCAACGGCGGCGGCATCCGAGAGTCGCTGGCGGCGCTCGCGCGCGATGACGACGAGCCACGGAACGAGCGCGACTACCGAGGTCACCGACCAGATCCCGAGCACGAACCGCCAGCCGAGCTGCGCGGCGACCGGAGCGGCGACCGCGGCGGGCACGGCCGTGCCCATGCCCACGATGCAGACGTAGACGGCGGTCAGCAGCGCTACCCGGTCGGGGAAGTAGCGGCGCACGATCGGCGGCAACAGCACATTGCCGATGCCCGTACCGGCGAGCGCGAGAACACTGCCAAGGAGCAGCACCGCGAAGCCCGGAGCGAACGCGCGCACGAGATGGCCGAGGGCCATGAGCAGCAGCGCGAGTACGATGCCGCCGTCGGGGCCGAGGCCACGGGCGACGCGCGGTGCGATGAACCCCGATACCGCCAACAGGATCGGTGGCAACGTGCCGAGCAGCCCGACGCCGATGTTCGAAATGGGGATGTCCACCCGGATGTCGCCGAGGATCGGCGATATCGTCGCCACCGCCTGACGCAGGGTGAAGGCGACGAGCACGATGCCCAGCAGCGCGACCGTGCGTCCCGCCCACAACGGAAGGCGGCGTTGCTCGGACACCCCCCGAGTCTAGTGCTCCATCCGAGGATGTTGACCTTGGGTGAGCCGACACGTCGGGTGTCGAGAAGACGAGGTAGGGCGAGCTCGCCTGGAGTCGCATCGGCCGTCAGATCGTTGGAGATGACCGCCGACGACGCCCCGATCAACGAGGCCCTCGTCGCCGCCGTTCGCAGCACGACCCGGGCAGTGACCGATTCAAACAGCTGTTCCGCGCCCCACCGGAGGTGCGGAACCCGGGAGTCCGTTGTTCAGGGCTTGGAGAATCAGATCGAGCCCGAACTCGAATTCCTCGTCCAGCGGACGGGGCAGGAGGTGCACGACCGAAGCCGTGCAGCGGGCCGGCTCCTTCCACAGCCGCGCCAGCCGTTCGTCCCGCGTCGCGAGCGGGGCGCTCGGCCCCCAGAGGCTGAAGAGAAGCCGCGGGTGGGGGCATCGATCGGGCGCACGCAGACGATCGCTGCGCCTTGTCAACGGCATCTGCGGACGTCCGTGCCAGCTGGCCGGAGGGAGCCTCGAGGACGTCGGGGTTCGCGGATGCCGGTCAGTTCTCAGACTGTCGTGGCCACGTCCAAGCGGGAACCTCACGGATCGGATGCAGCTGGTCATCGCTCTCGGCGTGCGAGTTCTGCTGGGCCACGCGAGCGCCGAACTCGAGGTGTTCGCGCACCGCCGCCCGGAATGCGTCATCGTCCGGTAGGCCGGCTTCATCGATCGCTTCGAGGTAAAGGGCGACGAACCGCTCCCGTTGCTCGTCGGTGATCTTCAGATGGCGGTGGACGTCAACGATGTACTGAAATCCCAGTCCGGTGGTGAACCTGTCGGGGCCGCCGAAGGACTCGGCGGTGAACCAGGTGAGGTGTTCGACATGGCCTGGCTGGCGAGCGGGGAACACGCTGCGCAGCACGGGGTCGTCCAGCACCTTGGTATAGAACAGTTCCTCCAGACGATGCAGCGCCTCGTCACCGCCGGCAAACTCGTACAGAGTGGACATGGACTCGTCCTTCGTTGCCTGGACTGAGCGACTGGTGCGCTCCACCGAAATCCGATCGCTGCGACCGTACCGCGTTCTGACAAGCATGGTGGCCTACGCAAAGCCGCAACGCCCGGTCATCGGTGTGCGCGGATGCTGCCCGACTGACAACCGGGAGCGTCTTGGCTGACACCTTCGGATTCGCCGAAGAGGTCTCGCATTAAGCAGCCCCGGCCCGGAGGATACTGGTGGGACGTGAATCTCAGCTTCCGGGAGCCACGACTGGAAGACCAGCGGGCCGGCTGCGGACGATGTCGCGGTAGACGGCGAGGGCGGGCTTGGGTCGGTAGGTGTCGGTGACGATGCCCAGCGTCCCGGTGGGTTCCGTGGAGCTGCTGTCGGCGTCCCTGAGGCTGAACAGTTCGTAGTGGGTGATGTGCAGCGGCTCTTGTTCGGTGAGGATGACGCCGACCATGTCCGACAGCGAGTCGCACTGTGCCTGCTCGCTGCGCGGCGGCCCGCTCGGAGTGCCGTTTTCCACGATGTGGATGGGGGTGTTGGACGGGATGTGCGCGCGGGGCAGTGACACGCCCCGTAGGTGGTGCAGGGCGTGTCTGGTGAGGGACGCTGTGTCTCCCGGGTTCCCCCGCGGGGCGACGGGTGAGAAGGCGTCGGGGTACAGGCCCAGGCCGACGTAGTCGACGAGAGCCGCGAAGTCTTGATACGGGACCGAGGAGAGGTGCGACCAGAACTGGTCGTCGCCGCCCAACCACTCCGGTGGTTCCGCCACGGAGAAGCCGATTCGCACGTGCTGGAGACCCTGCCGGTCCAGTGCGGCGCGTGCGTGCGGGATGCCGAGGGTCAGGGCTTCGAGCACGCCGGGTGCGCTTCCGTCGATGAGCGGGATGGGGAAGTTCGGCTCGAGCGTCACCTGGAGGTACCGCGCCAGGTGACCGTAGCGGTCGATCACGGTGTCGAGGAAGGCCAGCCATCCGGAGAGGTCGGCGGCCCTGGGGATGTAGCTGACCACGAGGTCCAGCTCGCGGTTTCCGTCGACGTACCACTCGTCGGGCATCGTGAGGTGCGTGAGTTCGTGTTCGGCGCCGAGCGAGGTGACGACGTCCGTCGGTGCCGTGTCGCCGAGGAAGTGCACGTACTCACGGATGACGAAGGGGCGACCGTTCGAGAGGTCGTCGACGAGGTGGCGGATCGCGGCGATATCAGGTGGGCGGGAGCAGACCGCGCCGGCCCGCCCGCCCGGATAGATGCCGAACTTCATGCTCATGCACTCCCTATTGTTCGGTTTGCTGGGTTGGCCAGCCGATCTCGCGCGCGCACATCCGCCGCACCAGGGTCCTGATCCAGGTGGCTTCGGTGGCGACGATGGTGCGCCAGTAGGCGACTTCGAGCATGTGCACTTCGAGTACGTCACCGTCGGGCAGCACCGAAAGGGCAGCCAGTTCTTGGTCGAGCCGGTTGGCGCGACCGTCCAGGATGCACGCCGCCTGGTCGATCGGAAGAATTCCGACGTAGGCGACCGCCATGACGAAGTCCACGGAGGCGGCAGGGGCGTCGCGTACCCCAGCCTCGACCTTGTTGCGGAAGTCGGCGAGACCTGCGTCAGTCAGCTCGTAGGCCGTACGTGGTGGCCGATTCCCCACTCGCTCGGGCGGCCCGGAGGAGACCAAGCCGGCCTTCTCGAGCACCTTCAGCAGGGACGTAACCGTGCTGCGGGTGACCGAGAGGTGTCCGTATCGCTCGCGTAGTCGTGTCGTGATGTCGTAGCCATGTGCCGGCTGCTCGACGAGGAGTCCGAGGATCGGCAACACCAGGCTGTTCCGTGACGCGTCCAAGGGCACCCAGGCAACCTATAGACGTATACGTCTAATTGCAAGACCGAGCTGGTGCCCGAGACAACGCCAGGTTGCGCATCGCCACCGCGCAACGGCTGACATCTTCGGCTTCGCCGAATGTGCGTCGACTGTGGCGCCGACGCGCCTTTCGTCCTACCTTTACTGCGGCTTTTGTCGGTATTGGTGGAATTTCAAGCTTCGGCACAAGATAGATGAGTTGAAATCCTTGACTCAGTGCCTGTGTTGCCGGTTAATCACATCTACATGTCGACTGTGTTCACCCGCCCGGGTGGTCGACGACGTCGGCGGGTCGTCGAATCGATTCGCCTACGGCCAGTGCATGCACATTGACTCGAAGTCATGAGGATTGTCGGGTGAGCCACAGGAGTAGCCGTGCACCGTACGAACGTCCGCTGGGGCGGCCGATTGTCGGCGTCGGCCAGCGGGCTGGCCCGATCGTGGCGCTCAGCCTGCCCCTGACGCTGGGCGGCCTGGCCCTGGCGACCCCCGAGCCGGCCCTGGCCGCGCCGGTCGCGAAGCCGACCGCCGGCGACCAACTGACCGACCGTTGTGATGTCTGCTCGGGCGTGGGTTCCCGCGCCCGAGCAGACCACCATCCAATCCTGTCGAATTTGACGACCTTCAGCCTCGGTGTCGAGAGGAACTCCTGATGACGGACCTGCCCGTGAGCCGTAGACACCTCCTCGCCACCGCGGCGCTGACCGCCGGGTCGGCGGCCCTGGTCCCGGCCGTGGGCGCCGCACGGGCCGCCGCCGCTGCGCCTCAGGCCACGCTGCCCGAGCGCGGGATCTACGACGCGTCGGCGGCGACGACCTGGACGGACGGGTTCCTCACCGGCAACGGCGAGTACGGCGCCGTCCTGTACGGAACGCCGACCCTCGAAAAGGTGATCTTCAATCACCACCGCTTCGTGATGCCCAACGGCAGCCGGGGCGTGACCCCGCCAGTGATCTCAGGGCGGCTGGCCGGCGTACGTGACAAGGCGCTGGCCGGGAACTACGCCGGAGCCAACACGGACTTCGCGGCCGGCTGGAGCCTGCGCTGGACCCAGACCTACCACCCCGGCTTCGAGTTGCAGATCAGCACTCCCGGCATGACCACCGCCAACGGGTACGCCCGCAGCACCGACTTCCGGACCGGGGAGGTCACCTCCACCTGGACCGACAGCAACGGCACCTGGACACGCCGCGCCTTCGCCTCCCGAGCCGACAACGTCGTCGTACACGAACTGACCCCGGCATCCGGCCGATCGATCGACGCGACGCTGAGCGCCAACACGTCCCTCGCCGGCGTCCCGGGCTCGGTCCGTTTCACCACCCTGGCCAGCGTCATCGACGGTTCGGGCTACCTGAACCTGCGCGGCACCTACCCGTCCGGGCAGGGCGCGTTCGGCTTCGAGGGCGTCACCCGGGTCGTCGCCACCGGTGGCACGGTAGCCGCGAACGGGTCGAGCATCGTCGTCACCGCGGCAACCAGGCTCGTCCTGCTGACCAAACTCGATCGGTACGAGTCCCCCACGGCCTGGGACAGCAGGCCGTTGCACGCGGCGCTGGCCGCGGTGCGCGCCGACTATGCCGAGCTGCGGACCCGGCACGTCACCCTGCATTCGGCGATGTACGACCGCTCCCGCCTGGACCTGAACGTCTCCGCCGCCGACCGGCAACTGTCGACCACCGCGCTGATCGCCCGGCAGAACGCCAACCGCAACACCATCGATGTGGCCCTGCTGGAGCGGCTCTACGACAGCGGCCGTTACCTGTTCATCAGCTCCAGCGGCGTCCTGCCGCCGCGGTTGACCGGAATCTGGGCCGGCACCTGGAATGGTGCCTGGGCCGACGATTTCACCACCGATGCCAACATCAACCTGCAGGTCGCCGGCGGCAACATTCTCGACCTCACCGATGCCATGCAGGGCTACTTCAACCTGATCCTCGGCCAGCTCGCTCACTGGCGCACCAACGCTCGCAACCTGTACGGCGCCCGCGGCTTCCTGGCTCCATCACGTACCGACGGCGAGTACGGATACATGCTGCACTTCGACCCCGGCTTCCCCGGCCAGTGCTGGACCGGTGGCGCGGACTGGTTGCTCTACCCGCTGCTGGAGTATTACCAGGTCACCGGGGACCGGACGTTCCTGGCTGAGAAGCTGGGACCGGCGCTGATGGAGCTGGCGCTGTTCTACGAGGACTTCCTGACCCGCACCGACTCGGCCGGCCGTGTGGTGTTCGTGCCGTCGTTCTCGATGGAGAACTCGCCGGCCAGCACGAACGTCCTGTTGGCGATCAATGCCACCGGCGACATCCAGGCCGGCAGACATGCCCTGCGGGCGGCCGTCGAGGCCGCCAACGCGCTCGGTGTCGAACAGGGCGCCGGCCAAGGCGTCGCACGCTGGACGGCCCTGCTGGCGAAGCTTCCGCCCTACACGGTCAACGGCAGCGGCGCCCTCGCCGAATGGTCCTGGCCGGGCCTCACGGACCGCTACAACCATCGGCACGTCCATCACCTGTACGGCGCGTGGCCCCTGCACGAGATCAACCCCGAGGAGGCGCCCGGTCTGGTCACCGCCGCGCTCAGGGCCCTGGCGCTGCGCGGTGACGAGAACACCTCCGCGCACGGCAGCCTGCATCGAGCCCTCGCCTCCGCTCGACTCAAGGACGGCGCCGGCGTCTACAGCAACCTCCGGAAGATCATCGGCAACAACATGATCTTCCGGTCGCTGATGACAGCACACAACCCGAACCTGGAGACCTACAACGCCGATGCGGCCAACACGCTGCCGGCCGTACTCAGCGAAGCGCTTGTGTACACCAGGCCCGGCGTCATCGAGCTGCTGCCCGCCGTGCCCGGCCAGCTCGCCAGAGGCACCATCACCGGGGTCCGCGGACGCAACCAGGTCCGCATCCACAGCCTCTCCTGGGATCTTCCTGGTCGCTCCGTGACCGTGGTACTCACCTCGACGATCACCCAGGCGATCACCCTGCTCAGCCGGCGCGGGATGGCATCCATCACCACGTCCGCGACGGTCACAGCCTCGCCGCTCGGCCCGCAGGCCCGGGTGATCTCGTTGACGGCCGGGCAACAGATACAGGTTGTCGTAGGTCTGCCAGCCGCCGCCGGCGGCGTCGTTCGACTGGTCAACAGGCGCAGCGTCAAGGTGCTGGACGTCAACGGCGGCTCCACCACTGACGGGGCAACAATCATCCAGTGGCCGTGGACGGGCGCGGCCAACCAGCAGTGGCGGCTGCTGCCCAACAGCGATGGCTCATTCCGGCTGTCCGGTGTCAAGAGCGGGAAGGTCCTGGACAGTCCAGGTGGCTCGGGCCAGGGCGCGGGACTCGTTCAATGGGCCGACAACGGCGGACGCAACCAGTGGTGGAATCTCGTCCCGGCCACGACCAGCGGGTACTACCGGTTCGTCAACGTGAGCAATGGCTTGTGTGTCGGGGTCGAAGGCAGTTCCACAGCGGACGGCGCCAGGGCGGTCCAGCAACCGGTCAGCGGCGAGATCAGCCAGGAATGGCAGATCCTTGATGCCTGAGACAGGAGGTCAGAGGCACCTGTCGCAGCAGCTCTCGGTCGGGGCGACAACATCGTGTGTGGTCCCGTGGTTACGCATTGACCATCGCTGATTTCAGCAGTTAACATGTGACGTCTGACGAATTCTGGACGGCCGGGACACCCTCGAAGGACTCAGGCGACGTCCTCGTCAACGCTCCGCTTCTCCCGTCCTGCGCTCGTCACCACCCTGGCGGCTGGGGCGGCCGCTGCGTCGCTCGGCTGTGCGAAGGAGACAAGATGTCTGAAGTGACCCGAAGGAAGCTCCTCGGAGCCGGGGCAGCTGGGGCTGGTGCCATGCTGCTGCCGACGGGTTGGACCGCAGCCGCTCGGGCCGGGTCGACCGCACCCCCACAGGTGCTGGCAGCCAACGACATGGCGTTGTGGTACGACGAGCCGGCGGGTACGGATTGGTTACGGGCTCTGCCGATTGGTAACGGCCGGTTGGGCGCGATGGTGTTCGGGAATGTCGACACCGACCGGCTGCAGCTCAACGAGGACACCGTGTGGGCCGGTGGCCCGTATGACTCGGCCAACACCCGCGGTGCGGCGAACCTGGCGGAGATTCGGCGGCGGGTCTTCGCCGATCAGTGGACGCAGGCGCAGGATCTGATCAACCAGACCATGTTGGGCGGTCCGGTCGGGCAGTTGGCCTACCAGCCGGTCGGCGACCTGCGGTTGGCTTTTGGCAGTGCCAGCGGGGCGTCGCAGTACCAGCGGACCCTCGATCTGACCACGGCCACCGCTACCACCAGCTACGTGCTCAACGGGGTGCGGTTTCAGCGTGAGATGTTCGCCAGCGCACCGGATCAGGTGATCGTGATCCGGTTGACCGCTGACCGGTCGAACGCGATCACGTTCACCGCCACGTTCGGCAGCCCGCAACGGACGACCGTGTCCAGCCCGGACGCCGCCACGATCGGCCTCGACGGTGTTTCCGGCAGCATGGAGGGCATCACCGGGCAGGTCCGGTTCCTCGCTCTGGCAAATGCCGCCGTGAGCGGCGGCACGGTCAGCAGTTCCGGTGGCACGCTGCGGGTCTCCGGCGCGACAAGCGTCACCCTGTTGGTGTCGATCGGTTCCAGTTACGTCAACTACCGGACCGTCAACGGCGACTACCAGGGCATCGCGCGGCGGCACCTCGACGCGGCCCGCACCGTCGGCTTCGACCAGTTGCGCGGCCGCCATGTGGCCGACTATCAGGCGCTGTTCAACCGGGTGTCGATCGATCTGGGACGCACGACGGCGGCCGACCAAACCACCGACGTGCGGATCGCGCAGCACGCGAGCGTCAACGATCCGCAGTTTTCCGCGCTGCTGTTCCAGTACGGTCGCTACCTGCTGATCTCCTCCTCTCGGCCGGGCAGCCAGCCGGCGAACCTGCAGGGGATCTGGAATGACCAGATGGCCCCGTCCTGGGATTCGAAGTACACAATCAACGCGAACCTGCCGATGAACTACTGGCCGGCCGACACCACCAACCTGGCCGAGTGCTACCTGCCGGTCTTCGACATGATCAAAGATCTGACGGTGACCGGCGCCCGCACTGCTCAGGTGCAGTACGGCGCGGGGGGTTGGGTCACCCACCACAACACCGACGCGTGGCGCGGCTCGTCGGTGGTCGACGAAGCCCTGTGGGGGATGTGGCAAACCGGCGGCGCCTGGCTGGCCACCATGATCTGGGACCACTACCAGTTCACCGGAGACGTCGAGTTCCTACGCGCCAACTACCCGGCCATGAAGGGCGCCGCCCAGTTCTTCCTCGACACGCTGGTCAGCCACCCGACGCTCGGCTACCTCGTCACCAACCCGTCAAACTCGCCCGAGCTGCGGCATCACACCAACGCCAGCGTGTGCGCGGGGCCGACGATGGACAACCAGATCCTGCGTGACCTGTTCAATGGCGTCGCACGGGCCTCCGAAGTCCTCAATGTGGATGCCAGCTACCGCGCCCAGGTACTGACCGCCCGGGACCGGCTGCCACCGACGCGGGTCGGGTCCCGCGGCAACGTCCAGGAATGGCTCGCCGACTGGGTGGAGACCGAGCGGACGCACCGGCACGTCTCCCACCTGTACGGGCTGCACCCCAGCAACCAGATCACCAAACGCGGCACACCACAACTGCACCAGGCCGCACGACAGACCCTGGAACTGCGCGGCGACGACGGCACCGGCTGGTCACTCGCGTGGAAGATCAACTATTGGGCACGACTCGAAGACGCCACCCGCTCCCACAAGCTCCTCCGCGACCTGGTGCGCACCGACCGGCTCGCACCGAACATGTTCGACCTGCACCCGCCCTTCCAGATCGACGGCAACTTCGGCGCCACCTCCGGCATCGCGGAAATGCTGCTACAAAGCCACGCCGGCGAACTGCACCTCCTGCCCGCACTACCATCCGCCTGGCCAGCCGGGCAGGTCACCGGGCTCCGGGGCCGCGGCGGATACACCGTGGGCGCCGCCTGGAGCAGCAGCCGAATCGAGCTCGTCGTCACCCCCGACCGCGCCGGGCCCGTCCGCGTTCGCAACCGGATCTTCGCCGGCACCTTCGAACTGCGCGACGAGACGAGCGGCAGCGCCGTCCAGCCGACGCGGATCGAGGCCGATCTCGTGGAGTTCACCGGCCAGGCCGGGCACACCTACCGCGCATCCGGGATCAACTCGGGGCCGGTCGAGACTGGTGCGTACTACCGGCTCGTGGCCCAGCACAGCGGTAAGGCCGCCGACATCAACGGTGCGTCCACCGCCGCCGGCGGGTTGCTGATCCAGTGGCAGAGCGGCAGCGGGCAGAACCAGCAGTTCGAGTTTGTGTCGGCGGACGGCGGCCACTTCCGGATCAGGGCGCGGCACAGCGGCCTGTTCCTGCAGGCCGCGAGCAACAGCACTGGCGCCGACATCGCCCAGCAACCCGACAGCCCCAACGCCGCCAGCCAACAATGGCGGGTCGACGACCAGGGCGGCGGGGTGGTCAGACTCATCAACCGGCAAAGCGGTCTGGCAATGGACGTCTGGCAGGCTTCGACCGCCGACGGTGCCCGCATCTCCCAGTGGACACCCGGCACCGGCGCCAACCAGCGATTCAAACTTCAACGCATATAGGGCGTGTGTCAGAGTCATCGGTCGAGCCGAGGCGGAGTCCAGGAGCCGTTGGGTCGATTGCCGCACCGCGAGATGCTACGCCGGCCGCTGCACGCTTTCTGCGACATCGCGGCGGCCGGCGACTGACACCACGGCCATCTCCGGCTGCCCTCCGGGTCAGTGTGGGCGCTCGCCGAGCAGCTTGGTGGCCAGCACCGCAGCCTGGGTGCGCCGTTCCAAGCCGAGTTTGGCGAGCAGGCTGGACATGTAGTTCTTGACGGTCTTCTCGGCGAGGAACATCCGGCCAGCGATCTCCCGGTTGGTCAGGCCCTCGGCCACGTACTCCAGGATCCGGCGTTCCTGGTCGGTCAGACCGGCGAGTTCGCGCGGCTGCTCGACGCCGTTGCGAATGCGCTCCAGGACTCGCTGGGTGACTGCGGGGTCGAGCAGTGACTGGCCGGCCGCCACTCGGCGTACCGCGTCGACCAGGTCGGTGCCCTTGATCTGCTTGAGCACGTATCCTGCGGCGCCGGCCATGATCGCCGCGAACAATGCCTCGTCGTCCTCGTACGAGGTCAGGATCAGTCCTTTGATCGTCGAATCCACGGCCCGCACGTCGCGACACACGTCGATGCCGTTGCCGTCCGGCAGTCGGGCGTCGAGTACCGCGACGTCGGGGCGCAACGCTGGGATCCGCCGGGTCGCCTCCTGCGCCAGACCGGACTCGCCGACCACCTCGATGTCGCCGGCGGTCTGCAGCAGGTCAATCAGGCCGCGACGGACGACCTCGTGGTCGTCGAGCAGAAAGACACGGATCATGCGCTCTTCCTACCCTGCCGTGCGGCTTGACACCAGCGGCAGCACCCTTTCCCTACCGGCGGCGAGTGAGCCACCCGCTGGCACCGGCCGGAGCCGTCGGCCCACGAAGAGCCGCCGTTCGGCACAGCCAGAAGCGACACACGTTGCTCTCAGGCCCGGGGTGGGGGCCGAAGGTCCTTCGGTGGACGGCTTCCGACCCTTTGGGGCCGGCCTCGGCGGGACCTAGCGTGACTTCTGACCAGCCGAGATCTGTGGAAGGAATAACCGTGACCGCGGTCGTATCCGAACCCCGTACGCTCGCCGAGCTCGACGACACCGAACTCGCCCGTCTGGACGCGTGGTGGCGCGCCGCCAACTACCTGACCATCGGTCAGATCTACCTGCGGGGCAACCCGTTGCTGCGCGAGCCCCTGTCGGCTGAGCACATCAAGCCGCGCCTGCTCGGTCACTGGGGAACCAGCCCGGGTCTGTCGCTGATCTACGCGCACGTCTCCCGGCTGATCCGGCTCACCGGTCAGCAGGCGATCTACCTGGCCGGTCCGGGCCACGGCGGCCCGGCACTGGTGGCCGCCGGCTACCTGGAAGGCACCTACAGCGAGGTCTACCCGGACGTCAGCCAGGACGAGGCCGGAATGCTGCGCCTGTTCCGGCAGTTCTCCAGCCCGGGCGGTATCCCGTCGCACGTGTCGGTGACCACCCCCGGCTCCATCCACGAGGGCGGCGAGCTGGGCTACGTCCTGGTCCACGCGTTCGGCGCGGTCATGGACAACCCGGACCTGCTGGCCATCGCGGTGGTGGGCGACGGTGAGGCCGAGACCGGGCCCCTGGAGGGCTCCTGGAAGGGCGTGTCCTTCCTCAACCCCGAGCGCGACGGCGCGGTCCTGCCGATCCTGCACCTCAACGACGCCAAGATCTCCGGTCCCACCGTGCTGGGGCGCAAGGATCCCGAGGAGGTACGCAACCTGCTGCGTGGCCACGGTTACGACGTCATCGAGGTCGAGGGCTCCGACCTGCCCGGCATGCACCACCGCTTCGCCGCCGCCCTCGCCACCGCCTGGACGAGGATCCGCGACATAAAGACCGCCGCCCGTGACGGTTCCTGGGACGGTACCCGCCCGGCCTGGCCGCTGATCATTCTGCGGTCACCGAAGGGATGGACCGGTCCGGACTCCGTCGACGGGATCACCGTCACCGGGACCTGGCGGTCGCACCAGGTGCCGCTGTCCGGCATCAAGGACAACCCGGAACACCTCGCACTGCTGGAGCGTTGGCTCACGTCGTACCGTCCGGAGGAGCTGTTCGATTCCGCCGGCGCGCCGGTGGCGTTGATCCGGGACCAGGCTCCCGACGGTGACCTGCCGATGAGCGCCAGCCCGCATGCCAACGGCGGGGTGCTCACCCGGAATCTGGACCTGCCGGACTTCCGTGCCTACGCGGTCGACGTGCCCCGGCCCGCGCAACAGCGGGCCGAGTCGACGCGCAAGCTGGGCGAGATGATGCGCGACATCTACCTCCGCAACGCCGACCGGTTCCGGTTGTTCTGCCCCGACGAGACCAACAGCAACCGGCTCGGTTCCGTCTTCGAGGTCTCTGACCGTGCCTTCATGGAGCGAGTGACGCCAGACGACGTTGCCATCAGCCGCCACGGTCGGGTCATGGAGGTGCTCAGCGAGCACAACTGCCATGGCTGGCTGGAAGGCTACAACCTGACCGGTCGGCACGGCATGTTCGCCACGTACGAGGCGTTCGCCATGGTCAGCGCCTCACAGACCGTGCAGCATGGCAAGTGGTTGCAGGAAGCCAAGAACCTGCCGTGGCGCGAGAAGGTGCCCAGCCTCAACGTGCTGCTCACCTCGACGGCGTGGCGCAACGACCACAACGGCTTCTCCCACCAGGGGCCCGGCCTGATCCAGGTGGTGCTCACCCAACGCGGCGACGTCGCCCGGGTCTACCTGCCGCCGGACGCCAACACCCTGCTGTCGGTGGCCGACCACTGCTTCCGGTCGCGGTCGTACATCAACCTGATCGTCATCGACAAGCAGCCGCAGCTGCAGTACCTCTCCATGGACGAGGCGATCGAGCACTGCGCGCGCGGCGCGGGCGTCTGGGACTGGGCCGGCACCGACGACGGCACCAGCGACCCCGACATCGTCCTCGCCTGCGCCGGCGACGTCGTCACCATGGAGACGGTCGCGGCGGCACAGATCCTGCGTGACCGGCTGCCCGGCTTCAAGGTCCGCGTGGTCAACGTGGTCGACCTGATGACCCTGGTCCGCCCCAAGGACCACCCGCACGGCATGAGCGAGACCTTGTTCACCGAACTTTTCACCGACACCGTCGACGTGGTGTTCTCCTTCCACGGCTACCCCGGCGCGATCCACCAGCTCGTGCACGGCCGCCCAGACGTGGACCGGTTCCGCGTCCGCGGCTTCATCGAGCAGGGCACGACCACCACCCCGTTCGACATGACGGTGCGCAACAGGGCGTCGCGGTACCACCTCGTGATGGACGCCATCAACAACGCCAAGCGCCTCCCACGCGGCGCCGCCAACCTCAGGGCGTGGTGCCAGAGTCAGCTCGACCGCCACGAGACGTACGTGGTGGAGCACCTGGAGGACATGCCCGAGGTGCGCGACTGGGCGCTCGGCGACTGGGCCGCACGCGGCTGAGCCGCACCGAGACGGTGGGGCCGGCGGCCGCCACCGTCTCCCGACGCGGGCTGACCGCCCACTGACGCGGCCGAGCCCGGCGGGTACCGGCCGGCCGGTAGAACGGGACCTTCGGCCCTGAACGGCCGAACCGGCGATCGGCAATGTGGTGGTGACAGACACGGAGGTATCCCGATGACACCGTTCGAGCAGGCCGCACGCGCCGCACAGCACGCGCCGTCGGTCTTCAACACCCAGCCCTGGAGCTGGCGGATCAGCGGCGAGGCGGTGGAGTTGTTCGCCGAGGCGGACCGCCGCGTCGACAGCATCGACCGCGACGGCCGGCTGTTGCTGCTCAGCTGCGGCGCCGCCCTGCACCATGCCCGCACCTACCTGGCCGCGGCCGGCTGGTCCGTGACTGTTGAACGCCTGCCCGACCCGGCGCGGCCCGATCTGCTGGCCCGGATCGCCCTCGGCCGGCCGGTGCCACCCGATCCCGAGGCCGTGCGCATGGCCGCAGCCATCCCTCACCGGCGCACCGACCGGCGAGCCTTCGACGACCGCCCCGTGGCCGACGTCGAGTTGACCAAGCTGCGCCGCTTCGTCGAGGCGGAGGGCGCCTACCTGCACACGGTGCGGCCCGACCAGGTGGCCATGCTCGCCGTCTCGGCCGAGATCGCCGCCGCCGTCGAGCTGGCCGACCCTGCCTACCGCGCCGACCTGGACCGCTGGACGAACCGACCGGGACACGCAGGGGACGGCGTGCCGCCGACCACCGCGGTCAAGCCGGAGCTGCGGCGCGTACCCGTCCGTGATTTCTTCCCCGATGCCGCGGCGGGGCTCACCGCGGGCGCTGTGCACGACCAGGGTGCGGCGTACGTCGTGCTGTTCGGCAACGGCGACGAGCGCGTCAACCTGCTTCGCGGAGGTGAGGCACTGTCCGCTCTGCTGCTGCTGGCCACCGCCGACGGCCTGGCCACCGCCCCGCTGAGCGACGCTGTCGAGCCTGAGTGGCCTCGCCATCTGCTGCGCCGCCTGGTCTCCCACATCGGAGAGCCGTACCTGGCGGTCCGGCTCGGCTACCGGCCCGACCGCGTACCCGTGCCCGCCACACCGCGCCGCGATCCTCGCGACGTCATCACCAACGTGACGTAGGTGGCCACCATGGGCGGCTCGATCGGCCGGGCCTGCCCGCACCGGCAACATACCCCCTGACCGTGGCATCCGAAGCAGCGTGGCCGGGTGTCGTCGGTTCCCTCGACCAGCGCGAAGGAGACCCGCCGTGAACGGTTACCGCGATGCGGACCTGCGAGCGGCGGCGGAGGCCGGCATCCGCGCGCCGTCGATGCACAACAGCCAGCCGTGGCTGTTCCGACTGCGTGACGGCGCCATCGAGGTCGTCGCCGACCCGGCCCGGCAGCTCGCTGTCGCAGACCGGTCCGGCTGGGCGAACCGCGTGGCATGCGGTGCCGCCACCTACAACGCCCGCCTCGCCCTCGCCATGCGCAGCCGGCCCGCCGAGGTGCACCCGCGCCCCTGCTCCGCCGAATCCGCCGTGATCGCCCGGCTCATCCCCGGCCCGCAGAGGCCACCGACCTACGCCGAGCAGGTCCTGTACGCGGCCATCGGCCGCCGGCGCAGCAACCGGGCGCCGTTCTGGCCCGAACCGGTGCCGGCTGATGTTCGCATCCGCCTCATCGACGCCGCGCGCGGCGAATCCGCGTGGCTCGACCTGCTGGTCGGCATGACCGCCCTGGCCGGCTTCGCTGAGATCGCCGGCAGCGCCGACCGGGTGCTGCGCCGCGATGCCCGGTACCAAGCCGAGCTGATCAGCTGGATCCACGCCGACGACGCGCCCGAGGGCGCTCCGGTGCGCGCCGGCGCACCCCTGCCCGAACCGCAGGACCTGCTGCCACAACGGGCTTTCGGTAACCGGCGCCGCGCACCCGCCCGTGAGCACGAACCCGAACCGCTGGTTGGCGTCCTCGGCGTGGCCGGCGACGGGCCGGTGGACCAGATCAACGCCGGCCAGGCCCTGCAGAAGGTCCTGCTGACCGCAACCGATGCCGGCCTGGCCACCTCGATGATCTCGCAACCGATCGAGGTACCGGCAGCCCGTGACCAACTGCGGCGCTCCCTCGGCCGGACCGGATACCCGCAGCTCGCCCTGCGCATCGGCTACGGCGCGCCCGGACGACCCACCCCGCGGCGGGACATCGTCGACGTCGTCGTCCCTGCGAGCTGATGGGCCGGCAGAGGCGTCCGGACGACACCGGCCGTCGGTCCGAGATCCGTGGCCGGCGTTAGTCTGGCCGACATGGTGGACCATCCATCGGCGGACCGGATCGAACGGCCGTCGCTCGGGCTCAGCCCGCTTTCCCGTGTCCGGCTCGATGAACTCCTGCAGGAGATGCTCGACCGGGTCGGCGAGGTGATGGCGAGCCGGGAGCGCCTGCGATCGCTGCTCGACGCGGTCGTGGGCATCGGCACGGATCTGGACCTGCGCAGCACCCTGCAACGCATCGTGGGTGCGGCGTGCGCGCTCGCCGGCGCCCGTTACGGCGCGCTCGGCGTACTCGGCGCCGATCGCACCGATCTGAGCGACTTCATCACCCACGGCATCGACCCGGCCGCGCACGCCAGGATCGGCGACCTGCCGCACGGCCGCGGAATCCTCGGCCTACTGATCACCGACCCGCGCCCGGTGCGGCTTCCCGACATCATCAAGCACCCCGACTCGTACGGCTTCCCGCCGCACCACCCACCGATGCACAGCTTCCTCGGCGTGCCGGTCCGCACCCGCGACCAGATCTTCGGCAACCTCTATCTCGCCGAGAAGCAGGGCGCCGACGAGTTCAGCCAGGACGACGAGGAGATCGTCGTCGCCCTGGCGGCGGCAGCCGGAGTGGCCATCGACAACGCCCGGCTGTACGAACTGGCCCAGCGCCGCGAACGCTGGCTCGCCGCCACCGCTGAGATCACCAGCGTGCTCCTCGGCACCGTCCAGCGCACCGAGGCGCTGCGGCTGATCGCCCGGCGTGCCCGTGAGGTGTCCGGCTCCGAACTCGTCCTGGTCATGCTGTACGACGAGGCCAACGCCAGATACTCGATCGAGGTGGCCGACGGCGCCGATCCGTCGTACGGCGAACTCGCCGGCAAACTCGTTCCCATGGAGCCGGCCGCCGCAGCAGCGTTCGGGAGGGAGAAGTTTCGCGCCGTCGAAAACCTGCGTGCCGCCATCGAATGGCCGTGGCCGGTGCCGGACGGTCCGGCGATGGCCGTCCCACTCGCCGGCCCGGACACCCTGCACGGCGTGCTCATCGTGGCTCAACCGCCCGAGCAGTCATCCACCGACGAGGACGCCGCACTGCTGTCGACCTTCGCCGGGCAGGCGGCCCTGGCCCTCGAACGGGTCCGGGCTCAGGAGGAACGTCAGCAGCTCGTGTTACTCGAGGACCGGGAACGCATCGCCCGGGACCTGCACGACGTGGTCATTCAGCGGCTGTTCGCCACCGGCATGCAGTTGCAGGGCGCTGTGCACCAGGCCGGAAGACCGGAGGTGGCCAAGCGCATCAACGCCGCCGTCGACGAGCTCGACGCCACCATCCGGGACATCCGCCGCTCGATCTTCGAACTACGGACCCCGACCGGCCCATCCCTGCGTGCCGAATTGAACGAGGCGGCGGCCACGGCAGCCGAGACGCTCGGATTCCGGCCCGTCCTGGACACCTCCGGACCGGTGGACAGCGCCATTCCCGACGACATCAAGCCCGAACTGATCGCCGTACTTCGTGAAGCCCTGTCGAACATCGCCCGGCACGCCGAAGCCACCACTGCCCGGATTTCGCTGCGCGCCGCCGACGGCGAAGTCGTCATGTGCGTCGAGGACGACGGCAAAGGCTTCGACCCAACCCTCGCCCGCAGCGGTGTCGTCAACATGGGTGAACGCGCCCAGGACCTGGGCGGCAGTTTCGAGATCGGGGCCGCGCGCGATGGCACCGGAACAACATTGACGTGGCGGGTCCCGACCGGCGGCTGAGAACGCCGACCCCACCCGGTGTTTTCCGGAGGGGCGGAGCGCAGCAGGTCGAGTCGGAGTGGCGCAGCCCCGAAGCTCAAGACACCTCCGGACGGCGGTGTCGCGCGAGCGGCGAGCCGAACGGCATCCTCAGGTCGCCGCTCCGGCCACCTCCGCGGGTCGTGGACGCCGAGGCACGCCAGCGCGTCTCGGCCAGGTGATCAGGACTTTGGTCCCGTACGAGTCGGGTGGTTCGACCCGGGCGGCGATGCTTCCACCGGAGCAGAGTCGGGGGCGGAAGAACAACCGAGGAGGAACAGTGAACACCATCGACCGAAGCCGTACGGCGCACCTCGAACACGTCGAGGCGCCCGGGGCCATGCTCACCAAGACCGCCGCCCGGGCCCTCGCCGCGCTACGGATCTCCACCGGATTCGTCTTTCTGTGGGCGTTCCTGGACAAGACCTTCGGCTTCGGCTACGCGACCCCTGCGGCGAAGTCCTGGATCAACGGCGGGTCACCGACCAAGGGCTTCCTGGCCAACGTCGACGTGGGACCGTTGCAGGGCTTCTTCCACAGCATCGCCGGCGACGCCTGGGCCAACTGGGCATTCATGCTCGGCCTGCTCGGTATCGGCGTTGCGCTCATCCTCGGCATCGGAATGCGCCTGGCCGCGGCAGCGGCCGCAGCCATGATGGCCATGATGTGGGCAGCCGAATGGCCGCTCGCCCAGCACACCAGCGCGGGCAAGCCGAGCGGCTCCACCAACCCGGTCACCGACTACCACATCGTCTACGCGATCGGCGCCATCGTGCTCGCCCTGACCTACGCCGGGCACACCTGGGGCCTGGGCCAGCAATGGGCCAGGCTGCCCTTCGTGCAGAAGAACCGCTGGCTGATCTGACCGAAGCTATCGCACACGCCCGACCGGGACACCCGGTCGGGCACCGTCCTGCCGACGCATCAGCAGCGCGATGCTCGCCCTCCCCCGCGGCCGGCGGCACGGCGGCGCCGACCGGGTGTGGTGCCCGAGGGTCGCAGAGCGTTACGGCCTCGGTATGGATCGGAAACAGTGCCCGGCAAACATCGGACGGGTGAGCGCATCGTCCATGACCGATACGCACTGCCCCTACTGCGCCATGCAGTGCGGGATATCCCTGACGACTGGCGACGGGCCGCCTCGGCTGGCGCCCACCGAATTCCCGGTCAACAGGGGCGGTCTGTGCGCCAAGGGATGGACGGCTGCCGACCTTCTCGACCACAGGGACCGGCTGCTGAGCCCGCTCGTCCGCAAGGACCCCGCCGACCGCACCAGCCCGCTGCGACCGGCAAGCTGGGACGAGGCCCTCGACCGCATCGTCGACGCCATCCGTACCAGCCAACACCGGTACGGCCCCGACAGCGTCGGGGCCTTCGGTGGCGGCGGGCTGACCAACGAGAAGGCGTACACGCTCGGCAAGTTCGTCCGGGTGGCGCTGCGGTCGGCGTCGATCGACTACAACGGCCGATTCTGCATGTCGTCCGCGGCGACCGCTTCGAACCGCTCCCTCGGGATCGACCGTGGCCTGCCGTTCCCTCTGGCCGACATCGCCCAGGCGCAGGCCGTGCTGCTGGTGGGCGCGAATCCGGCTGACGCGCTGCCGCCGTCCATGCAGTACTTCGACGCCGGACGGGCCGCCGGCGCGCGGCACGTCGTCGTCG
Organism: Micromonospora sp. DT53; assembly: GCF_049841535.1. Classification (NCBI taxonomy): domain Bacteria; kingdom Bacillati; phylum Actinomycetota; class Actinomycetes; order Micromonosporales; family Micromonosporaceae; genus Micromonospora; species Micromonospora sp. DT53. Next base: position 350,308 of record NZ_JBNCKM010000008.1, read on the forward strand.
ACCCCCGTCGTACGACCACCGCGGGGGGCGCTCACCTCCACCTGCAGCCACTGCCGGGCACGGACCTCGCACTGGCGAACGGGCTGCTGCACGTCGCGATCCGCGAGGGCCTGGTCGACGAGACGTACGTGCGCGACCGTACGAGCGGTTTCGACGCGGTCCGGGCCACCGTCGCCGCGTACTGGCCGGACCGGGTGGAGCGGATGACCGGCGTGCCGGAACGGGACCTGCGGGAGACGGTACGCCTGCTGGCGACCGCGACGTCGGCGATGGTGCTCACCGCTCGCGGCGCCGAGCAGCACAGCAACGGCACGGACACCGCGCAGGCGTACCTCAATCTGGCCCTCGCCCTGGGCCTGCCCGGTCGGCCCTTCTCCGGCTACGGCACGATCACCGGGCAGGGCAACGGGCAGGGTGGCCGCGAGCACGGACAGAAAGCTGATCAGCTGCCCGGCTACCGGCGCCTGGACGACCCCGCGGCGCGCGCGCACGTCGCGGCCGTCTGGGGCATCGACCCGGACGAGTTGCCCCGGCCGGGCCGGTCGGCCTGGGAGATGCTCGACCGGCTCGGGACCGACGACGGGGTACGGGTGCTGCTCGTGCTCGCCAGCAACATCGCCGTGTCGGCCCCACACGCCAACCGGGTGATGGACCGGCTGCGGGCGCTGGACCTGCTTGTCGTCTCCGACATCTTCCTCTCCGAGACCGCAGCCGTGGCCGACGTGGTGCTGCCCACGGCCCAGTGGGCCGAGGAGGAGGGCACGATGACGAATCTGGAGGGGCGCGTCATCCGCCGTAAGCGGGCCCTGTCGCCGCCGCCGCAGGTCCGCACCGACCTGCGGATGCTCGCCGACCTCGCCGGCCGGCTCGGGCGCGGCCAGTACTTCGACGACGATCCGCGCCGCGTCTTCGACGAGCTGCGCCGGGCCAGCGCCGGCGGGACAGCGGACTACGCCGGAATCACCTACGAGCGCATCGAGGCGGAGCAGGGGGTCTTCTGGCCGTGCCCGAGCGTGGAGCATCCCGGTACGCCACGGCTGTTCATCGACCGATTCCCCACCGCCGACGGGCGGGCGACGTTCTTCCGGGTGGAGCACCGGGATCCGGCGGAACTGCCCGACGCCGACTATCCGTACGTGCTGACCACCGGCCGCAACATGCAGCAGTACCAGAGCGGCAACCAGACCCGCCGGGTCGGCGCCCTGACCATGGCGCTGCCGGACGCCCGGGCGGAGCTGCACCCAGACCTCGCCCGCCGGCACGGCATCGCCGACAACGACGTGGTGGAACTGCGCAGCCGACGCGGACGGGCGCTCTTTCGGGCGCGCCTCACCAACGGCATCCGCCGCGACACCATCTTCGCACCGTTCCACTGGGCCGGTAGCTCCGCCGTGAACGCGCTTACCGACCCGGCGCTGGACCGCCATTCGCGGATGCCGGCGTTCAAGGCCTGCGCGGTGTCGATCGCGCGCGCGGGCGGGCCGGACGACACCGACCTGTTGACCAACCCACCGCCCAATCCAGCATCTCTTGAGTAAGGGAGCGTCGCTGTGCACACCACTCCCCGTTTCTTGCAAGGCGTCTACAGCTTCGAGGGCAAGGGCCTCGACCGGCCCGGCCTCGTCGACGGCACGCTCAGCTACGTGGTGCCGGGCGGTGTCGTCGCCCAGCCGGTCTACTTCCGGGGTGGCAATGCCAGTGACGAGCTGATCTGTGTCCTGCTCATGCGCGACGGCCAGCCGATGCGGTACTTCCCGATCGGTGCCAAGTCCGATGTCCACGTGCCGCTGCGGGTGGTCGAGGACCTCGACTCCGGCACCGGTCTCGAGGTGCACGTGGCGGCGCCCGCCGGGGTGTCCGGCACCGTGATCGTCGACCTGGGGTTGGTCGAGGTCTGATGGACGCCGTCGACAAACGCCGTCGCCTCGTCGTGGTGGGCAACGGGATGGCCGGCGCCCGCACGGTCGAGGAGATCCTCGAACGCGGCGGGGGCGACCAGTTCGCCATCACGATGTTCGGCGAGGAGCCGTACGGCAACTACAACCGCATCCTGCTCTCCAACGTGCTCTCCGGGGTCGACGACGAGGCGGGCATCTTCCTCAACGACATGTCGTGGTACGCCGAGAACGGCATCACCCTGCACACCGGCACCCGGGTCACCCGCATCGACCGCTTCGCGCGACGGATCTACGCGGACGACGGCACCGAGACGCCGTACGACAAGCTGATCATCGCCACCGGCAGCCGGGCGTTCGTCCCGCCGATTCCCGGCATCCACCGCCCTGGGCGCGGCTACCACCAGGGAGTGTTCGCGTTTCGCACCATCGACGACACCCGCAACATGATCCGGTACGCCCGCGAGCACGAGCGCGCGGTGGTGATCGGGGGCGGCCTGCTCGGTCTGGAGGCCGCCCGCGGCCTGCAGAACCACCTGGGCCACGTGACCCTTGTGCACGCCGCCGACCATCTGATGAACGCTCAACTGGACGCTCAGGCGGGCGCGATCCTGCGGCGCAGCATCGAGCGACTCGGCATCGAGGTCGTCCTCGGCGCGCACACCACCGAGGTGCTCGGCAAGCACGCCGTGACGGGGGTCAAGCTCAAGGACGGTCGGACCGTGGCCTGCGACGTCGTCGTCGTTGCCGCCGGCATCCGGGCGAACGCCGAGATGGCCGCGACCAGCGGGCTGCCGGTGGAGCGGGGCATCGTCGTCGACGACCAGATGCGCGTGCAGGACGAGGTCGACATCTACTCGGTCGGCGAGTGCGTCCAGCACCGCGGCGAGACGTACGGCCTGGTGGCTCCGCTGTGGGAGCAGGCGCGAGTGCTCGCCGACCACATCACCGGGACGAACCCGTTCGCGGCGTACCACGGCTCTCGGCTGGCCACGAAGCTCAAGGTGGCGGGCGTGGACGTCGCCTCGATGGGCCTGAAGGAGGCCGAACGCGACGACGACGAGACCATCGTCTTCGCCGAGCCGCGCAAGGGCGTCTACAAGAGCATCATCATCCGCGACGACCGGCTTGTCGGCGCGACCCTCCTCGGCGACGTGCAGAAGGTCGCGTTCCTCATGCAGGCCTTCGACCGTGGGCTCGCCCTGCCGAAGGAGCGGGTCGAGATGTTGTTCGACCTCGGCGCGCCGTCGGCCGACGTGAGTGCCGCGGAGCTCGGCGACGACGTGCAGGTGTGCAACTGCAACGGCGTCACGAAGCGGGCGCTGGTCGGCACCGTGCAGGGCGGCGTGAAGACGCTCACCGGTGTCATGGACGCCACCCGTGCCGGCAAGGGCTGCGGATCGTGCAAGGGCCTGGTCGCCCAGATCGTCGAGTGGGCAGCCGACGGCGAGGTGGAGGACGACCCGGCCGCGAGCTGGTATGTCCCCGGTGTGCCGATGCCCAAGGCGGAGCTGATGGCGGTGATCCGCGAACACGGCCTGAAATCCGTCTCCGCGGTGTTCGCCACCCTCGTGCCCGGCGGCGAGGAGGACGCGAAGAGCAAGATGGGCCTGGCCTCGCTGCTGCGGATGATGTGGGGCGACGAGTACGTCGACGAACGCGACGCCCGCTTCATCAACGACCGGGTGCACGCCAACATCCAACGAGACGGCACCTTCTCGGTCGTCCCCCAGATCAAGGGCGGTGTGACCACACCGGCGCAGCTCAAGCGGATCGCCGAGGTGGCCGAGAAGTACTCCGTACCACTTGTGAAGATCACCGGCGGCCAGCGCATCGATCTGCTCGGCATCCGCAAGGAGGACCTGCCGAGCGTGTGGGCGGACCTCGACATGCCGTCCGGGTACGCGTACGGCAAGAGCTTCCGGACGGTCAAGACCTGCGTCGGCTCGGACTTCTGCCGCTTCGGTGTCGGCGACTCCACAGCTCTCGGCATCGCCATCGAGGACCGGTTCAAGGCCATCGAGGGCCCCGGCAAGATGAAGCTCGCCGTCACCGGCTGCCCCCGTAACTGCGCCGAGGCGTACGTGAAGGATCTTGGCGTGGTCGCCATCGACGGCGGCAGGTGGGAGATCTACGTCGGCGGGGCCGCCGGCGCCCACGTACGTAAGGGGGACCTCCTCGCCGTCGTCGACTCCCCCGCCGAGGTCATCACGCTGACCGGCCGGTTCCTGCAGTACTACCGGGAGAGCGCGAACTGGTTGGAACGCACGTACGCGTGGGTGCCCCGGCTCGGCATCGACCACATCCGGGCGGTGGTCGTCGACGACAGCGACGGCATCGCGGCGCGGCTCGACGCGGCCATGGCCGCCTCCGTGGCCGCGTACCGGGACCCGTGGCTGGAACGGCGCGAGCCGGTCACTCCAGGGCAGTTCCGCACCTCCCTGCCGTTGGCGGTCCTGCCTCAGGTGCCGGTCCGCGAAGCCGTACCGGTCCCGGGGCCGGTGGCGCCGTCGATCGGCTCCGCCGTGCCGGGAGGCGGCTCGGCCGACAACGGGAACGGCGCCGGCCCGGCATCCGCGAGGCGGGCGTGATGGCCAGGCTCATCGCCGTGGAACACCGGCTCGGGCCGGTCGACGAGATCCCCCTGGGCGAGGGACGTGCCTACGCCGTGGGCGACGACATGATCGCCGTCTTCCGACTGCGCGATGGCAGCCTGCGCGCGGTGTCGGCGGTCTGCCCGCACGCCGGCGGGCCGCTCGCGGACGGCCTGGTGGATATGACTGTCGTCGTCTGCCCCCTGCACCAGAACACATTCGAGTTGGCGACCGGCTGTTCGACCACCGGGCAGTCCCCACTCACCGTGTACCCGGTCCGTGCCGACGCCGACGGACGCCTGGTGGTGGGTCTGCCGCCGACCTGAGGAGCGAACCAAGCACGGTGTCGAGCGGACCGAGGACTCACCTGGGAGGAACCATGACCACGGCCGTGCCCGGCAACATCGCGCAGGACCGGCGCAGCCTGACCCTTCGCGGGCACTGGATCGACGACTGGCGGCCCGAGGACCCCGTCTTCTGGGAACGCCGGGGATCCCGCATCGCCCGGCGTAACCTGATCTTCTCCATCTTCTCCGAGCACATCGGCTTCTCCATCTGGACGATGTGGTCGGTGCTGGTGCTCTTCCTCGGGCCGCAGTACGGCATCGATCCGGCCGGGAAATTCCTGCTCACCGCCGTGCCCGCACTGGTCGGGTCGGTGCTGCGGATCCCGTACACCCTTGCCGTGGCCCGGTTCGGCGGCCGCAACTGGACCATCGTCAGCGCGTCGCTGCTGCTGATCCCGAGCCTGCTCGGCGCCTTCCTGATCCGGCCCGGCGTCTCGTACTCGACGCTGGTGCTCATCGCCGCGCTGGCCGGCGTCGGCGGCGGGAACTTCGCCTCCTCGATGGCGAACATCAACGCGTACTACCCCGACCGGCTCAAGGGTTGGGCGCTCGGCATCAACGCCGGCGGCGGTAACCTCGGCGTCGCCGCGGTCCAGCTCGTCGGCCTGTTCGTGCTGGCAGTCCTGGGGACGGCCAGTCCCGGCATCGTCGCCGGCATCTACCTGCCGGCGATCGTGCTGGCCGCGCTCGGTTCCGCGATGTTCATGGACAACCTCAGCCATGCCCGCAACGAGAAACGGGCCATGCGTGACGTCACCCGCGAACCGCACACCTGGATCATGTCCCTGCTCTACATCGGCACGTTCGGGTCGTTCATCGGCTTCGGGTTCGCCTTCGGCCAGGTGCTTCAGGTGCAGTTCGCCGACACCTTCAACACCCCGGTGAAGGCCGCGTACCTGACGTTCCTCGGACCGCTGCTCGGCTCGCTCATCCGTCCCGTGGGCGGTGTGCTGGCCGACCGGCTCGGCGGGGCCCGGGTCACCTTCGTGAACTTCGTGGCGATGGCGGCCGGCGCGTCGACAGTCCTGCTCGCCTCCCAGCAACGGTCGCTGCCGTTGTACCTGGTCGGCTTCATCGCGCTGTTCGTGTTCAGCGGCATCGGCAACGGCTCGACGTACAAGATGATCCCGGCGATCTTCCGGGCCAAGTGTGGTGTGCAGGTGACCGCCGGCGGTGCGGCCGACCCGCACGACCGGGCCGCGGAGCACGAGGCCCGGCGCCTCTCCGGCGCGCTCATCGGCGTGGCCGGTGCCATCGGCGCGTTCGGTGGAGTCCTCGTCAACCTTGCCTTCCGGCAGTCGTTCCTGGCCTACCAGACCGCGGACGCGGCCTACGTCGCCTTCATCGCCTTCTACGCGATCTGCTTCGTCATCACCTGGTTCGTGTACCTGCGCCGGTCGCCCGGGAGACTTGAGGGCGTCTGACAGCCGGCAGCCGGGCCCGGGTCAGGGTCACAGCGCGGACGGCAACTCGCCCACCGATCGTCAGCGGCTCCAGTGCCACTCGGACGGGCGGCAGCCCAGCGCGTTCAGCAGTGATGATCGTGACGAGGACGTGTAAGCGCGAGTCCCTTGCTCATCCGTACGCCAGGATGATGCGTCCGGTGTCGTCACCTTCGACGCAGCGCAGGTAGTGGCCGACGAGCTCGTCCATCGGCACCGGACGCATGCCGGGGAAGTGCTCGGCGAAGGCGTCGAGGGAGTCGCCGACCATCGTGGGGCTGACCACGTTGATCCGCATCCCCCGCGGTAGCTGGCCGACTACCTGTTCGAGCTCTGGGTCGGCCGGGTGCCGCGCAACCGCCTGATGCAGGGCCGCGACGGTCACCCTGCGCCTTGGCGTTCCAGTCGCAATACAACGCGCGGTGGTGCGGATCGAGGAACAGCATTCGGGCGATGTTCGGCCGAATCCGCATGTCCGGGGCGTCGACGTCGACATGGCCGGCCAGCAGGGCGTGCCCGAGGCGGTTCCACGCGAGGACGTCGGCGCGGTGATCGATCACGATCGCCGGTGTTCCAGGCATCGCGACGAGCAGTTCACGAACTGAGGGCCTCAGTTTGCTTCTACGGGCACGAGGACGAGTCGGTCGTCGCGGAGCGGCAAGGATCCGCAGATGTTCGTGCTCAGCCGGAGAGAGCTGCAACGCCGCGGCCAGCGCGTCGATGACGGCGGCGGAAGCGCTACCGCTGACCCCCTGCTCCAGTCGCGTGTAGTAGCCGATACTGACCCCGGCGAGTTCGGCCAGCTCTTCCCTGCGCAGTCCCGGGACTCGCCGACGAGTGGCGCCGGGCTCGATACCCGCAGCGGCTGGCGTCAGGCGCTCGCGTCGGCTCCGCAGAAAGCCGCCGAGATCGTTCGCTCCCTTGTTGACCACCAGCCCATCGTCGCGCCGCTCACCGATCTCTGCCTGCCCCAAACAGGGATACCTTCGCGGACCTCCGTGTCTTACGTGCTCCTCTGATAAACGGTCCTCCCGACCTGGGTGATTGAAGCTCGCCAGACCCCCGGGCCGTCGGGACGTTGATGTGCCCCTGCAACGGATGCGACCACTCCAACCCCGCGCATCGCGGTGAACTGACCCGGGTCGTTGGCCGCGTTGGCCAGGTCACTGGTGGTCCGCCACTCGGACGAGCTGAGCCCGTCGATGGCGAAGAGCGTGGCGTGGTCGGTCAGCGCGGCGACGTCGGTCAGCGCGGCGACGTCCAGACCGGCTTCAAGCATCGAGGCGAACGCGGCCTCGGCGCTGCCGTCACCGCTCCGACAGGACCGTGTGGTTGTGCATGTCGGTGTGGGTCTGGGCGCCGGCCACCGACGTCGTCCATCGCGGCAGACCGGCCCGGATCAGGACCGGCTCACCGCTGCGAGGTGGCCTCGGCGGCCTCGGCGGCTGCGGGCCCGGACATCTCGGGTGCCGTACGGCTGCGCAGCCCGCGCACCGCCGGCACCGCGAGAATGAGCGAGTTGGCCAGCAGTTGCCAGATCACGCCAGCCGCCAGGACTGTGGAGATGCTTGTCGCTTCGGCAATGGGGCCGGCCAGCGCCAGGCCGATCGGGCCGACCGAATAGGCGCCGAAGGCCACGAAGGACATCACTCGGGAGATCGCCTCGCTCGGCACATACTGCTGGATCGTCGTCAACCACAGGCCGTTGAAGACCGAGTTGGCGATGCCGGCCGGTATCGCCGCCAGGCACACCACGGCCAGCGGCGCCTGCAGAGCAAGCGCGGCCGACGGCGCCGCCCAGGCGAACGTGACGAGGGTCGTGACGACGAGCGGGCGTTGCGGACGCCGGCCGAGCAGGAACAGACCGCCGACGATAGAGCCGGCGCCGTACAGGGCCACGATGGCGCCCCAGGCGCCGGCTCCCCCGTAGTTGCGGTCCGCGGTGGGCGGCCCCAGCACCAGGTACGGCGCCCAGACCACGAGGTTGAACAGCGTGAACTGCAGAGTGACCGTCCAGAGCCAGGGATAGGACCAGAACAGTCGCCATCCTGAGCGCAGGTCGTGCAGCACCGAGGACTTGAACTGCGGCCGGGTGTCCGGGAGCCGCAGGATCAGCAGCGACACGATGCTCGGCAGATAGCTGAGCCCGTCCACCACCAGCACGACGCTCGGGTTGGTGAGGGCGACCAGAACACCGGCCAGCGCCGGGCCTCCCACGTTCGCCGTCGACTGGCACAGCCCCAGAAGCGCGTTCGCCTCCTGCAGCCGGCCGGTCGACACCAGCGAGGGCACCAGCCCGTCGAAGGACGGGCGGAAGATTGCCTCCCCCAGCCCGCCGAGGCCGACCAGCGCCAGTAGCGCCCAGAGCGGGGGCGTGCCCACGATGAAGAGGGTGGCGACCCCGCCCTGGGCCAAAGCGCGCAGGCAGTCGGAGTACAACATCACCGTCCGCCGTGGAAGCCGGTCGCCCAGCACGCCGCCGCCGATGAGGAACAGCACCATCGGCACGATCCGGGCGGCCATCACGAGGCTGAGATCGGTGAGCGAACCGCCGTCGTCGAGCACCGCGAACGCGAGGGCCACCGTGGCCATGGACGTGCCCATGGCGGAGGTGGAATAACCCAGGATAAAGACCCGGAAATTGCGCTCCCGCAGCACCTGGAGCTTTTCCCGAAAAGCCTCTCCCCTGCCCAGTGGCTTCAACCTTTCCCGCTACAGCGGCAACAACCCGGACAGCCTGCCATGATCGGGCAGACCCGGGCAAGCCACGGGGATACGGCGGCAATCCGGCCCCGGCTCCGCACACCTGCTGACGTATCGCCAGCTCGTGTCCCACCGTGATTGGATCGCGGCCGACTCGGGAGCACTAACCGTGCCCCCGAGTCGGCGCGACAATCGGCAGCCCGTTACCGGCGGCCGAGCTTGACACTCATCTCTGCTACTGGTCAGGCGGGTACGAACTGCCACTGCTGGTTGGTCCCGCCGTTGGCGGTCCACTGCACGACCTGCGCCCCGTCGCTGGTCGAGGCGCCGGAGACGTCGGCCACGAGTCCGCTGCTGCGGGCGACGATCGTGTAGTAGCCGTCGCCGGTGGGCCGCAGGTACCACGACTGGTTGGCGCCGCCGTTTGCCGACCACTGCTGTAGTTGCAGGCCCGCCGTGGTGCTGCCGGCGTTGACGTCGAGCATCTTTCCGGAGGCGGTGTAGCGCAGGGTGTAGGCGTCCTGCGTGGCGCTGATCGTCCACGTGGGGGTGCCGCTCTGCTGGACCGCCTTGGCGCCGTCGGATGTGGAGTTACCGGCGATGGCGAGGGGCTTGCCGCTGTTGCGGTTGACGATGCGGTAGGTGCCCGCTGCCGGCCCGGTTCCACCGCCTCCACCGAGGTTGAGGTACTCGACCGCGTCGGTGAAGACGGTGCTGCCGGACTTGGCGGTCGACAGTTGCAGGTACACGCGGGTGCCGGTGGCGGGGGCGGTGAAGGACACCGGTTGGGTGACCCGCGAGCCGAGCGGGACGGTCAGGGTGGTGCTGCCGGACGCGACGACCGCGCCGGTGGGGCTGTCGAGCCGGGCGGTCCAGGTGAAGCCCACCGAGGTGTTGGTGAGGTCGTCGTTGAACACGGTGATGTTGCGGGTCACCGTGGCGTTGCGGGCGTAGCTGGGTACCGCCTGCGCCAGCGGGAAGTTGCCGTTCGAGTCCGAATTGCCGGAGGCGGACCAGTAGGGGAGGTCGATCGCGGCCACCGGGTTGAACGCCGCCTGCACGCGCTGGATCTGCGGGTTGCTCCACGGGTCGGGCAGGTTGTCGACGCCGTAGATGGGGTGACCGCCCTCCTCCGGGGTGAAGTCGGTGGACCGCACGCCGGGCACGACGCTGGCCCAGGCGGACAGCAGCGTGTACGGGCGCAGGTCGGTGGCGCCCTTGCCGCGCTTGGCAGCAGTCGCGGTGGCGAACCACTCGAAGCCCTGCTTGTTGTTGCATGCCGGCCAGATGAACTCGCCCTCGCCGTCGGGCCGCCCATTCACGCTGACCAGGCCCTCCCCGTACCTGCCGAAGCCGTCGACGTAGTGCGGGATCACCGCGAAGTTGGCGTACGTCATCCCGGGATACAGGCTGACATTGTTGCCGACGCCCACCTCGACAATGATCGGCCGGGTGCCGTCGGCGCCGTTCATGGCCGCGTACAGGTCCTTCTCGAACTGTTCGGAATCCTGGCCGCTCTGGTTCGGCTCGTTGTTCTGACTCCAGCGGATGATCGCGGGGTGGTTGCGGTCGCGCAGGACCAGCGCACGGGCGTGGTTGATCATGTTTTCGCGCCCGACGGAGTTCTGCCACTCCTGCGAGGATTGGGAGCCGCGAATCGCGACCTCGTCGATGATCATCAGGCCCATCTCATCGGCGACATCCAACATGTATGGGCTTCCGGGCTCCTGGTGGATGCGCACCACGTTGTAGTTCAGCCGCTGGTAGTTGTCCACCGCCTGCGGCCAGCCGCCGTTGCCGGACGAGGGGGGCAGGAAACCGGGAAGGGTGTGGTACGCGTCGCCCTTGCCGCCGTTGTTGATCCGGTCATAGTCGGCACCCTGGAGGTTGTCGCCGCGGAAGTTCACGCGCACGCCGTTGAGGTAGTAGTAGTCACCGTTCTGGGTGGCCTCCCGGAACCCGAACCGGTAATCGGCGTCGCTCGTCCGGCCGTCGTCGGTGACGGCATGCACCGTCAGCCCGTGCAACTGCGCCCGGTACCCCGACCGGTACGGCACGTTGGGCCACCAGTACGAGGTGCTGTCGAGGTTCCACGCGACCGGCCCGACGGTCACGGTCACGGTCGAGCGGGCCGCCACGGTGACCGTACGGCTGGGCAGTGCCGGGTAGCTGAAAGCCGTTCCGTTGTTGGACGACAGCGACCCGGTCAACGTCACCGACCGGGAACTGCCCGACGTGTTCCGCACCGTCACGTCGTAGGTCAGCGTCTTGTTCGCCACCGACGTACGCACGAATGTGTCGCTGACGTACACCGCCGGGTACACCCGCAGGAACGCGGACCCGAAGATCCCCTGCGGGACCGCCTCGGACCACGTGGCGGCGTCGGGCACCAGGTACCGGCCGTTGGACGCCTTCAACGCGCCGCGGCCCTTCACGTTCACGGTGATCGTGTGGGTGGTGCCGGGCGCCGCGTATGCGCTGATGTCGAAGTTCGACGGGGTGAACGCCGTCGTCTGGGTGGCGACCACGCGGCCATCGACCGACAGTGTCGCCTGGTGATTGACGGCGCCGAACTCGATCCACGTCGACTGCGGCTGCCCCGAGTCCGGCACGGTGATGCTGCGCGAGTACACCGCCTCGTTCACGTCGGTGAAGCCCTGCTTGTACCAGCCGCCACCGGGTACCGCGATCGTGGTCGCCCCCCGACCTGCGGGCGTGAAGTTCCACCTCCCGGCCAGGTCGACCGAGGCGATCGCGGCGTTACCGGCCGCCACACCGTCAACACCGTCGGCCGCGAAACTCGCGACCGGCGCGGCCAGGGCCGAACCGGGGGGCGCCAGGGTCAGGCCACCCAGCGTCAGAGGGAGGCTGAGCGCCACGGTCGCGGCCAGCCCTCTTGCCCACGCCGACAATCGGCCACCCCAGCGGACGTTCGTACGATGCACGGTTACCTCCTGTGACTCATCCGCCAGCGCCGCAGCACCGGTTCAGGGCACAGCCTCTAGGGCCGATACTCGAATCGATTCGACAAATCCGCCGGCGTCGCCGACCACCCGGGAAGGATGGTTGCGGCCAGATACATAGGCATGTATCAAAGGGCGTATCGCGCGTGAAGTCAAGGTTTCAAGACGGTTACTTCCTGCTCACAACCCTCGGAAGCTTCGAGTGGCCAGCGATAGAGACGACCCGTCCGGAGCGCTGAGGCATCGCGCTCAGGCATTCCGTCTCGCCGACCCAGCCACGCGGCGCCGATCGAATAGCGAACCGATTCGCCTCTGCGGCGCCCGGCCGAGTGACACGCTGAAGACGCGGACAGCAATGCGGTCCGCGGCGAAGTCGGCGGGCGGGCCCGGCCTGAACTGTTCGGCTCGAAACTGGGGTTAGGGTGGTGGCAAGGAACGTGTTTCGCCAGCGTCACGGGCGGGTTGCGGGCTCTTAACGGTGAGTGTCTGACTGCGTAGACATGACTGCGCAATCATACAGGACTATGGCCGGCGACGGGAGGTGCCGTGACGCGACTGGCGAGGCCGGGTGGAAGCCCCCCGACGCCGCGCAGCGTGGACGTCGCGCGGCTGGCCGGCGTCTCCCAGAAGACGGTGTCCAGGGTCCTCAACGACGAGCCGTATGTCTCAGCCGACGTACGCCAGCGGGTCCTGGACGCCGCCGCGGAGCTCGGCTACCGGCGCAACCAGGCGGCCCGGGCGCTGGCTTCCGGGCGGACCCGGTCGATCGGCGTGGTGACGCTCGGCAGCGCCTTGTACGGGCCGGCGTCGTGGCTCATGGGCATCGAGCGGGCTGTCCGGAACACGGGCTACACGCTGCGGGTGGCCACCACGATCGAGGGCGACCCGGGCGGCATCGCGAGCGCCCTGGCGTCGCTGCGGGAACAGGGCGTGGACGGCGTCGTCATCTCCGAGCCGATCGACGAGGGCGTCGGCCTCATCAGCGTGGACGTGCCGGTCCTGGTCCTCGGTGCACCGCCCACCTTCACCGCGCCGCAGGTGGTGACCGCCAGGGTCGGCGCGGGCCGGCTCGCGCGGGCCGCGACCGAGCATCTGCTGGAGTTGGGGCACGCGACCGTCCATCACCTGGCCGGCCCGCAGCGGTGGTATTCGGCACGGGACCGTCTCGCCGGCTGGCGCGAGGCGCTGCGAGCCCACGGCGCGGACGAGCCGCCGGTCGTCGAGGGCGACTGGTCGGCCGCGTCCGGCTACGCGGCGGGCCGGGAACTGGCCGACGACGGCACCGTGACCGCGGTGTTCGCCGCGAACGACGACATGGCGATCGGTCTCATCCGCGCGCAGATCGAGGCCGGGCGCCGGGTACCCGAGGACATCAGCGTCGTCGGGTTCGACGACATCCCGGTCGCCGCCTACGTCACTCCCCCGCTCACCACCCTGCGGCAGCCGTTCGACGAGGTCGCGCGGCAGGGCCTCGGTCTGCTGATACAGGTCATCGAGAAGCCCAACGTCGAGCTTCCACCGGCGGCCGACCAACCGGTCGAGCTCGTCGTCCGCGCGTCGACGGCGCCACCACCACCCCGGTCGACCCCGGGACGTGGCGGCCGAGCGATCCCCCGGGCCCACAGTGGCCCGACCACAGAAAGATCCACGCGGGTTAATCCGCACGGATGCTGATCGGCCACGCGGCGCCGTACCTTCGCGCGGCCCGCAGCGGCTCCTGGAACAGCCGACAGCGCACTGGTTCGTCGCCGCGGGAGCAGGCCACCTGCTGCCACCCATCGCACCGATGCCCGCGACCACCGACGTCGGCGACGGCGCTTCACGACCCTTCTAGCGGCGGGTTCCACCGCGGTGCGGCCGCACCCATCTTCCCCCTCACGAGGTGGACGGAACGGGGGTAAGGACCTTCACCGGGGCCGGCCCACGTACCGCGAACTAGGTAGTTCTTGCCGATGTGTAGCGGTTGCCGTCTTGGCACGATCGCATCTGCCGGGTGTGGATCTAGCGGCTCGCTCTCACGCCCGGCGATCCGATGGTCAGTGACCGCAGAGAGGCTTCACGATGGAGAACAGTACGGACACCGACGAGGCCGGCATTGACGTGTCGGCACCGGTGGTCAGCCGCCACAGCGTCACGGTGACCGCGTCGGCGGACGCCGTGTGGCGGATCCTCACCGACATCGACGCATGGACAACCTGGCTGCCAGAAATCCCTTACGCACGCGTGGAAACACCAGGTCCGCTCGCCCCGGGCTCCGTGTTCCGCTGGTCGGCCGCGGGCATGGAGATCGAGTCGACGATCGTTCAGGTACGGCCGCGGGAACGCCTCGTGTGGCGGGGATACGGTGACGGACCGGACGGGGTCCTCGGTGTCCACGTCTGGGCGCTCACTCCGGCCGGCGACGGTGTGGAGGTGTCGACCGAGGAGTCCTTCGCGGGCCCGCCTGTCGATGCCGCCCCTGGGCCGTTCCAGGAGGGCCTCGACACGACCCTCGCCATGTGGCTGGAACGACTCAAGGCCACCGCCGAGGCGGTGGCCGCCTCATGAAGAATCGTGTGTTCGCCGTCGCGACGGCAGTGGTCGTGGCCGGCCTCGTGGGCACCGCAGGTGCGCCGGCTCGGGCCGAGGTCAGGCGCGACGTCGGCGCCGACCACGCGACGCTGCGATGTGTGGGAAGGACCGTCGACACCGCGGCGAAGATTCGCTATCGGACGGAGACGACGATCGACGCTCCGCTACGGACCGTCTGGAAGTTGCAGACCGACGTGGAACGCTGGCCGTCGTGGCAGAAGCCCGTTTTGTCCAGCAAGCGGCTCGATCGTGGCCCACTGCGTCCCGGTTCGTCGTTCCGGTGGACGACACCGGTCCTCGAGACCGCGCTGAATCCCGCCACGACCCTCGTCGTCACGTCCACCGTCCGGCAGCTCCAACACCAGAGGTGTCTTCGGTGGGACGGCCCGGCGATCGGAGCGGGGCTGCGCATCGACGAGGGGGTGCACGTGTGGACGTTCACCGAGATCGACGGCCGGGTTCTCGTGCGTACCGAGGAGACGTGGCGCGGTGACCAGGTGGAGCAGGACGTCGATTTCTCCACCGTGGCTCTCGGGGCGGGCCTGGAGACGTGGCTGACGGAGCTGAAGACGCGTGCCGAACGGGAGTGTGATCGGGCCCGGCGCTGACGTGGCCCAACGGCCCGCCGGTCTCGTACCGGCGGGCCCTTTCGTCGCTCGGTCGGCCCGGCTCCGTCAGCGGAGTAGCTCTCGTAGCTGCCGGCGTGAGGTGATGCCCAGTTTGCGGTAGAGGTTGCGCAGGTGGGCGTCGATCGTTCGCGGGCTGACGAACAGCAGCGCGGCGACTTCCTTGGTGCCTGCGCCGGAGGCGACCTTGCGGGCGACGAGTAGTTCGCGGGCGGTCAGCCCCGCGAGCGGATCGGCGTCGTCGGCCAGGGTCGGCTCGCCGATGGCATCTAGTTCGCGGGCGGCGCGGCCGGCGAACCCGCGCGCGCCGATGGTGGAGAGCAGTTCGTGCGCGGCTCGCAGCTCCACCCGCGCCTCGGCGCGACGGCCGACCCGTCGCAGCCACTGCCCGTAGAGCAGTCGGGCACGCGCGTAGTGGACTCGCATCCTGCTCCCGGCGAACCGGCTGATCGCGGCACGGAAGTGGTCCTGTGCGCCGAGCCCCGGGTCGAGCAGCGCACTCGCCAGTAGATGCGCACCGGTCGTCCACGCGTTCGGATTGACCCGCGCGACATCCCCGATCCATCTAGCCGATTCCTTGGCTTCTTCGGGACGTCCGACGTACGCGGCGGCTTCGACCAGCTCGTGGTGGAAGACGGAGGCAGCGTACGCGCCGCGCCGGTGCTGGTCCCGGACGAGCAGCAACGCGTCGATCGCGGCCTCATGGTCGCCGCTACCGTTGCACAGAACGCCGATCGCGTAGTGCAGCGCGGTGGGTTTCACCCCCACCCAGTCGCGCAGCTTCTCCCGGATCTCCCGGAACCGTTCGACGTCCCCGCTCCAGGCGGCAAGCATCAGGTCGGACCCGACGAGGTTCGACGTTCCGGCGGCCTCGTCGACCGCACGCGCCTCGATGATGCACACCTGCGCGTCGGCGAAGCGACCCACGATCGTCCGGGCGACCGCCTGGAAGCGCAACGCATGGGGAAGGATCGCGTAGGCCCCCTGCGCCCGGGCGAGTTCCACCTGACGGTCGGCGATCTGCTCCATGGCATCGCTGTCACCGATGTCGACGCTCAACACACAGGCACGTTCCATCCACCACGGATCCGCGCCGGTCGTGCGGGCGTGGTCCCGGAAGGCGTCGACCGTACGGCGCATCATGGGCATCGCCTCGTCCACCGGGCGGAGGTTCTGCTCGACCAATGCCCGCAGCAGCAGGTCGACCGGACGTGGCGGCTGACGCTGGGGTACCCGTTCCCGGATGTGCAGGGCGAGCCGCCGTAACCTCCCCGGCTCGTCGACGCTGAACATGAGCGACGCGAACGCCTCCAGGTAGGTCTCACGGACCTCGTCGGGCCCCACTCCGTCGGCCGCGTCGATCAACGCGATCGTCGCCGGGATACTGCGCGCCACGTGATAGTCGATCATCGCGCGCAGCAGTCGCGCGGCGCGGCGGTCGGCGGGGTCCGGGTGGAGACGCTCGGCCTCGTCCACCAACTCCCGGGCGGCAGAAGGTTCCCCCGAACCCAACCGCGCTCTCGCCGCGGCCAACAACCGGCGGGCCTGCCCCGACCGGCCGGGGGTCAGTCGGGCCGCGCGCTCGAGGAACGCGGCCACGGCCGCGAGTCCGCCGCGGCGCTGTGCTCGTCCGGCCGAACGCTCCAGCTCGGCCGCGGTCTCCTCATCCGGGCCGGTGATCGCGTTCGCCTGGTGCCAGGCGCGACGGTCGGGATCGACGTCGGCGTCCGTACCGGCGGCGAGCGACGCGTGCGCCTGCCGTCGCGCCCCGGCGCCAGTCGCCAGGTACACCGCGGAACGCGCCAACGGATGCCGGAAGTGCACCCGGGGCCCGGCCACCAACAGGCCGCTGTCCTCGGCCGCGGCCAGGTCCACGGCGTCCAGCCCCTGGATCGCCATCGCGCGGCGCAGCAGAACGAGGTCGCCTGTCGGCTCCGCCGCGGCCAGCGCCAGAACCGAGCGCGTGGGTGCCGGCAGCCGCAGGAACCGACTCGCGAACCGGTGTTCCACGGCGCGGTGCCCGGCGTCCCCGGGTAGCCCGAACGGTCCGGCGTCGCGGGCGAACTCCACCAGGGCGAGCGGGTTGCCGGCCGCTTCGGCGAGGATCCGTTGCGCGATCGCCGCCTCGTGGCCGAATGGTGCCCGATACCGCAGCAGGGTGAGGGATTCCGAATCGGTGAGCCCGGTGAGAGTGAGGGCGGGCAGGCGACCGAGCCCCGACACCGAGGCGGCGTCACGGCCGGCGAACACCATGGCGACCCGCTCCGCCGCAACGCGTGCCGCGACGAAGGCCAGTACCTGCCGCGAGCCGGCGTCGATCCACTGCACGTCGTCGACCACGCAGAACACCGGCCTGCGCCGGCCTACCGCACTCAGCAGGCCCAGGACGGCCAGGCCGACAAGCATCGGGGTGGGCGTGGCCCCGGCCTGCAGCCCGAACACCGCGTCGAGCGCGCTCCGCTGCGGCACGGGGAGCCCAGCGCGGTGGTCGAGCACTGGCGCGCACAACTGGTGCAGGGCCGAGTAGGGCAGCTCGCTCTCGAACTCGACACCACCGGCCCGCAGCACCCGCCATCCGTCCAGCCGCGAAGCGGCCGCACCGATGAGCGTCGACTTGCCGATCCCCGCATCACCGAGAACGAGCATCGCCCCGCCACGGCCCCGCGCCGCGGCTGCCGTCACCGAGGCAATCTCGCCCAACTCCGCCTCGCGAGCGACGAACAATCCCGACCTGAGATCTGTCATCAGCTTCTGCGTGTCGCCGGACGAATGGTGCCCTCCGATTGTTCGGCCCCACCGATGGTATCCAGAGCAGCGCACCGATCGGGACGGGCGCCGGGTCCGGAGTCGGCGCTCCTACGAGGGCAACTCGAACAGTTCCAGCTGGATGCCGTCGGGGTCACGGAGATAGAGGATCTTCGTCCCGGCCAGCGCCCCCGCTTCGACGCCATCGCCGTCCTGGAGCACGACCGGATCGGCGTTGACGTGCACGCCCCGCCGCACCAGGTCGCGGTGCGCCGAGTCGAGGTCGTCGATCTCAAAACACAGGTGCATCACCCCAACGTCCGAGTTGCGCCCGGTGAACGGCCTGGGCTGCGGGCTGTCGTACTGGATGAGTTCCAGCAGGACGTTGTCACCGGCCAACGCGAAGGATGCCCGCATCGACGCGTTCTCGACCTCGACGACCGCACCGATCGCCGGGTTCGTCGCCGAGATCGTCACGCCGCTCGGCGCGATGCCGAGGACGTCCTCGTACCACCTCACCGACCGCGCCAGATCGCTGACTGGCACTCCGATGTGATGCATTCTGGTCACTCTGCTCATGATCCCCATCCTGAAGGGCCGAGCCAGCACTGTGGAAGGCACAGGTCTTCCGCGTACCGCTGGTACCACCCAGCTCCCGGACCGATGGCGGATCATGGGGTTCATGAATGACCTCGGAGCCGCGCTGCGGGCCTGGCGGGATCGCACGGACCCGGCCGCTGTCGATCTCACGAGCGCCTCTCGTCGCCGCGTCGTCGGGCTACGACGCGGCGAGCTGGCAGCACTGGCCGGCATCTCCCCCGAATACGTGGCACGCCTCGAACAGGGCCGGGCCGCCACCCCATCGGCGCAGGTGTGCACCTCCCTGGCCCGCGCGTTACGACTCTCTGACGACGAGGAGGCGCACCTGATGCGCCTTGCCGGCTTCGCCGCGGCCCCGGACCGGATACCCCACCTGATCCCCAGCAGCCTGCACCGCGTCATCGACCACCTCGGCGACACCCCGGCGGCCGTCTACGACGCCGTGTGGCGGCTGCTGCACTGGAACCGGCTGTTCGCGGCCGTCTTCGGCGATCCCGCGGGCGCCACCGCCGACGATCGCAACGCCTTGATCGTCCAGTTCGAATCCCGGAACCCCCGAGTCCGCCAGACGGACACCGAGCGCGCCTACTTCGAGCAGTCGTTGGTGGCCGACCTGCGCGCCACCAGCGCCCGCTATCCGAACGATCCCGACGTGGCGGCACTGATCTCGCGGATGGCCGGGAACGACAGGTTCTGCCGCCTCTGGGCCCTCCGCGCGGTGGCCAATCACGAGAGCGCGCACAAGACCGCCGTACACCCGGACGTGGGGGCCATCCCGCTGGACGCCAACGTTCTGACCACCCAGAACACCGACCTGCGCCTCGTGGTCCTCACGCCTCGGCCCGACACTGCCGCTCGCGAGAAGCTGGATCGACTGGGTTGACGACACCTCGCGCTGAGTGCGACGTGATTTCCGCGCAGTCACCGCTGGCGGCCCTCCGAACGCGAGAGACGGAGCGCCGGTCGCCGGGCGCTGCGAGCACCGCGCCGATGACGACCACGAACGACGCCGAGTTGGCCGCAGCTCCGACCGGCCGGCCGGGGTACTCCGTATACCTCGGCGTCCACCACCGAAGAGGGGCTTCGATGGTGGACGTGGACGGGGAGTCAGACGACGATGACTGTTTTGCCGAGCAGCTTGCCGTTGCTTGCATCCTGGTGGATGGTCGGCAGTTCCTCCAGCGGCCGGCGGTCGGCGATGTGCAGCTTGAGTACGCCGTTGTCGATGCGGGAGACGAGGTCGGCTAGGTGGGAGGCGTCGGGGCCGACCCACACGCCGGCGGTGCGTACCGAGCGTGCCTCGTCGGCCGGCACCGGGCCGGCGGAGCTGACGACGATGCCGCCGTCGGCCACGTAGGGGGTCAGCTTCGCGAG
>NZ_JBNCKM010000009.1:0-221440 GCF_049841535.1 Micromonospora sp. DT53
TTCAAGATCGTCGTGTACGCGCCGGTGGACAGCTTGCCCGTCGCGACAGCAGCCCCGAAGTAGCGCCCCTTCTCGGCCGCGGACGCGCGGAGGGTCGTGCCGGCGCTGGCCGAGGTGGTCAACGCCATCGTCATACCGGCGGCGAGGACGCCGGTGACCGCGATGGTCACCGCCGCCCGCAGGGCTCTTCTGTGATTCATGCGGATTCCTTCTCTGTGGTGGTGCAGCGATGGAGGCGCAGCGCCCGAATCTGCTTCAGCGACATCGGAGACGACAGCATCGGTCGCCGTCGCGGCAGCAGTGCGGGGAGTCCTGACCCGACGTCCGGCATGCCCTGGGCGGACGTCGCGCTCCGAGGGGCCACAGCGGGTTCGCCCGGTGAACCACAGGTGCGGCCGCCCTCAACCATCGACTGTGAGCGATAACATGCCGTTCGTCAAGTCGTAACCAACCGTGCCGAGAACCTGTCGCTCCGGTCGCAGCCACGGGGCACGTCGTCGTGCTGCCGGAGCCGTACGAGCACGGCTCCGGCAGCGCCCGTCACTGGAACGAGACGTCGTCGACGAGGAGGCTGTCGGTGCCCGCCGCCGTCTCCACGTAGAAGGCGGCACCGGACAGCGTGCCGCTCCACGACACGGTCGTCGTGCCGGTGAGCTGGGTCCAACCGTTGACGTTCACCCCCACCGCCGGGGTCAGCTGGAGGTAGCTCGTGGTGCCGTTCGCGGTCAGCGACAGCGTCGCCTTCGCCGCCGGGGTGCCGCTCTGTGCGCGTACCCAGACGTTTGTGGTGTAGCTCTTGCCGTTGGTGAGCTTGCTGGTCACGTCCTGGCTGGGGCCGTTCCACGCGCCGGTCCGGCCGGTGATCGACAGCGACCCGCTGCCGCCGTGCGCGACAGTGGTGTTCCTGGTGAGCATGCCGCTGCCGTGCACACCCCAGCCCGTCGTGCCGTTCTCCACGTCACCGTTGGTGACCAGGTTGGCGCTGCCGCCGCCGGTGCCGCCGAACTGCCACCAGTTGATGTTGAACAGGTTGCCGGTGCCACCGGCGAAGCGCAGGTAGAGATCATGGGTGCCGGTCGCCCCGCTCACCGCGCAGGTGGTGGTGGTCCACGTCTGCCAGCCGCCGGTGCCGCCGACGGTGCAGGTGCCCACGGTCGGGCCGCTGGCGCTGTCGAGGCGCACCTCGATCCGGCCGCCGCTGGTGGCCGACGCGACCCGGGCGCTGAACGAGGTGGCACCCGCGCCGAACGCGACGCCCTTGACCTTGATGTTGTCGCCGTTCTCGATCCAGCCGACGTTCATCCCGCCCTCGCTGGACGCCTCGGTCTCGATCCCCGAGCCCCACGCGATCGTCTCGGCCTCCTGCCGCACGTACGGGTTCAGCGTGCCCACCTGCGGTGCCCCCGTACCGGTCATCGTGATCGTCGGGAACATGCCGCTGCTTGTGTAAGTGAACTTCTCCACCGCGACCGAACGGGTGTAACCACTACCACCGGGCAACGCCCCGTTGTGATAGAAGAAATACGATCCACCCTGGAAATCGATCACACCCGCGTGATTGGTGAAGCTGGCGCCCTGGCGCGGCATGATCGTTCCCCGGTACGTCCAGGGCCCGGTCGGCCCCGTCGCCGTGGAGTACGCGATGAACTCCGAGCAACACTCCGCCGCGAACACGTTGTAGTACAGGCCGTTGCGCTTGAACACCCACGGCCCCTCCTCGTACAACGTCGGCCGACTCGCATTGCCGTTACGGGTGCCGAAACCCGCTGTCGTGAGGGGAATGCGTGTCGCGCTGCCGGAGTACGAGATCATGTCGGCGTTCAGCTTCACGTACCACAGGCCGGGGTTACCCCAGTACAGGTACGCCTGCCCGTCGTCGTCGATGAAGACGGACGGATCGATCTCGTTGTTGCCGACGAGTGGTCGACCGAGCGCGTCGCGGAACGGCCCGGTCGGGCTGTCCGCCACACCGACACCGATGACCATCTGACCGTTGGAGCGCTGGCGCACCGGCACGTACCAGTAGAACTTCCCGTTACGGGCGATGACCTGCCCGGCCCACGCGTTGGCGTCCGCCCACGCGAAGGTCGCCAGACTCATCGGCGAGCCGTGATCGGTCCAGTTCACCATGTCCGCGGACGAGTACACCCGCCACTCACGCATGGTGAAGTAGGTGGAGTTGTCCTCGTCGTGTCCGGTGTAGAGGTAGACCCGACCGTTGTGCACCATCGGCGCCGGGTCGGCGGTGTAGATGTTCTGGACGATGGGGTTGTCGGCCTTGGCCGTTCCCGGGATCAGTGCGAGGACGCAGGCCATGCTCGCCAGCAAGGCGAGGGCGCGCCCGGCCCGGCGGGTGGCCCGCGTTGTGGATCGATCTTTCACCTTCACGATTACTCCCACAGAGAGTGCGCCGTGCGCGATGTCTGACTCGGCGAGCCACAGCTGTCCTGCTGCCGCTCGAACCGGGCCTTGCCGTCCGCACGCCGTGCAGTACGACCGGCAGCCGTGTTAGCGCTAACAGCTATTTCCGGACACCCCCTCCCCCGTCTGACCTGGATTTTTGCGAGGCGCGGGATGTCCGTCGTAACCACATCGCAGCATTGCTGTATCGACGTGGACATCCAAGATTTACGATGCACCGTACTGAGCGACCCGGCGGGCGTCAACGCCAGGCCAATC
This sequence comes from Micromonospora sp. DT53, assembly GCF_049841535.1. Lineage (NCBI taxonomy): Bacteria > Bacillati > Actinomycetota > Actinomycetes > Micromonosporales > Micromonosporaceae > Micromonospora > Micromonospora sp. DT53. The sequence continues at coordinate 2,680 of NZ_JBNCKM010000009.1, forward strand.
GCTCTCCACCCATCGCCATTCGTCACACACGGTCACTTTCTGGTGATCGCGACCCGACGGATGTCCGTTTCGGACCATAGCTGCCATCGGGGCGCGGGCAGGTTGTCGCAGGATGGGTCAGCCAGGCACCCGAGGGGTTGCGGGTGTGTTAACGACGAACTATGTTAGCGATCACATCGATGTGCCGCGATCAGCGCCTGGGTGGGCACCCGGCGTCCACGGCGACCGCGTTCCCCACCACCCACACCGCATCCGTTGTCGGCCCCGTCGCGGCCGACCGCCCCCGCCGCCATCGATGGCGGCCCCGACGTACCCGGCCACCTGGAGGTTCCCCATGCCACCCCCGCCCCTCAGCCGCCGCAACCTGCTTCAGGCCACCGGTGCCACCGTGGTGCTCTCCGCGACCGGCGCCGCCGTCTCTCCCGGAAGCGCGTCCGCCGCCATCGTGCCCCCGGCCCGGGCCGACATCGGCGTCTCGGCGTACGCATTCGACCTCGGTCAGGTGCGGCTGACCTCCGGCCGCTGGATGGACAACCAGTCGCGGACGCTCAACTACCTGCGGTTCGTCGACGTCGACCGGATGCTCTACAACTTCCGCGCCAACCACCGGCTCTCCACCAACGGCGCCGCCACCAACGGGGGCTGGGACGCGCCGAACTTCCCGTTCCGGACCCACATGCAGGGCCACTTCCTGAGCGCGTGGGCGTACGCGTACGCGGTCCTGGGCGACACCACCTGCCGGGACAAGGCGAACTACATGGTCGCCGAGCTGGCCAAGTGCCAGGCGAACAACGGCGCCGCCGGGTTCGGCTCGGGTTACCTCTCCGGCTTCCCGGAGTCCGACTTCACCGCCCTCGAGGCACGGACGCTGTCCAACGGCAATGTGCCCTACTACTGCATCCACAAGACCCTCGCCGGTCTGCTCGACGTCTGGCGCTACATCGGCAACACGCAGGCCCGCACCGTGCTGCTGTCGCTGGCAGGCTGGGTCGACACCCGGACGAGCCGACTGAGCTCCAGTCAGATGCAGTCGATGCTGGGCACCGAGTTCGGGGGCATGAACGACGTGCTCGCCGACATCTACCAGCAGACCGGCGACAGCCGGTGGCTCGCCACCGCGCAGCGGTTCGACCACGCCGGCGTGTTCGACCCGCTGGCCAACAACCAGGACCAGCTCAACGGCAAGCACGCCAACACGCAGGTGCCCAAGTGGATCGGCGCGGCCCGGGAGTTCAAGGCCACCGGGACCACCCGTTACCGGAACATCGCCAGCAACGCGTGGAACATCACCGTCGGCGCGCACACCTACGCCATCGGCGGCAACAGCCAGGCCGAGCACTTCCGGCCGCCCAACGCGATCGCCGGCTACCTCACCAACGACACCTGCGAGCAGTGCAACACGTACAACATGCTCAAACTGACCCGGGAGCTGTGGCTGCTCGACCCGAACCGGGCCGACTACTTCGACTACTACGAGCGCGCGCTGATGAACCACCTGATCGGCGGACAGAACTCGGCCGACAGCCGCGGCCACATCACCTACTTCACCCCGCTGCGGCCGGGTGGCCGTCGGGGTGTGGGCCCGGCCTGGGGTGGCGGCACCTGGAGCACCGACTACAACTCGTTCTGGTGCTGCCAGGGCACCGGCCTGGAGATCAACACGAGGTTGATGGACTCCATCTACTTCTACAACGGCACCACGCTGAGCGTGAACCTGTTCACGCCGTCGGTGCTGAACTGGACGCAGCGCGGCATCACCGTCACCCAGACCACCAGCTTCCCGGTCAGTGACACCACCACGCTGACCCTGAGCGGCTCGATGAGCGGCTCCTGGAGCATCCGGGTGCGGATCCCGTCCTGGACCAGCGGTGCGACGATCTCCGTCAACGGCACTGTGGAGAACGTCACCACCACCCCGGGCAGCTACGCCACGGTCACGCGCACCTGGGCCGCGGGCGACACCATCACCGTGCGGCTGCCGATGCAGATCGCCGTCAAGGCCGCCAACGACAACTCCAACGTCGGCGCGGTCACGTACGGCCCCACGGTGCTGGCCGGCAACTACGGCAACACGGCCCTGAGCACCCTGCCCACCCTCACCGTCTCCTCGATCACCCGGACCAGCACCAGCTCGCTCGCGTTCACCGCCAGCGCGAACGGGTCCACGGTGAACCTCGCCCCCTTCTACGACGCCCACGGCTACAACTACACGGTCTACTGGAACACCACAGGTAGCGGCGGTGGCGGCGGCAGCAGCTACCGCCTGCAGAACGTCGGCACCGGGCTGGTTCTCGGCGTGCAGAACATGTCCACCGCCGACGGTGGCCTGGCCGTGCAGTGGAGCGACAGCGGCACCGCCGACCACAACTGGGTGGTCGTGACCGACGGCAACGCGGTCCGGTTCCGCAACGTCCACAGCGGCAAGGTCCTGGGCGTGGAGAACATGTCCACGGCCGACAACGCTCGCGTCCTGCAGTGGGCGGACAACGGCACCGCCGACCACCGGTGGATCCTCGTGGACAACGGCGACGGGACCTACAAGATCCGCAACGTCAACAGCAACAAGCTGCTCGGCATCCTGAACGCGTCGACCTCCCTGGGTGCGCAGGCCGTGCAGGATTCCGACAACGGCAGCGCGGACAACCGGTGGAGGCTGGTCCGCAACGCCTGACCTCCACCCCGCCAGACGGGCTCACCGGCGCGGTCACCCGAAGACCGCGCCGGTGACGCCGGGCGTCGTCGGCCTACCCAACGCCCGGTTCACCACGCCGCCCACCCCCACCACGCCGTACACGCCCGTCGCGGTCCGCGCCCACGGAGCGACAGGCGGGGGTACGCGCCACGCGAGTGCCACCTCGGCCCGCCGCTCTGGATCTCGATCGCCGATCGGCCGCCAGTAGGATCACTGGCACCTCGGCGGCGACTGTCGCCTCGTGCACCCCCGGAGTCTGTGTGGCCGCCCGTTCGTACCGGTTCCTGCGCCGAACCCTGGTCGTGGGCTGCCTCATCGCGGCCGCCGCACTGCCAGCCGCACGCCCAGCCGCACGCCCGGCGGCACCCCCGACCGGACCAAGCGCCGCCGCGAAAGCCCCGCAGCCCACGGTTCTGCGGATGCTCCAGATGAACCTCTGCAACAGTGGCCGCGCCGGCTGCTACACCGGCCAGGCGATGGCCCGGGCCGCCGAGGTGATCACCGTCGAGGCCCCCGACGTGGTCACTCTCAACGAGATCTGCGCGGGCGACCTGACCGTCCTGCGGCGCGTGTTCCAGGCCGTCCACCCCGGCCGGACCATCGTGGGCGCGTTCCAGGCCGCCGGCGACCGCCCAAGCGGCGACGACACCCGCTGCCGCAACGGCCAACGATTCGGCATCGGGCTGCTGGCCCACGTGCGGACGCCGAGTTCCCCGGCCAGGGTGTACGCCGGAACCCACCCGACGCAGGACCTCGCGGACCCCGAGGAACGAGCCTGGCTCTGCGTCGACGTCGACGGCGCCCTGCTCGCCTGCACCACGCACCTGTCGGCCAGCGGCGGCTACCGCGTCGCGCTCGCCCAGTGCGACCACCTGCTCGGCACCATCCTGCCGATGATCAGCCGCGACGCCGGGCACGAGCCCACCGCGCTGGGCGGCGACCTCAACCTGCGCGCCGGCCACGACCCCGACGTGCGGTCCTGCACACCGCCGGGCCATCAGCGCATCGACGACGGCGGACTGCAACACGTCACGGCGACCCGCGAGATCAAGCTCTGCTGTCGCAGAACGGTGCCCATGCACGGGACGACCGACCACCCCGGACTGCTTGTCACACTCAGCATCGACGGTAGCCGACCGGGCCGGCGGCCGGCCTGATCCGCCACCGCGCCGTACGCGGACGGGGCCGGCCGGCCGCACGGCATCAGCGCGGCGGCGTGTCCCGGCGGGACGGGAACGGCGTACCCGGCTGACCGAGGGTGGAGCGGGCGCGCAACCCGACCGGGTCGGGAGCAGCGGTGGGCGCCGGGGCCGCCGGCTCCGAGAGCCGCCGCGCGTCCAGGTACGCGGTGGCGGCCCGGTCGTCGTCGGTCGGAGCGGCGAGCAGGGCGTAGAGCAGCCCGACGACCCCGAAGACCACCGCCAGCACGATCGGCACGAGCAGGGTGCTCACCCCGGCGCCGGTCACCTCACCCGCCCGTTCGTGGCGGTGCACCGACAGGGCGCTCATTCCGGTGAAGTGCATCCCGTTGACGGCGATCCCCATGACCAGCGCGGAGGCGAAGATCGCCAACCCCCGCCGGACGGTCATCGCGAGCCACAGCGCGACGGTGGACGCCACCACGGCGATGACCACCGAGAGCACGACCCGGACCGTGTCGTAGCCGAGACTGCCGTTGAGGCGCATGGCGGCCATGCCGGTGTAGTGCATGGAGGCCACGCCGGCGCCGGTGAAGATACCGCCGGCGATCAGGCGTACCGGATTCAGCCGGCCGGTGCCCACGATGGCCAGGCCGATACCGACCGCCACCACGGCGATGGCCGTGCTGGCCGCGGTCAGCGGCACGTCGTAGCGGATCCGGGTGTTCTCGACGGCGAAGCCGAGCATGGCCATGAAGTGCATCGCCCAGATGGCGGTGCCGCCCAGCGCCCAGGCCGACAGCAGACCCCACCACGCCCGCTGGCCGTTGGTGCGGGCCGTGCGGATGCGCCCGGCGCAGACCAGACCGAGGATCGAACCGAGCACGGACAGCGCGTAGCTCAGCGCGGGCGTGATCCAACCGTACTCAAAGTGATTGATCTCCGCCACGGCGGCTTTCTCCCCATTCGTTACCGACGCGTCAACAAGACGCCTCGGCAATGATCAGGGGTGCTGTGATCAGGCGCAACAGTGCCCCCTGGGCTATCCGAGGGGTGCCGTCACGGTGACCGTCCGCTGCGTCGATTCACCGACGATAATGACTGAGCGTGATTGTCACGCTGACGTGTGGTACGCGAGAACACCTCGATTGACGGCCGCTATAGCCTGTCGAGCCGTCGACCGCAGCTCCGTTGTGGCACCGCCGGAGTCGGCAATCTGACCCAGCAGGTCGACGACCTGTCGGGCCCACCGGACGAAGTCACCGGCGGGCATCTCGCCATCGATCTCGTGACCGCTGCCGAGCACCTTCGCCAGCGCCTCGCCCCGGGCCCACCGGTAGACGGGCCAGGCGAAACCGAGATCCGGCTCCCGGGTCGCCGTCAGCCCCCGCGCGGCCTCGTCGGCCTCGATCTCCCCCCACAGCTTCAGCGTCTCGTCCACCGCGTCGGCCACCGGCCCGCGCGGCAGCGACGCCCGCTCGTCGACATCGCGGCGCGCCTCGAACACCACCACTGACACCGCGGCGGCCAGCTCGGCCGGGGACAACCCGTTCCACACCCCCCGGCGCAGGCACTCGGCGACCAGCAGGTCCGCCTCGGTCCAGATCCGGCCCAACATCCGACCGGCGTCGGTGACGGCACCGTCGCGGGCGAGGTAGCCACGCTCGGTCAGCAGCGCCACGATCCGGTCGAACGTTCGCGCGAGGGACCCCGTACGACCACTGACGCGCTCCCGCAGCTCCTCGGTGTCGCGCTCCAGCCGTCGACGCCGCTCCGCCCAGCGGGCGTGCTCCTCCCGCTCCGGGCAGGCGTGGCAGGGATGGTGACGCAGCTCGGTGCGGAGCTGGGTGATCTGGTGGTCCTCGCCGGTCACCTGCCGGGAACGGCCCCCGCGTCGGCCACCGTGCCGATCCAGGCCGGTGCCGCTGACCTCGGCGGCGAGATCCCGCCGGGCGCCCGGGGACCGGTGGTTGAAGTGCTTGGGCACCCGGATCCGGGCCAACACCTCGGCCGGAGTGGTGAAGTCGCCGGGGCTGACCCGCCCGGCCCACCGGTCCTGGGTGAGCACCAGCGGCCGGGGCTCACCGAACCCACCGGTCGCCGGGTCCAGCACCACGGCCAGCCCGGCCCGCCGGCCCGACGGCACCCGGATCACGTCGCCGACCCGCAGCCGCTCCAACGAGGCCACCGCGGCGGCCTTGCGCTGGGTCTGCCCCTGCCGGGCGATCGCCTTCTCCCGGTCGGCGATCGCCACCCGCAGCGCGAAGTACTCGTCGAAGTCGCCGTGATGGCAGGCGGCCTCCGCGCCGTACGCCTCGATGGTCTCGGTGTTGCGCTGCACCTGCCGGGCCAGGCCGACCACCGACCGGTCCGCCTGGAACTGGGCGAACGAGGACTCCAGCAGGGCCCGAGCCGGCTCCGCGCCGACAGTGCCGACCAGGTTCACCGCCATGTTGTACGACGGCCGGAAGCTGGAGCGCAGCGGGTAGGTGCGGGTGGACGCGAGCCCGGCCACCTGCCGCGGGTCGGTCTCCGGGGACCACACCACCACGGCGTGCCCCTCCACGTCGATGCCTCGACGGCCGGCGCGCCCGGTGAGCTGGGTGTACTCCCCCGGCGTCAGGTCGACGTGCGCCTCGCCGTTGTACTTGACCAGCCGTTCCAGCACCACGCAGCGGGCCGGCATGTTGATGCCCAACGCCAGCGTCTCGGTGGCGAAGACCGCCTTGACCAGACCGCGGACGAACAACTCCTCGACGATCTCCTTGAACACCGGCAGCATGCCGGCGTGGTGGGCGGCCAGGCCGCGTTCCAGGCCGTCCAGCCACTCCCAGTAGCCCAGGACCGACAGGTCCTCACCGGGAATGGCGGTGACCCGGGACTCGACGACGCGGCGGATCTCGGCCCGCTCCTCCGCCGAGGTGAGCCGCAGCCCGGCGGCGAGACACTGCTGCACGGCGGCGGCGCAACCGGCCCGGCTGAAGATGAACAGGATCGCCGGTAGCAGACCCTCCCGGTCCAGTCGGTCGACGATGTCCGGGCGCAACGGGCCACGCCAGCGCGGGCCGCGCCGGCCGGCACCGGGCCCGGCGCTGCGCCCCTCACCCAACTCCAGCCGCCGCGCGGTCTCCCGGGTGTAGCGCAGCAGCTCCGGGTGCACGTCGTGCTTGCGGGCGGCGTCGGCGTCGTGGAACAGGTCGAACATCCGCTTGCCGACCAGCATGTGCTGCCACAACGGCACCGGCCGGTGCTCGCTGACCACCACTGCGGTCTCGCCGCGCACGGTGACCAGCCAGTCGGCGAACTCCTCGGCGTTGGAGACGGTCGCCGACAACGAGACCAGGGTGACGGAGGCGGGCAGGTGAATGATCACCTCTTCCCAGACCCCACCGCGGAACCGGTCGGCCAGGTAGTGCACCTCGTCCATCACCACGTACGCGAGGCCCTGGAGGGTGCTGGAGCCCGCGTAGAGCATGTTGCGCAGCACCTCGGTGGTCATCACCACCACCGGCGCGTCGCCGTTGATCGCGTTGTCGCCGGTCAGCAGGCCGACCTGCTCGGCGCCGTACCGGGCGACCAGGTCGTGGTACTTCTGGTTGGACAGCGCCTTGATCGGAGTGGTGTAGAAGCACTTGCGCCGCGCCGGTGGGGTCGCCGCGTCGACATCGGGCACCGGGTCGTCGGGCCGCCCCCGCAACGCCAGGTGGACGGCGAACTCCCCGACCACCGTCTTACCGGCGCCGGTGGGAGCGCAGACCAGCACACCGCTGCCCCGCTCCAGCGACTGACACGCCTCCCGCTGGAAGTCGTCGAGGTCGAACCCCAACTCGAGGGCGAACTCGTCCAGCGCCGGAAACTGTGCGGCTTGTGCGGCCTTGCGGCGCGCCGCTGCGTACCGCTCGGCGGGGCTCGACATGGCACCAAGATTAGTGCGTGCCGAGTCATGTCACCCCACAAGGCCGTCCGGAGGCACGGTCGGGGGCGGTCGGTAGGGTGCACGGCGTGCCGGACCATGCCGAACCGCCCCAGACCAGTCCGCCGGGCACCGCTGAGGCGCCCGCCGCCCGCCGGGCGTCCCGACGCCCTGTCAAGGCGGTGCTCTTCGACTTCCACGGCACCCTGGCCCAGGTGGAGGACCCCCAGCGGTGGGTGCTGGAGGCCGCTGCGGCGTGCGGCGTCACCCTGGACCGGGTCCGCGCCACCTCGCTGGCCGACCGACTGCTGACCGCCGGCCGCGCCGGCGGGCCACTGCCGGCACGGGTGCCGCCCCGACTCGCCGAACTGTGGGCCGACCGGGACCTCTACCAACACGCCCACCGGGGCGCGTACACCGGGCTGGCCGAGACCGTCGACGCCGGCATCGACGGCTTCGCCGACGCGCTCTACGAGCGGCTGCTGACCGCCGAGGGCTGGCTACCGTACACCGACGCCGCCCCCACGCTCACCGCTCTGCGCGACGCCGGGGTGCCGGTGGCGGTGGTCAGCAACATCGGCTTCGACCTGCGGCCACACTTCGACACCTGGGGGCTGACCGACCTGGTCGGCGCGTTCGTGCTCTCGTACGAGGTGGGGCGCTGCAAACCCGACCCGGCGATCTTCTGGCGTGCCTGCGGGATGCTGGGCGTCGACCCGGAGCAGACCCTGATGGTCGGTGACACCCCCGCGGACGCGGGCGCCGTGGCCGCCGGCTGCTCGGTGCTGGTGCTCCCGGCCGCCGAGCCGGGCCGGGAGAACGGGCTGGGCGCGGTGCTCGACCTCGCCCTGCCGGCCTGAACCCGCCGTGCTGTGCCGTCAGCCGGGAATGTGAATCACCGGTAGCTCGTCGCCGTACCGGGCCTCCCCGGTGAGGATCGAGGCGTCGTGTTCGAGGACGGCCAACGCCGTGGTGGCCAGGTCGGCACGGCCCGTCACCGTGCGCCAGAAGCTGAGTTCGTGCCAGGAGTGTCCCTCGGTCGAGAGCACCGCACAGGCGTCCAGGTTCAGCAGCCGGTGCAGAGTCGCCCGTTCCTTCGGGTCGCTGACGATCGCCAGCGCCTCCGCCGCGGTCACGGCGGTGACGCCAAACCTGTTGCGGTCCTGGATGACCTCGTGCAGCGGCTCCCCGACGTGCACCGACCCCGCCAGGTACGCCAGCAGTGCCGACCGGTCCAGCACGAGCCGGATCGGCCGGTCGTCCTCGGGGCTCACGCGGCCGGTTGTTCGGGCGTTCCGGCGGCGGCGTCCAGCGCGTGCTGGCGGACCCGCTCGCGAAGGGCGCTGCGGCGGTCCGGCGACCAGTCGGCCTCCACGGCGGCCCGGCGGGCGCGCGCCTCGGCCACGCCCTGCTCGCTGATCGGGATGCCCTGGTGGGCCAGCTCCGCGTCCAGGGCGTCCAGCCGCATCCGGTCGCGGACGGCCTGGGTGATGTAGGCGCTGGCGTTGGACTCCTGCTCCAGGCGCTCAGCCACGTCGGGTGGCACGGAGATCGATAGTTTCCGCATCGCACTCGTCATACCGGGAACCGTACGCCGGTGGCACCGTGGGTGGCGAACATCTACGGCCGTGTCGGCTTTGCGCTCTCGCGGCGCACGGCCAGAGCGGTCGGAACCTCGGACCGCCACCCCGGATACCCCGGTGGCGAGCGGCGAGACACCGCCGCTCGCCACCGGGGCCAGGGCGGTCAGGCGGCTCCAGCTTCGCGCAGGGGACGCCAGGCGAGGACGGTGATTGTCACCATCACGGCGGCGGCGATCCAGAACGGTGTGGTGATCTCCCAGACGCTGGCGAACAGACCGCCCAGGAGCGACCCCAGCGCGGCTCCGCCGAGATCCAGCAACGCGTACACGCTGCCGACGCGGCCGCGTAGCGGTGGCGGCACGACCCGCTGCCGGGCCGAGGTGACGACGATGCCCCACACCATGGCATGGATGCTGAACACGACCAGGGCGATGGCGGCCAGCCAGGGTGTCGTCGTGATCGCAAGGGACACGTGTGTGAGGATCTCGACGACGAGGCCGGCGCGCAACACGGTGGCGTTGCCGAGCGCTCGCATGAGTCTCGCGGCGATTGTCGTGCCGACGAGGCCGCCGACCGCGAACGCGGTCAGCAGGAAGCCGTAGCCGACGCCAGACACACCCAGACGCTCCCGGCAGTAAAGTACGAACACGGCGAACGCGGCACCGAACGCGATGTTGCTCAGGCCCATGCTGACAGCAAGGAGCCGCAGCAGGCGGTGTCGCCACAACCACGTCAGACCTGCGGCGACCTCGGCACGCAGTGAGGTCTGCTCACGGGGTTTCGCGGAGACCGGCCCAGGTCGGATACCCGCTATCAGCGCCGCGGAGATCGCGAAGGTGAGCGCGTCAACGCCGAAGGGTACGGCGGCGGAGATGACGAATAACCACGCGCCGAGCGGTTTGGCGACGAACTGGTTGCCGATGGTGAAACTCGCGTAGAGCCGGGCGTTGGCGCCCGCCAGTTCGTCGGGGGCGACCACCGCTGGGAGTAGGGCGCCCATAGCGGTGTCCGCGAGGGTTTCACCGACACCCAGGATGAAGAGCACCAGGTAGATGATGATCACGCTGACAGTCTCGGTCGCGATGGCAGCCGCCAACCCCGCCAGCGCTCCGGCGCGCGCCAGGTTGACAACCATGACCATGCGGCGCCGGTCGAGTCGGTCGACATAGGCGCCGCTGATCAGGGCGAGCAGCAGCCAGGGCAGTTGCTGCGCGAAGACGGCGCCGGCGATGAGGGCCGGTTTGTCGGTGACGGACGCGACCAACAAGGGGCCGGCAGCCATGGTCACGCCGTCGCCGACGTTGGACACCGCGGCGGCGGTCCACAGTCTGGTGAAGTCCGCGCCAAGACGCGCGGATACAAGGGCACGCAAAAGAGCTCCTCGAGCCAGGGAAGGAAACGGTCGTCGTAAGACCGCTCCGCGGCGAGGAGCACCAGAGCACCGGCGGGAATCCCCGGTGCTGCCCGATCAGTACCGGGCGGGCTCTCGCGGCGAAGCGGAGACCGTGACCAGGTCGAGGCGCATCCCAGCTCCCAACTGTGGATCGATACCGTTCCGAACAGGGTAGCCGCCCATCGAGGCTCCTGTATCCCCGCACACGCTCGCCAGACGGACGAGCAGCAGACGCGGGCTTCGCCACGAACCGACTGGGACGGCACGCCTTTCGGCAGGTGGACACCGCCGCACGGCGGCCGGAGCTGAGCGCCTAGCGTCGTGCCCGTGACCGAGACCCTGCTGCCCACGCCATCGCCGGCCGACACGCCACCGGCCCGGCGCGGTGGCGTCGCCGCCGTGGGGCTGGTGCTCGGCGGGGCCCTGTCGGTGCAGTTCGGCTCCGCCGTGGCCGCGTTGCTCTTCCCTCGGACCGGGGTGGCCGGCGCGGTGACCCTGCGGCTGACCATCTCTGCGGTGCTGCTGCTCGCCGTGTGCCGGCCCCGACTGCGCGGGCACGACCGCTCGGCGTGGCTCGCGGCCGGCGGGTTCGGGCTGGCGCTGGCCGGCATGAACTCGCTGTTCTACCAGGCCATCGAACGCATCCCGCTGGGCCCGGCGGTGACGCTTGAGGTGCTCGGCCCGTTGGCGCTGTCGGTGTTCTCCGCCCGGCGACCGGCCAGCTGGGGCTGGGCGGGGCTGGCACTGGCCGGGGTGGCGCTGCTCGGGCAGGGCGGCTTCGACCGGCTGAACCCCGTCGGGGTGGCCTTCGCGTTCGGCGCGGGCGCCATGTGGGCCGCGTACATCGTGCTGAGCGCCCGGGTCGGCGGCCGCTTTCCCGGCGCGGACGGGCTGGCCCTGGCGCTGACCCTCGCCGCGCTTGTCACCCTGCCGCTGGGCATCGTCGACGGCGGCGCGGTGCTGCTCGACCCGCCGGTGCTGGCGCTCGGCGCCGCCCTCGCGGTGCTCGCCTCCGGGCTGCCCTACACCCTGGAGCTGCTGGCGCTACGGCGGATGCCGACCGCCACCTTCGCGGTGCTGATGAGCCTCGGCCCGGCCGTCGCCACGCTCGCCGGCTGGCTGGTGCTGCGACAGGCGCTGACCCTGCTGGAGTGCGCCGCCATCGTGCTGGTCATCGCGGCGAGCATTGGCGCGGTACGGGTCAACGCAGCAGCCGCAGGGCGCCCGGAACCGCGCTGATCGTCAGCGGCAGCTCCAGGGAGCGTTCCCCGTCGGCGTACGAGGTGATGCCCTCGGCGGCCAACTCCACGGTGCGGGCCCGGAAGCTGTACACCATCGGGTGGTTGACATGGGTGCCCTCGTAGATGCGCGGCTTCACCCGGACCAGGGTCCGCCGGTCGACCGGACCCGCCACCACCACGTCGAGCAGCCCGTCGGTCGGGTCCGCGTCGGGGCAGATCCGCATCCCACCGCCGTACGTGGGGCAGTTGCCCACCGCCACCAGCACCGCGTCCAGGTCCTGCGACACCCCGTCGAGGCTCAACGTGTAGCGGCGTGGGCGCATCCGGGCCAGCTCGACCAGGATCGCCAACTCGTACCGGCGCGGGCCGCGTGGCCAACGCATCCGGTTGGCCCGCTCGTTGACGATCGCGTCGAACCCGGCCGCGAGCACCGCCCCGTACCAGCGCTCGACCCCGTCGACCCCGACCATCCGGGCCAGGTCGACAGGTCGGCTGCGGCCCTCGCGCACCGCGTCGGCGATCACCGCCGCCGCGGCGAAGGGCTCGGCCGGGAAGCCGACGTCCAGGGCGAAGTCATTGCCGGTGCCGGCCGGGATCGCGCCGAACGGTACGTCGGTGCCGGCGACCGCCTGCAACGCCCGATGCACGGTGCCGTCCCCACCGACCGCCACCAACGCGCCGGCGCCGTCGGCGACAGCGGCCCGGCACACCGCCTCCGCCTCGGCGGGGCTGGACACCGGCAGCAGCCGGACCGGCCGCCCACCGGCGGCCAAACCCTCCAGCAGCCGGGGCAGCAGAGCGCGGTGCCGCCCACGACCAGCGGTCGGGTTGGCGAGCACGGCGACCGGGCCGGGCAGGTGATCGTCTGCGGTCACGGGCAGCACCGTACCGGTCGGACACCTGTTGTTCACCATGGGCAGATGCCGTCACCACCGGTTGCGCTACCAGCGCTAAATGTGATGCAACGACGCCGCCCCCAGAAACGGGGACGGCGTCGGCAAACCGGGCGGCGCGGGGCCGTCAGGTCATATCGTCGTAGCGGCGTTCGATAGGTGCCGGTGGGGCGATCGGATCGGGTACGCCGATCGGCGCGGTCGAGTCGACCCGCTGCCCGGCCACGACCGGGTCCGCGTCGAACTCCAACGGCGACACCTCGTCGTCGTCGATGCCGGCGTAGACCTCCTTGCCCCGCCCACGCCGCTTGTCGTTGAGGAACGCGATGCCCACCGCCACGAAGTACAGCAGCGAGAGGGAGAGCGCCAGCAGCGTCATGCCGAACGGACCCGGATCTGGGGTAGCGACAGCCGCGAAGGCGAAGCAGATGAAGATCACCGCCCGCCACCAGCTCAGCAGTCTTCGTCCGCTGGCAATCCCAGCGAAGTTGAGCATGAGTAGGATCAGCGGAAACTCGAACGCCACCCCGAACAGCAGGATCATGTTCGTAATGAAGGCGATGTAGGCGCTGACCTCGAACTGGTTCGAGAGCCCGCCGACACCAGACTCCATCAGGAACCCAAGGCCCTTGTCGACCACGACGTAGGCCAACATCGCCCCAGCGGCGAACAGCGGCGCCGCGATCGACACGAAGACGTAGGCCCACTTCCGCTCATGTCGGTGCAGACCGGGAGCAATGAACGCCCAGAGCTGGTACAGCCAGACCGGCCCGCCGATGATCAGGCCGAGCCAGAGCGCCAACTTCAGCTTCAGCACGAAACCAGTGGTCGGTGCCAGTGCCAACAGGTCCTGGCAGTTCCCGAACGCGTCCCTGGTGTCGGGCAGCCGGCAGTACGGCTGCTTCAGAAGCAGGAAGACCGGATCGGCGAGCAGGAACCCGACGATCAGGCCGGCGACGATCGCCAGTGACGCACGGAACAGACGATTACGTAGCTCACGGACGTGCTCGATGAGCGTCATCGACCCGTCGGCGGCCCGCTCGAACGCCTTTGGGCCACGTTTACGCAGTGCGAAGGCCACGGGAGTGGGGCCCTTCGGTCAGTTGTCGCGGACGCGGTGCACCGGGTCGACGACCGGCTGCTGCGGCGGCGCCTGCTGGTACGGGGCCTGCTGCGGCTGACCAGCGTACGGCGCCTGCTGCCCGGCGTGCGGCGGCAGCGGCTGGTAGCCGGCCTGCGCGTCGGCCTTCTCGGCGAGGTCACGGTCGTCTTCCTGCAGGCTCTTGGTCTCGGCCTTGATGATCCGCAGCGACCGACCCAGCGAACGGGCCGCGTCGGGGAGCCGCTTCGCACCGAAGAGCAGGATCAGCACAACCACGAGAACAGCGATGTGCCACGGCTTGAGGGCACCCATGAGAAGCTCCAGTCGCTCTGTGTCCGGGGGGTGGTACGCAGCCCATCGTACGTGCGGATCGGCTGCCCGCCACCCACTGGGTGGTGGTGGTCCGGGCGGGAGGGTGAAGTCTTGACCAACCCGCGATGATCCGTCAACCACCGCCGGGTGCGTACCCGATCAGCCGCGCTTGGCCTTGATCACCGCGAGTCGCTGGGAGGTGGTGTCGAGCCGACGTTGGACCTCCTCGGCACGCTGTTGCAGCGCCTCGGCGGTTTCCCGCAGCGCCTCGGCCTCGGCGGCCCGCCGCTGCAACGCCACGGCGGCGCGGCGCAGCCGGGGCAGCCGGGCCAGCACCGGGCGCGCGGCCAACGCGAGCGCCACGAGGGGTAGCAGCACCACCGCGAGCACGATCCAGATCAGCACGGCGGTCAGCCTACTGGGTGCGGCCGGCCACCGCCGGGTCACCCGACGCCGCGCGCTCCGGGTCGACCTCGGGCGGCCGGGGCACGGCCGTGGGCGCTGGCACGGCGTACGCGTCCAACGCGGCGGCCGCCGTCGCCCGCACCTGCTCGGCCAACTCGACCGGGGCGACCACCGTCACCTCCGGGCCGAGGCCCAGCACGAACCGGCGGGCCCACAGCAGGTCGGTGACCCGCAGGGAGACGAGCCACTGGTCGCCGTCGCCGGCCTCCACCCGCTCGCACGGGTAGTACTCGGTGATCCACCGCTCGCCCCGACCGATGCGCAGGGTGATCAACGGCAGGTCGGCCGAGGGGCGGAACACGCCCTCGGTGAGGTCGTGCGGGACGGCCTGCGGCGGCACCGTGGCCGGCTCGTCCAGCTCGGTGACCGCGTCGATGCGGTCGGCGCGGAACAGCCGGACGGCCTCCGCACGCCGACACCACGCTTCCACGTACGCCCGGCCACCGACCATGAGCATCCGCAGCGGGTCGATGACGCGTTCGGTGGTCTCGTCCCGGGCAGCCGTGTAGTAGGTGATCCGCAGGGCCTTGCCGCCCTCCACGGCGGCGCGCAGCGCCTCGACCCGCCGGGTGTCCCCGGGCAACCGGACCGCCACCGGCGCGCCCACCAGGTCGCCCGCGGCCTCGATCTTGGCGAGGGCCCGTTCGACGGCCTCCCGGTTGGCCACCCCGGGCGTCTCGGCCAACATCCGCAGCGCCACCACCAGTGCCAGGGCCTCGTCGGGGGTCAGCCGCAACGGCCGGTCGATGCCGGCGTCGTAGGTGATGGTCACCCGGTCACCGTCGAACGCCATGTCGATCAGGTCACCGGGGCCGTACCCGGGGAGCCCGCACACCCAGAGCAGCTCCAGGTCCTCCCGGAGCTGGCGCTCGGTGACGCCCAGGTCACCGGCCGCCTCGGCGATCTCGATGCCGGGCCGGGCCAGCAGGTAGGGCACCAGGTTGAGCAGTCGGGCCAGCCGGTCGGCGGACGCGCGGGAACCGTTGCGGGCGGCCGGGCGGGTCACCGGGCACCTCCGCTGACGGCCAGCTCGTCGCTGTGCACGGCGATCTCCTTGAGTCGTTGGATGACCGCCTCGCGGACCTCCGGTGGGTCCAGGACCCGCACGTCCGGGCCGTAGCCGACGAGATGACCGGCCAGCCCGTCCGGGTCGGCGTACGGCAGGACCAGCCGGTCGCCGTCCGGCCCGGCGGTCACCTCCACCGCCCAACGGCGCAGCCCGGCGGCCCGCCCGGGCGCGGCCAGCACCGTGGCCCGACCGGTGCGCTCCACCGGGCCCGACCAGCGGGCCACGTGGCTGATCAGGTCGACGTTGGCCGGCGGCTCGTACGCGCCAGGGGCGCCGGTCACCCGGACCGCGCCGACGACCCGGGACAGCCGGAAGCAGCGGGTCGCCTCCCGGTCCTGGTCGTGGCCGACCACGTACCACCGGCCGCGCCAGCAGACCACGCCCCACGGTTGCAGCCGCCGCCGGCTGGGCGCGTCGCGGTCGGGCACCCGGTAGTCGAAACCCACCTCGCGGCGGTCCCGAGCGGCGGCGGTCAGCGGCGCGAACGCCGGGTCGACGGTGACCATCGGCTCCAGGCCGAGGGTCGCCTGCGGGTCCACGTCCACCCCGGCGGCACGCAGCTTGGCCAGCCCCGACGACGCGGCGGCGGCCAACCCGGCGTGCTGCCACAGGCGGGCGGCGATGCCGACCGCTGCGGCCTCGTCCGGTTCGAGGAGGATGTCGGGCAGCGCGTATTCGCGGTGGGCGATCCGGTAGCCGGGCTCGGCGTCGAAGGCGCTCGCCGTGCCGGTCTCCAGTGGCACACCCAGCTCACGCAGCTCGGCCTTGTCCCGTTCGAACTTGCGCTGGAACGCCTCGTGGTCGCGCGCGTCGTCCGGATCGTGCTCGTAACCGGGCACGGTCGCGGCGATCTGCGCGGCGGTCAGGAACCGTCGCGTGGACAGCAGGCAGATCACCAGGTTGACCAGGCGTTCGGTGCGGGTCCGCGACACGCGGTAGACGCTAGCAGCCGACCCGCCCACACCGTGCACCCACGCGGGCGTGCCGCACACTTGTTCGGATCGGGCCTCCCCCGGCGCGTCGCCGTCCGCGGTCATAGGGTGATCCTCATGTCGCAAGCGGAGGCCAGGCCCGAGAGTGAGAGCGTCGGCACCGTCGTCGTCGCCGGTGCCGCCAACCTCGCCATCGCCATCGCCAAGCTGATCGCCGGGCTGATCTCCGGATCAGCCGCGATGCTCTCCGAGGCGGCGCACTCGGTCGCCGACACCACCACCGAGGTGCTGCTCTTCCAGGCGCTGCGCCGCGGCGCCCGCCCGGCCGACCAGCGACACCCCTTCGGGTACGGCAAGGAAAGCTACGTCTGGGCGTTCTTCGCCGCCATGTTCACGTTCGTCGCCGGCGCCGGTTTCGCCGTCACCCACGGCGTCACCACGATCCTGGTGCACGAGCACAGCGGCGACTACCTCATCTCGTACATCGTGCTCGGGGTGTCGTTCGTCATCGAGTCGATCTCACTGGCCCGGGCGGTGCGGCAGGTCCGCCGCGAGTCGCGACGCTGGCGGACCACACCTCGGCGGTTTTTGCGGCTGACCGCCGACACCACGGTCAAGGCGGTCTTCCTGGAGGACAGCGCGGCCCTGATCGGCCTGGTGCTGGCCGGGCTCGGCGTCGGCCTGTCGCACGCGACCGGCGACGAGGTGTGGGACGGCGTCGCCTCGATCCTGATCGGGCTCCTGCTGCTGACCGTCGCCGGGGTCCTCGCCGGCAACAACCTGTCGCTGCTGGTCGGCCGGGCCGTCCCGGAGCGGCTGCGCCGCGAGATCGAGCAGGAGCTGGCCGGGCTGCCCGAGGTGGAGCGCATCGACACTCTGTTGACCATGCAGCTCGGCCCGGCTGACATCCTGGTCGCCGCGAAGGTCGACTTCCGGGACGAGGCCACCGGCGCACAGATCGAGGCCACCGCGGACGACGCCGAACGGCGGCTCACCGACCGGTACCCGGAGATCCGGTTCGTCTTCCTCGACCCCACCCGTTCGCTGCCCGGCGTCACCGGCACCGCCCGGGACACCCAGGCCGGGCCGAGCCCGGACGCCGGCGGCCCCGAGCCGACCTGAACCACACCCGGGCGCGGGCCGTCGGGCCCGCGCGGCTAGCGTGCCCGTCATGGTGCGATGGCGTACGGGGACGGTGGCGACGCTGCGACGGCAGTGGACCGGGGCGGTGGAGCTGGACGTCGACCTGCCCGACGGCACGCGGATGCGGGCACTGGCCTACCCGGAACTGGTCGGCACGCCCGAGCCCGGCGACCGGGTGCTGCTCAACGCCGGCGCGCTGCTGATGGGGCTGGGCACCGGCGGGTACGCCTTGGTGGTCGCCCTGCCGGACCGGCTACCGCCGGACCCGCCGGACGTCGCCGACACCCGCGACGCCGGGCACCTGGTCAAGGCCCGCTACACGCCGTTGCAGCCGATCCTCCTCGGCGTCGACGAGGACGCGTCCCCGCACCGCGACGTGCTGGCCGACGCGGACGACCTGGGCGGCCTGCCGGTGGTCACCGCCGACCTGCACTCGGCGCTCCCGGCGATCCTGGCCGGCATCCGCGCCGACGCCCCGCGTGCCCGGGTGGCGTACCTGCTCACCGACGGTGGGGCGCTGCCCGCCTGGTTCTCCCGCACCCTCGCCGGGCTGCGCACCGAGCTGGCCGGCACGATCACCGTCGGGCAGGCGTTCGGTGGCGACCTGGAGGCGACCACCCTGCACGGCGGTCTGCTCGCCGCCCGGTACGTGCTGCACGCGGACGTGGCGATCGTCGCTCAGGGGCCGGGCAACCTGGGCACCGGAACCCGTTGGGGCTTCTCCGGCGTCGCCGTCGGCGAGGCGGTCAACGCGGTGGCCACGTTGGGCGGTCGGCCGGTCGGCTCGTTGCGCATCTCCGACGCCGACCCTCGCCCCCGACACCGGGGCGTGTCACACCACAGCCTCACCGCGTACGGCCGGGTGGCGCTCGCCCCGGCGGAGCTGGTGGTGCCCGAGGACCTCGCGCCGTCCCTCGCGGCCGAGGTGCACGCGGCGCTGACGCCCCTGGCGGCCCGGCACCGGATCGTCCGGGTGCGCACCGACGGTCTCGACGCCGCGCTGCGGGCCAGCGCCGTGCCGCTGTCCACCATGGGCCGCGGTCTCGACGCCGACCACGCGTACTTCCTGGCAGCAGCCGCCGCCGGTCGCCACGCCGCAGCCCTCCTCCCCTAACACCCACCCCCACCCCGGCCCCGGCCCCGGCCCCGGCCAACGCCGTTGATCATGAAGTTATTGCCCGCCGCCTCGGCGTGTCCCGGCAATAACTTCATGATCAACGCGAGGGAAGGAGGGCCCTGGGGGTGGGGGGAGGGGGGCGGGGGTTAGGCCAGGAAGATCAGGGCTAGCCAGCCGCCGACGATGAGGGCCAGCGCCAGGGCCAGCACCCAGGTTGGCACCGTGTAATCACCGCGCCGGTTACGGTCGACCTCGGCGCGGATCTTCTCCCGCCGGCGTTCGATCCAGTTCTGCCGCTCGGTGCCGCGGTCGGGGCGGTCGGAAGGTCCAGAAGTCGTCATGGCGCGCTCAGCTTAACCGCTCGGCGCGGCGAGCTGACCGGCCCCGTCGGCGCAGCGCACCGCCGGGGCCGGCAACCCGTCACATGCTGGCGATCAGCCGCTCCACCCGTTCGTCGTACGCCCGGAACGGGTCCTTGCAGAGCACGGTGCGCTGGGCCTGGTCGTTGAGCTTCAGGTGCACCCAGTCGACGGTGAAGTCCCGGCGCTTCTCCTGTGCGTGCCGGATGAACTCGCCCCGCAGCCGGGCCCGGGTGGTCTGCGGAGGCGTCTCCTTGGCCTCGAAGATCTCCGGATCGGTGGCTACCCGGTCGACGTCGCCGCGGCGCTCCAGGAGCCCGTAGAGGCCCCGGCCACGACGCACGTCGTGGTAGGCCAGATCCATCTGCGCCACCCGGGGGTGCGACAGCGGCAGGTCGTGCTTGCGCTGGTAGCGCTCGATCAGCCGCAGCTTGCTGACCCAGTCGATCTCCCGGGAGACCGGCTCCAGATCGCCAGTCTCCACCGCGTTGAGCACCCGACCCCACAGCTCGACGACCCGCTTGGCGGCCTGGTCGCCACCGCGCCGCTCGACGAACTCGGTGGCCTTGGACAGGTACTCCTGCTGGATGTCCAGGGCGCTGACCTCCTTGCCGTTGGCCAGCCGCACCTTGCGCCGGCCGGTGATGTCGTGTGACACCTCCCGGATGGCCCGGATCGGGTTCTCCAGGGAAAGGTCGCGCATCACCACCCCGGCCTCGATCATCCGCAGCACGATGTCGGCGGTGCCGACCTTGAGCAGCGTCGTCACCTCGTTCATGTTGGAGTCGCCCACGATCACGTGCAGCCGCCGGTAGCGCTCGGCGTCGGCGTGCGGCTCGTCGCGGGTGTTGATGATCGGGCGGCTGCGGGTGGTCGCCGAGGAGACGCCCTCCCAGATGTGCTCGGCCCGCTGCGAGAGGCAGTAGACCGCGCCGCGTGGGGTTTGCAGAACCTTGCCGGCCCCGCAGATCAACTGCCGGGTGACCAGGAACGGGATGAGCACGTCGGCGAGCCGGCCGAACTCACCGTGCCGGGACACCAGGTAGTTCTCGTGGCACCCGTACGAATTGCCGGCCGAGTCGGTGTTGTTCTTGAACAGGTAGATCTCACCCGCGATGCCCTCGTCGTGCAGTCGCTTCTCCGCGTCGACGAGCAGGCCCTCCAGGATCCGCTCGCCGGCCCGGTCGTGGGCGACGAGATCGGTCACCGAGTCGCACTCCGGTGTCGCGTACTCCGGATGCGACCCGACGTCCAGGTAGAGCCGGGCCCCATTGCGCAGGAAGACGTTGCTCGACCGACCCCAGGACACCACGCGACGGAACAGATACCGCGCGACCTCGTCCGGGGACAGCCGCCGCTGCCCGCGATAGGTGCAGGTGACGCCGTACTCGGTCTCGAGGCCGAAGATTCGCCGCTCCATGCTGTGACATTAGCCGCCCGGAGGCCCGGTTCGTCACTGTCGGAGCACAGGTCGTGCTTCAAGCGCGGTCACATACCGGTTGAGTGCGACATTCCGTCCGGGCCGAGGCTCGCCACGAACCGCCGACAGCTGTCGTACTCCGGGAGCAGGCCCCGCTCGCGGGCCTGCGCCAGGGTCGGCGCCGCGTCGTCGCGCGCGGACAGCAGCGGAACCTCGGCGGGCCACTCGATGCCCAGCTCCTCGTCCAACGGGTGCACCGCGTGCTCGCCGGTCGGGTTGTAGGTGGCCGAGCAGAGATAGCTCAACGTCGCGTCGTCGGTCAACGCGCAGAACCCGTGCCCGAGACCCTCGCTGAGGTAGACCGCCCGACGGTCGGTGTCGTCCAGCCGGACGCCCTCCCAACGGCCGAAGGTCGGCGAACCCACCCGCAGGTCCACGACCACGTCCAGGACCGCGCCCCGTACGCAGGTGACGTACTTGGCCTGCCCGGGCGGCACGTCGGCGAAGTGGACGCCGCGCACCACGCCACGCGCGGAGACTGACAGGTTGGCCTGGGCCAGCCGCAGCGGATGCCCCACCGCCTCGGCGAGCTTGTCGAAGCGGTACCACTCCATGAACATGCCACGCGGATCACCGTGCTGCTGGGGCGTGATCTCCCAGGCACCCTCGATGCCCAGCTCCCGGATCTTCACCAGGAACCCTCGTCGCCGGCCTGCTCGCTCAGCAGACGCAGCAGGTAGTCGCCGTAACCGCTCTTGGTCAGCGGCTCGGCGAGCGCGCGCAGCTGCGCGTCGTCGATCAGGCCAGCCCGCCAGGCGACCTCCTCGACGCAACCGATCTTGAGACCCTGCCGCTCCTCGACCACCCGGACGAGCTCGGCGGCCTGCATCATCGAGGTGAACGTGCCAGTGTCCAGCCAGGCGGTGCCCCGATCCAGCACGGTCACCGACAGCTCCCCGGTCTCCCGGTACACCTCGTTGACCGCCGTGATCTCCAGCTCGCCGCGGGCGCTCGGGGTGAGCTTGCCGGCGATGTCCACGACCCGGTTGTCGTAGAAGTAGAGGCCGGGCACCGCGTAGCGGGACTTCGGCCGGGCCGGCTTCTCCTCGATCGAGAGCACCCGACCATCGGCGTCGAAGTCGACCACGCCGTAGTCCTGCGGGTTGGCCACCTGATAGGCGAAGACCCGCCCGCCGACCGGGTCACCGTGGTCGGCGAGCTGCCGACCCAGACCCACACCGTGGAAGATGTTGTCGCCGAGGACCAGTGCCACCGACTCGGAGCCGATGAAGTCCGCGCCGAGGACGAACGCCTGCGCGATGCCCTCCGGGCGCTCCTGGCCGACGTACTCCAGCCGCAGCCCGAACTGGCTGCCGTCGCCGAGCAGCCGACGAAACTGGTCCTGGTCGTCCGGCGTCGTGATCACCAGGATCTCCCGCACCCCGGCCATCATGAGGGTGGAGAGCGGGTAGTAGATCATCGGCTTGTCGAAGATCGGCATCAGCTGCTTCGAGACCGCCCGGGTGATCGGCCAGAGCCGGGACCCGGTGCCGCCGGCAAGTAGGATTCCGCGCACCGGGGAAGCCTAGCCGCACCCGGACGTGTCGTGCGGGGGTCGCATACCAGGCGCCGCGCCGGCCGTCGCGTATACTTCCGGACCCGTGAGGATCCTCGTCACCGGCGGAGCCGGATTCATCGGGTCGGAGTACGTCCGCCTGCTGCTGGGCAAGCCCCTCGGCAGCGCGGACGGTGTGTCGCCGCTCGAGCCGGCCGTCGTGACCGTGCTGGACAAGCTGACCTACTCGGGCAACCTGGCCAACCTCGATCCCGTGCGCGACGACCCGCGACTGCGGTTCGTGCAGGGCGACATCTGCGACCCGGTCGTGGTCGACAAGGTCGTGGCCGAGCACGACGTGGTCGTGCACTTCGCCGCCGAGTCACATGTCGACCGTTCGATCGCCGGCGCCGCGCCGTTCGTCACCACGAACGTGCTGGGCACCCAGACGCTGCTCGACGCGGCGCTGCGCCACGGCACCGGCCGCTTCGTGCACGTCTCCACCGACGAGGTCTACGGCTCGATCGACGAGGGCTCCTGGACCGAGACCTGGCCCCTCGCCCCCAACTCGCCGTACTCGGCGTCCAAGGCCGGCTCCGACCTGCTCGCGCTGTCGTACCACCGCACCCACGGCATGGACGTGGTCGTCACCCGCTGCTCCAACAACTACGGCCCGTACCAGTTCCCCGAGAAGGTCATCCCGCTGTTCGTCAGCAATCTGCTCGACGGGGGCACCGTCCCCCTCTACGGCGACGGCGGCAACATCCGGGACTGGCTGCACGTGCACGACCACTGCCGCGGCATCGCCCTCGTCCAGCAGAAGGGCCGCGCCGGCGAGGTCTACAACATCGGTGGCGGCACCGAGTTGACCAACAAGGAACTCACCGGTCTGCTCCTGGACGCCTGCGGCGCCGGGTGGGACCGGGTCGTCCCGGTCACCGACCGCAAGGGGCACGACCGCCGGTACTCCCTCGACATCACCAAGATCAGTGAAGAGCTCGGCTACCACCCGAGCATCACCCTGGACCAGGGTCTCGCCGACACCGTCCGCTGGTACCGGGACAACCGCAGCTGGTGGGAACCCCTCAAGTCCGCGCCGACCGCATGACCCGACTCCTCGTCACCGGCGCGGGCGGGATGCTCGGCCGGGACCTGGTCACCGTGCTGAGGGCGCGGCCCGACCTCAAGGTGACCGCCGCCACCCGCGCCGACCTGGACGTCACCGACCGCGCGGCGGTATCCGCCGCCGTCGCCGGGCACGACCTGGTGATCAACGCGGCCGCGTGGGCCAACGTCGACGCCGCCGAGGCCGACGAGGCCGCGGCGACCGCCGTCAACGGCGACGCCGTGGCCAACCTCGCCGCGGCGTGCGCCACCGACGGAACCCGGCTGATCCAGGTCTCCACCGACTACGTGCTCGCCGGCAACGCGGACACCCCCTACCCGGAGGACGCGCCCACCGCGCCGGTCAACGCCTACGGCCGTGGCAAGCTGGTCGGCGAGCAGGCCGTCGCGCGGCTACTACCCGACACCGGGTACGTCGTACGCACCGCCTGGCTGTACGGCGCCCACGGCCCGAACTTCGTGGCCACCATGCTCCGACTCGCCACCCAGCGCGAACACCTCGACGTGGTCGACGACCAACACGGCCAGCCCACCTGGTCCCACGCGCTCGCCGAGCGGCTCGTCGCGCTCGCCGACGCGGCGCTGGCCGGTCAGGCGGCGCCCGGCGTCTACCACGGCACCTGCGCCGGGCAGACCACCTGGTACGGGTTGGCCCGAGCCGCGTTCACGCTGGCCGGGCTGGACCCGGACCGGATCCGACCCACCACCAGCGACCGGTATCCGCGTCCCGCCCCCCGGCCTGCGTACAGTGTGCTAGGGCACGGCCGCTGGGCGGCCCTGGGCCTGCCCCCGCTTCAGGACTGGCACAGCGCCCTGGTCGACGCGTTCCACTCCCCCGCTCCACCCGCCCCGTGGAAGGTCGCATGAAGCTCACCCTCGTCACCGGCCTGACCGGTCTGCTGCTCCTCGGCACCATCGTCGAGCTGCTGCGCCGCCGTCAGCTGCGCGAGAAGTACGGCATGCTCTGGCTCGCCGTGCTGGTCGTCGTGATCCCGCTGTCCCTGTTCCCCCGGCTGCTCGACAACGTCGCCGAAATCCTCGGCGTCGCCTCCGGTGTCAGCCTGGTGCTCTTCCTCGGCATCGTCTTCCTGCTGCTGGTGTGCGTGCACCTGAGCTGGGAGGTCAGCGCCCTCGAAGAAGAGACCCGCACCCTGGCCGAAGACTTCGCTCTGCTCCGCGCACAGATCGACGCGGACCGGGCGGCCCGTGACGAACTGGTGTCGAACGATGGTTAACGGCAAACGCACACTCATCATCATTCCGGCGCTGAACGAGTCGGGCTCGATCGCCGACGTCGTCGGCGAGATCCGCGGCGAACTGCCCGGCGTCGACGTACTCGTCGTCGACGACGGCTCCACCGACCGCACGGCGGCCGTCGCCGCCGCCGCCGGTGCCCTGGTCGCCAAACTGCCGTACAACCTCGGCGTCGGTGGGGCCATGCGTCTGGGCTACCGCTACGCCCGCGACCACGACTACGAGGTCGCCATCCAGATCGACGCCGACGGCCAGCACGACCCCCGGTACGTGCCGAAACTCGTCGACCTGCTCGACGACAACGACCTCGTCATCGGCGCCCGCTTCGCCGGTGAGGGCGACTACAAGGTCGGCGGCCCCCGCCGCTGGGCCATGGTGATGCTCTCCGCCGTGCTGTCCCGGGTCGCCCACACCAAACTCACCGACACCACGTCCGGCTTCCGGGCCGCCAACCGGCGGGTCATCGAAATGTTCGCCACCTGGTACCCGGCCGAGTACCTCGGCGACACGGTGGAGACCCTGGTCCACACCGCCCGCCGTGGATACCGCATCCGGCAGGTGCCGGTCGCCATGCGCAAGCGGATGGCCGGCACGCCCAGCCACTCCCCCGCCCGGGCGATGATCTACCTCGGCCGCGCGTTCGCCGTCCTCACGCTGGCGCTCATTCGCCGGTGATCCAACGCCTGCTACGCCTGATCCCGCCCGGCACCATCGCTGTTGGTGCCGGGCTGGGCCTTCTCGGCCTCGCCTCCTACGTTCATCTCGCGGTCGCCGGCCACAGCCTCAGCAAGGCCGACTACTCCGCCCTGTCGGTGCTCTGGTCGATCGTGTTCACCTTCGGCATCGGCGTGTTCATGCCGATCGAGCAGGAGGTCGCCCGGGTCGTCGCCGCCCGGCACAGCCAGGGGCTGCCCCCGGGGCCGGTGCTGGCCCGCGGCGTCACCGTCGCCGCCGTGCTGCTCGCCGTACTGGTGTTGGCCGTCACCGTCGGCCGTCAGCCGCTCGCCGACAAGCTGTTCGCCGGGGACGGCAACCTGGTCACCGTGCTGATCGGCGCGCTCGCCGCGATGGCCGTCGCCTACGCCACCCGCGGCGTGCTCTCCGGCCTGCAACTGTTCCCCTGGTACGGCACCCAACTCGGGATCGACGGCGGCCTGCGCATCATCATGGTCGCCCTGCTCGGGCTGGCCGGGGTGACCTCCCCCGTCTGGTACGGGCTCGTCCTCGTCGCCGCCCCGCTGGTCAGCGTCCTACTCACCCTGCCACCGGTGCTGCGCGCCGTCGGCGCCGGCCCGCCGGTGGCCTGGGCCACCCTGCTGCGCGGCCTCGGCCTGCTCACCGCCTCCAGCCTGCTCTCCCAGGTCGTGGTGAACATCGGCGTGATCAACGTGCAGCTGCTCGCCCCCTCCGACGCGGCGGCCGCCGGCGCGCTGCTCTCCGCCCTCGTGCTGGTCCGCATCCCCCTGTTCGTCTTCGGCTCCCTTCAGGCGTCACTGCTGCCCGGCCTCGCCACCACCGCCACCACCGGCGACCAGGTCGGCTTCCACAGCCTGCTGCGCCGGGCGCTCGGCATCGTCACCGCGCTCGGCCTCACCGGGGCCCTCGGCGCCGTGCTGCTCGGCCCGTGGCTGGTCGGCACCCTCTTCGACGCGCCCGGCGTTCTCGGCCACGGCGACTTCGCCTGGTTGGCGGCCGCCACGCTCGCCTACCTGTGGGCGATGGTGCTCGGCCAGGCCCTGCTCGCCCTCGACCGGCACCGCGCCCAGGCCCTCGCCTGGACCGTCGGCGTAGCCGCCCTGATCGCCGTGACGCTGATCCCGGCTCCGGTCACCCTGCGAGTCGAGCTGGCGTACACCATCGGCTCCGTCATCGTGGCCGCCACCATGGCGACGCTGCTGCTACGCGGCGGTGTCCGCCGACCCACCACCCCCACCCGGCCGCTCCCCGAGGCCGTCGCCCCTGCCGCATCCGGAGGCATCCGATGACCCGCCCACAGGTGACCGCGGTCATTCTCGCCTACGGCGCCGAGCCGTACCTCGTCGACGCCGCCCGAGCCGTCCTGGCCAGCACCGACATCGACATCGAGCTGGTCGTCGTCGACAACGGGTGTACCGGCGACGGCATCGACATCGTCAAGGGCTTCCCCCAGGTCCGGGTGGTGCGCCCCGAGCAGAACACCGGCTACTCCGGCGGCTGCCGGGTCGGTGCGGCCGAGGCCACCGGAGACTGGCTCGCCTTCGTCAACTCCGACGCCGTCGTCGCTCCCGACGCCCTCGCCAAGACGGTCGCGGTCGCCGCCGAACCGGGTGTCGGCGCCGCGATGGCCTCCATCCGACTCGCCGACACACCCGAGCTGATCAACACCTCCGGCAACCCGCTGCACTTCACCGGGCTGTCCTGGGCCGGCGGCAACGGCGAACCGGCCACCGCCCACGCCGTACGCGCGAGGGTGCCGTCGCTCAGCGGCTGCTGCTTCGTGATCAGCCGCCAACGGTGGCAGGAGCTCGACGGCTTCGCCGCCGAGTACTTCGCCTACCACGAGGACACCGAGCTGAGCCTGCGGCTCTGGCAACGCGGCCTGCGCCTGGAGTACGTTCCCGACGCCGTCGTGCGCCACCACTACGAGTTCTCCCGCAACGACCTGAAGCTCTACCTGGTGGAACGCAACCGGCTGGTCACCCTGCTCACCGCGTACCAGACCCGGACGCTTGTGGTGCTCGCCCCGATGCTGCTGCTCACCGAAGCCGCCATGCTCGCCGCCGCGCTCGCCGGTGGTTGGACCCGGCAGAAGACCCGCGGCTGGGGTTGGCTGTGGCGCAACCGGTCCTGGGTCGGCGCCCGCCGCCGCCAACTCCAGACCGAACGCACCGTGCCCGACGGGGTGATCGCCGAGCTGATGACCGCCCGGGTCGCCCCCTCGAACATCGACTCGCCCCCCGGCATGGGCGTGTTCAACGCGGTAGCCGCCGGCTACTGGGCCCTCGCCCGGCCGCTGCTCCAGCGCCACTGACCCACCCGGGTAGACGACGCACCGGGGCTGCTCACGCAGACGACAGCGCCGGGGCCCGCTCACGCGGAACCCCGGCGCTTCGTCGTCTCACGATCAGCTGTCGGCCTGCCCCGGCCGATCCTCCAGGTCCGCGGAGCCCGCCGAGCTGGTCGGCTTACCCGCCTCCCCGGTCGGCACGCTCGGCGTGTCCGGCAGGTCGCTCGCCGGCGGCGCCGCCTTTCCGTCCAGCAGCGCGGTCAGCGCGGCCCCGGTGATCCGCCGGAAGGTCCTGCCCACCCGCTGACGGTCCAGCACCGCCACCTCGAGTTGGTTCGCGGCGATCGTCCGGGCTGCCCCGCCCTCCCCACCGACACTGCTCAGAGCCTGCATCGCGACCTTCGCGGCCTCCCCGAGCGACATGTCCGGCCGGTGGTTGGACTTCAGCACGCCGGTGATGGCCTCAGCCTGACCACCCATCGCCATCCGCCCAGGCTCGTCGTTGACCGAACCGTCGTAGGTCAGCCGGTACAGTTCGTCGTCAGCGGCCGTGGCCCCGACCTCCGCCACGCAGATCTCCACCTCGAACGGCTTCGACTGCTCGGTGAAGATCGCGCCAAGGGTCTGCGCGAACGCGTTGGCCAGGGCCCGACCTGTGACGTCCCGGCGGTCGTAGCTGAGCCCGTTCAGGTCGGCCATCCGCACGCCGGCCCGTCGGAGGTTCTCGAACTCGTTGTAACGGCCGACCGCGGCGAAGCCGATCCGGTCGTAGATCTCACTGACCTTGTGCAGGGCGCTGGAGAGGTTCTCCGCGACGAAGAGCACCCCGCCGGAGTAGCTCAGGACCACGGCGCTACGCCCGCGAGCAATGCCCTTACGGGCCAGCTCGGAGCGGTCACGCATGATCTGTTCGGGCGAGGCGTAGAACTGCATGGCCACGGCGGCGGTTCTCCTAACGGCGCTGTGCTGAGGACTGCTGGCTGGTGGGGGTGAGCGGGCCGAACTAACCGCCCGGGTTTTCCATCCGGCCGGCGACCACGCCCTCGGCGATCGTCGCCGTCTCGGCGTCGGTGAGCCGGTAGGTGCCCTCGGCAGTCGCGGTCATCACCACGGGGTAGATCCGCCGGGTCAGGTCGGGCCCACCGGTCGCGGTGTCGTCGTCGGCCGCGTCGTAGAGCGCCTCGACCGCCAGTCGCGTCGCGTCCTCGGCGGACAGCCCGACCCGGTACCGCTTCTTCAACGCGGACTTGGCGAACAACGACCCGGACCCGATCGCGTCGTAGCCGGTCTCCTCGTACGGGCCACCGGTCACGTCGAAGCTGAAGATCCGACCGGCCCGCGCCGGGTCCGCGGCGGCCAGGTCGAACCCGGCGAAGAGCGGCACCACGGCCAACCCCTGCATGGCCGCCCCCAGATTGCCCCGGATCATCGAGGCCAGCCGGTTGGCCTTACCGTCCAACGAGAGCATCGCGCCCTCGATCTTCTCGTAGTGCTCCAACTCCACCTGGAACAGTCGCATCAGCTCGATGCCGATACCGGCGGTGCCCGCGATGCCGACCAGCGAGTACGCGTCGGCGGGGTGCACCTTCTCGATGTCGCGCTGGGCGATCAGGTTGCCCATGGTGGCCCGTCGGTCGCCCGCCATCACCACACCGTCGGCGGCCGCGATGGCCACGATGGTGGTCGCGTGCGGCGCCAGGTCGGCGGCCATGCCCGGCGGCAGCGGTCGCCGACCGGGCAACATCTCGGGGGCCACCCGACTCAGAAACGTCGTGAAGGAGGACGTCCCCGCGTTGGTGAACACATCTGGTAGACGCCCGGATGGATCAAAGCCCGCTGCCACGTGGTTCCTCTCAGGTACGTGATCGCCCTGGCCAGCCTCATGGGACTGTCACGGAACTGGCCAAGACCACCGTTGCAGTTGAAGCAGAGTATCCCGCGCACCCATCCGGTGCGATGATCGTGGTCCAGATGTTGCGGGTCGGCGCCGCCACAGACCGCGCAGACCCCGCCCTGCTCGGCCAGGAGTTCCTGAAACTCTTTCTCACCCACGCCGTACCGCTGCCGCAGGTGGTACTCGCGATTGCCTCCATAGAGGCGTTCTTTGGTCTCCCTGGTCTTCGTGTTGTGGCAGGGCTTGCAGTAGGTGGCATAACCGGAGGCATCCGCCCGGTTACGGGGAAAGGCATCGAACAGCTTGACCGCGTTGCAGGCCGGACAAAACCTGGGCCCCTCCGGCACGACACGACCTTCGCGCACCTCGCGGTCAAACTTGGCTCTCACCCGACGCGCGTAACTTGCCTTGCATCGCTCGTTGAAGCAGAGCTTGCAGAAACTACCCCGACCGCCTGGCCGCTTGGAGCTCGCGCAGAACTGATCGAGCGCCTTCCATTCGCTGCAATCTCGGCAGCGGCGGAGTCCGTCCCGATCATCGTTCGCTCTAGGCATGTCCGAATTGACCCTATATGCTCACTGACCTCCTTTTTGTACGTAACCTCTCACGAATTCCTCTGCGTTTTCTTCGAGGACGGAGTCGATCTCGTCGAGGAGGTCGTCGACGTCCTCGGTGATCTCGGCGTGCCGCTCGGCCACCTCGGGGTTGGCCTCGGTGGTGACGTCCTCGATTTCCTCGCCCTGACGGGACTTGCCGGACTGCGACTGGCCGCCGCTGTCATGAGTGGCCACTGCTGCCTCCTCCACGATCGTCTGCGATGAACTTACCTCGCGCGGGCGACGAAAAGCCCGCCGCGCGCCGGCTTGCGGCGCACGACGGGCAGACGAATCCGGAATCAGCCCCCGGTCAGCGTCTCCAGCAGGTCCTTGGCGCTGGCGCAGCGGTCGAACAGGGCGCCGACGTGTGCGCGGGTGCCCCGCTCCGGCTCCATCATCGGGACCCGGACCAGCGACTCCCGACCCACGTCGAAGATCACCGAGTCCCAGCTCGCGGCGACCACCTCGGAGGCGTACTGGGCGAGGCAGCGACCGCGGAAGTAGGCCCGGGTGTCCTCCGGGGGCTCGGTCATCGCGGTGCGGGTCTCGTCGTCGGTGAGCAGCGTCTTCATCGCCCCCCGGCTGACCAGGCGGTGGTAGAGGCCCTTCTCCGGCCGGACGTCGGAGTATTGAAGGTCGACGAGCTGGAGCTTGTGCGAGCCCCAACCGAGCTTCTCCCGCTCCCGGTAGCCCTCCAGCAGCCGTAGCTTGGCCACCCAGTCCAACTCGTCGGCGCAGAGCATCGGGTCCCGGCCCAGCCGGTCCAGGACGCTCTCCCAGCGGTCGAGCACGTCGACGGTCTGCTCGTCGGCGTCGGTGCCGTACCGGTCGTCGACAAAGGACCGGACCCGCTCCAGGTAGGCCCATTGCAGGTCCAGGGCGGTGAGCCGGCGACCGTCGCGCAGTCGCATGCGGTGCGTCAGGGAGGGGTCGTGGCTGACGGCGCGCAGCTCGCTGACCGGGTCCGCGATGCCGAGGTCGGCACCGAGCGCCTTCTCTTCGATCATGGTGAGGATCAGGGCGGTGGTGCCGACCTTGAGGTAGGTGGAGATCTCGGAGAGGTTGGCGTCGCCGATGATGACGTGCAGCCGGCGGTATTTGTCGGCGTCGGCGTGCGGCTCGTCGCGGGTGTTGATGATCGGACGCTTGAGCGTGGTTTCCAGACCCACCTCGACCTCGAAGAAGTCGGCGCGTTGGGAGATCTGGAAGCCGCTCTGGCCGCCGTCCTGGCCGATGCCGACCCGGCCGGCGCCGCAGACGATCTGCCGGGTGACGAAGAACGGCGTCAGGTACGCCACGATGTCGGCGAACGGTGTCTGCCGACGCATCAGGTAGTTCTCGTGGGCGCCATAGCTGGCGCCCTTGTTGTCGGTGTTGTTCTTGTAGAGGTGGATCGGCTGGGTGCCCGGGATGGTGGCGGCCCGGCGGGACGCCTCGGCCATCACCCGCTCGCCGGCCTTGTCCCAGCGCACGATGTCCCGGGGGGTGGTGACCTCCGGGGTGGAGTATTCCGGATGGGCGTGGTCGACGTAGAGCCGTGCGCCGTTAGTGAGTATCACGTTGGCCAGGCCGAGGTCTTCGTCCGCGAGCGCCTCGGCGGGGTCGTACGCGGCGCCGGAGTAGGTGAAGCCACGGGCGTCGCGCAGCGGCGACTCTTCCTCGTAGTCCCACCGGGCCCGGCCGCCCCGGTTGAGTTCTGGACGTGCCCCGTAGGCGTTGACCACCTGCGATGAGGTGACCATCGGGTTGGCTCCGGCCTGCCCAGGCACGGAGATGCCGTACTCGACCTCGGTGCCCATGATTCGCCGTACGCTCATCCCGCGCCCCGCTTCAGCTCGCTGACGTACCGGTCCACGCCCGCGCCGGCCGGCGCGTTACCGCTCGATCGGCCCTGCACTCCAGACTAGTCCGATTCCGACAGCAACGCCCGCACCGGGCGCGGTCGGCCGGTCGGTCGATCAGCGAAGATCCGCCGCGGGCGCCGGCTCGGTGATCGCGGGCGTCGGCTCGCCGGGC
Organism: Micromonospora sp. DT53; assembly: GCF_049841535.1. Classification (NCBI taxonomy): domain Bacteria; kingdom Bacillati; phylum Actinomycetota; class Actinomycetes; order Micromonosporales; family Micromonosporaceae; genus Micromonospora; species Micromonospora sp. DT53. The sequence continues at coordinate 34,879 of NZ_JBNCKM010000009.1, forward strand.
TCGCTCAGTGGGCGCATCGAGACCCGCCAGGCGAGGACGCCGAGCAGGGTCAGACCGAGCACGCTCGCCAGCAGGGGCGTGATCGAGCCGAGCGGCGGGTGCCAGTCGCCGGCGAAGGGGTTGAAGGTGCGGAAGGTCAGGTATTTGGGCAGCCCGTCCTGCCACCGCACCATCGTCAGGACCAGCGTGAAGAGCTGGATCGGCAGGAGCAGGACGACGCTGAGGCGGACCAGGGTTCGGCTGCGGGTCGCGTCGAGCCCTCGCTCCTCCCAGACGTACGCGGCGAACAGCATCACCCCGGCGAGCATCGGCAGCATGTAACGGCCCTGGGTGACGAACCCGGTCTGCTTGACCAGGGCCACCTGCATCACGGACGGCACGACGGTGCCGGCGACGATCAGGACGAGCAGTCGCCAACGGTCGACCAACCGGCCGAAGACGAACGCCCCGATCAGTAGCGTCGCGGCGACGAACTGCCAGGTCAGGTAGATCGGCGCGGGCATTCGGGTGTCCAGCCACGACGTCACTCCGACCATCTGGTCGAGGTAGCCGCGCCACCGGTCGGCCTCGGCGAGGGCGGCCTGACCGTAGGTGTAGACGTTGCCGCCGTAGTTGCCGAGGTCGGAGGACTTCATCACGACGCCCCAGCCGACGGCGGTGAGGGCCGCGACGGCGATGCCGCCGACCCACCACCACACGGCCTTCTCGCGCATCAGCCGGACGACGTTGCTCTGCCGCCACGGGAAGGCGAAGGCGACGAACGCCGCGGCCAGCCAGAGTGGCCCGGTCTGGCGCAGCATCGCGAGCAGCAGGCCGCTGACGCCAGCCAGGATGAGGAGCCCGTGGTGCGGCTTCGGCCGGCGGTCCAGGAACAGGGGGATGGTCGCCGCGAAGAACGCCACGCCGGCGGCGATCTCCACGCCGTTGGGGTTCACGGCGCTGGCCATCTGGGCGGCCATCGGCGTGACGGCGACCAGCAGCCCAGCGACCATCAGACGACGCCGGGACCAGTTCACCGCCACGACGAACGCGCTGGCCAGCAGCGCTGCGGCAATGCCGGCGCTGATGAACCGGGCGAGCAGCACCCCGGACCAGCCCGGCCAGAGGTCGAGCGGCCAGCCCACCAGGGCGTAGTAGACGGGGTGGTAGCGACCGGCGCCGGTGCCGGCGCGCACGGGGGTGTCGTCGCTGCCCGGTGGGACCGCGCAGGCGGCCGAGATGGCCGGCTTGAACTGCCAGCACTGTTCTCTGACCAGGCCGGCGGGCACGTCCTGGAAGGCTCCCGAGCCCTTCTTGGCGGCCGCCGGCGGCGGGGCGATCTCCCCCGCCGCCACACCGGCGGCGCGGATCATGTGTTCCCGCTCGTCCGGCGTGCCGTCGTAGGGGGCGGCGACCGACCAGGCCCCGATGGTCAGCAGGAAGCCGACGAACGCCAGGATCCAGACCCGGCGGGCGCCGGCGACGGCGCCGTCGCCGGCCGCAGGTTGTTCGGTCATCGCGGTTCTCTGCGCTGCCTTTCAGGGGGGCGTGGAACGGATCAGGCCTCGATACCGGTCAGTCCGGCGTCGACTGGATGTCCAGGGTGAGCGCGGAGATCAGCATGTGGATGCCGGTCAGCAGCGGCCCGACGCAGAGCAGGACGCTGCCGGTGGTGGCGACCGGTGGGCCGAGCGTCTCGGCCAGCACCCAGATCCCCCAGCCGGAGCCGAACAGGATGAGGAACAGGCCGGTGAAGAACAGCAGCGCGACCGCGGAGAACGAGGCGAGGACGTGCTTGAGCAGCATCCGCCGCCAGAAGCCGCGGAACAGGAGGCTGGCGATGCGGGGGGCCACCCGGTGGATGCGCATCGTCGACACCTCCTCGCCGTAGCTGGCGGGGATCGGCACGTCCTTGGCTCGGGCGTTGGCGATGTTGAGCCAGATCAGGAGGTCGTTCTCGAATTCGTAGCCGCGTGCCACGGCGGCGACGTTGAGTCGCAGCAGGGCCGATCGGGACACCGCGGTATAGCCGTTCTGCGGGTCGAAGAGGTTCCAGTAGCCGCTGGCGACCTTCGTCGCGAACGACAGGGCGACGCTCCCCAGCATCCGTACGGCCGGCATGTCGGCGAACGAGGTGCGGGAGAAGAAGCGGTTCGCCTTGGTGAACTCGTAGCCGTCGTCGCAGATCGGGTCGAGCAGCGCCGGCAGGTAGGCCGGGTCCATCTGGGCGTCGCCGGCCATCACGACGTTGATGTCGGCGCCCAGCGCGAGGGCCCGCTCGTGCCCGTCCATGATCGAACCACCGACGCCTGTGTTCTTCTCGTGGTCGATGACGACGACGCGCGGGTCCCCCACCGCGCGAGCGCGCTCGGAGGTGTCGTCGGTGGAGCAGTCGTTGATGACCACGATGAAGTCCACGAAGTCGGGCATCGTGGTGATCGTCTTGCCGATCAGCCGGCTCTCGTTGTAGGCCGGGACGACGGCGGCAACCTTCTGACCCTTGTACATGCTCAGCCGACCAGCGCGGTGTCGCGGATCTGGAGGCACACCTCGAGCGCGGCCAGGCCGTCCTCGCCGCTGACCACCGGTCGGCGACGGTTCACGACGCAGTCGGCGAAGTGCCGCAGCTCGTGCATCAGCGGCTCGCCGTGCTGCGAGAGGAAGGGGATCTCGACCCGGCCGCTCTGCCGGTAGCGCACGCCACCCTCGGAGAGGAACTCGGAGTGCTCGATCCGGTGCACCTCGACCTGCTGGCGCAGCAGGTCGGCGATGACGCAGTCGTTGCGCTGGGTGAGGGTCACGCGGCGGATCTTGTTCTGGCTGACCCGGCTCGCCGTGATGTTGGCGATCATGCCGTTCTCGAACATGAGCAGGGCGAAGGCCAGGTCCTGCTCTGCGGAGCGGACGATCCGGGTCGCCGCGCGGTGCGCGACGATCTCCGAGCCGGCCACCGTCCGGGCCAGGTCGACGTCGTGGATCATCAGGTCCAGCAGGACGTCGGCGAGGGCGCGGTTGGAGAACGGGCCGACCCGGGTGATCTCCAACGACAGCGGGTCGTCCACCAGTTGGAGGAGCTCCGTCACCGCCGGGTTGAAGCGCTCGACGTGGCCGACCATCAACACGCGTTCGTGCTTCTCGGCGAGGTCGATGAGGTGCCGCGCGTCGGCGACGGAGGTCGCGATCGGCTTCTCGACGAGCAGGTCCCGGCCACTGCGCAGGATGCGCGCGCCCAACTCGCCGTGGGTCTCACTCGGGGTCGCCAGGATGACCGCGTCCACGCCGGCCAGCGCCTCGTCGAGGTCGGTCGTGTAGTCCGCGCCGATGGCCTTGGCCAGGGTGGCGGCCCGCTGGGGGTCGGGGTCGCAGACGGAGGTGACGGTGACGTCCGGCGTGGCGCGGGCCACGCGACCGTGGTTCGCGCCCATGATGCCCGCGCCGATGATCGCCAAGTTAGGCATTGAACGCACCTCGTACGGCCTCGATCACCTGGTCGACGTCGTCGTCGGCGAGGTGCTGGTGAACAGGAAGGGAGAGCGCCTCCTCGGCGGCGCGAAGGGCACGAGGGGTCTCGTCCGTGCCGATCTGTGGGTGGCCCACGTAGCAGTCGTAGTGGTGCATGAGGCGGGGGTAGTACAGACCGTAGCCGATCTGCCGCTCGTCAAGCTGTTTGCCGAGGTCGTCGCGGGTCAGCGGCGCGTCGGCGCCGATACGCACGGTGTACTGGTGCCAGACGTGGCTACGCCCCGCAGGCACCGACGGGGTGGTCAGCCCGGGCAGGTCGGCGAGGCCGGCGGTCAGCCTCGCGGCGTTCGCGGCTCGACGGGCCGTGGTCTCGGCCAGCCGGCCGACCTGCGGCACGGCGATGGCCGCCTGGAGGTCGGTCAGCCGCCAGTTGTGGCCCGGCGCCTCGTACTGGTACCGCACCCGCATGCCCTGGTTGCGCAGCAGCCGGAGCCGGTCCGCGATGGCGTCGTCGGAGGTGGTGATCAGGCCGCCCTCGCCGCACTGCAGGTTCTTCGTGGCGTACATGGAGAAGCAGCCGACGCCGAACGAGCCGACCGCCCGGTCGCCGACGCGGGCGCCGTGCGCCTGGGCGGCGTCCTCGACGATCGCGAGCCCGGCGGTGTCGGCGATCGCGGTGAGGGCCGTCATGTCCGCGGGCAGGCCGTAGAGGTGCACCGGGAGGATGGCCTTGGTCCGTTCGTTCACCAGCGCCTGGACCGAGGCCGGGTCGATGGTGAAATCGTCACGGATGTCGGCGAAGCGGACCGTCGCTCCGGACTCGAGGATCGCGTTCAGGGTCGCCGCGAAGCTGAAGGGAGTGGTGATCACCTCGTCGCCGGGCTGCAGGCCGAGCGCTTCGAGAGCGGCCACCAGGGCGACGGTGCCGTTGCTGACGGCCACGGCGTGGGGGACACCGCACAGCTCCGCGAAGGACCGCTCCAACTCGGCGACCATCGGACCCTGAGCCAGCCTGCCGGACCGCAGAACCGACAGGACCGCGGCCTCTTCCTCGGGGCCGATGACCACCGAGGTGATGGGAATAGACATGAGAGGTTGTCTCCTGTGGGGTTCAGCGCTCTTCGAGGACGCCGGCGGGCAACTGCTCGTCGCCGCGGGCGACCACCTCGCCGTTGCGGTTGACCCAGCCGAGGTGCCGGGCCGGGTTGCCGGCCACGAGTTGGTACGGCTGCACATCGCGCGTGACGACGGCGCCCGCGGCCACCAGGGCGAACTCCCCGATCTCGGTGCCGCAGACGATCGTGGCGTTGGCGCCGATGGAGGCGCCCGTGCGGACCAGGGTCGGCGTGACCTTCCAGTCCGGGTTCTGGGCGCGCGGGTTGAGGTCGTTGGTGAAGACCGCGCTCGGGCCGACGAACACCTCGTCCTCGAGCGTGACACCGTGGTAGACCGAGACGTTGTTCTGCACCTTGACGCGGTCGCCGATGGTGACCCCGGCGTCGACGAACACGTTGCGGCCGAGCGTGCAGTCGGCGCCGATGCGGGCGGTCGACCGGACATGCGTCAGGTGCCAGATCCGAGTCCCGGCTCCGACCTCGGCCCCGGTTTCCACCTCGGCTGTCGGGTGGACGGAGACGCTCGGCATGTCGGTCACTGCACACCTTCGGGGGGTCTCGGGGCGATCGCGGGACGGGGAGACGATAGCGTGCTCCACCGTGACGACACATGGCGGGTCCGCATCCGAGGGTCAGCGATGAGGGCGGCGGCCTCGGCGACGCTCGCAGGCCTGACACGCCGCAGCGAGGTGCGGTTTCTGATCGTCGGCGGTCTCAGCGCGATCACCGACACCAGCGCGCTCTACCTGTTCCACGGTGTGCTGGGAGTGTGGCTACCGTTCGCCACGGTGCTCGCCTTCGCCGTGGCGTTCGTGGTCAACTTCGGGCTCAACCGCGCCTGGTCGTTCGGCTCGACCGGCGACGTCGGCGGTCAGGCGTGGCGGTATCTGCTGCTGGTGATCGTCAACCTGGCTCTCACGGTCGCCCTCGTGCAGGGGCTGACCTGGGCCGGCCTTCCGTACCTGGTCGCGAAGATACTCACCACCGGGGGCCTGGCGGTGCTGAATCTCTTCGTGTCCCGCAAGTGGATCTTCACCGACGGGCAGAGCTGACCCGCGGGACCGACGGGCAGAGCTGACCCGCGGGGCAGCCCGCCGGACACGAGCGGAACGACAACCGGGGCGACGCGTCGAAACGCGTCGCCCCGGTTGACCGTTGCCTACAGGTACTGGCCGGTGTTGCTGGCGGTCTCGATGGACCGGCCGGCCTCGGCGCCCTTGCCGCCGGAGACGAGCGTGCGGATGTAGACGATCCGCTCGCCCTTCTTGCCGGAGATGCGCGCCCAGTCGTCGGGGTTTGTCGTGTTGGGGAGGTCTTCGTTCTCGCGGAACTCGTCGACACAGGCGTCGAGCAGGTGCTGCAGACGCAGCCCCTTGCGACCCGAGGTGAGGAACTCCTTGATGGCCATCTTCTTGCTCCGGTCGACGATGTTCTGGATCATCGCGCCGGAGTTGAAGTCCTTGAAGTAGAGGACTTCCTTGTCGCCGTTGGCGTAGGTGACCTCGAGGAACCGGTTCTCCTCGGTTTCGGAGTACATCCGCAACACCACGGCGTCGATCATCGCCGCGACGGTGGCCTGGGGGTCGGCGCCGTGTTCGGCCAGGTCGTCCGGGTGCAGGGGCAGCCCGGAGAGGATGTACTTGGAGAAGATGTCCTTGGCCGCCTCGGCGTCCGGTCGCTCGATCTTGATCTTCACGTCGAGGCGACCGGGGCGCAGGATCGCCGGGTCGATCATGTCTTCCCGGTTGGAGGCGCCGATGACGATGACGTTCTCCAGCCCCTCCACGCCGTCGATCTCGCTGAGCAGCTGCGGGACGATGGTGTTCTCCACGTCGGAGGAGACACCGGAGCCGCGGGTCCGGAAGATCGAGTCCATCTCGTCGAAGAACACGATCACCGGCGTGCCCTCGCCGGCCTTCTCCCGTGCGCGCTGGAAGATCAGCCGGATGTGCCGCTCGGTCTCACCGACGTACTTGTTGAGCAGCTCGGGGCCCTTGATGTTGAGGAAGAAGCTGGTGTGCTTCTCCTTGCCCTGACGCTCGGCGATCTTCTTGGCCAACGAGTTGGCCACCGCCTTGGCGATGAGCGTCTTGCCACAGCCGGGCGGGCCGTAGAGCAGGATGCCCTTGGGTGGGCGGAGCTGGTGCTCACGGAACAGGTCCGCGTGCAGGAACGGCAACTCCACCGCGTCGCGGATCTGCTCGATCTGCGACTGGAGGCCACCGATGTCGCCGTAGTCGACGTCGGGCACCTCCTCCAGGACCAGCTCCTCGACCTCGCTCTTCGGAATCCGCTCGTACGCGTACGACGAGCGGGGCTCGATCATGAGCGAGTCGCCGGCCCGGATCGCCGAGCCGATGAGCGTCTCGGCGAGGTGCACGATGCGCTCCTCGTCGGAGTGGGAGACCACCAGCGCCCGGTCGCCCGGCCCGCCGTTCGGCCCCTCCAGGATCTCCTTGAGCATCACCACTTCGCCGACCCGCTCGTAGCCGAACGCGTCCACGATGTTGAGCGCGTCGTTGAGCAGGACCTCCTGGCCGCGCAGCAGGTCGCCCACGTCGAGCGAGGGCGAGACCGCGACCCGCAGTTTGCGGCCGCCGGTGAAGACGTCCACCGTGCCGTCCTCGTGCTTGGCCAGGAAGACGCCGTACCCGCTCGGCGGTTGCGCGAGCCGGTCGATCTCCTCCTTGAGCGTCACGATCTGCGTGCGAGCCTCCTTGAGGGTGCTCACCAGCCGGTCGTTGTTCTCGGTCAGCCGCGCCAACTGTGCCTGGGTGGCCGCCAGCCGCTCTTCGAGCTGCCGGACGTGTCGGGGGCTTTCGGTCAACTTGCGCCGCACCAGGGCGAGTTCCTCCTGCAGGAACGCGACCTGCGTGGAGAGATCGTGGGCTTCCTTCTCCCACCGTGCGGCGCGCGAGTCCGCGTCGTCGCTACGTGCTGCCACGTCCCACCTCCCCGGGGGGCTTGAACGTTCTGCCCTAACACTAGCCGCTATGAGGCCGATTCGGTCCCACGCAACACCCTCGTCACCGAACCTTGATCGCCAAGGGTGGCCTGACGGGCCGTTACCGGCGTTCGGGTACCGTCGGAGCGTGGCACGGGAGAACATGGGGGGTGCGCCGGTGGCCGAGGTCGCGACCGACGAGTTGCAGGTCTGGGTCGACCAGGATCTCTGCACGGGCGACGGGCTCTGCGTGCAGTACGCGCCAGAGGTGTTCGAGTTCGACATCGACGGCCTGGCCTACGTCAAGGGCGCCGACGGCGAGCTGCGGATGGCGCCGGGCAGCCGGGTCGACGTTCCCGCGCACCTGCGGCTCGAGGTGATCGACTCCGCGAAGGAGTGCCCGGGCGACTGCATCCACGTGGTGCGCGGCGACGGCGTCGAGGTCGCCGGCCCGGAGGCCGAGGAAGACTGACCCACCGGCCGGGCCGCGCGGCCCGGCCGGCTCCACAACCGGGGTACGCCTCAGAGCATCGGACGGCCGACCACCGAGGCGACCAACCGCGCGAACTCCTCCAACCGGGCGATCTGCCCGGCCCCGCCGTCGTCGAGGGTCTTGCCGAAGCGCAGCGCGTCGTGCCGGGGCGTGCCGGCCATCTCCTCGCTCGGCGGCGCCTCGTCCAACGAGGTGAGCAACAGGTAGACGTCGATGCTGTCGACCCGGATCTCGCCGCTCTCGGCACGGTTGAGCCGCCGCCGGCAACCCACCTCGGTGACTGTGGAGATCGGCACCACCCGCAGCGACGAGGTCATCGAACCCGGCGGGCCCTCCTCCGGCGGGACGTCCTCGCCGTGCCAGAGGATGAGCCGACTGCCGTCGCACACGACGACCTCCTGCCACACCCCGTTGACCTCGTTGACGAAACGTTCCAGGGTGAAGCCGAGCACCGACGCGCCGCGCAGCACGCCGCCGAGGGCCTCCAGGGCGACGTCCGGGTCGCGCAGGTAGGCCCGCGCCGCCGACTCCAGGTCCTGGTAGGGCGACCAGTCGGGAAAGACCGCGGGGAGGTCTCCACCGCCGTAGCCCGGTCGGCTCATGCCAGCGTCTCCCCCTGCTCGGCGGTGCCGACACCCAGCTCGATGGTCACGGCCTGTCCATCTCCCCCGTACCGTTGGGCTGCGCGCCGGCCGCCTGGGCGGCAGCGGCCTGTCGGGCCGCCTCCGCCTCGCGCAGGTCCTGGCGGCGCTGCACGTACGCCTCGGTGCCCTTGCTGGGTTTGCGGCGGCGCGGCGGCGCGGTGACCCCCGGGGCCAGCTTGCGCGCGGACACCAGAAAGGCGGTGTGCGCGATCATCCGGTGGTCTGGGCGGACGGCGAGGCCCTCGGCGTGCCAGTCGCGCACCAGGGACTCCCAGGCCCGTGGCTCGGTCCAGCCGCCGCGCTCGCGCAACGCCTCCACCAGCTCGGAGAGCTGCGGTGTGGTGGCGACGTAGCCGATGAACACCCCACCGGGCACCAGCGCCCGCTCGACCATGTCGAGGGTCTCCCAGGGGGTCAGCATGTCCAGGATTATCCGGTCGAAGCCGGTCTCCTGGCATTGCGCGACGTCGCCGACGTGCAGGTTCCACGAGGGGTGCGGCCCGTTGAAGAAGGCCTCGACGTTGCGCTTGGCGATCTGGGCGAAGTCGTCGCGCAGCTCGAACGAGTGCAGCTCGCCCTCGGTGCCGACGGCACGCAGCAGGGAGCAGCTCAGCGCGCCAGAGCCGGCGCCGGCCTCGAGGACCTTGGCGCCGGGGAAGATGTCGCCCATCGCGACGATCTGCGCCGAGTCCTTCGGGTAGATCACCTGGGCGCCGCGTGGCATGGACAGCACATAGTCCGACAGGAGCGGCCGCAGGGCCAGGAACGCGGTGCCGCCACCGGAGGTGGTCACCACGCTGCCGTCGGGGAGCCCGATCAGCGCGTCGTGCGCCAGGATGCCGCGGTGGGTGTGGAACTCCTTGCCGGGCTCCAGCGTCACGGTGTGCATCCGCCCCTTGGGGTCGGTCAGCTGGACCCGGTCGCCGGGCCGGAACGGCCCCCGGTGCACGGGTGTCAGCGCCGGGGTGGCGGGGTCGGCGGCGACGGTGGAGGGAGTTGCGGTCACGGTGTCATCTTCCGGTTGGGTTCGAGGAGCTGGGCCAGGTCCGCGATGTGCAGAATGCCGACGACATCTTCGCCTGACGTCACCACGTACTGCGCGCCCGGGTGGGTCTGTACGGCCTCCATCACCCGCTCGCCGTCCCACCCGACCGGCAGCGTGGGAAGTGTGCCCAGTGACCGGGCGACGGCGTCCACCGCCAGCCACGGTCGGCGCTCGACCGGCACCGCGTCGGCGGCGGCCGGGTCGACAAGCGCCACCGGTCGACCGGTGGAGTCGGTGACCAGCAGCGCCGCGTCGGGCTGCCCGCTCTCGGTGCGTCTGCGCTGGGCCTCGGCCAGGGGCGTACCGGTGGTCACGGGCCAGATCGGACGGGCCAGTCGGGCGAGGTCGATCAGCGGGAACCGGCGGCTGACCCGGGCGGCCCGGATCGACTGCCCGGCACCGCGCCAGAGGGTGACGGCGACCAGCAGCATCAGCGGCAGCGCCAGCGGCGCCAGACGCCGCTCGACGGTGAGGAGCACGACCAGGGCCGCGGTGCCGACGGCGACGATCCGGCCGGCCCACCCGGCGACCTCGGTGCCGAGGTGCCGGTCGTGGGTCAGCCCCCACACGGCGGCGCGCAGCGCCCGACCGCCGTCGAGCGGCAGCCCGGGCAGGCTGTTGAACACCGCCACGATGACGTTGCTGACCGCGAGCTGGAAGGCGAGCTGGTGGGCCACGGTCCCCTCGGGCAGGGCGAGCGTGGCGGCGACCGCCAGGACGCCGAGCACCGCGGAGACCGCCGGGCCGGCCAGCGAGACCAGCAGGTCGACGCGGGGCGACGGGGCGTCCCGGTCCATCTCGGTGTAGCCGCCGAGCAGCTCCAGGGTGATCCCGCGCACACCGATGCCGTACCGGCGGGCGGTGAGGGCGTGGCCCAGCTCGTGCAGCAGCACCGAGCCGAGCAGCGACACGACGAACCCGAAGCCGATCAGGTAGCCGCTGAGCTGCGGCAGGTCCAGTTGTCGGCGGGCGAACTCGCCGTACAGCACCGCGATGAGCACCGCGAGCAGGACCATGGAGCCGTTGAGGTGCAGCGGCACCCCGAACACCCGGCCGACGTTCAGGCCGAGGCGTCGGTCTGGTCGGCGCGGCGGCCTGGTTGTCTGCTCCATCGCCACGATGCTACGGACCGTCCCTGTGCGGGGCGGGTGGCGGTCGGTGTCATACCGGTGCCCTAACCTTTGCCCACATGACGGCGGAATCGGTCACCACCTCCCAACCCTCCCCCGCGGCGCAGGCGCCGCCGACGGTGCGGGCCTCGCTGTCCCCGTCGCGGGCGGCGGATTTCAAGACCTGCCCGCTGCTCTACCGGTTCCGCAGCATCGACCGGCTGCCCGAGCGCACCACCATCGAGCAGGCCCGGGGCACGTTGGTGCACGCGGTGCTGGAGCGCCTGTTCGACCTGCCCGCCACCGGGCGCACGCCGGAGGCGGCCGGTGACCTGGTGGCCCCCCAGTGGGACCGGCTGGTCACCGAGCAGCCGGAGCTGGCCGCGATCTTCGACGGCGCGGAGCCGGCCGGCCCGGTCGAGTTCCTGCGCTCCGCCGCCGGGCTGTTGCAGGGTTACTTCGCGGTGGAGGATCCGACCCGACTGGAGCCGGCCGAGCGCGAGAGCCTGATCTCCGCGGTCGTCGACGAGGAGTTGCTGATCCGGGGTTACCTCGACCGGCTCGACGTCGCTCCGGACGGCGCGCTGCGGGTGGTCGACTACAAGACCGGCGGCGCCCCACGGGAGGCGTTCGAGGCGCGGGCGCTGTTCCAGCTGAAGTTCTATGCCCTGGTGCTGTGGCGCACCCGGGGGGTGGTGCCCCGGGTGCTGCGGCTGCTCTACCTGCGCGACGCCGAGGTGTTGGATTACACCCCGGACGCCGACGAGCTGGTCCGCTTCGAGCGCACCGTGGTGGCGCTGTGGCGGGCGATCGAGCAGGCCACCGCCCGGCAGGATTTCCGGCCCCGGCCGAGCCGGCTCTGCGACTGGTGCAGCCACCAGGCGCTGTGTCCCAGCTTCGGCGGCACCCCGCCGCCGTTCCCGGTCAGCGCGGCGAGCGCCGACCCGCTGCGCGACTCCCGGTCCACCCCGGTGGCGCCGGGCGCCGACGAGTGACGGTTCGCTGACCGAGGCGCGCGCACGGCGCCGCGATTCAGGCCGCCGGGATCGCCCGCCGCAGGCCGACGCCGGAGACCCGACCGCGGCGGTGCCGCCGCGGTCGGGACAGGACGACCGGCCGGCCTCTACGGTGATCCGCGACGCACCGGCTCCGGTACGCGAGGATGACCCGTGCGCGCCACGACGTCGGCGGGACGGAGGACGAGATGAGCGATCAGACGCCCTCGGCGCGGCCGGTGCGGATCCTGCTCGCCGACGACCAGCCGCTGCTGCGGACCGGTTTTCGGATGGTGCTGGGCGCCGAGACCGACCTGGACGTGGTGGCGGAGGCCGGTGACGGTGTGGAGGCGGTCGAGTTGTCCCGCCGGCTGCTGCCCGACGTCGTTCTGATGGACATCCGGATGCCCCGGATGGACGGGGTGGCGGCGACCCGGGCGATCGTCGACGCCCGACTGCCGGTACGGGTGCTGGTGCTCACCACCTTCGACCTGGACGAGTACGTGGTCGGCGCGTTGCGGGCGGGCGCCAGCGGGTTCCTGGCCAAGGACGTGCCGGCCGAGGATCTGATCGCGGCGATCCGCACGGTCGCCGGTGGGGACGCGGTGGTGGCACCTCGGATCCTGCGGCGACTGCTGGACCGCTTCGCCGAGCTGCTGCCCGACCCGGCGGCGACACCGTCGGCGGCGCTCAAGGCGCTCACCGACCGGGAACGCGAGGTGCTCGTGCAGGTGGCCCGGGGGCTGTCCAACGCCGAGATCGCGACGGTCCTGTCGGTGAGCGAGACCACCATCAAGACCCACGTCGGGCACGTGCTGACCAAGCTGCGGCTGCGCGACCGGGTGCAGGCGGTGGTGCTGGCCTACGAGTCGGGGCTGGTCCGCCCTCGGGCGTAGCCGGACCGGCCCGGGTACCTCACCCGGCGTACTCGAAGATCCCTCCCTGGGGGGACGGCCGGCGTTGCCATCGTCACCTACCGTGACCGGAGATGGCTCGGTTCGGTTGACCCTCCTGTGGCGTCAGGTGGAAGTGTCGGTGCTGCCGCCCGCCGCCGTGGGGAAAAACGGTCGACCGGCCGTCGACTCAGGGGCAACCCTGATGCGACATGGGGGTGCACCCGCAGCGGGAAATCCGCGCCGGGTCCCCCCAGGGTCGGACGGGGCGGGGGGATTCAGCACCGATGATTGAACAGTCGCGCCGGACCATCGGGGGGCGGCGTGCATTTTCGGACAGACGGAAGAGGTAGATGACGTGACCGCGACGGTAGGCCAGCAGGCGCAGGCCGCGGCCCGGGCGAACGACGTGTGGAAGGTGTACGGCAGCGGCGAGGCTCAGGTCATCGCGCTGCGGGGGGTAAGCGCCGAGTTCGAACGTGGCCGCTTCACTGCGATCATGGGCCCGTCGGGTTCCGGTAAGTCGACGCTGATGCACTGCCTGGCCGGCCTGGACTCGGTGACCCGGGGGACGGTGGCGATCGGTGAGACGACCGTCACCGGGCTCGGCGACGCGGGGCTGACGAAGCTGCGACGCGACAAGGTGGGCTTCATCTTCCAGCAGTTCAACCTGCTGCCGACGCTCACCGCCAAGGAGAACATCCTGCTGCCGCTGTCGATCGCCGGGCGCAAGCCGGACCCGGCCTGGTACGACACGGTGATCGAGACGGTGGGTCTGAAGGACCGGCTGGACCACCGGCCGGCGCAGCTCTCCGGTGGGCAGCAGCAGCGGGTGGCGTGCGCGCGGGCGCTGGTGTCCCGCCCCGAGGTGATCTTCGCGGACGAGCCGACGGGCAACCTGGACTCGCGCTCCGGCGCGGAGGTGCTCAACTTCCTGCGCAACTCGGTACGCGAGCACGGCCAGACCATCGTGATGGTCACCCACGACCCGACGGCCGCCGCGTACGCCGACCGGGTGGTCTTCCTCGCTGACGGCGAGATCGTCTCGGAGCTGATCGAGCCGACCGCCGAGACGGTGCTGGACACCATGAAGAAGCTGGACACTGCGGCCGAGGTGGGCAACTGATGTTCCGCGCGACGCTGAAGAGTCTGCTGGCCCGTAAGGTCCGGCTGATCCTGTCCGGCCTGGCGGTGGTGCTCGGGGTGATGTTCGTCTCCGGCGCGTTCGTGCTCACCGACACGTTGGGGCGCTCCTTCGACTCGGTCTTCGCCGACGGTTTCTCCGAGATCGACGTGAACGTCGCGGCGAAGCCGAAGGTGCAGGTCAACGAGATGGAGGGCGAGCAGACCGCCGCCCCGCTGCCGGCCGCCCTGGTGGACCGGGTGAAGCAGGTGCCGGGCGCGGCCTCGGCGACCGGCGTCGTCAACGCCGACGGCGCCCGGGTGATCGGCAGCAACGGCAAGGTGGTCACCTCGTTCGGCCCGCCGCAGTTGGGTGAGAACTGGACCGGCGAGAGCGAGCTGCTGCGACTGCGCGAGGGGCGCGCGCCGCAGGCCGAGGACGAGATCGTCATCAACAAGGCGTTGGCCACGGCCGCGAAGGTGCAGGTCGGCCAGAAGGTCGGCGTGCTCACCGCGTTCGAGTCGAAGAAGCGGGACTTCACACTGGTCGGCGTCTTCGGTTACAGCGGTGACCGGGACTCGATCGGCGGGGTCAACGAGGTCTTCTTCACCACCCCGGTGGCGCAGCGACTGATGCTGGGCGAGCCGGATGTGTTCAGCAGCATCACCGTGCAGGCTGCCGGCGGGGTCTCCGACGAGACGCTGCGCGACGACGTGGCCCGCACCCTGGGCGCGGACTTCGAGGTGAAGACCGGCAAACAGGTCGCCGCGGACGCCTCGGCCAGCCTGAAGGAGGGCCTGGCCTTCTTCAACAAGATCCTGCTCGGCTTCGCCGCGGTGGCGCTGCTGGTGGGCACCTTCCTGATCCTCAACACCTTCTCGATCATCGTGGCGCAGCGGACCCGGGAGTTGGCGCTGATGCGCGCCATCGGGGCCAGCGGCCGGCAGATCATCGGTTCGGTGGTGCTGGAGGCCATCGCGGTGGGGTTGATCGCGTCGGTGCTCGGCCTGGCGGCCGGCATCGGGGTGGGCGCGCTGCTGGCGTTCCTGTTCGGCAAGCTCGCCGGTGGGCTCACCCTGGCCGGGATCGGCGTACCGGCGGCGGCGGTGATCGGTTCGTTCGGCGTCGGTCTGGTGATCACCGTGGTGGCGGCGTTGCTGCCGGCGCTGCGGGCGTCCCGCATCCCGCCGATCGCGGCCATGCAGGACGTGGCCACCCCGGACCGGCCGCTGACCAAGATCACCGTGGCCGGGTCGTTGGTCACCGCTGTCGGCGCGGTGCTGCTGTTCCTCGGGCTCAGCGGCAACGCCGGCGGTCAGACCCTGGCCACCATCCTCGCCGGGGTGCTGTTCGCCTTCATCGGGGTGGCGCTGCTGACCCCGCTGATCAGCCGGCCGGTGGTGAGCCTGCTCGGCGCGATCTTCTCCTGGTCGGTGCCGGGCAAGCTGGGCCGGCTCAACTCCGGGCGCAACCCGCGCCGGACGGCCATCACGGCCGCCGCGCTGATGGTCGGCATCGCGCTGGTCACCGGCGTCACGGTCATCCTCGACTCGGCCAAGGGCAGCATCAGCGCCCTCGCCCAGGACACCATCAAGGCCGAGTTGGTGATCGCCGGCCAGCAGGGTGGCCCGCGCCCGCCGAGCTTCGACCCGGGTGTGCTGGACCGGGCCAAGACCCTGCCCGGTGTGCGGATGGTCGACGGCGAGTACGGCGACATGGGACGGATCGACGGCGAGAGCACCTGGGTCGCGGCGAGCAGCGACATCGCGTCGCTGCGGCAGATCTTCGGCGCGAAGCCGACCGCCGGTGACATCGACCGGCTCGGGCCGACCCAGATGCTGGCCAGTTCCGACACCGCCACGTCCCGTGGCTGGTCGGTGGGCTCGACCGTCAAGGTGCAGCTGACCCGGGGCGAGGCGCGCACGTACACGATCAGCGGCATCTACGAGTCGTCGCAGCTGACCAATCCGGTGACGTTGCCGGTGACGGCGGCGAAGGACTTCGCCATCCCGCAGCCCATCCAGGGCTTCATCCAGCTGGCCCCGGGCACCCGGGTGGCCGACGTTCAGCCGCAGGTGGAGACGCTCCTCGCGGACAGCCCCGAGGTGTCGGTGGCCGACCGGGACGCGTTCATCAAGCAGCAGACGAGTTCGCTCGACGGCCTGCTCACGATGATCCAGATCCTGCTCGCGTTGGCCATCGTGATCGCCGTGCTCGGCATCATCAACACGCTGGCGCTGTCGGTGCTGGAACGGACCCGCGAGTTGGGTCTGCTACGGGCGATCGGCCTACGCCGGTCGCAGACCATGGGCATGATCACCGTGGAGGCGGTGGTGATCTCGGTGTTCGGCGCGCTGCTCGGCGTCGCGGTGGGTACCGGCCTCGGCGCCGCGGTGGTCGAGGCCCTCAAGGACGAGGGCATCACCGACCTGATCCTGCCCTGGGGGCAGATGGGAGTCTTCCTCGGTCTCGCCGCCATCATCGGCGTGGTGGCCGCGGTGCTCCCGGCCATCCGGGCGGCCCGGATCAACGTCCTGGGCGCCATCGCCCACGACTGAGTCACGACTGATCGGCACTGCCGAGGCCCCCGGCCGCCATCCGCGCGACCGGGGGCCTCGGCCTGTCCCATTCCCCCTCCGCCACCCGTACGCGACTGCCAGGCTGGTGCTGCCGGCAGGGCGCCGGCCCGCCCCGCGAGCGGGCGGCCGGAGAACCGGGGCCGGTGACATGACCGATCAGGACGCGTACCAGCGGGCACTCGACAACGCCGAGCGGCTGCTCGGGCAGCCGCTGGTCCTGCCGCTCGGCGAGGGTGAGCCGTCGGTGGGAAACGACTTCCGTCGTCTCGCCACCGTGCAGACCTTCGGCGCGGCCTGGCCCCGAGAAGGCCTGGACCTGCGCAGCCGGTGCCTGGTCTCGGTGGCGATCGCCGCCGCCCTCGGCACCCACGAGCCGCTGCGCGGGCAGCTGCGCATCGCGCTGACCTCGGGCGTGACCAGGGAGGAGATCGTCGAGCTGTTCATCCACCTGGCCGCGTACGCGGGGGCCGCGCGGGCGTTCGACAGCTACCAGGTGGTCGCCGCGGTCTTCGCCGAGCGCCCCTGAACGAGGCCGGTCGCGACAGCCGAGCGCCGTCGGACCCGCGCCGGGCGGGTCAGCCGGTCGCCGCGGCCCGATCGGTCAGCAGGGCCGCGAGCAGCGCCAGGTCCACGCCGGTCAGGCTCTCCACCTGGTGTACGCCCACAGTGCTCGGCAACGCCACCTCCGCCGGTACGGCAAGCACCGCCGCGCCCGAGGCCAGCGCGCTGGCCACCCCGGTCGGTGAGTCCTCGATCGCCACGCAACGCTCGATCGGCACACCCAGCAGCCGGGCCGCGGTCAGGTAGGGCTCGGGGTGCGGCTTGGCCGCCACCACCTCGTCGCCGGCGACGACCGTGTCGAAGTTGTCCCGACCGAGGGTGTCCAGGGCGATCTCGACAAGCGCCCGAGGGCTGGAGGTGACCAGCGCGGTGGGGATCCCCGCCACGCGGACCGCGCGCAACAGCTCGAACGCCCCCGGCCGCCAGGGCAGACCGCTACGGAACAGCTCCAGGATCCGGGTGTTGATCCACGCCGCGCTGATCTCCGGATCCCGTTCGGGCTGTCCCAGGTCGTCGTGCAGGATGCGCATCGACTCGGCCATGGCGGTGCCGATGATCGACTGGCGGGCGTCGACGGAGAGCTCCCCGCCGTACTCCTTCGCGAGTTCCTGCAACGCGACGTCCCACAGCTTCTCGCTGTCGACCAACGTGCCGTCCATGTCGAAGAGCACAGCGGCGGGGTGATGGCTGCTCAGCGGAACCTCCAGGGTCGTGACCGACACCGGCGATCCTGCCAGCACCTCCCGTGCTCGGTGGCGGCAACGGGCGCCAGGGTGATGCGGGCAACCCCGCTCAGCCCAGGTCGCACTCCTTCAGGGAACCCTCGTACCCCCGGAAGAACATGTCGGTGCGCTGCTCGGCGGTGCCGTGCGCCCCTTCCGCGAACCACGGCTGGTCCGGGTCGTCACCGACCGCCGCCACCCCCTCCCGGAACTCGTCCAGGTCACCCTCGGCCAGGGTCAGGGCACCCGAGCGCACCGAGTCGCCGAGGTAAGCCCCGGCCATGCAGTCGGCCTGCAACTCCTGCTGGATGGTGAAGCTGTAGTTGATGCCGAGCCGCACCTGGATGGCGTGCGCGTACTCGTGCCCGAGCAGGTAGAACACGAACGCGTCGCCGACCTGGCGGAACGCCGCCACCGACCAGGCGACGTCGTACGCGATGAAGTCGCCCTGCGAGCAGTAGACGGCGTTGTTACGGGGCAACGGCTGGCCACCGCAGGACACCTCGCCGTCGCGCTGGTACGGGGTGATCCGCCGGATCGGTCGGAACCGCTGCCCGGATTCCTTGAACTGGGCTGCCCAGTACCGCTCGGCGACCGCCTGCGCGTCGGCGACGTCCTGCTCGAACTCGGCGACGCTTGTGGTGCTGTCGGCTCGGGTGGTGCTCGGCCCCGGCGAGGCGGCCGACGGCTTCGCCCCGGGGCGCTCGGCGTCCGGCTCGGCCAGCCCACCGCCGGCGCAGGCGAGGGAGACCAGGGCGGCGACCAGCAGACCCGCCATCGGGCCCCGCGCGTCGCGTCCGAACCGTGCCGCCACTGTGCCTCCCCAGACGTCGGTGCTCGCGCTGCGCTGTACCCCGACGATACGACCGCCACGCCCCTCACCGATTCACGCACGAGGTGGCCGAACGGTTCACGCCCGGTGGGCCCGGGTCGGCTGCGGCACAGCGGGCTCGGGTGGGCTGGGGTGAGGTGTCGCGCGGCGACCACGGGTGGGCGAGGAGCGCCGCCGCGCGGCCTGCCACAGTGCTCCGGGGCGGGGTGTCGCCGTCCCGGGCTACGCGCCGCTCGTACGGCCAGTAGGGTCGCTCAACCGCCCGACTCCCGACCGCGCTGCCAGGTGTCCCCCTGGTCACCGTGCCGCTCGGCCTCGTACCGCTGCTGCCGCGCCCGAGCGTCCCGCTCAGCCCCACGATCGACGCTGACGCCGTCCGCTGCCCGGCCCCGCCGCACGAGAACTCCCCAGGCCACACCCGCCACCACCACAAAACCCCCGACCACCACCCACAGCACAGTCATCCCGCCAACCTAGGCCCCACCACCACTCCCCGAACCTCGGTGATCATGAAGTTAGCGTCATCCCGGCCGGCGTGTCGTGACGCTAACTTCATGATCACCGGTTCTGGTGGGGGTGGTGGGGGCCGTGCGGATCAGGGGCTGGCGGCCAGGAAGACGAAGGCGGCCATCAGCACCAGGTGTACGCCGCCCTGCAGCACGTTGGCCCGGCCGGGCACCACGGTGAGGACGGCGGTCACGGCGGTGAGCGCGAGCAGGGCGAGCTGGGTGCCGCCGAGGCCGAGCAGCAGCGGGCCGTCCAGCCAGATCGACGCGATCGCTATGGCCGGGATGGTCAGGCCGATGCTGGCCATCGCCGAGCCGAGCGCGAGGTTCAGGCTGATCTGCACGCGGTCGCGGCGGGCTGCGCGAGCGGCGGCCAGGGTCTCCGGCAGCAGCACCAGCAAGGCGATGATCACGCCGACGAACGCGTGCGGCAGGTTCGCCGCGGCGACCCCGGCCTCGATGGTCGGCGAGACGGTCTTGGCGTCACCGACCACCGCGACCAACGCCACCAGCAGCAGCCCCAGGCTCATCAGCGCCGCGCGGGTGGTGGGCGGCTTGGCGTGCTCCTCCGCGTCGATCACCTGGCCCCGGCTGTCGACAGGCAGGAAGTAGTCGCGGTGCCGGCCGGTCTGCACGAGCACGAAGAGCCCGTAGAGCGCCAGCGAGGCGACGGCGGCGAAGGCGAGCTGGGCCGGGCTGAACTCCGGGCCGGGCCGGGCCGTGGTGAAGGTCGGGATGACCAGACTCAGGGTGGCCAGGGTGATCACGGTGGCCAGGGCCCCGCCGGTGCCCTCCGGGTTGAACACCGCGACGCGACGGCGCAGCGCCCCGAGCAGCAGGGACAGGCCGAGGATCCCGTTGCAGGTGATCATGACGGCGGCGAAGACGGTGTCCCGGGCGAGCGACTGGGTCTTCTCCGGCCCGCTGATCATGAGCGTGACGATGAGGGCTACCTCGATCACGGTGACCGCGACGGCGAGCACCAGCGACCCGTACGGCTCCCCCACCCGGTGGGCGACCACCTCCGCGTGGTGCACGGCCGCGAGCACGGCGCCCCCGAGCAGCAGCGCGACCACCACGATGACCGGGCCGGGCAGGTTCCGCCCCCAGGTGACGATCAATACCAGGACGGCGAGCACGGGTACGGCGAAGGTCCAGTCGGTCAGGCGGGAGCGAAGCGGGGCGGCCATGCCGTCCAGGGTGCCAGCTCAGGTGATCATGTGCCCACCATCGACGCACGGATCCGCGGCGTCGCGGGTCCACAACGGGCAGACCCGTAACTTATAGGTTACGCTTCCGGGGTGGACGAGGTGACCGTCGCGATCGCGGACCCGGTGCGACGGCACATCCTGACCATGCTGCACGACGAACCCCTCTCCGCCGGCGACATCGCCCAGCGGTTCACGATCAGCCGGCCCGCCATCAGCCGCCACCTGCGGGTGCTGCGCGAGAGCGGGCTGGTCCGTGACGAACTGGTCGGACGGCAGCGGATCTACCGCCTCGACCCGGGCCCGCTCGCCCCTCTGCTCGACTGGCTCACCGGGCTCACCACTGTCGACAGGTGGGAACGGCACCTCGACGCGTTGGAGACCGAGGTCTATCGCACCCGCCGAGAACGCCGCAGCGGCGGCCCGGCGGAACATCGAAGGGAGCACACGGCATGACCCGCACACCCGCCGGACGCCTGTTTCGCACCGCCACCGGGCACGATCTCGTCCTCACCCGGACCTTCCACGCCCCCATGGCGGACGTCTGGGCCAGCCTGACCGAATCGGAACGCACGGCCCGCTGGTACGGCCCGTGGGAGGGCGACGCCGGGCCCGGACGGACCATCCGGGTCCAGATGGCGTACGAGGAGGAGCAGCCCTGGTCCGAGGTGCGCATCGACGCGTGCGAACCGCCGCGGCGCCTCGCCGTGGCGATGATCGACAGCTACGGCACCTGGCTGCTGGAGCTGTCGCTGACCGAAACCGACGGCACCACCGAGCTGCGGTTCGTGCAGCACCTGAGCAGCGTCGAGGGCATCGCCGAGGTGGGCGCCGGTTGGGAGTACTACCTGGACCTGCTCCTCGCCTCTCGGGACGGCTCGCCCCGCCCGGAGTTCGACGACTACCACCCCGCGATGCAGCCCTACTACCAGGGGCTGGCCGCCGCGGCTGGCTAGGAGTGCGGCCGACTAGGCGTCGAGCTCCCGCCGCAGCTTGGCGAACTCGGCGGTCAACGCCGGCAGGGGGAAGTGCGCGTTCAGGCCACTGGGGTTCGGCAGCACCCACACCCGGGCCGGGCCCAGCAGATCCGGTCGCGGACCGAGACCGGCCTTCGGTCGGGCGAAGGCGATCCGGTACGCGGTCACCCCGAGGATCGCCACCCAGCGGGGCCGGTAGCGCTCGGCCTTCACCGCCAACCCGGTGACCCCGGCCACCAGTTCCTCCGACGTCAGCTCGGCGGCGCGGGCGGTGGCCCGGTTGCTCAGGCTGGTGATGCCCAGGCCCTGCCGCAGCAGTTCGTCGCGTTCCCACGAGCGCAGCTGGCGGTCGGTGAATCCGGCCCCGTGCAGGGCGGGCCAGAACCGACTGCCCCGGCGGGCGAACGGCTCCCCCACGGCGGCCGAGTAGAGGCCCGGGTTGTAGCCGCAGAACAACACGCGCAGCCCGGGACCGATGATGTCCGGCAGACCCCGGCCGGCCGCCGCCGCCACCTCCTGCGGGGTCGGCCGCCGCGCCGGCCCCGCACGCTCCGCGTCCACAGCACCGATCCTGCCGTACGCCCCGGTGCCGGCACCGGCGCACGCCTGACACCATCAACGGATGCAGTCAACCGACCACCTCGCCTCGAGCCGGTACGCGCGGATGCGCTGGAACACCCCGCTCTCGCCGGAGCACGCCGCGTTGCTGCTGCAACGGCTCGACGTCCGCCCCGGCACGCGCGTGCTCGACCTCGGCTGCGGCTGGGGTGAGCTGCTGCTGCGGGCGGTCGCCGCCGGCGGTGTGTCCGGCCCGGTCGCCACCCGGGGCGTCGGCGTCGACACCGACGACGCCGCGCTCGCCCGAGGGCGGCAGCTGGCCGCGGGTCGGTCGCTGAACCGGCACGTCGCCTTCGTGATGGGGGAAGCGGCGGCGTGGCAGGAGCCCGCCGACCGGGTCCTCTGCATCGGCTCGGCGCACGCCTTCGGCGGCACCGAGGCTGCCCTGGACGCCCTCGCCGCAGTGGTCCGGCCCGGTGGGCGGCTGCTGTTCGGCGACGCGTACTGGGAACGGTCCCCCACGGCGGAGATCGCCGAGGTCTTCGGCCCGGAGGTCCCGACCCTCCCCGGGCTGATCGAGGCCGCCCGTGAGCGCGGCTGGCGGCTGCTGCACCTGAGCACCGCCGACCAGCGGGAATGGGACGACTTCGAGTCCACCTGGCTCGCCGGCCGGCAGGAGTGGCTGCTGGCGTACCCGGAGGACCCCCGTGCGGCCGACGTCCGCACGGAACTCGACGACCGGTTGCGCCAGTACGTCGGCGGTTACCGAGGCGTCCTCGGCCTCGCCTACCTCGTCCTCGGCCGCTGACGGTCCGCCCTTGACTCCGCTGGCTACGCTGCGCGTGGTGAGCGCCGGACCTCGTCTCGCCCTGCCCTGGCGGGTCCTCGTCGTGGTCGCCGGCGCCGTGCTGGTGTGGCTGTTCCTGGGCGCCCTGCTCGACCGGGACTACGACCGGCCCACCCATGCCGTCGGGGCGGTTCTCACCTCGGCTGTCGTCGTACCCCTGGTGGTTGTCGCCCGTCGCGTCCTGGACCGACGCCGGTGGGCCGGCCTCGGGCTGCCGTCGCTGCGCGCCGGCTGGCGGCGTCTGCTGTTCGGCATGGCCTGCTGGCTCGTGCCCGCCGCGGCGGGGTTCGCGCTCTGCCTCGGCCTCGGCTGGGTCGAGATCAGCGTCCGGACGTCCGTCGGGGACGCGCTGCGCGTGACGGCACTGCTTGTCGTGCTCGTCTTCCTGAAGGAGGCGCTGCCGGAGGAGCTGATCTTCCGGGGGTACCTGCACCACAACCTCGCCACCCGGCTGCCGGCCTGGCAGGCGGCTGTCGGACAGGCCGTGCTGTTCACAGTGTTCGGCTTCCTCGTCGGGGCGGCCCGATCCGTCGATCGGCTGGCGCTCTTCTTCGTCTTCGCGCTGCTGCTGGGCGCCTTCCGCGCCGCCACCGGCGACATCTGGGCCGGCATCGGCCTGCACGTCGCCTTCCAGACGGTCGCCCAGCTGTTCGGCGACGTCGGGGCGGTCTTCGACGTGGTCGGTGCGAACGTCCTGGCAGTGGTGGCCATGGGGGCCATCCCGTTCACGGTCAGCTGGATCGTCCTGCGACACCACTACCGGGACCACCTGCACTGGCGGGACCTCGCGCCGGACCCGGTGCGCTGAGAGGCTGAAGCCGTGATCGAGGTCGAATCATCACATCTTGCCTTGGTCACCCGTCGGAAGGCGACCGCCGACCTCTTTCTCCTGGCCACCAGGGGCACCCGCAGGCCCACTGAGGGGCTACCGGGGCCGACCGCGCGACTCCCACCGACGTGACGGTGGGCTTGACGGGGCGTAGACATCGGAGGTTTACTGCGTCAACGATGCCAGTCGATGAGTCCTGACCATCCATAGTGGTTGGTCCGAATCGTCGGCTGGTCTCACCGCCCCATCCCCCACCACCCCGCACCACCTCAGCCGAGCATCGGCGGCCCGGCTTCCGCACCACCGCCACTGTGGCCTCCGGCCTGCCCGCGTGCACAGCCTGAGGTCGACGCTCAGCAGAGGAGCAAGACCATGCGTTCCCGTCCCCGCCTGTTGGCACTCGTCACCGGCCTGGCCGTGTTGATGGCCGGCCTGATAGCCCTTCCCACGCAGGCCTCGGCAGCACCGCTGACCAAGGTCCTGGTGTTCAGCAAGACCGCCGGCTTCCGCCACTCGGCCATCCCCAACGGCATCGCCGCGATCCAGCAGCTCGGCTCCGCCAACGGCTTCAGCGTGACCGCGACCGAGGACGCCGGTCAGTTCACCACCTCCAACCTGGCCCAATACCAGGCGGTGGTCTTCATGTCGACGACCGGTGACGTCCTCAACGACAGCCAGCAGTCGGCCTTCGAGTCGTACATCGCCGCCGGCGGCGGGTACGTCGGCGTGCACGCCGCCGCCGACACCGAGTACAGCTGGCCGTGGTACGGCGCGCTGGTCGGGGCGTACTTCGACTCGCACCCGGCGATCCAGACGGCGACCGTGAAGATCGAGGACCAGTCCAACCCGTCGACCGCGCACCTGCCCAGCACCTGGGTCCGCTCCGACGAGTGGTACAACTACCGCACCAACCCCCGGTCCACCGCACGGGTCCTGGCCAGCCTCGACGAGTCGTCCTACAGCGGCGGCAACATGAGCGGCGACCACCCGATCACCTGGTGCAAGGCGGTCGGCAGCGGCCGGGCCTGGTACACGGGCCTCGGGCACACCGAGGCGTCGTACACCGACTCGAACTTCACCAAGATGCTGCTCGGCGGTCTCCAGGTCGCCGCGGGTGCCGTGAGCGCCGACTGCTCGCCGCGCACGACGACTCCGCCGACGACCCCGCCGCCCACCGCCGCCGGCTCCACCCTGAAGGCCCGCGCCAACAGCAAGTTCGTGAGCGCGCCGAACGCCAGCACCGCGTTGATCGCCAACAAGACCTCCGTCGGGACCACCGAGCGGTTCGACCTGGTCAGCCTTGCCAACGGCAACGTGGGCCTGCGCAGCAAGGGCAACGGGCAGTTCGTCGCCGCGGAAAACTCGGGGAACTCCCCGCTGATCGCCAACCGGGCCAGCGCCGGTTCCTGGGAGACCTTCCAGCTCGTGCGCAACTCCGACGGCACGGTGAGCCTGCGGGCCACGGTGAACAACCGTTACGTCGCCGCTGACAACGGGGGCGCCTCCCCGCTGATCGCCAACCGGACCTCCATCGGTCAGTGGGAGAAGTTCGACCTCGTCACCACCAACTGACCTGGTCCCCCGCTAGTTCTCCACCACCCCCACCTGGTCGTGGTGCGCCCCCGCGCGCCCGTCCCCCGGTCGTCGAGAAAGGACGATCATGCTCTCGTACCCCCGGCGCTGGCCCCGGGTCCTCGTCGCTGCGGTCACCACCGTCGCGAGCGTGGCCCTGGCCGTGGCCGCACCGTCCACCGCCCAGGCGGCGGTCATCCCCGCCTCCGACTACCAGCAGGTCAAGCTCGCCAACGGCTCGGCCGAGCTGGGTGAGGCGATGTCCCTCGCCGTCCTGCCCAACCGCTCGGTGCTGCACACCGCCCGCAACGGCGTGCTGCGGGTGACCGACGTGGCCGGCAACACCAAGACCTCTGGCACCCTGTCGGTCTACACCCACGACGAGGAGGGGTTGCAGGGCGTCGCCGTCGACCCCAACTTCGCCAGCAACCGGTGGATCTACCTGTACTACTCGCCCACGCTGAGCACCCCGTCCGGCGACGCGCCGACCACCGGCTCGCAGTCCGACTGGGACCGGTGGAAGGGGCACCTGCGGCTGTCCCGGTTCACCCTCAACAGTGACGACACGCTCAACCTGAGCAGCGAGAAGATCGTGCTCCAGGTCGCCAACGACCGTGGGCAGTGCTGCCACGTCGGCGGTGACCTGGACTTCGACGGCGCCGGCAACCTGTACCTGACCACCGGTGACGACACCAACCCGTTCGAGTCGTCCGGCTACGCGCCGCTCGACGAGCGGACCAACCGCAACCCGCAGTTCGACGCCCAGCGCTCGGCGGGCAACACCAACGACCTGCGGGGCAAGGTGCTGCGGATCAAGCCGCAGGCGGACGGCACGTACACCATCCCGTCGGGCAACCTGTTCGCCCCCGGCACGGCCAACACCCGGCCGGAGATCTACGCGATGGGTCTGCGCAACCCGTTCCGGATGAGCGTCGACAAGGCGACCGGCGTCGTCTACCTCGGCGACTACGGCCCCGACGCCGGGTCCACGAACTCCAGCCGTGGCCCCCAGGGTCAGGTCGAGTTCAACCGCATCGCGGCACCGGGCAACTACGGCTGGCCGTACTGCACCGGCGCCAACACCAGCGCCGAAACGTACAACGAATACACCTTCCCGTCCGGGCCGTCGCAGTCCAAGTACAACTGCACGGGCGGGCCGACCAACAACTCGTTCCGCAACACCGGCCTCGGCACGCTGCCCGCGGCGAAGCCGGCGTGGATCAAGTACGCCGGCGACTCCGGCTCTCCGTCGGAGTTCGGCAGCGGCTCCGAGTCGCCGATGGGCGGGCCGGTCTACCGGTACAACGCCTCGCTCAACTCCAGCATCAAGTTCCCGCAGTCGTTGGACGGCCAGTTCTTCGCCGGCGAGTACGGCCGCCGTTGGATCAAGGCCATCAAGGTCAACTCCGACGGCAGCCGCGGGGAGATCTCCAACTTCCCGTGGAGCGGCACCCAGGTCATGGACATGGCCTTCGGCCCGGACGGCGCGCTCTACGTGCTGGACTACGGCACCGGATCGAACAACCAGGCGCTCTTCCGGATCGAGTACATCGGTGGTGGCAACCGCAGCCCGATCGCGGTCGCCTCGGCGAACCCCACGTCGGGGGCCAACCCGTTGACTGTCAACTTCTCGTCGGCCGGCAGCTCCGACCCGGAGGGTGGGGCGCTCAGCTACCTGTGGACGTTCGGCGACGGCACCACGTCGACGGCGGCCAACCCGACGAAGACGTACACCACGAACGGCACCTTCTCCCCCACCCTGAAGGTCACCGACCCGACCGGCCTGTCCGGCACGGCGAGCCTGGTCGTCACCGTGGGGAACACCGCGCCGACGGTGACGCTTACCTCGCCCACCGACGGGCAGCTGTTCACCTTCGGTGACACGGTGCCGTACCAGATCAGCGTGAGCGACCCGCAGGACGGCACGATCGACTGCTCCAAGGTGAGCCTGACCTACGCGCTGGGCCACGACAGCCACGCCCACCAGATCACCTCGAAGACCGGTTGCAGCGGCTCCATCACCGTCCCGACGGACGGGGAGCACGACTCCGCGGCCAACATCTACGGAGTCTTCGACGCCGCCTACACCGACAACGGTGGGCTCACCACGCACAGCATCAAGACGCTCCAGCCGAAGCACCGCCAGGGTGAGCACTTCAGCGCCCAGTCCGGCGTGCAGGCCACCGACCACACCAACGCCGAGGGTGGTCGCACGGCCGGGTTCATCGAGAACAACGACTGGATCTCGTACCAGCCGTACAACCTGTCCAACGCCAACCGCATCACCGTGCGGGCGTCGTCGGCCGGCGCGGGCGGCACCATCGAGGTCCGGGCCGGGTCGGCCACCGGCTCCCTACTGGGTACCGTCACGGTGCCGGTGACCGGCAACTGGGAGACGTTCGTCGATGCGTCCGCCACGATCAGTAACCCGCCCACCGCGTCGACGACGCTGTACCTGGTGTTCAAGGGCGGGTCCGGCTACCTGTTCGACGTCGACGCGTTCACCTTCGCGACCGGCACCGGTAGCACCACGCCGATGAGCACGCTGCGGGCGCAGGTCAACAACCAGTACGTGTCGGCGGTTGGCACCACCGCGTTGATCGCCAACAAGGCCAGTGTCGGTGGCACGACCGAGCAGTTCGACCGGGTGGACGCCGGCAACGGCAACATCGCCCTGCGGTCGCGCGCCAACGGGCTCTACGTCTCGGCCACGAACGCGGGCGCCGCAGCGTTGGTCGCCAACGCCACGTCCATCGGATCGTGGGAGACGTTCCAGCTCATCACCAACTCGGATGGGACGGTGAGCCTGCGCGCCACGGTCAACAACCAGATCGTGTGCGCCGAGAACGCCGGGGCCGGATCCCTGATCGCCAACCGCACGTCGGTCGGGGCCTGGGAGAGGTTCATCCTGACCACCAGCTGACCGGGAATGTGCACGGGGCCCGGCCTGGTAACCGACCAGGCCGGGCCCTACCGTGTGAAGTAGGCGGCGCTCTCCGGGTCCGCCGGGTAGTAGGACTCCACCGCGATCTCCTCGATCGTGACGTCCATCGGGGTGCCGAACGTGGTGATGGTCGAGAACAGCCGCAGCTCGCGTCCACCGATTCGCAGGATCATCGGGATCACCACATCGGCGTCGACCCGTTGGCCCAACGGCTCCTCGGGCAGCGGGTTCAGCAGCTCTTCGTAGAGCGCCGCGAGCTCCGCGTCGGGAGCCGCGGCGAGCTGGCGCGAGATCCGACTACGGAACACCGCCCGCACGTCCGCCAGGTTGACGACCAGGGGGGCGAGCCCGCGCGGGTCCAGGCCCAGCCGGACCAGGTTCACCGGCGGCCGCAACAGGTCGGGCGCGACGTGCGCAAAGAACGGGTCGACCGCGCGGTTGGTCAGCACGATGTTCCACCGGCGGTCGAAGACCAGCGCCGGGTACGGCTCGTGCGCCCGGAGCACCCTGCGGACCGCGTCGAGGGCGCCCGACAGGGCTGTGTCGTCGAGCGGACGCCGCGCGTACCGGGGTGCGAAGCCCGCGGCGAGCAACAGCTGGTTGCGATCACGCAGCGGCACGTGGAGCTGGTCGGCGAGCCGCAGGATCATGTCCGCGCTCGGCGTGGACTTTCCGGTCTCGACCAGGCTGACGTGCCGAGCCGAGACGTCCGCGGCGATCGCCAGGTCGAGTTGGCTGAGCCCTCGGCGCTTGCGCCACTGCCGTAGGAGCTCCCCGACCGCATGCACGATCAAGAGCGTACTCATCGTCGCTCGGGACGCCATGAAGTGCGATGTCATCGACAACCACCTGGGCCGGGGAAACACTTGCGGGCATGACCACCGAGAACAAGAGCATCGTCGGACGCGCGTTGGCGGAGCTTATCGATACGGGCGACGTCGACACGCTCGCCTCGTTCCTGAGCGAGGACTTCACCCATCACCGGTCGGATTCGACGACCTCGACCAAGGCGCAGTGGCTCGCCGCGGTCCGCGCCGCGCTGGGCCCGACCGCCGGCATGCGGGTCGACGTCCTGCACCTACTGGCCGACGGTGACCACGTCGTGGTGCACTCGCGACGCCGGCTACCCGATGCGGGACCGGAGATCGTGGTGGTCGACGTCCTGCGGATCGCCGACGGATCCATCGCGGAGGTGTGGGAAGTCATCGAGCCGGCCCGCCACGCATCCGCCAACGGCGCGTGGTGGGACGCGGCGGCCTAGATCGGGAAGCGGCCGTGGCGCGAGTGCCCGCCGGTCCGCAGGTGGCCGATGCCTTCATATTTGGGCTCATCGATGTTAGCGTTAACCTGAGTTCGTCGTCTGGCCGGTCGGCATGATCTTCGACGGGGGCCAGGTGGGATGGATCGGAGAACGCTTGTGACCACATCCGGCAGGATTCTTGGTGTGCGCCCGGTGGCGGCGGTGACGGTGTGCGCTCTCGCCGCCGCAGTCTCGATCGCTTCCGCCGCGTCCGCGTCCGCGACAATCACCGTGGCTGCCGATGGCAGCGGCAACTACACGACCGTGCAGGCGGCGATCGACAGCATCGCGGCGAACAACGGCGTTCCGGTCACCATCACCATCAAACCCGGCACCTACCGGGGCGTGGTCACCATCCCCGCCAACAAGCCCTACCTCACATTGGCCGGCGCCGGTGGCTCGGCCGCCCAGGTGGTGATCGTCGAGGGGCACGCGGCCGGCCATGCCAAGCCTGGCGGCGGCACGTACGGCACGTCCGGCAGCGCCTCGGTCTTCGTCAACGCGAACGACACCACGATCAAGAATCTGACCATGTCGAACGACTTCAACGAGGCTGCCAGCACCCTCGACGCCGAGCAGGCCGTCGCTGTCAACACCTCCGGCGACCGGGTGCAGTTCGACAACGTCCGCATTCTCGGCAACCAGGACACCCTGCTGGTCAACGCACCCAGCGTCAGCTCGGTCCGGCGTCTCTACGTCCGTAACTCCTACGTCGAGGGTGACGTCGACTTCGTCTTCGGGCGGGGCACCATGGTCTTCCAGAACGGCACCGTGCACTCGCTCACCCGGGGCTCGTCGTCGAACAACGGCTACATCACCGCTGCGGCCACCGACATCAACAACAAGTTCGGCTTCCTGTTCTGGGGCACCACACTGACCAGCAACGCCCCCGCCAGGACCGTCTATCTGGGCCGGCCCTGGCATCCCAGCGGTGACGTCAACGCCCGCGGTCAGGTCCTCTACCGCGGCGTCGCGATGGGCGCGCACATCCGCACCGACCCCTGGACCGACATGTCCGGCTTCTCGTGGAGGACCGCCCGGTTCGCGGAGTACAGCAGCACCGGGGCCGGTGCGGCCATCAACGCCAACCGGCCGCAGATGAGCGCCTCCACCGCCACCCAGTTCACCCCCACCGCCTACCTGGCGGGTAACGACGGCTGGAACCCCATCCGATGACGCGGACTCGCTCCCTCGAAACCGGTCACCGTCTCATGCGCCCGCGCACCCGACCCGGGACACTCAGGAACGCTGTGGCGCGCACGCGTACCGTGGCGCTCATCGCCGTCGCCGCCGGGGTCCTCGCCGCGGGTCTGCCGGCCTTCAGCGCCGAGGCCGCGGTCGGTGACGGCACCCCGGCCGACTCGAACATCAGCTTCGTCGGCCGGTGGAACAAGACGAACGCCTCGGCCTACGTGCCCTACTGGGCCGGCGCGTACCTGCGGGTCGGGTTCACCGGCAGGACGGTGAAGCTCCGGCAGCGCAACACGATCCAACTGTGGGCCAGCATCGACGGTAGGGCGTTCACGTCCTTCACCGGCTCCGGCACGATCAACCTGACGCCGACCGCGCTGGCGGCCGGTAACCACACGTTGATCGTCAGTTACCGGCAGGTGGCCGGCTCCTACACCGGTGACGCGGTCTTCCAGGGGCTGATCCTGGAGTCGGGCGCGGGCACGTACACGCCGCCGCCCCGCCCCAAGCTTGTCGAGTTCGTCGGTGACTCGATCACCGCGGGCGCCACGAGCAGTCAGCTTGCCGTGACGGACTACGGCTTCAAGGTCGGCGAGAGGCTCGGCTACGACCACACCCAGATCGCGATCGGTGGCATGTGTCTGGCCGAGACGGCCGATGGATGCTGGGCGCAGGCGACCCGCTACTGGATGTCGTCCGGTGGCCAGGCCGGCACCGACCAGTGGGACTTCTCCCGCTACACGGCCGACGGCGTGGTGATCAACCTGGGGACCAACGACAGGAGCCACGGCGTGAGCGCGGCGGCCTTCCAGGCGGCGTACATGACCTTCCTCACGAGGATCCGGGCCAGGTTTCCGAACGCCAAGCTCTTCGCCATGCGGACGTTCATCGGTCGTTACGCGGCGGAGACGGAGGCTGCGGTGCGGGCACGCAACGCCGCGGGTGACGCCGACGTGTTCTACGTGGACACCACCGGCTGGTTGCCGTCCGGCGGCCTGAGCGACTCGGTGCACCCGAACGACGCGGGTCACCAGGCCATCACCGACCGGCTGGCCCCGGTCCTCAGCGCGCGACTGACCGCGACTACGGCCCCCACGACCGCGCCGACCACTCCGGCGGGCGGGGCCTGCGCGGTCACCTACCGCAAGACCGGTGACTGGGGTACGGGTGCCCAGTTCGACGTGACGCTCAGCAACACCTCCAGCGTCCCCGTCGACGGTTGGACACTGACCTGGTCCCTGCCAGGCAGTCAGCGGATCACACAGTCCTGGAATTCCACAGTCACCCAGTCCGGTGCTGCGGCCACGGCGGTGAACGCCTCCTGGAACGCGATGATCCCGGCCGCCGGTTCGACAAGCTTCGGCTTTGTCACCGACAACCCGCTCGGCGGAGCGACAGGTTTCGCTCTCAACGGTTCCCCGTGCGCCGCCACCACCTGACGGCGAACGTCTCCGATCAAGGCAGGAGCAACCCGATGACGGTTCGCCGATTGCGTCTCGTGGTCCTGGCGGCAACGGTCCTGACCGTCGTGGCCGGCGGGCTCGGCATCGCCACCGCCCGGGCCGCCGCCCCGGCGTGCGGTGTCACCTACCGGGTCACCAGTCAGTGGGACGGCGGTTTCGGCGCCGACGTCGTCGTCACCAACCTCGGTGACGCGGTGACCAGCTGGACCGTGGGTTGGAGCCTCGCCCCCGGGCAGCGCGTGACGCAGGCGTGGAACGCCGCCGTCACGGTCACCGGCACGACGGTGACCGCCACCAACGTGAGCTACAACGGTGCCGTCGGCTCCGGCGCGTCGGTCAACTTCGGCTTCACCGGCTCGTGGAGCGGGAGTAACCCGGTGCCGTCGTCGTTCTCGTTCAACGGCATCACCTGTGCCGGCCCGCCGGCAGCGACCCCCACCGAGCAGACCCCGACCCCGACCCCGACGTCAACACCCTGCACCGACCCGAGCACGTCGCCGACGCCCGCGCCGGTCAGGGTGTGGATGGCCGGCGACTCCACGATGATGAACGCCAGCTCCTGCCCGATCGGCTGGGGCAGCCAGTTCGCGTCCTACCTCACGTCGAACGTCAGCGTGCAGAACAGCGCCGTCGGCGGTCGCAGCATCCAGACGTGGCTGTACGAGGGCAACGTGACAGCCACCAAGAACTCGGCAGGCGAGTGCACGCTCAGCTCGACCGCCTACAGCGCGCGGTGGTCGGCGATGCTGAACACCGGCAGCGGCTTCAAGACCGGTGACTATCTGATCGTCCAGTTCGGCATCAACGACGGTGACTCGGCCTGCCCGCGACACGTAGGCAGCAACCGCTTCAAGCAACTGCTCGGCGTCATGGCGACGGCTGCCAAGGCCAGAGGCGTACAGCCGATCTTCGTCACCCCGGTCGCGGCAATCACCTGCAGCGGGGGCACCGCCGTCGGCAATCGCGGTTTCGTCGCCGAGACGACGGCTGCGGCCGCCGCCAACGGCGTACCGGTCATCGACCTGCACGCGAAGAGCGTGGCGCTCTACAACACGCTCAGGCTGTGCCCGAACAACGGTGACTACTCGACCGGCGCGGTCGGTGCGTTCTTCTGCAACGACCACACCCACTTCGAGGCCGCCGGCGCCAGACAGATCGCCGGCCTGATCGCCACCGCCCTCAGGGCGCAGAACATCCCGCTCGCCGCCCACCTGAAGTGACAGCCACCCCTGCGGCGGCGTGACCCGCCAACCGCGTCCCCCAACCTCTCCGGTCCGAGCACCTAGATCGGGAAGCGGCCGTGGCGCCAGTGCCAGTGCCCGCCGGCCCGCAGGTGGTCGATGATCGCGCGCTGGAGCAGCGTACGGCGCGGCAACTCGTCCAGCGGCGTGGTCAGGGTGCGGAACCCGAACCGCAGCACCTCGATGTCGGCGTCCGGCCCGTCCGACGCCTGGTAGGGAACCAGCTCGAACCGGCGCTGGAACCGCACGATGTTGGAGTCCTCGGGAAGGTACTCCCGCAGCTGCGGGTCGAGCAGCCACGAGGCGCAGGAGAACGCGGTGTAGCGCTCGTCCGGGAAGTGCCGGGGAAAGAACGCCCGGGCCTCGTCGAGCGACGCCTCGACCGCCTCCGGGGTCAACGGCCCCGAATCGGGGACGTGCAGACCGATCGCGCCGTCGCCGCGCTGGTGCTGGAGCCGGCCCAGCTCGTAGACGCTGCCGCGCGAGTGCAGCGTCAGCCAGCTCTGCATGATCGGCCAGCCCTCGCCGCGCATGCGTCGGTCGATCGCGAGGTTGCGGCCCAGGTCGGCGAGGGTCACCCAGGACACGCTGTCGGGGACGCCGTGGTCGCGGTGGTACCGGCGCACGACGTCGACCAGGGCCAGGTACGCGTACACGTAGAGGTGCCGCCAGGCAGGCCCCCGGTCTCGCGGCAACTCCGGGCCGGGCGGCATCCAGTCGTAGCCGGCGAGATCGGCGCGGACCAGAGCGATCGAGCGGTCGAGCAGCCAGCGCAGCTCCGGAGCCCACAGTGGGGAGCCGGGATCGGGCCAACCCGCCATGATCTCGGCGGCGTCGTCCGGCCGCACGGCGAGCCGGTCGAGGATCGCGGGCGCGTCGGCCTTGGCTGGCAGCGGCGCCGACGGCCGGTCACCGGCGAGCCGATGCACACGGTCGACGTCCTCGACGGGCACCCCGAGCCGGGCGGCGATGTCGTCCAGATCCACGCCGACGACCCTACCGGCCGGCGGGCAGCTCAGGAGTCCGCGGGAACTCCGGCGTCGAGCTGCCCGATCATCGGCGCGAGGAGGTCGTTGAGCTCCCGGGCCAGCACCGCCACGGCCCGGCGCGCCGCCGCGGCGACGTCGTCGTCCGGACCGGCGGGCGACGGCGGCAGATCGCCGAGCGGGACCGGCGCCTCCACCTGGAGCAACGCGCGCAGATGCGGGCGGCGCGTCTGGTCCTGCTCGGTGGGTGTGGTGAACTGGCCGAACAGCTGGGGCCAGTTCTGCCAACCCCGGTCGCGCTGCCACTGCTTGGTCCAGGTCAGCTCGGCCGGCCAGCGGGAGGCCACGGTCACCGCGCAGACCAGGCTGCCGTCCCACGGGCTGCGCGAGCAGGTCGCCGTGATGATCCGCCGGTGCCAGCGGACGAAGCCCGGCGACAGTTCGGTGGCCAGCCGCCAGGCCGTCACCGCGAACGCCACGGGCGCGAAGTCACCCCAGGTGTCGGCGAACTCGTCGATCCGCCGAAACACCTCGGCCTCGTACCGGCCGCGCCCGTCGGCGCCGTGTTCGCGGTCGAACTGCTCGTCCAGCCAGAAGGCGCGCGGTTCCGGCATCCTCAACCCCGATTCACAGCGATGGCGTCCTGCCTCGAACCTATGCCAATGTCGAGGTTACGGACGCCATCCTCGCCCGTTGTCAACCTTGCGCTCCCAGCGAGGTGGCGGCAACCCGCTCAGCCGACGAAGACGCAGAAGGGATGCCCGGCCAGATCGGCGTACACGCGGAGGGGCTCGTCCGGGTCGTCGATGCGGTCGTACAACAGCCGGCCGCCGAGGCGCAGCACGCGCTCATGCTGGACCAGCAGCTCCTCGACGGACTCCACGGTCAGGTCCAGGTGCAGCTGCTGGGGCACGGTGTGAGTCGGCCACGTCGCCTCCGGCAGATGCTCCACCTGCTGAAACGCGAGCTGGGGTTCGCCGGCGGGTGACCGCAGCACCAGCCAGTCACGGCCGCGTTCGTCGGCCTGCCCGGCCGCCGGCGGTTCGTCACCGGGCCGGTAGACGAAGCCCAGCAGCTGTCGATAGAACTCCGCCAGCGCCCGCGCATCGGTGCAGTCGAGCACCACCGAACACAACTTGGGCACGCTCTCCTGGTCAACCACGCTCGATCACCTCCGGGTGCCATTCTGGCCGAACCGCAGCGTCGCCGCAGCGGCGGCGCTTGACAAACAGCCCATTCCAGAGTGGACGATGCACCGTGCGAATTCTTGTGGTGGGTGGCAGCGGTCTGATCGGCGCTCACGTCGTGGACGTACTCCGGGGGCGTGGTCACGCCGCGACCACGGTTGCGCGTACCGCCCAGCCGGGCGTCGACCACCTGCTCGATGTCGGGTCCGCCTCGATCGACGGACTGCGGGCGCTGCTCGCCGGTCACGACGGCGTCGTGTACGCCACCCGCACCGAGGAGCAACGCCCGCTGCCCAAGCCGATCTATCCCGAGTTCCGCCGCGACAACGTCGACCCGGTGGTACGCCTGTTCACCGCCGCCCGCCTCGAAGGTCTCACCCGAGGCGTCGTGATGGGCTCCTACTACACCTACTTCGACCGGCTCCACCCACAGTGGCGTCTCGCCGAACGGCACACGTACATCCGGTGCCGGCTGGAGCAGGCCCGCGAGGGGCGGGCGGCCGCCGGTGCGGGCCTGCCGGTCGCCGTACTCGAACTGCCCTTCGTCTTCGGTCGGGCCGGCGACCGGCTGCCCAACTGGGCCGGTCCGCTGGACCGGTGGGCCCGCTCGCGTACCCCTCTGGTCGCCCCGACCGGCGGCAGCGCCGCGGCGTCGGCCCGCAGCGTGGCCGAGGTCGCGGTCGACGCTCTGGAGCAGGCCAGCGGCGCGGACATCCCGGTCGTCGACGAGAACCTCACCTGGCACGACATGTTCGCGCGGATCGCCGCGGCGGTCGGCCGGCCGCGCCGGGTCAGCCGCCTGCCGGCCGGCGTGGCGCGGGCCGCGCTGCGACTCGGCGGCGCGGCGCAGGCCCTCGGCCGCAAGGAGTCGGGTGTGAACCCGAGCTACCTCGCCGACCTCCTGCTCACCAACCTGTTCATCGACCCGACAAGCGGCCGTCCACTGGACCCGGCCCTACGCGAAACCTTCCCAACCAGCCCCGCCTGACCCCCCACCCCTGACGTCGATCATGGAGTTGTGGGGGCCTGCCGGGCGGCGATCTCCACGAACTCGTGCACCAGGGGTGACCGGTTGTCCTCGGCCCAGGCCAGGCACACCTGGTTGTGACCGAGGTCGGCGACTGGCACGTGGACGACGTCCGGTCTCGTGTAGAACGTCGCCGTCGACAGCGGCAGGATCACCATCCCGGCGCACGCGGCGACATGCTCCAGCTTCTCCTCGACCGAATTCAGCTCGGGCCGGGGGCGGGGGTCGGGGTCCGTCGGCCGATTCGGCAGGTCCCGCCACTCCGGCACCGCGTCCGGGTCCTGCAGCAGCCGTTCCTCGACCAGCTCGGCGAGATCGAGCGACTCCTTGCCGGCCAGACGGTGGTCCGTGGGCAGAACGACGACGCGGGGTTCGGTGAACAGTGGGCGCAGGCGCAGCCCGCGCCGATCGACCGGGAGCCGTACGTAACTGACGTCCGCACGCCCCTCGCGGACAATCTCGGCCTGGTCGTCCCAGGACGTACGGACGACGTCGACGGTCAGGTCGGGGTGCCGCTGGCCGATGGCACGGGCCTCGGCGGTGACGAGAAGACCGGGCATGAACGCGATGGTGAACGTCGGCCTGCCGTGCGCGGCACGTTGCACCCGCCGCCGCAGGGCTTCGGCCGAGGCGAGCAGCGGACGGGCGTCGGTCAGCAGCTGGCGGCCGGCCTCGGTCAGCACGGTGGAGCGGCGGTCCCGGACGAGGAGCTCGGCGCGCAGTTCGTGCTCGAAGGCCCGAATCTGGCGGGACAGGACCGGCTGGGCGATGTGCAGCCGTGCGGCGGCCCGGCCGAAGTGCAGCTCCTCCGCGACCGCCACGAAGTAGCGGAGCTTGCGCAGATCGACGTCCACCCTGCCCCCGTCCGGTTTCCGCTCCGGGCGGTTCCACGATACCCGCCAGGTATGACTGGGGTGATGCCCAACGGGCATCACAGGAGGTGAAAGAGGTCTTGGACTCGGGCGTTCCCGCCGGAGCACGGTGGTAACCGTTCCCACAAACGATCCGGAAGGACACGATCATGACCCTCATCGACCAGCGCGTCGTCGTACTCGGCGGAACCTCGGGGATCGGCCTCGCCACCGCCGCGCGCGCCACCCGCGACGGCGCCCAGGTCGTGGTCGCCTCCAGCAACCAGCGCAGCGTGGACCGCGCCCTCACGACCCTGCCGACCACCACCCAGGGGTACGTCGCCGACCTCACCGACGCCGACGCCGTGTCCCGGCTGTTCCACGGTCTCGGCTCGTTCGACCATCTCGTCTACACCGCGGGCGAACCCCTCGCGCTGATGTCCGTCGACGCCCTCGACCTCACCGCCGCGCGGGCCGCCTTCGACCTGCGCTACTTCGGCTCCCTGTCGGCGGTCAACGCGGCCCTGCCGTACCTGCGCCCCGGAGGGTCGATCACCCTCACCACCGGCACCGCGAATCACCGACCCAGCGCGGGCTGGTCGGTCGCGGCCAGTATCACCGGGGCGATCGACGCGCTCGTCCGCGCGCTCGCCGTCGAACTTGCCCCGATCCGGGTCAACGCCGTCTCCGCCGGCGTGATCCGCTCGCCGCTCTGGGACTCACTGCCAGAGCAAACCCGAGAGCAGATGTACGCGCAGCTCAGCGAGTCGCTTCCGCTCGGCCGGGTGGGCGAGCCCGAGGAGGTCGCCGAGGCTTTCGTCTACCTCCTGCGGGCGACCTACGCCACCGGCACGGTGGTGACCGTCGACGGCGGCACCCTGGTCGCCTGAGCCCGTCACCCGCGGCATTCTCAGCGGAGCTGTTCGGCCAGGCCGACGATGATGCCCTCGGGGCCGCGGACGTAGCAGAGGCGGTAGGCGTCCTCGTATTGCGCCAACTCCCCGACGAGTTCGGCGCCATGGCCGCGCAGCCGGGCAATGAGGTCCTCGATGTCGTCGACGGCGAACATGATGCGCCGAATGCCCAGCGTGTTCGCCGGCGCGTCCTTCGGTTCCGCGCTGATCGCCGCCGGTCGGTGGAACATCACCAGCTCGACCTTGCCGTGGCCGTCCGGGGTCCGCAGCATCGCGACCTCCTGCCGGACGTCGTCGATCCCGATGACACGCTCCACCCACCGCCCCTCGACCGCCCCTCGTCCCTCCAACTCCATGCCGAGCTCGACGAAGAACGCGACGACCACGTCGAGGTCCTCGACAACGATGAGGACGTTGTCCATCCGCTGGATCGCCATGCTGGATCTCCCTGCTCTGGTGCGGTCACGGTGACCGCATCCTCCCCAAGGACGGAGCCACGCCGCCGTTCTCGACATCCGGAGTGCGAGGCATCCCGTGGCGCGATCGGGAACGCGCATCCGCGCGGCTCAACGACCAGTGGACGGGATCGGGACGGCCCAGTGCGCTCGGCGTCGCTCCGGGTCACCGGCCGCCTGGTAGTAGCCGACCTCGGCGGGCTCAGGGGTCCTGGTCGACCAGGCGTGCCTGGCAGACTGCGCGGGTGGGACTGAACGACGAGTTGGCGGCAGAACTTGCCCAGGCACGCCTGGCTGAGTGGCAGCGGGTCAGTTACGACGACTGGCGCGCGATGCTCGACGACAAGGATGTTCGCGACGTCCTCGGTGCGGACGGTGCGCGGTACCGGGTGGTCAGCTACGCCCTTGACGACGGCGGCGGGCGCATCCGCATGGTGGCCGCCGTGGATGACGGAGCCTGGTCGGCGTTCGTACCGCTGGTGCGAGACGAGATCATGAACGCGGATGGCACGTTCGTCGAATGAGGGTCAGTCAGCTGCCTGGCATCCCGAGCAGCACGGTAAGGCCTTCCTCAGCCGCCAGCACGGCACCCCCGAACTCCACCTGCGCGGCGGCCACCGCGGCCGCCCGGTCGTTGCCCGGCCAGAAGTGGGTGAGCATCAGACGGCGGGCACCCGCACGGCGAGCCCACAGACCGGCCTCGGTGGAGGTCAGGAGGTTTCGGCTGGGACGGCTGGTCTCACCGTCGTAGTCCGTCGCCTCGACGATGAACAGATCCGCGTCACGACCCAGTTCGGCCAATGCGGAAGCCGGTCCCGTGTCCCCCGAATAGGCCAGCGCAATCCCGTCGGCCTGAATCCGGATGCCGGCGTTGGGCACGAAGTGCGGCAGAGACAGCCCGATGAGATCGAACGGCCCGACCCGGTAGCTGCCGGGTAGTGGGTGCACGTCGAACACCGCGTGCAGGTCGACATCGGGCTCCAGGCCACCGAGCCGGTCGAGCACACCGGGCGGGCAGAACAACGGCAGCCGTGCTCCCCCGGGCTGACCGTAGAACCGCATCCTGAACAGAGCGTGCAGGTCGATGCAGTGATCCGGGTGCTCGTGGGTGATGACGACGGCGTCCACCGCGCCATCCGGCCAGTGCCCGAGCAACCGAGGCAGCGTGGCGTAGCCCAGGTCGAGCACCAAACGGTAGCCGTCCCAGTCCACGGCGAAGCCGCTACAGGCACGGCCTGGCTCGGGAAAGGCACCGGAACTGCCGAGCACGGTGACCTGTCGCATCGATACAGGGTCTCAGCCGGCCCGCCAGCCCGCCGGGTCGACACCGCCGGGCACTGGCGCCGCAGGGTCGTAGGGCTGCCGGGTGAAGATGAAGGTGCCAAGATCGAGGTGGCTGACAGCGCCGGCCGCGTCGCGTCGCACCTGCAGCCGTTCGCCGGCGAAGTAGCCGTTGATCCCCTCCCAACAGCCGTCGCCGGTCGGGCGCAGCCGGGTGCCGCGCCCGCCGGACAGCGGGACCAACTCCAGGAAGCCGTCCGCCTGCGGGCGCAGCACGAAAGGGGCCGGTCCCCAGTACCACGGGCCGGCGAGATCCAGTAGCTGTGGATCGACCGAGGGCAGCGGTCGCCACGGCGCGGGGATCCGCGGCTCCCGCTCCGCGACCGTGTGCAGCAGATCAGCGGCGAGGGCACCGGCGGACAGGCCGGCTGTCACGTTACCCATGACGACCGCGCCCAGAGCGTCATCGGTGCTGACCCACACGGCCGCGACAAACCCCGGCATCGAGCCGGTGTGCCCGGCCAACAGCCGGCCGTCGCGGCGCAGCAGCTGCGTGCCGAGCCCGTAGCCGCTGTCCCAGCCCGTCGCCTCCGGCGGGCTCGCCGGGTCGCGCATCTGCGCGACGGTGTCCGGATGCAACACCCGGTCGTCGCCGTCGATGAGGAACGCGGAGAACGTGGCCAGGTCCGTCACGGTCGACCACAGCTGCCCGGCAGGCGCCATCAGACCGGTGTCCACGGCGGGCTCCGCAAGGAGCACATCGGCCCAGGGATGCACCGCCCAACCCGTGGCATGCGGCGCGACCGGCAGCAGGGTGGTGCGGGTCATCCCGAGCGGCTCCAGCACCTCGCGCCGTAGCACCTCGCCCCACGCCTGACCCCGAACCCGCTGCACCAGCGCGCCGAGCAGCGCGTAGCCGGGGTTGGAGTAGTGGTGGCGCTGTCCGGCCGGATGCACCTGCGGATCGCCGCCCAGCACGTCGACCAGGTCGGGTCGCAGCGCGCCCGGGGTTCGTTCCCACCATGGGCCGGGCGCCTCAGCGATCAGCCCGGCGGTGTGCGCCAGCAGCGCGCCGACCGTGGCCTGGCCCGCCGCCGTGCCGGGCAGGTGCTCGGCCAGCGGATCGGTAAGCGCGAGTCGCCCCTCGTCGCGCAGGCGCAACACCAGCACCGCCAGGAAAGTCTTGGTGATCGAGCCGATCCGGTACTGGAGGTTGCCATCCGGCACCCTGCCGTCCACAGTTCCCCACCCGTCCACCCACACAGGACGGCCATCACGCACCACGGCAGCGACGACCGACGGCGCCCGACCCGCTACCTGACCAGTGGCCAGTCGGTGGACCAGCGCACGTCGGGTTTCGGGTAGCAGCGGCGTCGGGATCGGTGACATGCGGGCAATCTAGCGGGTGGCCCGGCGCGGGAGGTGCCCGCAACGTGAACGAGCGGGGCGGACGACAGGCATGGCGGAACTCGCGCCACGAATGTGTCAGCCGTGCGACACGCCGAGAAAGTCCTCCAGGATCTCGGTGAACCGCGCCGGCTGCTCCTCGGCCACGTAATGGCCGCAGTCGTCGAGGACCACCTCGGTGACGTCGTCGGCAACCAGCCGCATCGTCTCGGCCGGCGCCGCGCCGCTGTACCGCGCGCCGCCGACGGCGAGCACCGGCAGCGTCAACCTGGTCTTCTTGCGCTGCTCGTTCTGCGCGATCGTCTCGTCCAGCGCCCGGTAGTACGCGAAGCTCGCCCGCAGGCCGCGAGGATCCGCGACGATCGCGTCGACGTACACGTCGACGGCGTACGCTCCGATCGCGTCCGGGGTGGCTGCCTTCTTGGCGAACTGGTAGCCGAAGAAGAGCCGCTCCCGCCCCCGGACCAGTTCCTCGTTGAGGTCGGTGAGCCGGTTGAAGCCGAAGTGCCAGAGCCGCTGGTTGACCGCGCCCGGGCTGAAGACCGACGGGGTCGGCGTGAGACCGGGGATGATGGCGTCGACGACGGCGAGCCGGCCCAGCCGCTCGGGGTGATCGGCGGCGAGGGCGTACGCGGTCCACATGCCGATGTCGTGGCCGACCACGTCGAACCGGTCGTGCCCGAGCGCTGCCATCAGCGCGACCAGATCGGCGGCGAGGGTGCCGGCGTCGTACCCGTCGTCGGGTTTGTCGGAGAGCCCGGCCCCGCGCGAGTCGACGGCGACGACGGTGTGCTCCCGGGCGAGTGCGGGCATCACGTCCCGCCAGGCGTACCAGGTCTGTGGCCACCCGCCGACCAGCAGCAGCGGCGGGCCGTCACCGCCGGTGACGGCATGCAGTCGCAGCCCGTTCACCTCGGTGATGCGGCTGGTGAAGACGTCGGTGAAGCCGTCGGGCAGCCGCAGCGAACGCAAGCCTGCAGTACCGTCGACCGCGCTCATCGTGGAACGATCAGTCCAAGTTGTCATGCCGCTGACCATACACATCTTGGAACGATCGACACAAGATGTGTAGACTGGCGACCATGGCGGGCCGCAAGCAATTCGACGTGGACGAGGCGTTACGACGCGCGATGCACGTCTTCTGGCGCTGGGGCTATTCGGAGGCCTCGATCGACCGCCTGTCCGAGGGCACGGGCCTGGGCCGGAGTTCGCTCTACGGCACCTTCGGCGACAAGAGCACCCTCTTCCGCGAAAGCCTCCAACGGTACGCGCAGACCTACCACCCGCTGTATGAGCAGGCACTGTCCGACCCTCACCCGAACCCGAGCGCCGTTGTGACTGCCTACCTGCAGGTCACCCTGAACCGCATCGCCGACCCGATGGTCCCGGATGGCTGCCTGCTCACGGTGTCGGCAACGCAGTTCCCGGCCCTCGACGCAGAGGGACAGGCGATGGTCCGCTCCATGATCGACGGTTTGCGGGCGATGCTGCAGCAGGCGTTGCTGGCCGCGGGGGCCGGCGAGCAGGAGGCAGCGGAGCTGGCGTTGTGCACGCTGGCAACGAACAAGTCCCTGGCGGTGCTGAGCCGCGCCGGCTTCTCGAGCGAAGACCTGGCGACCGTCGCCGCAGCCGCCGCCCGCATCCCGGGGAGACCACATTCACTGCCTTGAGTAGCCCGATGGGCACCATGGGCGACTGCCGGCAGGACCGCCGGCATGTTGACTCCTGCCGGGCGTCCTGCCTGTCTCCCGGCGGCGGGCGTTGCTTGACTCAGCGGCATGACATCAATACGGAAAGCGATCACCCGTACGGTGGTCGTCGGGGCCCTGGTCGGCGCGACGGCGCTCCCCGGCCCCACCTCCGCCTACGCGGAGTCCGGCCAACCGGGGGCCGCCGGGGCCGCCAACTCCATCCTCGACATCATCCCGGCACAG
Organism: Micromonospora sp. DT53; assembly: GCF_049841535.1. Lineage (NCBI taxonomy): Bacteria > Bacillati > Actinomycetota > Actinomycetes > Micromonosporales > Micromonosporaceae > Micromonospora > Micromonospora sp. DT53. Next base: position 78,053 of record NZ_JBNCKM010000009.1, read on the forward strand.
ACCCTGGACCAGATGGTCGCCCAGGCCCCGCTTGTCGATGCGGCCAATGTCATCCGCACCGCTGTGGAACGCGGACCGGCGCGCGGCTATGCCGGCATCGGCCTGGTCGAAGACCACGTCACCCTGTGGTGGAAGGGTACGCCGCCCACCGACATCGCCGCAGCCGTCACCGCCGCCCGCCGCACCGCGCCGGTCGAGGTGGCCAACGCCACCTACTCCCGCGCCGAACTGCGCAAGGCAGCCGCCAAACTCACCCCGGTGGTGGAAGCCGACCGGGCGGACGCCAGCCACTCGGTCAGGCTGCGCACAGACGGTACCGGCATCGAGATCGCCGTTGACCACACCCCGGGCGCCAAACTGCCGAAGCTACCGGTCACCGGAGTCCGTACCAGCATCGTCGAACGCGACCGGATGGTCGAACGGTCACGGGCCAACGACTCCGCGCCGTTCGACGGCGGCGCGGGCATCGGGTTCACCACGCCCGGGTGTACCGCAGGCTTCGGCGTACGCAACGCGGACACCAACGCCGGTTACATGCTCACCGCCGAACACTGCGGAGCCGTCGGCTCGCCCTGGCACGTCGGCTGGAACACCACCACCGGCACCGGCACCCTGGTCGGCTACGCGGTCGACAGCAACGACGACCACGACACGATGATCATTTCGACGCCGACGCCCGGCGGTCACCTCTACGTCGGCGGTCAGCATGACGAGGTCCGCGCCCAGGTGGTCGGCTGGACCGAGGTCTTCCCCGGACAGCTGCTGTGCCAGTCCGGGTACACCTCCGCGGGTGCGATTGGCGGTCCGGTCTGCAAACTGCGGGTCGACTTCCACTACGACGACATTGAGGACCTCGTCGAGGCCACCCAGCTCGACGGCCAGGAGTCCGCGCGGGGCGGCGACAGTGGCGGCCCGGTCTACTCCGTCAACGCCAACGGCACCGTGCTCGCCGCCGGCACCACCACCCGATCGGCCGGTCGGGGCTTCGGCTTCCAGGACTTCGCCACCGCCCGCGACGACTACGGCAACATCGTGCCGGCGACGCCGATCGCCAGCACCTGCCGGGTGTCCTTCGTCGTCACCAACTCGTGGGTCACCGGCTACAGCGCCAGCGTCACCGTCTACAACGACGGCCCGGCCACCAACGGCTGGTCGCTGGGCTTCGCGTTCCCGAGTGGACAACTCGTGCAGGGCCACTGGAACGGCATCTTCCAGCAGACCGGCGCGGCGGTGACTGTCACCAACGAGAGCCACAACGCCAGCATCCCGACCGGCGGCGCCGTCAACTTCGGCTTCACCGCGAACGGCTCCCCCGCCACCCCGGCCCCGTTCACCCTCAACGGCACCACCTGCAACTGACCCCGTCCACCGACGCCGGGCCCCGCCGCATCACTGGCGGGGCCCGGTGCGCGTCGGTCAGAACTCGGCCAGTTCCCGTCGCAGGGTGGCGCGCAGGGTCCGCACCTCCGGTGCGTCCAGTTCGCCGCACCTGTCGAGCGCCCGCTCGCGCAGCTGGCGGGCGTCGGCGGCCCCGCCCGCAGCCGAGCCGGCCAGCGCCGCGAGCGCGTACAGGGTCTGCGCCTCCCACCACGGGCAGGACAGCGCGGCATACAGGGCAAGCGCCGTCCCCAGCGCCTCGGCCGCCGCGTCGACCTCACCCAACGCCTGGAGCGCCAACCCGTACCGGTGGATGGCGTTGGCCTCGCTGAACGTCGCGCCGCACCGATGGAACAGCCGCCGGGCGTGGGCGTACTCGTCGGCGGCGGCTCGCCACTGACCCATCCCGGCCAGGTCCGCCCCGAGACTCATCATCGCCCCGGCCCTGGCCACCGCCGTGCCGGTACGGCTCAGACCGCTGCCGTGGCCGTAGAACGCCAGCACCTCGCGGTGCAGGTCGGCAGCTTCGGCGAACCGGCCGAGCGCGGCCAGCGCCCCGCCCTGCACGCTCGCCGCGGCGTTCTCGCCGAGGGCGTACCCGATCTCGCGGAACAGGCCGACGGCCCGGCGGCAATTGTCGACGGCCGCCACACCGCTGCCGATTCGAATGAGGATCGCGGCGGTGTAGGTCAGCGCCCACGCCTCCTCCCGGCGGTCCCCGATCAGCCGGGCCAACTCCAACGCCCGGTCCAGGGCAGCCAGCCCGTCGATGTTGCGGTCCCGGCAGAAGTACCGGGCCCAGCCCAGGAAGTTCAGCAGGACGGCCTCGTCGCGAGGGCTACCGGCGGCCCGGGCCGCGGCCACTCCCAGCGAGAAGATCTCGTCCCAGGAGTGCAGGTGACTGTTGGCGTCCGAGTACCAGTGCAGAGCCCTGGTGACCGCGACCACGTCGGCGTGCCGACCGCGCCGCGCCGCGTCGCGCAGCGCCGCCAGCCAGTTGCCGGACTCCCTATCCAACCAGTACGCCGCCGCCCGATCGTCGTCGAACGGGGAGTCGGCCCGAGAGGCGTCCGGCTCGAACATCAGGGCGGCCTGCCGGGTACGCCGCAGCAGCCAGCCGACCATCTGATCGTGCGCACCCGTCCGGCAAGCCTGTGGTTCCTCGGCGTCGAGGCGTTCCTGGGCGTAGAGCCGGACCAGGTCGTGGAACTGGTACCGGTCCCCCACGGTCAGGAGGACACCGGCCTCGACCAACTCCTCCAGGGCCGCCGCCGCGGTCTCCTCGCCGATGCCGGCAACTGCGGCGACCAACGCGGGTTCGAAGTCGGTGCCGGGGATCAGCGAGGCCCGCCGGAACACCCGCGCGGCCATCGGGTCCAATTGCCGGTAGGAGACCTCGAACGCGGATCGGACGCCCAGGTCCCCAGCGGTCAGCACGGTCAGCCGCCGACGCTGGTCGTGGAGCAGGTCCACCAGCCAACCGATCGACCATTGCGGTCGGCTGGCGAGGCGGTTGCCGGCGATCCGGACGGCCAGCGGCAGCCGGCCGCAGAGTTTGACGAGTTGGTCGGCCGCGATCGGCTCGGCGGCGACCCGGTCGGCACCGACGATCGCCGCGAGCAGCAGTCGACCGGCTGCCGGGGCGAGCAGGTCGAGCGGCAGGCGGACCGCACCGGCAAGCCCCGTCAGCGGACGCCGGCAGGTGACCAGCGCGAGGCATCCCCGCCCGGCCGGCAGCAGCGGGCGTACCTGTGCCTCGCTCGCGGCGTTGTCCAGGACCACCAGCAGCGCCCGGTCCCGGGTGAGGGTGCGGAACAGACCACCCCGCTCGGCCAGCGACACCGGCACCCGGTTGTCCGGCACCCCGAGCGACCGCAGCAACCCGGCCAGCGCCTCGGCCGGGTCGACCGGGCCGTCCGGCGAGACGCCCTGCAGGTCGACGAAGAGCTGCCCGCCGGTGAAGGCCGGGCTGAGTCGATGTCCGGCGACGACGGCGAGGCTGGTCTTGCCGATCCCCGGCGGCCCGTGCAGCACCACCGCCGAGGCGGTGTCCGGCCGCCCTGCGGTGACCTCGGCGGTCAGCGCCGAGAGCCGTTCCAGGATCTCCGCCCGGCCGGCCAGGTCCGGAACGCCGGCGGGCAGTTCCCCGGGTACGACCACCGCCGGGCGGTCGTGCGGCACCGGCACGCGACCGTGTGGCACCTCCGCGTGGTCGTCCGGCATCGCGATGCGATCGTCCGGCACCGCGACGTGGTCGTCCGGCACCCGGTCGTGCGGCTGCCGCTCGACCCTGGCCAGGGCGACGAAACGGTCGCGGTCCGCCCCGGCCAGCCGCAGGGCGTCGGCGAGCAGCACCACCGTCCGTCGTTGCGGACTGCGCACCCGGCCGCGCTCCATCTCCCGGATGCCGCGGACACTGGAACCGGCCGCCTCGGCAAGCTCCTCCTGGGTCAGCCGCCGCTCCAAGCGGAGGGTCCTGAGGACGTCTCCGAACTGGTCACGCCGCACCTGACTCTTGGGCATGATCCCCCAACCACCCAACGCCCGCACTTACGTAACGTGCGTCGATGCTCGCATATGCGTGACGGGTTGCAGGCCACTGTGCACTGAGTGTGAGTATCGCCATTGGCGAATCCTCAACAAGTCACCGGATTCCAGGGCGCGATCTGCGGCGTCACACAACCCAGGCACGAGGACGGATGTCCGGCGAACCGGCGCCAACCTGCCCAGCGCACCGCAAAGGCCGATCGCGATTGATCAGGCGGTCGTCGACGCGAAATGCCCCACCGCGGCGACGGCGAGGACGAGGAAGACCGCGGGAAACGCGATGTTGTGGAACACCCGCGCGCGGGCGTGAGCCAGGATCGCGCCGACGAAGAACAGGACGAGGCCGACGGCTGCGGCCAGCCCGAGGGGACGTACGCCGAGAAGGCCGAGCACCAGACCGACGACACCGGCCCCCTCGACCACCGCGAGGTAGGGGATCCACCGCGCGGACAGCCCGACCTCGGCGCAGTTGCGCATCACGAAGTCCGCTCTGATCACCTTGGCGGTCACCTCGATGGCGTTGGCGAGGGCGCAAAGGACGGTCGCGACGACCAGGACGCCCCCCAGTACGGCGATCATGACGCGCGCCGGCGCGATCGATCATTCGGTAAGCTCATAGGTGCCTCCACGTGCGCGGGTTCATCAGGTTGCGGTCTCTCGCCCCTCCTGACGCCCGGCACGTATGAAAGGTGACCAGACGTGGAACTCGTCGAACACTTCGAGGCATCCAGGGCCCGGCTGATGTCGTTGGCCTATCGCATCGTCGGCTCGCACAACGATGCCGAAGACGCGGTGCAGGCCGCCTGGCTGCGCGCGCGGTCGGCCGACCCGGCGCAACTGGTCAACCCCGAGGGCTGGCTCACCACGGTGACGGCACGCCTGTGCCTCGACCAGCTTCGCGCCCGCCATCGCCGGCGCGAGGTCCCGCTCAAGGCCGACGACATCCCCGGCGAGCAACTCGCGGCCGACGAGGCGTTCGTCCGTCGTGAGGACGTCTCCCGGGCGCTGCTGGTCGTGCTCGATGAACTGTCTCCCCCGCAGCGGGTGGCCTACGTGCTGCATGACCTCTTCGCCGTCCCGTTCGACGAGATCGGGCCCGTGCTCGACACGACGGTGGCCGCGGCGAAGAAGCTCGCGAGTCGCGCGCGGATCCGGCTCCGGGGCGCTCGTGCGGTCGACCTGCCGGTGTCCACCCACCAGATGGAGATCATCGACGCGTTCCTCGCCGCGGCGCGTGGCGGCGACATCGCGCGGCTCGTCACACTCCTCGCGCCGGACGTCGTCCGCACGGCCGACCTCGGATTCCTCGCGGACGGCACCGCGCCTGTCGTCCGGGGCGCCTGGGCGGTCGCGAAGGAGACCAGGGCGTTCGTGGACCGCATCGCCGCCGCCGCCCCGGTCCTCGTTGAGGGTCACCCGGGAGCGGTGATCGCACCTGGTGGGCACCCGTTCGCACTGATCCGGATCGGCGTGCACGACGGCCTCGTCACGAGCATCGACATCACGCCATACGAGCGCGGCACCGTATCCCTCCCCGCTGCCTTGGGTGCGTGATTCTCGGCCCACCTCAAGCATACCATACCGTATGGTATGTTTCATTGATGGGAACACGTGATCTGTGGCTCGACGAGGGCATCGTGGTACTGGCCGACGAGGGACCGGCGGGCGTGCGGATCGACCGACTGGCTGCCCGCCTCGGCCTGACGAAGGGGTCGTTCCATCACCACTTCACGGGGGTCGCCGACTTCCACGCGGCGTTGCTGACTCATGTCGAGCATGGGCAGGTCACTCTGCTCGCTGGGCTGTCGGACGAGCTCGCGACCGTCGATCCGGTCGATGCCCTGCGGGCTCTTCCCTCGCGGCTCGACGAGCTGTTCGACGCCGAGCTGGATCGGGCCCTGCGGGCGTGGGCGATCGGGAACGACGGTGCGCGTGGCGTGGTCGAACGCGTCGACAGCGCACGGCTCACCTTCCTCGAAACCCTCTGGAACCGCGCTGTGCCCGACCCGACCCGGGCGCGCGCCGCCGCCCTGCTGCCGCATCTTCTCCTGATCGGAGCGAACGCCATCCGCCCACCGCTCGACGCTGCCAGCCGACGTGCGGTGTTCGACCTACTGCCAGACCTGATTCCCCATGTCTGAGGTCCCGTTCGGGCACCCCCGCCCGCGCCCCCGCCCGCGCATTGGCGCCGTGGTGCCGTCGCTGTTGCGCTCGCGCCGGGCACCGTGACTGCTACCGGGGTTCATCGCCGAGAAAGAGGAGACGGATGCCCGCTGTCGATGTGTTGATCGTCGGAGCCGGCCCGACCGGGCTCGCCCTCGCGGTCGATCTGGCCCGCCGTGGAGTTCGCGCGGCGCTGATCGAGGCCGCGACCGCACTGCCTCGGCAGTCCCGAGGCAAGGGCCTGCAACCTCGAAGTCTGGAGGTGCTTGACGATCTCGGTGTCATTGACGCGGTTCTGAGACACGGCCAGTCACGTCAGGACATCAGCCTTTACCGCGATGGCCGGCGCCTTGCGCGGATACCCGCCGGTCTCGCCGGGCCGCGGGCGGATCTGCCCTACCCCAACATCGTCATGATTCCCCAGTGGCGCACCACCACGCTGCTCGCACGGCGACTGCACGAACTCGGTTCCGCGATTCGGTTCAACACCCGCCTCGAGTCGTTCACCGCTGATAACGACGCGGTGCGCGCCGTCGTCACCACACCGGACGGCGGCCGGGAGGATCTGACCGTCCGCTACCTCGTCGGCTGCGACGGCGCGCACAGCATCGTGCGCCGCACACTCGACCTGGAGTTCGCCGGCTCGTCCGACGAGACGCAGCGCTACCTGCTCGGTGATGTCACAGTTGCCGGTTGGCACCCCGACGTCGACGGAGCCGTTCGCTCACACGCATGGCTCGGCACGGACGGGTCGTTCCTCGGTCTGGCTGGTCTGCCCGAGACCGGGCAATGGCAGATCGGCGCGAGCATCACCGTCGGCGACGACCTCGAGCCCACCCTGGAGGCCCTCCAACGGCTGTGGGACGAACGCACCGGCCACCCGCACGTCCGCCTGTCCGACGCGACCTGGTTGTCGAACTTCCGGGTCAACGTCCGGATGGTCGAGGACTACCGCCACGGCCGAGTCCTGCTCGCCGGCGACGCCGCGCACGTGCACCCGCCCACCGGAGGGCAGGGAATGAACACCGGCATCCAAGATGCCTACAAACTGGGATGGAAGCTTGCCGCCTGCCTCAACGGCCACGACGACACCCTGCTCGACACCTACCCGGCCGAACGCCTTCCCGTCGCCCGTCGTGCGTTGGCGCACAGCACCAACATCCTCGACGTGGTCACCAACCGCAACCCACTCGTCCGGTTCGCCGTGCAACGACTGCTCCTGCCGCTACTCAGCCGACCTTCGATCAACCGCAGGCTCACCGCTCGTGTGTCCCAGATCGACATCGGCTACCGCGACGGGCCCCTGGCAGACGACGAGCTGTCCGGCGGCCGCGTCCGACCCGGCGATCGGGCCCCCGATGCCCACCTCGTCGATGCCGCAACCGGGCAGCCGCTGCGGCTGTTCGACCTGCTCCGTGGACCGCAATGGACGCTGCTCCTCGTCGGCGACGCCTCCGCCAGCCGCCTCGACCGTGCTGCTCTTCCCGACGAGGTGCACACCTGCTTGATCACGCCCGCGCGGTCGACGTCGTCCTCCGGCCGGGTGGTCATCGACCGCGACGGGACGTTTCGCCGTGCCTACCGAGCAAAGCCCGGCACAGCGTTGCTCATTCGCCCGGACGGCTACCTCCACTGGCGCGCGCACACCCCCTGCGCCGACGCGGTGGCCAAGCACGTCCTCGGCGAGGGCGCGCACATCCCACCCGCTGCCTGAGGAGTCCTTCGAGATGGTGCAACCCTGGTGGCCGCTGGCCTTGTTGGCAGTGATCCAGCTCTGCGATGCGGTGCTATGCGTAAAGCCGGTCGCCTTCATTCGGCAATGTTTGATCGACGTCCGGTTCCCCGAACGCTTCTGGAAGCTTCTCCCTCCGCTCAAGGCTGCCGCAGCGGCTGGGCTCATCGTCGGGATCTGGGTTCCGCCGTTGGCGGTGCTCGTGTGTGCGGCGCTGGTCTGCTACTTCGTGGCGGCGGTCTCGGCGCATGTCCGCGCCCGCGATTTCGGCCGCAACCTGTTCCTGAACGCGACGGCGATGGTGGTCATCTGCTCGGCGGCGCTGGCCTTCACGGTCCAGGCCGCATGATCGAACACGCGACGACGGCGCGGGGGTTGGGCCATCGCGCGTGACGCTTCGTATTCGGCGGGTGGGACGTGGAAGTTCCTGCGCCGGATCGCAACCTGCGGCGCGTCCAATGCCAGGTCGATGTAGAGAGGCGGGGCGACGACGTAGTGAGCGCCCCGACCTCTCAGAAACGTGCGCCGTCCCGCACCGCCAGGAGCGGCAGGCCCGCCGCGTACCGCCGGAAGAAGCCTGCGGTCGGAGTGTCCGCCGTCGCGACGTCGTCCGGGGTGCCCTCCGCGACCACTGCGCCCCCGCTCGGACCGGCTCCCGGCCCGAGGTCGATCACCCAGTCCGCAGACGCGGCGACGGGGATGTCATGTTCGGCCATCACGACGGTGTTGCCCGAGTCCAGCAACACATCGAGTGCGTCCACCACCCGCTGGATGTCGGACGGGTGCAGGCCAGAGACCGGCTCGTCGAGGATGACGAGACCGGCCTTGCGGCTCGCCGCGCCGCGCTGGATCGCGGAGGCAAGCTTCAGCCGCTGCGCCTCGCCGCCGGACAACTCTGTGGCGCTCTGCCCGAGTTGAAGATAGCCAAGCCCGACCCGGTCCAGTGCCCCCAGGGTCTCGGCGAGCTGCCGGGGCTCGGCGAACCGCTGCACGGCCTCGGCGACAGTCAGGTCGAGCACCTCGTCGATGACCAACCCGTTGTACCTGATGTCCAAAGCCTCCGGCTGGTAGCGCCGACCCTCGCACGCGTCGCAGACCACCCACACATCCGGTAAAAAATGCATGTCGACCAGCTTGCGACCATAACCGGTGCAGCTCTCGCAGCGACCGCCGCCCGCGGCGTTGAAGCTGAACCAGGATGCGTTGACCCCGCGCCCGCGCGCGATGTCGGTCTCGGCGAACAGCTTCCGGACGATGTCGAACGCCTTGCTGTACGTCGCCGGGTTGGACCGCGGCGTTCGCCCAAGCGGTTCCTGATCGACGACGGCGACCCAACCGAACTCCTCGACGCCGGTGACCTCCCGCACCGTGTCCGTCGCCGTCCCGTTCAGAGCGGCCTCCACACCCGACGCGAGCGCACCGAGCAAGCTGCTCTTGCCGCTGCCGCTCACCCCGGTCAGGCAGATGAGCCGATTGGCCGGGAAACTCACCAGGTCCGCAGTCACGTTGTGCGCACGCAGGCCGCGCAGCTTCACCCAGCCGGTGTCGTCCCCGGCCGGGCGACGGGTCCGGTGCAGCCGCGGCCCCTCACCGGCCAGATAGCGCCCGGTCAGCGACGTCGGGTGGGCGGCCACGTCGGCGGGAGGCCCCGACACGAGGACCTCACCGCCGAAGCGGCCCGCGCCCGGGCCCATGTCGATCACCCAGTCGGCTCGGGCGATCAGCTCAGGGTCGTGCTCGACGAGGAGCACCGTGTTGCCAGCCCCACGCAGGTCCAGGGCGATGTCGAGCAGGTGCGCCTTGTCCGCCGGATGCAGCCCGGTCCCGGGCTCGTCCAGGACGAAGATGATGCCACTCAGTTCGGTGCTGAGCTGCGCGGCGAGCCGGGTTCGCTGCAACTCCCCCGCGGACAGCGACGCCGCGCTCCGGGACAGCTGGAGATGGGCCAGGCCGAGCCGGTCGAGGATTCCGAGCCTGCGACCGAGGTCCTGCAGCAGCGGCTCACCCACCTCCCGCTGCCGGGCGCCCAGCTCGTCCGCCATGCGCTCCGCCCAGCGGCGCACCTCCCGTACTTCCACCTCGAGCAGGCCGGGGTACGTCAGCCCACCGAACCGCACCGACCGCGCTACCTGGTCGTACCCGCTGCCGTCGCAGGTGCCGCAGGACTGCTTGCGCATGTACGGCAGGTAGCGCTGCTTGGCGCTGGACGTCTGGGCGTTCACAAACACCCGCTCCACCTCGGCGAGCGCGCCCCGCAGCGGCTGGCTCGAGGTGTAGGTCACCAGGGCCCTCTCATTCTTGTTCGTCATGTCGACGGTCGCCTCGATGTTCTCGTCGCCCGTGCCGTAGAGCACGCAGTGACGAAACTCCTCAGGCAGCGACTGCCACGACCGGCCGAGGTCCACGCCCCGCTTCTCGGCAAGCGCCGGTACGAACGCGTGTTCCCCCGAGCGCCATTTCGCGTACCAGGGCGAGGCCCCCTCGAAGAGCGGAAGCTCCGGGTGGGTGATGATCAGGTCCTCCTCCGCCTGCCAGCGCCCACCCACACCGTGGCAGTCCGCACAACTCCCTTCCGGTGTATTGCGGTCGAAGTGAGCGGTCGTCAGACGCCCGTCCTCGATCGCGGCAGCCGAATCTGTGCCGATCCCCGGGAGACGCGAGTACAGCAGCCCCAGATGCCCGTCGATGCCGGTGATCGTCGCAACCGTGGAGCGGGGGTTACGGTTCAGACGGCGCTGGTCGACCGCGAGCGTCGCGCCGAGGCCCAGGATGCGATCGACCTTTGGCCGATTACGCTGGGTAATATATTGCCGTACGAACGGCGAAAGCCCCTCCAGATACCGCAGTTGGGCTTCGTTGTGCAGGGTGTCGATGGCCAGCGAGGTCTTGCCGCTGCCACTCACGCCGGTGAAGGCGACGAGCCGCCCCTTGGGGATACTCACGGACACGTCCCGCAAATTGTTGGTGCGAGCCCCCACCACGTCAATCGTCTCGCGTCCCATACTCGCGAGGTCCCGTGCGAATGCAGTCAACCTTTGTTCACCCTCTCGCAACGCGGCATGGCCCGGGCGCGGCGGCCCATCCACAGGTGCCGAACACATCGATCACGCCGTTACCCGGCAGGCCGTCATCGGTGGCGCTGAGCGCTCGCTGCACCAGAGCCGTCAGCACGTCGCCCGTACGCGGTGCGGCCGTGCTGCGGATCAGGTCTCGGATTCTGCGGTGAGCTTCGCGGTGTCGGGGGCGAAGACGGTCATCCAGTGCGGATGCAGCCGGTAGTAGACGACGTCGTTGTCCCAGTCGAAGAAGTCATCGCCGTAGAAGTCCTTGAGGTACCCCAACAGTTCCGGCCAGTCCGCGGCCGGCTCACTGTCGCGAGGGTTGAGGGTCTCCACCTTGCCGTGCGTGAACACGCCCAGATCCTCCCCGCGCATGTGTGCGGCGCTGACGGCGGACCGCGCCGCGAGGTGGCGAGCCTTGGCAGCGCCGCGCGCCGTGCCGAAGTGCCACTTTCCGTGCAGGAAGTGCCCATCCACACCGCTGATCCGGGGCTCGCCCTTCGCCGTCACGGTGGACAGGGCGAGAGTGCACATGCCGGTGAGGATCTGGGTGAGCTGCCGCGCGGTCAGGGTGCGCTCGGTGTTGATGATCGAGCGGAGGTGCGCGGCGGAGCGGGAGAGGGAGTCGTCAAGGAGGGCCTGAAGCTCGGTGAGTTCTTCTGGAGTTTCGCGCACGGCGTTCCTCATCTATCTATCTGTCCATGGTGTCGGACCACGCGGACCGTCGACGCCGGCCCGATGAAGCCCATCCTCAATCCGAAACCTGACACCTTGTGTCACATATCCTCGTCCATCTTGTGGATGCCACCGGAACGCCGCGGCAGGGGCGGGCGACCATGCGGCCGTCCGCCCCTGCCGCGGACTACCCGCCCGCCTCCTGCGGTTACCGGCCCCGCACCGCACGGCTGGTTTCCCGAGCGGCGTGACCCCGGAACCGGACCTCCCAGCCGGCGGCAGAGGGCCAGTGCCGAACGGATGTCACCCGCCCGCGCCCGCGAGGGCTGGTTGGGGGTCGGATCCGCCGGTCGCCGGCAGGGGCTCGTGGCGCTTGGACAGCTTGCTGGGCCACCACATCCATCGGCCTACGTCCAGAGTCAGCGCGGTGACCAGAACCGAGCGGACGATCATGGTGTCCAGCAGCACGCCAAACGCCACCGCGAACCCCAGCTGCGCCGCGAAGACCAACGGCAGCGATCCCAGCGCCGCGAAGGTACCGGCCAGCACCAGACCCGCCGAGGTGATCACACCGCCGGTGGCGGACAGTCCGGTCAGCGCGCCGTATCGGGTGCCCTTCAGCTGCGATTCTTCCCGCACCCGGGTAACCAGGAAGATGTTGTAGTCGATCCCGAGGGCGACCAGGAACACGAACACCAGGAGTGGGAAGTTCGCGTCCGCCCCGGCGAAGTCGAACACATGGTTGAACATCAACGCGCTTACGCCGAGCGCCGCTCCGAACGACAACACCACAGTTGCCATGAGCAGCAGAGGTGCGACGATGGCCCGGAGCAGCAGCACGAGGATGAGAAAGACCACGATGAGTACGACGGGAATGATCACCTTGGCGTCGCGGGCCGCCGCCTGTTGTGTGTCGAGTGCGATCGCCGTACTGCCGCCGAGCCGGGCATCCGCACCCTCGATCTGGTGAATCGCCGTTCTGGCCCGCTCGACGGTGCGCATCGCGGCCTTGCTGCCGGGAGGGTCGTTGAGCGTCCCGAGCACGAACACCTGGCCATCCTTGATCGTTGGCGCCGCGACGTCGGCGATCCCCGGGATGCCTGACAGCGCACTCCTGACCTGCTCCGCCGAGGCGGCCTTGGCCACAACGTAGATGGGGTCGCCCGATCCGGCGGGGAAGTGCCTGGACTGGATCTCCTCGCCCACGACCGCCTGCGCCTCGTTGGTGAACTGACTGTTACCCGGGATCCCATCGGCCTTGAGCCCCATCACTCCGATCGCCATCACGCCGAGGACGAGTGCGGTGCCGACCCACACCATTCGCGGCCGGCTGGAGATGGCGGTGCCGATCCGCGTCCAGATGCTGTTCTTAGCCGTCCCGACCGAACCGTACGACGGCTTGGCTGGCCAGAAGATCCAACGCCCGCAGATGACCAGGAGGGCCGGCATCAGGGTGACCATGGCGAGCAGCCCGATGAGTATGCCGATGGCGCAGGCCGGGCCGAGTCCCTGTGTGGAGTTGAGCGTGGCCAGCACCAGCACCAGCAAACTGACGGCGACCGTCGCCGCGCTGGCGACGATCGCGGGGCTGGAGCGGTACAGGGCCTCAGCCATTGCCTCGTGCCGGTCCTCGTGTCGCCGCAACTCCTCCCGGTACCGCGAGATGAGAAGCAGCGCGTAGTCGGTGGCGGCGCCGAACACCAGTACGGTCAGGATGAGGCTGGTCTGCGTGTTGACGACGAGTCCGGCGTTCTTTGCCAGCAGGTAGATCACCGCTTCTGCCGCGACCAGGGCGCCGCCTGCGGTCAGGAGCGGCAGCAGTGGCAGCAGTGGACTGCGGTAGGTGAGCAGCAGGATGAAGACCACCACCAAAGCCGTGATCATCCCCAGGGCGCCTCCCCCGCTGAAGGCCGTTATGGAGTCGGATGCGTAGCCGGCCGGTCCGGTGACGTGGAACCCGAGACCGTTGGCGCTCTGTTGACCTATCGTGGTCATTTCGCCGACCACCGTGTGGGCCCCGTCCCAGCCCTCATCACCGTCGTCAACCTGGACCACGGTCAGGATGGCCTTGCCATCCTGGGACTTCGACGGCCCCTGTGGCTGCCCCACGACCTTCTCGATGCCCTGGAAGGCGTCGGCGTCGGCTTGGGCCTTGGCCATGTCCGCAGAGGTGACGCCCTCGGGCCGGTCGTAGATCACGATCGCGGGCAGGGTCTCGGCCGGCTGGAACTTCTTCGCCTGGTCGAGGACCCTGGTCGCCTCCGCGTTGCTGGGCAGCCAGGCAGAGTTGTCGTTCTTCTCAACATCGCCCAGGCTGCCGGCCAGCAGGAAGGCCGGCACCATCAGGGCGGCCCAGACGGCCACGATCGCCCATTTCGCAATCCTGCCACTGGGCAAGGTCATTACTTTTCGCAGCATGAATTTCCTTAGTGTTCGATCGGCGTGGGAGAGCTTTTCGGAATGGATGGCGGCATAGATCTCCGCGCACCGGCTGCCGCCCGACCTGAGAGCGTTACCTGCGGATCCGACGCGGGACCGTCATCGCCACGAGCTTGTCCGGGTTGCGGATGACGTAGAAGTTGGTGATCATCCCGTCGATGGCCTCGATCAGGAGGACGCCTTCAGGACGGTCGCCGATGTGGGCGACCACCGCCGGCGCGCCGTTGCAGTTGGCCATCTGGATGTGCATGGACGCCATCTGTCGGCTTGTCCGGAAAAGGCGCATGAGGAGATCGGCCACGTTCTGCGCACCGACCACCGGCCGGCGCGCCGCGGTGGCCTTGCCGCCGCTGTCCGCGGTCCAGACGACGTTTGGAGCGAGCAGGGTGAGCAGCCCCGCCATGTCACCGGTGGCCGTCGCGGTCATGAACTGCTCAGTGATCTGCGCGGCCTTCGCAGCGTCGAGGGGCTGGAATCGCCTGCGTCGCGCCTGCACATGCTCGCGGGCACGATGCGCCACCTGGTGCATCGTCGGCACGGACTTGCCCACCGCCTCGGCGATTTCGTCGTAGTCGAAACCGAACACCTCGCGCAGTACGAAGACCGCACGCTCATCGGGGGTGAGGGTTTCGAGCAGTACGAGCATCGCCATCGACACCGACTCGGCGAGCAGCACATCGGCGGACGGGTCGTTCTCATCGAGCAGCAGCGGTTCGGGCAGCCATGGGCCGACGTAGTCCTCGCGACGACGCGCGCTCGCCCGCAACGCGTTGAGCGACTGCCGGGTCACCAGCCGCGCCAGGTACGACCTGGTGTCCCGCACCGTCGCCAGATCCACCTGGGACCACCGCAGATAGCTGTCCTGCAGCACGTCGTCGGATTCGGTGGCCGAGCCGAGAATTTCGTACACGATCGTGAACAGCAGCGGCCGCAACAGGACGAACCGCTCGGCATGCTCGTCAGTGGTCACGGAACGGGACCTCGGCATTCAACTGGATGCCCCCGCCAAGCAGATGACAACGACCTTGTGGCGTGCGTTGTGCTGTCATGCCCCCAAGACACCGCGGAACACCGGCACCTGACAGGACGTGACACGCGTCACCCCAGGTCATGACGCCGCCGAGCGGACGGTCCACCGTGGCGCTCACGGGCTCTGCTTTTCTCCGTTGCCGGATTGGACGAGTCGGAAGAAGAATCGGGCGGCGCTCCGCTGCGCTGCCCGTTGCAGGCGCGCGGCCACCCGATGGTCCGGGTGAGCCGTGCCACCGGTGGCCAGACGCGGGAAGAGGGCTTCGGCGTTGGTGCGGTTGACCGCTCCCAGTTGCCCGGGTTCGAGGCAGGTGTCGATTCCGTTGGCGAAGTACTGCCCTGCCGGGATGGGCGCGAAGGGCCAGTCACTGCCGAAAAGCACACGCCCGGGTCGGGCGAAGGCAAGCAGGGTGGGCAGGGCGGCCGGGCTCGAGGACAGGGCGGTGTCGAAGTAGAAGGTGCGGAAGTCGTCCAGGATGTCCAGCGGGCTGCGTGCGGTGTCGGCGGCGATGGCCAGGGCCATGCGGTGTGAGGCGTAGGGCAGGAAGCCTCCGCCATGGCTGAGGACGAACCGGATTCTGGGGTATCGCCGGAGGACGCCGGTTCGGACGAGGAGGTAGGCCGCTCGGGTGGTGTCGAGCAGGAAGTCGGCGGCGAACGGTGGGATGCCGCCGATGGCTGGTCCGGGCAGGTCAGCGGGGTGGACGAAGACGACGGCGGCGCGTTCGTCCAGGGTCTGCCACAGCGCATCCTGGTCGGGGCCGCCGAGGTAGTCACCGTTGCTGTTGGCGAGCAGAGTGACGCCGTCGGCGCGGAGTTCGTCGAGGACGCGACGGGCCTCGGTGGTGGCGGCAGTGATGTGCGGCATCGGCAGGGTGGCGAAGTACCCGAATCGGGTTGGATGCTCGGCGGCCAGCCCCGCGGCGTAGTCGTTGAGCTGCCGCGCAAGGTCGCCGGCTTCGGTCGGGCTGGTGAGGAAGCTGGTGCCGGGGGTCGAGACGGACAGTAGGGCCACGGCGGTGCCGAGCAGGTCCATCTGGTCCAATGCGGACTCGGGTGTCCAGGTGGGCAGCGCCCGTCCGCCCGCCGCCGCGATGCCGGCCTCGGCGAGCAGGGCTCGGTAGAAGGGCGGCAGGATGTGCTGATGGACGTCGATCCTCGGCAACTGGCCGGCCATGCGGTGGTTCCTCTCGACGCGCTATTCACTGCCGCTGAGGGACGGCGGTGAACTCCATCCCCCACCACCGATGACCGCAGCTACGGTTTGGCGTGGTCAGGGGAAGCCCCTGCTGCCATCCGGAGAGCCGCTTCGTAGACCAGCCGCGCGTGCAGCTCGAACATCGCCGCGAGATCGACGGCATCGCCGTGGATCTCGCGCTGCAGGAACAGTCCGTCGGCCCCGGCCAGGGCGTACGTCACGACGGTCCGCACGTCCGCCGGATCGAGGTCCGGCAGCAGCGTCTCGATCACCTCGGTGAACTTCTGTCGGGCGACCTCGCGGACCTGGAGAAACACGGTCCGCCCGCGGGGCTCCTCGGGCCGCCGCTCCAAGGCGAGCATGAGACCCAGGCGCAGGAAGTCGGGGGCGTCGACGAGCGCTGCGGCCACCGCCGCGCCGACGGCGACGACTCGCTGCAGCGGCGTACCGGTTTCCTCGCCGGGCAGGTCGACGGCCGCCAGCCAGGTCTCGAAGCTGCGCTCGATCACCGCGGCTAGCAGGTCGTCCTTGTCCCTGAAATGCCAGTAGATCGAGCTCGCGGGCAACCCGCAGCGGGCACTCACCGCCGCGATCGAGGTCCCCTCATACCCGCGTTCACTCGCGATCTGCACGGCGGCGTCGAGGATGCGTTGCCGCGACTCCACGCCGTTGGCGCGCTTCCTGCGCGGGGGCCGTGTCCCTGTCTCTGTCATGCCGCACGCACCTCTCGCCTCGCCGCGACCTTGACGACGCCGTTGCCACAAATCTACCGTAGCGATCGTTCTAGTTGTAGTGAGCGCTACAGGATGTGCGCCGGCAATTTCCACCCTGGATAGTCCCGGCGCGGGAGGTGGTCGTGGCTCGCGGCTGTCACAAAACGGGGTGGAGCTTCGTCCGGTGCGTGGGCTGAGACCAAGGTTGAAAGGCAGGGCATACGCCGGAACAACGAGCGCGGCCCGATCCGAACAACCGTGTGCGCTACAACCTGCTGCGCCGCCCGGGTCCACTCACGACCAACCGCGCCGACCGCAAACGAGGATCATGACCAAGCTCCGTCATTTCCGATGCCAGGACGCCTCCCCCAGGTCCAGTCGAGGGCTGGCCCTGAGCGCCGTACTCACCCTGGCAATGGTCGGGTGCGGGGGGCCGCCGAACAAGGATTCGCCGTCGCCGCGCCCCTCCAACACTCCGGCCGCCACCGCCACCGCCACCGCCGGCACGGCCCTGGCCGAAACCCGCAGCACCATGACCGAGAACCTGAAGGTCGAGGTCGTCGGTCTCAACCGCGTCAAGGGCAGGCACCTCATCGCCCAGATCCGCCTGTCCAACACCGGCACCGAGAAGCGTCTGCCCTGGGCCGGCGAGATGGGCGACCACACGCGTCCGCTGGGCGAGATCAAGTGGGCTTCCGGCATCGGCGTCCTTGACGCACAGGCCCGCAGCTGGCTCCTGCCGTACAAGCCCGTCGGGTCCCCCTGCCTGTGCAGTGACCGCGACCGCGACGGCCTCGGCCATTTCATCGACCCTGGCCGGTCAATCACCGTCTACGCGGTGCTGCCCGCACCGTCAGGCAACCCCACGACGACCACCGTCGTCACCCCAGTGGGCCCGCCGATGCTCGACGTGCCCATCAGCGACGAAGCCCCGGCCGGCGATTTTCCCGACCCCGACGCCGAACCCGTCACCACGGTCACCCGCCGCCTCATCCTCCCCTCCGAATCCCTGGACAAGTCCGAGGAGACCGCCGACGACGGCAAGGACCTCCAGGTGAACCTCTCCGCCGACGTGCTGTTCGCGGTGGACAAGGCCACCCTCACCCCCAAAGCCAAATCGGTCATGGCCCGCACAGCGACGCTCATCGACGCCTCCCCCGCCACGGTGGTGACAGTCGCGGGGCACGCCGACTCCTCCGGCACCGACGCCATCAACGACCCCTTGTCGCTGCGCCGCGCCCAAGCCGTACAACACGCCCTGACAACGCTGCTGACCAGAAACGGGGTCCGCTTCCACACCGAGGGGCACGGCTCACGCCGCCCGCTCTACAGCAACGACAGCGACGAGGGAAAACGCCGCAACCGCCGCGTCACCGTGACCTTCCCCAAACCTCAACCCACTGCCCAGAACCCCGGGGCCACGACCACCACCGGCGCGACCGACCTGACCGGCAGCACCAAGGCCGACGGCCAACCCATCGCCATGAAGGTCACCGGCCTGCGCCGGCTACCCGGAGGCCTCGGCCTGCTCACCTACACGATCACCAATGAAGGCTCGTCCGAAGCCTGGTTCAGAGACCTCCACCACGCTCAGGACTGGGAGGCGTACAAGTACCAGGCCGCCACCAACATCCGCGTCACCGACGCCGCCGCCCGCCGCCAGTACCTACCCGGCCGCCTAGAGGTCCCGACCGACAACGGCACGGACTTCTACTGCGCATGCACACCCCTCTCCGGCGTCCGCATCAGCACCGAGAAATTCCCACCAGGCCAGACCCGCGAGTTCTGGAACCTCTTCGCCCTACCCGACACCGCCACCACCCTCACCGTCAAGATCGGCCCGTTCCGTGACCTCCACGTCCCCATCCGGTGAGGACACGGTTCGTAGGCGACAGCCGCTCGACCGACACCCCGCCGTCTCCGAAGGACCTCGAACGCCGGGACGCGTACTGGCCCGGACCAACTGGCAGAAGATCGCCGACGGGCGGACCGCACGCGATGTCCAGCCCGAGGCAGTCGCCGACGCGGACCGGGCCTTCGCCCAACTACGCCATGGAACGGACAGCTCCTAGCCCGGCGGCGCGCCCGTTACTTGGCGTTGAAGTAGTTGGCCTCCGGGTGGTGGACCACTATCGCGTCGGTGGCCTGCTCCGGCATGAGCTGGAACTCCTCGGACAACTCGACGCCGATCCGGTCCGCGCCGAGCAGATCCACGATCTTCGCCCGGTCCTCCAGGTCGGGGCAGGCCGGGTAGCCGAACGCGTACCGGCAGCCCCGGTAGTCGTTGTGCAGGATGCCGGCCAGGTCCGCCGGGTCGTCGTGCCCCAGCGGACGGCCGTCGGGCAGGGTCATCTCGGCGCGGATGCGCTGGTGCCAGTATTCGGCGAGGGCCTCGGTGAGCTGCACGGAGAGCCCGTGCACCTCCAGGTAGTCGCGGTACTCGTTGCGGGCGAACAGCTTCGCCGCGTACTCGCTGACCGGCTGGCCGACGGTGACCAGTTGCAACGCGACCACATCGAGCTGGTCGCCCTGGGGCCTGAAGAAGTCCGCCAGGCAGAGCCGCCGCTCCTGCCGCTGGCGGGGGAAGGAGAACCGGGCGCGCTCCGCGTGCCCGTTCTCGTCGAGCACCACCAGGTCATTGCCTTCGGAGTACGCGGGGAAGTAGCCGTACACCACGGCTGCCTCCAGGACCTGGTCGGCGATCAGCCGATCCAGCCAGTACCGCAGGCGCGGTCGGCCCTCGGTCTCGACCAGTTCCTCGTAGGAGGGTCCGCTACCGCCCCGGACGCCACGCAGCCCCCACTGCCCGGAGAAGGTGGCCCGCTCGTCGAGCAACGCCGCGTAGTCGGCCATCGGCACGCCCTTGACGACCCGGGTGCCGAAGAACGGCGGAGTGGGCACCGCCACGTCGGCGGCCACGTCGGAGCGGACCGAGGAGTCGTGCAGCTCCGGCAGCGACGTGGTGACCATCGAGCGCTGCCGTTCCCGGCGCGCCCGCCGGGCCGCGAGAGCCGCCTCCCGCTCCGGGTCGATCACCGGGGCGCCGCCGCGCTTGGCGGTCATCACCCTGTCCATCAGGGACAGACCCTCGAACGCGTCCCGCGCGTAGTGCACCTGACCGGGGAACGTCGACCGCAGGTCGTCCTCGACGTACGCGCGGGTCAGCGCCGCCCCACCCAGCAGGACGGGCCAACGCTCGGCGACCCCGCGCGTGGCCATCTCGGCCAGGTTCTCCTTCATGATGACCGTGCTCTTGACCAGCAGCCCGGACATGCCGATCGCGTCGGCGCGGTGCTGCTCGGCGGCGTCCAGGATGGCATTGATCGGCTGTTTGATGCCGATGTTCACCACCTCGTAGCCGTTGTTGGACAGGATGATGTCGACCAGGTTCTTACCGATGTCGTGCACGTCGCCGCGCACGGTGGCGAGCACGATGCGGCCCTTGCCGCCGTCCTCCGCGGTCTCCATGTGCGGTTCCAGGTAGGCCACAGCGGTCTTCATCACCTCGGCGGACTGGAGCACGAACGGCAGCTGCATCTGGCCGGAGCCGAACAGCTCACCGACCACCTTCATGCCGTCCAGCAGGATGTCGTTGATGATCGACAGTGGGGAGCGGCCGCCGGCCATCGCCTCGTCGAGGTCGGCCTCCAGGCCGTTGCGCTCACCGTCGATGATCCGCCGCTTGAGCCGCTCGTCCAGTGGCAGCGCCGCCAACTCCTGGGCCCGGCTGGCCCGGGCGCTTGTCACGTCGACGCCCTCGAAGAGCTCCAGGAAACGCTGCACCGGGTCGTACCCCTCGCGGCGCCTGTCGTAGACCAGGTCCAGGGCGACCTCGCGCTGCTCGTCGGGGATCTTCGACATCGGCAGGATCTTGCTGGCGTGCACGATCGCCGACGTCAGGCCGGCCTGCACGCACTCGTGCAGGAACACCGAGTTGAGCACCTGCCGTGCCGCCGGGTTGAGCCCGAAGGAGATGTTCGAGATGCCCAGGGTGAAGTTGACGCCCGGGTAGCGGCGGGAGATCTCCCGGATCGCCTCGATCGTCTCCAGGCCGTCGCGGCGGGTCTCCTCCTGCCCGGTGGCGATCGGGAAGGTCAGCGCGTCGATCAGGATGTCGGCGCGGTCCATGCCCCACCGGCCGGTCAGGTCGTCGATCAGCCGGGCCGCGACCCGTACCTTCCACTCCTGGGTACGGGCCTGCCCCTCCTCGTCGATGAGCAGCGCCACCACCGACGCGCCGTGCTCGCGGACGATCGGCATCACCCGCGCGTACCGGGATTCGGGGCCGTCACCGTCCTCGAAGTTCACCGAGTTGACCACGCAGCGGCCGCCGAGCATCTCCAGCCCGGCCTCCACCACGTTCGGCTCGGTGGAGTCCAACATGATGGGCAGGGTGGACGCGGTGGCGAACCGGCCGGCCAGTTCCCGCATGTCCTGCGTGCCGTCGCGGCCGACGTAGTCCACGCACAGGTCGAGCAGGTGTGAGCCGTCGCGCGCCTGACTGCGGGCGATCTCCACACAGGCCCGCCAGTCGCCGGCGAGCATCGCCTCCCGGAACGCCTTCGAGCCGTTGGCGTTGGTCCGCTCCCCCACCATCAGCACCGACGCGTCCTGGGCGAACGGCACCGGGTGGTAGACCGAGGAGACGCCCGCCTCGTGCCGGGGTTCGCGGGCCGGGGCGGTGACGCCGTGCAGCCGCTCGGCCAGCACCCGGATGTGCTCCGGGGTGGTGCCGCAACAGCCGCCGACCAGCCCCACGCCGTACTCGGTGATGAACCGGTCCAGGGCCTCGCCCAGCTCCACGGGAGTCAGCGGGAAGTACGCCCCGTCGGCGGTCAGCACCGGCAGGCCGGCGTTCGGCATCACCGAGAGTGGGATGCGGGAGTGCTGGGACAGGTAGCGCAGGTGCTCGCTCATCTCGGCCGGGCCGGTCGAGCAGTTGAGCCCGATCAGGTCGACGCCGAGCGGCTCGATCGCCGCGAGGGCCGCACCGATCTCGCTGCCGACCAGCATGGTGCCGGTGGTCTCCACGGCCACGTGACAGATGATCGGCACCGACTGGCCCAGCTCGACCATCGCCCGCTTCGACCCGACCACGGCCGCCTTGACCTGGAGCAGGTCCTGGCAGGTCTCGATGATCAAGGCGTCGGCGCCGCCGACGATCAGACCCGCGGCGTTCTCCTGGTAGGCGTCGCGCAGCGTCGAGTAGGCGGCGTGCCCGAGGGTGGGCAGCTTGGTGCCGGGCCCGATCGAGCCGAGCACGAACCGGGGACGCTGCGGGGTGCTGGCCGCGTCGGCGGCCTCCCGGGC
Organism: Micromonospora sp. DT53; assembly: GCF_049841535.1. Lineage (NCBI taxonomy): Bacteria > Bacillati > Actinomycetota > Actinomycetes > Micromonosporales > Micromonosporaceae > Micromonospora > Micromonospora sp. DT53. The sequence continues at coordinate 100,295 of NZ_JBNCKM010000009.1, forward strand.
GATCCGGGCGCCCGCCTCGGACAACTCGCGGATGCGGTGCGGGATGTCGTACTCGGCGAGGTTGGCGAGGTTGGCGCCGAAGGTGTTGGTCTCCACGCAGTCGGCACCGGCGGCCAGGTAGGCGTCGTGCACCCCGCGCACCACGTCCGGGCGCGTGACGTTGAGGATCTCGTTGCAGCCCTCGAGCCCGTCGAAGTCGTCGAGGGTGAGGTCCGCGGCCTGCAGCATCGTGCCCATCGCGCCGTCGGCGATGAGAATCCGCTCGGCCAGCACAGCCATCAATGAAGTCCGCACCCGTTCAGGTTAGTGCGATTCGCCCGGACTCCAGGCCCACACTTGGGTGATCTCCCATTGTGTCACGGGGATCACGCTGTCTGGTTCGTTCGGGTATGACCGGCTGTCGGAGCGGCCGACCGGCGCGGCCGACGGGCCGCACCCTCGCCCTGCACGTAGGCTGGCGGACGTGAAGGACAACAGGGACGCCACCGTGCCCCACGGTATGACGACCGGGCGCGGTCCCGGCGCCAGCCGCGACGAGCAGGGTGAGGTGACGGCGTGACCGAGTTCGACGGACTGCCGGTGCTGCGGTCCCCGGTGGCGATCGCCGCGTTCGAGGGCTGGAATGACGCCGCCGACGCGTCCACCGCCGCGGTCGAGCACCTGGAGCAGGTCTGGAACGCCCGGCAGATCGCCGAGCTGGATCCGGAGGACTTCTACGACTTCCAGGTCAGCCGGCCCACCATCACCATGGCCGACGGGGAGACCCGACGGGTGGAGTGGCCGACGACCCGGTTCATGGTGGCCAGCCCGGAGGGCACCGACCGTGACGTGGTGCTGATCCGGGGCATCGAGCCCAGCATGCGCTGGCGGACGTTCTGCGAGCAGGTGCTGGAGATCTGCCACAGCCTGGAGGTGGAACGGGTGGTGCTGCTCGGCGCGTTGCTGGCCGACGTGCCGTACACCCGGCCGCTGCCGATCAGCGGCAGCGCCTCCGACGCGCAGGCCGCCGAGCGCTACCAGCTCACCCCCACCCGGTACGACGGGCCGACCGGCATCGTCGGCGTGCTGCACGACGCCTGCACCCGCGCCGAGGTGGACGCCGTCTCGTTCTGGGTGCACGTGCCGCACTACGCCAACAACCCGCCCTGCCCGAAGGCCACCCTCGCCCTGCTGCACCGGGTCGAGGAGGTCGTCGACCTGCCGGTGCCGATGGCCGACCTGGCGGAGGAGTCCGCCGAGTGGGAGCAGCGGGTGCGCAGCGCCGCGGAGCAGGACGCCGAGCTGGGCGAATACGTCCGCGAGCTGGAAGAACGGGTCGGCGACGAGGGGATCACCCCGTTGACCGGTGACGAGATCGCCCAGGAGTTCGAGAAGTACCTGCGCCGCCGGGGCGGTTCGGCCGGCCCCACCGCCGGCTCCTGGTAGCACTGCTTCGCTGCGGGCCTTCGGACCTTTTGTGGTTCGGAGGCCCGTTTTCGCGTGTCTGGGGTAGCGGCGTCACACTCGCTGGGGCATCCTAGGAACCTAGATGTGATCAAGGAGGCGGGTGTGCAGATCAATCCCGGGGCCGCCGAGTTCCCGCACCGACAGATCGCCGCGCAGCTCAAGGCCCAGGTGCGCCGCGGCGACTGGGGGCCGGGCGAGCGGCTGCCGTCCATCCCGGCCATCGCCGAGATGTTCGGCGTCGCCAAGCAGACCGTGCAACGCGCCGTCGACCAACTGCGGGTCGAGGGAATCCTGATCACCAAACCCGGCTCCGGTACGTACGTCCGGGGCACCCGCCGCCGCCTCAACCGCCTCTCCCGAGGCCGGTACGGCGGCTTCCGCGGCTACCACACCGACCTGGCCGCCCGATACCGTCAACAACTCGTCTCCGTCGGGCCCGCCCCCGCCCCCGCCGAGGTGGCCGACGCCTTCGGCGTGTCCGACGGCACCACCCTGCTCTGCCGCCGACACCTCGTCCGCACCGACGACTCCCCCGTCGAGGTGGGCGCCTCCTGGTTCCTGCCCCGCGACACCGCCGGCACCTCGCTGGAGCGCACCGAGGCGTTCGGCCGGCCGCTCTACCAGGAGGCCGAGGAAGCCATCGGACGGCGGTACGTCTCGGCCACCGACACGATCAGCGCCCGCCAGCCGAGCCGGGAGGAGGCCGAGACCCTCCAGATCCGCCCGGACACTCCCGTGCTGCACCTGCTGCACGTCGCGTACGACGCGCACCGCAAGCCGATCGAGGTGTCCCAGGCGACCTGGCCCGGCCCGATGACCACCCTCACCGAGGAGTACAAGATCCCCGGCCCGACCCCCGACCCGGAACCCGACCTCGGCCTGGTCCTGGGCTAGGTCCCGGCTCATCGATCATGTCGGTCGGGCATGGCGCGTAGCCAGTCCAGCGCCACGACGCGGTTGAGGGCGGCTCGGTAGTCAGTGCCCAGCCCGCCTGTTGAACCCGCATCCCGCCTGTTTTGCGTTCGCGGAAGGCGGCGCGGTCACAGTTGGCACGGCCCGTGAGATGCGGTCAGACTCTCTTGCGCCGATAGGTCTGTAATGCAAAGCTAACTTCATGACACACGAATCCGTTCCCCAGGCGGATGGGCCTCACGAGCTGTTGGCGGCCGTGCGCGACCTGACACGCCAGGTCCGTGTCGCCCAGCGCGGCACCTGGTTTCCGCTGCTGGTCTTCGCGGTGATCACTCTGATCGCGATACCCGTCTACCGGTACGCCCCCTACGTCGATCTGTTCGACACCTGCCGATCCCGCCCCCAGCACACGGTCTGCATGGCGCCCAACCCGACGCAGCTCGGGTACTGGACGGTCGCGATGGTGCTCGCCTACGCGGCGATCGCAGGCTTCTACGTCCGACAGTCCCGACGGCGCGGCGTGGGCACCCCGATCCGCCCCTACGTCGTCGTCGGCGTCGCGTTGGCCGTTCTGATGACGGCCGTGTCGATCTGGCTGACGTTCCACCCGCTCATCCCCGTTCCCGAAGATCCCTTCTCCACCGACCCGGCCGCGATCGAGGTCGGGCCGGCAGCGTGGCTCGTCAACGGGCTGGCCAGTCCCATAGCGGTCATCGCGTTGGCGCTGCTGGTGCTGGCGTGGGTCGAACACAACTGGGCGCTGCTGGCATACAGCCTCGTCTACCTGGTGATCGTGATGGTGCAGGGCGGCCAGGTCATCCACTCGACCTCGCAGTGGTTCTTCCTGCCGCAGCTGCTCGTTCCGGCGGCGCTGCTGCTGATCGGCAGTGCCGCCTTCGCCCTGTTCCGGCCGACCGCCGAGGTTCCGGGGCGATGACCGACCATCCCACGAACGGCCTCGACGACGTGGTCCACCAGCGCGTCCGATTGGGCATCCTGGCCATCGCGCACCAGGCCCGCCCGGTCGAGTTCGGCTTCCTGCGCACCACCCTGCAGCTGACCGCAGGCAACCTCGGGCAACACCTGAGCGTCCTGGAGAAGGCCGAGCTGATCCAGATCAAGAAGGGCTACGAGGGCAAGCGCCCACGCACCTGGGTGAACCTCACCGCTGCCGGTCAGGCGGCCCTGCGCGACGAGATCGCCCACCTCAAACAACTCATCCAGCAGGTCGAACGGGCGGAGACGACGCCGACCGTTGACGAGTGACCGACGGCCAGCCGACGTGCGCGGACCAGATCCGGTGCCGCACGGAGGGTCCGTCCCACCCAGGCACGGGCAGGCCCGGTGTATCCACCATCGGAGCGCTGATGTCTTCATCATCGAAGAGCGCTGATGCCTCCACAACTACACCCTCAGTGTATACACTGCGATGATAACGATGGCCGGAGCGCTCCGTTGCGGCGTCGAGAAACCCAGGGAGGACAAATGGGAACCGTGCAGCCGATGGGTGGACGAGGAATGACGCGCCGCGGCCTTGTCGGAGCGGCGCTGGCGACCGGGGTCGGCGTGCCGCTGGGCATCGCCGGCCGGGCCACGGCGGCCACCGCCGATCCGGGCCCGGTCCGGCTCACCCTGCCCGCGCCGACCGGGCCGTACCGCGTGGGTACGGTGCCGCTGCACCTGGTCGACAGGTCGCAGCCGGATCCGCTGGCTGGACCGGGGCGGTACCGGGAGCTGATGGTCAACGTCTGGTATCCCGCCCGGAACGTGCACCGGTACCCCCGCGCCCCGTGGATGCCCCCCGCGTCGATGCGCGTGCTGCTGGACTCCGCCGGGTTCGACCCCGACGCCGTGCTGGCGCCACTGACGGCCGGGCGCGAGGGCGCCCCGGTGCGGCATTCGGGCCGGCGGTTGCCTGTGGTGCTGTACTCGCACGGCGCCGGCAGCCACCGTTCGGACACCACCATCGTGGTGCAGGAACTCGCCAGCCACGGCTATGCGGTGGTCACGGTGGACCACACGTACGACGGGCCCAGCGAATTCCCCGACGGCCGGGTCACCGTCCAGGAGGAGGGCTTCGATTCCACCCCGTGGACCTACACCCGCGACGTCCGGTTCGTCCTCGACCAGATCACCGACCTCGCCGCCGGAAGCAACCCCGACGTCGACCACGCGCCGTTGCCAGCCGGGCTGGGCGCCGCCCTCGACCTGGGCCGGATCGGCATGTTCGGCTGGTCCAAGGGCGGCACCGCCACGGCCCTGACCATGGGCACCGACCGGCGGATCCGGGCCGGGCTGAGCCTGGACGGCCCGATGGTGTCGCAGCCGATGCCCACCGCCGACCTGTACCGGCCGTTCATGATGATGACGGCGGAGTTCACCCGGGCCGCGGAGCCCGCCGTAGCCGAGTTCTTCACGCACCTACGCGGCTGGCGACTCAATGTCCAGGCCGCCGAGGCGGTCCACTCGTCCTACGGCGACAACAAGTGGCTGATACCGCAGCTGGCACGGGTCATCGGGATGAGCGACGAGGACCTCGCCAGTTGGGTCGGCACGCTCGACCCCGCCCGCGCGGTCCGCATCGGGCAGGCGTACCCGCTGGCGTTCTTCGACCTGCACCTGCGGCACCGGGGCGGCCGCCTACTGAGCGGCCCGAGCCGGTCCTTCCCCGAGGTGGCGTTCATTCCGTGACCGAGTCGATCACCCTCCCGGCAGCGGGACGCGGGTGTCCCCCGCCGGGAGGGGTGGGCTAGAGGCGGATGCCCAGGAGGGCGTCCACCGTCTTCGCGAAGAGGGCGGGCGCTTCCGGGTCGTCCGTGGCGCCGGTGAGGGTCGCCTCGGCCCAGCGGTCGGCTGCGGCCAGGGCGCCGGGGGTGTCCAGGTCGTCCGCCAGGCGTGCGCGTACCTCGGCCAGCAGCTCAGCCCCGGACGGCCCGGCGGGCGCGGCGGCGGCCCGCCGCCAACGGTCCAGGCGCTCGTAGGCGGCGGTGAGCAGGTCGTCGGTCCACGTGCGGTCGCTGCGATAGTGCCCGGAGATCAGCGCCAGCCGGATCGCCATCGGGTCGACCTTGTCGGCGCGCAGCCGGGACACGAAGACCAGGTTGCCGCGGGACTTGGACATCTTCTCGCCGTCCAGGCCGATCATCCCGGCGTGGACGTAGTGCTCGGCGAACGGCGCCTGGCCGGTGAGCCGCTCGGCGTGCGCGGCGGAGGCCTCGTGGTGCGGGAACAGCAGGTCGTTGCCGCCGCCCTGCACGTCGATGCGGTCGCCGAGCAGGTTGAGCGCGATCACCGCGCACTCGATGTGCCAACCGGGGCGGCCCGGGCCCAGCTCGCCGCCCGGCCAGGACGGCTCGCCCTCGCGGGCGCCGCGCCACAGCAGCGGGTCCAGTGGGTCACGCTTGCCGGCCCGGTCGGGGTCGCCGCCGCGCTCCGGGAAGATCTCCAGCATCTGCTCACGGGTCAGGTTCGACTCGTAGCCGAAGCGGGGCGTGGCGGAGATGTCGAAGTAGACGTCGCCGGTGCCGTCGTCGAGCCGGTACGCGGCACCGTCCTTGAGCAGCACCTCGACCTTGTCGGCGATGTCCGGGATCGACTCGACCGCGCCCACGTAGTGCGCCGGCGGGATGATCCGCAACGCCTCCATGTCCTCCCGGAACAGCGCCGTCTCGCGCATCGCCAGGACCACCCAGTCCTCGCCGTCGCGGGCGGCCCGCTCCAGCAGCGGATCGTCGATGTCGGTGACGTTCTGCACGTAACGCACCGGGCGGCCGGCGTCGCGCCACATCCGCTGCACCAGGTCGAACGTGATCATGGTGGCGGCGTGGCCGAGGTGGGTGGCGTCGTACGGCGTGATGCCGCAGACGTACATGCTGCCCGCGTCGGCCGGCTCACTCGGGTGGACACCCTGCCGCGCCGAGTCGTACAACGCCAGCGGCTCGCCCCTGCCCGGCAGCCGTGGCACCTCGTGTCCCGCCCAAGACTCCATGGGATCAGCCTAGCCAGCCAGGCGACGCCGCCGGAGCACCCCACGGGTGATCAAAATGACAGCGGCTCACATGGGTGGCCAGGGCATCGCCGGCCAGTCCTCCGGGGGCTGGGGGAAGCAGCCGGTCTCGCGCAGCCGGTCGACCCGGGCGGCCACCTCGGCCACCTCGCTGATCGTCAGATGGTCGGCCAGCTCCGCGCCGAGCGCCCCGGCGACCTGCCCGGCCAGCGCGTCGAGCATCTCCACGGCGTCCGGAGGCAACCGCTTACCGGCCCAACCCCACAGCACCGTCCGCAGCTTGTCCTCCACGTGGAAGCTCACCCCGTGGTCCACGCCATAGATCCGGTCGTCGGCACCGACGAGCACGTGACCGCCCTTGCGGTCGGCGTTGTTGAGCACCGCGTCGAGCACCGCGAGCCGGGCCAGCCGTGGGTCGTCGGCGTGGGCGAGGGCGTACGCGGCGCCGTCGTCGTCGCGGGCCGCGGCGATCGGGATCCAGCGCGGCGGCAGCTCCCCGGCGGGCAGGAAACCGACGAGCGGTTCGGCGTCCTCCGGCTCGTCGATCCACAGCTGGCAGGAGCCGGGGCCGAACGGGCCGTCGCGCAGCACGGTGGGCGGCACGAGGCCCCACCCGGTGGCGTGGGAGACCAGGTACGCCGAGACCTCCCGACCGGCCAGGGTGCCGTCGGGGAAGTCCCAGAGTGGGCGCTCGCCACGGACCGGTTTGTAGACGCAGCGGGCGGTCACCCCGTCCAGGGTGAGGACGCCGCGCAGCGTCGTGTTCGACGCGTCGACCAGCCGACCCTCCAGGTCGAGGACGCCGTCACGCAGCAGCCGCAGCGCGGCGTCGCCGTCCTGGCGAGGCTGGAGGCCGGACGAGGTCACCGGTGATAACCGTTGTGCCGCGGGCAGAGGTGCCCGGCGGGGTCCAACGGCTGGCCGCAGAGCGGGCACGGTGGCCGGCCCGCGTTGACCACTCGCCGGGCCCGCTCGATGAACTGGCGGGTCGCCTGCGGGGTGAGCCGGACCCGGAGTCGATCCAGGTCCTCGTCCGGCTCCTCGTCCTCGTCGTCGTCCTCGTCGTCCTCGTCCTCGTCGCCGAGCTCGACCTCGGGCTCCACCTCGCCCGCGGCGATCGCCTCGATCACCACGGTCGCGGTGTCCACGTCGAAGGCCAGCCCGAGGGTCCCGACCCGGAACTCCTCGTCGACCGGAGTGTCCAGTGGCTCGTTGTCGCCGATCACCGGCGCCAGCTCGGGCAGGTCCACCCCGAAGCGACGCTGCGCCTCGGTGAGCAGCTCCTCCAGCTTCTCGGCGAGCAGGGACACCTGGACCTTCTCCAGCGCGACGCTGACCAGCCTGCCGCCGCCGCGGGCCTGCAGGAAGAACGTGCGCTCCCCCGGCGGCCCGACAGTCCCGGCGACGAACCGCTCCGGCGGTTCGAAGGCGTGCACCTGGTGGGTCATACCCACGACCCTATCCGGCCCGCCTTGGCCCCGCGCACCCCACCGACGCGAATCGCCGCGGCGACGGCGCGCCCGGCGTACCAGGGACAACACCCGGGCGTGGCGGCCTTTCCGGCGTGCGCTGACGCCCCGGCCGGGGGCATTGTCGTGACGCGCCTCACCGCGACCCGCCCGCCCCGCCGCCGACGGCCGCGTCCGAGTCGGCCACGCGGTTCGCGCGCCGACGCCGCTTGGCCGGCGGCGGCACCAGCGCCGCCAGGTCGCCGCCGGTGTCGTTGAGCCGCACCAGAAACGGACGCAGCGGCGTGAACCGGATCGCCGTCACCGACGCCGGGTCGGCCACGATCCGCTGAAAGGCATCCAGGTGTACGCCGAGCGCGTCCGCCACGATGGCCTTGATCACGTCGCCGTGGCTGCACGCCAGCCAGACCGCCTCCGGCCCGTGTTCGGCGCTGACCCGGGCGTCCCAGGAGCGCACCGCCGCCACGGCACGCGCCGCCATCGCCGCCATCGCCTCCCCACCCGGGAAGACCGCCGCGCTGGGGTGCTGCTGGACGACCGGCCAGAGCGGCTCCTTGGCGAGCTTCTTCAGCGGCTGCCCCTCCCAGCTGCCGTAGTCGCACTCGATCAGCCCGTCCTCGACCACCGGGGTCGCCTGCGGGAGCGCCAACTCCAGGGTCTGCCGGCACCGGATGAGCGGGCTGGTCACCACGGCGGCCAACGGCACCGCCCGCAGCCGCTCGCCGACCGCGGTGGCCTGGGTGCGGCCGGTGTCGTCCAACTCGACCGGCTGGCGGCCGGCGAGGCCGCCATCGGCATTCGCCGTGGTTCGGCCGTGTCGCAGAAGCAGAAGGGTCGCCACGGGACCACCCTATGACCTGGTCCCCGTGCCGGGCCGTCGCGGGCGGCGAGATGACGACCGCGGCCCCCGGCTCCGCCTTCGGGCGGTGCCGGGGGCCGTCGGCAGATCGGTCAGGTGGCGTCGATCGTGCCGGTCAGCAGCAGGGCCAGGACCAGGGTGCCCAGCGCGACCCGGTACAGCACGAAGACGTACAGGGTGTGGTGGGCGACGTAGCGCAGCAGCCAGGCGATGGCCGCGTAGCCGATGCCGAACGCGATGAGGGTGGCCACGATCGTCTGGGCCACGGTGGGCACGGAGGTGCCCGGAGCGGACGGTTCGAAGACGTCCCCGAGGCTGAACACGCCGGACATCACCACCGCCGGGATGGCCAGCAGGAACGAGTACCGTGCCGCCGCCTCCCGGGTCAGGTTAAGCAGCAGGCCGGCGGTGAGCGTGCCGCCGGAGCGGGACACCCCGGGGACCAGCGCCATCGCCTGGGCGAAGCCCATCACGATGCCGTCCTTCATCCGGAAGTTCTCCAGAGTGCGGGTCTGCCGCCCCCAGTACTCGGCGAACGCCAACACGAACGCGAACACGATGAGCGTGGTCGCCACCACCCACAGGTTGCGCCCGGCCGTCTTGATCTGGTCCTTGAACACGAAACCGAACAGCCCGATCGGGATCGAGCCGACGATCACGTACCAGCCCATCCGGTAGTCGAGGCTGGAGCGGACCGACGTGTCCCGGATGCCCACCAGCCAGGTTCGGGTGATCCGCCAGATGTCCTTGGCGAAGTAGATCAACACGGCCGCTTCGGTGCCGAGCTGGGTGACCGCGGTGAACGACGCGCCGGCGTCGCGGTCGAAGAAGATCGCCGAGGTGATCCGCAGATGCCCCGACGAGCTGACCGGAAGAAACTCGGTCAGTCCCTGGACGATGCCCAGGACGATGGCCTCGACCCAGGTCACTCGCCGACTCCCGAAAGATCGAGAGCCTCGGCGACGGTACGCAGGGTCTGCACACCGCTGTCCCGGTCGGCCACGAAGAGGGTCACCGACAGCGTGGTGACGCCGGCAGCGGCGTACTCCCGCATCCGCTCGGCGACACGCTCCTTCGGACCGAGCAGCGAGGTGCGGTCGATGAACTCCATGGGTACGGCGGCGGCGGCGTCGCGCTGCCGCTTGGCCAGGTACAGGTCCTGCACCTCGCGGGCGGCGTCGCCGTAGCCCATCCGAGTGGCGAGCTGGTTGTAGAAGTTCTGCTGCCGACTGCCCATGCCGCCCACGTAGAGCGCGGCGTACCAGCGGACGAGTTCGGCGCAGGAGGCCACGTCGTCGCCGATCACCACGGGCACCGACGGCACAACGTCGAACCCGGTCAGCTCCTTGCCGACCTTCGCCCGCCCGGCGCGCACCGAGGCGAGCTGCTCCTCGGCGAACTCCGGGGCGTAGAACACGGCCAGCCAGCCGTCGGCGATCTCGCCGGCCAGCTCCAGGTTCTTCGGGCCGACCGCGGCCAGGTAGATCGGTATGTGCTCCCGGGGTGGGTGGAAGCCCAGCCGCAGGGCCTTGCCCGGGCCGTCCGGCAGCGGCAGCGTGTAGTGCTCGCCGTCGTACGCCACCTCCTTGCGGGCGATGGCCAGCTTGACGATGTCGACGAACTCGCGGGTCCGGCCGAGCGGCTTGGCGAAGCGCACGCCGTGCCAGCCCTCGGACACCTGCGGGCCGGAGACGCCCAGGCCGAGCCGGAACCGGCCGCCGGAGAGCGCGTCGATCGTGGCGGCGGTCATGGCGGTGGCCGCCGGCGTACGGGCGGGAATCTGCATCACCGCGGCGCCGACGTCGATCCGTTCGGTCTGCCCGGCCATCCAGGCGAGCATGCTGGGCGAGTCGGAGCCGTACGCCTCCGCCGCCCACACCACCGAATAGCCCAGCCGGTCCGCCTCCTGAGCCAGCGCCAGGTGGTCGGCCGGTGTGCTCCACGCCGTCTGGTATCCAAGACTGAGCCCGAGTCGCACTGGTCCTCCCCCATCCGTGGCACAGGTCGCCCCAGGTTACGCAATGCCGATAACGGACTCGATCACCGGCTCGACACCTTTGGTCCCCCCTCCATCGGGGCAGCTCTGGGCGGCGGAACCGGCAGAACCGGCAGAGATACGGGAGCGAGGATATCCGTGGCGGCAGGTTCGAAATAAGGTTCACCCATGCAACAGCGACCGCTCGGCCGAAGCGGGCTGGCGGTTTCCCGGCTCGCGCTCGGCACCATGACCTGGGGCCGGGACACCGACGCCGATGATGCGGCCGCTCAGCTGAAGAGTTACCTGGACGCGGGCGGCAACCTGATCGACACCGCCGACGTGTACGGCGACGGCGACGCCGAGTCGGTGATCGGCTCGCTGCTGGGCTCTCTCGTTCCCCGCGAGGATCTGCTGATCGCCACCAAGGCCGGGTTGCGCCCCGGCAGTGGCCGACGCCGGGACGGCTCCCGGGGGCACCTGCTGCGGACGTTGGACGCGTCGCTGCGCCGGCTCGGCACCGATCATGTCGACCTGTTCCAGGTGCACGGGTACGACCCGGACACCCCGCTGGAGGAGACCCTGGCCGCCCTGGACCACGCGGTGGCCAGCGGCAAGGTCCGCTACGTCGGGGTGTCGAACTTCTCCGGCTGGCAGACCGCGCGGGCCGCCGCCTGGCAGACCGCCTGGCCGGGGCGGGCGCCCGTGGTCGCGTCCCAGGTGGAGTACTCGCTGCTGGAGCGGGGCGTGGAGCGGGAGGTGCTGCCCGCGTGCGACGCGCTCGGCCTCGGCGTGCTGCCCTGGTCGCCGCTGGGTCGGGGCGTGCTCACCGGCAAGTACCGGCACGGCCGTCCGGCCGACTCCCGGGCCGCGTCGCCGCACTTCGAGCGGTTCGTCGCCACGTACCTGGAGCCGCGCTGCTCCAGCATCGTGGAGGCGGTGGCGACCGCGGCCGGCGGCCTGGGGGTGTCGCCGCTGGAGGTGGCCTTGGCGTGGATTCGGGACCGGCCGGGCGTGACCGCGCCGATCCTCGGCGCCCGCACGGTGGGTCAGTTGCTCGGCGCGCTCCAGGTGGAACGGATCACCCTTCCCGAGGAGATCACCACCGCGCTGGACGACGTCTCCGCGGTGCCGGTCGGCTACCCCGAACGCGACGGCTGACCGGCCGGCCGGGTCACGGCCGGCCCCGCGCGCCGGTCACGGCTGCGGGCGCTGCCCAGGGAGGTCGTGGATCGCGGTCAGGAAGCGCGACTGGTCGTCGCGGAGCGCAGGCTGGGTGAGCCGGATCCACGAGCCGTCGTCGAAGACGATCGTGGACGTCAGCTGCACGAGCCCGGTCGCGCCACGCTCCGAGTCGACCCGGGCCACCCGGTCGCGTCGCACACTCCACAACACCCGCGGTTGCCGCCGGTCGGGCCGGTCGGCGTCCGGGCGGGGGCCCATCCGCAGCAGGTGCAGGTGGGTGTCGGTCACCGCCAGCGGGGTGCCGTTGTAACGCTCCAGGAAGAGCAGCAGGCTGCCGGCGAGGGTGGCGAGGTCGCCGCTGAAGACGAACCGGCGACGGTAGGCGATCTCGGCGAGCTGCTCGGCCAGCGGGCGGTACAGGCTGAGCCGGAACAAGGCGCGGAACGCCTCCTGCTCCTCGGTGAGCGGGATGGGATCCCGCTGCACCCGCTGCTGTGGTGGGGCCGGCTCCGGTTCGGCCGCCTCCGGCACACCGGCGGCGAGGGCGCCGGCCTTGCCGGGCAGCAGCAGCACGCCCGCGGCCAGCCGCACCGGCGTCAGCACCGCGTCCACCCAGACCACCGGGTTGACGATGTTGAGCAACCCGAACAGCACCTTCGGGTCGAGCGAGTCGACAAACTCGTCGGCCATCACATCGGAGAGCTGCCGACCGGCCTTGTGGGTCTGCGGGACGCGGACCGGGCCGAGCCCCACATAGCGCAGCTCCTGCCCGGGCAGCAGTGGCGCGACGAGAGCACGTTCGGGTTCGTCGCTGGTGCGGAGTTCGTCGCGCAGCTCACGGGCCTTGTCCCGGGCGGCCCGCGCGCCGCCGAGCACCGCGTCGGTGAACCGACCGAGCCGGCCTCGCTCGCCTGCCATCTCGCGTTCCTCCCTAACGGCCCGCCGGCTGACCCGCCGGCGGTTGCCCGAAGACATTCTGGTCGATCCAGTCCGCCCCGCCCTGCACCGCCTTGTCGACCTGGTCGCTGCCGGGAACGGAGAGCCCGCTGGTCAACGCGACGGTCCCCCAGGTGACGCCGTGCACTACCGAGTTCGGCACATTCCACGGCAGGTTCGTCGCCCAGTCCCGGGCGATCACCCGGGCGCCGTCGGCGACGCCATGGGCCCGCAGCGCGGCGGCCCGGTCCAGGGCGCCCATGTCGAACGGGGAACCGGACTTGCCCAGCTTGTAGGTGCCCTTCGAGGGGTCGAGAACCTTGTGGAACCACTTGTCGGCCTTGCCGGCGGCGTGCCGCTTGTCGGCGTACTTCTGGCCGGTGCGCAGCTTCTTCTGCATCGCCACAAGCTTGTCGAGGTGCGTACGCAGCTTGCGCAGATACAGCATGACCCGCTGGAGCAGGCGGATGACCTTCTGCAGATGCGTCGCCAGCGGCCGGATGACCTTCAACATCCGGGTGAGCACGATCAGGCCCCTGGTCACGGCGACGCCCATGCCGGCCACCCAGGACGCCCCGGCGGTGAACGGTGCCATCAGCAACGCCGTCACCAGCGTGACCAGCAGGAAGTTCACGAATTCGACGCAGAGGTCGACGAGCACGTCGTGCACGGTCTGCAGGCCGTCAGCGACACCCCGCAGATACTCGGCGGTCGCGGCGAACTGCTCGGCCACGTCGAGCATCTGCTGTTCGACCTCGGCCAGCCGCTGCCCGTACGCCACCCCGGAGGGTGAACGCCACCCGGCCTGCGCGGACTCGCGGACGCCGCGGTGCCCCTGCGCCAGGTCACGCACCTGCGCGGCCAGCGCGTCCCACTCGGCGGCCTTCGCGCGGAGCACGGCGGGCTCGCCGTCCACCATGTCGACGAGCTGGATGAGTGGCCAGGCCAGGGTCCGGCAGACGCTGTTGACGGCGTCCTCCACCCCGGAGAGCGCGCTGTCCAGGCCGTTCCACAGTTGGACGGCGCTGCCGGCCGGCCCGCTCATCCGGGCAACCCCGACTGGATGGCCTTGAACCCGGCGTCGAGGTCCCGTTCGTTGTTCTCGTACGCCTCGGCCGTGTCGGCCAACGCCGTGGCGACCCGGCCGAACGCGGCGTTCGCGGCAGCGAACAGCTCCTTGCCGCCGGTGACCTGCTCGGCGTACTTGTCGCGGAGCATGTCGCTGGCGAACGGCAGGTGACCGAAGGCGTCCGACGGTACGTCGCCGGCCGACACGATCTGCCCCTCCAGCGCGGCGAGCGAGCTGGCGACCTGCTTGGCGGCTGTCTCCAGTCGACGGACCGCCTGCACGTCGACATCGATATCCGGTGGCATGCCGTTCCTCCCCCCATGAGTCGAGCGCACCGACGATACGATCTCCCGGCCGCCGGGCACCACCCGGTCGCACGATCCACGGGGAGGAATCTCATGACGGACCCGACGTCGGCGTTCGACGCGCTCGCCGGGCGGATCGCCGACATCGAGCGCCGGTTCGCGGGCCTCCGCGACGACCTGGCCGAGTTGTCCGGCACCGCGACCGACGAGAGCGGGCTGGTCTCGGCGACCGTCGACGCCACCGGCGCGCTGACCGGCCTCACCCTCGCGCCCGCCGCCCTGCGCACCGGCACCGAGGGGGTGGCCGAGTTGGTGCTCGACGCGTACCGGCGGGCTCGCGAGGTCGCCTCCGGCCACGTCGACGAGCACACCGAGGGGTTGGACGTCGCGCTCGGCGCGGGGCTCGGCGACCTGTTCGGCACGCCGGGCGACTTCTCGGCGCTGGGCCGGCTGGAGGAGACCGTGGCCCGGCTCGGGAGGCTGGACGACCGCCTGCCGGGCGCACCGGCGTGACGTCGCCGTCGCCGACCTGGCCGGAGATCACCGCTCGGCTGCGGGACACCGTCGCCCGCTGCGACCGGGACACCGACCTGGAGCTCACCGCCGGCCCGCGCGGGATCCGGCTGCTGGTGCGCCGCCAGGTGGTGCGGGTGGTCTGCCCCGGCCACGACGAGGCACGCCTGGCCGCGCTCGGCTGGCACCGTCCGACCGGCGACGAGGGCTGGTGGTACGAGGCACCGCGCACCCCGGAGCAGGTGGAGCGGCTCAGCGCGTTCGTGACCCGTACCGCCGCCGAGGTGTTGACCGACGAGCCCGGCGCGCTCTCCTGCCGGGCGGTGCCACCCGCCGCCCGACCTGAACCGGCCGCGCCGAGTGCCCGACCTGAACCACCGGCTGCCCGACCCGCACCGGCGGCACCGATTCCCCGACCTGGACCGGCGGCATCGATTCCCCGACCTGGACCGGCGGCGCCGACTCCCCGACCTGGACCGGCGGTGCCATCGGCTGTGCGGCCTGGACGGGCGCCTGCCGAGGTGGCGGAGCCTGCGGTGGTGGCGGAGCCTGCGGTGGTGGCGGAGCCTGCGGTGGTGGCGGTGCTCGCCGCGGCCGTCGACAGGCGTGACCTGCCCGGCTACCTGGCAGCGTTGGCCGGCGCCCCGGTGTGCGTCCCCCTCTCCGGGGAACCGGTGCCCGATGCCGCCTTCCCGTGGGCGGTGGTCGGCGACGCGACCGGCGCGCCGCTGCTGCCGGTCTTCACCTCGCCCGGTGCGCTCACCGCGTTCGCCGGGGAGGGGGTGCCATTCGTCGCGCTGCCCTGTGCCGAACTGTTCGAGGACTGGCCGGACCCATCCTGGGGGCTCGCGGTCGACCCGGGCAGCACCCGGGCGGTCGCGCTGGCCGCGCCGGCCCTCACCGCCCTGCTGACGGCGAACGTCCCCACCGACTGACGCCCTGCCCAGCCGCACCGCCTCGTCGATCATGGAGTTGTGGTGGGCAACAAATCCACCGTAATGCGCCCAAACCAGGCACCACAACTCCATGATCGACGGGGTGGAGGCCGGCCCTCTTGCGCGATCTTGCACTTGCTGTGGCGACATAGGGGGCGTTCCACTCATGTCGGCGACCGAAGCGCGGGGGGCGACGGGGGCACGGGGGGCACGGGGGGCACGAGGGGCACGGGGGGCGCGGCGGGGCGGGGGCGTTGTTGGTCACCCTGGAGGGGGTGGCGAACGGGTGCTGGGCTGGGCAGCATGGAGGGCATGGACTACGAGTACGCGCCACTGCGGCTGCCGCCGAACGTCGACCGGTTGACCGCCGCGGCGCAGTTGGCGATCCAGGCGGAGTTCTCCGGATGGGAGTTGGCCCGGGTGCGGTTGTACCGGGACGGCACGCGCCAGGTGGTGCTGCGCCGTCGACGGGTCAACCAGCCGCAGCCGGGTCTGTCGTACTGACGCGCGGGTGACGCCGCCCGGGGCCGGAGTCGGCCCCGGGCGGCACCCGGCCTGGGCCTAGTGCTGGTGCCCGGCGTGGTCGTGGTCGTCGTCGAGCTCCAGGAACGGGTGCTCGTCGAGCCGGCCGACCAGCCGGTCGTCGGCCGCCGGCTGGAACGGGCCGACCGCGTCGTCGTCGTCGAACGACTCCAGGTCGACAGGGGTGCCGACCTCGCTGACCATGACCACCCCGTCGAGTGGTTCCAACTCGGGGACGTCCAACGCGCCGAGCGAGCCGTCACCGCTCTGCAGCAGCTCCAGCACCGCCTCACCGACGCCCTCCACCGGCGCCGGCTCGTCGTCCTCCGGGGTGCCCTCGCGGCGGGCCGCCTCGGCCACCCGCAGCAACGCGGACACGCTCGGCACCCGGTAGTCACGACGCTGACGCACCGAGATCACCCGGGGGTGCGGGTCGCTGGCCTCGGCTCCCTCGCCGCCGCCGAAACGCTCGTCGGCCTCGTCCGGGTCGATCGAGTCGACATCCCACGGCGTCACCTCGCCGAAGGCGTCGAGCAGCCGCTCGTCGTACGCGAAGGAGGCGTTGTTCAACGCCACGTACGCCTGCCAGACGTCGTCGTCGTCGACGCGGCCCTGGGCGGCGCGTACGGCAGCCAGGTGGTGGCGGGCCGCTTCGATCACCCGCTCGAGAGCAGCGTCCAGCTCACCATGCTGGTCGGTCATGTGGGGCAGTCCCTTCACGATGGGGAGGTTGCGCGCCGACGGCCACGGCCGGACACGGCTAGCAGGTGCGGAGGAACCGGTCGAGAACCCGCACGCCGAACTGTAGTCCGTCCACCGGAACGCGCTCGTCGATGCCGTGGAACAACGCCGAGAAGTTCAGGTCGGCGGGCAGCCGCAGCGGGGCGAACCCGAAGCAGCGGATGCCGAGCTGCGAGAACGCCTTGGCGTCGGTGCCCCCGGAGAGCATGTACGGAACGGGCCGCGCCCCCGGGTCCTCCGCGCGCAGGGCCGCCGACATGGCCTCGACCAGGTCACCGTCGAAGGTGGTCTCCAGCGCCGGCTGCCGCTGGACGTACTCGATCGCGATGTCCGGGCCGACCAGCTCGCGCAGCTGCCGCTCCAGCAGCTCGGACTGGCCGGGCAGGCTGCGGCAGTCGATGGTGGCGGTGGCCCGGCCGGGGATGACGTTGTCCTTGTAGCCGGCGCTCAACCGGGTCGGGTTGGCGGTGTTGCGGATGGTCGCGCCGATGATGTTGGCGATGGGGCCGAGCTTGGCGATGGCCGTCTCCGGGTCGTCCGGGTCCAGTTCGATGCCGAGCAGGTCGGAGACCTCGGTCAGGAAGGCCCGCACGGTGTCGGTGACCACCACCGGGAAGCGGTGCCGGCCGATCCGGGCGACCGCCTCGGCGAGCGCGGTGACGGCGTTGTCGTCGTGCATCATCGAGCCGTGCCCGGGGCGGCCCTTGGCGTGCAACCGCAGCCAGTCGATGCCCTTCTCGGCGGTCTCGATGAGGTAGAGCCGCTGGTTGTCGTTGACCGAGTAGGAGAAGCCGCCGACCTCACCGATCGCCTCGGTGCAGCCGTCGAAGAGACCACGGTGGTTGTCCACCAGGAAGCGCGCGCCGTAGTCGCTGCCCGCCTCCTCGTCGGCGGTGTACGCGAGCACGATGTCGCGCGGGGGTCGTACGCCGGTGCGCTGCCAGTGCCGCACCACGGCGAGCACCATCGCGTCGAAGTCCTTCATGTCGATCGCGCCCCGGCCCCAGAGGTAGCCGTCGCGCAGTTCGCCGGAGAACGGGCCCACCGACCACTCGTCGGCGTCGGCGGGCACCACGTCCAGGTGGCCGTGCACCAGCAGGGCGCCCCGGCTCGGGTCGGTGCCCGGGATGCGGGCCACCACGTTCGCCCGGCCCGGCGCGGACTCGTGCAGGACGGACTCCACGCCCACCTCGGCGAGCTTCTCCGCCACGTACTCGGCCGCGCGGCGCTCGCCGACGCTCGTGTCGTTGTCGCCCGTGTTGGTGGTGTCGATGCGCAGCAGGTCGCGGCAGAGGTCCACGACCTCTGCGGTGGGGTCGGTTCGGGCGGAGGCCGCATCGCTCGTCATCGCCTCTTCATACCAGCCCGGGCTGGTCGACAGGCAGGCGCGGGTGGACGCATCGACGGGTCGGTTTCGCCGTGGCCGCGTTCGGGTACCGCCGCCCACGACCGTACGTCCCTGCCGGAGCTTCCGCCCGCCAGTCTGAGGAGGGCACCATGTCCACAGTTCCCCTGCCGCCGCTGCCGCCCGCGCCCGCCCCCGAGGAGGGCTACCGGCCCGCCGGCCGCAGCGTCGCCGACATCGTGGACCGGGAGCACCGGCAACTGCTGGCGCTGCTGGACCAGCTCTCCGGCCCGGACGCCACGCCGCAGGAGGGGCTGGCGGTGCTCACCGCAGCGCTGTCGCGGCACCTGTCCGCCGAGGAGCAGTACCTGCTGCCGGCGGTACGCGCGGCGCTGCCGACGGCCACCGAACGGGTGGACGCGGAGATCAGCGCCGACGCGGCCCTGCTGAGCGCCCTGAAGGGCCTCAGTGACGAGGCGCTGACCGACGTCACCGAGCGGGTCCGCCGACATGTCGACGGGGTGGGCGGGCTGGTCACCGAGCTGCGCGCGGTCGCGACCGAGGAGGAGCTGATCCGGCTCGGCAACCGGCTGGAGATCGCCGAGGAGGCCGCGCCGACCCGGCCGCACCCGGGCACGCCGGGCACTCCTCCGTGGAACCGGATCGTGGAGCCGGCGGTCGGGGTGGTGGACAAGGTCCTCGACGCGGTGACGCGGCGGCCGACGTACCTGGCGGACCTGCCGGAGCCGCCGCCCGGTCCGTGACCGGCGACAGCCGGCAGTGCATTCATTATCACCGATCCACTCGGGCTATTCCGCCAACAGACGCGTAGTCCTACCGTCACCCTATGAACCTGGAGCTGCGTCACCTGCGGGTGGTCTGCGCGATCGCGGAGACGGGAAGTGTGACGAAGGCGGCGTCGGCGCTCGGCCTGGCCCAGCCGGCGCTCACCGCCCAGCTCCAACGCATCGAGCGGACGCTGGGCGGCCCGCTGTTCGACCGGGACCGGCGCGGTGCCCGGCCCACCGCGCTCGGTGAGCTGGTGCTGGCCCGCGCCCGGGTGCTGCTGCCGGCGATGAAGGGGCTGCAGGACGAGGCCGCCCGGCTGGCCGGGGCGGGCGACACCCCGCCGTGCTACCGGTTCGGCGGGGTGAACAGCCCGATCCTGGGTCGGCTGGTGCACCGGTTGGCGGCCGAGCAGCCGCCCGCCCAGATCACCACGTACGCGTCCTGGTCGGTGGACGAGTTGGCGCAGTTGGTGGCCGGCGGTCGACTGGACTTCGCGCTGGCCGGGGTGTGCGGCGACGCCAGCCCGTCGGCCGGGTTCGGGTTGAGCTGGCAGGAGGTGGCCGTCGACCCGGTGCTGGTGCTGCTGCCGGCGACCCACCCACTCGCCGGGCGCGACGAGGTGCGCCTGGCGGATTTGCGCCACGAGCAGTGGGTGGCCGCGCCCGGCGACGGCTGCTTCGGCGACTGCTTCGCCGCCGCCTGCGCCCGCGCCGGCTTCACCCCCCGCAAGGTGTACGAGACCGACATCCGCGGCTGTGTCGACCTGGTGGAAGCCGGCGTGGCGGTGGCCCTGTGCCAGGCGACGTTCCGCCCGGTGAGCGGTCTGGTCACCCGTCAGGTCGCCGGGACGCCGCTGCGGTGGCGGCTCCTGCTCGGCTGGCATCCGGACTCCCCCGCCGCCCAGGGCGCGCAGTTGGTGCTGGAGACGGCCAAGGCGGCGTACGTCGACTCGTTGGCGCCACATCCGGCGTACCTGGCCTGGCTGCCCCGCAACCCGGGGTTCGGCGTCCGGCAACCCACCGGGGTCCGACCGGGTTGAGCGGCGGGTATTCCCGGCCGTTGGCGGTGCGAACCGCCGTGGGCCGGGTATCTGGCGGACATGACCGACCTCTACCCGCCCGCCGACGACCGCGAACTGCTGCGCCAGGCGGCTGCCGCACACACCGCCGCCACCCGCGAGGTGGAGGCGTTCCTGCGCCGCCTACCGGCGGTGCCCGACCCGGCCGACGTCACCGAGTACGCCAACCTGCTGACCCGGGAGAACCAGACCCGCGCCGACCGGGACGCGGCCGCCGACGCGACCGGCCTGACCATCGGCAGCCTGGAGTCCGACCAGGGCCAGTAGGACGTCGAACGGTGCCGTCCCTGCCCGGGGACGGCACCGTCGTGCGTTCGCTCAGAGTTCGACGAGCGGGTCGTGACCCAGGTCCAGCAGGGAGTGCCGCCAGGTGTCGTCGGCGTTGCCGCGCGGCGGCTTGGCGTCCATCAGCTCGCGGATCCGCTCGACCGCCTCCCGCATCACCTCGATGTCCTCCGGGGTGAGGTCCACCTTGCGCTTGTTGAGGACCTTGAGGATCTCCCGGCCCGGCTGGGGCAGGTCGAGGTTCGGGTTCGGGCTGAACGACTCCTCCCCCGAACCCCGGGTCAGCAGCCAGGTGCGCAGCTGCTCCGACGGGACGTTGACCTCGGCGTGGAAGTCCTCCCAGAGCACTTCCACCTCGGGGTCGAGCCGCGCTTCGCGTACCATCAGGTCTCCTCTCCGGGCGGTGGCCCGGACGTCTCCGGGTCGTCCTGGTCGGTCTTCGGATGCAGGCCCTCCGCGGGCACCCGCGTCCGGCGGGGATTGGCGGTGGGCGGCGCCAGGATCGGGTCGGGATGGTCGTCCTCATCCCGGGTCTTCGCCGGCTCCGCGCGCTCGTGCGGGTCCTCGTGTTCGTCCCTGCGCGCCGACCCGCTCATCGCGGGTGGGTGGTCGTGGCGGCGGTGTACCCCCGCTCGCCCGCGGTCACGTCGAAGGTGAGCGCGCCGTCGCGGACGTCCACCGTGACCTTCTGCCCCGGCGAGATCGCCGACTCCAGCAGCATCCGGGACAGGTGGTTGTCCACCTCCCGCTGGATCACCCGGCGCAGCGGGCGGGCGCCGAACTCCGGCTGGTAGCCGTGCTCGGCGAGCCAGTCGATGCCGGCGGTGGTGAACTCCACCTGGAGGTCCTGGGCGTGCATGCGGCGGCGGGTCTCCTCCAGCAGCAGCGCGGTGATGTCGCGCAACTGCTCGGCCTCCAGCCGGCGGAAGATGATGACCTCGTCGATGCGGTTGAGGAACTCCGGGCGGAAGTTCTCCTGCAGGCGGCGCATGAGCCGCTCCCGCAGCTCGTTGCTCTCCTGCTCGCTGCCCACGTCCCCGCTGCCGAAGCCGACCGAGCGCTGCGCGCCGGTGATCAGCTCGGAGCCGAGGTTGCTCGTCATGATCAGTACGGTGTTCTTGAAGTTCACCGTGCGGCCCTGGCTGTCGGTGAGCCGCCCGTCGTCGAGCACCTGGAGCAGGATGTTGAACACGTCCGGGTGGGCCTTCTCGATCTCGTCGAGCAGCACCACCGCGTACGGGCGGCGACGCACCGCCTCGGTGAGCTGACCGGCCTCCTCGTAGCCGACGTATCCGGGCGGCGCGCCGACCAGCCGGCTGACCGTGTGCCGCTCCTGGAACTCGCTCATGTCCACCCGGACCATCCGGTCCGCCTCGCCGAACAACGCCTCGGCCAGGGCCCGCGCCAACTCGGTCTTGCCGACACCGGTCGGGCCGAGGAACAGGAAGCTGCCCATCGGCCGTTCCGGGTCGGCCAACCCGGCCCGGGAGCGACGGACGGCCTCGGCGACCGCGGTCACCGCGTCGTCCTGACCGACCACCTTCTGGTGCAGGTGACCCTCCAGGCGCAGCAGCCGGTCCCGTTCCTCCTCGGTCAGCTGGCTGACCGGGATGCCGGTGGCCCGGGAGACCACCTCGGCGATCTCCTTGGGGCCCACCTCGGGCACGTGGGAGCCGGACGAGCCGTCCTCGCCGTTCGCGCGTCGGATGTTCTCCTCCAGCTCGGCGATCCGGTCACGCAGCGCGGAGGCCCGCTCGTACTGCTCGTCGGTGACGGCCTGTTCCTTGTCCCGGCGTACGTCGTCGAGTTCCTGCTCCAGCTCCCGCACGTCGGACGCGGGGGTGCGGGTCCGCAACCGCACCCGGGCGCCGGCCTGGTCGATGAGGTCGATCGCCTTGTCCGGCAGGAACCGGTCGGTGACGTACCGGTCGGACAGCTCGGCGGCCGAGACCAACGCCTCGTCGGAGAAGCGCACCTGGTGGTGGGCCTCGTACCTGTCGCGCAGCCCACGCAGGATGGCGATGGTGTCGTCGACGCTGGGCTCGGGCACCAGCACCGGCTGGAAGCGCCGGGCCAGGGCGGCGTCCTTCTCGATGCTCTTGCGGTACTCGTCCAGCGTCGTCGCGCCGATCACCCGCAGCTCGCCCCGGGCGAGGGCGGGCTTGAGCATGTTGGACGCGTCCATCCCGCCCTCGCTGCCGGCGCCACCGGCCCCGACCAGGGTGTGGATCTCGTCCATGAAGATGATCAGCTCGTCCCGGTGCGCCCGGATCTCGTCGATCACCTTCTTCAGCCGCTCCTCGAAGTCGCCCCGGTAGCGGGTGCCGGCGACCAGGCCGGCCAGATCGAGCTGGACGACCCGCTTGCCGAGCAGGGTCTGCGGCACGTCGCCGTCGCAGATCCGTTCGGCCAGCCCCTCGACGATGGCGGTCTTGCCGACGCCGGCCTCGCCGATCAGCACCGGGTTGTTCTTGGTACGCCGGGAGAGGATCTCGATGGCCTGCTCGATCTCGTCGGCGCGTCCGACCACCGGATCGATCTGGTCCATCCGCGCCAGGTCGGTGAGGTCCTGCCCGTACTGGTCCAGGGTGGGGGTGCCGCGGTCCGGCTTCGGCCCGGTCATCGGCCCGCGCTCGGCGTTGGCGGCCTGCAACGACTCGGGTTGGATCCGGCCGGCGGCCAGCATGCGCCCGGCCGGCGACTCCGGGTTGAGCGGCAGCGCCATCAGGATGTGCTCGGGGCCGATGTAGTTGGCGCCCATCGCCCGCGACAGCTGGTGGGCGTCGAGCAGCGCCCGCTTGGCGGCGGGGGTCAACGACAGGTTCGGCGGCACCTCCCCACGCGGCGCGCCGTCGCCCTTTCCGCCGAGGGCGTTGAGCAGGGTGTCCGGGTCGGCGCCGGCGCGGCGTACCAGGTCACGCAGTGGTTCGCGTTGCAGCGCCGCCCAGAGCAGGTGGTCGGTGTCCAGATCGCTGCTCTGCCGTTGCGCGGCCCGCCGGGCCGCGTCGGCCAGCATCTCCCGGGCGTCGGCCGTCATCAGTCGGGTGATGTCGACCCGGTGCGGCGGTCGGCGCCCTCCCTCGCCCCGGCCGAAGTACCTGGCCAGGAATTCGTCCCACGGGTCGGAGCCGATGTCACCGGGTCCCATCATGTCTGTCCTCCGCAGTAGGGCTCGGCACGGTCGGCAGGGGCTACCCGGCGCGCGCCCCGACAAACGCCGCAGGTGGCGGAGGACTGGCATTCCGGGAGTGGCGTCGGGTCAGGGCCGGCCGTTGGTGGCAGGCTGACGGGATGGATGAGACCCCGCTGCTGATCGTGGATGGCGCCAACGTGGTGGGCTCGCGCCCGAACGGGTGGTGGCGTGACCGTGCCGGGGCCGCGGCCCGGTTGCGCGACTCGCTCGCCCCGGTGGCGAGCGTCGGGTTGCCGGCCCGGTTGACCGCCCCGGTGGAGGTGGTCCTGGTGGTCGAGGGGGCCGCGCGGGACGTGCCGGGCACCGAGGGCGTCCGGGTGGTCTCCGCCGCCGGCTCCGGCGACGACACGGTGGTCGAGCTGGTGGAGGCCGCGCCGCGGCGTCGTCGGCTGGTGGTCACCGCCGACCGGGAGTTGCGCGGGCGGGTGACGGCGCTGGGCGCCGAGGTGTACGGCCCGCGCTGGCTCCGCGAGAACCCGACCAGCAACTGAGAAATTCTCGCACCGGGACTCCCACAGATCGGACTCCCGGCACTTCCGAGGGCCTTCCGGACAGGCAGGCAGGAACACCGACAGGGCGGATGTTCTTTCGGAACCGCCGATAGGCTCTAATGGAGATCTCCCCGCCCCCAGGAGGTTCCGCCGTGGCGAGCGTCGCCGAGCTGAAGGCTGCCATCGATGTCGCCCTCCAACAGATCGGGGACGGGCAGACAGCCGTGCAGGCCGCCGGCGAGAAACTGTCCGAGGCGCAGCAGACCCTGGCCGGGGCGTTGGAGGGCAGCGGGCACGAGACGGTGGAGGCGGCCCAGGCGTCGCTGACCCAGGCCAGCCAGGAGCTGGAGGAGTGTCTCGCCGCCACACTCGTCGCGGTGGAGCAGGCGCAGCTCTACGTCTCCACCCTGTAGGCCGCCGTGTCCATCATCGAGGATGTCGGCGGGCAGGTCCGTGCCGCCACCGAGGAGTTCCCGGTGGCCCTGCTCGGGCAGGCGCTGGAGAAGTTCGGCCTGGCCGCGGAGCGCCTGCGCTGGGTACGACAGGAGTCGGCCAACCCGATGGGGGTGCCCGAACTGTCCGCCGCCACCGAGCACGCCGAAAGCGCCGGCTACGCGCTGCGGGTGGCACAGGAACAGCTGTCGGCCTACCTGACGGCGATCGGGCTCGGCGCCGACGGCGCCCCGGCACCCCGCCCCGAGCAACGCGCTCCCCGACACGACACGCCACCGGCGTCCGGGCCCACCGCGGCCGCGCCGGAGCCGGCCGAGCAGGCACGACTGCGCCGCTGGTGGGCGGTGCGGGTAGCCGAGCTGACCGGCGGGCGCGAGGGCACCGACGACGAACCCGACGAGCGGGTGGACGACTCCCACGAGTTGCTGCGCCGAGTGGTCGGTGGTGTCCGCTCCGGCGACCGGGACCGGCTCCGCAAGGAGTTGCGGCGGGCCCCGGCCGACGTCGGGCTGGGCATGGCGGCGCTGGCGCCGCCGCTGCTGCGCGAGCTGGCTGGTGAGCTGCTGGGGCACCCACCCCGCGCCACCGACCTCGGGCGGCTGCGCGGCGAGTTGGACGGACGCGTCCGTGACCTGCTGCCCGGGCTGCCGCCGCCGGTGCTGGAGACGCTGCTGACCCGGGTGTGCCGGATGCCGCCGCCGCGTGCCTCCGGGGAGCCGCCACACGCCGCCGACTCCGCGGTGACCGCCGGGGTGGCGACCGGACTGCTGCTCGCCCGGCTCGGCCGGGACCTGCCCGCAGGCGGCGCGCGAGTCCCGGCGGGCGCCAGCGGACCGGCGGGCACGGGACAACCGGGCGGGTCGGGGCAACGAGGCGGGTCGGGGCAACCGGCGCGGGCCGGGCAACCGGGCGGCTCCGGGCGACCGGCGGGCGCGGTTCCCCGCGCCGGCGGCGTGATGCCGAGACCGGGCACCGCAGGTGCGCAGCGCTCCGGTGGGCTGCCACCGCGCTCGGATGGGTCGCCACCACGCCCCGCTGGGCTGCCGCCACGCTCGGGCAGCCCCTGGCGGGACGCGCCGACGCGTCGGGGTTCCGATGGCTGACCGGCGCGGTCAGTTGGCCAACCGGGTCCGGGACACCCTCGCCGAGGCGTTGGGCGCGACCCGTGCCCGCCTGTCCGCCGCCCAGGCCGACCTGACCGCCGGGCGGGAACGACTGGCCCGGGTCCAGCGGGCGGCCGCCGCCGTACCGGAGCGGGTGGGCGCCCAACGGGACCACCGCATCGCCGAGATCGACGCCCGCTACTCCACCCGGATCGCCGAGTTGGCCCGGCGGGCCGCCGACGCGGCCCGCCAGGAGGCGCCCGGCTGCGCGGGGGCCGACTGGGCGGGGTGGGCGCCGACACCCGCCCGCCGGGCCGAGCCGCCCGGCGCGCTGCGGGTGGGCACGGTCCGGATCGACGGCGTCGACCCGGTGCCCGCGCTGGTACCGCTGCTCGACGCCGGGCACGTCCACCTCTCCGGAGACGACCGCGCCGGCTGCGACGCGGTGGTGTCCGCGTTGCTGCTGCGGGCCGCCGGCCGCGCCGACCCCGGGGCGGTACGACTGATCGGGTACGACCCGGACCAGCTCGGTGGCGGCCTGGCCGGCTTCTCCCCGTTGGGCACGGCGGGGCTGCTCACCTTCGTCGGTCCGGGCGGGCTGGGCCCGCTGCTGGACGACCTGGTGGAGCAGATCCGCCGGATCAACGAGACGGTCCTCGCCGGCGAGTACGCGTCGCTGCGCGAACTGGCGGCGGCGACCGGCCGACGACCCGAACCGTGGCGGGTGGCGGTCCTGCTCGGTGGTGAGGAGCTGAACCGGCACGAGCGCGGGCAACTGGACCGGGTGGTGCGGGCCGGGGCGGCCTGCGGCGTACACCTGGTGGTGCACGGTGTGCCGTTGCCGGAGGATCCGACGGTGACCCGGGTGGTGGCCGGGCTGTCCGGCGCGCGGATCGGCGGCTCGGCCGGGCTGCCGGTCCGGCTGGACCCACCGCCACCGGCGACGCTGGTCACCGAGACCTGCCGGGACGTCGCCGCCCGGGTGAGCGCGGGCCCACCGCCGACCCCCTTCACCGACCTGCTGCCCCCGCCCGAGACGATGTGGCGGGAGGATTCCGCCGACGGGCTGACCGCCCCGATCGGGGAGGGTCCGCACGGCCGGCCGGTGCGGTTGACGCTTGGCGACTATCCGCCGCACGCGCTGATCGGCGGGCCGTCCGGCACCGGCAAGACCAACCTGATCTTCGCGTGGATCGGCGCCCTGGCGGCCCGCTACTCCCCCGCCGAGCTGGAGTTCTACCTGCTGGACTTCAAGGAGGGGGTCTCCTTCGCGCGGTTCGCGCAGGGCCGACGCGACCCCAGCTGGTTGCCGCACATGCGCCTGGTCGGCATCAACGTCAACACCGACCGGGAGTTCGGGCTGGCGCTGCTGCGCTTCCTCGCCGAGGAGTTGCGCCGACGCGCCGACGCGGCCAAGAAGCACGAGGTGACCAAGCTGGCCGAGCTGCGGGCGGTCGACCCGACCGGGCACTGGCCCCGGATCGTCGCGGTGGTGGACGAGTTCCAGATGTTGCTGGCCGGCCGGGACGTGGTCGCCCGGGAGGCGGCCGACCTGCTGGAGGACCTGGCCCGGCGTGGCCGGTCACAGGGCATCCACCTGGTCCTCGCCTCGCAGGACGTGCGGGGCATCGAGGCGTTGTGGGGCCGCCCCGCGCTGGTCGCCCAGTTCACCCTGCGCATCGCGTTACCCAAGGCGTTGCGCATCCTCGCCGAGCGCAACGACGCGGCCCAGTCGCTGCCGCGCTGGCACGCCGTGGTCAACGCCGAGTCGGGCATGGTGGAGGGCAACGAGGTCGCCCGCATCCCGTCGGCCAGCGACTGGGAGACCTGGAGCGGGTTGCAGCACCGGCTGTGGCGGATGCGGGCCCCCGACGCGGCGCCCGCAAGGCTCTTCGACGGCGACGCGATCCCCCGGCTGGCGGACGCCCCGGACTTCCGGGCGCTCGCCGTACCCCCGGACGGGACCGCGCCGCGCAACCCGGTGGCACTGCTCGGCGAGATCATCGACGTGCAGTCCCGCTCGGCGTCGCTACGGCTGCCGCGTGCCCCGGGCCGCAACCTCGCGGTGCTCGGCACCCGCGTCGACGAGGCGTGCGCGGTGCTGGACGCCGCGGCCCGGTCGCTGGCCCGCCAGCACCCGCCGGGCACCGCCCGGTTCTCCATCGCCTGCCTCGACCCGGACGCCGACCCGATCGCCCGCGCCCTCTACGACGACCTGGCCGACGACGCCGCCTGGTACGACGAGGAGACCGTCGGCGAGCTGATGGCCGAGACGGCCGACGGGCTGAGCGGCCCGGGGAGCCCGCACTATCTGCTGCTGTTCGCGGTCGACGCGGCGGCGGGCGCGCTGGCCGCCCGCGCGGGTCGGCGGACCGGCCTGGAGCAGCTGCGCCGGATCATGCACGACGGGCCGGAACGCCGGACACACGTGCTGGCCTGGTGGCGGGGCGTCGCCCGGATGCGCGCCGATCTCGGTGGGCCGGCCGCCCGTACGGACCAGATCGGCGCCTGGGTGGCCCTGGACGCGCACGGCGGCGAGCTGGGCTCCTCGCTCTACCCGGGCACCGGCGGCCCGGACTGGTATCCCCGCCCCTGGCGAGGGCTCTTCTTCGACCGGGCGGTCCACCGCACCGGACAGGTGATCATCCCCTATGGACCCGCGCGATGAACGAACCGGTGACCAGTGAGACGTACGCGGCGCAGCTACGGCGGCTGGCCGACCTCAGCGCGCGGGTGCGCGACCAGCGCGCCGAGGCGCACACCTGGCACGAGCGGCAGTGCGCTGCCGCCGAGCGGGCCGTCGCCGACGCGGCCGAGCAGCTCCGGAGCGCCGAGAAGGAGCTCGTCGCCGCCCGTGAACAGCAGGAACGGGTCGACGCCGAGGTGGCCCACCTGTGGCAGCAGGTCCGCTCGCGCCTCGGTGCCCGCCGCCTCGGCGGCCCGCCCGCGCCGGCGAACGGCGTCGGGGCCACCGACCCCGTGCTGCTGCTCGCCAAGGCCCGTGACCTGCTCGACCGGGCCGGGCAGCCGGGCGAGCTGCCGGGCTCGGTCAACCCGCTGCTGGCGCTCTGCGGGGTGGCAGGCGGTGTGCTGGCGTACGGGCTGGGCGCCGGCGCCCGCGCGCTCGGTGTCGGCTACGGGGGCGACCTGGCAGTCGGACTGCCGGTGCTCGCGCTGGTGGTGACGCTGCTCGGGCCCCTGGTCGGCCTGGTGCCGGCGCGGGTGTTGGCCGACCGTCGGCACGCGGTGCTCGGCCCCCGACCGATCACGGTGGTCCTCGGCGCGGGTCTGCTGACCACCGCACTACTGCTGATCCTCGGCCGCTGACGCCGCGCGCGGGGCGGCCTCCGCCGGTCCAGGCCCCGGCCCCGCCGGTCGGGCCCCGCCGGTCGGGCCCCGCCGGTCCAGGCCCCGCCGCGCGCCGGGGACGTGATCGACTCGGTTTTCTGGAAACCGCGCTGTCCCCGCCTCCGGGACC
This sequence comes from Micromonospora sp. DT53, assembly GCF_049841535.1. NCBI lineage: Bacteria > Bacillati > Actinomycetota > Actinomycetes > Micromonosporales > Micromonosporaceae > Micromonospora > Micromonospora sp. DT53. The sequence goes on from NZ_JBNCKM010000009.1 coordinate 129,383, forward strand.
TCGCGACTTCCTGAAAACCGAGTCGATCACGGCCGACTAGCCCGTCGCGCCGGGGCCGGTCGATCACCCCGCCGGAATCACGCAGGGACGAGCACGGCCTCCCGGAGCAACCGGCGGGCCAGGGTGACCCGGTCGGCGTCGTCGGGCAGGCCGGGCAGGTCACCGACCCGGGTGACCGTGCCGGTGAGCAGTGCGCGGGCGGCCGGCTCGCAGCTCGCCGGCAGGGTGATGGTGCGGTCGAAGAGCCGCATCGCGACCGTGTCCGCGTCGTGCGGCACCAACTGCCAGCGCAGGCCGGGCCGCAGGGTGACCCGGGAGTCGGCGTCCAGTGTGGCCACGGCGTCGGCCTGGGCGAGTGGGCGGATCGGTGCCGGGCGGGCGGCCGGCCAAACCCGCTGCCGCAGTCGGGCGGCGACCGCGCTCGGGTCGGCGCGCAGCAGCCAGTCCCGCAACGCCTCCACCGTCTCGGTCAGCTCCGGCTCGATGGCGTCCGGGTCGGCCACGTCGGTGCCGAACGGCAGGCTGGCCCGCAGCCGCTGGTCCTCGGTGGCCAGCGCCAGCAACTCCTCGACCAGGGCGTAGCGGGTGAGCGCGCGGATGCCCACGGTCAGGTGCAGCGAGCTGGCGTCCTGCGCCTGTGCGCTGTGCAACCACCCCCGCGGCAGGTAGAGGGCGTCGCCGGGGGCGAGCACGACGTCCAGCGCGGCCGGGCCCTGGGCGGTGGCGCCGACCTCGTCGGCGCGGCCACCCCACGGCTGCTTCTCCAACGGGTCGGGCAGCACCGGCGGGTGGATCCGCCAGTGCTTGCGGCCGTCGACCTGGAGCACGAACACGTCGTGGGTGTCGTAGTGGGTGGCGAAGCCCTGACTGCCGGCCGGGGTCAGGTAGGCGTTGACCTGCAGCGGCTGGTTGAGCGCGAGGCCCAGGTCGCGGGCGAAGTCGACGAGCGGCGGCCAGATCCGGTGCAGACCCTGCAACACGAGCGTGGCCCCGGACGCGTACTGCTCCAGGATTCGCTCGTCGAGCACCTGGTCGCCGATCTCGGCGCCCGCGCCGCCGCCGCCGGTCCAGCGCGCCGCCGCGACCAACTGGCCGTCCTTGGCGACGCGCAGGAACGGGGTACGCAGACCGCGCCGACTCAGCAGCTCGTCGGCGTCGGCTGGGCTGAGCAGGTCGGTGAAGCCGGCCGGGTCGGGCAGTTCGGCGGCGCGGGACAGCAGCGGCGTGTGCCCCCAGTGCGCGGCGGCGAACTTGGCCGGCTCGACCGAAACGCAGCGGGCCAGTGCCGCGGCGGCCCCAGCGGACGGAACCGCCGGGCGGCCGTGGCCGCCCGGCGGGTCGAGGTACGTCATGGCGTGCCGCTACCGGGCGCTGCCGTCAGCGCCACCGTCCTGCTGACCAGGAGTGGCACCACCATCGGCGGGACCCTCCGCGCCGCCGTCGGCGCCACCGTCCTGCTGACCAGGAGTGGCACCACCATCGGCAGGACCCTCCGCGCCGCCGTCGGCGCCACCGTCCTGCTGACCAGGAGTGGCACCACCATCGGCAGGACCCTCCGCGCCGCCGTCGGCGCCACCGTCCTGCTGACCGGGGGTCGCGCCGCCGTCGGCCGGGCCCTCCATGCCGCCGCCGCCGGTGGTCTGCATGTCGTCATCGTTGAGTGCCATCGGTACTCCCTCGGGTGTGCCGCCCCGCCGTACGCCGGGGTCCGTCGTGCTGCGGGTGGTACCCCACGCGCGATCTTCTCTAACCCTCACCGTAGACGCCGGAACAGGGCGACACGGGCAGTTCGCGGGCGGCGGCGGAGAGTGCCAGGATGGGGTGGTGATCCTGGTGGGCACGTCCGGCTGGCAGTACCGGGACTGGCGCGGCCGCCTCTACCCGCAGCGGCTGCCGCAGCGCCTCTGGCTGGAGCACTTCGCTGCCGGGTTCGCCACGGTGGAGGTCAACAACGCCTTCTACCGGCTGCCCGAGCGGGACACCTTCGCCGCCTGGCGGGCACGGACCCCTGCGGACTTCTGCGTGGCGGTGAAGATGAGCCGCTACCTCACCCACATCAAGCGGCTGCGTGACCCGGCGGAGCCGGTGGCCCGGTTCCTCGGCCGCGCCACCGCGCTCGGTGACCGGCTCGGCCCGGTGCTGCTGCAACTGCCGCCCAACCTGCGGGCGGACGTCGAGGCGCTGGACGCCACGCTGCGACTGTTCCCGGCAGAGGTGCGGGTCGCGGTGGAGCCCCGACACCCCTCCTGGTGGATCGACGCCACCCGGGCGGTGCTGGAACGGCATCGGGCGGCGTTGGTCTGGGCGGACCGGCTGGGTCGACCGGTCGCCCCGCGCTGGCGCACCACCGACTTCGGCTACCTGCGTCTGCACGAGGGTCGGGCGCGACCGTGGCCCCGCTACGGCCGTGCCGCGCTGCGGTCCTGGGTGGGCCGGCTGACCGACGCCTTCGGCCCGGACGAGCCGGCGTACGTGTATTTCAACAACGATCCGGGCGGCGCCGCGATCGTGGACGCCGTCGCGTTCGCCGCGCTGGCCCGTCGGGCCGGGCACCCGGTGTCGCGGGTGCCGACCGCCGCCGACGACGACTGAGCCCGCCCGACAGCGGTCGGGCGGGCTCAGGGTGTCAGGCCGTCACGGCATCATCACGGCGAGATCCTTGGGCATGGTGTCCTTCACGTCCTGCCACTCACCCTGGGTGACGTGGCGGCGCAGGGTGTCCAGCACCACCTGGGTCACCCGTTCCGCGCCACCCTCGGCGTCGTACGGGAAGCCCTGCCGGACCTCGTAGAGGAAGTCGTCGCGGTTGAGCTTGATCGGCACGTCGGACGGGACCCAGCCGTCGAAGTAGATCCCCCGGACCAGCACCGGCAACTGCTGGGCGAACTCCACGCTCTCGTTCACCGGCAGCCGGTCGCGCAGCAGGTGCAGCACCGTGCGCAGGGCCGCGTACGACTGGTTGCGCCGGTCCTTCGGCCAGCCGTACGCGTTCTCGATGTCCTTGAGAATGAGGTTCGTCTTGTCCAGCGAGGACTCGAACGCCGAGATCATCGAGTCAGCCATCGGTCGACCCCCGTTCCGTGCTGTCCCACCGTCGGTCGTCGGCGCGGCGCGGCGGCCCCACCGGGCCGCGGCGGGCCCGCACCGGGCTGCCCTGCGGGGCGCGCCGGGCGTTGTCGGCCGTGCCGACCACGTGCAGAACGGCACCACGCCGTCGATCCGTCACCACTCGAACCGTCATCCCCGTCACCTCCGTGTCGTCTCCGGCGTCGGCCGTCCACCGGGCGGCCGTACCCACCACGTCCACCCTCCCCGCGCGGCGGGTGACGCGGCCCCACCCGGATCGGGTGAGGTCAGTCGACGCCGAGGAGACCCGCCAGGGTCTTCGCGTTGGTCTGGGCGTAGTCGCGGTAGCAGTTGTTCATGAGCACGTGGGTCTGCCCGGCCTCGTCGGCCAGTTCGCGCAGCTTCGGCGCCCAGTCGGCCAACTCCCGCTGGGAATAGTGGTAGCCGAACTTCTCGTGGATGTCCTTGCTGGTCCACTTGTCGCTGTGCCCGTGGAAACGCATGACGGCGAGGTCGGCGGTGGCGGCCAGCACCGGGGGCAGCGACGAGCGGTGGCCCTGCGGCATGTCCACGCAGACGTACGGCAGTTTGTGCTCGCGCAGGAACGCCAGGGTCTCGTCGGCGTTGTCGCCGTCGAACCAGGAGGCGTGCCGGAACTCGTACACCGGGCGCAGCGGGGCGCAGCGCTTCGCCACCTCGAGCAGGTACTGCTTGTTGGCCCGCTTGATGGTGAACCAGGGCGGGAACTGGAACAGCAGCGCGCCCAGCTTGCCGGCCTCGACCAGCGGGTCCAGCGCGGACAGGAAGCGCGTCCACACCTCCTCGTACGACTGCGCGGGCAGGTCGTCGGGGTAGACGTTCTTCTTGTCGGTCTCCGGGCGCAGGTCCTTGTAGAGCGCGCTGACCCGGGTGGGGTGCCCGGTCAGCAGGCTGAACGCCTTGATGTTGAAGGTGAAGCCGGCCGGGGTGCGCTCGGCCCACAGCCGCGCAGTCGCCTCGGCGGGCGGCGAGTAGTAGGTGGCGTCCACTTCGACGAGCGGGAACTGCCGGGCGTAGTAGGCCAGCCGCTTCTCCGGGGTGTCCGCGGTCTGCGGGTACCACCCCGAGTCCAGCAACGTGCGGTCGGTCCAGGACGCGGTGCCCACGAGGATGTCACCCATTGTGGAATTCCATCGCGTCGCGGACCGACCGGCAACCGCTGGCGTGGCTCAGGCCGCCCGCCGCTCGCGAGTCTGCTTGCACGTCACACACGTGGTGGCGGACGGGAAGATCTCCAGCCGTTCCACCGGGATGGCGGCCGAGCAGCCCTCGCACCAACCGTAGGTGCCCTCCTCGAGCCGGCCGAGGGCGTGCTCGTACTGGGCGCGGCGGTCGAGGATGGTGCGCAACAGGGACTGGGCGGTGTCCCGCTCGGCGGTCTTGGTGCCGCTGTCGGCCTGGTCGTCGCCGGCGGTGTCGCCGACCTCCACCAGCCGCAGCACCTGGCTCTGGAGCACCGCCTGGTCGTACTCCGCGGTCAACTCGTCGTAGCGCGCCTGGAGCGACCGTCGGATCTGATCGATCTCCGTCTGGGACCGGGTCGTGCCGACCGTGTCGTGGACGAGCATCGCTGCCTGCCTTTCTGGGCCTGTGGCTCAGGGTGAACCGGGCGCCGGCGGCGCGGAGCCCCGGTCACGGTCGCTTTCGGTGCGCGGGCGATCACCCGCGCTCTGTGAGCCGGGCGAGTACCCGCCGGATCAGCCGCGCAAACCGACTATTTTTCGGTTCTCGTCAGTTCCCGTCGGGCTCCACGAGCGCCGGTCGGCGGGGGTCGTCGGCGCGTACCACGACGTCGGCGAAGCTCGCCGGGACGACCTCCTCGGCGTACCTGTCGAAGGCCGGCAGCGCCCACTCCTGGGCTGGTTCGGTACGCCGGCGCAGCGCCGCCGGGGACAGCTCCAGGTGGACGGTGACGTCGAAGGGTAGTCCGCCGCCGAGCAGCAGCGAGCCGCTGACCAGGACGACGCCGCCGGGTGCGAGGTCGACGTAGCGGGCGCGGCTGGCCCGGTCGGCGTCGGCGTCCCAGAGCGACGGGAGGAGCCGGCCGGTGCCACCCGGGCCGGCCGGGTCGAGCACCTCCCGGCGCAGCCCGGCCTCGTCGACCCAGGCCTCGTAGAAGGAATCCGGGTTGGTGCGGCCGAGCTCGAAGCGCAACGACGCGGGGCGGAGGAAGTCGGTGGCGCGCACGTGCAGCACCGGGCGGCCCTGGGCGCGGAGCGGGTCGACAAGCGCCGCGGCCAGTTCGTCGACGCCGGCGGCGGGGGCGCCGTCCACCGCCACCCGCAGCCGCGCGGGCCCGGCCGTCGAGGTCGCGGCGCGGGCCGCCGCGTCGGCCAGCCGGCCGGTCAGCTCGGTGACAAGCAGGTCAGGCGAGATGGGGCGGATGCGCACCGGACCATCCTGCCCCGCGCCGGGCGGATGGGTGTCGCGGGTCAGCCGCTGCGGTCGATGGTGACCCGGGCGTCGTCGGCCAGCCGGTAGCCCACGCCGTAGACGGTGGTGACCAGCGGGACGTCCACGCCGACCTTGCCGCGCAGCCGACGCACGTGCACGTCGACGGTGCGTACGCCGGCGTGCTCGTAGCCCCAGACGGCGTTGAGCAGTTGCAGCCGGGTGAACACCCGGCGCGGGTGGGCGACCAGGTGCAGCAGCAGGTCGAATTCCAGCCGGGTCAACGGCAGTGGCTCCTCGTCGCGCAGCACCGAGCGCGACGAGGCGAGGATGTGCAGGGCGGGAATGGTCGGGCTGACCGGGCGGGCCGGCGACCAGCTGGCGGGCGGCTGGTCGGGGCGGCGTTCGGTCGGCACCGAGCCGATGATCACGCCTTCGCCCCGTTCCAGCATTTCGCGAGCGGCCTCCAGGAGCCGACGTGCCGCCGGGGTCAGCGTCTCCTCACAGGCCAGCGGGATGGACAGCGTCACGGTGAGCACGGGCGTGGCGGTGTTCGCCGGGCGACGCTGGCCGCCGGGAGGTCGACCGGGCACCGCGGGTTGGGACGTATGCCATCCGGCGCGCGACGAGGCGGGGCTGACCGACATGGTCCTCCTTGGGCTGGTCCGGGTATCTCCCCACGGCCCGGGACGCCGCTTCATCGATGCTTCCCGGCGCCTGGGCGAGGGTCAAGAGGCGGCTACGTTGCATGAATGTGACAATTGACGAACACATCGGAGCCGAATGCTCGCTCTGCGTACGAGGCCTGATGATTACAGCAGAGTCGTCGAGTTGCCCCGATACGGGGGTCCCCGACCGGTTCACCAGGCCGGTCACATCGCCGCCGGACCGGGGCTCAGCTGCGGTGATCCACGCTGATCGGGGCCTCGTCGGCCAGCCGGTAACCGACCCCGTAGACGGTGGTGACCACCTCCGAGCCGGCCAGTTTGGCGCGCAGCCGCCGGACGTGCACGTCCACCGTCCGGGCCACCGCGTGCTCGTAACCCCAGACGCTGGACAGCAGTTGCAGGCGCGTGAAGACCCGGCGGGGCCGCTCGGCCAGGAACAGCAGCAGCTCGTACTCGATGCGGGTCAGCGCGATGACCCGGTCGGCCTGGCGGACCATCCGCGAGCCGGCCAGGATGCGGACCTGGTCCGGCTTGGCGGGCGGCTCGGCGGTGGCCGGACGTGGGGCCGGTCGCGGCTCCGACGTGACGTCCTCGACGGGACGCAGTTGACCCTCCCCCGACTCGGCCAGCTCGCCGAGCAACTGCACCAGTCGGGCCAGCCGAGGGCTCAGCGGCCCCGGCACGAGGTCGAGGGTGATGGTCAGGGTCGGGCCGGTGCGCGGGCGGGCCGGGCGCACCCCGGGGTGGCGGCGCGTGGGGATGGCGACGACGGACATGGTGCCTCCTGTGTGGCGGTACGCCCGCCACGCCGGGTGTGGCGTGACGGTCAGTGGCGCGCCCAGCCGGCGTTGACCGGGGACGCGAGGGCAGAGGTGCGGTGCAGTGGGGTCGGGCCGAGGGCCGGCAGGCCGGCGATCCGCCAGGCCGCGAACCCACCGACCACATCGGTGGCGCGGTGCAGGCCGACGTCCTGCAGCGCGGCGGCGGCCAGCGACGAGGTGTAGCCCTCCTGGCAGAGGATCACCACCGGCACGTCGTAGTCGACGGCCTGCGGCAGCCGGGCCGGGCAGCGCGGGTCGAAGCGCCACTCCAGCACGTTGCGCTCGACGATGAGCGAGCCCGGCACCACGCCGTGCGCGGCCCGCTGCGCGGCCGGGCGGATGTCGACGAGCAACGCCCCGGTCCGGTACGCCAGGTGCGCCCGCTCCGGGTCCAGCCGGCGCAGCCGGGCGCGCGCGGCGGCCAGGATCTCGTCGATGCCCCGGGAACCCGGCGGCGGCACGGGGGCGGGACAGTGCTCTGCGGTTATCTGCATTCTTGGTTCCTTCCGGTGACAGGGGGATCTCGGTGCGCACGGCTACCAGGACCGGCCGGCCTCGGCGACCTCCGCGACCCGCAGCCGCCCGTCCAGGAGGTGGTAGCGGGTCATCCGCAGCAGCGCCGGCCGGTAGACGTGCACGCTGACCGCCGGTTCCGCACCCCGGTTGGTCACCTGGTGCACGTGCCGGGGGCCGAAGCGACGGCCCGCGCCGGCGGACAGCAGTCGGGGGCGTAGTCGGCCGGCGCTGACGGTCCCCTCGGTGAGTGCGCCGTCGACGACCCGGAACGCTCCGGAGGAGCCGCCGTGGTCGTGCAGGTCGGTGCCCTGCCCGGGCAGCCAGCTCAGTGCCCACACCTCGTGCTCGTCGGTGGCCGCGAGGCGGGCGTACCAGCGCTCGGCGGGATCGAACCGCAGCGCGACCGGCCAGCCGGTCGGGTCGGACCAGCCGGCGGCGACGGTCAGCAGGTCGGGCTCCGGACGGTGGTGCGTCATGGCGGTTCCTCGCGGGTCGTTCGGCGGGGTGCCCTCGTACTCTAGACGGCAAAGCCTATAGGTTTAGTAGGTAATTCCGTCTGTTGGGACGCAGGTCAGCCGATCGGGTGAATCAGCGCAGCACAGGCGGGTCCACCCGGTAGCCCGGCAGCGAGGGCCAGCGCACCGTCAACACCACCGACGCGCGCTCGGCGAACCAGGAGTGGTCCACCCCACGGGCCCACACCACGTAGTCGCCCGGCGCGGCCAGCCGTACCGTCCGATCCGGCAACTCCACCCGGAAACAACCCTCGACGAGTACGAGCAGAGTGGTGCGCACCTCGCCGGTCGCCCACGTCGACCGGGCCTGCCCGGGCGGATGCACGCCCCACTTCACCTCGACGTCGGTGCTGTGCCGGATCTCCCCCGGCGGCGCGAAGTGTCCGAGCAACCAACCAGCGTTGGTGGCGCCGTCGACGCCCGCGTTGCCCACGTACACCGTCTCACCCATCGGACCCCTCCCCAGCGCGCCGGCCGAGCAACCTATCAGGACCGGGGCGACTAATCTGGATCGGTGACCGAGGAACTCGACGCCGAGACGCTGGCGTTCGCGCACCGGATGTTCGACCTGGCCCGAGCCGGCGCCACCGACGAGCTGGCGGCACAACTCGACGCCGGCCTGCCGGTCAACCTCACCAACGACAAGGGCGACACGCTGCTCATCCTGGCCGCGTACCACGCCCACCCGGACACGGTGGCCGCCCTGCTCGGCCGCGGCGCCGACCACACCCGGGCCAACGACCGGGGCCAGACCGCGTTGGCCGCGGCGGTCTTCCGCAGCAGCACCGAATCGGTCCGCGCGCTCCTCGCCGCCGGCGCGGACCCGGCACACGGCAACCCGTCGGCCATCGAGACCGCGCAGTTCTTCGACCTGCCGGAGATGACGGAGCTGCTGCGCGTCGGCTGACACCGGCACGGCCGACCGGTATACAGGGTCGGTGGAAGATCCTCTGCCGGAGCAGATGCGGGCCGCCAGCACCGCGCTGCTGACCGCACTCGACCCCGCCGCCCGCGAGAGCGCCGTGCACTCGTTCGACGACGAGGCGGCCCGACGCTGGCTGGAGTACCGGCCCCGACCCCGACCGGGCGTCAGCCTCGCCGAGTTCGACGTCGCCGCCCGCAAGGCCGCGCACCGGCTGCTGGCCACCGCGCTCAGCCCCTCGGCGTACGCGCAGGCCATGGCGATCATCTCGCTGGAGGAGGTGCTGGACCGGGCCGAGGGCTGGCAGCGCGGGCGGCACAGCGGCGACTACTGGGTGGCCGTGTTCGGCGACCCGGCGCGCGACGACCGCTGGGCGTGGCGACTCGAAGGACACCACCTCTCGGTGAACATGACAGTGGTGGACGGTCAGGTCTCCCCCGCGCCGATCTTCTTCGGCGCCAACCCGGCCGCGGTCCGCTACGCCGGCCGGCCGGTCTCCCGCCCGCTCGGCGTCGAGGAGGACCTGGCCCGAGCCCTGCTCGACGCGCTGGGCCCGGCCGAGCGGGCCGCCGCGATCATCGCCGACGAGGCGCCGGCGGACATCATCAGCGCCACCCGCGGGCGGGTCGACGCGCCACTGGAGCCACTCGGCGTACCGGCGCAGCGGCTGGGGCCGACCGGCCGGGCGCTGCTCGACCAGGTGGTCGCCCTCTACCTCGACCGGCTGCCGCCCGAACTGGCCATCCGGGAGGCGGCCCGACTGGACGCCGGTCCACTGCACTTCGCCTGGGCCGGCCCGACCCACCCCGGGCGGCGGCACTACTACCGGATCCAGGGCGAGGACCTGCTGATCGAGTACGACAACACCAGCGCGGACGGCAACCACGCGCACACCGTCCTGCGCCGCCCCGCCAGCGACTTCGGCGCCGACGTCCTAGCAACCCACCACCAAACCCACCCCCACTAACAGCCACCCCAACCCCCCACCCCCGTCCCGCGTCCCCACCCGTGCCCGCGCCCGCGTCCCCACCCGTGCCCGCGTCGATCATGGAGTTGTGGTGGGTGGATTGCCCCGCCCTTGGGCTTATGTGGGGCACCACAACTCCATGATCGACGTGAGCGGGGGTCAGGGGCGGGTGGCCTCGATGAGGAAGCGTTGGGCGTGGGCCACGAACGGGCCTTCGTCGACGATGTGGCGGTGGAGGCGGTGCAGTGGTGCGCGGTAGCGGTCGACCGTGAACCCTGGCACCGTCCAGATCACCTTGCGCAGGAACCAGACCACCGCGCCGATGTCGGCGAAGGTCGCCCGCAGGGTGGCCCGACGCAGGTCGACAACCCGCAGGCCAGCGGCCTCGGCGGCGGCGGCCGCCTGCTCGGGGTGCCGCCGGGTCGGCGGCGGCAACGGCCCGAGGATCGCCTCACTCAACTCCCGCATGGTGCCGGCCCCGATCTGCTGCGACAGGAACGTCCCACCCGGCCGCAGCACCCGCGCCGTCTCGGCCCAGTCGGTACGCACCGGATGGCGACTCACCACCAGGTCGAACGAGGCGTCGCGGAACGGCAACGGCCCGTCCGGCGCGACGGCCACCACCGACGCGCCGACCCGACGCAAGTTTCGTCGGGCGACCTCGACGTTCGGCGGCCACGCCTCGGTGGCCGTCAACAGCTTCGGCGGACGCGGCACCTCGGCGAGCACCTCCCCGCCCCCGGTGTCCACGTCCAGTGCCGCGTCGGCGCGCGCCATCCGGTCGGCGACGAGCTGGGCGTACCCCCAGGGTGGACGCTCCTCGGTGGCCCGGCCAGCCAGCCAGCCGAAACCCCAACCATCGACGGGCGCGGCGACGGCCTCCCCGATCAAGTCCTCGGCGTCACGCTCGTCGGTCATGGTGGTCAGCCTCGCGGCCGGCCACCCGGCCGGCAACCCATTTGCCGCCGCCCGCCGGAGGGTCGCGGTGGATCTCAGCCGAGGCCGAGGTTGTGCTCTTCGAGGGCCGCCTGGAGGATTCCGAGCGCCTTCGGGCCCATGCCGTGCAGCTTCGCCAGGTCCGCCCGGGGGACGCCTGCGAGCTGGCGCAGCGCGGTGTAGCCGGCGCCATGCAGGGCCCGGGTGGCGGGCGCACCGATCTTCGGGAGCGTGTCCAGGGAGGAGGCGGTCATCCGGGGATGGTAGACCGACAAGCGGTATGGTCGCGCTCCGCGCACGACGCCGGCCGGGCGGGCGTCGGGCTCGCGGGCCGGGCGGGCTCGACTCGCGAGCCAGCGGACCCCGCAGGCCGAGCCAGCCCGAATCGCAGGCCGAGCGGACCCGACTCGCAGGCCGAGCCAGCGCGAATCGCAGGTCGAGCCAGCGCGAATCGCAGGTCGAGCGGGCCTGACTCGCGAGCCAGCGGACCCTGCTGATCACGCCGGCCCGGCTCGCACGTCGGGTCAGGGGCGGGCGATCTCGCCGGTGGAGCCGGCGAGCGCGTCCAGGCCGCCGGCCTCGGCGCGACCGCTGTCGAACTGACGCATCAGCCGGGCGCCCAGGTGTACGCCCACTCCGCCGACGGCCAGCGCGACCAGCTCGGTGACCAGGATCGCGACCGACGCGCCGCGCTGCGGGGAGTGCGACCGGACCAGGCAGGTGAGCAGGAACATGGCGGCCATCACCGCGTTCACCAGGTTGAAGGCGACTGCGGTACGGCGGGTGCGGTCACCCGGCACGTCCCACAGGTCGACCATGCCGGCCACGGCGGTCAGCGCGGCGGCGACGAGAGCGGCGACGCCCGTCCAGTAGCCGACCTCGCCGAGGAACGCGGGCCCGCCGACCACGTCGGTGAGGTCGAAGACGGTGGCGCTGACGAAGAGCCCGAGCGGGAACGTCACAAGCATCGGTTGAATCGGGTTCCCCTGCACCCGTAGCCGACTCTGCATCGGTCCTCCCCCGGGTCGGCGCAGCTCACCTGACCAGAGTGCTACCCGGGGCCGGTCGAGACGAAACGATTCCGCCCGACTCGCCGGTGGCAGGGAGAACGGGCACCGATACCGCCCGCCGTCGACGCCGGACGGCCAGACCGCGGATGATCGACTCGGGTTTCAGGAAAGCGCGGCGTCCGAGAGCCCACGACACCCCGACTTCAAGGAAACCGAGTCGATCACGGCAGCGGCGCGGCCGACACGGCCACCAGCCCGGCCATCGCCGCCACCAGCGCGGCCGACACGGCCACCAGCCCGGCCATCGCCGCCACCAGCGCGGCCGACGCGGCCACCAGCTGGGCCGGGGTCAGGTGTCGCGCGGGCGGGAGACCGTCCGGACCAGGCGCTCGGCCACCTCGCGCAGCGGGATGTCCAGCGACGACGCGGCGGTCCGCAGCACGTCGAGGGCCTCGGCCGGCGGGCATCCACGCTGCGTCATGATCACGCCGACGGCCTGGCCCACCACCCCGTCGTGCAGGAGCGAGGCGTCCCGTTCGTCGGCGAGGGTGAGTTGCCGGCTGCGGTCGCGGACGGCGGCGAGGAGCAGGCCGGCGTGTTCGGCGAGCAGCATCGCGGTCAACTGGTGTTGCGGGGTCAACAGGTCCGGGGCGGCAGCGTACAGGTTGATCGCGCCGATCACCTGGTCGTCGATGTCGACAGGTGCGGAGATCACCCCGCGTACGCCGAGGTCGCGGGCGTGCGCCGTCCAGGCCGGCCAGCGGGGCTCGCCGGTCAGGTCGGCGGCGAGGATCATCTCGCGGCGGTGGATAGCGCTCATCGGCGGCGAGTCCGGCCCGTGGCGCAGGTCGTCCAGCCCGGCCAGCTCCTCGTCGGAGGCGGCCACCCCGGCCGGCTCGCCGGCTCGCAGGGCGGTGAACCCGCACCAGCGCACGCCGGCGACGGCGTCCCGGGTGACCCGGACCAGCGCCAGCAGCGCCTCGTCAAAGTCGGTCAGGGAGATCAGCCCTGCGGTCAGCTCCCGTAACAGCGCGGCTGCCTCCAGGACGCCGAGGGTCTGCACCACCGGCTCACGCGTGTCGAGGTTCACCGGTTCGCAGCCTCCGTGCCGTCTCTCGCCTGACCGACGAGCGTCGTCACCTGTGTCATCGTCTGCTCTCTCCCGACTCGACCGACCAGCCCTACTACCCTGGGAAACCTGGGTCGAAACGGCGTAAATCGGGGCCCCTGCCGCACACCAAGGCGCGACCGGGGCCCCGACGGGTCAAATGTCAGCGCGGGGCGCCGCTGAGCCGCCGCCCGATCGACGCGATCAGACGGTCGAGCTCGGAGCCGAACGGGTTGTCGTGCACCAGGTACGTCCAGGTGGCGGTGGGCCGGACCAGGGTGCCGTCGTCGGGCTGCCAGTCCTCGTCGAATTCGGTCTCGGTGAAGGTGGCGATGGTACGGGCCTCGATCTCCGGGATCAGGTCGTTGAACGCCGGCACCGCGGCCCGGTGGAACTCGTCCAGCGGGTCGAGCCGGCCCAGCGCGCGCAGGTGCACGCCCTCGCGGACCTCCGACAGCTCGGCCAGGTGCTCGGCCCAGAGCCGGTCCAGGTGGTAGAGCGCGATCGACCGGGCGGCACGGGCGAGCAGTTCCTCGTCCATCTCGCCGGCCTTCTCGGGCTCCTTCTCCAGCAGCATCACCGCGGCCACGTCGCTGGTCAGCAGCCGCTCCCGGCGCGCGGCGAGGGCCTTGCGCTGCTGCTCGATCACCACGCTGTAGCGCCAGGTGTTGCGGTGGATCTCGTGGTTGACGCCCTCGGCGACCCGCTGGGCGTGCTCCACCGCGTAGTCGACCTGCTCGTCGGTCACCAGGCCGTCGGCGTTCATCCGCGGCGAGGCCGGCACCGAGTCGGCGGCGTGCCGGACGACGAGGTCGTCCTCCAGGCTGACCAGGAAGACCGAGCCACCCGGGTCGCCCTGTCGGCCGGCCCGACCGCGCAGCTGGTCGTCCACGCGGCGGCTGTCGTGCCGGCCGCTGCCGATCACGTAGAGCCCGCCCAGCTCGGCGACCCGCTCCTGGTCGGCCTGGTCGCTGCCGCCGAGGCGGATGTCGACGCCCCGGCCGGCCATCTGGGTGGAGACGGTCACCGCGCCGTACGCGCCGGCCTCGGCGATGATCGCCGCTTCCTCGTCGTCGTTCTTTGCGTTCAGCACGACGCAGGGCACTCCTGCGGCGTTCAGCCCGGCGGCCAACCCCTCGGACTCCTTGACGTCCAGGGTGCCGATCAGCATCGGCCGCCCCTTGGCGTGCCAGCGCTGGATCTCGTCGATCAGCGCCTCGTCCTTCTCCGCCCGGGTGGCGTAGATGCGGTCCGGCTCGTCCTCGCGGATGCACGGGGTGTTCGGCGGGATCACCGCGACCTCGAGGCCGAAGAACTCCCGCAGCTGGTCGCCGACCAGCACGGCGGTGGCGGTCATCCCGCAGACCTTCGGGTAGAGCGCGATGTACGCCTGCATGGCGATGGTGCCGAGCACCTCGCCCTCGGCGGTGGCGTCCAGCCCCTCCTTGGCCTCGACCGCGGCCTGGAGGCCGTCCGGCCAGCGGCGGCGCTGGGCCACCCGGCCGCGCATCTCGTCGACCAGCTCGACCGAGCCGTCCCGGACGATGTAGTCCACGTCGCGGTGCAGCAGGGCGTGCGCGTGCAGCGCCACGTTGACAGCGGAGAGCTGGGCGACGTGCTCCTCGTCGTACAGGTCGATGCCGAGCTTGGCCTCGATGGCGGCCAGGCCGGCGGAGGTGAACGCCACGCTCCGCCCGTCCTCCGCGACGGTGTAGTGCTTGCCCTTGCGCAGGCCGCGGACCTGCCCGGCGGCGGCGTGCACCGGGTCCTGCTCGCCCGGCACGGCACCGGCCAGGACCATCGGCACCCGGGCCTCGTCGATCATGATCGAGTCGGCCTCGTCGACGATGGCGGTGGTCAGCGCGGGCTGCACCCGGTCTTCCACGTCGGTGACCAACTGGTCGCGCAGGTAGTCGAAGCCGGCCTCGCTGACCGAGACGTAGGTGACGTCGCAGGCGTACGCGTCGCGCCGCTCCTGCGGGGTGGAGGCCTCGTTGACCCAGCCGACGGTGAGGCCGAGCAGGGTGTAGACCGGCTCCATCCACTGGGCGTCGCGGCGGGCCAGGTAGTCGTTGATGGTGAGCACGTGCACCGGGCCGTTGCCGAGGCGGACGTGCCCGTACGCGGCGATCGTGGCGGTCAGTGTCTTGCCCTCACCGGTGGCCATTTCGGCGACCTTGCCGGAGAGCAACGACATCGCGCCCAGCAGCTGCACGTCGTACGGCCGCTGGTCGAGGCCACGACGGGCGGCCTCGCGGCCGACGGCGCAGATCTCCTCGTAACCGGCGGCGGCGCCCGCGGCCTGGGTCAGCTCGGCGTCGTCGAGCGCGGCGAGGTCAGCCTCGCGCGCCTCGATCGCCGGGAGCAGTTTCTCCAGCGGAGCAAGATCCACGGTCGAGCCGGGGCGCTGGAGAAACCGCCGGAACTTGCTCTTGAACCGTTGCGACACACCCATGAGCGGCAACGGTACGCGATTCCGGGCGACGTGCGCGGCCCGGCCGCCCGGCAAGTCGGCCTTCCTGGGGCGCAGTCAGCCGACCAGCAGCTGGTGGCTGGCGAGTTCCCGGTACAGCGGGTCGGTGGCGGTCAGTTCGGCGTGGGTGCCCACGGCCACCACCCGGCCGCCGTCGAGGACGACGATCTGGTCGGCGTCGACCACGGTGGCGAGCCGGTGCGCCACGATCAACAGCGTCCGGCGGACGGCCACGGCGTCGATGGCGCGGCGCAGCGCGACCTCGTTGCGGGAGTCGAGGTTGCTGGTCGGCTCGTCGAGCAGCAGCACCGGCGGGCCGGCCAGCAGCGCGCGGGCGATGGCGAGCCGCTGCCGCTCACCGCCGGAGAGCAGGACGCCGCCCTCCCCCACCTGCACGTCGAGGCCCTGCGGGGTGCGCTGCGCCAGGTGGCCCAGGTTGACCTCGTCGAGGACGTCGCGTAGCCGGTCGTCGGTGGCGTCCGGGGTGGTGATCAGCAGGTTCTCCCGCAGCGTGCCGGCCAGCACGGGGGCCTCCTGCTCGACGTAGCCGAGTCGGGCCCGCAGCGCGTCGCGGGGCAGGTCCCGGACGTCGGCGCCGTCGAGTCGGACCGCGCCGGCGCTCACCTCGTAGAAGCGCTCGACCAGGGCCAGCAGGGTGGACTTGCCGGCGCCGGACGGGCCGACCAGGGCGGTCCGGGTGCCGGCGGGAACCGCGAAGCTGACCTCGTGCAGCACCGGCTCGCCGCCCGGGTAGCCGAAGCCCACCCGGTCGAACTCGATCATCGGGGTCGGGCGGCGCGGGGTCGCCGCCGCGGCGGCCGCCGCCGGCCGGTCGTCCGCGCCCTCCGCGGGCACGGCGAGGATCTCCTCGATCCGCTGGAGGGCGCCCAGGCCGGACTGCAACTGGGTGTACGCCCGCAGCACCTGGCCCAGCGGCAGCGCCAGGAGGAACAGGTACATGACGAACGCGACCAGGTCGCCGACGGAGATCGCCCCGGCGGCGACCCGCGCCCCACCGATGCCGAGCACCAGCAGGAATGCGCCCTGCACGGTGACCGAGCCGATCGGGCCCACCAACGCCTGCACCCGGGCCACCCGCAGCCCCGCCGCGTACGCCTCCCGGGCGCTGCCGGTGACGGTCTCCGTCTCCCGGGTCTCGGCGCGGCTGGCCCGGATGGTCCGGGCCGCCGAGATGGCCCGCTCCACCGCCGAGGTCATCTCGCCGATCCGCTCCTGGGCGACCCGGGCCAGCGCCCGGACCCGGCGGGCGAAGGTGGCGGCGAAGACCAGCCCCAGCGCCACCCCGAGCAGGGTGACGCCGAACAGCAGCGGGTCGAGCAGCACCATGGCGGTGCCGGCGCCGACCACCGTCACCGCCCCGGTGACCGTCTCGAAGAGCCCGGAGGTGACGACCGCGCGCAGCAGGGTGGTGTCCGAGCCGACCCGGGAGAGCAGGTCGCCGGTGCGTCGGCGGTCGTACTCGGCGATGGGCAGCCGCAGCAGGTGGCCGGCCAGCCGGCGCCGGGTGCTGAGCACCAGCCCTTCGGCGGTGCGTTGCAGCAGGTAGTCGCGCAGCCCGCCGATCGCCGCGCCGAGCACCACGAGGGCCACCAGCACCGCCACCAGCCGGGACACCCCCTGCTCGGCGCCGATACGTTCGAGCACGGACCGGGTGAGCAGCGGCTGCGCCAGCGACGCCGCCGAGCCGCTCAGCGACAGCGCGCCCACCACGACCAGGGTGCCGCGGTGCTCCCGCAGGTACGGCAGCAACGCGGCCAGGCCGACCGACCGACCCTCGGCGCTGCCGCCGTCCGGCCGGTCGGTCGAGGTGTCGCCGGGAGCCGGCCGGTCCTGCACGGTGCTCATGCCGGGAACGGTAGTCGGCCCTGGCACGTGGCGACGGCGGGTCAGGCGGCGAGCACCACCTGAAGCTCCTGGCGGCGACGGTCGGCCAGGTCGGTGAGGAGGGCGGGCGCCTCGTCGAACGGCACCACCGCCGAGACGAGGTGCTTGCGGATCGTGTCGCCGTACGTCCTGAGCAGGTCGACGGTCTCGGCGGAGAGCCGTTCGCGGTCCCAGGTGGGTGCGAGCCCGCGCGGCACCCGACCGATCTGGGCGCAGCGCAGCGACAGCCCGTTGTGGTGGAACTCCTCACCGAGGCGGACCTCGTCCGCGCCGCCCTGGTAGAAGGCGAGGTCGATGACGGTGCCCTGGGGCCGCAGCAGCCGCAGGGCGAGGTGCAACGCCCACGCCTGCCCCCGGCACTGGAACACCACGTCGGCGCCCCGGTCGCCGGCGGTGTGCGCCCAGCGGGTCTTGAGCACGACCGCCGGGTCGTCCGCGTCGGGGTCGAGGGTTTCCAGGCCGAGCGCCTCGGCGACCTGGCGGCGGTGCGGGGTGGGGTCGAGCACCACCACCGACGCGGCGCCGTTGCGCCGGGCGAACAACGCCGTCAACAGCGCCACGACGCCGGCGCCGACGACGGCGACCCGGCGGCCGCGTACCCCGTCGCCGAGCGCGCGGACATTGGTGCCGTGCAGGTCGGCGGCGGCGTGCAGCAGACCGTTGGCGCAGATCGGGCCCATGTGCGCGACGTAGACACCGAGCAGCGGGTCCAGGTCGTCGGGCAGCGCCACGAACCGCTCGGCGACCGGGTCGGCCAGCCAGCCGGTGCGGTGCCCGTACGTCATCGCGCCGACCGTGCCCACCGCGATGGCCGGGGTTTCGCTCTCCACCACCCGGCCGACCTGCATGTAGCCGAGCCGGTTCACCGGGTAGGGCGTGCTGGCCGCGCCCGGCTGGAACAGCCCCAGGTCGGCGTTCCAGGTGACGTTCAGGTAGGGGTTCGTGCCCTTGACGTAGCTCAGCTCGGTGCCGGCGGAGACGCCGCTGAACAGCGTCTCGACCCGGAACGTGCCGGGGCGCAGCGGCGCGGCGTCCTGCTCGACGAGATCGACCCGGCCGGGACCGGTGACCACCACGACCTTGTCACGCATCGACGGTCACCCCGCTGGCGAGCCTCGCCGGCGCGGTCGCGGTGGTGAGCCGCACGGTCGTGCCGGTACGGGCCGAGTCGGCCACCGCGAGGGCCAGACGCTGGGTGGCCAGCGCCTCGGCGTACGGGACGCGCACGTCGTCGCCGACGCCGAGGACGGCGTCGACGAAGGCGCGGTCCACCGCCACCCGGGCGGCTTCGGGGTCGGCGGGGAGGTGTCGTTCGCCGTCGGCGTCGCGGATCGACAGCCCGTCCTCGGTGATCGCGAGGGCCAGCCCGTCGGCGAGGATCTCCAGGCCGGCGCGGTGCTTCCAGCCGAGGACGCAGGCGGCGCTGAGCGTGCCGACCGCGCCGTCGGCGAAGCGCAGCGTGGCGGTGGTCACCGAGTCGATGTCGGCGCCGTCGACCGGCGGCGGAATGTCGTTGCCGTACGCGGTGACCTCGGTGACCTCGCCGGCCAGCACGCGGAACAGGTCGAGCACGTGGGCGGCCTGCTCGACCACCGGGCCGCCGGAGCGGTCCCGCCGCGACCACCACGCCACCGGGGGCACCTTGTCCAGCCAGGCGCCGCTGACCATCCGCACCGGACGGTCGGCGAGCAGGTCACGGGCCTGGTCGAGCACACTCAGGTAACGCCAGTGGTGGCCGACGGCGGTGCGCAGCCCACGCTGGGCGACCAGGTCGGCGATCCGTTCGGCGGTGCCCAGGTCGACCGCGACGGGCTTCTCCACGAACATCGGCACCCCGGCCTCGATCACCGCTTCCTCGGCGGGGCCGTGCGCGAACGGCGGCACGCAGACGTACACGGCGTCCAGACCGGTGGCCAGCAGCTCGTCGACGTCGGCGCAGGCCCGCCCGCCGTGCTGTGCGGCCAGCGCGGACGCCGCCTCCGGCGCGACGTCCGTGACGCCGACCAGCTCGACGTCGTCGAACCCGGCCAGCACCCGCGCGTGGCGCTGCGCCACGCCGCCGGCTCCGACCAGACCCACCCGGCATTTCCGCATCCCGACATCCCTTCGAAGACGTTTCATCTGCGCTGGGAGCAGTCCCCTGGGGTGTGCGCAATCAAACGTTCATCCCCCGGGAACGAATTGTCGTCACCTCTGTGATCAAGATGTTGCCGAGAATGCGGTTAGCGCGTGATGAGGAATGGGAACAACCAAACTCGGTTTTTCCACGCACGAACGGAGGGGTGCCCGTGCGGGATACGACATCGAGCGTGTCGCCGGTGGTGGAGGCGTGGGCCACGTACCGGACGACATCTGCTGCGGACTGGCCGACTCGTCGGCTGATGCGCGCCAAGGGTGCGACCCGAGTCAGCGTGGTGCTGCCGGCCCGCAACGAGGAGGCCACCGTCGGCGCGATCGTGTCGACGATCCGGGAGCACCTGATGGATCGGGTCGCCCTGGTCGACGAGCTGATCGTCGTGGACTCCCGCTCCACGGACCGGACCGCGCAGGTGGCCCGTGCCGCCGGCGCGGAGGTGGTCAGCCAGGACGCGATGACCCGGGGGCTGCCCCGGCTCACCGGCAAGGGCGACGCGCTCTGGGCCGGGCTGGCCGCCGCCGAGGGAGACGTGGTGGCCTTCATCGACGCCGACCTGCGGGAGTTCCGGCCGCACTTCGTGAGCGGGCTGCTCGGCCCGCTGCTGACCGACCCGTCGGTCGACTTCGTGAAGGGCTTCTACCACCGGCCCCTGGTGGGCGCCGCCAGCGTGGAGCAGGACGGCGGGGGCCGGGTCACCGAGTTGATGGCCCGACCGCTGCTCAACCTCTTCTGGCCCGAGCTGGCCGGCTTCGTGCAGCCGCTCGCCGGCGAGTACGCGGGTCGCCGGGACGTGCTGGCGCAGGTGCCGTTCGTCTCCGGGTACGGGGTGGAGACGGCCATGATGATCGATCTGCTCGACCTGGTCGGCCTGGACGCGCTGGCACAGGTCGACCTCGGTGAGCGCAAGCACCGGCACCAGGACACGGCGGCCCTGGGCCGGATGTCCGCGCAGATCATGTTGACCGCCTGGTCCCGGTTGCAACGACGCGGCTGGGCGACCCCCGGGTTGTCGCCGGAGGCGTTGCTGACCCAGTTCCGTCGCGGCGGTTCGGACACCCTGCCGAACCTGGACCGCGAGATCGTGGTCAGCGACGTGTCCATCGAGGAGCGCCCGCCGTTGGCCGAACTGCGTCACCGGGTGCCCCTCCGTCGGGTGGCCGCCGCGTGAGCGCGATGAATCTGACCGTGCTGATGAACGCCGGCCCGTGGCTGTCGGTGCCACCGCCCGGCTACGGCGGCATCGAGAACGTGATCGCCACGCTCGTGCCCGAGCTGCGGCGACTCGGCGTACGGGTGGTGCTCGCCTCGGTGGGCAGCAGCACCCTGCCGGTGGACGAGCAGGTCTCGGTCTTCCCCGACGGGCAGTTCGCCGCGTTGCAGCGGCCGTACAACCAGGTCTGCGGGATCGCCCAGGCGCACCTGGCCGGGGTGGTCCGTGAGCTGTACTCCCGCGACGACATCGACCTGGTGCACGATCATGTCGAGGCGGTCGGGCTGGCCACCCTCGCCGCGATGGGGCCGGCCGGTCCGCCGACCCTGCACACCCTGCACTGGGACCTGGCCAAGCATCCGGCGCTCTACGGCAGCCTGGACGGCGGCGACCGGGTGCGGGTCAACGGTGTCTCGGCGTCGCAGCTGGCCCGCGCTCCGCTGGCGCTGCGGGAGCACTCGGTGGGGCACGTGCACCTGTCCACGCCGCTCGCCGTGGACGCCGACCGGCGGCCCCGACCGGAGAAGGGCGAGCACCTGCTCATCCTGGGCCGGATCAACCCGGGCAAGGGGCAGGACGTGGGCGCCCGGCTCGCGCACCGGGTCGGTCTTCCACTGGTGCTGGCCGGGCCTGTCGGCCCGTACCATCGGCCGGCCGACCTGGCCGCGGCCGGCGACGAGGCCCGACAGAACCCGGACGTGCGGTTCTTCCTCGACGAGGTGGCGCCGCACGTCGACGGTGACCTGGTGCGCTGGGTCGGCACCGTGGCCGGCCAGGAGCGCGACGACCTGCTCGCCAGCGCCCGCGCGTCGCTGTTCCCGCTGCGGTGGGAGGAGCCGGGCGGCACGGCGGTCGTCGAGTCGCTCGCCCTGGGTACGCCTGTGGTGGCCACCGCGCGGGGTTGCCTGCCGGAGTTGATCGAGCACGGCCGTACCGGGCTGCTCACCACCGACGAGGAGGAGTTGGACGACCTCGTCCTCGCCGCCGAGTTGCTCGACCCCGACGAGTGCCGGCGGGTGGCCGCGCAGCGCTTCACGCCGGCGGTGATGGCCCAGCGTTACGTCGAGTTGTACGAGCGGCTCCGGCGTTCGGCGAGCGCGCCGAGGTTGCTGCCGGCCTGACCGACGGCGGGGCCGGCTGGTTTGCCGGTCGCGGCAGCGGGTAGCCGGCAGCGCTTCTGCCCGCCGCGCGACGAGGAGCCGGGAATGGTCGGATCGATGGCGCACTCCCGGGCCCGACCCAACCCGGCCGACGGCAAACCGCCGGTTCGTCGCGCGGCGGCGACGGTGGGAGTGCTGTTGCTGCTGGTCGGCGTGCTCGGCTTCGTGCCGGGGGTCACCAGCGGCATGGACGCCCTGCGCTTCGCCGGTCACGGCTCGGGCGCGTACCTGTTCGGCGTCTTCCAGGTGTCGGTGCTGCACAACCTGGTGTACCTGGCGTTCGGGGTGGCGGGGCTGCTGTTGGCGCGGACGGTCACCGGCGCTCGGGCGTTCCTGATCGGCGGCGGCGCCGTCTACCTGGTGCTCTGGCTCTACGGGCTGGCGGTGGACCACGACACCGGGGCGAACGTGCTGCCGGTCAACGACGCCGACGGCTGGCTGCACCTGGGGCTGGGCGTCGGCATGATCGCGCTGGGCGTCCTGACCGGCCGGCCCCGTCCCTGACCTGGGGTCGCGGGACGTGACCTGCCTCGCCCCGCCGTCGGTCCGGTTTGATCGGGAACGGCCTCGGGTAGTTGGCAGATCCCGACCCAGCAGTGAATTGAGGCATGCGATGTCGAGCCGGATCACCTGCGAGGTGCGCACCACGGCACCGGTGGCGGTCGTCAGGCTCACCGGCCCTCTGCACCTCGGCACGATGCGCTCGGTGCACCGGGCGCTCAGCGCCGCGCTCGTCGACCAGCCGGAGGCGCTGGTGGTCGACATGGCCGGGGTGAACGTGGAGGACCGGTTGGCGCTGTCCGTGTTCGCCGCGACCGCCCGCCGGGCCGAGGAGTGGCCGGCCGTGCCGGTGCTGCTCTGCTCCCCGTCGCCGGTCGCCGCACGATGGCTGGCCGAGTCGACCACGTGCCGGGTGCTCCCGGTCTCGGCGGACTGCGCGGAGGCGACCCGGTTGGCCGGCACGACGTCCGCGTTGCGGATGCGGGCCCGGCTGGAGCCGGTGGCCGGGGCCTGCCGGCGGGCCCGGGAGATGGTCACCGAGGCGTGCGCGCGGTGGAACCTGCCCGACGCGGCCGGCCCGGCCGCGTTGGTGCTCAGCGAACTGGTCGGCAACGTGGTGCGGCACGCCGGCACGCCGATGCAGGTGACGCTGACGCTGCGGCGACCGTACCTGCACCTGGCGGTGGTGGACGGCAGCAGCGCCCAGGCCCGGGCGGGCGGGACGGACCTGCACGCCGAGGGTGGGCGAGGGTTGATGCTGGTCCGGGAGCTGACCCAGCGGTGGGGCAGCGTGCCGGCCGGGCCGGGCAAGGCCGTCTGGGCGATGCTCCCGGCAACCTGAGCGTTCGAGGCGCTTGCGCCCGGTACCAGCGTTCTGACCGAAATTACCGCTCTGGCCTGGTTACATGGTGCGAGGGTCGGGTAGGCACGCTCGTCCTTTCTGCCGTCACGACGGGGTGAGCAGCCATGCCCAAGCGGGTAACCACGGAACCCGGTCGCGATCGGGGCCCGGCGATCCTGGCACCGGCCCGCTTCGGGGGATTCCCGGGAGCGGTACGGGCGCCGATCCCCGGAAACTCCCTGATCAAGTTCCTTGCCACGACCGACCACAAGCAGATCGGCCTGCTGTATCTGCTGACCTCCTTCGGGTTCTTCCTGGTGGCGGGACTGCAGGCGATGGTGATGCGGGCCGAGTTGGCCCGCCCGGGGATGCAGTTCCTCTCCTCCGAGCAGTACAACCAGCTCTTCACCTCGCACGGCGCGGTGATGCTGCTGCTGTTCGCCACGCCCGCGGCGTTCGGGTTCGCCAACTACATCGTGCCGATCCAGATCGGCGCACCGGACGTGTCGTTCCCCCGCCTCAACGCGCTCGCCTACTGGCTGTACCTGTTCGGCGGCCTCATGGTGGTCGGCGGCTTCATCGTCCCGGGGGGCTCGGCGGACTTCGGCTGGACCGCGTACAGCCCGCTCAGCAGCGTCGAGAACAGCCCCGGCGTGGGCGCGAACATGTGGGTGCTCGGCCTGGTCGTCTCCGGTCTCGGCACCATCCTCGGCGCGGTCAACCTGATCACCACGATCCTCACCCTGCGCGCGCCCGGCATGACCATGTTCCGGATGCCGATCTTCACCTGGAACATGCTGTTCACCAGCGTGCTGGTGATCCTCGTCTTCCCGCTGCTGGCCGCCGCGCTGCTGGCGCTCTCCGCCGACCGGCTGCTCAACGCGCACGTGTACGACGCGGCCACCGGCGGCCCGATGCTCTGGCAGCACCTCTTCTGGTTCTTCGGCCACCCCGAGGTCTACATCATCGCGTTGCCGTTCTTCGGCATCATCACCGAGATCATTCCGGTCTTCTCCCGCAAGCCGCTCTTCGGCTACACCGGCATCGTGTTGGCCACCATCGCCATCACCGTGCTGTCCATGACGGTGTGGGCGCACCACATGTTCGCCACCGGCCAGGTGCTGCTGCCGTTCTTCAGCATCCTGAGCTACCTGATCGCGGTGCCCACCGGCGTGAAGTTCTTCAACTGGATCGGCACCATGTGGAAGGGCCAGCTCACCTTCGAGACGCCGATGCTGTTCGCCATCGGCTTCCTGGTCACGTTCCTGCTCGGCGGCCTCACCGGCGTGCTGTTGGCCAGCCCGCCGGTCGACTGGCACACCCACGACAGCTATTTCGTGGTGGCGCACTTCCACTACGTGGTGTTCGGCACCGTGGTCTTCGCCCTCTTCGGCGGCTACTACTTCTGGTGGCCCAAGATGACCGGCCGACTGCTCGACGAACGGCTCGGCAAGGCGCACTTCTGGACCATGTTCATCGGCTTCCACGGCACCTTCCTGGTGCACCACTGGCTGGGCGCCGAGGGCATGCCGCGCCGGTACGCCGACTACCTGCCCACCGACGGCTTCACCACGCTGAACACGGTCTCCAGCATCTTCGCGTTCATCCTCGGCCTGTCCACCCTCTTCTTCATCTACAACGCCTGGAAGTCCTGGCGGTACGGGGCGATGGTGACGGTGGACGACCCGTGGGGCTTCGGCAACTCCCTCGAATGGGCCACCAGTTGCCCGCCGCCGCTGCGCAACTTCGACCGGATGCCCCGGATCCGCTCCGAGCGCCCCGCCTTCGACCTGAAGTACGGCCCGCTCGTCGCCGATCTGGGCCGCGACCTGCCGCAGCGCACCACCAAGCCGCCACAGCACTTCGCCGAGGAGTTCCGGATGGAGCACCACGCCCCGGAGTCGCCGTCCGCCGAGGGCGCGCACGGCGCACGCGACGCTGTCGACTACCAGCCGGCGCCGCGCTCCGGCGCCCGACCGGTGGACGTGCCGGAGCCCGAGGGCGTCCGCCGGCCGAGCTTCGAGCAGAGCGACCCGCCGAAGGACGCCGAGGACGCGCCGAAGCCGCACGAGCGCTGGCGCCACCCGCACAGCGACGGCAACCCCGAAGAGCACTGACCAGGGGTACGCGCGCAGAAGGGCCGACACCCGCCCGGGTGTCGGCCCTCGTGCTGTCCGTGTCGGTCAGTCCCGGGCCGGCGCCAGGCCGGCGGCGGTGAGCGAACGGCGTACCGCGGGCTGGACCCGGGTCAGTCGCAGCGGCACCCCGGTCCGCTCCGCCGCGTCCCGACCGGCCATCAGCGCGGCGATGCCACCCGCGTCGAAGCCACCCGCGCCGACCAGGTCGACGACCACCTCGCTGGGCTGGCCGGTGACCGCCTCCAGCATGGCCCGGCGCAGTTGGTCCGCGCCGTCGCGGTCGATCTCGCCGCCGACCTCGACCACCACCGAGTCGCCGTTCTGCTTGACCGAGATCCGGGTCTTGCCCGGGTCGGGTTCGGCGGCGCCGTTCTGCCAGGGCGGCGGCGCGTCGGCGAGCATCGCCTGACGCAGCCAGGTGAGCGCCCGCGACAGCAGCCGGGACACGTGCATCTGCGAGATGCCGAACCGGGCGGCGATTTCTGCCTGGGTCTGGTTGCCGTAGAAGCGCATCGCGAGGATCCGCCGTTCACGCCAGGGCAGCCGGTGCAGCAGACCGCTCACCGTGACCCGGTCGTCGACCGACTCCAACGCGTTGTCCGACTCGCCGACCAGGTCCCCGAACTCGGCGGAGCTCTCCCCACCCACCGGCGCGTTGAGGGAGGCCGGGCTGTAGCCGGCCGCCGACTCCAGGGCGGCGAGGATCTCCTCCTGCGGGGTCTCCAGCCGGGCCGACAGCTCGGCAACCGACGGGGCCCGGGACAGCTCGCTGGTGAGGGCGGCGGTGGCCTGCCCCACCTCGAGGATCAGGTCACGCAGCCGGCGGGGCACGTGCACACCCCAGGTGCGGTCCCGGAAGTGCCGTTTGATCTCACCCACGATGGTGATCGCGGCGTACGCGGTGAAGGAGCCCCGTTCCGGGTCATAGCGGTCGACGGCGTTGACCAACCCCAGCCGGGCCACCTGCTCCAGGTCCTCCAGTGGCTCCCCGCGCCCCCGGTACCGGCGGGCGAGCCGGCCGGCGAACGGCAGCGCGAAGCGCACCAGGTCGTCCCGAGCCTCCCCCCGCCGCTCCGGCGGCAGCCCGGCGATCCGGGCCGCGTACGCCATCGCCGCGGCGTCGAGATCCTCCAGACCTCGGTCGGTGGGTGGTGGTGGTGTGGTCGTGGTCGTGCTCGTCTGTCCGAACATCCGCGCCTCCCTCAGGAAGGTCCCCCGCCCGGATCGGGAAACCGGTCGTGCGCGTGGTCGAGCCACGCACCGGGCCGGAAAGTGGGTCAGTGACTGGGATGCCAGCGGGCGACACCGCCTCTACGCAGCGCAATCAGGCCGTCGCAGCCAGCGATGTTCCCGCTCCGTAGGTACTCAATCACGTGACCCCGGGTTCGCGAGGATGTTTCGGCGTGCTCCGTCTCAGGAGACCAACAACCCCTGGTGGCCGCCACTGTCGCGGAGCACGGCCAGCGCCTCGGCGACCCCCAGCGGGGGCGGCGCGGGCAGGTCGTACGGCTGGGCACGCAGGACCTCGGTGGCCCGGCGGGTGGGCACCGAGGTGACCGGGTACCCCCGGGCGGTGGTGCGGTCCAGCGCCCGACGGCGCCGGCCGAACCCGGCGACGGCCAGCCACTGCGGCAGCCCGGCCAGCGCGGGCGAGCGCACTCCGGGCGGCTCGGGCAACACGTCCACCGAGCTGAACGCCTCGCTGCCGGCCAGCCACCACTCGGCCTCGTCGACGCTGCGGCGGGTGGCGTTCTCACACCAGTACGGCACCAGCCCCGCCCGCACCACCTGCCACGGGTCGAGCAGTCGGCCGCACTCCACCACCAGCCGGTCACCGGTCTTGCCGGCGCGCCGCAGCCACCGCCGGTACAGGTCGGCCACGCCCGCGCTCAGCGCCGCCGGCCGGGGCACCAACACCCGGTGCAGCGGGTGCTGGTGCTTGGCGGACCAGTCCCGCGCGGCCAGCTCGAAGCCCGAGTCGACGCCGTGCTCGGCGTCAGCCGACGG
The DNA here is from genome assembly GCF_049841535.1 of Micromonospora sp. DT53. NCBI lineage: Bacteria > Bacillati > Actinomycetota > Actinomycetes > Micromonosporales > Micromonosporaceae > Micromonospora > Micromonospora sp. DT53. The sequence continues at coordinate 156,714 of NZ_JBNCKM010000009.1, forward strand.
AACGGACACCTCCGGCGGGTCCCACCGGGTCGGGTCGCCGCCGGCGGAGCGCAGCACCTGCCGCAGGGCGTGGCTGTCCGGGTGGAAGTCCACCGGGTCCAGCCCGCTGCCTGGGCAGCCGACCTGGAAGCTGTGTCCCGGCCCGCGCTCCAGCACCGGCCAGGTGCGCGCGTCGCGGACCAGCAGCACCGGGGCGCCCGGTACCAACAGGTCGGCCAGGAAATGCGCGTACGCGGCCGGTAGGGCCCTCCAGGCGGCGGTCAGCGACACGGTCGCCCCGGTCAGCGCGCCGCGGCTGGCCGGGCAGTGCACCTGACGCAGATGCAGGTCGGCGTTGCCGGCGAGCAGCCGGGTGGCGAGTGCCGCGCCGTGCTCCACGGCGTCCGCCGGGCGGTCCACCCCGCCGTCGGTCCAGTGCACTGTCATCTCGAAGCCCGCCGGCAGCCACGGCACGCCGAGGGCGACCGCGAGGTGTGCCGCCGCGCCGTGCGGAGAGCCGATCAGCACTCCCGGGTAGCGCCGGCGGGGGTACTGGTCGACGAACCAGCGGGCCACCCGGGCGGCGTCCACCTCGTCGACCTGGGCGTCGGTGAGCGCGACCCGGCCGGCGGCGCGGGTGACCGCGGCGCGGCGTACCGGCTCGGGGGCGCCGGGGAACCGCGACGTCGGCCCGGTGTGCCCGAGGTCGGCGCAGTCGACCCCGCGCAGCGCCCGGGCGGTGGCGGCGACCAGCACCCGGGCGGCGCTGCCCGCGGTCACGACCCGGTCGCCGCCGAGACCGGCGCCATCGGCCGTGAGCCCCTTGTGCACCTTGTGCACCGGCCCCACCTTGCCTCGTTCGCTCACCACGCGGCCCGGCTTCCCGTCCCGATGGGGTTCAAACGGGGCATCACCCACCCGGCGGCACATTCCGCTGGTCAGAGGGGTGCCCCGGTCATCACCGGCGTTCGGTCGTTCGGGTTTCGCCAGGGTCAGGGCGGGCACTTCCGGGGCCATGCGCACCGACGACGCCAGCGAGCCAGCCGCCGCCACGATCACCCCGTACGAGGACGGACCGCTGCTGGTCCGCGGCGACTTCGCGCTGGTCACCCCGGACGGCGAGCACATCGACGCGCGACGGGGCACCGTGGCGCTGTGCCGGTGCGGCAAGTCGGCGCTCAAGCCGTTCTGCGACGGCACCCACAAGGTGATCAACTTCCGCGCGGGCACGAGTCGGCAGACCTGACGCGACTGTTACGGCGCGTCCTCTGCTCTGCTCCGAGGACAGGCGGGCATGCCCTGCCCGCATCCTTTGCTCTGCTTCAACGGACGCAACACAAACGGGCCCATACCGTTGCGCGGGTTGAAGCAGAGCAAAGGACGCACGCCGGGGCCGGCCGGGAGGACGTGGCACGCCGAAACCGGCCGAGGAAACGCGGCACGCCGAGACCGGCCGGGGCCGGCCCAGCGCGGCAAGCCCGTCGGAGGCCGTCAGACGACGGCGGGCCGGGCCGGCGGTGTCACGGCGGCAGCGGGCGCGGTCACGGCGAGCGAGACGGTCGGCGGCAGGGCCGGCGGGGCGGGCGGGACTGGTGCGCGCAAGGAGCTGCGGCCGGCGGCCCAGCTGTCCAGCAGGTGGGCGGCGAACAGCCGGTCCACCGCGAGCCCCGCCGCCGCGCCGAAGAGCACGTCGGGGGCGAGGGCCGGCTCGCTACGGACCAGGCCGTCGCACATGTCGTGCGCGGCGATCTGCTCGTGCACCGCGTCGGCCTCGACGTGTTCGTCGTAGAAGCGGGTGGCCACCTCGTCGAAGCCGAGCCGGCGCAGCCCGTTGCCGTAGCGACGGTTGGGCAGCGAGGAGGTCATCTCGAACGCGGCGAGGTGCCCGAGCAGCGCGCCGCGCAGCCGTCGGTGCAGCCCGAACAGCGACATCAGGTTGTTGGTCGCCAACGTCACCGCCGGCGCCACGTCGATGTGAGCGCCGTAGCCGGTGTCCAGGCCCAGCCGGTCGAGGGTGCTGCGGAACAGCTCGGCGTGCATCCGGTCCAGCCGCCCGTTGCCGTACTCGTCGGTCTGGATCTCCACGAGGGCGGCCTTGGCCGGGCCCCCGAGGCGGGGCAGCGCCCAGCTGTGTGGGTCAGCCTCCCGCAGGTGGTAGACGGAGCGGTGGGCGACGAACTCGCGGAACTGGGTGAGATCGGCGCGCCGTTGCAGCGTCGCGGCCAGGGACGGCCCGTCGTCGGCCGCGACCAGCTCGGCCAGGCCGGCGGCCACCCCGGCGGCGGGCACCGGGGGCGCGCCGACCAGTCGGCGCAGCGACGCCTCGAAGACTCGTTCGCAGCGGGCCCGCAACGCCAGCAGTGTCGGCTGCCACTCCCACGACTCGTCCACCCCGAGCCAGCCCCGGTAGTGCAGCTCGTAGCAGAGGAACAGCGTCAGCTGCAGGTCCTCGTCGAAGATCGGGTCCGCCGGGTAGAGGTCGACACCGAGATCGGCCGTCAGGTCGTGCGGTGGGTGCCGCAGAGCCTCCACGACCGCCGCGGAGAGCGGGCCCCGCGCGCGCGGCAGGGTCGCGGGACCGTAACGGCGGTCGGCGGGCTCGGACATGGGACCTCCAGCGTGGTCGGGCCGCTACTGATGCCCTGGTCCGGGGTGGCTAAACGAGATCGTCGGCGTTCGCGGTGACCTCCACCTGCTCGCGGACCTTCCGGGCCGGAGCGCCCTCGGCGTACAGGCCCCGCAGGTCGGCGAAGGCGGGCTCCGGCGGCGCCAGCGACACCGCCGGGTCGACGACCGCCTCCAGTACGCAGGGGCGGTCCGCGGCGAGGGCCTCGTCCCAGGCCGCGCCGACCAACTCCGGGCGGTCCACCCGCACCCCGTGCAACCCCAGCAGTCGGGCCCACCCTGCGTAGGGCACGTCGGGGCGACGGTGGGTCGGGTCGGACGACGGTTCTCGCCCGCCGCCCATGCCGTTCTGGTCGCGGTTGTTGAGCACCAGCACCACCAGCCGCGGGTCGCGCCACCGCTGCCAGAGGTGCGACACGGTGATCAGTTCGGCGAGTCCGTTGAGCTGCATCGCCCCGTCACCGACAAGCGCGATCACCGGCTGGTCGGGGGCGGCGAGCTTGGCCGCCACCGCGTACGGCAGCGCGCAACCCATCGAGCCGAGGGTGCCGCACAGCTGCGCGTTGACCCCGGGTGGCAGCGTGAGGTGCCGGGCGTACCAGTAGAGGACCGAGCCGACGTCGACCGCGACCGCGCCGGTTGCGGGCATCCGAGCGGACAACTCCTGGAGGACGAGCTGCGGGTTGACCGGGTCCGCGGCGGCGCCGGCCCGTTCGGCGGCGACCTCCCGCCAGCGGTCCACCGAACTCTCCACGGTGGCGCGCCACTGCTGCTCGGGCCGACCGCGCATTCGGCTCAGCAGCGCCCGCAGCGTCTCGGCGGCGTCACCTACCAGCGGCACGTCGGCCGGGTAGCGGCTGCCGATCCGGCGGCCGTCGATGTCGATCTGCACCGTGCGCGCCTGCTCGGGCATCGGGAAGTAGTCGGTCCACGGGTCGTTGGTGCCGATCATCAGCAGCGTGTCGCAGCCACCCATCAGCTCGGCCGCCGCCGGGGTGCCGACCTCGCCGAGCACCCCGGTGTGAAACGGCAGCCGCTCGTCGAGCACCGGCTTGCCCAACAACGAGGTGGCCACCCCGGCGCCGAGCCGGTCGGCCATCTCGATGATCTCGGCGGCCGCGTCCCGACCGCCCTGGCCCACCAGGATCGCGATCCGCTGGCCGCCGCCGAGCAGCTGCGCGGCGGCGTCGAGATCCGCCTCGTGCGGCAGGACCCGGGCCAGCGGCTCGCCGGGGGTCGCCGTGATCACCCCGGCGCCGTACGTCTGCGGGTCGGGCACCAGCGCCTCCTGCAACTGGCGGGGAAGCACCACGCAGGTCGGGCTACGGGTCGCCGCCGCCGTGCGGAACGCCTGGTCCAGCAGCGCCCCCACCTCCTCGGGCCCACGGCCGTACCTGACGAACTGGTTGCACACGTCCCCGAAGAGCCGGCTCAGCCCGATCTCCTGGTGGGCGCCGCCCAGCGGCCCGGAGATGTCCTCCCCGACGATGGCCACCACCGGCTTGCTGTCCAGCTTGGCGTCGTAGAGGCCGTTGAGCAGCTGGACGGCGCTGGGCCCCTGGGTGGCGAGGCAGACCCCGATGCCACCGGTGAACTTGGCGTGCCCGGTGGCCATGAACGAGGCGGTTTCCTCGTGCCGGGCCGGAATGAACGCCGGCTCGCCGCCGGTGCGGTCCAACGCCTCGACCAGCGGGGCGATCGCCTCACCCGGGTACCCGAAGGCGCGGGGCACTCGCCAGGCCAGGAGCCGCTCCACCACGACGTCAGCCACCGTTCGGTCAACCATTGCCGCGCCCCGGTGTGCTGGGGTCGACGTAGCGCAGTACCGCGCCGACGCCGTCGGTCAGGTCGGGCGCCTCGTCGGCGCCGAGCACGGTGAGTGCCGCGTCGGTGCCGACGAGCGCCCGGACCAGCGCGGCGTCGGCGCGTACCCGTTGCGGGTCGGCCACCGACATGGCGGCCAGCTGCCCCGGGTCGACGGCGATCTCGGTGGGTTCCGCGCCGATCCACAGCTCACCGTTGGCCGACGGGTCGTCCACGATGAGCATCATGTCCACCTGGTTGCGTTGCAGGGCGGAGACGACCGCGGCGAGGCCGCCGCCCACGTCCTCCTGCACGCCGAACTTGTCCAACGCGGCGCTGATCCGCTGGTCGGCGATCTCCGCGATGGTCTGCACGGTGAGGTCGTCCAGCATCGTCTGGTCGGCGCCGCCGGCCCGCGACCCGGCGTCGGTACGGACCACCAGGTCCTGCCAGCGCTCCGGCATCTGGGCGGCGATCATTCCGGTGGCCCGGACGTCGCCGGCGACCACCACCACGTCCGCGCCGACCCGGTCGGCCAGTTGCACGGTCGCCGCGGTGACGTCGCCGGCGTTCTGGTGCCACGCCTCCATGGCCGCCCGCTGGTAGCGGGACTGGGACCAGCCGCCGGGCTTCGTCCGCCGCAGCGGGTACTCGTCCCGGCCGGCGACGTGGGCCCGCCGGGGCACCCCGCCGGCGCTGACCGCCATCGCGTCGGCACCGAGCCGGTCGGCGACCACTCGCACCCAGGCCACCTGCTCCCCACGCTGGGCGAGCAGCGGCATCACGTGCGGCAACGGCCCGACGTGGGCCAGGTCCCGCAGTGGTGGCGCGGACAGGTACTCGGAGAGCACCACCGTGCCGTGACTGGCGAAGACCGCCAGGCCGTAGTCCCCGACCATCGGGTCGTGACCTCGGACCACCCGGTCCAGCGCGGCGATGTTCGCCTCGTCCGCACCCTGTTCGGCCAGGCTGCGTTCCAGGGCGCGCCAGCGCAGGTCCAACGCGGGTTTGGCGTCCTCCGTGTCGGCGGAGGCGTCCAGATACACCGAGCACCACGGCCCGGGACGGTCGTAGAGCGGGCGCAGGAAGGACAGCTGCATGCTCGACCCCTTTCCAGCTCGGCCCCCCGCTTACCCGGGTCGCCGGGGATGTCACCTCGCAACCGTGAGCCCGTGACCAGGTTTCATTCACGTCGTTCAACCGGAGACGTCGATACGATCTGTGAACACACGCGGACTCTCGGTGGTGAAGATGGACAGCGGACTCGATACCCGACGGATCGTGCACCCGACGGAACGAATCGTCACCGGGCGGCTGATCCGCCTGCTCGACGGCTACACCCGCGAGGTACGCATCGGGCAGCCGGTGCTGGTGGCGGTGCTCGCCGCGGCGGCCTTCGCCCGGCTGCCCGCCCTGCTGCTGCGCTCGCTCTTCTCCTTCGGAGGGGGCGGCACCCGGCGTCGCTGGAAGGAGCTGAAGCAGGGCCCGGAATACCTGGTCACCCCGGTGCGGCTGCGCAACACCGCAGGCCAGCTCTGCGAGGTGGAGCTGCACGGTCACCTGCCGCAGAGCGCCCTGCACCCGGCGGATCAGGTGCAGCTCACCCTGCGCCCGCAACGCGACCCGGAGCTGCCGCCGCGGATCGAGCGGATCGTCAACCTCACGACCGGGCAGCTGCTGACCCCGCGTACCGCGACGCTCTGGTCGCATCTCGGGCCGCCGCTGCTGTTGCAGGCGTTCCTGGGGGCGCTGCTGCTGGCCGGCGTCGCGGCCTGCTCCGCGCTGACCTGATCGGTCCGCCGGGCTGGTGGGCCCCTCGGCGGGTCAGCCGACCGGGGCGGGCTCGCGGACCGGCTGCCGGTCGACGCCGAGCATTCCCCGGCGGCGGGCCCAGCGCTCGAAGGCGAGGGTGGCGAACGGCGGCACCGCGCTGGCCAGGGCCACCACCGTGGTCAGCAGGCCCCACCGGCGCAGCCGGGCCACGGCCAGCACCAGCAGGACGTACGCGATGAACAGGCCGCCGTGGATCGGGCCGAAGATCTTCACGCCCAACTCGTTGCCCGGCGGGCCGTACTTGACAAGCATGCCGACCAGCAGGGCCAGCCAGGAGCAGGCCTCGGCGATCGCCGCCGCGACGAACAGCCGGGTCACCTTCTCGCGCATCCGCACGCCACCACCTCTCGGGCCGCAATGCTATCGGTCTGCTCCGGCCGGGGTGGCGGGGCGGGCAGCTGGGTAGGAAAGGAGTATCGGGTCTTCCCCCGCCCGCCGATCACGTGCGAGGTTAGGGGGACCAGCGGTGACGGGGTGGTGACCATGGGCGAGGACGTCGGCGTGCGAACCTTCAGTCGAGAGGATCGGGCCCGCTATCGCGACAAGGTCCGCCGCTGCCTGGATGTCTTCGCCGAGATGCTGCGGGAGTCCCGCTTCGACGTCGACCGGCCGATGACCGGCGTGGAGATCGAGCTGAACCTGGTCGACGAGGCGTCGAACCCGGCGATGCGCAACGCCGACGTGTTGGCGGCCATCGCCGATGAGAGCTTCCAGACCGAGCTGGGTCAGTTCAATGTCGAGATCAACGTGCCGCCGCGTCGGCTGACCGGCAACGGCACCGCCGACTTCGAAGAGTACGTGCGGGCCAGCCTGAACGCCGCCGAGGTGAAGGCCCGGGCGATCGGCGCGCACATGGTCATGATCGGCATCCTGCCGACGCTGCGCCCCGAGCACCTGACCGCCGAGACGTTGTCGGCCAACCCCCGCTACAAGCTGCTCAACGAGCAGATCTTCGCGGCCCGCGGTGAGGATCTGCCGATCGCCATCAGCGGGGTGGAACGGCTGGCGGTCACCGCCGACACGATCACCCCGGAGGCGGCCTGCACCAGCACCCAGTTCCACCTCCAGGTCAGCCCCGCCCAGTTCGCCGACTACTGGAACGCCGCCCAGGCGGTCGCCGGCATCCAGGTCGCGGTCGGCGCGAACTCGCCGCTATTCTTCGGCCGGGAGCTGTGGCGGGAGACCCGCATTCCGCTGTTCCAGCAGGCCACCGACACCCGGTCGGAAGAGATCAAAGCCCAGGGGGTACGCCCCCGGGTCTGGTTCGGGGAACGGTGGATCACCAGCGTGTTCGATCTGTTCGAGGAGAACGTGCGCTATTTTCCGGCGCTGCTGCCGGTCTGCGACCCGGAGGACCCGGTGCAGGCCCTGGCGGCCGGCGAGGTGCCCAATCTGGCCGAGTTGCGCCTGCACAACGGCACCGTCTACCGGTGGAACCGCCCGGTGTACGACGTGTCGCGTGGTCGCCCGCACCTGCGGGTGGAAAATCGGGTGCTGCCGGCCGGCCCGACCGTGCTGGACACCATCGCCAACGGCGCCTTCTACTTCGGGTTGGTGCGCGCCCTCGCCGAATCGGACCGGCCACTGTGGTCGCAGATGTCGTTCAGCGCCGCCGAGGAGAACTTCACCAACTGCGCCCGGCACGGCATCGACGCGCAGGTCTTCTGGCCGGGTCTCGGCTACCTGCCCGTCACCGAGTTGGTGTTGCGCCGGTTGCTGCCGATGGCGCATCACGGCCTGGACCGGTGGGGGCTCGACCCCACCGAGCGGGACCGGCTGCTCGGCATCATCGAGCAGCGCTGCCTGACCAGCCGCAACGGCGCGACCTGGCAGGTGGAGACGCTGCACCGGTTGGAGTCGGCCGACCACCTGGACCGGCCCGAGGCGTTGCGTGAGGTGGTCCGGCACTACGTGGACCTGATGCACAGCAACCGCCCGGTGCACGAGTGGCCGATCCCGTGAGCGCCCCGGGTGTCCCGGTCGGCGCGGGGCTCAGCCTCGCGGGGTGGGCACACCGAAGAGATCGGTGATGCCGCCGGGAAGCTGGGCGAGCAGGTCGTTTCGGTCGTCGTCATCGAGGGCCTCGGCGACCGTACGCAACACCGCCTGGGCGTGTTGACGCACGTGGTCGGCGTTCGCGACCTGTTCACGGTCCCCGACGTTCTTCAGGAACTCGCCGACGTCCCACCGCCGGCCCTGCGGATTGCGGGTGACGGACCCGTTCAGCCGCTCCGGTAGCTGTGCCGCCAGGTTGTCGGCCTCCTGTCCGGCGAGCCGTTCGCCGAGCACCGACAGGACGGCCTGCACGGACCGCACGGCCTCGTTCTCACCGAGGCCCGCGCGCTGTCGTACCGTGGCGATCATCTGCTCGTACTCCATGAGCCGCTCCTTCGGTCTCGTCGGCCTGCCGTGCGGCCTGCCTGCGGACGAACGGGGCGAGTTCCCCGGGTCCCTGGCCGCAAACGGGTCGCGCGCGGGACCGGACGTCCCGCCATCGGGGGGCGGGGCCTCGCAAAAGTCCGCCCGCGCTAGCCGTTCGTCACCGGCTCCCAGGGGGACGGGTCGTCGCGCAACCGGCTGTACAGGTAGGCGTCGCGCCACTGGCCAGCCCGAAACTCGCTGGCCCGCACCACACCCTCGAGCTGGAAACCGGCCTTCTCGAGCGCGCGTTGCTCGGCGACGTTCTCCGGGTGCGTGCCGGCCTGGATGCGCTGGGCCGGGCTGTGGTGGAAGAGGTAGTCGCAGAGCAACGCCTGCGCGCGCCAGCCGATGCCCCTCCCCCGCCACGGCGGCAGCAGGACGATGCCGATCTCCCAGTACGATGCCCGCCCGGCGTAGCGCCCCGCGGTGTAGCTGACGATGCCAGCGGCGGCCCGTTCCTGTTCGACCTCGACGATGAGCCGCCCGTCGTCCTCGCCGAGGTAGCCGTCGACGGCGAACCGCCGCGCCGGCGCGCCGGCGTCCATGAAGCCGGCCCAGTCCAAACCGATCAGGCCCGGCTCGGTGCGTAACCGTCGGAACATCGCCAGGTCGGGCTCGGTAACCGGCCGCAGCCGGACGGTGAGGTCGGCCGAGGCCGGCACCGACGTGCCATCACTCTGCATGGCGACACGCTAGCTGCCGGACGGCGGGCGGCGCGGCCCCGCGTTTGTGCCGTCTGCGTGGAGGGCGACCTACGGTGGTGGCCGAGGTGGTGGTCGGGCCCTTTGGAGCTGAATCGCTGACGACATCACGCGCCCCGCGGAGCGTTACGGCAGCACGCATCCGGCCGCTCGACTCCCCGAAGGAGATTCCAGACCAGCCGGGGCTGATTCGTTTGCGACATCAGCTCCACAGGCAGCCCCACCCAGCACTCCCCCCCCCCCCCGCCGGCACACCGGCCGCCCGGTCACACCTTGAGCAGCACCTTCGTACAGTCGTCCTGCTTCTTCTGGAAGATCTTGTAACCCTTGGGGGCGTCGCGCAGCGGCATCCGGTGACTGACGATGAAGCTCGGGTCGATCTCGCCGCGCTGGATGCGCTCCAGCAGCGGTCGGGTGTAACGCTGGACGTGGCACTGGCCGGTCCGCATGATCAACGAGCGGTTCATGAACGCGCCCATCGGGAACTTGTCGACGAAGCCGCCGTACGCGCCGACGACCGAGACCACCCCTCCGGAGCGGCAGGCCAGGATCGCCTGCCGCAGCGCGAACGGCCGTTCCGTCTCGACCCGCGCGACCTGCTTGGCCCGGTCGTACGCGTACATGGCGGCGTTGCCGTGGTGACCCTCCAGGCCCACCGCGTCGATGCACGCGTCGGGGCCCCGGCCGGCGGTCATCTCGTTGAGCGTGTCCAGCACGTCGACGTCCTCGTAGTTGATCGTCTCGGCGTCGATGTGCTCCTCGGCCAGCCGCAGCCGGTACGGGAACCGGTCGATGACAATCACCCGCTCGGCGCCGAGCAGCCGGGCGCTGGCCGCGGCGAGCAACCCGACCGGCCCGGCGCCCCAGACCGCGATCACCTGCCCGGGCTTGATGTCGCACATCTCGGCGCCCATGTAGCCGGTGGGGAACACGTCGGCCAGCATGACCGCCTGGTCGTCGCTGATCTCGTCGGGCACCTTGACCGGGCCGACGTCGGCGAACGGCACCCGGGCGTACTCGGCCTGGCCGCCGGCGTAGCCGCCGAGCAGGTGGGAGTAGCCGAAGATGCCGGCCGGCGAGTGCCCCATGATCTTCTCGGCGATGCCGGCGTTCGGGTTGGAGTTCTCGCAGACCGAGTAGAGGCCACGTTGGCAGGAGGAGCAGTGCCCGCAGGCGATCGGGAAGGGCACCACCACCCGGTCGCCGGGGCTGAGGTTGCGGACCTGCGGGCCGACCTCCACGACCTCGCCCATGAACTCGTGGCCGAGGATGTCGCCCTTGCGCATGGCGGGAATGTAGCCGTGGTAGAGGTGCAGGTCGGAGCCGCAGATCGCGGTGGTGCTGATCCGGACGATCGCGTCCCGGGAATTCATGATCTTCGGGTCGGGAACGTCGACGACCTTGACGCTGTCGGCGCCCATCCAGGCGGTGGCCTTCATTCTCGGTCCCTTTCGGAGAGCTCGGACGGTCAGCGGCGGGACGGCGGCAGCGGCTGGGCGGGGCGCTGCATGGCCTGTTGGCGTACGGAGATGCCGTTGGGGCTGCCCTCCGAGCGGACGACCTCGCCGGTCTCCAGCACCTGCTTGAACCGGCGCAGGTCGTCACGGACCTGCTGCTCGGGTTCCTCGCCGAAGAGCTTCGCCACCGCTCGGCCGAGCGCGCCGGCCGGCGGCGCGTAGCGCAGTTCCACCCGCACCTCGGTCCCCCGGTCGCCGGGGGCGGGCACGAACCGGACCCGGCCGGCGTTGGGCACCCGGGTCCCCGGCAGCGAACGCCAGGTGATCGACTTGTTCGGCTGGTCGTCGATGATCTCGGCGTCCCACTCGACGCGGTGCCCGGCCGGACCACTGGCGATCCAGTGCGAGCGGCGCAGGTCGTCGGCGCGTACGGACTCCAGGTGCGCCATGAACCGGGGCAGGTTCTCGATGTCCCGCCAGAACCGGTACGCCTCGGCCGGCGAGCGGTTCACCGTCACCGCGATCTCCATCCGGATCACCCGGGCGCGGGCTCGTCGAGCCCGGCCGACGCGTACGGCGGCGAGCACGTCCACGGCGGTGATTCCGGCGATGGCGACTGTGGTCAGCGCGACCCGGCGGCGGCGTTCACCGTCGCGGTCGGCGAGGGCGCGCCCGAGCAGTGTGAGGTCCATGGCGTCGCCGGCGACCCGGCTCCAGACCCAGCCGGCCGGGCGGCGGCCGCTGAGCAGGCCGGCGGCGCTGCCCAGCTCGCGCAGGCCGATGGCCGGAAGCACGGACCGCGCGGCCGGGGCGTCGTCCATCCCCGTCATCCGGGCGATGGGTCCGGGCGCGACCAGTGCGCCCACTCCCAGGGCCAGGCTCAGCAGGCCGAGCGTGCTCGGCAGCGTCGCCGGCACCGGCCCGTCCAACTCCGGTAGGAGCACAGTGTCGACACGACTCATGTCCGGTCCCTTCCGGTGGACGTCGCCGCCGGTCCGCCGGCGGGGGCGGCGGTGCTTCCGCCCTCGTGACGCTATGTCGTACAGGTGCCGCATGCGCCGGGTTCGGGACAGAACGTCCGATGCGGCAGCGTGGGTGGGAACGCCCCGAGGCATCGGTCGACATCGTGACATGGACCGATTTGGATCGCTGGAGAACCGTTACCGTCGGCCCAACCCGCCGCGCCGCCGGAAGGACACCCCCATGGGCCGGGCTCTTCTGCGCTACCTCACCGCCACCGTCGCCGTCGCACTGCTCGTCGTGGAGGCCGCCGCGCCCGCCGACGCGCGTACCCCAGGGTCGACCGCGCCCGGCGGCGTCCGCACCGTGGTGCGCGACGCGGCGACCGGCGCGCCGGTCCCCCGGGCCTGCGCCGCGCTCGTCCCGGTCGACGCCGCGGCGTTGTCGGCGGTCGGCATCGGTGAGGACCAAGACGGGCGGTATGGGGGCTGCGCCGACGAGCAGGGCGTCCTGGTGACCGGGGACGTCGCCCCGGGGACGTACCGGCTGCTGGTGAGGCCCTACGACACGACGACGCACGGCTTGCAGTGGGTCGGCCGACACGGCGGCACCGGCGAACGCGAGCGGGCACAGGTGATTCGGGTGCGGCCCGGCGTGGTGACCAGCGCCCCGACCATCCGGCTCGACCCGCCGGGCACCGTCGTCGGGGTGGTGACCAACGCGGCGACGGGCGCGCCGATCCCCCGTGCGCGGGTCATGGTGGTGCCCTACGTGCCGCACCCGAAGTACGACGACCATGGCCCGACCACCGACGAGGAAGGCCGTTACACGATCACCGGCCTCGGCCCGTACCACTGGCCTGTGCAGTTCGCCGCCGATGGGCTGGCCACGGTGTGGTCCGGTGGGGTGGGCGGTCGGCAGCAGGCGCGGCCGGTGCGGGTCCGCGCCCAGCAGACGGCGACGCTGAATCAGGCGCTGCCCGCCGGGACGCCGCTCACCGGGGCGGTACGGGTCGACGAGCTGCTCACCTACGGCCAGGTGATCGCGTTCGACGCGACCACCGGGGAAATGGCCGGCGTGGCGGACGTGGGCAGCGGTTACGCCCTGCGCCTGCTCCCCGGGCAGCGGGTGAGGCTGCGCTGCGACTGCGCGTACACCCCGCCGGTCTGGCACCGCGACGCCGCCGGCTTCGACGCCGCGACTCCCGTGCGAGTCCGCCGGGCGCCTGTCGTGGTGGACTTCCACCTCGACTGACCCGGATTCTGGCCGTCCACCGGAACCTTCTTCCCGGCCCGTTGGTGGGGTTGGTGACGAAGGGGGTGACGGTGTCCGACGGCGATTTGATCTCCGAGCTCTACGCCGGCTGTTTCCGACGCCTGGTCGCTCAGCTGTACGCGGTGACGGGCGACCTGACCGAGGCGCAGGAGGCGGTCCAGGAGGCGTTCACCCGAGCGCTGATGGCACCGGGGCGGTTCGCCGGGCTGGAGAACCCGGAGGCCTGGTTGCGGCGGGTCGCGGTGAACTGGGCCCGCAGCCGGTTCCGCCGCCGTCGGGTGCTCGACGGGCTGCTGCGCCGGATCGGGCCGCCGCCGGCCGTCGCCGACCACTCCCCGGAGCACCTCGCCCTGCTCGCCGCGCTGCGCGTGCTGCCCGAGGGGCAGCGGCACGCGCTGGCCCTGCACTACCTCGTCGACCTGCCGGTGGACGAGGTCGCCGCGACGCTGGGCGTCTCGTCCGGGACGGTGAAGTCCCGGTTGTCGCGGGGCCGGGTCGCCCTGGCGGCACTGCTCGCCGACACCGACACTACAGAAACCGGGAGGATCGATGTCCGGTCGTGAGTTCTCCGGCTTCGACGTGGACACCGTCACCGAGGCCGTCTCGCAGCCGCCCCTCGACGCGCTGCGAACCACCGCCAGGTCCCGTCGGCACCGGTCGGTCGCGATGGTGACGACCGCGCTTGTCGCACTGGCCGGGCTGTCCGTCGTACCGCTGGTGGTCGAGCCGGACCGGGCCGCGCCGGCCGACCCGCCGGCACCGTCGGGTGCGCAGTTCAGCGAGTTCACGCTGACCGGGCCCGACTCCGGGGTCGACGTGCGGCAGGACGGCTGCGTTGTGCGCTTCTCGTACACCGGCGACGCCGGCCGCACCTGGTCGGACTGGGACGCGGCGCGCTTCGAGGGCGCCCGATGTGCGGCCGACACCGCCGCCGGGATGCCGAACAGCGGTTTGGGCTTCTCCGTGCTCGGTGAGCGGTCCTATCTGGTCACCAACGACGGGCTGGCCCACCTCTCCACCGACTACGGCCGCACCTGGCGGGACGCGGACTCCGCGATCGTCGCCGTTCCCACGTTCCCGGCGACGGCCCGACCGGTCCTGTGCGGGTTCGGCTGTGCGCCGGTGGTGGAGCCGCTCGCGGTGGACCCGTCGAGCGGAACGGTGTACCGCCTCACCGCCACGGCGCCCAGCCTGCTTCCGCTGTTCAGCCTCTATCCGGCGGCGGACGGCAGCATCTGGGCCACGTACCACGGCGGCCAGAAGTCGACACTCGCGCGCAGCGCCGACCGAGGCGCGACCTGGACGACCTGGGAGGTGGGCGACGACGCGAACGTGATGACGGCGGTGGGGCTCGACGACCGGGAGGGGTACGCGCTGACCCAATCATCGGGTGGCGAGGTGCGGCTGCTGCGGACCACCGACGGCGCGAAGACCTGGACGGACACCGGCGTCGACCTGCCGGATCAGCTGCACTACGACCTCACGGTGGGGTCGGACCGGTCCCTGCTGGCGATCACCGCCGGTGGGGGCACCGAAGCCGACCGCCGTGCGCGGCTGCTGGTCAGCCGGGACGACGGGCGCACCTTCACTGTCGCCCGGGAGTACGGCCGGCTCGTCGGCGCGGTCAGTGTCGCGCCCGGCTACGCCTGGCTCTTCGGGCGTGACGACGGGTCGACGGGCGAGCCGGACCACTTCCTCGTCACCACTGACGCGACCACCTGGACCCGCTTCTCGCTCTCACCCTGAACAAGGGCGCCGGCCGGCGTTAGAAGTGATCCGTACCGGGTAGCCGGCATCCGCTGATACCAGCGCCCGAGGAGGTGGGATGTCGGCGACCAGCGCCTTCTTCGAGCATTTGACGGTCGCCGGCCAGGATCCGCGGTTCAGCAAGGTCTGCGGGAGCGTGCGATTCGACATCCGCGACGACGGCCACCTGGAGCAGTGGCTGCTGGACATCGACCATGGCCGGATGCGGGTGACCAGAAGCGGTGGTCCCGCCACCACTGTGATCCAGGTGTCCGCGCAGGTCGCGGAGGCGATGGCGCGGGGCGAGGTGAACGGGCTGGCGGCGATCACCCGGGGCGAGATCATGGTCGACGGCGACCTCGCCCTGGCGTTGCGCATCGGGCGGCTGTTTCCCCGAGAGCCCGGGGCGCTCCAGCGCGACGATCCCGACAGTGGGACGTGACCGATGAGGGACATCGCGGGCACCGTGGCGTGCATCGACGGGAACACCTTCATGGTGTCCGACGCCAGCGGCGACGTGGAGTCGTCCCCGAGCACCCCGGTCGGCCTCTTCGCCGCCGACACGCGCTTCCTGTCCCGCTGGAGGCTCACCGTCAACGGCGAGTGCATGACCGCGCTGTCGGTGGATGACAGCCAGTACTTCGAGGTCACGTTCTTCGTGGTGCCGGGCGGGGCGGTGGACTACGTGGAGGCCGACGTGTCGGCCATTCGGCGCCGGCGCATCGGCCCGGACCTCACCGAATCGCTCACGATCTTCAATTACGGCGAGCGGGACATGACGCTCGACGTGCGCCTGGAGGTGGCAGCCGACTTCGCCGACATCTTCGAGATCAAGTTCGACATCGGCGACAAGACCGGCGCCCACTACACCCACGTCGGCTCGGACGAGTTGCGCCTGGGCTACCGGCGCGGCACGTACCGACGTGAGGTTGTCGTGTCCGCGAGTGAGCCCGCCGAGTTCGACCCCGGCGGCCTACGGTTCGCGGTCCGGCTGCGCCCCGGGCAGCAGTGGTCGACCCGGTTGCAGGCCACCATGCTGGCGCTGCGTCCGGACGGCGTCGACCTGCGCTCCGCCCTGCGGGCCCAACGGCCGAACGACTCCACCCTGCCCACCAGCGTGCAGGCCTGGGTCGCGGCGGCCCCGACCCTGGACACCGACAGCGTCGGCCTGCAACAGGTCTACCAGCGCAGCCTGGTGGACCTGGCGGCGCTGCGCTTCGCACCGCTCTCGCTGGGCGGCGCGAGCGTGCCCGCGGCCGGGTTGCCCTGGTTCATGACCCTGTTCGGGCGCGACAGCCTGTTGACCTGCTTGCAGACCCTGCCCGTCACCCCGTCGCTGACCCCACCCACGCTGCGGATCCTCGCGTCGTTGCAGGGCGCCCGGACCGACGACGTGCTGGAGGAGGACCCGGGCCGGATCCTGCACGAGCTGCGCTACGGGGAGTCGGCCGCGTTCGAGGAGCAGCCACACTCCCCCTACTACGGCACCGTGGACGCCTCGCCGCTGTTCGTGGTGCTGCTCGACGAGTACGAGCGGTGGAGCGGCGACACCGCGCTGGTGATGGAGTTGGAGCAAGAGGCCCGCGCGGCCCTGGCCTGGATCGACGAGTACGCGGACCTGACCTCCACCGGTTACGTCTGGTACCAGCGACGCAACCGCGCCACCGGCCTGGACAACCAGTGCTGGAAGGACTCCTGGGACAGCATCTCCTACGCCGACGGCCGGCTGCCGGGCTTCCCCAGGGCCACCTGCGAAACCCAGGGGTACGCCTACGACGCGAAGATCCGCGGAGCACGGCTGGCCCGCACCGTCTGGGGTGATCCCGCCTACGCCGAGCGGCTGGAGCGCGAGGCGGCGGCCCTGTACGACAGGTTCAATCGGGACTTCTGGCTTGCGGACCGCGGCTTCTACGCCCTCGCGCTCGACCACGACGGCACTCCCGTGGACAGCCTGTCGTCAAACATCGGGCACCTGCTGTGGAGCGGCATCGTGCCACCGGAGCGGGCTCCCCAGGTGGTCGAGCACCTGATGGGCCCGGCGCTCTTCTCCGGTTGGGGCGTGCGGACCTTCGCCGAGGGGCAGCGCCGCTACAACCCGCTCGGCTACCACAACGGCACGGTCTGGCCGTTCGACAACTCGTTCATCGCCTGGGGTCTGCGCCGTTACGGGTACAGCAATGAGGCGGCCCGCATCGCCGAGGGCATCCTCTCCGCCGCCACCTACTTCGAGGGTCGGCTACCCGAGGCGTTCGGTGGGTTCGACCGCGAGACCACCCGGTTTCCGATCCGGTACCCGACCGCCGGCAGTCCGCAGGCGTGGTCCAGTGGAGCCTGCATGCTGCTGATCCGCACCATGCTCGGCATCAACCCGCACGACGACCACCTGGCGGTGGACCCGGCGCTACCCGCCACCTTCGGACAGATCGCGCTCCTGGACGTCCCCGGCCGTTGGGGCGAGCGCGACGCGTTCGCCCGGCAACGCCCCGACCAGCGCTAGCGGGACGCTCAACTGACGGTGAAACCGCCGCGGGTTCGCGTCTCCCGCAGCCAGTCGAGCCACGTCACCCACAGCTCGTCGGTCTCCCACTCGGCGCGCAGGCTCGTCGGCAACGCCTCGTAGAGAATCAACGCCTGCTCGATCTCGGTCTGGCCCACCACCCAGGGGCCGTTGCTCGTCAGCTTGAACTCGGGGATCCCCACCTTGCCGGGGCTGGTCTGCGCGGATGCCGCCCGTTCGGCCTCCTTGTAGGCGTCGCGTCGGCGCTGATCGTCGCGCCAGTCGTCGAGGCTGTCGAACGGCCAGTCCGGAAAGGGCTGCGGCGTTGCCTGGTAGGTCATGCCGGCCCACCGCATGCGTTCCCGACAGAACCTTATGCCGGCGATGTTCAGGTCGAACTGATAGGCGGCGGCGAGCGACGAGTACTCGTCGTAGCACTGTGGCCAGTTGCCACACGACCCGTTCAAATCCATGCACGCTTCGGCGTGGGCGCGCGCGGTCGCGGCGGGTTCGGGCAGATCAACGTGTTCGAAGCTGTAGCCCATCGGACCCCCCGACCGCCGGCAGAGCAGGAGTTCGGCATTCTGCCCGACGCCGACGAGCGACGCCCGCCGCGCGTACGGTCGGGGCTCAACCCACGGCAGGCCCGGTGGCCCGGAAGGTTCGCCGGTACGCGTCCGGGGGCACGCCGACGGTGCGGTGGAAGTGTCGACGCAGCGTGGTGGCGGTGCCCATGCCGGCCGCCTCGGCGATGGCGTCGATGCTGTCGTCGGTGTTCTCCAACAACTCCTGGGCACGGCGGACGCGCTGCGTCGACAGCCACAGCAGTGGGGTGGTGCCGGTGGCCGACCGGAAGTGGCGGGCCAGGTTGCGGGAGCTCATGTTCGCCTGCCGGGCCAGATCCTCGACGGTCAGCGGCCGGTCCAGGCGAGCCAGCGCCCACGGGAACAGGGTGGCGAGCGGGTGGTCGTCGCGGGCGGGCACCGGGGTGGTGACGTACTGGGCCTGACCGCCGGCGCGGTGCGGTGGCACGACCAGGCGGCGGGCGACGGCGTTGGCGACCGTCGAGCCGTGGTCGCGGCGGATCAGGTGCAGGCACAGGTCGATCGCGGCGGCCTTGCCGGCGGAGGCGAGCACGGTGCCGTTGTCGACGTAGAGCACGTCCGGGTCGACCCGTACCCGGGGATAGCGGGCAGCCAGCACCTCGGTGTGGGCCCAGTGCGTGGTGGCCCGCAGCCCGTCGAGCACACCGGCGGCGGCCAGCACGAACGCGCCGGTGCACAGCGAGACCATCCGGGCACCCGCGCGGTGGGCCGCGCGGACGGCGTCGAGCAGGTCGGGGGGTACGTCCACGTCGACGTCCTCGATCGACGGGATGATCACGGTGTCGGCGTGGGAGAGACGGTCCAGCCCGTCGTCGGGCTCGACCAGGAATCGGCCGACCCGGACCGGGCCGGGGCCGCAGACCACCGCGTCGTACCAGGGGTTCGCCAGGCCGGAGGGGTCGTGGGCGAAGACCTCGCAGGCCAGGGCCAGCTCGAAGTGCAACATCCCGTCGGTGGCGGCGATCGCGACAAGGGCCATGTCCGAAACTGTACGGGGGTTGGCGTTCCCGACACTGGTCGGTTGCCGGCCACTGCTGGAGGCTGGTCTCAGTCGATCTTCGAGGGGGCAGCGATGGGGCACAGCGTGGCGGTGTTCGGGGCGTACGGGCACACCGGACGGTTCGTGGTGACGGAGTTGCGCGAGCGCGGGTTCGATGCGCTGCCGGTGGGCCGCGACGCGCACCGGCTGGCGGCGTTCGATTCCGCCTACCGGGTGGCGTCGGCGCACGATCCGGCCGCACTCGACGCGGCGTTGAGCGGCGTGGACGCGGTCATCAACTGCGCCGGCCCGTTCGCGTCGACCGCCGCCGGTGTGATCGAGGCCGCGCTGCGCGCCGGCATCCCGTACGTGGACGTGGCGGCCGAGATCGAGGCCAACGTCGACACGTTCACGCACTTCAGCGAACGCGCCCGGGCGGCCGGTGTCGCGGTGGTCCCGGCGATGGCCTTCTTCGGTGGGCTCGGCGACCTGCTCGCGACGACGGCGATGGGCGACTGGACGTCGGCCGACGAGGCGCACGTCGCGTACGGACTCAGCAGCTGGCACCCGACGGCCGGGACGGTCGCCGCGGGCATCGTCTCCCGCGAGCGCCGCGCCGGCCGTCGGGTCCGCTACACCGGCGGCCGGTTGGAGTACCACGCCGGTGAGCGGGACCTGCCGAGGATGGACTGGGACTTCCCCGCGCCGCTGGGCCGGCGCAGCGTCCTCGCTGAGTTCACCATGGCGGACGTCGTCACCATCCCCCGCCACCTGGCCATCCCCGAGGTTCGCACGTACATGAGCGCCGACGCCGCCACGGATCTCGTCGCCGGGAACGCTCCGGTCGCGGTCGACGAGCAGGGTCGGTCGGCGCAGACGTTCACTGTCGACGTTCTCGTGCGTCGCGGCGACACGCACCGCCGTGTCGTGGCCAGTGGCAGCGACATCTACGCCGTCAGCGCGCCCCTGGCCGTGGAGGCGGTCCGGCGCATCCTCAGTGGTCAAACGAGGACGAGTGGCGTGGCCCCCGCCGGCGAGATGTTCGACGCGCCCGACTTCCTGCGCGCGCTGTCGCCGGTCATCTCCGTCGAAACGGTCCGGGCCTGAGGCCGAGAATTCGACCACAACTCGTTACTCGAAATTCGTAATCATCGGACCAAAAGCGGGCGACGGGACTTAAAGCAAAATTAAGACTGGACGAGCGAAAAATTGTCATCCCGAACGGCCGCGCCGGCTGCCAGGACACTTGCCGGCCGGCCTCCTTAATTCTTTCCCCGCGAGTTGATGCAGCCCCATGACGTGCACATACTCCTTCCGACAGGAGCTTTGTCGTCGACTCGAAGGAAACCACTGGTAATGCGGACTCCCCCCGCGCATGTCGCACCCCCGGACCGGGCGCGAAAGCGTCGTCGCCTCACTCGCATCACGCTCGCCTCCGCGGTCGTCGCCGCGCTGGCCGGCAGTGGCATCTACATCGCCGGCGCGCAGGCCGAAGAGGTCGCCGTGCCGAGCCGGGTGCAGGCAGAGGCCTTCGCCGCGCAGTCCGGGGCGCAGACCGAGGGCACCGGCGACGCCGACGGCGGCCGGAACGTCGGCTGGCTGGCCAGCGGCGACTGGCTGCGCTACGACGGGGTGTCGATAACGGGCGTCGACCTGACGGCCCGGGTCGCCTCGCACAACGCCGCCGGCGGAACGGTCGAGCTGCGCCTCGGCACGCAGAACGGGCAACTGCTGGCCAGCTTCCCGATCGCCCAGACCGGCGGCTGGCAGCAGTGGAAGACCGTCACCGCGAAGGCGTCGGCCGTGCCGGCGGGCACGCAGACCGTCTTCGCCGTCCTGAAGAGCACCTCCACGTCGGACTTCGTGAACCTGAACTGGTTCACGTTCGGCCCCGCGACGGGCACGTCGCCGAGCGGGTCGGCCACGCCGAGCACGTCGACGGCGCCTTCGGCCACGCCGACTTCCACGGCGTCCGCGTCCACGTCCCCGTCGACGTCCGTTCCGCCGAGCACGCCGGCCGGCGGCTGGGTGCCGGTCGACCAGGCCAAGTGGAGCAGGGAACTGGCCGCCTTCAACGCCATCAAGCCGAAGGCGGTGCCGCCAGGCACCACCCGGGTTCCCGAGTTCCACACCGACTGCGGCGTCGCGAACTCGGCCCCGGACGACCCGATCGTCCTGCCCGGTCTCTCGGGCGCCTCACACATGCACACCTTCTTCGGCCCGAAGATCGACGCCTTCACCACGACGGACAAGCTGTTCGCCGCGGCGAACACCTGCAACGCGCCCGGGGACAAGAGCGCCTACTGGACCCCGGAGCTGCGCAAGGACGGCAAGGCCGTGCCGATCAAGAGCATGCGCATCTACTACGGCTCGCGGGTCAAGGACCCGTCGACTGTCAAGCCCTTCCCGCCGGGCCTGATGGTGGTCGAGGGCGACGCCAAGCGGCAGGTGGACACTCCGAAGAACGCCGGTAGCAACCAGTTCTGG
Source organism: Micromonospora sp. DT53 (assembly GCF_049841535.1). Lineage (NCBI taxonomy): Bacteria > Bacillati > Actinomycetota > Actinomycetes > Micromonosporales > Micromonosporaceae > Micromonospora > Micromonospora sp. DT53. The sequence continues at coordinate 178,082 of NZ_JBNCKM010000009.1, forward strand.
TGCGCGGGCAGCGCCGAGGTCGGCCGCAGCGCCGACGGCAACTGGCCGAAGTGCGCCCCCGGCGGCAACCTGATCTTCCAGCTCGTGTTCAAGGACTGCTGGGACGGCAAGAACATCGACTCACCTGATCACAGGTCGCACATGGGCGACCCGGTGAACGGTGTCTGCACCGGCAAGTACCCGGTGGCCGTACCGGATCTCTCCTTCATGGTCAACTACGAGTCGCTGGGCGGTGACGGCCTCAGCCTCTCCTCCGGCAAGCCGTCATCCATGCACGGCGACTTCATGAACGCCTGGGAGCCGGAGCGTCTCGGCAACCTGGTGAAGTCCTGCCTCAACCAGAACGCCAAGTGCGGCGTCGACACGACCTTCGCCGGCGGCTGACCCCCGCCTCCGTTCGCGACGGACAGCCCCCACGCTCAGGCGTGGGGGCCGTCCGTCAGCACACCCGACCCGATCGGGCCGCGATGGTCAGAGAACCATGCTGATCCCGTGGGCCTTGCACGCGGTGCTGACGTCCTTGCCGGCCTTCTCGAAGGCCGGGTTCTCGGCGGCGGTCCCCGGGTCGGCCGCGGCCGCGGCCTTGGCCGCCTCGGCGCCGAACGTCCGCACAGCGTCGGCCAGCTTGCCGTCGCCGGTCGACGCGATCGCGGTGATCTTCTGCTCCAGCCCAGTCAGGAGCTTCTTGAAGTCCGCCGCCGACGCATCTCCGGTCGTGACGACCTTCACCATCTCGGCCCTCATCTCGTCGTTGGCCTTCTTCACCGCCTCGCAGAGCTGCTTGTCGCTCGCGGCGCCCGCCGCAGGTGACGAGGTCGGCGTGGCGGCAGCGGAGGTGGCCGCCACGGACGGGGCTGCGGAGGTGGGAGCGGGCGTGGCGGATCCGGCGGTCGTCGCCTTGTCACCGTCGCCGCAGGCGGCGAGGGCTGTCGTAACGGCAAGGATCAACAAGGCGGAGGCAATACGGGAAGATTTCACGGACGCGGACGATAGCCGATGCCCACACGATGATCAATTCGCCCGGCGCGCATCGCCCACCCTGGACGGCTCCACAGTGTTCGGTCGTGGTGAAGCCGCGTCACGGAGCGCGAGGATTGCGGTCGCCGTCAGTGCGACGGTGCGGTCCTCGTCGTGCGACAGGTCCGTGAGGGCTCGTACGGCGGTGCTTCCCGGGATGTCCGCCAACGCCTCGGTCAGCCGTCGCCGTGCGGACGGTGCGCCCTGTCCGAGGCGAGCAACGAGCCGGGTCGCGATCTGGTCTGACAGCGCGGGATCGGCCGCCAGCACGCTCAACGCGTCGGCGGCGTCGACGCCCTTGGTCTGATCGACGACGATGTCGATCAACGCTGGAAGCGCGTCCGCCACTCCGCGTGCCCCGAGCGCCAGAGCCGAGTACCCGCGGACCACGATGTCGGGGTGCGCGAGGGCGTCCCGCAACACGTCGGTCGCCGCAGCGTCCGGGATCTCGGCGACGGACTGGACGGCACGCTTGCGCACCTCGGCTTCTGGTGAGCCGAGGCCCTCGGCCAGCAGCGCCACCGCGCTGTCACCCGATCGCGCCAGGGCCCAGCGCAAGGCGCCGGCAACGTTCGGATCCGACTCACCCAGAACCGCCTCGACAAGCGCCTCCACCGGCAGCGGACCGTCACCGACCGAGGACAGGGCGGCGCGTTGGCGGGTGCCCGCGCTCTCCGACCCCAGTGCCCGCAGGAGCGTGACGGCCCGAAGGACCTCCTCCCAGTCGGCGGGGTCCGCGGCACCGATCCGACGAAGTCGGGTGAGCAGCTCCGTCTCGTCAGCGATGCGGAGTCGCGTCCGCCGAATGAGGTCGTTGACGAGTTCGGCAGGTGCGAAGTCGGGATCGTCGAGCGCGCGACGGACGTCGCGTAGCGACAGGCCCAACGACCGCAGGCTCTCGACGTGGAAGATCAGCCGGATGTCCTCGCTGGTGTACTCGCGATAGCCGGAACCGGTGCGACCAGTGGGCCGGACCAGCCCGAGCGCGTCGTAATGCCTGAGCATGCGGGCGCTGACCCCGGACCGTCGCGCCACCTCACCGATCAACACCTGGCGTCATCCCTTCTCGTGCGTCGGACCAAGGGCGACCACCCGCTTCGCCGCCTCGATCGCGAACTCGAAGCCGGCATCCGGGTCCTGCATCAGCCGTTCCGTGGCGACCGCGTGGGCGCGTACGCGCGGGTCGAGATCCGCCGTCGCGGCGTGCAGAATCGGCATGACCACCTCGCCGAGCGCGATCAGGGCCCGGCTGAGGCTCAACTGCATCTCACGCCCGCCCCGCCCGAACTGCGTCGACAACACCATGGCCAACGCGGGCTCGCCACCGGAGGGTACGAGCACGACCGCCGCTCGCCAGGCGCTGCGCGCCACCTCGTCCTCGGCGTCGGTCAGCAGCCCCCGGGTGATCGCCGGCCAGGCTCGCCGGTCCCCGATCTTGGACAGTGTGTGCAACGCCTGACTTCGGGCCTGCGCGCGCTCCGAGCTGAGCTCATCGGTGAGCTTCGCAACGGTCAGGTCCGGTGGGTGGCGCAGGAGTGCCCAGGTGAGCATCTCGCGTACGGAGAACTCGGGCTCGACCGCGCATCGCTCGATGAGCGTGTCGATGAGCTGCGGGTCAGGAGTCGTGCCGACCGCCAGTGCCGCGCGCAGCCGCACCGACGGGTCGCTGTTTTCCAGCCCGCGGAGAACCCTCATCGCGTTCGTGTCCTGTTTCGGCGTGGTCATCGGAATCACCCCTTCCACCGCAGTGAAGACCTTGTCACTGTGTCAAGGTCAACCCGTCCTCGCTGCTGCTCACGGCGCAGTCAGCCGCACGCCGCTCAGGATCGTCGCCCGCTCATCGCGGTCGGTGGCGCCGGGTCTCTGTGAGCTTCATCTACTGGCCACCGGGCGGCACCAACCTATGTGGACGGCGGGCTGGTAGGAAGAGGCGAGTTGCCTCACTTCAGGGAGATGATCGTGGCACGTTTCCACCTGTCCCGCCGTTCGCTGCTGACCGCCGGTGGCGCCGTCGCGCTCGGCGCGGCCGCAGCCAGCCCGTCCGCGGCCGCCGCCGCACCAGCCGACAACCCGGTCGACACGCCGACGGAGGCGCTGCGCCGGCTGCAGGCCGGCAACCGGCGGTTCACCTCCGGCCACGGCCGGCACCCGCACCAGGGCCTGACCGACCTGCACCGGCTCGCCGCCGGCCAGCACCCGTTCGCCATCACCGTCGGCTGCGCGGACTCCCGGGTCGCTCCTGAGGTGCTCTTCGACCAGGGGCTGGGCGACCTGTTCGACAACCGGGTGGCCGGAAACATCGTCGACGACCTGCTGCTCGGCAGCGTCGAGTTCGCCGTGGAGGAGTTCGGCAGCCTGCTGATCGTCGTCCTCGGCCACGAACGCTGCGGCGCGATCACCGCCACCATCGACGCCATCCACACCGGCGGGACGGCGCCCGGGCACATCGGCGCCATCGTGGACGCCCTGCGCCCGATCGTCGAGCCGGTGCTGGACCAGCCCGGCGACCCGGTGGAGAACGGGGTGCGCGCCAACATCGCCGCCCAGGTGCGGGCGCTCAGCGCACGCAGCACGATCATCGCCGAGAAGGTGCACGAGGGCGCGCTGCGCGTGGTGGGCGCCCGCTACGACCTGGACAACGGGCGGGTCGAGCTGGTGGCCTGACCGCGGTCTCCCCCGGCCGCCCCTCGTCTGGTGGCCGGGGCGACCGGGTCAGTGCAGAGGCTGACGAGCTACCCAGAGGCTACCGTCGCGTCGGCGATGCCCACCGGACCATCGACGCCGACTACGGAACCGTCCTGTAATTGCTCGCGCGTACTCCGACCGGCGTCAGAGACAGCTCGACGAATGCGCCAACGACGCCCCCGAACTGCAGCATTGAAGAAGCCCCTCGCGCTCACGTCAGCGCACAGAGAAAATTGTTTCTGACCGTTCAGGGCAGCCCTGCGCCGCATTGGCGCCGGACGAGACAGGTGACCCGAGTCGACGTACGATGCCCCTATGGGACTGGCTGGAGCGTCAATCGTGCTGGCAGTGGCCGCCGTGGTGGCGGTGTCGATGGCCCTGGCCGGGGCTGTGACCCGGCACCGGAGCCGACGCCGCTGAGATACCCCTACGCAACGGCGAGAGGCCGACCTCCGTCGAGCCCGGCACCATTGCTCGCAGTGAAGTTCCGCGTCGGTCGCGCTACCATCCGACGATGACCATCGTACTCATTGTCGGATTGTTTTCCGTGGTGGCTGGCGCGCTACTCGCGTGGCGACCCATCGGAATGGCCCGCCTGGTGGGTCATTTTGGGTTGGTCAAATACGACTCGGCAAGGGCTTCGGAATATCGGCTCACCGGAGCCGTGATGGCCGCAATCGGGCTGGTGCTGACCGCGGTGGCCCTACTTTTCTGAGGCAACGACCTCGCCCAGTCGTCCGTAACCGTGCGGGCCGAACGGATGGCGGCGCTGTCCGGTCATCCACTGACGCCCAAAGAACGTCGCCGGTCGCGGCGCGGCAACCGGGTACGGCGGTAGTAGGACCACCCGGCCAGCGGCAACGCGACAGCCCAGGCCAGCAGGAGCGGGAGACCGATCAGGACGCCGGTCGGTGTGAAGATGTCCTCCGCACTGGATTCCGGCAGGTCCGCGGCGAACTGCCAGGGCAGGGTCGCCGAGTAGCCGATCATCAGGGCGGATCCCAGCACCGTTGGCGTCAGCGGCAACCACGGTGGCACCCGGCGTCCGCGCAGCCACGGCACCCACCGGGGGAAGACCACACCCCAGCCCTGAATGAGCCCCAGCGCCAGTACGCCGCCGAGCCCGGCGAGGACGCACAGGAGGCCCAGGTAGAACGCGCCGGCCGGCAGGCCCAGGAACCCGTCGACGGGGTGATCCCCCACCCCGGGCCCGCGACCGTGGTACCACTCGCGGAACGGACCGGGGTTGGCGAACAGCGGGATGCCGAGGATCCATGGCACGTGCAGCGGGATGAACCCCAGCACCGGGGCGATCCACGCCACGTGACCGGCTCGGCGGGCCCAGGACGGCGGCGGTGGTGGGGCGGGCATGGTCTTCGTGCGTGGTGTTCGAGTCACGGCGTCGTCTCCATCAGCGGCGGGTGTTGGCACCTCTGAGATCACCGTGGCCGAACGGCGGGACGAGCGGATCGCCGCCCGGAGGGAGTCGCCTCCCCCGGCCCGGGGACCGGGGCCGGTCGAGTGGGCGTTGCGTGCCTGGCCCCACCGCCGCGCCTAGAGTGCAGGCATGGCCGATCGCCGCCAGGTGATGAACTTCCGGGTCCGAGCCCAGCAGCTCGACCGGGCCGGCGGAACGCTCGCCGACACCGCCGTCCTGGACATCGGGGTGCAGAACACCGGCCCGGACGGCGCCCGGTGGGCGCTCGCGGTGCGCGGAGTCGACGTCACGGCGCTCTCCGACACGGACGTCGTCCTGCTGTGGACCGTGCGGGGCGCGCCCCACCTCTACCGGCGGGCCGACGCCGCGAACGTGGCGGCCGCTGTCGAGCCGTTCTCCGACGCCGACGCGGGCAAGCGCATCTACGACGCCGCCAAGCCGTTGAAGGCTGCCGGCATCGACAACCTCGCGGCCCTCGACGAGATCGCCGCCCGGATGCGGGCCATCGTCACCAGGCCCACGGTGAAGGGGGACGTCTCCGGCCGCCTGGCCGCCGTGCTGCCCGAGCCGTATCTGCGGTCCTGCCGGCCGTGCGACGCCACGCACCTCTACGAGATGCCGTTCCGGCTCGCCGCCGTGCGGGCCGGGCTGGAGTTGCAGCTCGACACCTCACCCCCGGTCCTGCGGCGCGTCACCGGTTTCCGGAGAGCAGCTGCTCCGGGTGACCGCTTCGACCTCATCCGCACGTACCTGCGCCTGCTCGGCCCGGCCACCCCGAAACATGTGGCCGATTATCTCGACGCCCCAATGAAGGACGTGAAGGCGCGCTGGCCCGATGATGTGATCGAGGTGACGGTCGACGGTGAGGCGCGCTCGCTGCTGGCCGCCGACGAGGAGGCGCTGGAGTCGGCCGAGGCCAGGGGCACCCGTCTGCTCGGCCCGTTCGACCTGTTCCTGCAGGCCAAGGATCGGGCGACGCTGGCGCCGGACGCCGCCCACGCCAAGGAGCTGTGGCCGGTGTTGGGTCGCCCCGGCGCCGTCCTGGTCGACGGCGAACTCGTCGGCACCTGGCGCCCCCGCAAGTCCGGCAAGACGTTCAGGGTCGCGGTCCAGCCGTGGCACCGGCTGTCGGACGCCACGCGTACGACCATCACCGCGCAGGCCGAACACCTCGCCGCGCACCGCCGCATCCCCCTCAGCGGCGTCGACTTCGGCAGCTGAAGGGGTGGACGGGGCAGCAGCTTCGCTCGGGTCCTGGCTGGAGCCCTGGACGCCCCGGTCATCCGTGGTGGGGCCGGGCGATCCTCGGCCCGTTCACTGTGGACAGAGACCGGGCTGTCGCCTCCTTCCGGCGGTTGGCCTCGCTGGAGGTGGAAGCGTTGTGCGTCCCGCACGGCGAGCCGGTGTTGGCGGGCGCGGGCGAGGTGCTGCGGGCGACGGCTCCGGAGAATGACTGGCTGTGAGGTGGGCGGGGGCCGTTGTCGAAGACGCTCACTCCACCGTCCAGGTGACGGCGGGAGGGTGCACCCGAGCGCAGAGAGGCCCCCCGGCGGCATCGGTCAACCCGACCCGGCCGACCAGCGTCCCGTTGCCCTCGTGGGCGGCGCGCAGCAGCTCGGTCGGGACGTCGGTGAACATCAACTTCGCTCGTCGGAACATGGCAAAGCCGTCCTCGGTCACCGCGCCCCAGCTCAGGTACAGAAACCGTGCCCCGGGGCGGCCGTGCACCCAGGGGCCGCCGACATCGAGCGCCCCGTCGATCTCGCGGCTGGACACCTCGAAGGACCAGGTGGCGCTGACCGCGTCGGCCGGCACCAGATCGATCACCTCGGCCTTGCGCTGAACCCCGACGTGCACGTTGCCCAGGCGCAGCGCGTCGGCCTCCGCACCGGGACGCTGACCTGGGAAATCGCTGCCGTGGATCCGGATCCGCATGCCGCCGACTCTAGTTAGTCGGCGGTGTCGTCCTGCTCGCCGTACTCGCCTCGGATGGGCAGGTAGTAGGCGGGGAGGAAGGCGGCGATGATGGCGACGCCGGCGATCGGCACGAACGCGCCGACGAGGATGCCGGAGCCGATCCAGACCAGCGCGAGCGCGAACCGACGGGCGATGGCCCGGGCACCGAAGGGGCGAAGGCCGGGGTCCAGCAGTTTGGCGCGGCGAAGGTGGGCCCAGACGATGTTGAAGAGGGCCGCCGCCGTCCAGAGTGTGCCGCCGTAGACGACGACCGACGCGCGCAGGCCCTGCTCCGCGCGCAACGCGTCGGCGAGCAGTGACGTGGAGAACGGCAGGAACGCGATGACCATCAGGAGCAAGGTGTTGAGGAACAGGACCGCTCGGTCGACATGTCGGACGCGGTCGAACATGACGTGGTGATTGACCCACACCTGCCCGATGAGCAGGAAGCTCAGCGTGTATGCCAGGTATGAGGGCCACAGCGCACCGAGCCCTCGCAGGAGGCGCCCGAAGTCGTGGGGCGGTTGGATCTCCAGCACGAGAAGTGTCACGGCGATCGCGAAGACACCGTCGCTGAAGGCCAGCAACCGACCCGGACTACGGGTAAGCCGCGAGGTTTCCCTTTTGGGAGGCACATCGCGAATTATGCTATGCCGGCTTTCCTTATCGGCAACGCTGACGGCCGTCCTACGCAGGTAGGTCCCGGCCAACTGGCGAAGGCGTGCCCTGTCGAAGCTCTCCCCGTGGCCGGGATGGACGAGGGACACGTCGAGGTCGACGAGGAACTCCATGCTTCGCCGGTACGCGGCCACGTCGGAGTTCGGCAGATTGTCGATCAAGGCACCCTCGTAGATGATGTCGCCGGAGTACAGGATCCCGGCGCGCTCCTCCAACAGGGCGATGCTCCCCGGCGTGTGGCCGGGAAGGTGCAGCACGGTCAGCACTCGCCCGCCCAGGTCGACCCGGTCGCCGTCGTCGAGCAGTCGGGTCAGGGTCATGGGTTCGACGCGGTACGCAGCCGGGTCGTAGCCGGGATCGGGCAGGACGTCGATCATGAGCTCCGGGACGGCTTCCCCGGCAGCGTCGATGCCCAGCTTGTCGAAGAGTTCTGCGCCGTACAGGCTCGCCGGTACGCCGGCCGCCAAGATCCCGGGCTCCGGCGGGGTGGGCGGCCCGGTCACCGAACTCCGACGCCCCACCGACGTGATCCAGGTGGGCGTGGGTGAGCACGACCATCGGATCGCGCTCGAACAGGCCCGGAATCGTCTCCCGCACGGCGACGACACCGAGCCCGGCGTCGATCACGATGTCCCGATCATTGCCCCGCAACCACCAGAAGTTCGCCGACAGCAGTTCGTTGACGTGCGGCTCCGAGATCCGGATGACGTCGCCGTCCACTTCGGCCTGCGTATACCAGTCGACCATGCCCCGCGAGTGTGCCAGCGCGGCGCGTCCAGGGCCGCCTGATCGTGATCCAGGCCTATGCCTGACCGGCGGCCTGAGCGATGGCGAGGGTGTGCTGATACTCACGCCAGTGGGCCAGTTTGCCCTCCCGGGTCCGCAGCACCCCGATAAACGGCGCCGAGGCGGTCAGCCCGGTCACCGTGTGGGTGCCGACCAGTTCGTATTCGACCACGATCACCTCGGGGTCAGCGGTCTCGTGCAGGACGACGTTGCGGCAGTCGTCGAACCGGACCGGGAACATCGCTCGCTCCGCTTGCGTGTATTCAAAGACCCGTTGCTTCCCTTCAATACGTGTAGGACGGCCGGGTGCGGCGAACGGCGTCTCGATCACCACATCGTCAGCGAGCGAGTCGGCCTCGTAGGTGGGCAGGTTCGCGAGCCATCGGGCGCGCATGCTGTCGAAGATCTCGCTTGGTGTCACGTCGTCCTCCTGGATAATGAGTCATGGCTCGACTTAGATGACCAAGAATAATGAGTGGAGGCTCACTTTGGTAGAGGGGTCGCCGCTGCGTGCCGACGCGCAGCGCAACCGGGCACGCATCCTGGACGCCGCCGAGGCGGTGTTCGCCGAATTCGGCACCCGCGCCTCCACCGAAGAGGTGGCCCGAAGGGCCGGCGTTGCCATCGGCACGGTCTTTCGGCACTTCCCCACCAAGGACGACCTGCTCGCCGCGATCATGAAGCGACTGCTCGCGCAGCTCGTCGAGGAGGCCGGCAAGCATGACCTCTTCGCGTTCTTCACACACCTGGTGTCGCAGGCCGCAGCGAAGAAGACCGTCGTCGACCTGCTCGCCGGGTCCGGGGTGGACATCCGGCTTCCGGACGCGGTAGGTCACCTGGAGCAAGCAGTGGGCAGGCTGCTGGAACAGGCGCGGACCGCCGGAGCCGTCGGCGACTCGGTGGAGCTACCCGAGACGATGGCGCTCCTTGCCAGCCTGTGCCAGGGGGCCCTGCACGGTGGGTGGGACCAGCAGTTGCAAGCCCGCACGCTCGCGGTGATCTTCGCCGGCCTGAAGCGCGACTGACCGCGGCGGACGCGTCCTGGTGCGGACGAGGGCTAGGTGATCACGAAGAGGCGGCCAGCGGGGTCCACGATGGCGGCCAGCACCACGCCGGGGACAAGGGCCGGGTCGATCGCGCGGATCGTGTCCGCCTCGAAGGTGGCGAACCCCGGCCCGCTGATGCGCAGGTGGAGTTCCAGCTCGGGATTCTCTCCGGCCAGGTGGTTCGAGACCGCGAGGATCTCCGCGGTCGCGGCGACACCGGCGGCGGAGAGTCGGCGCGCGTCGCGGCGTGAGCGGCCCACCACCCGCCAGCCGAAGACGCCGAACCCGACGCCGATGATCGTCGCCAACACGCCACCGGCGAGGAGGCCCCAGAAATCCGCGGATGACCGTGGTGGGTCCAACGTCACGGCGGTGACCAACAGGACCGGTCCGGGCAGGCAGATCGCCAGGAACAAGAGCCGGGAGAGGAGCGCGCCCACCGGTCCGACGCGCGATTCCGCTTCCCGAGGGGCGCTCGTCACCCTCGCACCGTAGTGCAGCGGGCCCGGCGGGCCACTCCCCGTCCAGGCGACGGAGGGCGGGAACGCCCGATCCGCCGATCCGAACGAGTACGACGTGAAAGACTCGCCCAGCTGGCGGAAGGGGCGGGAATGCAGCCGACCTGGCTCGTGGCGCTCTCCTGGGCTTCGCTCGCGGTCGGCGCCCTGAGCAGCGCGATCGTCCTTGCCGACACCTACCTTCGCGGACACCGCCAGCCGGTCCGAGTCATGGAGATCGTCTGGCTGGTGACAGTCCTCTACATCGGCCCGGCCGCCGTACGCCTCTACTGGAACTGGGGTAGGCCCGAGGCGTTCTCCCGCCGGCGGGAGGAGGGTCAACCGCGAAGGCCCCGCCGGGGCATCGTCGTCACCCAGGTGTCCCGCTGCGGCGCCCACTGCGCTCTCGGCTTCATCGTCGCCGAGGTCGCCCTGTACGCCGTGAGATTCGACCCGGCCGAGGACCCGCTGTGGGTCGACTACGCCGGCGACTATCTGATGGCGGTGACGATCGCCGTTCTCTTCCGGTACTTCGCCGGGCCGGGTCGCAGCCTCGCAAAGATCTCACGGGCGATGTCGAGCGTCGGCAGGATCGAACTGCTGACCATCACGGCCTTCGAGCTGGCGTTGTTCGCCTGGCTGACGCTCGCGCATCGCATGGTCTTTCCGGGGCCACCCCTGCGACCCGACAGCCCGACGTTCTGGTTCGCCGGCCAGCTCGGGCTGATAGCCGGCTTCGTCGCGGCCTGGCCCACCGCCTCCTGGCAGCTCGGCCGAGGGTTGAGCATCGAGCCGCGCCGACTCTCCGACGACTGACCGGACCCGATCGCCGGCCCCGCCAACCCCGACAAAGAACAAGCGGCAAGGAGATCACCCTCCCTGCCACTTCTAACGTATACCGCACTGGGGGGCTTGCGGCAAGACCCCGGTCGTGGCGCAGAATCGGCGGCCGGACCAGCACAAACGAGGTAACGGGGGCGCGACGTGGGTGTGGTGTCGATGGACGAGGACCGCGGCGACCGGGTACCGCTGTTGGATCTTCGAGAGGTCGACGAGTCGCAGGTGTCGGTCGTCGGCGGCAAGGCCGCGCACCTGGGCGCGCTGTCCCGGATCGACGGCATCCGGGTGCCGGCCGGATTCTGCGTGACGACGGCCGCCTTCCGGCAGGTTCTGGCGCAGACGCCGTCGATCGATGATCGGCTCGATCAGCTGTCGCGCCTGAGCCCGGATGACCGGGAGGCGATCCGCACGCTCAGCGCGCAGATCCGCCACAGCGTCGAGGAGACCCCGATTCCGGACGACCTGGCGGCCGCGATCACCGACGCGCTCGCCCGGCTCGGCGAGCGGGCCGCCTACGCCGTGCGGTCCAGCGCGACGGCGGAGGACACGCCCACGGCGTCCTTCGCCGGCCAGCAGGACACGTACCTGAACGTGGTGGGGCCGGAGACGATCCGGCGGCACGTCAGCCGGTGCTGGGCGTCGCTGTTCACCGAGCGGGCCGTCATCTACCGCCTGCGCAACGGCATCGGCCACCGCACCGTCCAGATGGCTGTCGTCGTACAGCGGATGGTCTTTCCGGACGCGGCCGGCATCCTGTTCACGGCCGACCCGATGACGGGCAACCGGAAGGTCGCGACCGTGGAGGCCAGCTTCGGCCTCGGCGAAGCCCTGGTGTCCGGCCTGGTGAACCCGGACATCTACCGGATGCGCGACGGGGAGGTCGTCGCCGGGACCGTCGCCGCCAAGCAGCGCGCCGTCGTTGCCGTGCCGGGCGGCGGGACGCGGGAGGCGGCGATCGAGGAGCAGCGGCAGGAGCAGCCGGCGCTGACGCAGGCGCAGGTCGTGCGACTCGTACGGCTCGGGCGACGGATCGCGGCGCAGTTCGGCCGACCGCAGGACATCGAGTGGTGCCTGGTCGACGACGACTTCCAGATCGTGCAGAGCCGGCCGATCACCACGCTGTTCCCCGTCCCGGCGGCCGACGACCAGGAGAACCACGTCTACCTCTCGGTCGGTCACCAGCAGATGATGACCGACGCCATGCGGCCGCTGGGGCTCTCCATGTGGCAGTTGACGGCGATGACCCCGATGCGGGAGGCCGGCGGGAGGCTGTTCGTCGATGCCACCCGGCTGCTGGCCTCGCCAGCGGGCCGCGCCGGCTTCCTGAAGATGGCGGGCAGGTCCGATCCGCTGATGGGGGACGCGTTGGAGACCCTGCTCGACCGCGGGGACTTCGTTCCGACGCTCCCGGACGCGGGCGGCCCGGCCACGCCGACGACCGGCGGCGCGTCCACCTCGATCGAGACCGACCCGGCCATCGTGACCGAGTTGATCCGGCGCAGCGAGGCGTCCATCGCCGCCCTGCGGCGCGACATCGCGACGGTCACCGGTACGGCGCTGTTCGACTTCCTGCTGGAGGCATTCCAGGAGCACAAGCGCGTCCTCGGTGAGCCGCTGAACATGCAGGCGATCATGGCTGGCATGGAGGCCACCTGGTGGCTCAACGACCAGCTGAACGAGTGGCTGGGCGAGAAGAACGCCGCGGACACCCTCACCCTGTCCGCCCCCGGCAACGTCACCTCGGAGATGGGACTGGCACTGCTCGACGTCGCCGACGTGATCCGTCCGCATCCGGAGGTGGTGGCGCTCCTCCAGGACGTCGCGCACGACGGCGTCACGCACGACGACTTCCTCGACGAGTTGCCGAAGGTCGCGGGCGGGGCCGAGGCGCGCGCCGCGATCGAGGCGTACCTCGACCGGTACGGCATGCGCTGCGTCGGCGAGATCGACATCACCAGGCCACGGTGGAGCGAACGCCCCGGCACGCTCGTGCCCGTGCTCCTCGACAACGTCAAGCTCTTCGAGCCGGGCGCGGCCAGGCGGCGCTTCCAGCAGGGACAGCAGCAGGCGCAGCAGAGGGCGCAGGAGGTGTTGACGCGCCTGCGGGCGCTCCCGGACGGGGAGCAGAAGGCCGACGAGACCGCGCGGATGATCGACCGGGTGCGGACCTTCACCGGCTATCGGGAGTACCCGAAGTACGGCATCATCGTCCGCTACTTCATCTACAAGCAGGCCCTGCTGGCGGAGGCCGAGCGCCTGGTGCGGGCCGGCGTGCTCGCCGAGAGGGACGACGTCTTCTACCTCACGTTCCAGGAGTTCCACGAGGTCGTGCGCTCACACCGGGTGGACGACGAGCTGATCCGGCAGCGCCGGGACGCGTTCCGGTCGTACCAGGCGCTCACCCCGCCCCGGGTGCTGACCTCGGACGGTGAGGCCATCACCGGGGCGTACCGACGCGACGACGTGCCGGCCGGCGCCCTGGCCGGTGTGCCGGTGTCCGCCGGGACTGTCGAAGGACGCGCCCGCGTCATCCTGGACATGGCGCAGGCCGACCTCGAAGCCGGTGACATTCTCGTCACCGCGCACACGGACCCCAGCTGGACGCCCCTGTTCGTCGGCATCGCCGGCCTGGTGACGGAGGTCGGCGGAACCATGACGCACGGCGCGGTGATCGCGAGGGAGTATGGCCTGCCGGCCGTCGTCAGCGTGCTGGACGCCACCCGGCTGATCCGCGACGGGCAGCGGATCCGCGTGCACGGCAGCGACGGGTACATCGAGATCCTGCCCTGACCGACGGCACTCTCGAAAGGAGCGACGATGGCGGTCTCTGTCCGACGCCTGGCGACCATTGTGGTCACGGTGTCGATTCTGGTGTGGTCGGCGGGGTGCGGTGGCGGCGACGCGACCGAGGCGCGGGCCACGCCGAGCCCGGAGGTGACGCCGAGCCCCGAGGCGACGCTCGCCCCGACGACGGCCGCCGATCAGGAGTTCCGGCGGCTGGAGGAGCAGTTCGGGGCACGGTTGGGGATCTACGCCGTCGACACGGGCACCGGCCGCACGGTGGAGCACCGGGCCGACGAGCGGTTCGCGTACGCCTCGACCTGGAAGGCCCTCGCTGCCGCCGAGGTGCTCGACGGCACCACCGACGCCCAGCTGGATCGGGTGGTGCGGTACTCGACGCGGGACCTGGTGGCGCACTCCCCCGTCACCGAGAAGCACGTCGGCGAGGGCATGAGCCTGCGCGCCCTCGCCGACGCCGCCCTGCGCTACAGCGACAACACGGCCGGCAACCTGCTGCTGCGTCACCTCGGCGGACCGGCGGGGTTCGAGTCGAAACTGCGCGCGCTCGGCGACACGGTCACCGAGGCCGCCCGCTCCGAGACCGCGCTGAACGAGGGAACACCTGGCGACAAGCGGGACACCAGCACGGCGCGGGCCCTGGCCGGCGACCTCCGGGCGTACACCCTGGGGGTTGCTCTGGAACCGGCGGACCGTGACGTGCTGAGCGGCTGGCTGCGCGGCAACACCACAGGCGCGGCGCTGGTCCGCGCCGGGGTGCCGGGCGGCTGGGTGGTCGGTGACAAGACCGGGACCGGCGGGTACGGCACCCGCAACGACATCGCCGTGATCTGGCCGCCCGACCGCGCCCCGATCGTGCTCGCGGTGCTGTCCAGTCGGGACAGGAAGGACGCCATCCCCGACGACGCCCTCATCGCCCAGGCCACCCGGGTGGTCGTCGCCCAGCTGCGAGCATGAGTCGGTCAGGTAGCGGCGCGGCGAGCGGCCCGATGATCAGCACGCTCCATCTGCCGGAGCCGTCGCGGCGCTGAGGAAGCGGCGCCGCACTCACCCCGACCAGTTTCGTGAAATCGGGGTGTCCTTAGCGCCGGGACACCCCGACTTCCGCGAACGCGAGTGGACCGCCAGGTCGTGCGGCCTATGGCACCGTAACCCCAGAGGTTGTCCGGCGGTGGCATCATCGTTGTGATGAACGTTCGTCGCTTGGCAGCCATCGACATGTACGGCAGCCGAGGAACCACCCGTCGACGGCGGATCATTTTGGCCGAGTTCCTCGTCGGCGTGGTTCTCATGGTGACGTGGGGCATCTGGCTGCTGTCGTCATCGAACGGCCTCGGCACCCGAGCGTTCGGCCTGTGGCTGACCGGCGCGGGTCTCAACTACGCACCGCTGTCCATCTACGCGATCGCGCTGACGCGGCGCGGCGCCCTCGATGCCGAACTGGCCGGTGTCGACACCGACGGGGAACTGCGCCGGTACACAGTGCTTCAGCTCTGGGTCTTCGTGCCGCTGTCGCTCGTCGTTTTCACCATCCGCGACATACTCGCCCGGCGCAGGGCTCGAACGACAGCTCCTTGACCACGTGACGAGCCGGTTCGACGTGCCCTGCCCGATCAGCACGCGGCCCGGACGACCTATCACGAGGCTGACCGCGATCTCCTGCCCATTCGGCAGGTGGGAGCCCCGCGCTCCTGAGTCGCTGCGCGAAACTCGGTGGTCATGAGGCTGATTGCGGTCTACCGTGGCCCGCCGTGCTCTCAAACGAACAGATAGTCGGACAGGCCCTGGACCGGATCGAGGCGGGCTACGTCTTTCCCGAGAAGGTCGCGGACATCGACGCCGCGATCCGACGCCGGCTCGCCGCCGGCGAGTACGACGACCTGGACGGGCCGGTGCTCTGCGAGACGGTGACCGCCCACCTTCAGCAGGCGTGCCCGGACAAGCATCTGCGGCTGCTGTGGTCGGACAAGCCACAGTCGCTGGATCCAGCGGACGAGGACGGGGGGCGGGCCGCGTTCCTCGCGCTGCTCAGGACGGAGAACCAGGGGGTCCGCCGGGTCGAGCACCTGGACGGCAACGTCGGGCTCATCGACGTGCGGCGCATCGCGTACGCCGACGAAGGCGCCGCCGCGATCGGCGCGGCCATGCAACTGGTCGCCCTCAGCTCCGCGCTCATCCTGGACCTGCGCGCGTGCTCCGGCGGAGCACCGGAGGGAGCCGCGATGTGGTGCAGCTACTTCTTCCGCGACGACCAGGTGCACCTCAACGACTTCTACGAGCGGTCCACCGGCGCCACCCGCCAGTTCTGGACGACCGCGCACCTGCCCGCGCCGCGCTACGCGGACCGCCCGGTCCACGTGCTCACCAGCGCGATGACGTTCTCCGGGGGCGAGGACGTGGCGTACACCCTCCAGGCGCACGGCCGGGCCGTCGTCGTCGGTGAGACGACACGCGGCGGCGCGCATCCGACGGCCCGCCACCCGGTCACCGAACACATCCTCGTGACCGTACCGACCGCCCGGACCATCAACAGCGTCACCGGCACCAACTGGGAAGGCGTCGGAGTGGTCCCCGACGTACCCGTCCCGGCAGACCAGGCACTCGACACGGCACTCAAGACCATCTCGGGCGCATAGGCGCGGCTGCGTCGGCGGCCGTCGCTGGGCCGCCGGCGACAGCAGCGGGATCGAGTAAGCCACGCACTACTCTTCCGCCAAACCGCCGCGAGCATGGTCTACCCGACGTCGACGGTGGCGCGCTGCCGTACGGCCCGGCGGTGCTGCTGCCGGACAGTGCGCAGGCCAAAGTAGGCGACCGCGCCGGAAGCCAGGTACAGCAGGGCCTGCACGTTGAGCACCAGTACGACGCTGAGCACGTCGCCGAGCAGACCGGCAGCCGCCATGCCCAGCCCCTGAGAGGCGTTGAAGATCGCGTAGTAGATGCCGAAGGCCCGGCCCAACTCGGTGTCGGGCACGCTCTGTTGGATCTGCGCGAAAGCTCCGCTGGCGTACGCGATGCCCGGCGCACCGACCAGGATGAACAACCCGATGTACCACTCGGGTTGACGGGTGACCGCCGGTGCGTTCCAGATGACCAGGCTGATCAGGGCGAAGGTGGTCGCCCCGAGGCTCATCAGCAGCCGGGGGCGGAGCCGGGCGCCCAGCATGCCGACGATGAGCCCACCTGCCACCCCGCCGATCGCCTGAACGCCGCGCAGCACACCGGTGAGGGTGCCGTCGGCATGCAGCGCGCGGCTGACGAAGACCACGAAGAGCACCACGAACAGGCCCTGCGCGATGCCGCCCAGCGCCACACTCACGATCGTCATCCGCACGGCGCGGTTGCGCACCGTGGCCGTGAGGCCGTGTCGCCAGGCGGTGAAGAACGACGATGTACGCCCCAGGGTCGTCGGCTCGGCGGCCCCGTGGTGGGCAGCCCGACGGCCGGCGGTGATCAGGGCTGCCGTGACCACGAAGGCCACTGTGGCGCCGACGGCCAGGTAGCGGGTGCCGTCGCGGGTGATGGCGAAGCCGCCCAGCGAACCTCCGATGAGGCGTCCCACACTCATGTTGAGCGCTATCACGCTGTTGGCGCGCACCAGTTGCGCGGGCTCGACGAGGCGTGGCAGCGCGGCGTTGCGGGCGGAGTCGAACGTCTGGGTCAGCACCGCCTGGGCCCCGGCGACCAGGGAGATGATCCACAGGTGGTGGTCGGGTTGACCGAGCAGGGGGATCACCACGGCGGCCTGCAATGTGGCGACGCAGCCCATGAGCCGGAACCGGTCGAAACGATCGGCGAGAGCACCGGCGAACGATCCCAGCGTGATGCCGCACAGCAGCTCGACGAGGAAGACGGCGGAGGTGGTGAGCGCCGAGCCGGTCACCCCGAACACGTAGATCGGCAGCCCGGTGAGCAGCAGCCAGCTCGCCACACTGGAGAAGAGCCCGGCAGCCCAGATCAGGACGAATCCGCGGTGTCGCAGCAGGGTCGACATCAGAGGAACTCCGGCGTGGGGTACGCCTGAAGGTTGAGGCTGACGGGCCGGGCGTCGCTCGGGGGCGCGGTGCGCAACGGGCGCAGGTACGGCCGGATGACGGCGTCCAGGGTCAGGGCGAGGTGCCGCAGTTCCTCCGGGGTGAGCGAGAGCGTGTAGCTGTGGAAGGTGGCGCTCTCCCGCCACTCGTCGGTGAGTTTGTGCTGCTCATGCTGGTAGCGCTGCAACGATCGGAACACCTCGTCGAGTTCCAGGGCGGTCAGCGCGTCGGTGATCTGCTGCCCCTCGGGATCATCGGGGTCCGGGAGGAGTTCGAGCCCGGTGGCGGCGGCACGCCACGGTCGGTCACGCCGGTTGGCCCCCTCGGCGGGGACCCGCTCGATGAGGCCGTGCCGGGCCAGTTGACGCAGGTGGTAGCTGCAGTTCGATCCGGTGTCGTCCAGGGCGTCGGCGCACTGCGCGGCGGTTCTCGGGCCAGCGGCCAGTAGGTAGCGCAGCAGCCGCAGGCGCAACGGGTGCGCGAGTGCGCGCAGCGTGGTGGCGTCCTGGACGCGCACCCGGCGTTCTGGCTCGTTCTGCTCCATCAGCACCCCTTAGCGAAAGATTCCTTTCGTTTATACGCTCTGACGGTCCGTTTTCGCAATAAGCCTTTCGCATCTGGCCGGCCCAGCTGTGGCCTCCGTTCCGCCTGTCCGGCGGCGGCGAAGATCGACTCGGGTTTCTTGAAGGCGCGGCGTCCAAGGCCGGGTGACCGCCCGGCTTTCAGGAACGCGAGTGGATCGTCGGGTCGTGATGCTGGTGCCGCCGGACCCCCGCCGGCGTCGACACCGACCGGGAGCTACGCCGGTACACAGTGCTTCAGCTCTGGGTGCTCGTGCCGCTCTCGCTCGTCGTTCTCGCCATCCGCGACGCACTCGCCCGTAAACCCTGGTAGGCCCGCCAACAGCCCCACCCGAACGCGGCGAAGCAGGCGATCCGCACCACCAGCAGGATCGGCAGGCCCATCCGGCCCCGATCAACGAGCCAGTCGTGCAGACCCCAGAAGAGGGCGGTGAACACGATCGCCGCAACCACCGCGACGGCCAAACCGGTCAGCACCTGCGCCCAGCGGCGGCTCGGCAGGACCTGAGTCGAGTCACGGTCGCCGTCGAACCGGCGCCCCTCGTCATCGACCCCCATCATGCCCGGCAGCCTAGCCGTCCCCGGCGAGGGCTGCCCCGCTGGCGAACCGCGTGTCAGCTGGGCGGTGCCGGACACTCCAGGACAGCTGTCGAGTTTCCGGCGAACAGCCTCAGGTGCGGGCGTCCGGAGAAGATCCGAACCGCCTCGTCGTGCGAGCCCGCTTCTACGATGGCGTAGGCGATCAGGGCGTCGGTCACGTCCTCGACACCTCCCGCCGTGAGCAGCTTCTTGGCGTTCAAGGGAGCACCGGGGTCGACGATGGCCTTCTCGTTGGCCTACGCCCAGGACGCCCACGCGTTCATGAACTCGGCCTGCTGCTGCTCGGTGAGTTGGGCCTTGTCGACCTCGTCAGCCGCGCCGTTGAAGAGCGCCAGGAACCCACCCATCCCGGCACCTTGGTGGGCGGCCCGCGCAGGCAGCCGAGTCACAATCACGACCCCGGCCGAAATACCAGGTCGTTGACACCTGGACAGAGGGGGTACTTTCCGTCACAGCCGAAGCACCCCCTGCTTTCGTACCCATCGGGCATCGTGGATGCATGAAGCTACGCATGCTCCTGATCGCGGCCTTCGCGGCCCTCATCGCCACGCTGGCGGTGCCGTCGGCCGCCACCGCGGGCCCGGCCGACCAACCGGTCGTCAGCGTCGCGGCGCAACCGGCCAACCCGGCCAACGCGACTGCGGCCGACAACCCGTACGCCGCCATCAGCGGCGTCTCGTCCCAGGCTGTCGGCGCCTGCCCGTACGGCGCCACCTGCGTCTACACCGACACCTACTTCAGCGGACGCATGTTCGTGCTGTACCAGTGTCGGTGGTACACGCTCACCAACTGGAACGGCTGGGGTTCCATCTACAACAACCAGACCTGGGGTGCCTGGGCCGACATCATGGACCAGAACGGCAACCCGATCCGCGGCTTCAGCTCCGGGGTAGCCTGGGAAGCCGTCGACTTCTCGCCGGTCTGGTACATCCGGATGTGCTGATCCGCTTGCCGTGGACGGGAGTCGGGGTTGCCCGCTCCCGCCCGCTGGGCGCCCGGCAAGCAACACCCTTCGACCGCGGCGGGACCTCTTCGGGTCCCGCCGCGGTTGCGCGCACCCGGCCGGCGGCGCGATCGACTCAGGCTTCTTGCAACCGGCCCGCCCGAGGGGCGGGCGCATAATCACCGTCATCAACCATGAGTATGGACTTAAGAAAGTTAAGGTCTGCTTCTTGGATGTTGAGGATTCTTAATATACAACTTTAGGTATGACAGAACAGGCGATGGACTGGCAGGACCTGACCAGCCTGACGCGAGGGCAGCCCTTCGTCGTCGAGCGGGTGCGCCTGGCGAGCAACGGCGTCGCGATCGAGGGCGAGTTCGAGCCACCGCAACTGGCTCAGCTCACCGTCGATGATCAGGTTTTCGTCACGGCGTTCGTGCGCTGCCACGGTTCGATCAAGGAGATGGAACGCATCTTCGGGGTGAGCTACCCGACGATCAAGTCACGGCTCAACCGGATCACGCAGCAGCTCGACTTCGTCGAGACCGACCCTGCGCCCTCGCGAGCCGACATCGTCGACCGGTTGCGCCGCGGTGAGATCACCGCACAGCAGGCGTTGGCCGAGCTGGACGGCCGGACGTGATGCCCCAGTTGGTGACCGTCAAGGTCGACCGCCCGGACCGCCGGCCCATCCGCGTCTGGGTTCCGGTGCTCCCCGTGGCGCTCGTGCTCTTCCCGGTCGTGGTCCTGGTCGTGCTGGCGGCGATCGTGGCCTGCGTCGTGTTCCGCATCGGTGTGGTGCGGGCCCTCGGCACCACCTGGCGTGTCATCTCGGCGCTGTCCGGCGCCCGCTTCGACATCGAGCAGGGCCGCACGGCCGTGCTCGTGGCCATCCGATAGGAGAGGTTCGCATGACCGAACAACGCAAGGACATCCTCGACATGCTGGCCGCCGGCAAGATCACCGCCGAGGAGGCGGAGCAGCTCATCGCCGCACTCGAACGGGACCAGGCACCGGCCGCGGCGAGTCACGACGCCCGACCGAAGGGCAAGGTGAAGTACCTGCGGGTGGTGGTGGACGCCACCGACAACGGCGAGCCGTCGCGGGTCAACGTGCGGGTGCCACTGCAACTGCTGCGAGCTGGCGTACGGCTGGCGGCGCTGATCCCGCCGCAGGCCCTGGTCAAGGCCAACGCCTCACTCAGCGACTCGGGCGTGCCGATCGACCTGACGCAGCTCAAGCCCGAGCAGTTGGAAGCGCTCGTGGAGCACCTCGACGAGGTGACCGTGGAGGTGGATTCACCCGATGCGACCGTGCGGGTCTTCTGCGAGTAGCCGCCGTCCGCGAGGACGGCCTGACGTACATCGAGCCGGACGTCTGCGGGGTCGACGCTTCCGGCGGTGTCACCCACCGTCGCCTGCAACTGCTCGACGGCACCGGCCCCCGCGGTCCCCCACCGGCCATGGCCCGGGAGATCCTGGCCAGGCTGGGCACCTGACGTGCTCTGTTGCTGAGATTCTTCAGCCCTTGGCCTGACTGCGACGGGCCCGCCGACGGGGCTTGTCGTCGCCGCCGGCAAGCCGGGTGAAGGTGAGCATGTTCGCCAGGGCCACGGCGACGATCGCGAGGCCGACCTGGATCGCGAGCACCACCCAGTCCCAGCGCAGCACCCGCACCTCCACGTTGGCCCCGTCGTCGACATCGAGCGCCCTGGCGACCACCGTGCCCAGCACCGCCGAGCCGACGCCGATGACGAACGTGGCGAAGAAGCCGATCCGCTGCCTCCCCGGCAGAATGAGCCGGCCGAGCAGGCCGACGAGAGCACCGACGAGCACCGCGCCGAGATAGCCAGATACCAGCATTGCGTCTCTCCCCTCCAGCAGTGCCCAGGTACATGCCCGGATCTCACGTTCCCGGAAACCCGCCCCGACCGTCGGCCCGACCCGGCTGGATGAGCGGGTGCCGCCTCGCGCCGATTGTCGGGGCATCCGGACGCCTGGTGCTCCTGGCATTCTGGGTGCGTGATTGACCTTGCGGGACAGGTGGTCCTTGTTACCGGTGCGGGACGTGGTTTGGGCGAGTCTTACGCTCGGCTGCTGGCGGCCAGAGGCGCGCACGTCGCCGTGCACGATGCGGGAGTTGACCGCGACGGCAGCGGCAACGATCCTGCGCACGCCCATGCTGTCGCCGGTGAGATAGCCGACGCCGGGGGGCGCGCGTCCGTGCACGTGCAGAACCTGGCGACGCGTCACGGCTGTGCGGAACTGATAGCTGAAGTCCTCGCCGAGCACGGACGCATCGATGCGCTGGTCCACAACGCGGGCATTGTCCGTTACCACGGCATCGGCGACGCAACTGCGGACGAGTACGACACGACCATGGCGATCAACGCCCACGCGGCATGGTGGCTCTGCTCGGCGGTGTGGCCGCTGATGCGGACCCAGCGCTACGGCCGAATCGTGCTGACCACGTCGGACTTCGGACTACGCACCATCGACGGCGCCGACGTCGCCGCGTACAGCGTCAGCAAGGCCTCACAGTTCGGCCTCATGAACGCCCTCGCCGGTGAAGGCCGAACACACGGGATCCTGGTGAACGCGATCTGCCCGGTGGCTGCCACCCGCATCTTCCGTCGAACCGTGCAACCGCAGGAACTCACGCCCGCGTCGGTGGCCCCGGGCGTCGCCGTGCTCGTTTCCCGCGACTGTCCCTTCACGGGACAAGTCCTCAGGGCCGCCGGTGGCGAGTGGAGGATCTACCAGGTCACCGCAGTGCGGCAAGCCGACCTCGGCCGCGATGCCTCACCGGAAGACCTGCTGGCATGGGCGACCCACCCCACCGGTTGAGCAGATTGGCCGAGAACGAGAGCCCACTCGGTCAGCAGTTGCGCAGGCAGCGTACGAAAAGGTGTTCGTGACCGTCGCCCGGGTCGACGCCCAG
Source organism: Micromonospora sp. DT53 (assembly GCF_049841535.1). NCBI lineage: Bacteria > Bacillati > Actinomycetota > Actinomycetes > Micromonosporales > Micromonosporaceae > Micromonospora > Micromonospora sp. DT53. Next base: position 200,922 of record NZ_JBNCKM010000009.1, read on the forward strand.
GTCCGTCGCCCTGGAGCTGAAGACGATCCGGCTGCCGTTGAGGGAGGGGATGGCGCTGGAACTGTCGCCGTTGCCGGTCGCGCCAGCGGGGGTGGTGCTGACCGCCGTCGTCCGACCGGTGGTGAGGTCCCGCAGGAAGACGTCGCTGCCCATGCCGTTGCTGTCGCGGGGGGCGAGGTCCGATGCCGACGAGTAGAAGGACACGTAACGCCCGCCCGCGGCCAGCCGACCGGAGGTGCTGTGGCTGTTGCCCGCGCCCGCGCTCCCGCGGCTGGCGCTGACCAGCACTGTGGTGTCGGCGATCAGGTCGCGGACGTAGACGTCGAGCATCGTGTTCGTGTCGGCAGCCACGTACGGCTCGTACGACTCCCAGGACACCTTGGTGCCGTCCCTGCTGATGCTCGGGTTTGCCGCGCCGAGGAATCCGCTCTCGGCGGCCGGCAGGTTGGCCCGGACCGTCGCGCCGGATGAGAAGTCGTGGACGAAGATGCCTGAACCCGTTCCGCCGTCGCCGATCCAGTTGCCCGACGCGCTGAACGCCACTCGCCGCCCGCTGCCCGAGATGACCGCCTCGAACACCGTGAGGTCCGCGCCGCCGTCGGCCTGCTGACTGACCCGTGTGGTCGTGCCGAGCTGCAAGTCGTGCACGTACGCCACCTGCCCGTAGAGCCAGAGGCCCTGGTCGTCCAGGTCGCCGCTGTACGAGGTGACGATGAAGGTGGTGTAGCGGCCGTTGTCGGAGATCGTGGCACCGCTGCTGCTGCCCCGAATCTGCCGCCCGCCCGCGAACGCGCTGGCCAGAGTGGTGACCCCGGTCTGGCGGTCGTGCACGAAGACGTCACGTTCGTTGTTGGTGTCGCCGGCCACGAGGTTCGACGCGTACGACGTGAAGGCCACGTACCGGCCGTTGCCGGAGATCGCCGCGGTGTACGTGGCCCCGTCGTTGGCCGGCTGCCCGCCCAGGCCGGCGCTGACCAGGGTGGTGGTGCCGGTCTCCGTGTCACGAACGAAGATGTCCGTGTTCTCGTTCGAGTCGCCCGGGACGAGGTTGTCCGAGGTGGAGGCGAAGGCGACGTACCGGCCGTCGTCGGAGATGTCCGAGCCGCCGACCCCGCCGTTGCCGAGCGTGCCGTCGGTTGCCGCATCGACCACGGCGATCGCACCCGGCTCAGCCGCGAAGGCGGGCACAGGCATCAGGAGCAGTGTGGACATGCCGGTGACCGCCACGAGGGTACGTACCCTCAAAAAGCTACGCATGGCCGCAGAGCCTAGCGAGTCGGGGCCGCCGATGACATCCCGTGGCGACATCGACCGTTCGACGATGCGTGCGGCCCGGTTGCCGGTCAGGGCAGTGCGCTCCTCCGGATGGTCACCGGGTGAGGCCGACGAGCGCCGCCAGTCGCGCCACGCCGGCCGGCGCCGGCTGCGCCCGGGCAACTTCTTCTACCGAGTCGACCGTCTCGCCGGCTTCCCCCCGGTCGCTGCGGCCATCGGCCGCAGCCAGGGCATCGACCTGCCGTACTGAGGCACCGGCGGACGGGATGGTCCCGCTGGCCACCGCGAAGCTTGCCAGGATCGCGCCGGCCAGCGGCACGGCCACCGCGACGGCGAGGGCCCGCCGCCGATGCGATCCGCCGGTCAGCACCACGATCAGCAGACCCAGCGCAAGGTCGATGACCGTGTTCCACCACGTGCTGGCCCCGTAGGTGGGGTCGGTCGCCTTGCCGGCGAACCGGGCCGCCTCCTCGAAGAACACGGCGGCCGGCAGCGCAACCCCGACGACCTGCCGCCACCCCTCACCACGCGCCCACGTCCCGCCGGTGCCGAACACCACACCGGCGAGCACGCCGAAGAACATCCAGACCAGCGACGACGGCGCCCAGAGCACCGCGAGGTCGTCGCCCTGCAGGAGCGCCGCCGCCAGGTAGTAGCTGGGCACCGCGACGACGAGCAGGACGGCGGCCCCGAGTGCCGAGCGCAGCCACCCGGACCGCGCCCAGTACCCGAAGAAGAAGGCAGCGACCGCCCAGGTCGCTGTGGAATTGCCGAGTTCCGCGAATGGATACGGCAGCCACTTGATCCAGCAGAAGTCGAGAAAGCCGAGCAGGAATCCGCACACCACGGAGGCGAGCGCAACCGCCCGGTCGCCAGGTCGCATGGCCGCAAAGCATACCGAGTATGCCCCCACTGGCCTGGTCGGCCCCTCCCCACCAAGCCGCAGCCAGTCAAAGGGTGAGGCCAACCAGCGTCGCCAGTCGCGCCACGCCGGCCGGCGCCGGGTTCGCGCGGGCGATCTCGGCGATCACCGTACGCGCCAGAGGCCGACACCGAACCTCAGCCGGCGCGACGCTGTCCGCGTCCACCAGGGCACGTGCTGCCCCCCGCAGGTCACCCACCTGGAGGTACGCCCGCGCGACGTCCACCAGGTAAGCGCCCCGATACTCGGCCGGCAACCGCCGCCACGCCTCCCGCCGCACCACTGTCGAATGCCTTCGGAGCGCCTCGACCGCTTGACCCCGATGCGCCGCCACCAGCACCCGCGCCACGTCGACGGCGATCGGCCCGAAGCTGGTCCGGTGCACATCGTCGTACCCCCTGAGCCCGGCAGCGACCCCCGCGGCCCGGTCGATCAGCTCGTCGGCGCGGCGGGCATCGCCGCAGCCGACGGCGGCCAGGGCGGCCTGGAGCAGCAACGTCCCACCCACGGCCCGCTCCCCCGCCGACCACCCACGGCCCTCGCCCCCGTGATCAAGAGGTTTGCGGGCGGTTTGATCTCCAACAGTCCCGCAAATCTCTTGATCACCAAGGCCCGGCAGGGATGGAAGGATGCGGGCCGCGGCGGTGATGGCCGCAGTCAGGGCGAGGCGGTCGCGGCCCGACGCGCGCAGCGCCTGGGCCACCGAGACGGCCGCCGTCGCCGCGAGGATCGGGTCGTCGCCGGCGGCGGCCATCGCCCGATCTGCGGCCAGCCACCCGAGGTCGGCCTCGCCGAGCTTCACCAGCACCGACGAGGTGATTCGGTACGCGTGGACCCGCAACTCCGGTGTCCGGGCGCCCTGGACGGCGTCGAGCAGACCCGGCAGGACCCGCACCAACTGCCCGTAGTGCGCGTGCTGGTAGCTCAACCAGGCGTACCCGATCTGCCTTCTCAGCTCTTCCGCCGGCTGGGGAGGGGTCTGTGGGGTGTCGTAGCGGGCAAGGGCGGCGCGGATGTCGTCCACGCCGTCCGGCGGGCCGGCAGGCGTCGGCTGCGCGCGGGCAACATCGGCGATCACGGTACGCGCCAACGGCCGGCACCGGACCTCAGCCGGCGCGACACTGTCCGCGTCCACCAACGCCCGTGCGGCCCCGCGCAGGTCACCGACCTCGCGGGCCTGCCTACTTATCCGGGTCCAAGTCGGAGGACTTGCCTCGTTCTTTGCTCCACTGCCATAGGGCCCTGTCCAGGGTCCGCAGATCGGTCTCTACGCGATTGGCCAGATCTCTGCATACCTGCAGGTAGGGCACGTACTTCGGCCGCTGACTCACCTCGCCGTGGGCCCATAGCGTCTCAATCGCCCGGAAGTCGGTGACGGTGAAGACCGATGGTTCGCAGGCGGTGAGGAGTGCGCTCGCGATCGGCACACCGACACCGTCGAGCAGACAGAGAATCCGGTGGTTTAGGCCCTCTGGTGCTGCAAGGGCCATGCGCGTCAGGTCCTCGATATCGTTGTCACTGTTGCGTTCGATGTACGTGGTCGACCGTGGGCTCTTCCAGAGGACCACTTGCCGTAGGTCACTGCGGTGGTAGTACCCCCGCTTGGCGACAGCGGGCCCAACCACATCGAGCACGTCGATTTCCAGCGGCTTCACCTGGTATCGAGCACTCCAGTGCAGGACGAAATCCCTGGTAATCGCTGGCTTCGTGCCGTCATGGTCAAACTGATCTACCGAAGGCATCGTCCCTCCATGCTCTAGGATGCGCCGACGGCGAGCCCGGCCAGCATGTTCTGGTAGGCGGCGGGGTGCACGATCGGGATGCCGTACCTGCGAGCCACCGCGGCCTTGCCCGACATGGTGTCCGGATCTGCGGCGACCAGAAGCCGCGTCTTCTTGGTGACGGTGTCGCCCGCGACGAGGCCCGCCGCTCGTGCCTCCTCCTGCCACTCACTGCGCGGTGGGTCCATGGCACCGGTGAAGACGACCCGATCACCCGGCTGTAGCCGCCATTCATCGGGGCGGGGCTGTCCTGGAATATCGGTAGCTGCGACGGCCAGCGCCTTCTCGACATCTGATCGTTGCAGGCCGAGCAGTTCGGCCACTTCGTCCAGGTCGTGCCGTTCGGCTGTGGTCAGGACGCCGTCTTCGAGCGCCACTCCGGCAAGGCTCGCCAAGTAGCCTCGATGCAGGTGGTCCACGTCGACGCGGGCGAGCCCGAGGGTCTCCGCCGTGGCGATGAGCGCATCAGCTTCGGTCGCCGAGATGTGCCGGTCGAGAAGCACCTGGTCGAGCAGGGCCAGGTAGGCGTCGCCCTCAAGCTCACGCAGCCGGGGCAGTCGGTCGACCAACCGCGCGAGGAAGTGCTGTTGCCGATGGCCGGCGCTGCGGCGCTGGACAGCCACAACTGAGCCGGTGGAAATCGTGGGCCACCGGAGCCCGGCAGCTGCGGTGGCGGTGTCAGCCCACGGGGGCGGGCTACCGGCCGCTCGAAGGTAGTAGCTCAGCAGTTGCGCGGAGGCGCGGGCGTCGTGCAGTGCCGAGTGCGCTTGGTGTGGCGGCAGCCCGGCGAGGCGACAGCAGTCACCGAGGCTGCGACCAGCCGACGGCAGGAAATGCGAGGCCAGCTGCATGGTGCAGAGGCCGGGCGCCTGGCGGATCGGCGCGTCGATCCCCACACGCTGGTATTCCGCATGCAGAAACCGGGCGTCGAAGTTCAGATTGTGCGCGACCAGGACTCGGCCGCGCAGCAGGCTGGCGAGGTGCCCGGCAACCTGGTCAAAGCCCGGTGCGGTGCGCGCCTCCGCAGCCGTGATGCCGTGGATGTGCTGTGGCCCGAGGTCGCGGTTCGGGTTGACCAGACTGCACCATTCGCCGGTGGTCCGACCGTTGGCATCGAGGTGCACGACGGCGACTTCGACGATCCGGTCGTGCCAACTGGTCCGAAGACCGGTGGTTTCGAGGTCGACAACTGCGTACATGGGTGGGCCTCCTACACCTATGCCGGGGAGTTGTTACGGGCGGCTTTGCGCAGCTGCGCCAACCACAGCGGGGGCAGCGGTTGCGGCTCACCCAGGGATCGCAAGTAGGTGCGGCGGTAGCGCGCCTGCTCGGTGTCCTGCCACAGCTGGGCCGTCCGTGCGACTGCGGCAGTCACCGCCAGCGCCGTTGCCGCGACCGGAGGGGCAGAGGCGAACCGGTCCTTGATCGCCCAGGCGCCAAGGTGCTCCTGGTCCGGCATGGGTGTGGCCCAAGCGAGCGGCGCGATTTTCGATTTGACGCGCGCTCGGTGCTGCTCCACGGCAGCGGAATAGGTGGACCGATGTGTGCTGATTTCTTCGAGAAGGTCAGGGATGCTGAGAATGGTGTCCGCAAGCCTGGAGAGCAGCTCGGGCGGGACGACGTCGGCGATCCTGGCCAGGACCGCGACGGGCGTCTGGTGGTTCCAGTCGATCAGGCATCGGTCTTGCACGTTCCACATGATTCGGCGGAATTGCTCTGGGTCCCGTTCGATCTCGTCGAACCCGACCACCCATGCGCCGCCGGCTAGCCCGGTCGGGCCGAGACGCCACACCGCCAAGGCGTCGCTACCGGCGCTGTCGGGGCCGATGGCCAGGACTGCGTGGCCGCGCGCACCGGGCACGTACTCGATTGGTATGGACAGCTCGTTCTCGGGTGCCTCGATGCCGATGCTCATGCAGATCCTCAAAAGTCGACAGCGGGATGATCACCGTAAAGAGTTCAGGTGAGATCCGAAGTCAACTATTCGGGCCGTCCTGTCGCCCTTATCGAACATGGCAACCGCACCATGTGTCCTCTCCGGACTGCCGCCTGCTGTCCGAACGGTTACTGAAAACAGACATCAGCCTGTTGCGGCAATCCGCAGAAACTGGCAATGCGCGGGAACCGTTTCGACGACGCAAGATGAATGGCCGCCAAGGTCGGTCGCCCGTCCGGGGTCGAGACAGTCCAATCAGCGGGTGAGGCCAACAAGCGTCGCCAGTCGCGCCACGCCGGCCGGCACCGGCTGCGCGCGGGCAATATCGGCGATCACGGTACGCGCCAACGGCCGGCACCGAACCTCAGCCGGCGCGACACTGTCCGCGTCCACCAACGCCCGTGCGGCCCCGCGCGGGTCACCCACCTGCAGGTACGCCCGCGCGGCATCCACCAGATACGCACCGCGATACTCGGCGGGCAACCGCCGCCACCCCTCCCGCCGCACCACAATCGAGTGCCGCCGCACCGCCTCGGCGGCGTCACCCCGCAAGGCCACCACCACGATCCGCGCCAATTCGACAGCGATCGGTCCGAAGCTGGTGCGGTGCTGATCGTCGTGCCCCCGAAGGTTGGCCGCGAAGCCCGCGGCCCGCTCGATCAGCTCGTCGGCGCGGCAGTGCTCGCCGCAGCCGACGGCAGCCAGGGCGGCCTGCAACCGCAATGTCCCACCCACAGCCCATTCCCCGCGCTCCAGCTCCGGCCCCCGCTTCGTTGATCATCGGCTTGATTTCCAACCGGCCCGTCGACCTCATGATCACTGGGGCGGGCTGGGGTGGGGGTGATGCGGTTGGCCGCAGTCAGGGTTGCGGCCAGGGCTAGGTGGTCGCGGTGGGAGGCGCGCAGCGCTTGGCCTACCGCGATGGCTGCCGTTGCCGCCAGGATCGGGTCATCGCCGGCGGCGGACATCGCCCGATCGGCGGCCAACCACCCGAGGTCGGCCTCACCGAGCTTGACCAGCAGCGACGAGGTGATCCGGTACGTCTGCACCAACAGCTCCGGTGACCGCGTGCCCTGGACGGCGTCGAGCAGACCCGGCTGGACTCGCACCAACTGCCCGTAGTGCGCGTGCTGGTAGCTCAACCAGGCTTGCCCGACCTGCCTTCTCAGCTCTTCCGTGGTGTGGGGCGGGGTCTGCGGGGCGTCGTAGCAGGCGAGGGCGGCTCGGATGTCGTCCACCCCGTCCGGTGGGCCGGCAGGCGTCGGCCGCTGCTGGCCCAGCAGCACCTCCGGGGCGACCCGCAGGACCTGGGCCAGCTCCTGGATGACTGAGTACCGGTCCAGGGTGCGCAGCCGCGCTCCACCTTGCCCACCCAGCTCTTCGACCTGCGCAGCCGGTCCGCGAGCATCTGCTGCGTCATCGATCGCCGCACCCGCCAGCGGGCCACCCGGCGACCGATCGGGAGGTCATCGTTGATCACGCCGCCACCGCCGGTCCGGGACCGCTCGGGTCGTGTCCTCCACGGGTACGCGCTCCGCCTCGGCCTGGGCGAGGAGTCGCTGTTTGGCTGCCTCCCGTTCGGCCGCCTCACCCTTGTTCTCCTGCGCGTTGTCGTCCTGACCGCTCATCCCCGCCTCCTCCGGTAGAGGCCCGGGAGGCTCGCTGTCAGCCGCCGCCGTCCCAGGCCATCAGGACGTGCTCATGCCCCAAACCGGACGCTAAGGCGGATTGGTAATGCGGTGATTACTGACAGTTATGCGTCCAGGTCGATGCCAATGCGGCCGGCGAGCAGGCGCAGGTCGTCGGGGATGGCTCGGCGCTGGGCGGGCTGGGCAAGGGTCACCACGGCGTCGCGGGCGAGGGGATTAATGGCGAACGGGACCGGAGCAGCCTGCTCTGCTCGGATGAATGCTGCGAGGGCCTCGGAGTCCCGACGACCGCCGTCCGCCAGCGCTCGCCCAATGTCGACCAATACGACAGTTGGCGATTCGATGCCTTGAGCACCTGCGAGCGGATCCGTCCGGGACAACTCGATTATCCTGCCGTACTCGCCCTGCTCAGCCGCGATGGACATCTTCCAGAGCCCGACGTTAGTGGGACCGAAGCAGCAGCCGTTGAAGCCACCACCGTCGGCCCGATCTCCCAGGCTCGCCGCCTCCCTGGTGGCCTCCGCGAGGTGGTCGCGGGCGACGTCTGGGCGAGCGTCCACGGTCGAGGCCAGCGCGGCCATCAGGTGAAGCTGACCAAGCATTTGCCGCACCCGGACGTCGGAGGCGTCTCCCTGAAGCTCCACCAGCGAGCGGTCACTGACTCTGGCTGCCAAGCGCGCGGCCTCGATCGGCAGGCTCTGCGCGTAGATGAACCGGGATGCGCGATCCACGCTCGATCTTCGACGTTCTCAGCAGCCGATACGGATATCCGGGAGGCGTTGAGGGCCGGCGGCAGCGAGAGCGACCAAAGTGGACCGACGCTCGATAGTCTCTCAACCCCACTCGACCTGCGACACGTACGACTGGGTGACACCAGCCAGTCCAGCAAGGACGGCCTGAGTCATCCCACCACGGCGCATGCGTCAGTACCGGATCCTGGCACCAACGGTGTCGGGCTTCTTCACCACCCCGTCGCCCACCTCCCGGGTAGCGGAGCACGAAGAGCGGTCGCGCCGCTATTCCTGCACGTCCAAAACGATACATTGACAATGCCATCAAGCGGTGGCCTGAGTGCACGAAGTTGCGAACTAATCGCACTTGGCAACACAAAAACCGGCTGGACCTCTAGTGGACGATCGGGCGACGGTGACCACTGCAATACGATGACCTAGAGGCGAGTCCGGGAGCGGTAGAGGGCACTACTTGTGCTTCCGGAATTGTGTAGATGATCCCTATGCGGCATCACCTAACTTACAAACAACTACTCAGGCTTTGTCGCCCGTGGATCGCGTTCGTACAACCGCACCGGCATCCCCATCTCTCTCCAAATGCGGACGAGGTCGGCTTCTTTCAGCAGAGGAAAAATAAGTTCGGCCGCCAAAATCACGAGCCTTCGCCCGTCCATCCACCCGCGGAGCTGCGTCAATGCGGCGCCGCACTCCTCGATCTTGAAACGAACGGATACCGGCAGGGCGTCGAATATCCTGCGAATCTGAATGCGATCATCGCCCCAGATCAACATGCCCGCCAGGAGCGGCGCGACGCCCACGCGAGTGCCGAAGCTATTTAGCAGGTGTTCATTAAGTTCACTGTCGCTTGCCAACTGAGGATACTGCCCAATCAGCAACGAGTATGGCCATATGTCGACAAAACGGTGGTCGCTGGCCTCCGCAGCGTCCATCAACAGCCGGACATCAGTCGCAGAAAATTTTTCTGGATTGCGCGCAATATGCGCCGCCAGGAGAGAAGGCGCGAGGAAGCGGGCGGATTCCGGCAGGCGTTGTAGAATCTTAACCGCAGCGGTGGAAACATTCGAGGCTTCCTCGGGATCTGTAAGCCCGCGCGCCGCGTAGCCCGCGAATGCAATCTCAGGGTCGCTGCTCTCGATATAGTACTTCTCTCCTACAACCCCGAATCCGGCATTAATAATAATGGCTTGGGCATGTCTGAACATCAGTCGAGGAATGTGCACTGACGGCTGAGTTATTCCTCCTTGAGACCGCTCAACAGCGCCTTCTTGGACCGATGGTTCGATTTCAGTAAGGTCGAAATCCGATACACATGCTTGCCACACCTGAATCATTTTAGCCCACCAGCCGGTTGGGTCCACTTCAGCTGGCGCGATAGAACCCAACTCCACGGGCCCCTCTTCGACTTGAAGTAGCAACATGATGAGATTTGCCGTGTAGGTAGCAAAACGCTGGAGCGACGACTCACCAGAAGGCGAGTATGCGGCGAACCGCCCGCTATCCCACCTGCCTTCAGCGCTCCTCAAAAGAGTCCGTAGAATTTGCCGAACACCCCGCCTAGTGAACTCAGGAAGAGCCTCGTGTAGCTGCCCAATGAACGGCAGGATTGCCGCGCCGCCGATGCTGATCAACTGGTGCGACAACAACGCATATAAGCGGTCGTCATCCCAATTCTGCGACGACGGACGATTCCGCGATTCCCAAAGATCGACTAGCTCGTCGAGAGCTAGACTGGCGATTAGGTATTCGCTGAAGGTAGCGTGTAGAAATTCGTAGCTTCGACCTTCAAGACCCTCATCAACCTCTGCAGCATGCATGAAGAAGAACTTGCCCAGCAGTTGCCTTGCCGCTGTGAGTGCTGTTCCTCGTCGTTGCACCTGCCGCCGAGGCGCAGCCTTGTCGAGGGCCTCCAGATCCGCCAAGAGCAGGTGTTCCTCGATATAGTGCCGGCCGCGGTTAAACATGCCAAAGGCAGCGATTCCCAAGCGCCAAAGTTCGGCTTGCGTCTGTTCCTCGCGCAAATCTGCCGGGTTGAGATCCGGCGTTTTCAACAACTCGCGCTTAATGAACCGACGAAGGATGTCACCATAGATTCGCGCCGGTGTCGATTCCGCCTCCACCTGCGGGAGCGGGTTGGTGGAACCGTACAGAATGAGTAGCAGCAACAATAGTGGCTGCTGGGCGATTTCACCATAAGAAAGGATCGCGTCTGCCGATGGGATGCGAGACGGCCGTGCTGGATTGGCCTGACTCCAGATATCGAGGCAGGCCTGCACCTGCTCGGGGCTGAAGTTGTCCAATTTGACGACTAAGGAACCGACAGGAATCCGAGCAAGGTCCGCTACCAGGGTCCGCGAGGTGACGACGACTGACACGGGATGGCCCGAAAGCCGCTCAACGCGCTGAAACTCAGCGACGTTTTGCAAATAATTCGACTCCGCGTGTCCAGAGGCCTGCATGAACTCGTCCAAGCCATCAATCAGTAATACTCGGGTTGCATCCACTGCGGCTTCGCTGAGCTCGGTCCACGAGACACGCCCGTTAGTGGCTTTATCGAGGACGCCGGAGACTTGCTGGTGGATGGGGGCGGTCGGGTCCGATACTTGGCGCAGCGGCACCCGCGCTACCGCATATGCTTCAGATCCGGACAACCGCGCTGCGCATACCTTGGTGAACATGCTCTTACCGGCCCCGGGTAGACCCAATACAACGAGTGGTCTGTCGTGGCTTCGTGGGGAGGAGAAATACGCTGCCAGAAAGGTGTCCAGGTCGCTCCCATGCTCAGCGCGCGTCCACCAGTTATCGTCTGCCGGCCGTGACTTTTCATCCATGACCTTCCACCGGAACGTCGGCGTGAGGTAGCCGTCCCGGACGGTCGGAATCCGAAGCTCTGCTAAATCGTCCGAAGAGTCGGTAGCCACCAACGGTTCGGCGAGGACGGCCCGGTTGACGGCAGCGTTGACTTCCCGGGTCCGGTTCCCGACACGCTCGACTTTCCCGGCAAGCGACATCATTATCTTTTCGAGGCGGCTCAACGACTCACCAGCACGCTGAACCGCATCCTGAGTTATTTCGCTCTCACCCAGCGCCGCCCAAATCCCGAACTCGGGCACGTCAGCGGCGAGCAGCTTGTACTCCGCCTCGTAGCGGCGTATAGCCCGACCAACGATGTCCTGCACCAACGGGTCACTGGCCCGTACTGAATCGACACGGAGCCAAACCTCAAAGTTTTGCAGGAAGCCAATGCAGCGCAAGGTCAAGGTCTGGTAGAACGGCTGCACCACCTCATCGCGGTTGGCTCGAAATCCACAACCCGCCCACGGTAGCCCTATCGAGGTGTTCGCAACACCCCGCTGCAGACCGCCCTGCGCGAGTTCCGGCTGGGCGCCGTAGACCAAGCGTCGCTTGTCGTCTTCGGTAAGTCCAATCTCATCGCAGATCGGCCCTACGATCTCACGGAACGCGGCAAAGAACGCACCGTATGTCAGGGCCGTGTGGGTCGCCGCGAGCAGGTCATAGCGTTCGGGGGGAGTGCGTTTTTCACCAAGGCGTGTTCGTCCGGCAGCCGTAAATTCGCCAAGAAGCTTGATCAGCTCGTTCTTCTGGTCAACCCAGCCCCACGCTGCCAGCCCGAAGGGGCCTGCGGCCATCACGCCGACACCAAGCAGTGCATCCAACGCTTTGAGCCATTTGCCACCTGGTTCGGACAGGATTTCGCGTGCACCCTCAAGTGTGTACGGAGAAGAGGCCACCCGATGAATGATCGCGTGGCTTTAGTGAAACGTCAAGGTCCGTGACCTTCCCGGTCGAGGTCACCCGGGTGCCCCGCCATCGCCAACGCCGCACACAACTTCGGCTTTGTTGGAGCTCTGCCAGCGCCGCCTGGATCACAGACGAGTACGCCTAACCCCGACCACTGACCTTGTCCTAGCTGGACTAGCCGGCGGCACCTTAGCCCGTCCGACAAGACTACACGCGGCATTGGCCAGCTATGACTGTCCGCTGAACCGTGCCACCGATGACGCCTCCGTATCACTGCCTAGATCACGCGTGCACTTGGCGAAAGCCACCGGCAACTAGTTGGTCGTCTGTGAGCGGAGCAGTTTCGTAGGCCATAGTCATGCTTAGTCGGCCAGAAACGGGTCGGCACAATTCACATCCGTCACAACGCCACGATCGCCGCAGTCTCCGCCGGCAACTGGATCCGGTCCCGCATCACCGTGACCCCCTCCCCCGTAGCCAGCAGCACCCGCCGCGCCACCCCAGGCAGCGACACCCCCTGCCCCCGCCCAGCCAGGTTCGCCACCACAAGCGTGTCCCCCCGCCGCATCACCAAAAACTGGTCCCCATGCTGCACAGAAATGGCGTTCAACCGAGGATCAGAGAGATCAGGAAGAGACCGACGCAAGGAGATCAATCGCTGGTAGAACGCCAACATCTCCCGATGCTCGGGCTTGTCCAGCTCGGCCCAGTCCAACCGCGACCGCACGAACGTCTCCGGGTCCTGCGGATCGGGCACGTCCCCTTCCGGCCACCCGTGCGAGGCGAACTCCCGCCGTCGCCCGGTCCGCACCGCAGCAGCCAGCTCCGGCTCCGGGTGCGAGGTGAAGAACTGCCACGGCGTGGAGGCAGCCCACTCCTCCCCCATGAACAGCATGGGAGTGAACGGCGCCGTCAACAGCAACGTAGCCCCAACACGGAGCAGCGACGGCGACAGCGACGCTGAGATCCGGTCCCCGGTGGCCCGGTTCCCGATCTGGTCGTGGTTCTGGAGGTAGGCCACGAACCGATGCCCAGGCACCCGAGGGTCAACCGGTCGCCCATGGTGCCGGTTCCGGAAGCTGGACCAGGTCCCGGCGTGGAAGAACCCGCCGGTCAGCACGTCCGACAGCGTTTCGAGAGAGCCGAAGTCGCCGTAGTAGCCCTGCCGCTCTCCCGTCAGCAACGTGTGCAGCGCGTGGTGCGCGTCGTCGTTCCACTGGGCGTGCAGCCCGAACCCGCCCGCCTCGCGCGGCGTGATGAGCCGCGGGTCGTTGAGGTCTGATTCGGCGATGAGTGACAGCGGCCGCCCCAGGTGCGTCGACAGCGACTCGACGGAAACCGCCAGCTCTTCCAGGATTGGCACCGCCCGCGAGTCGTGCAGGGCGTGCACGGCGTCCAGGCGTAGCCCGTCGACGTGGTAGTCGCGCAGCCACATGAGCACGCTGTCGATGATGTAGCGGCGTACCTCGTCGGAGTGCGGGCCGTCCAGGTTGATCGAGCGGCCCCAACTGTTGCTCTGCTCGGCGAGGTAGGGCCCGAACTGCGGCGCGTAGGCCCCGGAGGGCCCGAAATGGTTGTAGACAACGTCGAGGATCACCCCCAATCCGCGAGCGTGGGCCGCGTCGACGAACCGTTTCAGGCCGTCGGGGCCGCCGTAGGGCTCGTGCGGGGCATACCAGCAGACGCCGTCGTACCCCCAGTTGTGTTCGCCGTTGAAGGCGTTGATCGGGAGCAGCTCGATCAGGTCGACACCCAGGGAGACGAGGTGGTCGAGGCGGTCGATGGCCGCGTCGAAGGTGCCTTCCGGGGTGAAGGTGCCGATGTGCAGCTCGTAGAGGATGCTGCCGGGCAGCTGCCGGCCCGTCCAGGAGGAATCAGTCCACTGGAACGCAAGATGGTCGTAGCGGCGGCTCGGCCCGTGCACCCCCGCAGGTTGCCACGGTGACCGGGGGTCGGGCAGTGGGGTTTCGTCGTCGTTCAGCAGAAAGGAGTAGTCGAGGCCGGCGTCGGGCACCTCGACCCGCCACCAGCCGTCGGCGGCGGCGCTCATCTCGTGGTCGGTGTCGTCGGCCAGGCGCAGCCGTACCCGGGTGGCGTCCGGTGCCCAGACGGAGAATTCGGTCATGAAAGGGCCTCCTCGGCAGCGGTGAGAGGAGCCAGCAGAGCCACGGGATAGTCGGCCAGAAGGTCGTCCAGCGGGGTCTCCCCGCCACTGTAGACCCGGCCGGTGAACAGGTCCTTCACCTCGTTAACGGGAAGTGACAGGGCTGTGTCGCACCACCCACCGGCGCGTGCCAGCCCGAGCGGCAGCCGGGTCGCCACGGCGATCACGCCGCCCCGGTCGAAGGCCACCGCGTGCCGGCCCACCGGCCCGTGCGCGGGCACCGGCCGGTAGGTGGTGAACAGCTCCGGGTGCGCTCGCCGCAACCGCAGGGTCCGCGACACGACGAGCAGCTTCGCCGCTCCGTCGGTGTCGACCGGGGGACGCCAGCCGCCGTCGATGCGTGCCAGCATTTCTCGGCGTACGTCGAAGTCGACCGGGCGGCGGTTGTCCGGGTCGACGAGGGAGTTGTCCCACAGCTCGGTGCCCTGGTAGGTGTCCGGTACCCCGGGCATGGTGAGTTGGATCAGCTTCTGCCCGAGGGAGTTGCACCAGCCGGCCGGGGCGATGGCGGCGGCGAGTTCGGTCAGCTCGTCGTGCAGGCTCGGGTCGTCGTACATCAGGTCGACCACGGCGTGCACGGCCTGCTCGAAGGCCGGGTCGGGGTCCGCCCAACTGGTCGAGGCCCCGGCCTCCCGGGCGGCTTTCTCGACGTACGCGTGCAGCCGTTCCCGCTCGATCGGCCACGCGCCGACGGCGGTCTGCCAGAGCAGGTGGGCGAAGGCCGGGTCGGGCAGCGGCGCGTACTCCATCCAGGTCTTGACCTGCTCGGCCCAGCGGCCCGGCAGTTCGCTGAGCACGGCGAGCCGGGCGCGGACGTCCTCGCCGCGTTTGGTGTCGTGGGTGGAGAGGGTGGTCATGCTGGCGGGCCAGCGGACCTGTTGGGCGGCGGCGAAGCGGTGGAACTCCGCCGGCGGCACCCCGAAGTGGGCGGGGTTGTCGCCTACCTCGTTGAGCGCCACGAACCGGGTCCAGCGGTAGAACGCGGTGTCCTCCACGCCCTTGGCCATCACCGCGCCGGTGAGCTGCGGGAACCGCATGCCCAGCTCGTCGCCGGGGTTACGCAGTCGGCGGGTGACCGCGTCCAGGGCGGCGGCCAGGTCGGGTCGGCGGCGGCCGGCCTCGGAGCGGGCGGCGGCGAGGTGCCGGGCGCCGTGCGGCGGGTAACCTCGGTAGACGGCGAACGCGGCGGCCAACTCGGCGAGCGCCGCGCGGGCCTGCTCGGTGGGCACCTCGGGGGCGAGGGCGGCCAGCCGGGTCAGCTCGGCGGCGAGCAGTTGGGTGGCGGCGGCCAGCTTGGTGGCGTGGGTCAGGTCCTCCCAGGAGGTGTGCCGCCCGGTGAGGCGGTTGTCCAGCGCGCTGAAGTCGCCCTCGGCGTCGGTGTCGACGAAGAGCCCGCCGACCGCGGCCAGGGCGTCGTAGCCGGTGGTGCCGTCCACCGGCCAGTCCGGCAGCTCCTCGCCGTACTCCAGGATCTTCTCCACCACCAGCCAGGCGTCGGGCGCTGCGGCCCGCAGCCGGGCCAGGTAGCCGGCCGGGTCGCGCAGACCGTCCGGGTGGTCGACGCGGATGCCGTCGACCTCCCCGGCGGCGGCCCAGCGCAGGATCAGCTCGTGGGTGGCGGCGAAGACCGCCGGGTCCTCCACGCGCAGACCCGCCAGGCCCGCGACGGCGAAGAATCGGCGGTACGTCAGCTCGGCGTCACCGCGCCGCCAGGAGACCAGCTCGTAGTGCTGCCTGTCGTGCGCCTCCCGGGCGCTGCCGTCGCCGGTGCCGTCGGCGACCGGGAAGCGGTGCTCGTGGTAGCGCAGCTCCCCGTCGACGAGCTTGAGGTCGTCGAGGGCGGCCTCGTCGTCGGCCAGCACCGGCAGCAGCAGCCGGCCCCGGTCCCAGTCGATGTCGAACCAGTCGGCGTACGCCGAGTCGCGCCCCCGGCGCAGCACGTCCCACCAGGCCGGGTTGGCGGCCGGAACGGCCACCCCGGCGTGGTTGGGCACGATGTCGACGACCAGGCCGAGCTGTTTGTCGCGCAGCGCGCGCAGCAGCCGCTGCCGGGCGGCCTCCCCGCCCAGCTCCGGGTTGACGGCCCGGTGGTCGACCACGTCGTAACCGTGCTGGGAACCGGGGGTGGCGGTCAACAGTGGGGCGCTGTAGAGGTGGCTGACGCCGAGGTCGTCCAGGTAGTCGACGATCGCGGCGGTGGCGTCCAGGTCGAAGCCGGGGCGGACCTGGATGCGGTAGGTGGCCTTGGGAGGGGTGGCCGGCATGTCAGATCGTCCTCTCCAGCACGACGAGGGAGCGGTCCGGCACCCGGATGGTGCCGCCCGCGCTGATCACCGTGGCGTCGCCCGGCTCGGGTGCGGCCGTGCTGATCACCCGTTCCCACTTCTGGCCGTACTCGCTGCCGGGCAGGGTGAAGTCCAGCGGCGCGTCGTGGGCGTTGAAGCAGAGCAGGAACGACGCGTCGTGGTGCTTCTGGCCGTACTGGCCGCGCTCGCGGATGCCCTCGCCGTTGACGAACAGCGCCACCGAGCGACCGAAGTCGTTGCCCCAGTCCTCGCCGGTCATCTCCCGCCCGTCCGGGGTGTGCCAGGCCAGGTCGGGCAGCGGCTCGTCGATGCCGCGCCCGTTCACCGGCAGGCCGGTGAAGAAGCGGCGACGCCGGAACACCTGGTGACGTTTGCGGAACGCGGTGAGCGTCTGCACGAACTCCAGCAGCTGCTCGTCGGCGTTGTCCCAGTCGACCCAGGCCAGCTCGCTGTCCTGGCAGTAGACGTTGTTGTTGCCGCGCTGGGTGCGCCCCAGCTCGTCACCGTGGCCGATCATCGGCACACCCTGCGACAGCATCAGGGTGGCCAGGAAGTTACGCCGCTGCTTGGCCCGCAGCGCCAGCACCGCCCCGTCGTCGGTGTCGCCCTCGACCCCGCAGTTCCAGGACCGGTTGTGGCTCTCGCCGTCCCGGTTCTCCTCGCCGTTGGCCTCGTTGTGCTTGTCGTTGTAGGAGACCAGGTCGTTGAGGGTGAACCCGTCGTGCACGGTGACGAAGTTGATGCTGTGGAACGGGCGACGGCCGTCGTCCTGGTAGAGGTCGGCCGAGCCGGAGATGCGGGACGCGAACTCGGCGAGGGTGGCCGGCTCACCGCGCCAGAAGTCCCGCACGGTGTCGCGGTACTTGCCGTTCCACTCCGTCCACAACGGCGGGAAGTTGCCCACCTGGTAGCCGCCGGGGCCGACGTCCCACGGTTCGGCGATGAGCTTCACCTGGCTGACCACCGGGTCCTGCTGCACCACCTCGAAGAAGGTGGAGAGCCGGTCCACCTCGTAGAACTCGCGGGCCAGGGTGGCCGCCAGGTCGAACCGGAAGCCGTCGACGTGCATCTCGGTCACCCAGTACCGCAGCGAATCCATGATCAGTTGCAGCGAGTGCGGGCTGCGCACGTTGAGGCTGTTGCCGGTGCCGGTGTAGTCGACGAAGTAGCGGCGGTCCTCCTCGCTGAGCCGGTAGTAGCTCGGGGCGTCCACACCCTTGAAGCTCAACGCCGGCCCGAGGTGGTTGCCCTCGGCGGTGTGGTTGTAGACCACGTCGAGGATGACCTCGATGCCGGCCGCGTGCAGCGCCTTCACCATGCCCCGGAACTCCTGCACCTGCTGGCCGAGCCGGCCCAGCGCCGAGTAGCCGTGGTGCGGGGCGAAGAAGCCGATGGTGTTGTAGCCCCAGTAGTTGCGCAGCCCCAGGTCGACGAGGCGGTTGTCGTGAATGAACTGGTGCACCGGCATCAGCTCGATCGCCGTCACCCCGAGCCGGGTCAGATAGTCGATCATCGGCGGCGAGGCGATGCCCGCGTACGTGCCGCGCAGCTCCTCCGGGATGTCCGGGTGGCGCATGGTCAGCCCGCGCACGTGCGCCTCGTAGATCACCGAGTGGTGGTAAGGAGTGCGTGGCGGCCGGTCGTTGCCCCAGTCGAAGTACGGGTTGACCACCACCGACTTCGGCATGAACGGCGCCGAGTCGGTCTCCGACATCCGCTCCGGCTCGTCCAGGTCGTAGTCGTAGACCGCCGGGTCCCACTCCACGTCACCGTCGATGGCCTTGGCGTACGGGTCGATCAGCAGCTTGTGCGGGTTGCAGCGCAGCCCGTTCGCCTGGTCGTACGGGCCGTACACCCGGTAGCCGTACCGCTGGCCCGGCTCGATGCCCGGCAGGTACGCGTGCCACACGTACGCGTCCACCTCGCGCAACTCGACGCGGCGCTCCGCGCCGGTGTCCCACTCGTCGAAGAGGCACAGCTCGATCCGCTCGGCCACCTCGGAGAAGATGGCGAAGTTGGTGCCCATCCCGTCGTAGGTGGCACCAAGGGGGTACCGCTCGCCCGGCCAGACCTGCATGTCGCTCCTTCAAACCATGGTCATGTGCGCCCCGGCCGACTCCGCCCGCGCGCTCGCGGGTATTGCCCCCCGACCGGGCACGCCAATCCATCCTCGCAGCACTGCCCGTAAACCACCTGTCTGATGCGCGCTACACCACTCGGGTGTCCTCCGTCACGATGACCCTTTTCGAGGTGCGTTCTTGGGCCCGATGGACTTTCCTTGATCGGGGACAAGCGTCAGCGCGTGCCCGCCAGGCCCTCGGCCACCCCTTACACCTCTCGCTCCGCCGCCACTGATGCCGGCGCGCACCACCATGTATGGACGGAGATTGATGTGACCCTGCGGGTCGACGAGCAGCTCGCTGCCACCAAGGACCGGGCCCACCGGCCCACCCTGACCTCCCGGCCCTCCACGCAGCCCGGTCCCACCGCGCAGCCCGGCACGCAGGTGCCGACGCAGCCGGGCCCCGGGGTGCCCCCGCAGACCCGCCGCATCCTCATGCTGTCCTGGGAGTACCCGCCAGTGCTCGTCGGCGGTCTCGGCCGACACGTGCACGCCCTCTCCGTCGCCCTCGCCGCCGCCGGCCACGAGGTCACCGTCGTCACCCGCCACTCCGACGGCGCACCCCTAGAGGAATACGCCGACGGCGTCCGCATCCTGCGCGCCCCCGAAGACCCGGTCACCTTCCCCCTCGCCACCGGCTCACTGCTGGCCTGGACCATGGCCTTCAACCACACCCTCACCCGCACCGCCCTACGCGCCACCCAAGCCGGCTCCTACGACGTCATCCACGCCCACGACTGGCTCGTCGCCCACACCGCGATGACGTTGCGCGACCACCTGGACATCCCGCTGGTCAGCACCATCCACGCCACCGAGGCGGGCCGGCACCAGGGTTGGCTGCCGGAGGAGATGAACCGCACCATCCACGGCGTCGAGCAGTGGCTCAGCAGCGAGTCCAACCGGGTGATCGTCTGCTCCGGGTACATGCGCGACGAGGTGAACGCGCTGTTCGGCGTACCGGCCGGGCGGGTCGACGTGGTCGCCAACGGCGTGGAGCCGCACCGCTGGCAGGTGCCCGCGCGCGCCGTGGCCGCCGCCCGCGCCCGCTTCGCCGCGGACGGCCCGCTTGTCACCTTCGCCGGCCGCCTCGTGTACGAGAAGGGCGTGCAACACCTGATCGCCGCGCTGCCCCGTCTGCGCGAGCGGCACCCCGGGCTGCGTGCCGTGATCGCCGGCGACGGCCCGTACCGCGCCGAACTGGAGGCCGAGGTGCACCGCCGCGGCCTCGGCGGCATGGTCACCATGCCGGGCTTCCTCGGCGGCACTGACCTGCCCGCGCTGATGGCCGCGTCCGACTGCTTCGCCGTGCCGAGCATCTACGAGCCGTTCGGCATGGTCGCCCTGGAAGGCGCCGCTGCCGGCGCTCCCCTCGCCGTCGCCGCCACCGGTGGCCTCGGCGAGATCGTCGAGCCGGGCGTCGCCGGGATGACCTTCCGCCCACACGACCCGGACAGCCTGACCGACGCCGTCGACGCGCTGCTGTCGGACCCCGACCGCGCCCGCGTCATGGCCCGCCGCGCCCGCCGGATGGTCCACGACCAGTACGGCTGGGCCGCCATCGCCCAGCGCACCGCCGCCAGCTACGCCGCCGCCATCCACCACGACGCCGCGTTCACCGCCGAGCGCGCCGAGCAGCGGATGTCCCAGGGTCGCGCGCTCCCGGCGCTGCCCGAGGGCAACCTGCTCGCCGCCGCCGGCCTCCGCTGACGGTCCTGACCCGGCCCGTCTGGACCCGGCCCGTCTGGACCCGGCCCGTCTGGACCCGGCCCGTCTGGGCCCGGCCCGTCTGGGCCCGGCCCGTCTGGGCCCGGCCCGTCTGGGCCCGGCCCGTCTGGGCCCGGCCCGTCTGGGCC
>NZ_JBNCKM010000009.1:221540-221983 GCF_049841535.1 Micromonospora sp. DT53
CGGCCCGTCTGCGGTTGATCGACTGCCCGGTTGATCGACTCGGTTTTCTTGAAGTCGCGGTGTCCCGGCGCTCGGGACCCCGCGACTTCCTGAAGCCCGAGTCGATCATGGCGTGCCGAGCGCAGCGCACAGCTCAGCGCTGGGGTCCGCCTGGCCGTGCGCCGCAACGGCCAGTCCGCGCTGATCAGCGTTCTGATTCGCAGCGAGCGAGCCCGGACCATCTCCGCCTTCGGACGTGTGCGGACGGCCTCGCCGTCGGCCGCCGGGTGCGCCAGCAGCGCGCACGGTGCCACCCATCCACTCTGCACGGGCCCTGTCGAGCTGCCCCGGAAATGGGGCAGGCACCACTGCGGCGGGGCGCGGAGGCGCGGAGGCGCGGAGGCGCGGAGGCGCGGAGGCGCGGAGGCGCGGAGGCGCGGAGGCGCGGAGGCGCGGAGGCGCGG
>NZ_JBNCKM010000009.1:222081-344536 GCF_049841535.1 Micromonospora sp. DT53
GGAGGCCCCGTCGCACCGCACCGCCCCGCCTACGGGGCAGCTCTACAGGCACCGAAAGACAAACCCTTGCGCCGCGGTGGGCCCTGTCGCCAGAAGCCCAGCGGCTACTGCCGAACCAGGCACCCCTCGCGCCACGGCGGGCCCTGCCGAGCTGCCCCGGAAATGGGGCAGGCGCGGGGGCACGGGGCATGGGGCAGGCGCGGGGCACGGGGCGCGGGGCACGGGGCGCGGAGGCGCGGAGGCGCGGAGGCGCGGAGGCCCCGTCACACCGCACCGCCCCACCTACAGGGCAGCTCTACAGGCACCGAAAGACAAACCCTTGCGCCGCGGTGAGCACTGTCGCCAGAAGCCCGGCGGCTACTGCCGAACCAGGCACCCCTCGCGCCACGGCGGGCCCTGCCGCCATGAGCCGGCGCGGCTACGTCGGAAAGGCGGCAGGCCGCCGACCCGTGAGCGGGTCGACGGCCTGCCGGTGAAGCGGAACGGGTCAGCGCTCGCCGAAGGGGACGTAGTCCCGCTCGGCGGAGCCGACGTAGACCTGCCGCGGACGGCCGATCTTGGTCTCCGGGTCGCTGATCATCTCGCGCCACTGGGCGATCCAGCCGGGGAGCCGGCCGAGCGCGAAGAGCACGGTGAACATCTTGGTCGGGAAACCCATGGCCTTGTAGATCAGGCCGGTGTAGAAGTCCACGTTCGGGTAGAGCCGACGGGAGACGAAGAAGTCGTCGGCGAGGGCGATCTCCTCCAGCTCCATGGCGATGTCCAGCAGCGGGTCGGGCTTGGCCATCCGGCCCAGCACGTCCTGCGCGGCCTTCTTGACGATCGCCGCCCGCGGGTCGTAGTTCTTGTAGACCCGGTGGCCGAAGCCCATCAGCTTGACGCCGTCCTGCTTGTCCTTGACCTTGCGGACGAAGGACCGGACGTCGCCGTCGCCGGCGTGGATCTGCTGGAGCATCTCCAGCACCGCCTGGTTGGCGCCGCCGTGCAGGGGGCCGAACAGCGCGTTCACGCCGGCCGAGACCGAGGCGAACAGGTTGGCGTTGCTGGAGCCGACCAGGCGCACTGTCGACGTGGAGCAGTTCTGCTCGTGGTCGGCGTGCAGGACGAAGAGCATGTCCAGCACCTTCGACATGACCGGGTCGACCTCGTACGGCTCCGCCGGCACGCCGAACGTCATCCGCAGCAGGTTGTCCACGTACCCCAGCGAGTTGTCCGGGTACAGCAGCGGCTGACCGATGGACTTCTTGTACGCGTACGAGGCGATGGTCGGGACCTTCGCCATCAGCCGGACCGTGGAGATCTCCACGTGCTCGGAGTCGAACGGGTCCAGGCTGTCCTGGTAAAAGGTGGACAGCGCGCTCACCGCGGACGAGAGCACCGCCATCGGGTGGGCGTCCCGGGGGAAGCCGTCGAAGAAGCGGCGCATCTCCTCGTGCAGCAGCGAGTGCCGCCGAATCCACTCGGTGAACTCGGTCAGCTGCTGCTCGGTCGGCAGCTCACCGTAGATGAGCAGGTAGGAGACCTCCAGGAAGGAGGACTTCTCGGCCAGCTGCTCGATCGGGTACCCCCGGTAACGCAGGATCCCCGCGTCGCCGTCGATGTAGGTGATCGCGGATGAGGCAGCGGCGGTGTTGACGAAACCGGGGTCGTACGTGGTCATCCCGGTTTCCTTCAGCAGCTTGCTCACCCCGATACCGGCGGGGCCCTCGACCGCAGGATGCACCGGCATCGACAGCTGCCCACCGGGGTGATCGAGCTTGACTTCCGTCATGTGGTTCCTCGCTTCGCCGGCAGATCTACGTTGAATTGCCTTCGCTTCTACCGTAATTGCGGCTCGGGGGACAACGCCCGCCGTGGTTCGGCGGTGAGGTATGCGTCACCCGATTCCCGACCCGGCGGCCGGGAAACCCGGCATCCCGCCAGCCGGGACCAGACCGGACCGACCCGGGAAGGAAGACCGGACCGACCCCGGAAGCCAGACCGGACCGTGCCCGGAGGCCAGGTCAGGACAAAGCGAGGCGTCGCAGCGTACCGTCCGTCGCGACCTGGAGGACGTCGAGCTTGTTGGTGCCGGCGTGGAACAGCTTGTCGTCGGCGAGTAGCGCGGCGAAGCGGCGTCCGCCGGGGTCGGCCGGCACCACCGGGACGACGGCTCCGACGCGGCCGTTGACGGCGACGGCGAGGAGGGTGCCGTCCGGGATCCGGTCCGGGACGTCGCCCCAGACGAGCGCCGGGAGGGTGCCGGTGTCCGGGTCCGTGGCGGTGAAGGCGGCCAGGTCGGCGACCCGGGCGCTGCCGGCGTCCGGGGCGGCGCGTACCTCGGTGCCGACCAGGGGGTGGGGTGTCGGCAGGGGTGGTGGGGCGGGCACGCCGCCGGGGAAGGTGACCGGTTCGCCTGGGCGGTCGTAGAAGTGCTTCGTGCCGTCGGTGCGGGGGGCCTGTCGGGCGGAGCGCCCGTCGACCCGCCAGGGCAGCCGGACGCCGGCCTCGTCGGCCACGGTCGGCAGCAGGTCGACGTGTTCCCAGTTGCGGTCGTCCACCCGGCCGGTCTGCTGCCGGGGCTCCTTGACGAACGTCGGCACCCAGGCGACCTCGCCGGCGGCGGCCTTGATGGCGTCCATGCCCCGGCCCTGGGCGCCGGGGCGGAAGCTGACCCCGTGGTCGGCGGTCACCACGACGAGGGCCTGGTCGTAGAGGCCGTTGGCGCGCAGCGTCCGCAGCGTCTCGCCGATCAGCCGGTCGGTGTAGCCGAGTTGGGCGAGGTGCCGTTGCCGGGCCAGGTCGACCCACCCGGCGCCGTCGTTGGGCAGGTCCTCGGGGGCGTCGTAGCGCGCCCCGGACGGCAGGTACGCCCACGGTGAGTGCGGCATCAGCAGGTGCAGGAAGTGCAGGGTGGGCCGGGTCGTCGGTCTCAGGCCGGCCAGGAAGCTGGTGAACCGGGCGGGCTGGTTGTCGTCCAGGCTGTCCCAGCGGAACTTCGGGTCGGCCGGCACCGGCTCGGCGGCGTCCAGACCGGCCTCGGCCCGGGTCCGCTCGCGGTAGGAGTCCTCCGGGTCGACGGCGCTGTCCGTCGGCCCGGCGACCCGGCCGAGCAGCTTGCCGGTCTCGCGGACCAGCACGCCGAGCCCCTGCTCCGGGGTGACCGGCTGCTCGCAACGGCTGGGTGGGCAGAGTCGGGTGATGCTCTCCTCGGCGCGGATGTCGTACAGGCCGCCGAAGGCGGTGAAGATGTTGTCCGGGTACTGCGAGTAGTGCGGGGCGACCGACCGCGCCGGGTAGCGGCCGGTGAGCATCGCCGGCAGCGCGTTGGGCGTCCACCCGCTGACCCCTGTCGAGTTGCGGTACCAGGTGGAGCCGCCGGCCAGCTCGGCGAAGTGCGGGTACCGTCCGGCGTCGATCGTTCCGTCCGCGCGGAGCAGGCTGACCAGTGGCAGCTCGTCGAGGATCAGCATGACCACCGGCGGGTGCACGGCCGCGCCCTGCGCGGTGCCGGCCGCACCGCCGTCGCCGCGCGGCAGGACCACCGCCGAGGTGGGTGAGACGAGCAGGAAGAGCGCCACGAAGGCCACCGGGCCGGCGGCGGCCAGTCGCAGCACCCGGCTCGGCGCCCGCCACCGCCGGTGTGCGACCGCGCCGGCGGCTCCGACCAGCACGGCCACCAGCAGCAGCGGTACGCCCCGAAGTGGCGTCACGTGTCGGCCCACCTGCACGGCGAGGGCGGCGACCAGCAGCCCGACCAGCCCGGTGTGGGTGATGGCTCGGGTGGTCCGGCCGGCGAGTCGGCTGAGCCCACCGAGCAGCGCCACCCCGGCCGTGGGGACCACCGTCACCAGGGCGAGCAGCAGCAGGATCTGGGCCGGGTCGGCGCGGTGGAAGAGGAAGAAGTCGGGGCTGCGGCCGAGCACGTCCAGCAGCGGCTGGGTGACCACGAGGCCGACGAGCGCGGCGATCTCCAGCACCCGGCCCAGTTCCCCGCGCCAGCCGTGGAACCACCGCCGGTCAGCCACCCATCACCGTCCGGTAGAGCGTGCGGGTGCCCGAGGGCAGTTCCAGCCGGTCGGTGATCCGTCCCCGGGCGGCGAGCAACGTCTCGAAGGTGTCGCGTCGGTAGTCCGGGAAGAGACCGGCGGGCTTGTTGGCCAGCAGCCGGGTCGCCATCGGGTCCTCCGGGTGGACGAACTCCACCACCACCGCGCCGCCCGGCGCGCTCAGCCCGGCCAGCCAGTCGATGACCTCCGGCAGCGGCACGTTGCGCCCGATCGCCAGGTGGTGCACCACGGCCAGGGCGAGCACCACGTCGGCGGACGCCCGCTCGGCGAAGCCGGCCCGCTCGACGCCCCGCCAGCCGCCGCCCGGCGAGGGGTCGGCCAGGTCCAGCACCAGTGGCAGGATGCGGCGCTGCCCCTCGGCGCGCAGCTTTCGGTACAACTCGTCGACGACTGTCGGGTCCTGCTCGACGGCGACCACGTAGTCGGCGTGCCCGGCCGCCAGCCGGGAGTACCGGCCGTCGTTGGCGCCGAGGTCGAGCACCAGGCGGGGACGGGTGCCGGCGGCCACCGCGGCGGCCACGAACTGCTCCTTCGCCACCCGGTCGCGGGCCGAGTAGCCGCAGGTGCTCTGGTAGTCCGACCAGTGGCTCTCGGGCGGGCGGCGGTCCAGCTTGCGGACCAGTTTCTCGATGCCGCGGACGGTGGCGAGCAGCAACTCCCGGGAGAAGCCGGCGGCCCGCAGTTGGTCGCGTACGTCGCTGGTGCTGGCGGCGGCGTTGCGTTGCTGCATGGCCCCGTGCAGGTGCAGGTGGGTCAGCACGCCGGGGCGCAGCCGGCGGACCCCGTTGAACAGCGGCCGCAGCTCGTCGGCCTCGATGCCGTCGACCCGGGCGCGCAGCCACGGCTGGAAGTCGACGCCCAGGTGGGCGGTGAGCATCAGCGGGTAGAGCACCGTCTGGCAGAACTGCCGGTAGCCGGCCCACGGTTCGCCGTCACGGACCGGCTCGAAGGAGCCGATGTCGATGAAGACCGGTTCGGCGCCGCGCCACTGCAGGTTGTACGCCGAGCCGTCCTTGGTGGTGAAACCCTCGCCGAGCGCGGCGTTCAGGATCTCCAGGTGCAGCAGGGCGGCGTCGCGCAGCATGCTGAACGACCACTCGTACGGGTGGGAGACGAACGGGATGCGCTCGTGGCGCAGCACGGCGGCCCACGGCGTCCCGGTCGCGGCGGGCACCAGTGTGGGCGGGGCGTCCTCGGTGGCGCAGACCTTGCGTGCGGCGACGAGCGCCGGGAAGAACGTGCTGCCGGTCAGTGCCCGCCAGTGCTCGGCGGCCTGGGGGTCCAGCCCGCGCAGCACCTCGTCGCCGATGTGGAAGACCCGGTTGGCCGGGTCGCGGAAGGAGGCCGGCTCGGGCCGTACCCCGGTGGGTGAGATCGCCATCGTCGAGACTGGCCGGCTCAGCGCTGGTCGGTGGGTTGCCGGCGGAACCGGTCGACGAGCCGTCGCCAGTAGAGCTTCGCGGCGACCGCGACGCCAGCCACCCCGCCGACGACCGCCTGCACGATCAGGCTGCCGGACCCCGCGTCCAGGTAGGCCAGATGTTCCACCGATCGCTCCTTGCCTCGCCGCCTCGACACCGGCGTCCCAGGCGTACACCGATGAGGCTTTTAACCCAGAAAGCCGGACTTGTCCCTCACCGTACGCCGGTCGCTGTCGCCGTCGCGGGCACATCGGCGTACTCCCAGCCTCGCCACAGAATGCGGCCGGGACGGCGGGCCGCGCCGGTACGCTGCGGACGTGCGCTGGATGATCGTGGACGCGCCGCTGGACTCCTCCGGCGCGGGACGCGGCGAGGAACGGGCCCCGGCCGCGCTGCGCCGGGCCGGCCTGCGCGAAGCCCTGTCCGCCGACGACGGCGGGCAGATCGACGAGGCACGATTGCGCGACCCGAACCGGGACCCGGCCAGCGGGGTGATCGGCGCGGCGGACCTGGTCCGGGCCGGCGGCGCCATCGCCGCGCGGATCGGCGCGCTCATCGCGGACGGCCACCGAGCACTTGTGCTCGGTGGGGACTGCGCGATCCTGCCCGGCATCTGCCGGGCCCTGCCCACGGCTACCGACCTGTGGTTCGTCGACGCCCACCCGGACTTCCTCGACGGCACGACCTCGCCGACCGGGGAGGCCGCCGACATGGACCTCTCGGTCGTCACCGGGTACGGCCCCGCCGCCGCCGTCGGCCCGACCGGCACGCTGATCGAGCCGAGCCGCGTCCACCTGCTCGGGCACCGCGCGGCAACCGACGAGAGCAGCCGGGTCGAGGCGTCCCGGATCGACCCGGCGATCCGCCAGGTCAACGCCGCCGAGCTGCTCCGCCGAGGTGCGGCGACGATCGGCGCGGGCCTCGCCGCCGACGGGGACGGGCCGGCCTGGCTGCACCTCGACCTGGACGTGGTGGACCCACGCGACCTGCCCGCGGTGACCTATCCCGAGCCGGACGGCCCCCGCTGGGCGGACGTGATCGCGCTTGTCACGCCGTTGGCCCGCGCCGACCGGCTGCTCGGGATGAGCGTGACCGACCTGAACATCGACGAGGACCCCGACGGGCGACACACGCGCCGCGTCGTCGAGGTCCTCACCGAGATGCTCAGCGGCTGACCGGAGCCGACGTGCGGTGCGCCGACTAGGCGTCGGCTGTGGGATCCGGTAGCCGGACGGTGACGACCGTCCGACCTGGACGGCTCCGCACGCCGACCGTGCCGTGGTGGGCCTCCACCACCGCCGCGACGATCGCGAGGCCGAGGCCGGTGCTGCCCTGCGCGCGAGACCGGGAGCTGTCGCCCCTGGCGAACCGCTCGAACATCTCCGGTTGCAACTCCACCGGCACCCCGGGGCCGTCGTCGGCGACGGTGAGCACGGCGCTGGCGACCTCGACGGCAAGCGTGGTGGTGACCGTGCTGCCGGGCGGCGTGTGCACCCGGGCGTTGGTGAGCAGGTTCGCCACCACCTGGTGCAGCCGGGCGGCGTCGCCGGGCACCCGGATCGCCACCTCGGGCAGTTCGAGCTGCCAGCGGTGCTCGGGGTCGGCTACGTGCGCGTCACTGACCGCGTCCACCACCAGGGCGGTCAGGTCGACCGGTTCGACAGCGAGCGGCCGGCCGGTGTCGAGGCGGGCCAGCAGCAGCAGGTCGTCGACGAGGCTGGTCATCCGGGTGCTCTCCGACTCCACCCGGCGCAGCGCGTGCGCCACGTCGGCGGGAACCTCGTCCCGGCCCCGCCGGGCCACCTCGGCGTAGCCGCGGATCGCCGCGAGAGGCGTCCGCAACTCGTGGCTGGCGTCGGCCACGAACTGGCGTACCCGGGTCTCGCTGGCCTGCCGGGCGGAGAGCGCGTCGGCGACGTGGCCCAGCATCCGGTTCAGTGCCGCGCCGACCTGGCCGACCTCGGTGCGTGGGTCGGTGTCGGCGGCCGGGACCCGGACGGCGAGCGCCACCTCCCCGCGGTCCAGGGGCAGCTCGGTGACGCAGGTGGCGGTGGCGGCCACCCGGTTGAGCGGTCGCAGGGTCGCCCGCACGATCAGCGCGCCCGCCGCACCGGCCAGCAGCAGCCCGACGGCGGCCACCCCGACCTGCGCGGCGACCAGCGCCCAGACGGTCTCCTGGACGCCGGAGAGGGGGATCGCGACGACGCGTACCCGGCCGTCCCAGTACTGCCGGGCCACGGCCCGGTAGTCACCGCGATCGCCGAGGTCGACGGTGCGCGGTCTGGCGTCGACCGGCAGGTCCGCCAACGCGGCGACCGCCCCCACCGGCACGGACTGCTCGTCGGGGAACGGGTCGGCGCTGGAGACGCTCCTGGTCAGGGTCCGGGCGCTGGTCACCCGGCCGTCGGTGATCTCGGCGACCACCGCCCCGGACGGCAACCCGGGTGGGATCCCCGGACCGTTGCCGGGGAAGGCCGGCCGCCCCGGACGGTCGCCCCGCATGGCCGTCGCGGGGGCCAACTGGGCGTCGAGCCGGTCGATCAGGAAGTGCCGCAGCGCCACAGTGGTCAGGCCACCGATGGCGACGCTGACCAACGCCAGCAGGGCGAGCAGGGCGAACACCAGCCGGGTACGCAGGGATCGCCCGGCCAGCCACCTGCGGGCGGCGCGCAGGGGCCGGCGCCTACTCGGCGGGTTTGAGGACATAGCCCGCGCCGCGCAGCGTGTGGATCATCGGCGGCCGGCCGGCGTCGATCTTCTTGCGCAGGTACGAGATGTACAGCTCCACCACGTTGGCCTGGCCGCCGAAGTCGTAGTTCCACACCCGGTCGAGGATCTGCGCCTTGCTGAGCACCCGGCGCGGGTTGCGCATCAGGTAGCGCAGCAGCTCGAACTCGGTCGCGGTGAGAGTGACGAGCTGGCCGGCCCGGCGGACCTCGTGGCTGTCCTCGTCGAGGCTGAGGTCACCGACGGTCAGCACCGCCTCCTCCCGGGCGGCGATCGCGAGCCCGGAGCGGCGCAGCAGCGCGCGCAGCCGCGCGATCACCTCCTCCAGGCTGAACGGTTTGGTGACGTAGTCGTCGCCGCCGACGGTCAACCCGGCGATGCGTTCCTCGACCGCGTCGCGGGCGGTCAGGAAGAGCACCGGCACGGTGGGGGTGTGTTCGCGCAGCCGGCGCAGCACCTGGAAGCCGTCCAGGTCGGGCAGCATCACGTCGAGTACCACGGCGTCCGGCTGGAACTGGCGGGCGGTGCTCAACGCCGCCATGCCGTTGCCGGCGGTCCGGACCTGCCAGCCCTCGTAGCGCAGGGCCATCGACAACAGGTCGGTGAGCGTGGGTTCGTCGTCGACCACCAGCACCCGGACGGGTTCGCCGTCGGGGCGACGCAGCTCGATCCGGCTCGGCGCGGCCTGCCCGTTCATGACCATGCGGCCCATCGTGGCCGCGACGCCTGTGCCACGCCCCTGTGCAAGCTGTGCGCCAGCTGTGCGGTCGGGCCGACGCGACGCCGGCGTCGCCACCGGTCAGCCCCGCCTCGTGGTCACTCGGACACCCCGTACGCGTCGGTGCGCACGAAACGCATGCTCCAGCCGCCCGCCTCGTCGGGCCGGTCCCGTTCGCGTTCGTAGAGGTGATCGGGGCCGGGCTGCACCGGGCCGGTGCCGTCCGGGTGTCGCATGATCCAACGCTTGGGTGGGGCGCCGTCCGACCCGGCCGGCAGCAGCCGGACCAGGCCGTCCGCGGGCCCGCCGACGAAGCGTACGGTGACCTCGCTCATCGCGGCGTCCCCTCGGGTGACCGTGCCGGCACAATCGGTGACACCGGCTCTGGCTCGCAAGCTACCGCACCCACCGCCCGGGCGCAGCGAGGTGCGCAGCGCCGTCCGCCCCCGAGTCGGGCTCCGGTTTGCCCAGTTCGGAGGGCGGGTACCGCGATCGGTGCACCCGGCCGTCGGCGGGGCGAGGGCGAGGAGTGGTCGATGCGGACGCTGGACGGGCGGTACCGGCTCGAACAGCGCATCGGCGTGGGTGGGATGTCCGAGGTGTGGCGGGCGTACGACCAGGTGCTGGACCGGCCGGTCGCGGTGAAGCTCATCTCGCCCGGCCGCGACGACCGGGACGGCCCGGTGGACCGGATCCGCGCGGAGGCCCGTTCCGCGGCCCGCCTGGAGCACCCGAACGTGGCGAGCGTGCACGACTTCGGCACCTCCTCCACGTGGCCGGGCCGGCCGGTGCCCTACATCGTCATGGA
The DNA here is from genome assembly GCF_049841535.1 of Micromonospora sp. DT53. NCBI lineage: Bacteria > Bacillati > Actinomycetota > Actinomycetes > Micromonosporales > Micromonosporaceae > Micromonospora > Micromonospora sp. DT53. The sequence goes on from NZ_JBNCKM010000009.1 coordinate 231,805, forward strand.
GCTGGCCGAGGGTGAGACGCTCGCCGTGCACCTGCGCGCCGGGCCGCTGGACTGGCGGATCGCGGTCCGGGTCTGTGCGGAGGTCGCCGCCGCGCTGGCCGCCGCGCACGCCGAGGGCATCGTGCACCGGGACGTCAAGCCCGCCAACGTCATGCTCACCCCGGCCGGGGTGAAGGTGCTCGACTTCGGCATCGCCGTCGCCGCCGGGGAACCGGACCCGATGCCTACCGGGATGGTGCTCGGCACCCCGGCGTACCTGGCCCCCGAACAACTGGACGAGGCGCCGGCCACCCCCGCCGCCGACATGTACGCCCTCGGCGTGCTGCTCTACTACAGCCTCACCGCCCGCCTGCCCTACCGCGCGGCGACCGCCAGCGAACTGCTCCTCGTCCGCCGCCGTCAGCCTCCGGAGCCGCTGCCCGACATCGCCGGACTCCCGCCGGAGGTCGCCGAGCTGTGCCACTCCTGCCTCGCCGACGACCCCGAGCAGCGTCCGACCAGCCTGGTCGCCGCGCTGCTGCTGGCCGAGGCCGTGGACGCCCGGGTGTACGTGCCGATGACGATCCCGACGGCCCGACGGCCGGCCCCGACGTCGCCGTGGACCGAACGGGCCGCCGCGGAGGCCACCGAGGCGGTGGCGGTGGCCCACGAGCCGAACCTGCCCTTCGGGCGCTGACCGTGCGGCCCCCGGCGGTTTCGCCGAGCGGCCTGGCGTTTCGCCGGCCGGCGGCGGGGTAGCCGGCCTGGTGAGCGACGGGAGAAACGCGATGCCGGATCAGAGTTCCTGGCTGCGTGAGGCCACAGCGACCGCCGAGGGCGGTCACGTACGCACCGACGATGGCGGGCTCTCCACCGCGCTGGCCTCACCGCTGGCGCCGCACTGCACCGGGCTGACCCCGGAACAGTTGTTGGCCGCGGCCTTCGCCTCCTGCCTGCACCACGCCGCGGTGGAGGTGGCCGGGGAGATCACCGACGAGGCGCACACCGTGCAGGTGCGAGCGGAGGCGAGGCTGGGGCGGGACAACGACGGCCGATACCGGGCCGACGTGCACGCGGAGATCTCCTCAGCCGGCCTGAGCCGAGATCAACTGGCCGACCTGGTCGAGTACGCCGACCGGCTGTGGCCGTTCTCCAGCAGCGACACCAGCCGACACCGGCTGACCGTCACCCCGGCCGAGAACGGCCGACACTGAGGCGAGGGGATCTGGGGGTGTTCGGCGGAGGTCGGGGTCGGCTGTTCGGGTGAGGCCGGTAGGCGGGCGGGTGCCTGGCCGGCCGACGGGCGGAGTGAGCGCATTCTCCCGGCAAGTCGGGAATAACCGTCTGGAGTGATCCGCGAGGTTGATCAGCATCACGCGGGTTTTGCCCACTAAAGTCGCCATGATCAGGGCAAATTGTGGCGCATGCCACCGTACGGGCCGATGGCATCGGGCATTCAGCTCTTTAACCTCGGCAGGTGCATCCCGACGACCCCTCCGCCCAGAAGCTGACCGACGCGCGCCCGACCACCCTTTCGGACGACGCCGTATCAACCGAACGGACGATCGGCCGTCACCGCGCTCCCGAACCGCCGCGGCGACCCCTGCTGGGCTCGACCCCGGTGCGGGTGGCGCTGGCCACCGGTGTCACCTGCTGCCTCAGCCTCGTCGCGGTCGCCACCGCGCGAGGCAACGACGACACCTCCCGTACGGTCGAGCCGCTCGCCGAGGCGGTGGCTGACCGCGCCGCCATCGCCGACGAGCGGGCCTCCCGGTCGCTCGACCGCGACGTCGCCCCCGCCCGGATCCTGCCCAGCCCGACGGCGACGCCCACGCCCGCCCCCACTCCCACCGCCGTCCGCAAGGCGCCCAAGAAGCCGGTCAAGCCCCGCCGCCCCCGGCCGGTCGCCGGCCTCGACCAGGCACAGATGGACAATGCGAAGATCATCGTGGACGTCGGCGTGGAGATGAAGATGCCGCGGCGCGCCCTGGTGGTGGCGCTGGCCACCGCCATGCAGGAGAGCAACCTCTACAACCTGGCCAGCGACGTCCTTCCGGAGTCGGCGGAGTACCCGAACCAGGGCAGCGGCTCCGACCACGACTCGGTGGGGCTGTTCCAGCAGCGGCCCAGCAGCGGCTGGGGCACGGTGGCCCAACTGATGCGCCCCTCCTACGCCGCGCGGGCCTTCTACAGCGCGCTCAACGAGATCCCCGGCTGGCAGGACATGAGCGTCACCGGCGCCGCCCAGGCCGTGCAGATCTCCGCCTACCCCGACGCGTACGCCCAGCACGAGGACCGGGCGACCACCGTCGCGGCGGCCCTCACCGCCTGAGCCGGGCGGGCACACCCGTGCCCGCGCGCGTCTCAGCGACGGCCGGGCGGCTCCGCGCCCGCGTCCAGGCCGCCGACACCAACGCGACTGCCCGGTACGCCGGCAGCCGCGGTCGGGGTGTCGGCGGGCACCTGGTCGACCGTCACCTCGCTGAGGATCTCGTCCACCCGCACCTCGCGCCGTCGACGGGCGTCCAACGCCGCCTCGAAGTCACGTCGGGCCTGCACCGCCTCCGCGTACGCCCGCTCCCGCACCCGCCGTGCCTCCTCGCGGGCCTCGTCGAGCTCGACGCGGGCCTGGGCCAGGATCTCGGCGGCCTCCTGTCGCACCGCGTCACCGGCGTGCCGGGTGGCGGCGGCGTCGCCCAGGTCCAGCCGTTGCAGGAGCCCGCTGAGCCAGGCCGCCTCCTGGCGGATCTCGTCCCATTCCCGGGCCGCCCCGGCCGCGCCCTCGGCCCGCGCCGCGAGCCGGGACAACCGGATCCCCAACTCGTCCAGGCAGTGATCCACCTGCCGCTTGTCGTAACCGGTCTCAACGACGGAGAACCTCATACTGTCGCCCCCCAGGCAGCTGCTGTTACTTCCCCACCTGGATCCTCGGCCGCGACCGCTCGCGCCGAGGGGGTTCGGGAAAAATGTTCAGCATGCGCGCGGACGGCGCCGGCGTCAGCTCCGCTTGGGCAGGACGACGACCCGGCCGAAGAACTCGTCGATGCGGCGGACCACGTCGTTGAAGTCGTCCAGGTCGATCGGCTTGGTGACGTACGCGTTGGCCTGCAACGTGTAGCTGCCGACGATGTCGGTGTCGGCGTTGGAGGTGGTCAGCACGACGATCGGGATGGTCCGAAGGTCCTCGTCCTGCTTGACCGCCCCGAGCACCTGCCGACCGTCCATCCGCGGCATGTTCAGATCCAGCAGGATCACGTCCGGTCGGCGGGCCTGCTCGTGTCGGCCCTCGGCGCGGAGAAACTCCATCGCCTCCTCGCCGTCACTGACCACGTCGATGATCTTCTCGACGTCGGAGTCCGCCAGCGCCTCCTCGATCATCAGCACGTCACCCGGGTCGTCGTCGACCACCAGGATGCGTACCGGCTGGGGGCTGTCTGCGCCCATCACTACCTGCCTCGGAGTCGGCGGGGACGGGACCCTGACGGTCACCGCGTTGGCGGGGAAATGCTGGCGGGGAAATCTAGCCCATCAGGACGCGCTGCGGGACGCGGGGTCGACCGACTCCGGTTCGTAGCGCAACACGTCGGCGAGGCCGGTCACCCGCAGCACCCGCTCGACCCGCCCGTTGGCGCCGGTGAGCCGGAGCCAACCCCCGTCGGCCGCCGCCCGGTTGTCGCCCCGGACGAACACCGCCATGCCTGTGGAGTCGCAGAACGTCAGGTCGGTCAGGTCGAGCAGCACCCGGATCTCGCCCGCCGCGGTGAGCCGGTCGATCGCGGCGGTCAGCTCGGGGGCGGTGCTCAGGTCCAGCTCGCCGGCGAGCCGCAGGCAGGCGCCACCACCGTCAAGCTCGACGTAGCTGACGCTGAACGTCACCGTTCTCCCCCTCGCTCCACCCTGGGGTGGGACGTTTGCAGTCCGGCAAGTATACGCAGAGCTGACCACCGCACCGTCGCGCGCGGTGATCGATCCGGATGCCACCGGCGGGTCGGTCAGCGGGCCGCGCCGGGCAGGGCCGCACATCCCAGCGCCAGCGCCCGTGCCGCCCGGGGGAAGTCCCGCAACGCGGCGGCGTAGTGCTCCAACGGCAGGGCGACCGCCCCGATGGGGACCCCACGACTGCTCAGGATCACCGACAGCCACTCCACGAACTCGGTGAACAACGAGGCGTCGTCGACGTAGACCGCCGCGGCCAGAAAATCCACGATGTGGCCGAGGTCGCTGACTGTCGCGTCGAGCTGCGCGGCGGTGTACGCCCGTGCCGCCGGCACCCGATCCCGCAGTTGGGCCAACGCGCTGTCGATCAGCTCACCGCGACGGCGCACCAGGCTGGCGTACTCGTCGTCGGTCAGGTGCGCCAGCCGCGCCGGCGGCACCCCGCGCAGCGCCCGCTCGTCGGCGATCAGCTCGGCCGCCGAAGGCGCGTCCGGCGCCCAGGCCACCCCGAGCCGGCGCGCCCACCGGCCATCCGCGCCGAACCCGCGCCCGCCGACCACCACCGGCACGTCCGAGCGGCGGCAGGCCTCGATCATCCGATGGGCGTACGGCAGGCGCATCGGCAGCGCGCACGCCAGCGCGACCGCGTGCGCGTCGTAACGGTGCAGGTACGACACGAGGTGCGCGGCGGGCACGCTGGCCCCCAGGAAGGTCACCTGCCACCCGCGTAACCGCAGCACCTCGGCCACCAGCCGGGGCGGCAGCGCGTGCCACTCGCCGTCCATGCAGGCGACCACCACCCGGCCGCCGGTCGGCTGCGGTCTGACGTGCGCGGACACCGCCGCCACCACCTGCTCGCTGATGTGGGTGGCGGCGTGCTCCTGGGCGACGCTCCACTCGTTGCGCGCCCACCGCTCGCCCACCTCGGCCTGGGCGGGCGCGACCAGGTCGAGCAGCACCCGTTCCGCCGGGACGCCCGCGTCGAGCAGGCCGATCGCCAGGTCGGTCGCCGCGTACTCGTCGGCGTCGGCGAGATGGTCCAGATAGCCGGTGTACGCGTCGCCGAGGTCGGCGGTGACCGCGGCGGCGGTCACGCGTCAGCTCCCGCCGTCTGGTCGATGCCGGCGGGCACCGAGTGCAGGTGCCGCGCCCCGCGCCCGCTCGGGCCGGCCGCCCGCAGCGCCAGCACGGCGATGTCGTCGTGGTCGCCCTGCGCCAGCCAGTCGCAGGTGACCTGCTCGACCCGTTCGGCCAGGGCCGGCGCGGGCATCCGCTGGCAGCCGGTGAGCGCGGTGATCAGCCGCTCGGGGCCGAACTGCTCGCCGCCACGCCGACCGCCCCGGGCCTCGGTCACGCCGTCGCTGTAGAGCAGGCAGGTCTCGCCCGGCGCCAGCCGCACGGTCACCTCCCCGACGCGGGGGTCGGGGACCACCCCGATGAGCATCCCGCGCAACGCCACCGTCTCCACCTCGCCGGAGGCGCGCAGCACGAGCGGTGGCAGGTGCCCGCCGCCGGCCATGGTGAGGCTGAGGCCACCGTCGCGCTCCTGGCGGGCGACGCCGAGCACGATCGTGGCGAAACGGCCCTGGCCGTGCGCCTGGGTGGTCTCCAGCAGCGCGTCGTTGAGCAACCGCAGCAACCGCCCGGGCTGCGACTCCAACCGGTGCAGCGCCTGGAGGCACTGGCGCAGTTGGCCGGTGAAGACGGCGGCTTCGACGCCCTTGCCCGACACGTCGCCCAGGAAGAACACCGAGCCACCGTCGGGAAGCCGGTGCGAACCGTAGAAGTCGCCGCCGATGCGCAGCCCCGCCTGCGCGGGCCGGTACGCGGTGCCCCACTGCACGCCGACGGCCTCGACCGGCTCGACCGGCAGCAGGCTGGCCTGGAGGGTGTCGGCGACCTCCGCCTGGTCGCGGTAGAGCAGCGCGGTGGACAACGCCGCGCCGGCACGGGCCGCGAACGCGCGCACCAGCTCGACGTCGTCCTCGTCGTACCAGCGGGTGGCACGCCGGGCCACCAACAGCACACCTACCGGGGCGTCACGGCCGGGCAGCGGGACGACCCGGGCGGCGCTCTCGGTGCCGGCGAGCCCCGGCAGCCAACCGGCGTCGACCGCCTGCTCGACCAGCCAGTCCACCGCGTGCGGCTCGGCCCCGGTCAACCCGTCGGCGATGGCGGCCGGCAGCTCACCGCCGGCCAACACGCCGCTGTCCACCGTCGGCGACTCGTCGTCGGCGCGCGAGGCCCGCCACCAGCGGGCGCGCCCGGCACGTGGGGCGAGCACCAGCACCGCCACCTCGGCCAGGGTCGGCACGGCGAGGCGGACGACCGCGGCTGCGGCCCGGTCCGGGTGCAGAGGGTTGCCCAGCTTGTCGCCGACCACGGCCAGGAACGCCGAGCGCGCCCGTTCGGCGAGCAGCGCGTCGGCGCGGCTGACGCTGTCGGTGACGTCCTCGACGTACCAGCAGCAGCGGGCACCGGAGAGCGGCACCTGGCGGGCGGTGAGCCGGTGCCCGCGATGGGTGAAGCCGCCGGCGTCGCCCTCGCTCAGGCCGGGCACGCCGGCCGCGCTGAGCAGCTCGCCGGGCGTCACCTCGGGGAGCAACCGCTCGGCCACCGGGCTGACGTGGCGCACGACGCCGTCGGCGTCGCAGACCACCAGACCCTCACGGAAGTGCTCGACGACCTCGAACCAGTCGGGCGTGGCCTGACCCCGGTCGGGGGCCAGCGGCGGCAGGCCGGCACTGGGGCGGCGGACGTCGGCGGACCACGCCGAGGGTCGTGTCGTGCTCGGCGTGGAGAGCCGTCCGTCGCCCGGGTCCCAGTCCCTGACGTCGGAAGCAGTCACCAGCTGAGCCTCACTCCTTCTCGTTCACCGAACCCGTGCCGGAACCGGCGTCCACGGTCGAAACTCTGCAGCCCACCCTACGCCCGAACCCGGATAGCGGCATCTCACGGCGGGTGGCGGGCCCCCCACCGCGGGGGCGGCGGACCAGGGCCACGAGGGCGCGCCGCCGCCCACCGCTTTGCGTTTCGTCGCCGCACAGGGAGAATGGTGGGATGCCCGACCAGCTGTTGACCATCGAGACGACCCGGCTCGCCGCCGGGCAGGTCCGACTCCGGCTGACCGGCGAACTCGACTACGACTCCGCGCCCGAGCTGGTCGCCACGGCGGCCGAGTTGCCTGGCGACGGCGAGGCCCCGGTGCTGGTCGACCTGACCGGGGTGACCCTCTGCGACTCCTCCGGGCTCAGCGCGTTGCTTGTGGTGCAGCGCGCCGCCGGGGCCATCCGACTGATCGGGGTCAGCCGCCAGCTGCAGCGGATGCTGGACCGCACGGGCCTGAGTGAGCTGCTGGCCGAGGCGTACGCCGACGGCGACGTGCGCGCCATCGGCTGATCCGCGGGCCACCCCCGGAAGCGAACGGGGATGGCCCCCGACCCTGGGACCTGGGGTCGGGGGCCGGAGGAATGTCTAGGGTGCCGTCATCGGCTGGAGCCGGGGTCCGTCCTCACGCAGCTGGCCGATCGGGGTCGCGTCGATGTCCTCGGGCTCCCCCGAATCGGGCGTCTGGTACAGGTAGCGGACGAACTGCCCACCCGCCTCGTTGTCGTCCGCACCGGGCCACTGACCGACGCAGTCCATGCCGATCACCTCTCGGCCCGTCCCGTCGGCCTCCTCCAGCAGCGCCCACAGGCTCACCGGGTAACACCTGGTGACCTCGGGTGTGAGCTGCCAGCGGGCGTACCACCCGGGTCGGGCGGGGACGATCTCGACGATCTCCTTCATGACGACCTTCCTTCCGCGTACCTCGGAAGAACTCCGGTCCTGGGCCAAGCGTGCGGGCCGTGTGGGTGAGCAACCCTCACCCCGGCCGGATGAAGCGTGCTGGAGGCCGGGTCGACCCGGCCGGCGGCCTCCGTTTCGTCCTCCGCGACGGCGGGAAGGCGACGGGCGCAGGCACGATCCCCAGCGGAAGGGATGCCACCATGCGCAAGCAGATGGAGGGCGACAACCAGAGGCGCCGGGCGCTGGCCCGGCAGGCCCGCGAACAGCGTCGCCAGCCCAGCGAGATCGGCGCCAGCCTGAGCGCGTCCAAGCAGCTCAAGAGCCTCGATGCGGGCAAGCGTGCCGGCCCACCAGCGGCCGGACCGCACAAACCGGACACCACGCGCGGGGGGCCGGCACCGCCGCCGGTCGGAAGCGCCGACAATCCGCGACCCCAGCCGTCCCCGCCGAGCGGCGCGGCCGGTGTGCGCGGCATGGGCTACCACGAACTGGTCGACGAGGTCCGGCGTCGCGCCGGGGTCGACTTCAAGACGGCGAAGGTGGGCACCGAGGCGACCGTGCTGGTCCTCGCGTTCGCCCTGGAGGCCGCCGAGCGGCAGCGGCTGCTCGCCGCGGTGCCGGCGTCGCTGCACGACGTGCTGCCGGTCGACGGCATCGAGCGGCACCAGGACCTGCCCGGCTTCCTGGCCGAGGTGGGCCGGATCAGCGGCAACACCCCGGAGCAGGCCCGGTACCAGGCGGAGGCGACCATCGCCGCGCTCGCCGAGCAGGACGGCGACCTGGTCGAGTCGTTGCACGTGCCCGACGGGTTGCGGGACCTGCTGAACCCGCCGGAGGCCGGCGGCGGCCTCGTGGGTGCCTCCACCACCACACCCACCCTGGACGCCGACGAGATCGACGCGGCGCTGGACGACCTGCCCTACTGGGCCGGCGACAGTCAGGGCCTCTACCGGGTGGTCGCGCTGCCGCCCGACAACCTGGACCGGGTGCTCGCCCGGCTCGACCGACTGCGCCAGGACAGCGGCCGCGGCCCGAGCATCGGGCGTCCGGGAGACACCGCCGCGGTGTTGACCGTGCGGACCAACCAGGCCAACGGGGTGACCGCGCTCGACGTGGACCTCGCCCGCCAGATCGACGACGCGATCGACGAGGTGGGGGCCGGGATGGCTGGCAGCTGACCGGCCACCGCGACATCGACGGGCCGGGCCACCGACCGGGTGGACCGTGGGCTCGGCTAGCGTGCCGGACATGAACCGCGCCGCCGACCGGCTGGAACTGGTCGCCGACCCGGTCCGCCGGACCGGGCGGACCCTGCTGTCCGCCGGGGTCGAGCAGTCGTACGTGGACGTCGAGGATCCCCGCCACCTGCACTTCGAGTACGTCCGGAGGATCGCCTCGGCGGTGGAGGTGGCGGCGCCGGCCGGTGCCCCGCTGAGCGTCCTGCACCTGGGTGGCGGCGCGTTGACGCTGCCCCGCTGGCTGGCCGCCACCCGGCCCGGCTCCCCGCAACTGGTCGTCGAGCGGGACGCGGCGGTGGTCGAGCTGGTGGCCCGGGAGTTGCCGCCGCTGCCGCCGCAGGTGCGGGTGGAGGTCGCCGACGCCCGAGACGCCCTGACCGCCGCCGGGGACGGCCAGTACGACCTGGTGATCGCCGACATCTACCGCGCGGCCCGGATGCCCCGGCACGTCCGCACCGTCGAGTTCGCCGCCGAGGTGGCTCGCGTCCTGCGCCCCGACGGGTTGTACCTGGTCAACGTCACGGACCTGCCGCCACTTGTCGACACCCGGGTTCAGGTGGCCACGTTGCGGGCGGTGTTCGCCGACGTGTGCGTGGTCGGCGACCGGCGGATGCTGCGCGGCCGCAGGTACGGCAATCTGGTGCTCGCCGCGACCTCCCGCCCCGGCGGGCTGCCGGTGGCCCGGCTGGCGGTGGCCGCCCTGCGCGACCCGGTGCCCGGCGGGTTGCTGCACGCCGCCGCGCTCGACACGTTCGTCGCCGGCGCCCAGCCCGTCACCGACGCGGACGACAGCTCCCGCCACTGATCGCCGTTGCGCCCGCAATGCCGGGTTTCCGACGACCCGGGCGGGGAAGGCCGGTCGGATGAGCAACGCCGACGATGGGGCGACCGGCCGCCGCACCCTGATCGTGATCGGTCTGGTGCTGGCGACCGCGCTCGCGCTGGGCTTCGTGTACGCGACCCGGCGGGTGCTGGTCTGGGCGGTGGTCGCCGCGTTCTTCGCCGTCGCCCTCAAACCCCTCGTCGACCGGCTGCAACGCCGCCTCGTCCGGCGTCGGGCCCTGGCCACGCTGCTGGTGTTCCTCGCCGCGTTCGTGTTGCTGGCGATCCTGGCCGCGCTCATCCTGGTGCCGTTGTTCGGCGAGTTGGGGCGTTTCGCCGACCGGGCGCCCGAGCTGGTGCGGGAGGCCCGCGCGGGGCAGGGCCCGGTGGGGCAGGTGCTGGAGCGCACCGGCGCACGCCGCTACGTCAGCGAGCACTCCGAACAGCTGCGCGACCTCGGAGGCCGGCTGCGCCAACCCGCGGTCGGCGTGCTGCGCGGCGTCGTCGAGTCGGTCGCCGGGCTGGTCACGGTCATCGTGCTCGCGTACCTCATGGTGTTGGAGGCGCCGCGGATCACCCGCGGCGTGCTCGCGGCGGCCGGGGACGGTCAGGGCGAGCGGCTACGCCGGGTGGGCCGCGAGGTGTCGCGCAGCGTCACCGGCTACCTCACCGGAAACCTGCTGATCAGCGCGATCTGCGGGGCGTTGACCTTCGTGGTGCTGACCCTCACCGGGGTGCCCTTCGCGGCGGTGATCGCCCTGCTGGTGGCGGTGGCCGACCTGATACCGCTGGTCGGGGCGACCCTCGGCGCGGTGATCGCGGCCGGCGCCGGTTTCCTGCACTCCCCCACCGCGGGGGTGGTGGTGCTGGTCTTCTTCGTGATCTACCAACAGGTGGAGAACCACCTGCTCCAGCCGCTCATCCTGTCCCGCGCGGTCCGGCTGAACCCGTTGACCGTGCTGGTCAGCGTGCTGCTCGCGGCGGAGCTGGCCGGCCTGCTCGGCGCGCTGCTGGCCATCCCCGCCGCCGGCATCATCCAGACCCTGCTGCGCGAGTACGGCCCGCGCCGGTTGCGGCCCGCCCCGCCGGCCGGTCCGGCCGCGCGGTCCGCGCGGCCGACCAGCTGACCTGGCCCGGTTGCCCCGCTCAGCGGGACCGGCTCGCGACCTCGGGTGTGGTGCTCTCCAACGGCACCGCGTGGGCCGGCACCAGCCCCAACTGGACCGCGGACCGGGTCAACGCGGCGTCCAAGACCCAGTCGGCACTGACCCGGGTGCGGTTTCCCGGCATCGCCATCAGGTGGTACGCCCGGGTGACCGCCTTGGCCGGCAGCCCGGCCAGGTTGACCTGCAACGGATTCGCCGCCGCGTCCTTGCCACCCAGGTCGACGACCCAGCCCAGGTCATGGTGCTTGTACGGCTTGCGCTGGCCGAAACCGTACGACGCGGCGATGTTGTACGCCGCCCGCTTCCCCTGCCGCTGCGCGTGCTGGGCGGTCATCCCGCACACCTTGCCGGGGTTGACCAGGTCGGGCACGGCCGCGGCGTCGCCGCAGGCGAACACCTCCGGATAACCGGGGACGTTGAGGAACTCGTCGGTCACCAGGCGACCCCTGTCGGTCCGCAGGCCCAACTCGTTGACGAACGGGTCGGGGCGCACGCCCACACACCAGACCAGGGTGCAGGTCGGCACGTACTCGCCGTCGGTGAGCTTGACCCCGTCGCAGGTCGCCTCTGCCACCGACGTGCCCATCCGCACGTCCACCCCACGGCGGTCCAGCACCTTGTGCGAGGTGTCCGACATCCGCTTGTCCAACTCCGGCAGCACCCGGGACGCCACGTCGAGCAGCATCCAGCGGGGGCGGACGGTGAGCCGGGGCCGCTGGGCGTGCAGCGCGTCAGTGAACAGCTGCCCGTGCGCCGCGACCTCGGTGCCGGTGTAGCCCGCCCCGACCACCACGAACGTGGACCGGGCCCGCTGCTCGGCCGGGTCCTCGGCCTGCTCGGCCAGCTCGACCTGGCGGACGATGTGATCATGCAGGTAGACGGCCTCGGGCAGGCCACGGAAGCCGTGCGCGTACTCGGTCACCCCCGGAATGGGCAGCAGCTTGTTGACGCTGCCCACGGCGAGGATCAACCTGTCGTACGCCAGCCGGTTCTTCTCCCCCTCGGCCTGCGTGAACCCGACCCAGCGGTTCTGCAGGTCGACGTGGTCCGCCTCACCGACCACCACACGTACGCCCTTGAGCGTCCCGGTCAGCGGCACGGCGATCCGCCTGGGCTCGACCACCCCGGCCGCGACCTCGGGCAGCAGCGGCAGGTAGAGGAAGTAGTCGGTGGAGTTCAGCACCACGATCTCGGCCCGGTCCCGGGCGATCCGGCTCAACGTCTTCGCCGCGTGGTAACCGGCGAACCCGGCCCCCACGATCACCACACGAGGTTTCGTCATTGCGGGCCGTTTCCCGTCGGAGCCCGCGACAAACGTCCGACGCGCGACCCGCCCTCACCTTGGCTAAGCCGGACGTGGCCGCTGCGGCCGGTCGCCTCCACCTCCCACTGTTGGCCGAACGCCCGCACCCGCTCGGCGGCGATCCGGCCCAGCTCCTGCGGGACGTCCGGATCGAGGACCAACCGGCCGTTTACCGGGTTGAGGCCGAGCATGGCGCGGATCAGGGCCAGCGGCGTGCCGGCCGCCCACGCCTGCGGGCTGCATGCGGTCGGAAACGGCACGGCGAAGAGCAGCCGTTCCCGGTCGAACCCGCTGAGCGCCTCCGGCAGCCGGTAACCGAACTGGTCGGCCGCCTCGATCATCGCCAGACTGATCCGGTTCGACTCGGCCCGGTAGCCGTACCGGGCCAGGCCCAGCGCGGCGATCGAGTTGTCGTGCGGCCAGACCGTGCCGAGGTGGTAGCCGAGCGCGTTGTAGAGCCGCTCCTCCCGGGACAGCGTGCGGATGCCCCAACCGGAATACATGTCCGGCGACATGAGTTGTCGCACCACCGCGTCGGCCCGCTCCGGCGGGACGATTCCGCTCCACAGCAGGTGACCCATGGTCGAGGTCTTGGAATCGACGCGGTTCTTGTCGCCGTCCAGGGCAACCGCGTAGTAGCCGCCCCGTTCCTCGATCCAGAAGTCGTGGTTGAACCGCTCGTACAGGGTGTTGGCCTCGTCGCGCAGCCGACGCGCCAACGTGCCGTTGTTCAACGGCCCGTCGAACAACTCGGCCAGCCGCATCTTGGCGTCGTAGGTGTAGCCCTGCAGGTCGCAGGTGGCCAGCGGGAGCACGGGCATCCTGCCGTCGGCGAAGCAGACGCCGTCCGGGGAGTCCCGCCAGCACTGGTTGCCCAGCCCCTCGGGCGAGCGGGTGGCGTACTCGACGTAGCCGTCGCCGTCCCGGTCGCCGTACTCGTCGATCCAGCGCAACGCGGCCACCGCGTTGTCCCGCAGGTGCCGGACGGTCTCGTCGTCGCCGGTCCAGCGCCAGTACTCGGAGAGCAGGATCAGCCAGAGTTGGGTGGCGTCGGCGCTGCCGTAGTACGGCCCGAACGGTTTCTCGCCACTGCGGGTCAACTCGCCGCTGCGCACCTCGTGCAGGATCTTGCCGGGCTCTTCGTCGGTGAAGTCGTCGCACGTGTCGCCCTGGAGCCGGGCCAGTGCGAGCAAGGCCCCCTTCGCCAGCGCGGGCCCGGCGACCAGCGTCTGGTACGCGGTGATCAGGGTGTCCCGGCCGAAGACGGCGAGGAACCACGGCAGCCCGGCGCCGGGCAGCAGAATCCGCTGGCCCTTGACCTCCAGGTCGAGCCGCAGGGCCGCCAGGTCGTTGCGGGACTGCCGCACGGTGCGCTCCAACGCCGTGTTGTCGCTGCGCAGCACCGCCCGGTCCTCGACCCACCGGCGCAGCGGGTCGTCGGCCCGGCCGTGGATGACGTCGGCGATGTCGCCCCGGACCGGCTCGACCACCCCCATCCCGGGCGGCAGTGGCACGTGCAGGTCGACGTGCCACTCCTCGCGGGGGCCCAGCTCCAGCTCCCAGACCAGATCGTCACCCTCGATGCTGTCGGCCGGCTTCGTGCAGCACACCCGGGTCTGCGCGGAGAAGTCGCCGCGCTGGTAGGAGAAGCACAGCTCGGACCCGTCCACGGCATGGTGACGGCTGATCTCGGCGGAGCGGTCCCGGACCCTCGACTTGACCTCGAACAGGTCGGCGAAGTCGGCGGCGACGGCCAGCCGCAGCTCCACCCGGACCGGCTCCAGTCGGTAGGAGACCAGTTCCACGCGTTCGTGGAACCCGTCGCCGACGTAGCGCAGGCGCCGCAGGCCCAGGGTGTTCGGCGGCAGCCCGGGCAACTCCGGGTTGGTGAGCACGTACTGCGCCGAATAGTGTTCGATGGTCTTGGCGCGCAGCACCAGCAGCTCACTACCGTTGACGGTCAGGCTCCAGCCGCTGATCAGGCGGGTGTCCAGGTGGACGAGCCCACCGATGCTGCCCGTCGGCACATCCCCGGACGCGTTGGAGTACAGAAACGTCGGCCCGCTGAGTACCGCGAGGGAGTCGGGGCCCAACTCGGGCGGGATGGCCCGCTGGTCGGCGCTGTCCGCGTCCGCGACGGCCAGGTCGGGGAAGGGGTTGGCAGGGGTCGCGCGAACGGCAGCCATGACACCCACCGTAGGAAGCAGAGTACGGAGCGTCATCACCCGGTTCGGGTGAAAGGTGCGCGAGCGGCACCGCGCGGCGGCCGGCCGGTCAGGCCAGCGGCGCGGTGATCGCCCAGCGCTCGTGGTCGCGCCAGGCGCCGTCGATGAACAGGTAGTCCGGGGAGAAGCCCTCCAACCGGAAACCGAGCTTGCGGGCCACCCGACGGGACGGCTCGTTGCCCGGCTGGATGTTCGCCTCCAGCCGGTGCAACCCGACCGAGGTGAACGCGTGGTCGAGCACCAGGGCCACACCCGCCGAGGCGTGCCCGGTCCCGCTGTACGGCAGGAACGCCGCGTACCCGAGGTAGCCGCCGCGCAGCGCGCCCAGCACGATCCCGCTGATGTTCACGTAGCCGGCGATCGCACCGGTGGCCCGGTCGCAGATCAGGTAACCCGCGCTGTCGCGCCGACGGATCCGGCGCAGGTACAGCTCGTACTCCTCCGGGCTGGCCGGCGCGGCCAACCACGGGTGGTGCAGGTCCTGACTGCGCCGCACGGCGGCGACGAACTCGTCGGAGTCGGTGGGCCGGGGCCGCCGGATCGCGGCGGGACCACCGGTACGCAGGTATCTCACGGCGGATCACTCTGACCGACCGGTGCCGCCGTTGTCCAACCGGCCGCCGCGCGGGTAGCGCCGCACAGTCGCATGATCGCGCTAGCGGGGCGTCAGCAGGCTGAACTCCTGACCATCGGGGTCGGCCAGCACCAACCGGTCTGCCCCGTCCTGGTCGGTGTCGACCCGGGTCGCTCCGAGCGAGAGCAGACGCTCGACCTCCATCTGCGGGTCGACGTCGACACCTGGAACGAGGTCGAACCGCACCCGATCCCTGCCTCCGTTCGGCATGTACGGCGGACCACCCCAAGAGATCTTCGTGCCGCCGTTCGGTGACTGGATCGCGGTCTCCTCGCCCTGGTCCCAGACCAGCGGCCACCCCAGCGCCTCGCTCCAGAAGTACCCGACCTGCTGCGATCCGTCACAGGCCAGCGCACCGACGAACCCGCAGCCGGCGAGGAAGTTGTTACCCGGTGCGATGACGTCGAACTCGTTGCCCTCAGGGTCGGCGAGCACCACATGATCGATCTCCGGGCCCTGGCCGATGTCGATGTGCCGTGCGCCGAGTTCCAGTGCCCTGGCCACCGTCTGCTGCTGGTCCTCCAGGGAACTGCTGGTCAGGTCGAAGTGCATCCGGTTCTGGACGACCTTCGGCTGCTGGTTCGGGGCGAAGCGGATGTGGAACTCGTTGTCGTTGGTGGGTCGGAGCAGAACACCGTCGTGTGGATCGTCGACGATCTCCCGCCCCAGCAGCCCGGACCAGAACTGCGCGAGCCGCAGAGGCTCTCTCGCGTCGAAGCTGATCGCGAACAGGTGTGCGGTCATCGCTGCGCTCATCTCCCATCGGACCGGACGCCGTGCCAGCCGTCGGAGCGGGAGCCTAGGGGTGTGCCAGGTCGACCGCACCCGAGTTTCGGCGGGTTCATCCCCGGTAGGGCGGGGCCACACCCCAGCCCCAGTGCGGGACCGGTGCCTGCCGGACGGGGTGTGCGTCCGGTTGAGAATTGGCTACCGCCAGCCGGGTGCCCCACTCGAGGTAGCTCGTGAAGGCGGCGCGAAACTCGGGATCATCGGGTAGGCCAACCTCGTCGGCAGCGTCCATCATCAAGTTGACCCACCGCCGACGCTGCGCCTCGCTGATCGCCCTGCCCAGGTGCTGGCCGAGCATGTGACGGTAGCCGCCGTGCTCCGTCGTGTAGGTGGCCGGTCCGCCGAAGACCTCGGCAAGCCAGACCGCTACGTACCGGGCGTGGTCGGGGTCCAGGTTTGCGAACATCGGTGCGAGCAGGTCGTCGGAGCGGACCAGGCGGTAGAAGGCGTCGCAGAGCTTCATGAACGCGTCGGTGCCGCCGGCCCACTCGTACAAGCTCGGCGGCGCGGCGCCACCGGGGCCGGCAACCGACGTCGGGGCGTAGTGCCGCATCTCCTGGATGTCCTCGACGTACGGTTTGATCGCGGCGAAGAACTGCCCGAACACCGGGCCGCCGCGAAACCCCTTCAGGTGCTCGTCCACCGATGTCCACCTGATGCGCAACAGGTAGCAGGCGGGGTCGTCCAGACAGCGGCTCAACTCGTAGTCCACACACTGCGGCGCGGCGCGTAACGCGCCAGCGGCCCGCTCGTACGCCGCTTCGAAGCCGTCCAGCCGCTCCTGCGGCACGCGGTACCTGATGTACTCGATCACCATGGCTACAGCTCAACACCCGCAGCAATGAAGATCAAGTACGCACCATCTGGTTCGTGCCGAGGGAGGCCACGATGCCTAGGCGATACCACTGCCCGGTGGAGCTCGCCGTCGACGTTGTCGGCGGAAAATGGCGACCGGTGATCCTGGCCCATCTCAAGGAGGGAGTACACCGCTACGGCGAACTGCGCCGCCGGATGCCCGGGATCAGCGAGAAGATGCTGACCCAGCGTCTGCGCGAGTTGGAGGCCGACGGGCTCGTCCTGCGGCACGACCACGAGACCACACCACCTCATGTCGAGTACCGGCTCACCGAGGAAGGACTCAGCCTGGCGCCGGTGTTGCAGGCCCTGTACGACTGGGGCGCCGCGCGGGCGGCACGTACCGGTACCGCCATCGACGAAACCTCCGCTGCCTGACCCGACGCCCCCCACGCGGCCCCGCAGCAGTCGAAAGACCGTCGGACGGTGGCTGCTCGCGGGCACCGCGCAGTGAGTCGTCGATGCGAGAATCGGCCGGTGGAGAACGAGCTGATGGCGGCCCTGTCGGGCGTCCGGGACGCGTTCGCCCGGTACCCGCGCCGTGCGGTGCTCGACGGTTGCCCGCACTGCGAGGGCTCCGTGCTGGTCGACGAACACGACCTGTTCGCACTGACCATCAGCCTCGGCAACACGGTCGGCAGCCGGGCGGACGTGAAGGCCCTGCTCCCCGTACTCCTGGAGCGCCTACTCGGGTCCGACGACCTCGACCCGGACATCGTCCTGGGCAAACTCCCCCATCAGGAGTGGCGCACCTGGCCGCGAGTTGAGCAGGAGGCCATCGACGCGTACCTCGACGCGGTGTGGCGGTCGTTGCTGGCGGACCACCCGCCGCGGCTCGGGTCATTCACCGATCCGGTGACCTTCCTCGACGCGGCTCGCGCGGCCGGCGAGCACGTCGAGCGATTCCTCGACGTCTGGGACGCCACGCTCACCCCGCCGGCAGACCGTCACCTGGCCGAGCTGGTCGCCGGACTCAACTTCGCGAACCACAAGCCGAGCGTCCTCGGCGACTGGTTACGTCGAGCCGCGACCCGCGACCGTCTGCACCGCGCGTGGGAACGTGACTACGACTCGCCGTGGGCCGACGGCCTCGCCGAAGCCTACGATCTCCTCCGCCGCTGAAGGGCTCCCCCGCTTCGCCACCGGACCACGTGCACCCGACCGAGCTGACGTTGACGAAGAAGCCCCGTGACGAGGAGGTCGAATGGATACCGAGTCGCAGGACCCCGTCGTCGCCGCGCTGTCCAGCCTGGTGCCGGCCGGTGTCGACCGTGGCCGGCTGACGCGGGAGTCCGGCCGACAATTGCGGTGGGTAGCAGCCGGCAGCGCCACGCCACCGGTCGTCCTGGTCTCCGGTGCCGGCGAGGTGGGGCTGGACTGGGCGGTCGTCCTCCCCTCGTTGGCCGAGAGGTCCCGCGTCATCAGCTACGACCGAGCCGGTCTGGGCGCCAGTGACCCCCACTCGCGGCTGACCCTGGGCTCCCAGGTGGGCGACCTCGTGGCACTCCTGGACGACGTCGGTCCCGCCGTGCTGGTCGGTCACAGCTGGGGCGGACTGCTCGCCCAACTAGCCGCATTCGCCCGTCCCGACCAGACTCTTGGCCTGGTCCTGCTCGATCCGTTCCACGAAGACAGCACGGCAGAGGTGCCACTGGCCCTCCGTGTCTCATCGAACATCCTGTTCAACGCCATCCCGGTGCTCAAGGCCATCGGGCTCTTCGATCGGATCGCGGCGAACATGGGCCGGACGCTCGCTGAGCGCTGCACCGACGACCTGGAGATCCAGGCGTTGATCACCGAGGCGTACCGGGCCAGCTATCGCACGTTCGCCCAGGTCACCACCATTCGTGCGGAGAACCGCCTCGCCAACACCTGCACCCGGGAGGTACGCGCCGCGCGCGCGACGTCGACCGCCCCCGACGTACCGATGAGAATCCTGACCGCGACCCACGGCAAGCCCGCGGCCCTGCGACAGCGCTCTGGTGACCTCGCCGACCAGACCGCCGCAGTCTTCGCACGCGGCGTCCACGTCGTGGTGCCCGACAGCGGCCACTACATCCACAAGGACCAACCCGCCGCCGTGGTCGAAGCCGTGCGCGCCGTCCTCGCCCAGGCCAGCCGGGAGACACCGTAGCGGGACTGACTCAGCGCCGCTGGACCGCGGGCCGGGCGAACCACGGTGTCAGCCACGGGCTGAGCGCGACGAGGCCGACTGCGAGTGCGGTGATGACGGCCTGCCCGATCCGGCCCGGGGTGACACCGGCCGCCAGGTCCAGCACGTAGTTGGCGTACCCGTTCGCAGCCGCGTCGGTTACCAGCACCGCGCAGCCCAGCGCCAGGCCCTCCACCCGGCGAGCGGCCAACAGCAACGCCGCCAACGGATCCCACAGTGTCAGGGACGTGAAGTAGAACGTCAGCCACCCGGGCAGGGCGAGCTGCGGCCCGAACTGGGGCAGGAGCAGCTGCACCACGTGCACAGCGGTGCCGTAGGCGAAGACCAGCACCGCGACGGTCACCACGGACCGGACCGCGAGCGGCACACCACGCCATCGCCCGCTGTTCATCCGGCCATCTTGCCTCAGCCGGGCGAGCGTTCCGTCAGAGCGGGCCGGGGAACGTCTGCTCCATCGGCATCGGCACTTGGAGGTAGGTGGTGCCGCGCATGTCCAGCCAGGCCCGGTCGGGCCCACGGACCAGTCGCACCATCACCGCCTCGCAGGACGGGCAGCGGGCGACGAGGCCGGGTGCGTGCGAGTAGACGTGCAGGCTGGCCATCGAACCGGTCATCCCACAGTTTTCACAGCGGCCCATCGCGCTGCTCAGGTCGACGGTGAACAGCTCACGCATCGGGCCGTCGAGCATGTTGCCGTCCATGTACGACATCTCGGTCATCGAATCTCCTCGACACTGCGTGCGTGAGCGGGTGGTCAGCCGGTGGGGCCGAAGCGTTCGGTCTTGACCCGACGCGACGGGTGACCCAGCCCCACCATCAGGTCGGCCACGGTCTCCACGAACGCGGTCGGGCCACAGATGTAGGTGAGCGGTTCCAGGTCCGGTGGCCACCCGTGCGTGTTGACGTCCGCCAGCCCGATCCGGTGCGGCTCACCGCGCCAGCCCTCGGGCGCCTCGCGGGTGTAGACGTACGCGATGTCCAACCCGAAGTCGTCGCGGACCCGGCGGCGCAGCTCGTCGGCGTAGATCACGTCAGCGGGGGTGCGCACCGAGTAGATCAGACGGAACGGCGCCTTGCTGCCCGCGGCCCGCCGTGCCCGAATCATCGCCATCAGTGGCACGATGCCGGAGCCACCGGCGACGAGCTGCACCGGCGCGGTCTCCTCGGTCCGCCAGATGAACCAACCACCGAGTGGCCCGCGGACCTCCAGCGGGTCGCCCTCGCCAAAAACATCAATGAGGTACGGCGACACCTCGCCGTCGGGCACCCGCTGCACGGTCACCTCGATGCGCGGGCCGCCCGGGCCGTCCACGGCCGGACCGGCAATGGAGTACGACCGGGCCGCCTGGTAGCCGTCGGGCGCGGTGAGCCGCAGGTCGACGTGCTGCCCGGGCAGGTGCCCCGGCCAGTCCGGCACCTCCAACACCAGGGTCTGCGCGGTCCGTGTCTCCACCCGGCGCTCCACCAGCCGGCTGACCTGCCAGCGGTTGTGCGCGCGGGAGGGTGTGCTCGTCGCCACGGCGCGCTCAGTCACCCTGGTACCGCTGTTCGCGCCACGGGTCGCCGTAGTCGTGGTAGCCAGCGGTCTCCCAGAACCCCGGCTCGTCCATCGTCTTGAGCCGGATGCCGCGCACCCACTTGGCGGACTTCCAGAAGTAGAGGTGCGGCACCAGCATTCGCGCCGGACCGCCGTGTTCGGCGGGCAGCGGGGCACCGTCGAAGGTGTGCACCAGCCAGGCCCGTCCGCCACGTAGGTCGTCCAGCGGCAGATTCGTGGTGTACCCGCCGTAGGAGTGCGTGAGCGCAAAGTGCGCTCCCGTGTCGACGTCGGCGAGCAGAGTGTCCAGTGAGACGCCCTGCCAGGTGGTGCCGAGCTTGGACCAACGGGTGACGCAGTGGATGTCCACCGTCGGGGTCTCCTGCGGCAGGGCCATCATCTCCTGCCACGACCACCGGTGTTCGTTGCCGTTCTCGGCGGAGATGACGAACTCCCAGGTGTCGAGGGACACCCGGGGCGTCGGCCCGGCCGAGAGCACCGGATAGTCCTCGGTCAGATACTGGCCGGGCGGCAGGGCCGGCTCCTGAGTGCGGGGCCGACCCTGAAAGCCGGGTGACACGATTCCCATTGCACAGTCGTACCACCCGCGACGGCCGGGGCGGGACCTTTCCCGCGTACCCCGTCGTCAGCCGGCGCGGCGCGGTCAGTGCCGGTCCGCGACGACCTTGCGGTCCTCGGGCAGGTCGCTGCCCCGTGTCGCGCGCAGGCTGGTCAGCGTGACGACCACCAGCACACCGATGATCACGCCGAGCGAGGCCAGGGTGGGGATCTGCGGCACGCTGTCCCAGATGCCGTGCGCCCAGTGCAGACCCAGCTTGAGGCCGATGAACGCCAGGATGATGGCCAGGCCGTAACTGAGGTGCACCAGCCTGCTCAGCGCCGCGTGCAGGACGAAGTAGAGCGCCCGCAGGCCGAGCAGGGCGAACGCGTTGGTGGCGAACACCAGGTACGGGTCCTCGGTGATGCCGTAGACCGCCGGCACCGAGTCGACCGCGAAGACGATGTCGGTGGCCAGCACCGCCACCACCACCAGGGCGAACGGCGTGAGCGCGCGCTTCGCGCCCTGCCGGACGGTCATCCGGGCGCCGTGGTAGTCGTCGACCACAGGCATGACCTTGCGCAGCAGCTTCACCGAACGCATGTTGTTGATGTCGACTTCCTGCTGATGCCCGGACATGGCATCGCGCAGCAGCTTCACCGCGGTGGCGATCAGGATGATCGCGAAGAGCAGGAAGGCGAAGTCGAGGGTCTGCAAGGCCGCCGCGCCGAGGGCGATGAAGATGGCCCGCAGCACCAGCGCGCCGGCGATGCCGTAGAGCAGTACCCGCTGGGCGAGCACCGCCGGCACCGCGAACGCCGCCAACAGCAGCATGAAGACGAAGAGGTTGTCGACCGAGAGCGACTTCTCCACCAGGTAACCGGTCAGGTACTCCACGCCCTGCTGGGAGCCGAAGCGGGACCAGATCCAGCCGCCGAAGGCCAGCGGCAGCGCGATGTAGAACGCCGACCAGCCGATGGCCTCCCGCATGGACACCTCGTGCGGGCGCCGCGTGACCAGGAAGTCCAGTACCAACAGCAGGATGACCCCGACGATGGTGACCACCCACAGCGTGGGCGTGCCCACCGACGACAGGTCACTGGCGGCGGACAGATACGACACTTGGCTCATGTGGGGTCTCCTCGAACACCGTCATGTTCGAGGTCTCCTTCACCCACCACCTGGTGGGCAACCACCCGAGGCGCGCCGGGCGCGCCGTACTGACCGGAATGGTTCGTGGGAAGTACTCCCCTCGCACGACAAGGTTAGGCCAGGCGGAATCGCCACGCCAAGCGGGACATCGATGGTTGCCCTGGTAAACCGCTGTGGGTGCCCGGTACGACTGCGGTTGTCAGCCGCGGCGCAGCGTCGCGCCCGGGGCCATCGCCTGCTCGACCAGACCCCGATAGTCACGCGGCAGTTGAGTCGCCACGTCGTCGAACTCACCGCCGGTGATCGCCTCACGCAGGGTGGTGAAGACCGCCCGACTGGCGTCCTCGGCGGCCGGCTCCCGCACACCGGCGCGCAACGCGACCCGGGCGACGAACTCCACCGCGCCGAACCGGTCCGCCTGCTCGGTGCTCGGGCTCGGTTTGAGCACGAGTTGCAACGGTTGGGGCAACTGGGCGGCCAGGTCCAGGACCTCGCCGCCGGTCAACCGTTCGGCGAACGTCTCCAACACGGCCCGGGTCAGCTCGACCGCCCGCTCGGACGACGTGGCGGTGCGCTGGGAAACCTGGTCGATGAAGGTGTCGTAGTTCATCGCGTACTCCCTTGGGCTCGCGTCGGCGTCTGCGGGTACCCGCAGACGCCGAGGAGAAACGGCGCCGGGTTTCCTGTGCCGCCCGGGCGTGGACGACCGGCGGGCGGGTAACCGCCGCCGGTCGTCACCACATCGATGCCCGAGGGAGCCCACGCCATGGCGAGCTACGCCGACGTCCTGCAGTACCTGTCGAGCCTGGACTACCCGGCCGAGAAGAACGACGTGGTCCGCGAGGCGGAACGGGAGGGCGCACCGCCGGACGTGCTGAAGGCGCTGCGCGCCCTGCCGCCTGTCGACTACGCCAACGGGACCGAGGTGGCCCGGTCGGCGGGGATCGAGGCGGCGCCCGAGGTGGGCCCCGCCCAGCGGGCCGAGCAGGCCCGGGACAAGAAGCACAACCGGGTCTCGCAGCACCTGCGCGGCATCTGATCCAACGGTGCCGCCCACCAGCCCGACCCGGGAGCGTCCCGAATGACCCAGACCGGTCCGGACCGGCCATCGGACGTGCGTTTTCCGGCTGCGAAGCAGCTCGCCGTGGTGGCGGTGGTCGGCGTCCTCGCCGGCCTCGTCTTCGCGCTCCTGCTGCCGCTGCCGCTCGCCGCGCTGGCCGGCTGGGACGTGGGCGCGCTGAGCTGGCTCGTGCTGGTCTGGCACAAGATCTGGCCGATGGACGCCGAGCGGACCGCCAAACTGGCCGTGCACGAGGACCCGAACCGGGCGATCCGGGATGCCCTGCTGCTCGTCGCCTGCCTGGCCAGCCTGCTGGCCGTGGGGTTGGTCGTGGCCAGCGCGCAGAGCGCGCCCCCCGGGACGGCCCGGGAACTGCACAGCGGTGTGGGCGTGCTCAGCGTGGTGCTCTCCTGGTTCGTGGTGCACACCGTGTTCGCCGCCCGGTACGCCCGGATCTACTACACCGGCCCCGACGGCGGAGTGAACTTCAACCAGCCCGAACCGCCGCGCTACTCCGACTTCGCGTACGTGGCGTTCACCATCGGCACCACGTTCCAGATCTCCGACACCAACCTGACCAGCAACGAGATGCGTCGTACGGTGCTGCGCCACTCGATGGTGTCGTACCTGTTCGGCGCGTTCATCATCGCCGTGACCGTGAACCTGCTGGCGGGCCTGGCCCGGTGAAGGCGCTGCCCTTGTGCACTTTCGGCCACACCGTCCCCGGAGTGCGACACGGGGTGGGGCCGAGCGAAGGGCCGGGACAGGCGGGCGCCCCTGGTCACGAACCGCGACCCAGGGCGCCACGCAAGCCTGCCCAGGCGGTGAACCGCATCCGAACCGGTCGCGGTCACCAGGCGGTGGAGGTCCGCTCGAACCGAGCGGCCAGCACTGCCGGGTCCAACCATACGGCAGAACATCCTCCGTTTGGTCAGAATTTGGGGAAGTGTGGGCCAGGGCACGTCACGGCTGGACGCGCCGGCGTCGTCAACCGTGCAGGCCGCCGGTGCGGTCCCGGGCCTTGAGGCGGGTCGTGGGCAGGGCGGGCGCCGGCAGCGGCGGCGCCGGATCGTCGGCGACCACACCGAAGCGTCCGTCGCCGGCCATCCAGTCCTCCCGGGCGGCGGCGACCTCCTCGTGCGACCGGCCGACGAAGTTCCACCACATCACCAACGGCTCCTCGAACGGCCTACCGCCCAGCAGCAGCAACCGGGCCCCGGCCCCGCCGCGCACGGTCAGCTCCCGGCGACCCGAGCCCAGATACAACAGCGCCCCCGGCTCGAAGCCGACCCCGGCCGCCTCCGCGGACCCGGACATCGCCAGCACCGCGTACTCGAATTCGGGCCGCAACGACATCGTCGCCGGTGCCTCGCCGCGCAGCTCCAGCTGCACCCCCACCAGCGGGGTGTGCACCACCGCCGGCGACCGCTCCCCGGCGAACTCGCCGACCAGCAGGGTGACGTCCAGATCGCCGTCCCGCCAGCGCGGCAGGTCGGCGTGGTGCGCGAAGTCGGCCGCTCCGGCCCGGGCCGGGTCCGGCAGCGCCACCCAGAGCTGCACCCCGTGCATCACCGGGGGGTGGGTGGCCGGCGACCGTTCCGAGTGGGCGATGCCGTTTCCGGACGTCATCACGTTCAGCTGGCCGGGCACGATCGGCTGCACGTTACCGAGGCTGTCCCGGTGCAGAATCTCGCCGTCGAGCAGCCACGTCACGGTCTGCAGCCCGGTGTGCGGGTGCGGCGGCACCTCCATACCGGGCCGCTGCGCCACATCGTCCGGGCCGAAATGATCCACGAAACACCACGCGCCGACCATCCGGCGGGCGCGCTGCGGAAGCAGCCGCCGCACCGTGGTGTACCGACCCAACGGCACGTCGTGGCCGGGCAACAGCACACTGCCGGGATCGACGTCTGCCACGCCAGGCGGTCGGGTCTGCGCCAGCATCGATTCGGTACGCTCCACCGCCCGACTGTACGCGCCGGTCGGGGCTGAACTGGCGCGAGTTCACCGGTTGCTGGAGGACACGATCACGCTGTTGGCGCCGGCGACCAGGTCCAGGTACAGGCGCTCCACCGACCGGTCCCACCCCGGCGTCCCCAGCACCGAGCCCGCGGCCACCCCATCCCAGCGGTCGTCGCGCACCACCACCGAGCCGGCCCCGACTTTCGCCCGAACCCGAACCGGAGTCTCCCCGGGGACCCGAACGTCGAGCTGACTGGTGCCACCGGTGAGTCGTACCGTCAGGGTGCTGGCAGGCCGGTCTGAGGTCGGGCCGGCGGGGTTGCTGGAGCCGGCAGCGGTGATCGGTGGCAGCAGGATCTCGGTGCGGCTGGAGCCGCCGGCGAGTTCCACGCCCAGCAGCCGGGCCCGGGTCAGGTCCAACACCTGACTGCTCACCCCGCCGACGAGGTGGAGACGCCAGGCGACCCGCTCGTTGAGCAACACCCGTACGGCCCGCGGCCCGCGCGTCCCGGACTCCACGAGGTCGAGTCGCACGGTCTCCCCCTGCACCGCCGGTCGACCCGCTACACCCGAGCCGGCCGGGGTACTGATCCGGTACAGATCGTCGCCCAACTCGGCGACCCGCAACTCGAACGAGGACAGCCCATCGGCGAGCACGAAGGTGCCGTTCTGCCGACCTGCCAGCGGTGCTGTCATCAGTTGCTCGTCGGCAGCACCCGCACCACCGCGGCGGCCCTCTGCCGAGCCCGGGTCAGCGACGCCTCCCGGACGGCCGCCGTCACCGGGCCGAGTGCCGTCGGGGCGGGTGCCGTCGGGGCGGGTGCCGTCGGGGCGGGTGCCGTCGGGTTGGCTGGAGTAGGTCATGCCGAGGTGGTCGGGATCGACAACGATCACGGCCACCGCTGCCACACCCAGCAACAGCACGACGGTGGCGGCTGCCACCAACAGGCGAACCCCGGTGGACCAGCGTCGCGGTGCGGCCGCACCTGACGGTTCCGGCCCTGACTCCGGTTCGCGATCGGCGTCGTACCCCACTGCGGCCATGCTCTGTCCCTCCGCCGGTCCCCGTCCAGGGGTACGTAGCCACCAGCCGATCGGATCACCCCGCACCGGTCACGCCGCTCCGCTACGTTCACCGACGTGAATCTTGGACACTTCCGTTAGCGTGGCGGGCCCGCAGAACGGAAAGTGTCCAAGATCTACGAAGAACTCGTCGACGGCCGACGCCGCCCGCCCGGCGAGAACAGGAAGGCCGCTGGCCGGCACCCCGGGTTGCGGGTGCCGGCCAGCGGTCGGTGTCGTGCGGTTCTTCGGGTCAGCTGTTCCAGTACTGGCCGACCAGGTCAGCGGCCTGCTGCTCCCACTGGGCGTAGGCGTCGGGGTAGGCGGAGACCTGCACGGTCTGCGCGGCCTCGGTCAACGGCATGTCCTGCCAACCATCAACCTGCTTGAGGCCCTTGAGGAACGCGGTGGTGGAGTACTCGGGGTTGGTGATCTGCTCCGGCGTACCCCAACCCGAGCTCGGGCGTTGCTGGAACAGGCCCAGCGAGTCGTGGTCGTTCATGTCACCGAGATGACCCAGGTTCTCCAGCTTCGACTCCTGCAGGCTCGTCGCGATCGAGATGACCGCCGCCCGCTCGGGCAGGCCCGCCTTCTTCGTCGCGGCGATGATCGCCTTCGCGTTGCCGGTCTGCTCGTCGTTCAGGCTGATGTGGGACTGGTCGCCCTGGGTGCCGTGCGGGATCAGCTTGCTCGTGTCGGGCTTGTCAGCCTGTACCGCAACCGCGACCGGCTTGGCGTCGACCGGGTTGGCCACGTGGGCGATCGGGCCGGCGAAGACACCACCGGCGAACGCGAGACCAGCAACAGACAGCATGCTCTTACGCATGATCGTGTTCATGGGGGTAGCTCCTTCGGGGGTAGGACACCCCGACCACCAAGGGGGCGGCGGCAGGGTGTGAGCACCTCGTCCGGCGCTGCAACAAACACAGGGGAAAGTCTTCGGGGTCGGCGACCTGCGAGCGGGGGCTCGTGGCGCCGGGTCCCTGTGTAACGACCGGGGGGCCGGGGTCATTCCGGGTTGGCCCACCTGGCTGGCACCCGCACGGGGGCGGTGCCTGCGGTCGTTCGTGGGGACCATAACGACCGGGTGGAGGCTGGCATTCCAACCTGCGCGACCGGCACTCTGGGGTCGAGCGGCAGCCGGTGGTGCTGCGATCGTCAGGGTGTGTAACGACCCCGGCCCGGCCATGATTCCGGCCCATGGGTGAGCCCAGCCACAGCCCATAAACCCCACTATCGGACAAACCACCGACGCAATGCCCGGGCCGGAGGGTCGAATCACCCCTCACTCGGGTGATCCACTCGGGTTTAAGGAAGTCGGGGCGTCCGGGACGCCGGGTTACCGCGACATCAAGGAACCCGAGTCGATCAGACATGCGGCGACTCGTGCATCGCACCCAATGCGGGCAGAGTGCGACATGCCGTCGGCTGGCGGGAAGGGCAGACGAAGTGCGAGTGGGCGCTAGGGGCGTTCTTGACCTGTCAGGCGGGAGCGCACCTTTGCGGCGCAGGCGTCCAGAGCGGTCTGCGCGTCCAGCCCCAGGCTTTCGATGGCCACCAGCGCAGTGAAGGCGACGTCGGCCAACTCCGCGGCGACGTCCTCGCGGGTGTGGGTGACACCCTTGCGGGGGTTCTGCCCGAGCAGACCGATCCAGGCGGCCGACGCCTCCCCCGCCTCCTCCGTCAGCTTGAGGATGCGACACGTCAACTCGGTCTGCCCGGTGCCGTTCGCCGCGTCCAGCCAGCTACGCGACGCGCGGGCCGCCTCCCAGATCGACTCGTCCACGGCGACCAGTCAACCCGATCGGCCCGCCGGCCCGCACGGCCGGGTGCAGCTGGCCAGCCGTGTTGACCGGCCAATCAGCGTACCCATTGACACCTGTCGACGGCGGTTCTAGGTTCAGGACGCTACCGGCCGGTAGGCAACCGTCCCGCTGGTCGCCCCCGGGCGACACCCGTCCGATGGGGAGCATCGATGCTGTCCACACCCGTTCGCACCGTCCGCCGGCTGCTCGCCGCCACGGCGACGCTGACCCTCGCGGTCGGGCTGGCCGGCGCCGCACCGGCCAGCGCCACCGGTCGCGACGCGCGGGGCGGCGAGCCGCTGCCCGGTTACACAATCGAGAATCCGCCGTTGGCCCCGCTGGTCGTGGGCGGCAAGCCGACGACGGTACGCCAGGGCGTGCACCGGCACGCCGGGTACGTCATCGAGGTCCCCGCCCGGTGGAACGGCGACCTGGTGTTGTGGGCGCACGGCTACCGCGGCCAGGGCACGGTGCTGTCGCCGGAGCCGCCGGCTTTCGGGCTGCGTGAGCGTCTCCTCAAGCAGGGGTACGCGTGGGCGTCGTCCTCGTACGACCGCAACGGCTTCGACATCCGCTCCGGGGTGCTGGGGACGAAGGATCTCGCCGACCACTTCGGGCGAACGGTCCGTCGGCCGCAGCACACCTACGTCGCCGGGGTGTCGATGGGCGGGTACGTCATCGGTCGTTCGCTGGAGCAGTACCCCGGCTTCTACGACGGCGCGCTGCCGATGTGCGGGGTGCTCGGCGATCAGACGCTGCTCGACTTCTACCTGGACTACAACCTAATCGCGCAGGCGCTCGCCGAGGTGCCGGCCTACCCGACGCCGGCCGACTACCTGACCAACGCGGTGCCCCGCATCCAGGTGGCGCTCGGCCTGGCCGGGCTGACGCCCACCGGGCCGGACACCACGACGGACCGGGGCAAGCAACTGCGGGCGATCACGGTGAACCGTTCCGGCGGGCCCCGGCCGGGGGCGGACGCGGCGTTCGCGGTCTGGAAGGACTTCCTCTTCTCGATCATGGTGACCAGTGGTGGGGACTCCCCCGCGCAGCGGCCCGGTCAGCTCTCCACCAACCTGCTCACCCGCTACACCCCGAACAGCCCGGTGAACGTCAACGCGGCCGTGCGGCGGGTCGCCCCGGAGAACGTGTGGCAGCGGCTCCTCCCGACGTTGACCGAGGTGCCGCGGATCGCCGGCCGCCCGACGGCGCCGGTGCTCAGCCTGCACGGTCTCGGCGACCTGTTCGTACCGTTCAGCATGGAGCAGGCGTACGCCACCGACGTGGCGCGGCACGGCCGCAGCAAGCTGGTGGTGCAGCGGGCGATCCGGGCCACGCAGCACTGCGAGTTCACCCCGGCGGAGGCCGGCGCCGCCTGGGACGACCTGGTGTCCTGGGTACGCACCGGCAAACGCCCGGCCGGCGACACCGTGACCGATCCGGCGGTGGTGGCCCGACCCGACTACGGCTGCCGGTTCAGCGACCGGGCCGCGTACGCGGCCGGGGTCGGCACCCGCCGCCTCTACCCGTCCTGCTGAGGCACACGGACAGGAAAAACCGGCCGGCTCCCGTCGAGGGGAGCCGGCCGGTCTCGTGTGCGGGTGTCACCAGAGCTGCTGGACGATGTCCGCCGCCTGCTCCTCCCACTGCGCGTACGCGTACGGGAAGGCGGAGACCTGCACGGTCTGCGCGGCGGCGGTCAGCGGCAGGTCCTGCCAGCCGCCGACGTTCTTGAGGGCGGTGAAGAACGCCGAGGCGGCGTACTCCGGGTCGGTGATCTGGTCGGGCGTGCCCCAACCGGACGACGGGCGCTGCTGGAACAGGCCCTGCGAGTCGTGGTCGTTGTACGCGCCGAGGTGGCCGAGGTTGTACAGCTTCGACTCCTGCAGCGAGGTGGCGACGCCGATCACCGCGCCACGGTCACCGACGCCTGTCTTCTTGGCGGCGTCGACGATGGCCCGGGCGTTGGCCAGCTGCGCGTCGTCGAGGGGGACGCGCGACTGCGCGCCCTCGATGCCGTGCGGGATCAGCTGGGCGCGGCTCGGCTTGCCCGCCGGCGGCTTACCGGTGGCGGAGCCGGTGGTCAGGCCCGACTCGACGGGCTGCTCGTCCTGGTGTGGCGAGGTCTGGTGTGCCGAGGTGGCGGCCTTGCCGGTGGCAAGGTCGATGGCGGCGACGGCGCCCTGGTGCGGTCCGGAAGTGACCGGGGCGGCGGCCGCGGTCGGCGCGAGCGCCAAACCGCCGAGGGCGGCTACACCCGCCACGCTCAGCGCGGTCTTGCGGTACGAGTCCTTAGCGATGGCGGGGAGCCATCGCGTGAAGTCGACCTTCACGATGGTGGCCCTTTCGATCGTGCGAAGCGCTCCGGGGTGAACACTCCTCGGGAGATGACCGCGGAAAGGGTTTGGGCTCCGGCGGTACGGGGGACACAACCGGGTTCACGTGTCGGGCATTCCGGAAATGCGCCGAGGGCCGGACGGTGCGGCCCCGGTCACGGCGCAGAGCCGGACAGGGGCGGCGCTTCCCGCATCAGGCCGGACGGCCGTGACGGAGGGTGTTTTCGGAACGCGGGGGCAATCTCCGAGCGCCAGCCTTTGCTCTGCTTACCTATACGCACCGGCCACGTTCCGTGACGTCGGTGAGTAACCTCCGGGGCTGGCGGGAAGTGCCCATTCGCAGCTCGCGGGACGTGGCGCGTATAGGTAAGCAGAGCAAAGGGGGCCATGCACGGTGGTGGGGGGCGGGCAGCCTGCGGCTTTTCGCTACCGTGAGTTGGCGCGCAGGCGAGCACGGCCTGTGAGGTTGCCGTGCGGCCCGCCTACCGGACGAACCTCGCCCGGCTGTCCCGACTCAGGTGTCTCCGTCACGTCCGGACTCCGTCCCGACGCCCTCGTCCGGGGTGACGAGTTCCTGGAAGACGGTGATGTGCAGGCCGGCGGGCGCGTCGAGGCGGGAGTTGAGCGACTGCCACGGCGTACGCGTCGGCGGCGCAACCTCGCTCGCCCCGGCGGCCACCAGTCGGGCGGTCGTCGCCGCCGCGTCGTCCACCTCGAAGGCCACCCGGATGCGCGGCGCGACCTGCCGACCCACCTCGACCTCGTCGATAAGGCGTTTCTGCGCGGGGTTGGCGATCTCCAGAGTGGCGCGGCCGGCGTCCAGGATCACCACCCGGGCATCCCCCTCGCCGCTGAACGCCGCCTCCTCCGGCAGGCCCAGCGCGTCCCGGAAGAACGCGACGGCAGCCTCGTGGTCGGCGGCCTCCACCACGAGGCGCAGCTGACGGACGGCGGGGACGGGCGAGTCGGCGGGGACGGGCGAGTCGGCGGCCATGGGCGGGATCATAACGGCGCGGCCGAGCTAGGTTGGCACCGTCCAGGAGGGAGTCGGGGCAGTGAGCGATGACGCGTACCTGCTGCACCCGGTCGGCCGGGTCGCCTCGCCGCTGACCGACGCGGCGAGCGCGCCACGGCAGGGCGACGAGGGCGCGCCGACGGCGTGGCTGGTGTTCGACCCGCGGGTCGAGCGGGCCGTGCGTGACCTGCGCGTCGGCACGGAAGTTCTGGTGCTGACCTGGCTGGACCGTGCCCGGCGCGAGGTGCTCGCGGTGCACCCACGGGGCGACGAGAACCGCCCGGAGACCGGCGTGTTCAGCACCCGATCCCCGCACCGGCCCAACCCGATCGGGCTGCACCGGGTGCGGGTCCTGGCGGTGCACGGGCTGCGCGTCGAGGTGGCCGACCTGGAGGCCCTCGACGGCACCCCGATCCTGGACGTCAAACCGGTGCTGGGCGCGGCCGACGAACGCTGAGGGCGTCCACCGCGCCCAGCACGCCAACCCACCCAGAACTCGCAGCGGGGGTCAGTGGCCGCGGTCCAGCCACTCCTGCAGGTGCGGCGCCTCCGCGCCGATCGTCGTGTCGTCGCCGTGGCCGGTGTGCACGACCGTCTCCGCCGGAAGGGCCAGCAGGCGGGTGCGGATCGACCGGACGATGGTGTCGAAGTCGCTGTACGAGCGGCCCGTCGCGCCCGGGCCACCGGCGAAGAGCGTGTCGCCGGTGAACACCGCGCCCAGCTCGGCTGCGTGGAAGCTGCACGCGCCGGGGCTGTGCCCAGGGGTGTGCAGCACCCGCAGCGTGGTGCCACCCACCTCGATGCTCTGCCCGTCGTGCAGCTCGCCGTTGGGCGGCAGGTGCGGGTGGACCATGTCCCAGAGGACCCGGTCCTCGGCGTGCAGCAGCACCGGCGCGCCGGTGGCCTCGGCCAGCTCGGGCGCCACCCGGACGTGATCGTCGTGGGCGTGGGTGGCCAGGATCGCCCGGACCCGCCGGTCGCCCACCAGGGCGAGGATCGCCGCCACGTCGTGCGGCGCGTCCAGGACGACGCACTCGTGGTCGTCACCGATCACCCAGACGTTGTTGTCCACGTCGAACGTCTGCCCGTCCAGGGAGAACGTGCCCGAGGTGACCGCGCGGTCGACGCGGGCGGTCACGGGAACACCACCACCGAGCGGAGCACGTCGCCGTGGTGCATCCGCTCGAAGGCGTTCTCGACCTGGTCGAGCGCGATCTCCTCGGAGACGAACGCGTCGAGGTCGAGGCGGCCCTGCAGATACAGCTCGGTGAGCATCGGGAAGTCCCGGCTGGGCAGACAGTCGCCGTACCAACTGGACTTGAGGGCGCCGCCGCGCCCGAACACGTCGAGCAGCGGCAGCTCGACCTGCATCTGCGGGGTGGGTACACCGACCAGCACCACCGTGCCGGCCAGGTCGCGGGCGTAGAACGCCTGCTTCCACGTCTCCGGTCGGCCCACCGCGTCGATCACCACGTCTGCGCCGAAGCCACCGGTGGCGGCACGGATCGCCTCGACAGGGTCGGTCTCGGAGGCGTTCACGGTGTGCGTGGCGCCGAACTGGCGGGCCCAGTCGAGTTTGCGGCTGTCGGTGTCCACGGCGACGATCGTGGTGGCGCCGGCGAGGACCGCGCCGGCGACCGCCGCGTCCCCGACGCCGCCGCAGCCGATCACCGCGACCGAGTCGCCCCGGGTGACGTTGCCGGTGTTCATCGCCGCGCCCAGCCCGGCCATCACCCCGCACCCGAGCAGACCCACGGCGGCGGGGCGGGCCGCCGGGTCCACCTTGGTGCACTGCCCCGCGTGCACCAGGGTCTTCTCGGCGAACGCCCCGATGCCCAGCGCCGGGGCGAGCTCGGTGCCGTCGGTGAGGGTCATCCGCTGGGTGGCGTTGTGGGTGTTGAAGCAGTACCAGGGCCGACCCCGGCGGCAGGCACGGCAGACTCCGCACACCGCCCGCCAGTTGAGCACCACGAAGTCGCCCGGGGCGACGTCGGTGACGCCCTCGCCGACCTGCTCCACGATGCCCGCCGCCTCGTGGCCGAGCAGGAACGGGTAGTCGTCGTTGATGCCACCCTCGCGGTAGTGCAGGTCGGTGTGGCAGACACCGCACGACTGAATCCGGACGATCGCCTCACCGGGACCCGGATCGGGCACCACGATGGTGGTGACCTCGACCGGCGCGCCCTTGCTGCGGGAGATGACTCCCCGGACTTCCTGGCTCACTTCGCCTCCTGCTGGTGATCTGCGGCAGGGCCGGGTGCCGGCGTGGGCGAGTGTGCCACGGGCTCGGCGGTGGGCCCCCGGCGAACCTACCGCGACCACCACGGCCAGCCCAGCCGGCCCGGCGGGTTATCGCGGGCGGTCCGGGGTACGCGGGCCGCATTCGACCACGGCCAACGGGAGTGACAATGAAATTCGCGCACCTGCCACTGCGGCTCAGCATCGGCGCGTACTTCCTCAACTCGGGTCTGGGCAAGCGCACCCTGGAGGGCACCGCCGCGGAGGGCTTGCACGGGATGGCGGTCGCCGCGATGCCCCAGCTCGGTCAACTGGAGCCGGCGCGCTTCGCCAAGCTGCTGTCGTACTCGGAGATCGCCCTGGGGGCCGCGCTGATGGCGCCGTTCGTCCCGGCGCCCCTGGTCGGGCTCGGCCTGACCGCGTTCGGCGCGGGCCTGGTGCAGCTGTACCTGAAGACGCCGGGGATGCGCGAACCCGGCAGCGTCCGCCCGACCCAGCAGGGCGCGGGGCTCGCCAAGGACGTCTGGCTGGTGGGGGCGGGCCTGACCCTGGTGCTGGAGGGGCTGACCCACGGCCGTCGGCGGGGCTGACCGGCGGGCGGCTCGGGGGATCTGCGGTGACCCAGCCTCGGTCGGTGCGGCCGTTCTACCGGCCGATGCGCCCTCATCGCCGCGACGAGCCGCACCGCACGGCCACGCCGCTGGAACTCTTCTTCGACCTGTGCTTCGTGGTGGCCGTGGCACAGGCCGCCGGCAACCTGCACCACGACGTCTCCGAGGGTCACCTCGGCCACGCGCTGACCAGGTACCTGATGTTGTTCTTCGCGATCTGGTGGTCGTGGATGAACTTCACCTGGTTCGCCTCGGCCTACGACACCGACGACGACCTCTACCGGATCACCACGCTGGTGCAGATCGCCGGAGCGTTGATCATCGCCGCCGGGGTGACCCGGGCGTTCACCGACGGCGACTTCGCCGTGATCACCTACGGGTACGTGGTGATGCGGCTGGCCGCCGTCGTGCACTGGAGCCGAGCGGCGGTCGGCGACCCGGCGCACCGGGCGGCGGCGCGCCGCTACGCGATAGGCGTGACGGTGGTGCAGCTCGGCTGGTTGCTGCGGTTGCTGCTGCCCGCCGAGTGGGGCATCGCGTCGTTCGTGGTGCTCGCTCTGGCCGACCTGCTGGTGCCGGCGGTGGCCGAACGCCCCGGGATGACCCCGTGGCACCCGGCGCACATCACCGAGCGGTACGGGCTGTTCACCCTGATCGTGCTCGGTGAGGCGGTCGGGGCCGTCTCGTTGGCGATCCAGGACGGGCTCGACGCCGGGGAACACGACCTCTGGTCGCTCGCGGCGGCCGGCGCGGTCATCGTGTTCGCGCTCTGGTGGCTCTACTTCGACCGGCCGAACCAGGCTCCCGACCGGCAGCCGTACTCCTTGATCTGGGGTTACGGCCACTACCTGATCTTCGCGGCGATCGCCGCGGCCGGCGCCGGCCTGAGCGTGTCGGTGGACCACGAGCGGCACCTCGCGCACATCTCGGAACGGACCGCCGGGTACGCGGTGGCCGTCCCGATCGCCGTCTTCCTGCTCACTGTCTGGGCGCTGCACGTACGCCGGCAGCAGCGCGGCGCCGTGGTCGTCGCCTTCCCGGCCGTCGCGCTGTTGGCGCTGCTCGCCCCGCTCGGCCCGGCCCCGGTGTACGTACTCGCGGCCCTGTTGGTCGCTCTGGTGGCGCTGACCGTGGTGTTGCGCCGCAGCGACGTCCGCCCGAGCGCGACGGTGGCCGATCCCGCCTGAACTGCCCTCACGCCACCTCACGGGCCGGATCGACGACGGCGTCGGCGGCGGGGCGTTGCGCGGGAACACCGGAGGCAGGCGGCGCCGGGCGGACCACGCCCCGGTTCAGGCCGGTGACCAGGAGCCGGTTGTACGAGGCCGGCATGATCCGGGCCAGCAGGTCGGGCAGCTTCGCCGACCAGCCGATCAACACCCGGCCCCGACGCCGCTCGACGCCGCGCAGGATCACCTCGGCGGCCCGTTCCGGCGCGATGGTCAGCAGCTTCTCGAACTGCGCCCGGCCGGCCGCGTACTCGTCGTGGGAGACGCCACTGCCGATCCGGGCGTTCTCGGTGATCCGGGTGCGGATCCCGCCGGGGTGCACCGAGGTCACCCCGATCCCGTCGTCGACCAACTCGTGGCGCAGCGCCTCGGTGAAGCCGCGCACGGCGAACTTGCTCGCCGCGTACGCGGTCTGCCCGGCCGGCGCGATCAGCCCGAACAGGCTGGAGACGTTGACCAGGTGCGCGCCCGGCTCGGCCCGGAGGGTGGGCAGCAACGCGTGGGTCAGCTGCGCCACGGCCCGGAAGTTGACGTCGATCACCCAGCTGAACTCGTCGAACGTCACCTGGTCGAACCGACCGCCCAGGCCCACGCCGGCGTTGTTGATCAGTAGGCGTACCCGGGGGTGCCGCTGGCCGATCTCCGCGGCCACCTGGGCGGTGGCGGTCTGGTCGGCGAGGTCCACGAGGTACGTGGCGAGCTGACGATCCGGGTACTCGGCGCGGATCGCGGCGGTCACCGCGTCCAGCCGCTCGGCGTCGCGGTCCAGCAGGACCAGGTCGCTGCCGCGGCGGGCCAGCGCGTGGGCCAGCGCCGCGCCGATGCCACTGGCCGCTCCGGTGACCATGGCGGTCGCGCCGGCGAAGTCGAACCTCTGCACGATCCTGCTCCTCTGCTGGCGGTTACCGACGCTCGGAGGCGACGGGACGCGGGATGGTGTCGGACGCGGTCACCTCACCGGCCCGGGAGAACCGCACCCCCTCGTCGGTGAGCCGGCCGTGCCGCATCAGCAGCACGTCGCGGGCGTAGTTCTGGTGCAGCCGCCACGGCGCGGTCGCACCCTGCTTGGGCAGCGTGTCGACGGCGCGCAACACGTAACCGGCGCGCAGGTCGATAAGCGGCACCCGCCCGGCGTCCGGCGGCGGGAGCGGGGTGACGACCTGCTGGCCGGTGCGGTCCAGGTGCCGCAGCAGTCGGCAGACGTAGCCGGCGACCAGGTCGGCCTTGAGCGTCCACGACGCGTTGGTGTAACCGAGGGTCAGCGCGAAGTTCGGCACGCCAGAGAGCATCATCCCCTTGTAGGCGACGGTGTTCGGCAGGTCGACGTTTACGCCGTCGACCCGCAGCGTCAGGCCACCGAGGGCGAGCAGGTTGAGCCCGGTCGCGGTGACCACGACGTCGGCGGGAAGCTCCGCGCCGGAGGTCAGCCGGACACCGTGCGCGGTGAACGTGTCGATGGTGTCGGTGACCACCGACGCGGCACCGTCGCGCACGGCCGTGAACAGGTCACCGTCGGGCGCCACGCAGAGCCGCTGGTCCCACGGGTCGTAGCGGGGCGAGAAGTGCCTGTCGACGTCGTACCCCACCGGGAGCCGGCCCCGTGCGGCCCGGCGCAGCACCCGCCTCACCAGGCCGGGCACGCGCCGGCTGAGCTGGAAGTTGACTGTGGAGAGCAGCACGTTCTTCCAGCGCACGACCGGATACGCGGCCTTCGCCGGCAGCCGGCGCCGCAACGCGTCGGCCAGCCGGTCGCGGGCGGGCATCGCCATAATGTACGACGGTGAACGCTGGAGCATGGTCACGTGCGCGGCCCGCCGCGCCAGCGCCGGCACCAGGGTGACCGCGGTGGCCCCGCTGCCGATCACCACCACCCGTCTGCCGGTGTGGTCGAGGTCGTCGGGCCAGTGCTGCGGGTGCACCAGCCGCCCGGTGTACGCCTCGACACCGGGCAGGGGTGGGGTGTAACCCCTGTCGTAGCGGTAGTAGCCGGCGCACGCGAAGAGGAACGAGCAGGTCAGCACCACGCTCTCGGCGGTGCCGGTGCGCTGGGCGTGCACCGTCCACCGGGCGGTGGCGCTGTCCCACTCGGCGCTCAGCACCCGGTGGCGGAAGCGGATGTGCCGCGGCACGTCGTACTCCTGGGCGGTCTCCCGCACGTACTCCCGGATGGTCGTGCCGTCGGCGATGGCCTTCGGGGCGGTCCACGGCCGGAACGAGTAGCCGAGGGTGAACATGTCGGAGTCGGAGCGGATGCCCGGGTAGCGGAACAGGTCCCAGGTGCCGCCGATGGCGTCGCGCGCCTCCAGCACGGCGTACGTCTTGTCGGGGCAGTCCCGACGAAGGTGGCAGGCGGCGCCGATGCCGGAGAGGCCGGCGCCGACGATCAGCACGTCGACGTGGTCGGAGGCCATCGCGTTCCTTCGTCCGGGGCGGTGGTCGGACCCTAACACCGCCCCGGAATGGCCGGAAGTTGTCGCGACAGCCCTGGCACCGGCTCCGACACTCGCTCTAGGCTTCCGCCATGCTGATCATCGAAGGCGCGGGCCGGTGGACCGCACCGACCGGGGTCGCCAACGACTGGGTCGAGCACCTGCGGGTGCCGGACCTGTCGGTGGGCACGTACTGCATCCCGGTGGGCGGGCTCGACGAGCAGAGCCCGCACACCGAGGATGAGATCTACGTGGTCACCGCGGGGCGGGCCCGGATCGTGACCCCGGACGGCGCGGCCGAGGTGGGCCCGGGTTCGGTGATCTTCGTGCCGGCCGGCGAGGAGCACCGGTTCGACGAGGTGACCGAGGACCTGGCGCTGCTGGTGGTCTTCGGCCCGGCGTACGGCTCGCGCGCTCCGGGTCCCCGCGGCTAGGACGCCCGGGTGAACGTCATGATCCAGTTGGTCTCCCAGGTCTGCTCGCCGTCGACCGAGAACGCCTGCTCCCAGCGTGCGGTGGTGTCACTGATGTCGGACCAGATGAACCGGCACCGGACCGGGCGCCCCTCGTGCTGGTCGTCGGCGTAGAAGTGGCCGACCCCGTCGACGAAGCGACCCACCATCGGCGGCAGCCCCAGCACCCCGGTGTCGCTGCTCGCCCAGTAGATCGACCACTCCTGCCGGGCCGGGTCGAAGACGCGGATCGTGGCGCCGGCGGAGCCCTTGGTCGGGAACGTGATCTCGTCGAAGTGACCGCCGCCGGCGAAGAAGCCGTGCGCCACCGACACCCCCGGGAACTCCTCCCACTCGTCGGAGCCGACCAACCGCTTGCGCAGCCGCCGGTTGACGACGTTCCAGGTGCCCTTGAAGAAGTCGAAGTCGCCCATTAGTGGCCCACCGGCCCTTCCGCTCGTGAGTCGTTCAGATATCCAGTCAGGTCGGGAGCCTCCGGCGCAAGCATGTGCCGCACCCAGGCGGCCCGCTCGTGCTCCAGCACCGCCAGCTCCCAGACGCAGCCGACGGCGGGTCGACGTACCTCGACGAAGTGGGTCGGGTCGTCGTCCGGGCAGTCCAGCGCCGGCTGCCCGGCTGCGGCGACACGAACCTCCACCGCGTTGTCCCACACCCAGGTGTACGCCAGCAGGTAGGCGCCGGTGTCCGCGCCCCGGTGCAGCACCACCCACCCGGCGGCCGGGGTGCCGTCGTCGACGATGTCGACCAACAGCAGGGGCACCTGGTCGTACGCGGCCTTCTCCACCTCGGGTTCGATAGGTCGCTCCGGCTGGTCGATGTGGTAACGCTTGAGGTGCCGGCCGTCCACCAGCACCGATCCTGGCGTTCGTAGTTCCTTGTCGCGAAATGCCATGTCGGGACGGTAGGACGGGTCCCCTGACAACTAGTGTCAGTGAAGTGCGAGCCTCTCGACTTCTCTCTCTCCTGATGCTGCTCCAGTCGCACGGGCGGTTGACCGCCACACAGCTCGCCGAGCGGTTGACCGTCTCCCCCCGCACCATCTACCGGGACGTCGAGTCGCTGCACGCCGCCGGCATCCCGCTCTACGGCGAAGCCGGGCACGCCGGCGGTTACCAGCTCGTCGACGGCTGGCGGACCCGCCTCACCGGGCTGACCGCCGAGGAGGCCGACCGGCTGTTCCTCGCCGGGCTGCCCGGCCCCGCCGACGAGTTGGGCTACGGCGACGTGGTGGCCGCGCTGCAACTCAAGCTGCACGCCGCGCTCCCCGCGCCGCTGCGCGACCGGGCGACCCGACTGCAACAACGCTTCCATCTGGACACTCCCGGGTGGTATGCGGACGGCGACGCCTCCCCCGAGCTGGCCCGCACGGCCGAGGCGGTGTGGCGACAGCACCGCGTCGAGGTGCGCTACCGCGGCTGGAACGGCGAGGTGACCCGGGTCCTGGAGCCGTACGGCCTGGTGCTCAAGGGCGGCCGTTGGTATGTGGTGGCCGACCAGCCCGGCCGGGGCGCGCCGGCCACCTACCGGGTCAACCAGATCCTCGCGTTGACCCCGCTGGCCCAGGAGTTCGACCGGCCCGCCGACTTCGACCTGCCAGCCTGGTGGCGGGCGCACGTGGTGCAGTTCCGGGCCCGACTGCACCGCGACGAGGCCCACGTCCGGCTCTCCCCCGCCGGGCGCCAGCGGCTGCGCGAGGTCGGCAGCGATCCGGTGGTGACCGCGATGGACACCAGCGCCGGGCCACCGGACGCGCGGGGTTGGGTGACCGCGGTGCTGCCGATCGAGTCGCTCACCCATGCCCACGGTGAGCTGCTGCGCCTCGGCGCCGACGTCGAGGTGCTGGCCCCGGCGGCACTGCGCGAACGGCTGGCGGCCACCGCCGCCGGGCTCGCCGCGCTCTACTGCCCCACCTGAACAGCCCCGCCCCTCTCCACAGTGGAAAAGTCGGGGGCGTCGATTGTCGTCACGGTGTGCCACCCTGGGACGGTCATCAATGGTCACCGGAGGTGAGGGCCACGTTACGGCTACGCGCACTGGTCGCCGTCCCCGGCACCGGGCCGGTGACCCTCGACGTTGCCGCCGGCACGCTCGCCGCCCTGGTGGCGCCGCCCCGGTTCGGCACGGCGGTCGCCCGGGTGCTGGCCGGGCTCGCCCCGCCGGTGACCGGCCGCATCCTCGTCGGCGACCGGGACGTCACCGGCCTGCCGCCGCCCCGCCGGCAGATCGGCTACGTGCCCGCCGGGGGCGCGCTGCTGCCGCAGCTCACCGTGCGGCGCAACATCGAGTACGGCCAGCGCAAACGCGAACGGGTGCACGAGGTGGCCAACGACTGGACGGCCACCGTGGTCGACCGGCTCGAGTTGGCGCTCTCCCTCGCCCTGCTGCCGCACCAGATCTCCGCCGCCCAGCGGTTCCGGGTGGCGCTCGCCCGAGCGGCGGCCTGCCTGCCCGAGGTGCTGGTGGTCGACCTGCCGGCCGGCTCGGCGGGCGACAGCCGCCTCGGTGACCTGATGCCTCGACTCTCCCCACCGGACGCCCCCGGGGTGGCGGTGCTGGTCTGCACCGCCGACCCGGCCACCCTGGCCGAGATCCCGGTGCGGCACGAGTTGGTCACCGAGCCGAGCGAGGCGCCCCGATGAGGCCGGCCGTCCGGGTGGGTCGCCGTACGCTGCTGCGCGCCGCCGCAGCGGGCGCCACCGCCCTGGCCGCCGGCTGCTCCAGCGGCACGCGGTCGGTGCAGGTCGCGGTGGTCTGGAGCACCAGCGAACTGGACCGGTTCCGCGAGGTCGTCGCCGGCTACCCCGCTCCCGTGCAGGTGGTCAGCGCCGGCAACGACATCGACGCGTTCCTGCGCGCCCGACACCTGGCCGGCACCAGCCCGGACGTGGCGATCCTGCCGCGCCCCGGCCTGGTCACCGAGTACGCCCAGCGCGGGTGGCTGAGCCCGGTGCGCGGGTCCACCGAATACGCCGTACCGGCCGGGCTGGGCGAGCTGCTGACGGCCGAGGGCCAGCGCTACGGGGTCTGGGTCAAGGCGGCGCACAAGTCGCTGGTCTGGCACCTGCCCTCGATGCTGCCCGTGCAGCCGGCCAACTGGGACGCGCTGGTCCGGCGTACCCAGGAGCTCGGGGCGCTCGCCCGGCGCGACGCCGGGCCGGCACCCCTGGCCATCGGCGCCGCGGACGGCTGGGTGCTCACCGACTGGTTCGAGAACGTCCTGGCCGACATGGCCCCCGAGAGCTACAACGCCCTGGCCCGACCGGACGCCGACTGGCAGGGCAGACCCGTGCGCGACGCACTGGACCGGCTCGCCGGGCTCTGGAGCATCAACGGGGCCTTCGTCGGCGGCGGTCGACGCGCCCTGCTCACCCAGTACGAGGAGTCGGTCATCCAGGTGGTGCACACGAAGCGGGCGGTGATGCTCGTCGGGGCCGACTTCACCGCCGACGTCGCCGACCCGTTCCAGCGCGGTCCGGAGGCACCTGTCACGTTTCGGTTCCCAGGTGCCCAGCCGGGCGGCGGCCCACTGATCGTCGGCGGGGACGCGGCCGTGGCGTTCGCCGACGCCCGGGGCGGGGTCGAGCTGGTCGAGTGGCTCACCAGGGCCGACTCGTTCCAGCCGTGGCTGCGCGCCGGCGGCTATCTCTCGCCCAACACCAACGTCGCGATCGGCAGCTACCGGGACCGCGTCGGCCAGGGGCTCGCCGAGGAGATGCGGGCTCCTGGCACCCTGCGTTTCGACCTCTCCGACCAGTTGCCCGGCGCGTTCACCGGCTCGGACGGGGTCGGCATCTGGCGGATCATGCAGGGCTTCTTCGCCGACGTCACCGACGGGGTCCGCGCGAGCGAGGCGATCCGTCGGGCCACCGGTCTGCTCGCCGCGGCGGCCCGCAGCGCGGGGGGCGGCCGATGAGCCAGGTACGGGTCCTCGGTGAGCTGGCGGTCCTCGACGACGTCGGTCCAGCCCGGCGCGGCCGGGCGTATCCGGCCGCGGGTGCGACGTCGGCCCTGCTGCTGCCGGCCGCGGTGCTGCTCGGCGGGCTGGTGCTGTGGCCGGTACTGCGGACCATGCACGCCAGTGTCACCACCGACGGTCGCTGGGTCGGCGCGGCGCACTTCCGGACCGCGCTCGCCGCCCCGGGCACCGGCGCGGTGGTCGGCCGGACGGTCCTCTGGGCCCTGCTGGTGCCGGCGGTGGTGACGGCGCTGGGCTATCTGCTCGCCGCCGCGTCGCGCCGGTCCCAGGAGGGCGGCCTGGTCCGGTTGATCCTCCTGGTGCCGGTGGCGTTGCCGCTGGTCGTCACCGGGGTCACCTTCCGCCTGATGTACGACCCGGACCCGAGCCGGGGTCTGGCCACCCTGGTCGCGACCCGACTGACCGGCCGTTCGGTCGAGGACGCGCCGCAGTTGCTCGGGCCGGGAATGGTCACCGTCGCGTTGATGTCGGCGTTCGTCTGGGCCTGGGTCGGGTTGGCGGTGCTGGTCTTCCGGTCCGCGCTGGACGCGGTGCCACCGAGTCTCGCCGACGCGGTGCGCGCCTACGGCGGTGGGCGTCGCCACGTGCTGTGGGACGCGCAGTGGCGGCCACTGCTGCTGCGGACGACCGCGGTGGTCTTCGCGTTGGTGGCGGTCGGCACCAGCCGCACGTTCGACCTCATCCTGGTGATGACCCCCGGTTCGGTCCGCGACGAGGCCTCGGTGCTCGCGCTGCGGATCTGGCAGACGTCCGGGGGCACCACCACCGGTGACGGCGCCGCGCTCGGCGTGGTGTGGCTGGTGGCGGTCATCGGCGGCATCATGGTGGCAGCGCTCTTCGTCCGGCAGGCCTGGCCCCCGCCGCGCGTCGAGGCGGCACCGGAGCCCGCCCCGATCGCCCCGCCCCGGCGGGTGTTCCGCCTGCTCGCGGCGGGCGCCGCGATCGCCTGGCTGGTGCCGCTGGCGGTGCTGGTCGCCACGTCGGCGCACGGCCGGGTGGACGCCGCCGCACGCGGTTGGTGGTCGACGGCGCCGAATGGCGAGTCCTACCGCAACCTGGTCACCGGCACGGAGCTGTGGCGCACGCTGGGCTTCACCCTGCTGCTGGCCACCGCGGTGACCGCCACGGTTCTGGTGGTCGCGCTGCTGGCCGCGTACCCGCTGGCCTGGTTGACCGGGCCGGCCGCGCAGGCCACCGGGCTGCTGCTGCTGGCGGCCAGCGTCGTGCCGATCCAGGTCATCGCCGGGCCGGTCAACGAGGTGCTGGGCCTGGTGCTCTCCTCCGGGACGGCTCAGGGCCTGGCCCTGGTGCACATCGCGCTGGGCGTGCCGTTCGCGGTGCTGGTGCTGCGCAACGCGTTCGCCGACCTGCCGGTCGAGCAGGTCCGCGACGCCCGGCTGGGCGGGCGCCGGTGGTGGCACACCCTGCGCCGGTTGGCCCGGCACAACCGGTCGGCGGTGGTGGCGGTCTCGGTGCTGGAGTTCGTCCAGGTCTGGAACGACCTGGTGGTGGGTCGGCTGTTCAGTGCGTCGGGGTCGTCGCCGCTCGGGCCGTTCCTGGCCGAGCAGACCCGCAGCTTCGTGAGCAACAGTGGCGCGCTCGCCGCCAGCTCGGTGCTCGCCTCGGTGCTGCCGGTGGTGCTGGTGGTGCTCTCGCGGCGGCACCTGGTCGCCGGGCTGGTCTCCGGGGGCGTCCGGTGACCGGGCCGGGTGGCGCGCGCGGTGGCTCGCGCTGGCCGGCGCTCATCGCGATCGGCGGCGTGGTCGGCAGCATCCTCGCCAACGTGGCCAGCAACCTGGCCGGCAACCTCCTCTCCGAGCTGGCCGCGAGCGTCGTCGGGCCGGTGACCATCGTCCTGGCCGCCAGCGGAGTCGTGGGTTACGTGGTGTACGAGGTGCGCCGCCGCCGCGCCGGCCGCGAGGTCGGCCCCGAACCGACGGACGTGTTGACCACACCGGTGACCGGGGCACCCACCCTGCCCTACACGGCCGAGTTCACCGGTCGCGGCGAGCACGTCGACGCGG
The DNA here is from genome assembly GCF_049841535.1 of Micromonospora sp. DT53. NCBI lineage: Bacteria > Bacillati > Actinomycetota > Actinomycetes > Micromonosporales > Micromonosporaceae > Micromonospora > Micromonospora sp. DT53. The sequence goes on from NZ_JBNCKM010000009.1 coordinate 276,182, forward strand.
TGGTCGGTCTGCTGGCGCGGGAGCACGCGGTGGCGGTCCTGGGCCGACGCGCGGTGGGCACCTCCGCGTGCGCGGTGCAGGCCGCGAACCAGTGCCGGGAGGACTTCCCCGACGGGCAGTATTACCTGGACCTGCGGCGGCGGGGCCGGCCCCGAACGGCCCGGCAGGTGCTCACCGCGCTGGCCCGGATCCTGGGCACCGCCCCACCAACCTCCGGTCGGCCGGACGCGCTAGCCGTCGCCGCCGACGCGCTACGCGGTCAGCTCGACGGTCGCAAGATCCTTGTGGTGCTGGACAACGTCGACCGTCCCGACCAGGTCCGGCCCCTGTTGCCACCCACCGCGCGCACCTGCCGCCTGCTGCTCGCCGGCGGCCCGGCGCTCGTCGGTCTGGAGGGCGTGGTCGCGCACTGGATCGCCGAACCGGGCACGTCCGAGGCGGTGGAGCTGTTCGCGACGGCGGGCGGGGCCGCGCCCGCCGCCCGGGTCCGTCGCGCCGACCCGCGCACCGACCCGGCGGTACGCGACATCGTCGACCTGTGCGGGCGGCAACCGCGCACCGTCCGCGCCCTCGGTTACCGCACGGCCCAGCACGGCTGGCGGCACTCCGACGTGCTGGACGCGCTGCGCCGCGCGGTGCAGACGCCACCGCACCAGCGGCTCGCCGTCTCACCGGTGGCCCGCCTGGTCACCGAACGGGACATCGCCTACCGGGTGTTGCCCCGCGAGGCCCGACGGTTGTACCGGCTGATGTCGCTGGTCCCCGCCCCGGTGGACCGGCCCACCATCGCCGCGTTGGCCGGGCGGCACCCCGAGCTGGTGACCGCGCTGCTCGACCGGTTGGCCGCCGCGGCGTTCGTGGTCGGCGCGCCCGGCGACCGGTACGAGATCCGCCCTCTGTTGGCCGGCAGCGCCCGACTGCACCTGCGCGACGCGGATCCGGCCCGGGCCCGGGTCGCCGCGCAGGCCCGGCTGACCCGGCACCTGGCCCGCCGGGCCGAACGGCACGCGGCCAACCTGGCGGTGCTCGGCTCCCCACCGGACCGGGAGTGGTCGCTGCCGCTGGACGACGACCCGTACGGCTGGTTCGACCTGCACCAGGAGCTGCTGCTGGCGGTGGTGCGGGTGCCGGCCGGCGCGAAGGAGAACCTGCCCCGCCGGGTCCGCCGGTGGTGGTTCCGGCTGGCCGTGGCGCTGTGCGGGTGGCTGGCGTACGCCGAGCGGCTCGACGAGTGGGAGCAGGTCTGCCGCACCGTGCTGGCCACCCCGACCGCCGACGACCGCCCGGAGATCGCCGGCTGGGCGCACAACGAGCTGGGGGTGCTGCGCCGACGCCGGCACGACCCGCAGGGGGCGGCCGCCGCGCTCACCCTCGCGGTCGACGAGCGTGGGCGGCGGGGCAACGCCCAGGCGCGGATGAACCTCGGCCTGGCCCTGCTCGACCTGGGTCAACTCGACGACGCGGTGGAGCACCTGGAGATGTCCCGCCGGCACCGCTCCGGCGCCGACCGTGCCGGGCACGCCCTCACCGAACTGGGCCTGGGCGCGGCCCAGCTGGCCCGGGGAGAACCGGACACCGCGCACCACCACCTGGTGCGGGCCGCCAACACGTTCCGGTCGGTGGGCGACGCGCGCGGGTACGCCGCCGCGCTGACCAACCTGGTGCTGGTGCACGCGGCGCTCGGCGAGCACCTGGACGCCGCCCAGGCGTGGCGGGCCGCACTCCGCGAGTACGAGTCGGTCAACGACCCGACCAGCCGGGCGACGGCACTGCTCAACGCCGGGGCGACGCTGCTGAACAGCACCCCGGGGCAGGCGCGGACGGCGTACGAGCTGCTGGCCGAGAGCCGGCGGCTGCGCGAGGAGACGCGACCGACCGCCGGGCTGGCGCGCACCCTGCTCTACCTGGGTGACGCCTGCGCCGCGCTGGGCGACCGGGCCGACGCGCGGCGGCACTGGGCGGACGCGGCGGCGGTGGCCGAGGAGGTCGCCGACGCCCAGGCGTTGGCCGCCGCCGACGCCCGACTGGAGGACGACGCCGACGGCCGCGTGACGTAGGCCGCTCGGCTTGGCCGGTGGCACGGCTCTGAGAGACTCTGTGATCGTGGACGCGCTCTCGGTACGGGGACTCAGCCGCAACTTCGGCAACCTGGTCGTGCTCGACGATGTGAGCTTCACGCTCCCGGCGGGCCGGATCGCTGTGGTGCTGGGGCCCAACGGCAGCGGCAAGACCACCCTGCTGCGCTGTGTCGTCGGCGCCGACCGACCGGACTCGGGTGAGGTGCTGGTGCAGGGCCGCCGGGCCGACGAGACCGATCCTCAGGTGCGGGCGCTGGTGGCGGCCGCCCTGGACGACATCGACTTCTTCCCCGACCTGTCCGTGGTCGAGCACCTGGAGCTGGTCGCGTACGCCCACGGGGGTGACGCCGAGCCGGTCGAGGAGGTCCTCGCCGAGCTGGGTCTGGAGCCGGCCCGCGACCAACTGCCGGTGACGCTGTCCAGCGGGCAGCGCCGCCGACTGGCGCTGGCGTCCTGTTTCGTCCGGCCACGCCGGGTGCTGATCCTCGACGAGCCCGAGCAGCGGCTGGACGTCCGCGGGCGACAGTGGCTCGCCGACCGACTGCTCCGGGAACGGGCGGCGGGTACGGCCGTGCTGCTGGCCTCGCACGACCCGGAGTTGATCGACGCGGTGGTCGACGAGCGCATCGAGATCGGCAAGTGACCGCCGCGCCGGCCACGATCGCCGACAAACCGGTCGGGGTGCCCACCGCCCGGCAGGTGCGGACGCACCTGCGCAAGGCCCGCAGCCGGCACCACGACCACTCGCTCGGTGACGTGCTCGGCGACGCGTACGTCATGGTCCTGTTCGTGGGCATGTACGGCTGGTTCGCGATCAGCGCCAGCCGCGACCTGCTGGACTCCCCCACGGTGGGGCGGGCCGAGCCGGGCGTGCGGTGGTGGCTGGCGGTCGCCGCGCTGTTGGCCGGCGCGGGGCTGGCCTGGCGTGGCCTGCGCGCGCTCGGCCCGCTGCTGGTCACCCCGGCGACGCAGAGCTGGGCGACAAGCGCGCCGGTCGACCGGCGGGCCTGGCTGGCGCCGCGTTTCGTCCTGCTGCTGGTGGGCGCGGCGGCTGGCACCGCGGCGCTCGGGGTGGCCGTGGCGGCGCTCGGTGGGGTCAGCGACCTGTCCTCCCTGGGTTGGGCGGCGGCGGCCGGCGCGGCGTGGGGCGCGGCGGCGTTGGCGCTCAGCGTCGTCGCCCAGAGCAGCCGGTCGGGGCGACGCTGGCCGACGCTGGCCGGTGCGGTGCCGATGGTGGTGGCGGCCGTGATCACCGCCCTGGTGGTGCTCGTCGGCCGGTTCGGCGACGGGCTGTCCCGGCCGGCGACGACGCCGACCGTCGCGTTGTTCGCCGCGGCGGTGCCGCTCGTGGGCGTGGGCACGATCCTCGCGGTACGCGCGCTGCCCCGGGTCGACCGGGCCACCCTGACCACCGGCGCGCAGTTCGCCAACGCCGCCGCCACGGCCACGATCCTGCTGGATCCGAGCCTGCTCGCCAGCCTGGTGGAGAGCCGCCGCTGGCGCCGGATCGGCCGGGTTCGCAGCCGCCGGTTCCGGCCCGGCCCCGGCTGGTGGGCGCTGCTCCAGGCCGACGTGCGCCGGTTGCGCCGCCACCCGAGCGCCGTGCTGATCTGGGCGGCGCTGATCGGGGTGCAGTACGCTGCCGCGCTCGCCCTGCCCGGGTTGGCCGGGGCCGCGCAGGTGGTGTTCGCGTACCTCGCCGTCGACCGGCTGACCGGCGGTCTGCGGGCGGTCAGCCGCTCACCCGGTCTGCGTCGGGCGCTCGGCGGCACCGACAACCTGTTGCGCGGGATCCACGTGGTGGTGCCGGCCGTCGGCGCGGGCCTGTGGTGGTTGCTGACCCTGCCGACGGTCGACCCGGGGCCGGCCTTGCTGGCGCCGACGCTGGCGCTCGGGGTGGTGGCCGCCGCGTTCCGGGCCGGCACCCGCCCGCCGATCGACTACGGCGGCGCGACGGTCAACACGCCGTTCGGAATGATCCCGGTCGACCTGCTGCGTCAGGGGTCACGCGGGCCGGCGCTGCTCGCCGTGCTGGTCCTCGTCCAGCTGTTCCTGGGCTGATTCCCGGCACTGCGCCCTCGATGGTCAGCGGTGGCCGAGCGCGGCCGCGATTGCGGCGACGCCGTCGGCGATCTCGGTGGGCGTACGGGCCGCGTAGCCCAGCACGAGGCCTGGCCGGTAGGGCCGCTGGCAGTGCCAGGACAGCGGTTGCACCTTCACCCCGCGCGCCAGCGTCGCCGCGGCCAGCTCGGTGTCGACCACGGCGTCGTCCAGCGTGATCATCAGGTGCAGACCGGCGGCGGCGCCGTGCACCGTCGCCGATGGCAACGCGCGGGCCAGCGCGGCGATCATGGCGTCCCGCCGGCGGATGTGTCGACGGCGCAGTAGCCGCAGATGCCGCTCGAAGGCGCCGGAGGTCATCAGCTCCGCCAGCACCAGTTGCGGTAGCACGGCATTGCCCAGGTCGGCGTTGCGCTTGGCGACCACCACCGCCGCCCGCAGTCGTGGTGGCACGAGCAGCCAGCCGACCCGCAGGGCGGGGGCGAGCAGTTTGGAGACGCTGCCGGCGTAGCAGACCTGCTCGGGCAGCAGACCACGCAGCGCCGGCACCGGGGGACGGTCGTAGCGGTGCTCGGCGTCGTAGTCGTCCTCGATGATCAGACCGCCGCCCCGCGCCCAGGCGACGAGGTGGCGGCGGCGGTCACCGTCGAGCACCACGCCGGTCGGGAACTGGTGCGCGGGGGTGAGCATCACCGCCGGTACGCCGCTGGCGGCCAACTCGTCGACCCGCAGCCCGGCGTCGTCGACGGTGATCGGCGGGGTGCCCATCCGCCAGTTGTTCAGGTGCTGCCGCACCCCGAGCGAGCCCGGGTCCTCGACCGCGATCCGGTCGACGCCGACGGCGGTGAGTGCCTGGGCGAGCAGCCCGAGCGCCTGGGAGACGCCGGCCACGATGATCACCTCGGCGGGGTCGACGCTGATGCCGCGGTTGCGGGCCAACCAGGCCGCGACGGCCTGCCGCAGCGCGGGGGCGCCACACGGGTCGCCGTAGCCGAGGTCGGCCGCGGCGAGGCGACGCAGCACGACCCGTTCGGCGCGCAGCCAGTCCGCGCGGGGAAAGGCGGTCAGATCGGGTACGCCGGGCGACAGGTCGATGGCGGCGTGCACCGCGCGTACCGCCTCGAAGGTGTCACTGTCCGGTGCCGGCGGGAAGGTCGCGACCGGTGCCGGCGCGGCGGCCGGGGTGGGTGTGGGCGCGGCCGGCGCGGCGACGACCACGGTGCCGGCCCGCCCGCGACCGGCGACGTGCCCCTCCTCGGTCAGGCGCTGGTACGCCTCGGTGACCACGCCCCGGGAGACGCCGAGGTCGGCGGCGAGCACCCGGGTCGGGGGCAACCGGTCGCCGACCGGCACCCGACCCTCGGCGATGGCCTGCCGCAGCCTGTCGGTCAGCCAGTCGGCGCGCCCACCCGGCGCCGCGTCGGTGATGGTCAGGTGCAGGAAGTCGGACCCGGCCGATATGGACCTCTCGGATGCCGTCGGTTTGGCTCTGCCCATCGGACCATTGTGGCAGCAGAGTGAGCAGGAGCCAGACCTGTCAACTCCGTCGGAGGACGATCGTGACCATCCCGTTCCTGATCACCACGCTGATCGTGGTGGTCACCCCCGGCACCGGGGTGCTCTTCACGCTCTCCGCCGCCCTGTCGCGAGGTGCGCGGGCCGGGGTGGTGGCCGCCTTGGCCTGCACGCTGGGAACGTTGCCGCACCTGCTGGCCGCGATGACCGGGTTGGCCGCGCTGATGCAGACCAGCGCCGCGGCGTTCGAGACCGTCCGCTACCTCGGCGTCGGCTACCTGCTCTACCTGGCCTGGTCCATCGCGCGGGATCGCGACGCCTTCGCGGTGACGACCGACGCCCCGCCCCGCTCGGCGATCCGGGTGATCGTCTCCGGGGTGCTGGTCAACCTGCTCAACCCGAAGCCGACGATGTTCTTCGTCGCGTTCCTGCCGCAGTTCGTGGACACCACGGCACCGGGCTCGACCCGGATGATGCTCGGCTGCGGCGCGGTGTTCATGCTGCTCACCTTCGTGGTGTTCAGCGGCTACGGCGTCTTCGCGGCCCGGGTACGCGACCGGGTGCTGACCCGGCCCCGGGTCACCGACTGGCTGCGCCGATCCGCCGCCGGCACGTTCGTCGCGCTCGGCGTGACCCTCGCCCTCACCGAACGATAGGACCACAGTGCAGTTCGAACATGCTCCGCAGCTTCGCGGCGCGTACCCCGACCTGGTCGCGGGTGTGGTGCTCGCCGACGGGATCACCGCCACCACCGACGTGTCGGCACGCACGGCCGGCTATCTCACCGAGGCCCGCCGGCGACTGACCACCGGCGGGGCCGAGAGCGGGTTCCCGGAGATCCAGGCCTGGCGGCGGGCGTACGCGGCGATGGGGCTGCGGCCCACCAGCTACCGGTGCGCCGCCGAAGCCCTGCTGCGTCGGCTGCGCCTGGACGGCGAACTGCCCCGGGTGCACCCGCTCGTCGACCTCTGCAACGCCGTCTCAGCCGCGTACGCCATCCCGGTCGCGGCGCTCGACCTGGACCGGGTCGACGGCGACCTGGTGGTCCGGCCCGCACACGGCGACGAGGCGTACCTCAGTTTCGCGGGCGACACCGAGCATCCCGAGCCGGGCGAGGTGACCTTCGTCGACTCCGCCGGGCGGGCACACGCCCGACGGTGGACGAACCGGCAGAGCGGCTGGTCGGCCGTGCGGACGGGCACCTCATCGGTGCTGATCGTCGCCGAGGCGCTGCACCCGGGTGGCGAGCCAGCCGTGACCCGGCTGGTCGCCGACCTCGTGACGGAACTGACCGACGGGTGGGGCGCCCCGACGGCCGCCGCGGTGCTCACCGCCGCCGCGCCCCGTTTCCGCACCCCGACGGCAGGTGGTCAGGCGGTGTCGCCGGGCACCAGGTGACGGTAACCGGGGATCGTCTCGGCGAACCAGCCGGCGACGCTGGCCAGGCCGCGTTCGTTGAGTTGCGCGTCGTGGATCGGGTACGCCGCCGCCGCGCCCACGGCGCCGGCGAACCGGATCGCCTCGTCGAGGCGCAGCCAGGACCCCTGGGCGGGGACGAGCAGCGTACGCACCGGCTCGTCCGGCACGTGCAACGCGTCGCCCGGGTGGTAGAGCTCGTCGCCGATCAGGTAGCCGAGATTAGGGCAGTCGGGCTGCCCCTCGTGGATCGCTGCGTGCCGGCCGCCGTGCGCGCTGACCGCGATGCCGGCCGCCGTGAAGCGCTGCCCCGCGCGCACCCGGGTCACCGCCAGCGGGGCGAGATCCGGCAGTCGGGCGCCCTCCGGGGCGTACACGGGGACGCCGAGACCGGCGAGCCGCAGCACGTCCACGTGGTCGGTGTGCTCGTGAGTGACCAGGACGGCGTCCGCCCCGACCAGGGCCCGCGGCTCGCTCCACGTCCCCGGGTCGACGACCAGCACCCCGCCGTCGTGCTCCACGCGCACACAGGCGTGCGTGAACCGGGTGATCCGCATCAGGCGACCGTACGCCGTCGGTCAGCGCCGCCGCCCGGCCGACGCCCGGACGATGTACACGAACTGCACCGCGAACGCCACCACCGCGACCAGCACCCCGACCAGGACCGTCACCACGCCCCCGACCCCGACGGCCGTGGCCACCAGAGCGACGCCGAGCCCGCTCAGCACCGCGTTGACCGCGCCCACGAGTGCGGCAGTGGTCAGCAGGAACTCCCACCGCCCCGGCCGCGTGCCGACCAGGTTCCAGGCCGTGCTCATGGCGTCGTCGGCCACCACCGCGTCGGCGAAGAAGTCGTGCTCGCCAGCGAGCTGATGTTGGTAGTAGGCCCGGATGCGCTGGATCCGGCGCAGGTCCAACGAGTTCTCGACGGTGGTCTCCACCAGCCGCAGAAACGTCAGCACCCCGATGATCACCAGGGTCGGCAGCACCGCGGCCAGGTACGGCCGGACCAGCTTGTCGTTGCTGGCGACGAAGCCGAGGCCGATCAGCGACGCCGACAGCACGGACAGGAAGATGGTGGCGCGCCCGGTGGCCTCGGCGATGGTGCCGGCGCGGGACGTCTGCAACGCGTAGTGCTCGGTGGTCAGGACGGAGAGAAGCGCCTGCTCGCGTTCGCTCTCGTCCACCCTGCCACCCTCCGTGGTCGCACGACTCGGTTACCGTCACCCTACGAGCGACCGACGGCGGAAGGGGACCGGATGCCCGGGTGGGGTCGGGGCGGGCGGCAACGACGCGCCTTCGTCGTCGGTGGGGCACTGTTCGCAGTCGCCGTCGTCATGCTGCTGGCCGCCTGGCGCAGCACCGGCTTCCTCAGCGACCTGCTGCTCAACCTCGGGGCCAGCGTGGTCCTCGCGGCCATCTCGTACGTCATCTTCGACCCGATGTTCGAGGAGGCCCGCAAGGCGCGGGTGCAGGAGCACCTCAGCTTCGACCAGCAGGCGTTCGTGACGCGGCTGCACCGCTCCGGTCGCCGGGTGCGCATCCTCGACACCTGGACGATCCTGCTGGAGCAACGACACCGCGAGGAGACCCTGAGCGCGGTGCGAGCGGCGCTCGCCAACGGCGCCCAGGTGCAGTTGCTCCTGCTCGACCCCGACTGCACCGCCGCCCAGCAACGCTCCGAGGAGCTGGAACGGCAACGGGTCGACGTGCCCCGGCAGATCCGCACCAACCTGCGCCACCTGGCCGCGTTCGCCGACGCGCTCGACGCACGGCTGCGGCACCGCCTACAGGTCCGGCTCTACGACGCGTCCCCGTCGATCCAGCTCTACCAGTGGGACGGGCGGGCGCTGATCTCGTTCTTCCCGATCGGGAAGTTGTCGTTCAACGTGCCGCAGCTCGAGGTGGACATGGACAGCCCGTGGGGCGGGTTCGTGCACGCCCGGTTCGAGGAGCTGTGGGAGCACGAGCAGGCCACCCTCGACCTGGAGCGGTACTGGTCGGTCACTGTCACGCTGCGCCACGACGAGTCGGACGTGGTCGAGGTGCGCGTGCCGTACGTGACGGTGGACGGGCAGCACTACGTCGACTGCCGGGGGTTCCGGGTCACCGGGCCACTGACGGTGCGCGCCGTGCTGCCGCCCCGCGCGCCCGGGGCGGCCCCCGGCGTCTTCGCGCTGGCCGAGCCCGCCGACGGGGACCGCCCTCCGGCCGCCGTCGTGAAACGGCACTTCGACCAGAAGTACGGGCCGGGCGACGGCGAGCGGGACGTGCGCCGACTGGTGCCGCCGCCGGGCGATGCCCGGACCCCGGCGCCCCGCCCCGCGACGGCCAGCGACACGCACGCACGGTGACCCCCGGCCGGCCCGGTCGGCTCGGCACAGGAAACAATGGTGGTCCACCCTGATCGCCAGGAGGACCGTCGGCGTGTCGCACCGCACCGCACCGCCGTCCGGGGCGGCGCAGCTGCGCGCCGACTGCGGACGCTGCTTCGGCCTGTGTTGCGTGGTGCCCGCCTTCGCCGCGTCGACGGACTTCGCCATCGACAAGCCGGCCGGCTCGCCCTGCCCCAATCTGGGTCCCGACCACCGCTGCGGCATCCACACCGAGCTGCGACAGCGCGGGTTTCCCGGCTGCACGGTGTTCGACTGCTTCGGCGCCGGGCAGCAGGTCGCCCAGGTGACCTTCGGCGGGCGGGACTGGCGGGACGCGCCGGAGACGTTGCCGGCGATGGCGGAGGCGTTCGCGGTGCTGCGACCGCTGCACGAACTGCTCTGGTACCTCACCGAGGCGGTGGCGCTGCGCCCGCCGGCCGACCTGCGCGCCGAGCTGGAACGCGCCCGCGCCGAGACGCTGACGCTCACCGAGGGTGACCCGGCGCAGCTTCGCGCGGTGGACGTCGCCGGCCACCGGGACCGGGTCAACCCGCTGCTGTCCCGGGCCAGCGACGCGGCCCGCGCCCCCGGCGGCGCCGACCGTCGGGGCGCGCACCTGCTCGGGGTGGACCTGCGCCGCGTCGACCTGCGCCGGGCCAACCTGCGCGGGGCGCTGCTCATCGGCGCCGACCTGCGTGGGGCGGACCTGGGCCTGGCCGACGTCACCGGCGCGGACCTGCGCGGGGCCGACCTGCGGGGCACGGACCTGCGCCGCACTCTCTTCCTGCACCAGACCCAGCTGGACGCCGCCAGGGGTGACGTGCGCACCGGGCTGCCGCAGACGCTCACCCGGCCGGCGCACTGGACGGCGCTGCCGCTCACCCCGGTCCGCCAGCCGGCCCGGTCCCCCGCACCCACCCGCCGGGGCCGACGCCGCTGACCGCGAGGTTGCCGGCGCTGACCACGAGGTCGCCGGCGCTGACCACGAGGTCGCCGGCGCTGACCGCGAGGTTTCGGCCGGGACGACGCCGGGTAGCCAGCGCCGACGCGAACCGGTATCGACGGGGGGCACGGCGTGGGCTACCGAAATCGCCAAGGTGAGCAGCCGGGCGACCCGCAGCACACTGAGGACGAGGCCGGTCAGGTGCCACTGGTGCAGGTCGAGGCGGACACCGAGGTCCCCGCACCGGCCGACACCGACGTGCGGCCGGACATCGTGACCGAGCCCGACAACTCCGGCGTCGCCGGTGGTTCGTCCGGCAGCAGCGGCGGCGGGTCGAGCATGCCGGGGCACCCCGACGCGAGCCGCTGACCCGGGCTCAGCGGCTGGTCAACGCGGCCCGCGCCTCGGTCATGCCCTTGTTGGCGAGCCCGTCGGCCCGCTCGTTCTCCGGGTGCCCGTTGTGCCCCTTGACCCACAGCCAGGTGACCTCGTGCCGTTCGCAGGCCGCCTCCAGCCGCTGCCACAGGTCGGCGTTCTTCACCGGCTGCTTCGCGGCGGTCCGCCAACCGTTGCGCTTCCACGACGCCAGCCAACTGGTGATGCCGTTGCGCACGTACGTGCTGTCGGTGTGCAGCTCCACGGTGACCGGCCGGTTCAGGCTCTCCAACGCCTGGATGGCCGCCATCAGCTCCATCCGGTTGTTGGTGGTGGGTGTGGCCTCGCCGCCGCACAGCTCGCGCTCGTGATCGCCGTAGCGCAGCAGCGCGCCCCAACCACCCGGCCCGGGGTTGCCACTGCACGCCCCGTCGGTCCAGATCTGCACGCCCCTGCCGGCCGCCGCGTCCACCATGCCCGGCAACCTACCGGGCGCGGACGTCGTCCTCCCCGCTCGGGGGGCCGCCGCGCCGAGGCGTCGGCCCCGGCACGCGGTGCCCCACTCCCGGGGCAGCTCGACGCGCCGAGGCGTCGGCCCCGGCGCGCGGTGCCCCACTCCCGGGGCAGCTCGACAGGCGGCGCCGCACACCAGGCCGGTCAGGTCAGACGGGGTGCTCCACCCACGCCGGGCTCGAAGCCGACCACGGCGGGCGGGATGGCCGGTGCGGGCCGGGTGGGGCGCAGCCGGTCGCGGACCCGGTGTGCGGCGTCGCCTGCGGTGGCGGCGATCATCGGCAACAGCCGGGTCGAATTCATGATCGCGACCTCCTCGGCGGGGGTGGTGCCGCCGTCGAGGAAGCGCAGCACCCGCTCGGCCGGGTTGCGGTCGAAGAGCCGGTCGAAGAACTCGGGGCCGCTCACCCCACCCCGGTCCAGCGCGCGCAGCGCCACCGCGTCCATCCAGCGGTGCCGGGGCGGGTACGCCGCCGCGGGCACCGGCGCGCGGCCCGCGGCGAGGGCGCCTGCCACCTGGTCGGCCTGGCGGTACATGGCGGAGAAGGTGAAGCCGGTGGAGGGGCGGGTCGCGCCGCCGGCCGTGCCGAGCCGGACCACGCGGGGGGTGGGCCGGGCCGGGAACGGCGCGTCGGTCATCGGGATCACCCCGTTCTCCACCTCGCACACCCGCAGCCCGGTCGGATCGAGCCCGAGCAGATCCCGGTAGCCGGCCAGCGCCGCGTCGTACCCGGCGTCGGTGAGCAGGTCCGGCGAGAACTCGGTGTACTCGACCAGGGCGTAGCGGTCGCTGACCGGCAGCACGTACCCGAAGGAGACACCCCGGGGCGGCTGCGGCGTACGGAAGTCCATCAGCACCGCACGCGTCGGGTCGAACACCGGCCGGTCAGCCTCCAGCCACCACCCCCGGAAGTGCTGCAACCAGGTGGTTCGCCCCGCTCGCGCCGGCGGACGGGGGCGGGAGTCGAGCACCCAGGCGGCCCGTACGGCGCGCCCGTCGCCGGTACGCACCAGCACCCGGGTGCCGTCGTCGCGCACCGTCTCGGCGGGCGCGACGATCCGGGTGACGTCGAGGCGGCGCTCGGCGTCGGCAGCCCGGTCGTAGACCGGGCCGGAGCGGAGCATGGCGTACCGCAGCGGGGTGAGGTCCAGGACGCGACGCCGCGCCGCCGTCGCCACCTCGACCTGCCGCCAGCTCGCGCTGAGCAGCGGGTCGAGGTCGGTGTCGGGGTGACCCCAGAACGCCCAGGTGCGGTCCTGACCGCGTCGGCGCACCGGGTCGACGACGGCGATCCGCAGATCCCGGACACCGTGCCGGTCCAGCGCGGCGAGCAGCAACGACGCGGCGCCGCCGCCACCGAGCAGCGCGAGGTCGACGTCGAGCGGCGCGGAGTCGGTCACCCGCACCACGCTGCCACACGACCGCCCGTCACCACCGGATGGGCCGCTACGGCGCTCAGGCCACCGGGGCGGGCGACTCGACCGGGGGCGGGTCGGCGTAGGCGCGCGCGACAGCGGCGCGGTTGAAGACCTGCCAGGTGGCGGCGGAGACGCCGATCGCCACCACCAACCCGACCCAGTACGGCGCGGTGATGCCGAATCGGGCGGCGAGCAGCCCACCCATCAGTGCGCCCACGCAGTTGCCGCCGGCCGCCACGAAGAGGTTCGTGCTGGCCACCCGGCCCTGCAGGTGCGGTGGGGTGAGTCGTTGGCGCAGTGAGTTCGACACGATGTTCCACAGCCCGCCGTGCACGCCGAAGGCGAACAGCGCGAACCCGACCACGACGGTGCTGCGGGACGCCGCCAACGCCAGGTGCAGCCCCGCCTCGACGAGCAGGCCGACCCGGATCGTCCAGGTGGCGCTGATCCGGGCGATGATCCGGTCGCCGAGCAGGGCGCCGAGCACCCCACCGGTGGCCATGCAGGTGAAGAGCAGGCCGTAGCCGACGGATCCGAGTCCCAGCCGCTCCCCGGCGAGCAGCACCAGCACCGCGAGCGCGGCGGTGAGGGTCACGTTGAGCAGGCCGATCAGCACGGCCATCGTGCGCAGCAGCCGCTGGTTGGCCAGCCAGCGCAGTCCTTCGACGATCTCGCCGCCCATCGAGCGGGTACGGAGTCCGTGCGTGTCGCCGACGGCGGCCCGGAAGTCCCCGCCGATCAGCGCCACCAGTACGGCGCTGAGGGCGTACGTGACGGCGTTGACCAGGAACGGGCTGCCCGCCGAGAGCGCGAACAGGAAGCCGCCGAGCGGGCCGGCGAGCATGCTGTGCATGAGGGTGGCGCCGCCGCTGAGCCAGCCGTTGGCACGCTCCAGACGGTGCCTCGGCACCACTACCGGCACCATGGCCTGGCTCGCCGCGCGGAACACGATCTCACCGGTGTTGACCAGGAACAACACCGCGTACAGGAGGGCCACCCCGCCGTGGCCGGTGAGGATCGCCGTGGCCAGAACGGCGAGCGCGACCACCCGGACCAGGTCGATGACGATCATGAGGCGGCGCCGGTCCATCCGGTCCACCAGCACCCCGCCGGGCAGGGCGAAGAGCAGCCAGGGCAGCCACGCCACGGCTGACGCCCCGGCGACCACGAGCGGGTCGTCGGTACGCGACGCGACGAAGAGTGGCGCGGCGACGGTGGCCAGGCCGCTGCCCAGGGCCGATAAGGTGCTCGCCGCCCAGAGTCTGGCGAACACCGGTCCCAGGTCAGCTCCCACGTTCCGTGTCACGGCGAGCGAACCTACCAGCGTCTCCCCCGGCAGCACGGGGATTTATCCGGCCGGCGGAAGGCCGCCCGCGGCCAGATTGACAGGCAACCCGTTGGTTGCCTAACTTGACAAGCAACCACATGGTTGCCTGTTGCGGGGAGGGTCGATGGACGACGCGTTCCGGGCGCTGGCCGACCCCAGCAGGCGACAACTGCTGGACCGGCTCAACGAACGCAACGGCCAGACCCTGCGGGAGCTGTGCGACGGGCTGACCGGCACCCGACAGGCCGTCAGCAAGCACCTGTCGGTGCTGGAGGCGGCCAATCTCGTCACGACCGTGCGGCGCGGCCGGGAGAAGCTGCACTACCTCAACGCCGCCCCGATCAACGCCATCGCCGACCGGTGGCTCAGCCGCTACGACCGCGAGCGCGCAGCGACACTGGCCGACCTGACCACCGCATTGGAGCGACAACCCATGGAGAGCCCGACCTTCGTCTACACCACCTACATCACCACCACCGCGCAGCGACTGTGGTCCGCGCTCACCGAACCGGCGTTCACCCGTCGCTACTGGGGTGGAGTCGCGCTGGTTTCGGACTGGCAGGTCGGGTCGCCAGTGCTGTGGCAGGACGCACCGGACGGCGAGCCGCGCGACCTCGGCCAGCGGGTGCTCGTCGCCGAGCCGTACCGCCGACTCTCCTACAGCTGGCACGGCTTCCAGCCCGAGCACGCCGAGCACTTCGGCTGGTCCGCCGAGGAACTGGCCGCCCGGCTCGGTGAACGCCGGTCGACGGTGACCTTCGAGATCGAGCCGCACAGCGGGTCGACCGTCCGGCTGACCGTCATCCACGGGGGCTTCTCCCCCGACAGTGAGATGCACCTGGCGATCAGCGGCCAGCTCGACGGCAGCGGCGGCTGGCCGGAGTTGCTGGCCAGCCTCAAGACCCTGCTGGAGACCGGCGAGCCGCTGCCCGACCCGACTCCGGCCCGCTGACCCGACCGCGCACCAACGCGCGACACGGTCGAAGATCCGCACAACTTCAGGGATTTAGTGGCCTCCAGACCGCGCGTGGCACCTACATCCCGGTTCCTGTGCGGATCTTGGACCGTGGCCGGCGGCGGATCGCGCCCGGCCGGGCGGTGCATTTCCGCCGTCTGCGGCAATACCTCGCCATCGACACAGCGACGACAGCCCGACCGGATGGACATCGATCGGAGCACCGGTGCCGGTCGGGCCGTCCGGGCCTTTCCGCAGCTCTCCCCGCCTTCGGGAGGACACGTGACGGCAACGAGGATTTCTCATTTTCACCTGATCGAGGACCCAACCCACCTAGTGTTGGGCACACCGGTGCTAGTCACGGAGTTGGCCACCCGAACGACGTCCCACGCAGTCAGCGGACGAAAAGTGAGGGAAGACGCGAATGAAGGTCTCAACAGCACTCTGCTCGGCGGCGCTCGGCGTGGGCCTCGGCACGCTCCTGCTGCCAGGCGCCGCACTGGCCGACACCACTGTGTCACCGGCCACCACCCCGGTCGGTGGGACCGTCGTGCTCACCGCGACGACCTGCAACCCGAAGTCGGGTGACGCCATCTTCCGGGTCACCGGCCCCAACCGCGACCAGAACGTCCGATCCACCACGGCCGCCGCCGGCGGCGGACTGAGCGCCGAACTCTTCACCGCCGGGTTCACCCTGGGCACCTACACGGTGGCGGCGACCTGCGGCGACGGCAGCTCGGCCGGCACGGCCACGTTCGCCGTCACCCCGATCGGCGGCGCGCCGGCCGGCTCCGGCGGCGACAACCGTGACACCGGCGCTCTCGCCGCCGGCGGCACACTGCTCGGCACCGCCCTCGCCGGCGCGGTGATCCTGATCCGCCGGCGTCGTCCGGTGTCCACTGTCGCCTGATCGGCGACCGCTCCATCCCTGAGACGGGTGCCCGCGCCGGTGACACCGGTGCGGGCACCCCGACGATCCGGTACGGAGGTGCACACGTGTGGTGGCGGCGGACCCTACCGGCCGTGGTCGCCCTGCTCGGTGTGACCGGGCTCGGGCTGATCACCGTCGGCCTCACCGCCGACCCGGCGCGGCCACCACGACCGTCGGCCGACGCGCCGACCCGCACCCACCCCGCGCCGGACCTGGCGCCGCTGCCACCCGCCGCGCCGGTCCGGGTACGGATCCCCGCGATCGACGTACGCGCCGACATCGTCCCCGTCGGCGCGGACGCCGCCGGGGTCCTGGAGGTGCCGCCACTGGATCGGCCCACAGTCGCCGGCTGGTACCGGCACGGGGTCAGCCCCGGCGAGACCGGCAACGCCGTCCTGGTGGGACACGTCGACTCGCCGTCCGGCCCGGCGGTCTTCTTCGACCTCGGTCGGCTCCGCGCCGGGCAGCAGGTACAGGTCACCCGCGCCGACGCACGGGTCGCCACGTTCACAGTGGACGACGTCCGGGCGTACCCAAGGAGGACTTCCCCACCTCACTGGTCTACGGCCCGGCGGACGCGGCCGGGCTGCGTCTGATCACCTGCGGCGGCCGGTTCGACGCCGCGACCGGCAACTACGTGGACAACATCGTCGTCTTCGCCACCCGCACCGCCTGAACCGGCCCGCACCGCCCGAGCCGACCCGCACCGCCTGAGTCACCCGCACCCGCTGAGTCACCGCCCCACTGTCGCGAGCCGGACCCTGCTCGGCAGAATGCGGTGGCACCATCCCCTGATCGGGACGGTGCGCCGGCGACGGGGAGGCACGCGGTGGATCAGCGACCGGTACGGGACCGGACCGGTCGGGGCGTACGCGCCCTGGCCCGTCGACTGCTCGGACGGGTCGAGGGCAGCTCCCCCACCCCCCGTCGGTCCAACCCGGACGCCGTGGTCGACTGCGCCGTCTACGTCAACGGCCGCCGGGAGCCCGGTCAGCCGCACTACGCCGACGCGTACGCCCGGGCGCGGCGCGGCCGCGACGCCTTCGTCTGGCTGGGACTCCACGATCCGGGCCCGGCCGTGCTCGCCGCGGTCGGCCAGACCTTCGGTCTCGATGAGCTGACCGTGGAACAGGCGCTCGCCGACGGGCACCGACCCACAGTGCAAAGACAAGGGCCGGTCACGCTGCTGGTCCTGCGCACCGCCGGGTACGTGGAACACGCCGAGCTGACCGACACCTCCGAGGTGATCGACACCGGGGACGTCATGGTGCTGCTCGGTGACCGCTTCGCCATCACGGTGCGGCACGGCGCCGCCGGTGCACTGCGCAGCGTCCGCGCCGACATCGAGCGCCGCCCCGCGCTGCTGGCCGCCGGCCCGTGGGCGGTGGCGTACGCGGTCTGCGCCCGCATGGTCGACTCCTACCTGGAGGTGGCCGGACATGTCGAACGGGACCTGGAGCGGGTCGAGGAGGCGGTGTTCGCCCGCGACCGCACGACCGACATCCAGCACATCTACCAGCTCAAACGGGAGGTGGTGGAGTTCAAGCGGGCGGTCCTGCCGTTGCAGGCGCCGATGCGTACGCTGCTCGAACCCGACGGCCCGCCGCGTGCCCTGCACCGCTGGTTCGTCGACGTGGACGGCCGGCTGAGCCGGGCGGTGGACCGGGTGGCCGCATACGACGACCTGCTCACCTCGATCGTCCAGTCGCGGCTGGCGCAGCTCGCCGTGGAGCAGAACAACGACATGCGCAAGATCGCTGCCTGGGCGGCCATCGCGGCCACCCAGACCGGCATCGCCGGCATCTACGGCATGAACTTCGACCACATGCCCGAGCTGGCCTGGCGCTACGGCTACGCCGGGGCCGTCACCCTGATGGCGGCGGCGGCCCTGTTCCTGTACCGCCTGTTCCGCCGCTCCGGCTGGCTGTGACGCCCGCCGAAGGGCCGCTCAACGGTGCGCGGCGAGGAACGCGCGGATGCGGTCGCGGGGTTTGTCGGTCAGCTCAGGGCCGTGGGTGAAGGCCGCGAGGTCGTAATCCAACTCGCCGAGGACGTGCGCGGTCTCCCGGGTCATCTGAAAGTCGCTGCACAGCCACTTCATCGGCCAACGGACGCCGAGCACGTTGAACACGGCGTCACCGGTGATCAGCAGGCGGGTCGGCTCGTGCAGCAGCGACACATGCCCGGGCGAGTGCCCGGGGGTGTGCACCACCCGCAGGCCACCACCGACGTCGAGCAGGTCTCCGTCGGCCAGCGGCTGGGCCACCTCGACCGCCGGAAACCGGCCGCTGTTGAGCCGGGCGAAGAGCCGACCGCCGGTCACTGTCGGGTCGCTGACCGGCGCATGACCCGCCTCCGCGTACGGCACGTCGGCGGCGTGCGCCGCGACCGGGGCGCCGGTGCGGCGGGCCAACTCCGCCGCGCCGCCGGCGTGGTCGGGGTGCGCGTGGGTGAGCACGATCCGGGTGACGTCCGCCGGCGCCTTACCGATCGCCGCGAGCCCGCGGACGATCCGGGCCGGCGCCTTGGCCAGCCCGCAGTCGACGAGCGTGACGCTGCCGTCGTCGTCGACGAAGGCGTACGAGTTGACGGCGGAACGACCCACCGTGGGGATACGCCACACGTTCGGCGCCAGTGGCACCGCAGGGGATCGCGTCATGCCGCGAGTCTAGGAACGATCGTCAACTGTCGTTGTCGACCGACCGGCGGTCCCGCCCGAGTTGACGGGGGGCTAGCCTCGCGCGGGTGATGTGGCAGCGGTACGTGGCGATCGGCGACAGCACCACCGAGGGGCTCGACGACCCGGACGGTGTCGGTGGCTATCGGGGCTGGGCCGACCGGTTCGCCCTGGCGGTGGCCCGCGCCCAGGGCGGCCTGGAGTACGCGAACCTGGCCATCCGTGGCCGGACCACCGCGCTGATCCGGGCCGAGCAGCTCCAGCCCGCCCTCGATCTCGCCCCCGACCTGGCCACCGTGGTCGCCGGCATGAACGACGTGCTGCGCCCCTCCTTCGACGCGGACCAGGTCGCCCGGGATGTGGCGGCGATGCAGCAGGCACTTGTCGCGCAGGGGGCCACCGTACTGACGTTCACGATGCCGGATCCGGCACCGGTGATGCCGCTGGCCCGGCCGCTCCGGGGTCGCATGCTGGCGCTCAACGAGGCGCTGCGGGCCGCCACCGCACGGACCGGCGCCACCCTCCTCGACCTGGGCGCCCACCCGGTGTCCTCCGATCCCCGGCTGTGGAGCGACGACCGGCTGCACGCCAACAGCGCCGGGCACGAGCGGATCGCCCAAGCCCTGGCGTACACGGCGGGTCTGCCCGGGTTCGACGACTCCTGGAAGCTGCCGTTGCCGGCGGCACCGCGGCGGCGCCGGGGTGAGGTGTTCGGCGCCGAGCTGGCCTGGACCCGCCGGCACCTGCTGCCCTGGCTGGTCCGGCACCTGCGCGGCCGGTCGTCGGGCGACGACCGGGTGGCCAAGCGGCCGGTGCCGCTGCCGGTGCTGCTCGACTAGAACGGGTGCGGCAGGATTGGCGACGTGGGTAAGGGTGCGGGACGTCGGCGGGCCAACGCGACGGCGGGACGGGTGTGCCCGTGCGGCTCCGGCCGGGCGTACGCGGACTGCTGCGCCCCGGCGCACGAGGGCGACGCACCGGCGACGGCCGAGGCGTTGATGCGCTCCCGGTTCAGCGCCTTCGCCCTCGGCGACTCCGGTTACCTGCTGCGTAGCTGGCACTCCTCGACCCGGCCCACCTCCCTGGAGCTCGACCCGGGGCAGCGGTGGACCCGCCTGGAGATCGTGGAGACCGAGCGGGGCGGCCTGCTCGACACCGCCGGCACTGTGACGTTCCACGCCCACTACCGGGACGCGGGCCGGCCCGGCACGATGACCGAACTCAGCCGGTTCGTCCGCGAGGACGGCCGGTGGGTCTACGTCGACGGTGACCAGCCCTGACGGCTGGGTGGCGAGGGCCGGGTCCGACCCGAATGGCGAAGGATTGTCGTCGGCATCGACGCGGTCGGCGAGTCGAAGGCCCGGGTCGGCATCCTGCACGAGAAGCTGACCTGGCCGAGCAGGCCGCGGAGCTGAAGGCGTACTGGCGGGAACGGACCAGTGGTCGTTCCTCCACATGGCCGGCTGACCGCGGGCGTCCGGCGGCGGCATCCGCCGAACCCCGGTCAGTCCGGGCCAGGCGTCAGAGCCGCGGCGACGCCTGCGGGCACGGCCGTCCGGCGCCGGCGGCGGGTCAGCAGCACCAACGCCACCACGAGGTACGCCCCGGCGGTCAGCGCGAACGCCACCGCGTTGCCGGCCGCCGTGGCGAGCAGGCCGTAGCCGGCGTACGTCACGATGATCAGCACGTCGGTGGCCATCCCGGCCAGGGACGTGACGGTGGCGCGGCTGGTGCCGGTGATCCGGGCCTGGAGCCGCGCGTCGGCCAGCACGGTGGCCAGCTGCGCGGCCCCGAAGGCCACCGCGAGCAGCACGAACCCCGCCGGGTGCCGGAGCAGGGCGCCGCCGGCCAGCGCGACGCCGACCAGCCCCAGCAGCGCGGCGTAGCCTCGGCTGCCCAGCCGCTCCCCCACCGGGGCGAGCAGCCCGCCGACTGTCACCCCGGCCCAGAGCAGCAGGAGCAGCAGGGGTACGGCCCGCGCCCCGACGCCGGTGTCCAGGGCGAGCAGCGGGGTGTACTCGTCCAGGGCGCCCCAGTCGGCGGCGACCACGGCCACCAGCAGCACGGCGGCCCGCACCGGCGGACGGGTGCGGACCTGCGAGACTCCGGCCCGGAGCGTGTCCCACCACCCCAGGTCGCCATCGTCGTCCGGGCTCGCGGGCTCGTCCTGCCGGGGTGGTGCGGCGCCCACCGGCCGGGCGGCCATTGCCGGCTCGGCGACCGGAACGCGTACGGCGGCGGGCGCGCAATGTTCCGGGAACCGGGTGGCGACGGTCGTGGCGAGCAGGCAGGCGAGCACGCTGGCCGCGCCTACCAACGGGTACCCGCCGACGGCGAGCACCGGGCCGGCGAGCACTCCGGAGACCACCACGCCCAGCACACCCGCCGTCCGCGCCCGCCCGAGCACCCGGGCGTACCGGTCGACCGCGCCGAGCCGGTCCAGCTCGGTCCAGACCAACGCCTCCAGGGCACCGGAGACCAGTGCGCCGCCGGCGCCCCAGAGCAGGAAGCCGACTGCGAACGCCGGGTACGACGGCACCAGCACCCACAGCGCGAACCCGGCGGCGGCCACCAGCGGGGCGAGGCACAGCAGCAGCCGACGGGACAGCACGTCGGCCCAGGCGCCGGAGGGCACCTCGAACAGGATGCCGGCAGCGGACCAGATGACGAAGAGCGACGCGATCTGCCCCACCGACAGCCCGGTGTCGGCGAAGAACACCACGTACAGCGGGTAGAGCAGGACGAGATCGCTGAGGAACGCGTACGCGTAGAGGGTCGCCGTCAGTCGACGGACCGCTGGGTCGGGCACGCGCGAGGCGATGGGGATCATGGGGCCTTCCCGTGGGAGTGGAGACGGACACCGGACGTGCGGTGACCGTGGTGGCCCACGGGATCGGCCTACGCTGCTGGATCAATGTCGCCAGGTCATGCCCGCGATGCTAGACAACCCGCACGACTGCGGCCAGCGCTTTCGGCGTGCCGAGCAGCGCGAACCGTGCCGGGTGAGCGAACCGTGCCGGGTGAGCGAACCGTGCCGGGTGAGCGAACCGTGCCGGGTGAGCGAACCGTGCCGGAGGGCGGACAGCGAGAGGCGGGGCGGGATCAGATCGATCCCGCCCCGCCGTCGTACCGCTGGTGTCAGCGCCGGTCGATCGGCGGAATGACGGTGGTGGCCTCGCTGTCGTCGCTGGTGCGCTGCCCGGGCACCGCGCGGTCGATGCCGCCCGTGACCACCTGGGTCGCCTCGGGGTCGACACCGGCGCCCACCACCTGCGTGACCTCCGAATCGGCGGGGCGGGTCACGACCTGGGTGGCCTCCGGGTCGGCGGGGCGGGTCACCACCTGGGTGGCCTCCGGGTCGGCCGGCCGGGGCACCACCTGGGTGGCCTCCGCGCCGCTGCTGGTGGTCGAGGCGCGGGCCAGTTCCGCCTCGGCGTCGCGGCGACCGGCCCGGTACGCCTGGGCGTGCTCGGCGATGAGCTGTGACTCCCGCTCGGCCCGGGTCAGCCACGACTCCCAACGACTCTGCATCGGACGGATCAGACCGCCGCCGACACCGACGACGAGGATGCCGCCGATCGTGGCCAGCACGGCGATCAGCACCGGACTGGTGACCGCGGTGGCCACGCCGATCTGGTTCAGCGCGGCGATGACGCCGAGGCCGAGGATGAACACGGAGGCGATGGTGGCCAGCACCCGGCCGTACGACAGGCCGCCGAGCGCGCCGCTGATGATGTCCTTGACCGCGTTGGCGATGGCGGCGGCGACCACGACGATGACTATCGCGACGAAGGCCCGGGGCAGCCACGAGATCACCGCGCCGAGCAGGTCGGAGATCGGGTTCGGCCCCCAGATGCCGAAGGCGAGCTGAAGGGTGAACAGCAGCACCGCGTAGTAGACGAGTTTGGCGACGATGTCGCTGGCGTCGTACCGGGAGCGGCTCAACGCGC
Source organism: Micromonospora sp. DT53 (assembly GCF_049841535.1). NCBI lineage: Bacteria > Bacillati > Actinomycetota > Actinomycetes > Micromonosporales > Micromonosporaceae > Micromonospora > Micromonospora sp. DT53. Next base: position 298,717 of record NZ_JBNCKM010000009.1, read on the forward strand.
GACGGATGCCGCCGCGTTCGACGGCGCGGTCGAAGCCCACCCGTTCGAGGACCTTCTCCACGATCTTCAGTACGGCCTTGGCGATCAGCCATCCGGCCACCAGGATCGCCAGGAAGGCGACGGCCTTGGGCAGGAAGAGCATCACCGAGCGGAGAGCGTCGCCCACCGCGTCGCTGACGTTGTCACTCATCTGGTCATTCCTTAAGAGGGGCAGCCGGAACGGTCAGTCCCGGACCTACCCCCGACCCGACGCGCGGAAACACAATTGATCATTTGGCCGGCCGGCCCTCTGGCGCGCGGGCGAGTCTTGGCAATATTCTCCGGAGTGCGTGCGGCCACTGGAGCTACTTTTCATCCCCCCGCCGTCGGCCGCAGGAGGAGATGCAATGCACGTCGATCATTCCGAAGTAGATCGCCGGACGCTGCTACGGGCCGGCCTCGGCGCCGCCACGGTCGCCGTCGTCGGGAGCGAACTCGCCTTCCCGGGCGCGGCACAGGCCGCCCAGGGCACCGACCTGGACTGGATCATCAGCTGCGACGAGTGGGCCGCCCGCCCGCCGAAGGACCCGCTGGCGGTGAGCGCCATCGCCACCAACAAGATCATCGTGCACCACATGGCGTTCCCGAACGTCACCGACTACTCGCGCGAGCAGGCGGTCAAGCTGGCTCACGACTGCCAGGACCTGCACATCGACGGCAACGGCTGGTCGGACACCGGCCAGCACTTCACGGTGAGCCGCGGCGGCTACGTGCTGGAGGGCCGCCGGGGCAGCCTGGAACGACTCGAGGCCGGCGACCGACAGATGATCTCGGCGCACTGTCCGGGTGAGAACGGTCGGGCCATCGGCATCGAGAACGAGGGCACCTACGTCACCGAGACGCCGCCGAAGGCGTTGACCGACTCGCTGGTCAAGCTGTGCGTCACGATCTGCCGGCAGTACGGGCTGCACGCGCACGACATCTTCGGCCACTGGGACTTCCGCACCACCGAGTGCCCGGGCGCGGCGTTCTACCGGCAGTTCCCCGAGCTGCGGCGGCGGGTGCACACCGCCCTCGGCACCAGGCTCGGTGACGTGCCGGCGCGCCGCTGGCCGGACCTGTGGCGTTTCGTCAACTCCCCCTCGGTCCGGGTGGTGCAGCACCTGCTCGCCCACCGGGGCTACCCGGTGACCGTCAGCGGCACGTTCGACGCCGCGACCGTCACGGCAGTGCAGGACTGGCAGGCCCGCAACGGCATCGCGGTGGACGTGGACGCCACCCTCACCACGCCGACCTGGGAGACCCTCGCCCCGGAGCTGGACCAGCACGCCGCCGGTGCGCCGGTCGCGGCCGTGCAGGAAATCCTCGCCACCAAGGGGTACGCGGTCACCGTCACCGGGGCGTACGACCACGCCACCCGGCGGGCGGTGCAGGACCTCCAGGCGCTGCACGGGCTGCCCCGCAACGGCAAACTCAGCACGAGCACGTGGTGCACCGTCGTCGGCGGGTCGGTCCGCGAGTCGTTCCGGCACCGCTGAGCCCGTGGTGGCGGTGCGGGCCACGCCCGCACCGCCATCAGCCGGCTCACCGGTTTGATCCGTCGCCAGGGCGGAAAGAGTTCCGGCATGACCTGGGCCCGTCGAGCCGTACCCGCTGTCGCCGCCGCCGTCGCGGCGCTCGCCGCGCGGGACCTGATCCAGCGCGACCACGCGCTGCTGCGCAACTTCCCGGTCCTCGGCCGCGCCCGTTACCTGTTGGAGACGATCGGGCCCGAGCTTCGGCAGTACACCGCACGTTCGGTCGAGCCGTGCCGCCGTCGGCACCGACCGCCGCGCACGACGTGCGGTTGCCCTGCGCGAAGGTGCTCGGCGCGGCACGGGGACGCGCGAAGGCGTTCCGACCGGAGTCGGTCGTCAACATCTCCGGGATGAGCTTCGGCTCGCTCTCCGGCAACGCCATCACCGCGCTCAACAAGGGGGCGGCCCTCGCCGGCTGCCTGCAGAACACCGGCGAGGGTGGCCTGTCGCCGTACCACCGCAACGGCGGTGAGCTGGTCTTCCAACTCGGCACGGCGTACTTCGGCTGCCGCGACGAGCACGGCCGGTTCAGCCTCGACCGGCTGAAGGACCTGGTCGCCGGCGCGCCGGTGCGGGCACTGGAGATCAAGCTGAGTCAGGGTGCCAAGCCCAGCCTCGGTGGGCTGCTGCCCGGGGCGGCGACCTGGGCTTCTGGCAGGAGCTGGCCACCCTGATGCGCGACACCGGCCGAGGCGTGGACTTCGTGACGATCGACGGCGGTGAGGGCGGCACCGGCGCCGCACCACTGATCTTCACCGACTCCGTGTCGCTGCCGTTCCAGCAGGGCTTCTCCCGGGTCTACAAGATCTTCGCCGAGCACGACCTGCACGAGAAGGTGGTCTTCGTCGGTGGCGGCAAGCTCGGCCTCCCGGACAACGCCATCGTGGCGTTCGCCCTCGGCTGCGACCTGGTCAACGTCGGTCGGGAGGCGATGCTGTCGATCGGCTGCGTCCAGGCGCAGAAGTGCCACACCGACACCTGCCCGACCGGCGTCGCCACCCAGAACGCGTGGCTCGCCCGGGGCGTGGACCCGACGTCGAAGTCGGTCCGGGCGGCCAACTACCTGCGGACGCTGCGCCGGGACCTGACAAAGGTCGCCGAGGCCTGCGGCGTCGAGCACCCCGGCCTGATCGGCACCGACGCCGTGGAGATCCTGGACGGCCGCACCCGCTCCACCCCACTGCACGAGGTGTACGGCTACCGGCCGGAATGGGGGCTGCCCTCGCCCGCCGACCAGGCGGAAATCATCCGGCTGATGGCCCCGGAGGCACCCCGGGGCGGCAGCGCCCCACCCTCGGCCACCGCCGTCGGCTGAGAGCACGCCCGCCCAGCCAACGCGGACCGGCGTCCCAGGCCCGGGGGCAGCCTGCATGCCGCGGTTGGTCCACGGTCGCTCGGGTCGCAAGCCCTGACCCCGGATCGGCTTGATGACTGTGCGGCATCTTGATGACTCACAGACATCAAGCGTTTTCCCGCCATGTCCGCGAAGCGCCGCGATAACGCGTGGAGCAGGTGACACGCCGCGTCTATGGTGGCGCGGTGCTGATCAGACGCGAGACACCAGCGGACGTCGACGCCATTCGAGCGGTGCACTCCGCAGCCTTCGCCAGGGCCGACGGCGGTGACGGTGTACCGGTCGAGGCGACCCTCGTCGACGCGCTACGCGTCGACGAGGGCTGGCTGCCCGCGTACTCCCTGGTGGCGACCGATTCGGACGGCCGGGTGGTCGGTCACGTGGTGGCCACCCGCGGCCTGGTGGCCGGTGCGCCTGTGGCGTTGGGTCTGGGGCCGCTGGGCGTGCTGCCCGACTGGCAGCGGCGCGGGGTCGGCAGCGCGTTGATGCACGCGGTGCTCGGTGCCGCCGACGCGGGCGACGAGCCGCTGGTGGTGCTGCTCGGGCATCCTGACTACTACCCGCGCTTCGGGTTCCGGCCCGCCGTCGAGTTGGGCGTCACCCCGCCGCAGCCGTGGGGGCCGCAGTACTTCATGGCTCGACCGCTGCACGCGTGGCGGGAGTCGATCCGTGGCGAGTTCCGCTACGCCGGCCCGTTCGACGACCTGTGAACCGACACGCCATCCGTCGGCGGCGCGCCACCGACCTGGACGGCTGCGTCGCGGCGCTCGCCGAGGTTCACCGGGTCGACGGGTACCCGCTGAACTGGCCCGCCGACCCGCACCGCTGGCTGCGCGAGCCGCACCCGGCGCGAGCCTGGGTCGCGGTCGACGCCGACGCGGCAGTTGTCGGACACGTCGCGGTGCATCGGATCCCCGATCAGGTGGGCGGGCCGCCCGGCCGGCCGACGGCCGAGGTGGCTCGTCTCTTCGTGGTGCCGAGAGCCCGTGGGTTGGCGCTGGGCAGCACGCTGCTGAACCGGGCCCGCCAGTGGGCGGACAAACGCGCGACGGACCTGGTGCTGGAGTTGGCAGGCGCAGGCACTGCGGCCGCTGCGCTGTACGAGCGCGAGGGATGGCAGTGTGTCGGCACCAGCACGGCACCGTGGACCGCTCCCGACGGCAGCGCGGTGTCGCTGCGCCACTACACGCTGCGTCACCGCGCGCCAGGCTCCGACGGCGCACCGGCCAGCACCGCCAGGCGACGGGCGAGCTGGCCCGCGGCCTCGCGCAGCTCGGGAGGCTCCAGCACCTCCATCTCGTGATCCAGCCGGGCGAGGTGCGCGGCGAGCCAGTCCAGGTTGTCGCCGCCGACGACCAGCACGGACCACCCGTCGCGGTCGTCCTCGACCCTGCCCACCTGGGGCGGGACCACCGCGCGCACCTGGTCGGCCGGGGCGTGCACCCGCACCCGGGCGACGTACCGGTACGGGGCCCCGGTCACGGCCCGCTGCACGAAGGTGACCGGATCCGGGTGCTCGCGCGCCGGGAAACGCCACGTCGTCGCCACCGTCGCGCGCATCCGGTCCAGCCGGAACGTGCGCCAGTCGTCGCGGTCGACGTCCCAGGCCATCAGATACCAGCGGCGGCCGGTCGTGACCATCCGGATCGGCTCGACCGTCCGCTCGCGCTCCCCAGCGTCGCGGCCCGGGTAGTGGAATCGAACGCGCACCCCGTCCCGACAGGCCCGTGCGAGTGTCACCAGCAGCTCCGCGTCGATCTCGGCGACCGCGCCGATGAGGGTGTCGGTGGAGCCGTGCACCGCCCGCACCTCGGCGCGTAGCCGCGACGGCATCACCTGGTCGAGCTTCGCCAGTGCCCGCAGCGCCGCCTCGCTCGCCCCGGCGATCGTGCCTCCGGAGGCGAGCCGCAGGGAGACCGCGGTGGCGATCGCCTCCTCGTCGTCGAGGAGCAACGGCGGCAGCCGGGTGCCCGCACCGAGTTGATAGCCGCCGCCCACGCCCGACACCGCGTGCACGGGATAGCCGAGCGTACGCAGACGCTGCACGTCACGGCGCACGCAACGGCCGGTGACCCCCAGCTCGGCGGCGAGCTCGGCGGCCGTCCAGGACAGTCGTCGTTGCAGCAGCGCCAGCAGGCGCAGCACCCGCTCGGTCGTCGCTTCGACTGTCACTCGCCGATCGTTGCACGGATAGCGGAACAACCCTGTCCGCTATCCGCGAGAGGCTGGGATCATGACCGACCAGATCAGGAGACAGGGATCCACGGTGACCCGCGACGTCCAGATCACGTTCGACTGCGCCGACCCGGCCCGGTTGGCGACGTTCTGGGCCGAGACGCTCGGCTACCAGGTGCAGGCCCCACCCGGAAACTTCGAGTCCTGGGACCAGGCCCTCGACGCGATGGGCGTGCCGCCGGAGAACCGCAACGACGCGTCGGCGGTGGTCGACCCCGAGGGCTCGCGGCCACGGCTGTTCTTCCAGCGGGTGCCGGAGCACAAGCAGGTGAAGAATCGTGTCCACCTCGACGTCCGCGCGGCCCCCGGGCTGCAGGGTGACGCGCGCATGGCGGCCCTGGAGGCGGAGGCCGAGCGGCTCGTCTCGCACGGCGCCAAGCGGCTCGCTCGGCACGAGCCCGCTCCCCCGCTGGGCGCCGGTCATCTCATCATGGCCGACCCCGAGGGCAACGAGTTCTGCCTGGACTGATCGAACGTTCGCCCAGCTCACTGCCGCGCCGGCCGGGCGTCATGCGAACATGTGTACGTGTCGCCCGGCGCCAGCATCCTGCACGCCGACCTGGACGCGTTCTACGCGTCGGTCGAGCAGCGCGACGACCCGCGCCTGCGTGGGCGGCCGGTGATCGTCGGTGGCGGTGTGGTGCTCGCGGCCAGCTACGAGGCGAAGGCGCGGGGCGTCCGCAGCGCGATGGGCGGCCAGCAGGCGCGTCGGCTGGCGTTCCTGCACCCACTGCCTGTGGAACGGCTCTGGGGCGTCGGCCCGGTCACGGCCGCCAAGCTGCGGGAACGCCGGATCCGTACCGTCGGGGAGGTGGCCCGCCTCGGTGAGGCGGCGCTGGTGTCGCTGCTCGGGGCGGGCGCCGGCCGGCACCTGCACGCGTTGGCCCACAACCGCGACCGCGCTGCCCGAGATCGATCGCCGTGGTGTCACATTGATCGGTGTCTCGGTGGGCAACCTCGACGACAACCCGGTCCAGCCTGAGCCGCCGTTCCAGCCGGACCCCGGCTCCGATCTGGACGCTGCGGACGCGGTCCGCGACCGGTTCGGATCGGCGGCGCTCACCCGGGCGGTGTTGCTCGGCCGGGAGCCCGGCGTGGAGACGCCGCTCCTGCCGGATTGACCGATACGCGTGCGGCGTCCGCAGTCGAGCTGCGACCAGAGACACATCACAGCAGGTCGGCGGTTTAGCCGGCGGCTCACGGGTGACCCTTGAGGGGTACAGCCTGACGAGGGGGGCCCACCATGTCCGAGGACACCAGCAACCGACCGAGCCGCAACGTCGAACGGCCACACGACGTGACCGACCCGCTGCTCTGGCAGTTGGCGATCGACGTGCTGAGCGCACACGAGCCGGACGACGAGGGCCAGTGCCGCAACCTCCAGTGCGCCGGGCAGTCCTGGCCGTGCGCGGCCCGCACCGGCGCCGAGCACTCACTACGACTGGCCCGGAGCACACCCGACTCGGTCGGGCTGACCATCGACGGACCCGACAGCGACGACGTCGACACGGACGGGCGGCGCGCGGCGGCCGTACCGGCTCCCCGCTGGGGCTGGAACGCCGGCCCGGTGGCGTCGCACCGAGGATCGAAGGCCGCCTCCGCGGCGTGACGGGCCACCGACGCCTGCACTGATCCGCACCGCACAGGCGAACGCTCGGCCGGTTGTCCGGCCGAGCGTTCAGCTGTCGTGGCGCGGCCAGGCCACGACGGTCGTGCAGGTCGCCCTCACCCCGGTGGCCTACACCCTGGGCACCGACTTCAAGCCCGGTCCGCGGGCCGACGCGGACGCGTTCGCCCACTGGAACCGCTGGTAGCCGGCCACCACAGCGCCCCAACCACGGCCAGGACCAACAGGGCCACGGACAACAGCGGAAACCAGTCTCCGGTACGCGAATAGACAGTGCCCCACCCGGTCGTCGGAGCGGCGAGCAGCAACTCCGCGTCACCGGCGGTGGCCTCGCCCACCATCCGGCCGCCGGCATCGGTGACCGTCGTCCGGCCGAACGCCGCGGCCCGGACCACGACGAGCCCGTTCTCGACGCCCCGGACCAGGGCCATCCGTCCGTGCAGCCAGCCGTCGGAGGTGAAGTCCAGGGCGGGGACGAGCAGCACCGACGCGCCCTGCGTCCGATACCGCCGGACCAGGCCCGGATAGTCGAGGTCCTTGCAGATCGCGACGCCGAACCGCCCGTCCACCAGCACGTCGTCGGCACCCGGCGTCATCCAGTCCTCCAGGCCCGGGATCAGATGCTGTTTCTCGTACGTCGTGACGGTGCCGCCGGGTGCCAGCACCAGCGCGACGTTGCTCGCCCTGCCGGCTTGTCGCCGCACCGCGCCGACGACGACCTGAGCCCCGGTCTGCCCGAGCGCGGCCACGAGGACGGGCAGCGTCGTGTCCGACACGGCGAACACCTTCTCCGGCAGGACGACGATCCGTGCCCCGCGCGCGACCAGACCCTCGACCCGCGCGGCGTACCTGGCGAGCAGCTCACGGCCGGTCGGCTCGTCGATCGGGAGCCCGTCCTCGGGTTGCCGCAGGGCCACCAGCCCGACGGTCAGCGGCTCGGCCTGGTCGGGGGTACGGCCCAGCGACCAGACCGACCACCCGCCGGCGCCGAGCAGGAGGGCGAGCAGGCAGGTCAGCGCGGGTCGTGGGCTTCCGCGCAGGGCGGCGAGGGCGATCGGGACGGCGAGCAGCAGGTAGGTGACGCCCCAGACGCCGGTGAGCGAGGTCAGCTGGATGACCGGACGGACGTCGGCCTGGGTGTAGGCGAGGCTCCACCAGGCACCGTGCGGCAGCAGGTGGGACGCTGCGTACTCCCCCAGTACCCAGAGCGACGGCACGGCCAGGACGGCGAGGACTGTTCGTCCCCGCAGCAGCAGGACGCGGGCGAGCAGGACCGTGCCGACCGCCAGGCCGAGGCCGAGCAGGACCACACCGGCGACCGCGGGCACGGGTAGTTGCAGGGTGTCGAGGTAGTAGCCGAGCACGCCGCCCTGACCGATCGACCAGGCGAGGGCGGTCGCGCCGAGCGCGGTCCTCGGGCGTACCCGCGTCGAGGCGAGGATCAGCGGGAGCGGGGCGAGCCAGGTCAGCGCGGCGATCGGGTGCAGCCCGGTGCCGCCGAGCCAGAACAGCCCACTCAGGAGCGTGGCGAGGATCGTCATCATGCGTCGAGCGTGCGGCGCGGGCGACCGGGGCGGATCGCCGTGTGAACCCGGATCGATCTGGTCCCGTGGAGGGAGGCGTCAGAGCCCCGGGCCGGACGATACTGCCGACGTGAAGCGGTACGTCAATCTCGCCGTCACCGTGGCCGCCGTCGCCGCGACCGTGCTGCCTGCCCTGGCCGGTGGGCCACGTGCGTGGTGGGTGCTGCCGCTCGCGGTAGCGTCGTCGGTCCCGGTGCTGTGGCGGGACCGGGCGTTGATCCGGGTCGCCGTCGTCGTGGGCGTCGCCACGACCGTCTCTGCCTCGCTCGGCGCGCCCCCGCTGCTGCCGGTGGGCCCGCTCGTCTGCCTCTACACGTTCGCGGCGCGGGCCTCCCTGCCGATCCGCCTGCTCGGCGTCGCGCTCACCGCCGCCGGTCTGCTGGTCTCGCTGCTCTATCCCCGCCTGGACGTGGAGGTGCTGCGTTACCTGTCGGTCGCCTACCTCTTCTCGTACGCGCTGGGCACCAGCACCCGGGCCCGGCGGGCCCAGGCCGTGGTCATCGCCGAACGCGATCGTCGCGTCGCCGGTGAGCGTGCGGCGGCGGTGCTGCGCGAACGCACACGTATCGCCCGCGACCTGCACGACATCCTCACCCACGCGGTCGGCGTCATGGTCGTCCAGGCGGAGGCGGGTCCTCTCCTGGTCCGCCACCAGCCGGATCGCGCCGATGCCGCGTTCGCCACGATCGCCGCCACCGGCAGGGACGCGGTCGTCCAGCTCCGCCGCGCGGTGGGCAGCCTGCACGAACCCGCCGACCAACCACTCGACCAGCCGGGCCTGGACCACCTTCCCGTCCTCGTCGAACGGGTCCGCGCCGCAGGTCTCGACGCCGTGCTCGAGGTCGACTCCGACCCGCCGCTCACGCCGCCCACGGACGTCGGGGTGGCCGCCTACCGGATCGTGCAGGAGTCGCTGACCAACGTGGTGCGGCATGCCGGGGCACGATCGGTCCGCGTCCGACTGGACCACTCGGCCAGCTCGCTGACCGTGTCCGTCAGCGACGACGGCCGCGGCGACGGGGCTTCCGACGCCGGCCCGCCCGGGTACGGGATCGTCGGCATGCGCGAGCGCGCCCACGCCTGCGGCGGAACACTGCGCACCGGCCCGTCCTCCGACGGGCACGGCTTCACGGTCACCGCCACCCTGCCGCTGTCGGCGCCGGCGGTGCGCTGATGCTGCGTGTCGTGCTCGCCGACGATCAGGACCTGTTCCGGGCGGGGTTCGCCACCATCCTCGGCGCCGAGCCGGACATCGAGGTGGTCGCCGAGGCCCCCGACGGCGCGGCCGCCGTGCGGGCCGCTCGCGAACACCGTCCCGACGTCGTCCTGATGGACATGCGGATGCCCGTCCTCGACGGTGTCGCCGCGACCCGCCAGGTCTGCGCGCTCACCCGGAGCCGGGTGCTCGCCCTGACCATGTTCGACACCGACGACTACCTGTACGCGGCCCTGCGCGCAGGCGCCAGCGGTTTCCTGCTCAAGGACGCCCCGCGCGCCGACCTGGTGAACGCGGTCCGCGTGGTCGCCGCCGGGGACGCGCTGCTCGCCCCCGCCGTCACCGCCCGGGTGATCGGCGAACTGCACCGGCGCGGCCATCCGGACCCCGCCCTGGCCGCCGCGGTGACCGCCCTGACCGCCCGTGAGACGGACGTGCTGCGGCTGATCGCGGCCGGTCTGTCCAACGCCGAGATCGCCGCCCACCACCACCTCAGCGAGCACACGGTGAAGACCCATGTCGGCAACCTGCTCACCAAGCTGCACCTGCGCGACCGCGCCCAGGCGGTGATGATCGCCTACGAGTCGGGTCTGGTGATCCCCGGCCGGTGACCGGCCGGCGGGCCCGCCGCTCGGGCGGCCCGCCGGCCGGGGTACGGCGACTACAGGGTGCGCGCCAGCCGGTCGGCGAGCGTCCGGGTGAAGCGGGCCGGGTCGGTCAGCTCACCGCCCTCGGCGAGCACCGCCAGGCCGTAGAGCAGCTCGGCGGTCTCGGTCAGGGCGGTGGGGTCGCTGCCCTGCTCGTGGGCCTTGCGCAGCCCGGACACCAGCGGGTGCCCGGGGTTGATCTCCAGGATCCGCTTGGTCGCAGGAATCTCGTGCCCCATCGCCCGGTACATCTTCTCCAGGGTCGGGGTGAGGTCGTGGGCGTCGCCGACGACGCAGGCCGGTGAGGTGGTCAGCCGCGACGACAGGCGAACCTCCCGGACGCTGTCCGTGAGGGTGGTCCCCAGCCAGCCGAGCAGCCCGGCGAACTCCTGTCGCTGCTGCTCGCGCTCGGCCTCGGCCTGCTGCTTCTCCTCGTCCGTGTCCAGGTCGATCTCGCCCTTGGCGATCGAGCGCAGCGGCCGACCGTCGTACGTGCCGACCCGCTCGACCCACACCTCGTCGACCTGGTCGGTGAGCAGCAGCACCTCGTGGCCCTTGGCCCGGAACGCCTCCAGGTGCGGAGAGTTCTCGATGGCGGCCCGGGACTCGCCGGTGGCGTACCAGATGTCGCTCTGGCCGTCCTTCATCCGCGACACGTAGCCGGCCAGGTCGGTGGGCTCGGCCGGGTCGTTGGTGGAGGCCACCGACAGGATGTCCAGCAGGGTGTCCCGGTTGTCGGTGTCGTCGATCAGCCCTTCCTTGACCACCGCGCCGAACTCGGTCCAGAAGGTGCGGTAGCGCTCGGCGTGGTTGGCCTTGAGGTCCTTGACCGTGGCGAGGACCTTCTTGACCAGGCGGCGGCGGACGATCTGGATCTGCCGGTCCTGCTGGAGGATCTCCCGGGAGATGTTCAGCGACAGGTCGTGCGCGTCGACCACGCCCTTGACGAAGCGCAGGTAGGTCGGGACCAGCGCCTCGCAGTCGTCCATGATGAAGACGCGCTTGACGTAGAGCTGGACGCCACGGCGGCCCTGTGGGGAGAACAGGTCCAGTGGGGCGTGGCTGGGCAGGAACAGCAGCGCCTCGTACTCGAAGGTGCCCTCGCCCTTCATGTGCACGACCTCGAGCGGGTCGGCCCAGTCGTGGCTGACGTGCTTGTAGAACTCGTTGTACTCGGCGGCGTCGACCTCGTCGCGGGGCCGCGCCCAGAGCGCCTTCATCGAGTTGAGGGTCTGCACCTCGCTGGTGGCGGCCTCGCCGTCGGCGCCGGGCCGTTCGACGCTCATCCGGATCGGCCAGGCGATGAAGTCGGAGTAGCGCTTGACGATTTCCCGGACGGTCCACTCGGCGGTGTAGTCGTGCAGGTTGTCCTCGGTGTCGACCGGCTTGAGGTGCAGGGTCACCGTGGTGCCCGGCGGCGCCTCGTCGACCGCCTCGATCGAGTACGTGCCCTCGCCGGTGGACTCCCACCGGGTGCCGCCGCTCTCGCCGGCCTTGCGGGTCAGCAGGGTGACCCGGTCGGCGACCATGAACGCGGCGTAGAAGCCGACGCCGAACTGGCCGATGAGGTCCTGCGAGGCGTGGGCGTCGGCGGACTCGCGCAGCTGGCGCAGCAGCTCGGCGGTGCCCGACTTGGCGATCGTGCCGATCAGCTGGACGACCTCGTCGCGGGTCATCCCGATGCCGTTGTCCCGCACGGTGAGGGTGCGGGCGTCGCGGTCGATCTCCAGGGCGACGTGCAGGTCGTCCGTGTCGGCGACGAGGTCCTTGTCGACGAGGGTGGCCAGCCGGAGCTTGTCCAGTGCGTCGGACGCGTTCGAGATGAGTTCCCGCAGGAAGACGTCCTTGTTCGAATAGATGGAGTGGACCACCAACTGGAGGAGCTGACGCGCCTCGGCCTGGAATTCCAACGTTTCGGCCTGGTTGCTCACACCGTCTCCCATCTCGGCTCGTACGGAGGTTCGCGGAAAGGATACGAGTCGTCACCGGTCCGGCTGTGGCCGCGTCCGGGTCGTATTCCCGATCCGGTCGGCCCACCTCGGTGAGATAGCTGACTTTGATCGACAGAAGTCAGGCGGATAGCGTGGCGGCCATGAAGATTGCTGGAAGCACCGCCCTCGTCACCGGCGCCAACCGTGGCCTCGGCCGACACCTGGCCGCCGAACTCCTCGCCCGGGGCGCCACCGTCTACGCCGGCGCCCGCAATCCCGACAGCGTCGACCTGCCCGGCGTGACGCCGGTCCGCCTCGACATCACCGACCCGGCCTCGGTGGCCGCCGCCGCCGAGCTGGCCGGCGGCGTGAACCTGTTGATCAACAACGCCGGCATCGACACCCGGACCGACCTCCTCGACGGCGACCTGGACCTCGTCCGGCTGGAGCTGGAGACCCACTACATCGGCACCCTGTCGACCATCCGGGCGTTCGCGCCGGTCATCGCCGGCAACGGCGGCGGAACCATCCTCAACGTGCTCTCCGTGCTGTCCTGGTTCGGCTCCCCGACCCACGCGGCCTACAGCGCCGCCAAGTCCGCCGAGTGGGCGATGACAAACGTGCTGCGCGTCCAACTCGCCGACCGGGGCGTCCGGGTCTCCGGCCTGCACGTCGGCTACCTCGACACCGACATGGCCGCCGACATCACCGGCCCGAAGTCCGATCCGGCGGCGGTCGCCCGGATCGGCGTGGACGGCATCGAGGCCGACGCGTACGAGATCCTCGCCGACGACCTCAGCCGCCAGGTGCAGGCCGGGCTGGCCGGCGGCGTCGCCGCGCTCTACCCCCAGCTCCCCTGACCCACGACGCGACGGGCCGCCACCGGCAAGAACCGGTGGCGGCCCTTTCCCGGGTACGCGCTCAGCTCGCCTGCAACGTCACGTCGTCGATCACGAAGGTGGTCTGCAGCGACGAGTCCTCGGTGCCGGTGAACCGCAGTGTCACCGTCTGCCCGGCGAACCCGGCCACGTTGAGGCTGCGCTGCACGTAGCCGGAGGCGGCGTTGAGGTTCGAGTACGTCGCCAGCGTGGTCGAACCCAGCTGCACGGCGAGCCGGTCGTACGCCGTGGAGCCGGTGGTTTCGGCGGTGTCGATGTGCAGCCAGAACGACAGCGTGTACGTGGCACAGCCGGCCGGCACGGTCACCGACTGGTACAGGCTCTCGGTGCGGGTGCTGCCGTACCCGTTGAGCCACGCCTTGTACGACCCGGTCCGGGCCGGCTGGCCGCTGGCGTTGGTGATCACGCCGGAGGACGCGGTCCACGTCGTGTTGCCGCTCTCGAAGCCACCGTTGCCGACCACCTGACCGCCGACGCAGGCCGGGGTGCCGCCGCTCACGGCGAGCTGCCACAGCGCGTACGCGACACCGTCGGCCGCCCGGTTCAGCACTGTGGCGCTGACGTTGGCGGTGGTGTCACAGGACCTGTGGTAGCACGGGTCGTACGCCGAGTTGGCGGTGCCGCCCCACTTGGCGGCCTGGGAGCTGGTCTTGCGGGCGCTGGCGCCGGCGGCGTAGCCCGAGGTGGGGATGCCGGCCTGCTGGAAGTAGTAGTCGTCGGAGCGGCCCTGACCCTCGACGTTCTCCTCCGGTTGCAGACCCAGGGAGTCCCAGTACGCCTTCAGCGGCGCGGCAGTGGTCGAGGTGACCCGGTTGATGAAGTAGCCGCCGTTTGTCGAGCCGACCATGTCGAAGTTGTAGTAGCCCTTGATGTAGCCGCGCTGGGTGGCGTTGAGCGAGTTGACGTAGAACCGGGAGCCGTTGAGGCCCTGCTCCTCGTCGGTCCACCAGGCGAACCGGACCCGCTTGGTCATGGTCGGGTTCTGCGCGGCCAGGACCAGCGCGTTCTCCAGCAGGGTGGACGAGCCGGTGGCGTTGTCGTTGATGCCGGGGCCGGCCGAGACGCCGTCCAGGTGCGCGCCGAACATGACCACCTGGTCGGTCGGGCCGCCCGGCCACTCGGCGATCAGGTTGTTCGAGGGGTACGTGCAGTTGGAACAGTACTGCTCGCTGACGGTGTAGCCGGCCGCCTGGAGCTTGGTCCTGACGTAGGTGAGTGAGGCGGTGTGGCCGGCCGAGCCGGCCCTGCGGTTACCGCCGTTGCTGGCGGCGATGCTGTTGAACTGGGTGAGGTGGGCCTGGACGTTGCTGACGGAGATGTCCGGTGCTGCCAACGCGGCGGCGGCCGCGGCGATCGGCCGGGCCTCCGTCATCGTGGTCGTAGGCGACGCGGCTACCGGCTGGGCGGCCAGCGTCACCGTCATCCCGGCGAACACGGCAAGCGCGGTTCCCGCGCTCAGCGTTCTGCCTCTCATGGGGGGCTCCTCGGGGTTGGAGAGATACCCGAGACACTTACAGATATCTATTTCTTGAGCATCGGTCGTTCGTCCCGAACCGCCGCCGGTTCGACAGTGGGTACCGGCGACGGCACAGGTGAGTAGAGGTGCCAGGATGGGTAGGTAACGCCAGCAGGGGTCGTCGGGCCCGGAACGGGGGCTAGCGATGGGGCCGGGTCGAGCGTGACACGACCCAGCATCGACCTGTTCAGCGGCGGCGGCGACACCGGCCGGCTGATGGCGGCGCTGGACTGGGCCCACACGCCACTCGGCCCGGTCAGCGGATGGCCACAGAGCCTGCGCGCCGCCGTTCGGATGGTGCTCTCCTCCCGCTACCCCATGCTGCTGCTCTGGGGGGACGAGTTCTCCCAGCTCTACAACGACGCGTACTCCGCGCTGATCGGTGACAAGCACCCCGCCGCGCTCGGCGACGACGTGCGGGTCACCCTGGCCGAGGGCTGGGACGTGCTCGCCCCACTGATCGAGCAGGCCATGGCGACCGGGGTGGCCAGCTGGGTCCCCGCGCTGCAACTGCTGCTGGAGCGGGCCGGCTACCGCGAGGAGGCGTACTTCAGCGTCTCGCACGCCCCGGCCCGCGACGACGACGGCCGTACCGTCGGTGTGCTGACCGTGTGCAGCGAGGTCACCCAACAGGTGGTCGGTGAACGCCGGCTCCGTCTCCTGCGCGACCTGTCCGTGCTCGGCGACGGGCGCACCGTCGACGTGGACGCCACCGCCGCCCGGCTGATCGACGTGATCGACGGCCATCCCCTGGACGTACCCTTCGCCGCCATCTACCTGCGCGACGGCACGGCGCTGCGACGGGTCGCCTGCACCGGCGGCGACCAGGGGCACGCCGGGGCCCTGCCGGACGCCGTCGAGCTGACCGACCCGGGCCCGCCCGCGTACGCCTGGGGGCTGGCGGACGCCGTCGAGGGCCGCACGACCCAGGTGACCGACGTCGCCGACCGGCTGCCGCTGCCCGCCGGCCCGTGGGACGACCCGGTCCGCAGCGCACTGGCGCTGCCGCTGCCCTCCGCCGACGAGGATCAGCCGCTCGGCGTCCTGCTCGTGGGTGTCAGCCCCAGCCGAGGGCTGGACGAGGCGCACAGGTCCTTCCATCAGCTCCTCGCCCAGCAGATCTCCGTGGCGTTGCGCAACGCCAAGGAGTACGAGGAGGAGCGACGCCGCATCGAGGCGATGGCGGAACTCGACCGGGTCAAGACCGACTTCTTCGCCAACGTCAGCCACGAGTTCCGTACCCCGTTGACCCTCATCCTCGGCCCGCTGACCGACGCCCTCACCGACGCCACCGCTCCGCTCGCGGCGGTGCAGCGGGAGCGGGTGGAGACCGGCTGGCGTAACGCCACCCGACTGTTGACCCTTGTCAACAGCCTGCTCACCTTCTCCAGCCTGGAGGCCGGGCGCGCGCGCAGTGACGCCCGCCTGGTCGACCTGGCCGCGCTGACCGCCGAGCTCGCCGGGGTGTTCCGGGCCGCCGTCGAGCGGGCCGGGCTGACCCTCGAGGTGAGCTGCCCGCCGCTGCCCCGGCCGGTCGCGGTCGACCCGGTCAACTGGGAACGCATCGTCACGAACCTGCTCTCCAACGCCCTGAAGTACACGTTCATCGGCCGCATCCGGGTCACCCTCGACGCCGACGACGAGGAGGTGCGCCTCACCGTCACGGACACCGGCATCGGCATCGCGGAACGGGACCTGCCGAAACTCTTCGAACGCTTCCACCGGGTGCGGGGCGCCCGCTCGCGCAGTCACGAGGGCACGGGCATCGGCCTGGCTCTGGTGCACGAGTTGGCCCGGCTGGAGGGCGGCGACGTTCGAGCGACCAGCCAGGTGGGCGTCGGCAGCAGCTTCACCGTGACGCTGCCCTGGTCGGCCGCGCACCGCACAGCGGTCAGCGGTCCGACGGTGGACGGGCGGGGGGACGCGGCCCGCGCCGCCGTCGAGGAGGCGATGGGCTGGCTCACCGAACCGGGCGACGCGGTGACCGAGCCCGATCCCGCGTCCGGGGCGGCCACGGACGAGCTGGCCGGAGCCCGGATCCTGCTCGCCGACGACAACGCCGACATGCGGGCGTACCTCACCCGGCTGCTCACCGGGCAGGGCTGGCGGGTGCGGGCCGTCACCGACGGCCGACAGGCCCTCGACGAGATCCACCGTGACCTGCCGGACCTGGTCCTGACCGACGTGATGATGCCGGTGCTCAACGGCTTCGACCTGGTGCGCCGGCTACGGGCGGACCCGACGACCCGGGCGCTGCCGGTGCTGGTGCTGTCCGCCCGTGCCGGTGGGGAGGCCAGCGTGGAGGGCCTGAGCCTGGGCGCCGACGACTACCTGGTGAAACCGTTCGCCGCGGCCGAGTTGATCGCCCGGATCCGCGCCAGCATCCGCCGAGCCCGCGACCGTATTCCGGCGGCGGCCAGCGGCGGCGCCCCGGCGACGGTCACCGCCCCGTCGGCACGATCCGCCCCGGTCCGCCCCCTCCCGTCGGCCCCGGCGGTCCCACCCGTGCGCGACGCGTCAGTGGTCGCGGAGACGCCGGCCGACCCGGACGGGCTGGGCGACCTGCTGGACGTCGGGTGGACGTACCCGTCCGCACCCACCTCGGCAGCGGCCATGCGTCGGGACGTCCGCGGCACGCTGGGCGACCTGGACGTCGACCCGGACGTGCTGGAAGATCTCCTGCTCGCCGGCTCCGAGGCCATGAACAACGCCGTCGAGCACGCGCAGCGGCCCAGCCGTCCGGAGGTGCGGGTACGCGTCCAGGTGGGTGGCGACCTGGTCCGGATCTCGGTGCGCGACTTCGGCACCTGGCGGGACCGCCGGCCGGCGATGGACCGCGGGCGCGGCGCGCTGCTGATGAACGCCTACGGCGACGTGCGGCTGGTCTCCACCGCCGAGGGGACGACGGTGACAATCGAGCGTCGACTGGCCTGAGCGCCGGCAGCGCGTCAGAGCCGGCGGCCGCCGCCGTCACGGGCGATGATGCCGTCCAGCCGCTCCCCCGGAGTGAGCTGCGCCGGGTCGAACCAGAAGATCAGCACCTGCTTGTCGACACTCCATCGCGCCATGCGGGCATCGACCTGCCGACCGTCGACCGTGCCGATGATCCGCTGGGCCGGGCCGACGAAGTAGCCGAAGGTGGGCACCGAGGCGGCAGCACCTGAGCCCTCGTCGTACCCGATCTGGTGGAACCCGGGGCGACGGTCGCTGCCCTCGACGTCGTTGACCAGGATGTCCGTGGTCAACGAGCCGCCCGCCGCCTGGCGGCCGGCGGCCAGGCCGATGGACACCTTGGGTACGCCCGGCAGGGACACCGGGACGAAGTAGTAGACCCGACGCTCGGTGCCGTGCCGCACCCCGCTGTCCACCAGCTGACCCAGGGGCTTCGGTGGCGGCTCGTCGCGGGACAGCGTCGGCGGTGGCGTGGGGTCCAGCGAGCTCCCCGCCGTCGGCGAGACACCGACCGGCGGTGGAGCGACGGCGACCGGCGGGGGGCGCTCGGTCGGCGCCGGATCGCCCGGCCCCGAGGCGCCGACCGCCACCACGACGACCACGGCGGCCAGGCCGGTCGCGAGCGTCGCCGCCCCGGCTCCGGCGACGCGCCGACGGGTCCGCAACCGACGTCCCTCGCGCAGCACGGCGGCCAGGTCGAGCACCGCGTCGGGACGCTCGGTCGCCCGCATGGCGTGGCGGAGTCGTTCCAGCTCGCTCATCGGCGCGCCTCCTCATCGGCCGTACGCGGCGCGGCGCTGCGCAACTTCTCCAGGGCCCGCGAGCTGGTGCTCTTGACGGTGCCGACGGATACGGAGAGTTCCCGGGCCACCTGCGCCTCCGGCAGGTCGAAGTAGTAGCGCAGGACGACGATGGCGCGCTCCCGAGGGCTGAGCGCACCGAGGATGGCGATCAACCAGCGTCGGGTGGCCACGTCATCGGCCATGTCGTCGGCCACGTCGCCACGTCGCCGCTCCGGCATCTCGTCGGTCGGGTACTCCCGCATCGGCCGTCGCCACCCGTCCACGAGATGGTTGACAAGCGTGCGGCGGGCATAGCCGTAGGCGTCGTCGTCGTGGATCCGCGACCACGACGCGTAGGTGCGGACCAACGCGGTCTGCGCGGCGTCCTCGGCCTGGTGGTGGTTGCCGGTCATCAGGAACGCGGCGTGCACCAGTCGCGCGGACGCCGCCCGCGCGAACTCGACGAAATCCGCGTCACCCCGCGCCACCGCGAACCCTCTCCGTGCCACAGAGCTAGAGACGGGCGAGGCCGGGAAAAGGTTGAGCCCTGGGTCACATCAACTTTTCGCCACGGTCACCCGTCTTCTCCTCCGCGCCGCCGCCGAGCGACGCGCGAGGGGAGATACATGTCGACGAAGGTTACCCGCCGCCCGGGTCCCGCCTCGATGGCGTCGCTGCTGGTGGTGGCGCTGCTCACCGGATGCGGCCTGCCGGCCGCCGGGCAACCCACCACCGACCCGGTCGCCGCCGGTCCGCTGGTCAGCGGACCGGCGACACCCACCGGCCGGCCGACCGCAGCCGTCACGGTCCGACCCAGTTCCGTGCCCGTCATCCCGGTCAGCTACCCCGCCACCGGCGGTAACCGCTGGTCGGTGGCGCCCGGCGAGACAACGCCCGGACGCGCGACGGCCGGCCGGTTGCTGCGCTACCGGGTCGCCGTGGAGCGCGACATCCGGGGCCTGCCGGCGAAGGACATCGCCACGGCGATCACCACGACGTTGAACGACAGGCGCGGGTGGACGGCGGGCGGGGCGTGGCGGCTGCGCCGCGTCGGTGCCGGCGAACCGACCGACTTCACCATCTACCTGGCGACTCCCGGCACCCGCGACACCCTCTGCCAGGACGTGCCGGACGCCTACACCTCCTGCCGCAACGGTGGCCGGGTGGTGCTCAACGTGGCGCGCTGGGTCAAGGGGGTGCCGGGTTACGGCGCGAGCCTGGACATCTACCGGCAGTACATGGTCAACCACGAGGTGGGGCACAAACTCGGGTACGGCCACGAGCGGTGCCCCGGGCGGGGCCGGCCGGCGCCGGTGATGCAGCAGCAGACGTTGGGCCTGCACGGCTGCGCCGCGAACGCCTGGCCGTACCCGAAGGGCACGACTCGCTACAGCGGGCCGGTCGGGGCGTACGACGACGCGATCCCCCGGCGGGAGGGCGCCTACTCGGGAGCCTGAGACCGACGCGGTGACCTCAGGTTCGCCGGCGGCGCTCCTGTTCGAGTCGCTCGTCCAGCCGGCCCATCTCGTAGATGGCGTTGAGGCTGGTCGGTAACCGGCTGACGTTGTCCGGCACCGGCTCGGGGTCGGGCGCCAGGCCGGAATCCGGTGCGGGCCCGGGGTCGGGCGTCCGCGTGGCGGCGGGGACCGGGGCCCGGCGGCGCAGGAGCAGCAGTGCCAGCACCGCGAGGACCGCCACCACCAACAGGTACGACACGGGTGGCCAGGCGTCGCGGGTGGGGTTGGCGAGCACCGGCGCGGCGGTCGGTGCGGGGGTGTCGCGGTCGCGCTGCGGCACGGCGGCCTCGCGGGTGCCGGTGCCCTCGTCAGCGGTGCGCGGATCGGGGGCGGCGGGTGCTGGGACACCGCCCGCCGAGGCGGCGGGCACGGGGATCGCCACGGGCTCCACCGGGCTGGGCTGACCGGCGACCGGTGGCCGACTCGGCGTGGACGGCCCGGTGGGCGTGACGCTCGGCGCGGGAGCGGTGCTCGGCGTGTCGCCGGGGAGCAGGTCGTCGACGAGCTGGCCGACGCCACCGATGATGTCACCGAGCGGATCCGAGGTGGCCGACGGGGACGGCGCGGGCGCGAGGGCGAGGGTCAGCGCGAGGACGACGACGGCAGGCATGAAGCCACCTCCGATGTGCCGAATATGCACGCACCGTACCGCATCGTGGGATGGCGTGGGTGACACCGGGGCGGGGGCGTCTGACGCTCGCTCTCGCCCTCGATGTCGCTGGTGGTCAGACCGGCAGGCCACCGACCTGGGTGGAGATCCACGAGCGGATCGACGGCAGGTCGACGTAGATGGACGGCCCGGTGGCACAGGTGGAGTTGTTGTCGCCGGCCCGACTCGTCGCCCCGATCAGGTTCCACACCCCGTTTACCTGGCACCGGTGCAGCCGGAGACGTACACCATGAAGGGGTAGTTCTCGGTGGCCGGCCGGCCGCCGACCACCGGCGGGCGATGTCCGAGGCGCCGTTCCAGGTGTACGTCGTGCTGACCGGCGCGGCCAGGGCGCCGGCGAACAGCGAGTTCACCCGGCTCGCCTCGGCCGCGCTGGGGTTCGCGTTGCGACACGGCGCCGGGGTGCTGGCCAGGAGTCGGACGGTGCTGACCCGACTGTTCCAGATCTGCGCCGCCTGGTCGAAGTTGGTACGGAACTCGCCGGTCCGGCTCGCGTCGTAGTAGACGGTCCGTACCGCGGCGGCCGGCGCACCGGTGGCAAGCTGCATCCCGGCCGCCGCCAGCACGGCCACCAGCATGGCCAGCGCCGTCCGTCGCACTTGTCGTCGGAACATCACGCACTCCCCTGCGGTCGGCCGGCGACCACGACCGCCGACTCATTGATACCCGTGGATATCAATGAGACCGCGGTCGATGTTCGGCATAGCGGAAGCGTCATACCGGTGACGTGAAGGCTGTTACCCAGCGGTTACGCCGCGGCGAAGCGCCCGTGCCGGGGCAGGACGACGCTGACCGCAGAGGGTCACCGGCAGCAACGCCGCGACGTGACCCCGATACCGAACGGAGAACCCACAATGAAAATCAGGAGCGCACTGACGACACTGGTGGTCGTCCTCGCCGGGCTGGTCGCCAGCGCGGGCAGCAGCACCGCGGCGGGCACCACGACCGGGTCGCCGTACTGCGGGATCACCTGGGGCAGCGCGGAGAAGTCGGCCGGCGCGCTCAGCGACGCCCCACTGGTCGACGTCCGGACCGGACGGCACGACTGCTATGACCGGGTGGTGTTCGAGTTCGCCGGGCCGGTCGACGGCTACGCCATCGGCTACGGCGAGACGTGGACCGAGGGCGAAGGCCTGGCGCTGTCGCCGTACACCGCCGGGGGCGCGCTGTTGCGGATCTCGCTGCGGGCTCCGGCGTACGACGACGACCACCTGGGCACCGTGCCCTACGCGGTCGGCGAGCACGTGACGAACGTGCTGCGCTACCCGACACTGCGCGACGTGGTCTACGGCGGCAGCTTCGAGGGCTACAGCACATTTGCCGTCGGCGTACGGGCGCGGTTGCCGTTCCGCGTGCTCGTGCTCGCCGGCCCCGGCACGCACAGCCGGGTGGTGCTCGACGTCGCCCACCAGTGGTGATCGGAGCCGGACGTCGAGTCGTCCCGGCAGACGCGTCCGTCGCCGGAGCGGGGCATGGCGTGCCGGGACGGCTCAGACGTGCGGGGTGGGCCGGTAGACGAGTTCCAGGGTGCGGCCATCGAGGGTTCGGCTCTCGATCAGCTCCAGGTCGAAGTCGGCCGCGCCCTGGAAGATCGGCTCGGTGCCGGTCTGTCCGGTGATCACCGGGAAGAGGGTCACCTGGACGAGGTCGACCAACCCAGCGGTCAGCAGCGCCCGGTTCAACGACAGGCTGCCGTGCGATCGCAGCGGCACGTCGGATTCCTCCTTGAGCCGGGCGACGACGTCCACGGCATCGCCGCGCGCCACTGTCGCGTCCGGCCAGTCGAGGGGGCCTTGCAGGGTGTTCGACACCACTGTCGCCGGGAGGTCCCTCATCTGGGTCACCCAGGCGTCGCGGACATCGGACTCATCGGTGCTCGCGGCCAGCATCTGCGCGAAGATCCGGTACGTGCCGGCCCCGAAAACCATGCGCTGCTCCACGTTGTACGCGGACAGCCGATGCGCGAGCAGTTCGGGGCCTTGCTTGTCCCAGTACCCGCCCCAGTTTCCGCTGGTGCTGCCGAAGCCGTCGAGGCTGGAAAAGACGTCGATGGTGTAGGTGGCAGTCATGATGCTCTCCATTCACGTGTGAGTTCGGTGCGACGGGCCTGCAGGTAGGCCCGCTCGGTCTCGTTGGTGGCCAGGGCAGCGGCCTGGTCGTAGGCGGCTCGGGCCTCGTCGTCCCGTCCGAGTCGGGCGAGCAGTTCGGCCCGGGTGGCGGGCAGCCGGTGGTAGCCCGGAAGGTCGACGCCCTCCAGCGCGGCGAGGGCCACCGCCGGTCCGTGCACCTCGGCGACGGCGACGGCACGGTTGAGCGCCACGACCGGGGTTGGCGCGAACGCGAGGAGCTGGTCGTACAGTGCCAGGACCTGTGGCCAGTCGGTGGCCGCGCCGTCGGTGTGCACCGCGCTGATCGCGGCCTGGATCTGGTACGGGCCGGGCCGGTTGCGGCGCAGGCAACGGCGGACCAGGTCGTGACCCTCGGCGATGAGCGACAGGTTCCACAGTGACCGGTCCTGGTCGGCCAGCAGCACCAGCTCGCCGTCCGGGTCGAGCCGGGCCGGGCGGCGCGCCTCGGTCAGCAACAGCAGGGCGAGCAGGCCCAGGACCTCGGGCTCGTCGGGCATCAACGCGGCGAGTTCGCGGGCGAGCCGGATCGCCTCGGCGCACAGGTCCGTTCTGATCAGCGGACCGGCGGTGGACGCGTAGCCCTCGTTGAACATCAGGTAGAGCACGGTGAGCACGGGCGGCAGTCGGTCCGGCAGCTCGTGTTCGGCGGGCACCCGGTAGGGGATGGCGGCATCGCGGATCTTCTTCTTGGCGCGCACGATCCGCTGGGCGACGGTCGCCTCCTGGACCAGATAGGCACGGGCGATCTCCGGCACGTCGAGGCCGCCGAGCAGGCGCAGCGTGAGGGCCGTCCGCGCGTCCGGGGCGAGCGCCGGGTGACAGCAGGTGAAGATGAGTCGCAGCTGGTCGTCCTTCACCGGTCCCACCTCCCGGGGCTCGTCCTGGTGATGCAGCAGCAGGGCCTGGGCGTGCCGGGCCTCGCGGGTCGACTCCCGGCGAAGCCGGTCGACAGCCCGGTTGCGCGCGGTGGTCACGATCCAGGCGCCCGGGTTCGGCGGCAGGGTCTGCCACTTCTGCAGCGCGGTGGTGAAGGCGTCCTGGACCGCCTCCTCGGCGAGGTTGATGTCACCGAGGAGGCGGGCCAGCGTGGCGACGCAGCGGCCGTACTCCGCGCGGTAGATGCTCGCCAGGTCCATGTCGGGTGACCGGCTCCTGGTCAGGCCTGGGACAGGTCGTCGAAGGGACGCACCTCGACCGGACCGCAGGCCGCCGCGCACCTCTCGGCCCAGGCCAGCGCCGCGTCCAGGTCCGCGCACTTGATGACCCAGAACCCGGCGATGTGCTCCTTGGTCTCGGCGAACGGCCCATCGCTCATGGCGGTGGCGCCGTTCTCGACCCGGACGACTGTGGCGCTGTCCGGTGACGTGAGCCCTCCGGCGAAGACCCAGGCGCCCGCGGCCTGCATGTCGTCGTTGATCCGACCGGTCTCCCTGAACATGGTCTGCGTCTCCTCGTCGGACGGCGTCGGCGCGCCCTCGACGAAGTGCACGGACAGCAGGTACTGCTTCATGATGATCCTCCGGTAGCTCGATGGTGGGATGGCGACAGGTCAGGCGGCCAGGCGGCGCGCGACAGCGGGGATCACGATCGCGGCCGCGACCAGGTGGGTGAGCATCAGCAACGTCTTGGTGGCCGTCCCGGCGTCGACGATCACGTCCGGCACCACTGACAGGACCGTCAGCACCACAGTCGTGCGGACGAACGTGCGCCGCGGGCGCCTGGCGAAACGCGCCAGCAGCGCGGCGATGATCACGCCGATCAGCGAGAAGGCGGCGGTCAGCACGCCGAACCCCGTGACGGGGATCGGGGTGCCGCCCACATCGAGGCTGACCCCGGCCAGCTGGCCGACGGCGGCGACGGCCATGGTGGCGGCGCTCGCGGCGAGCGCGGCGACGGCGCCGGTCCGGATCAGCGCACCGACGGTCGAGGTGGTGGCGCGGGTCGTGTTGGCAGTGGCGGTCATCGTGCCCTCCAGTGGGGTGCGGCCCGTCGCGATGCCGGGCTCTCACCAGGGCTACGAACTGAACCGGTCCCAATCGACAGCACGCCCAAAATTTTTGTCGACGATTTTCGACCTCGGCGTGAGACGAGCCCGACCACCGATTCTCGCAGCTCGGCGGGCCGGCAGCCGACGGCACGCTAGCCGAACAGCGCCCAGAGCAGTGGGACGGCGGCCACCGGCGCCACGCACAGGGCGCCGATGCGCACCCAGGGCGGCAGGCTGGCTCGAAGGGTCAGGACGACGGCGGCCGCGCCGTAGCCGCCGGCCAGCAACGCCGTCGGGAACAACGTCAACGGCTCGGGCCCGCACTCCGACGGATCCTGCACGAATGGGGGCCGGCACGGCTCGGACGGAGCCATGGCCAGGACGAGCGCCAGGCCCGACAGGCACAGGATCAGCAGTAGCGGGACCGCCAACAGCACGAGTGTGACGCCTACCCCGACGCTGGTGCGGCGCTGCGGCGTCGTCCCGCGCTCGCGCCTGTCGGCACCGCCCCTGCTCCCACCGTCGGTCACCGTCGCCCCCTCAACCGAGCCGCCACCTTTCCCACCTCGTCGATCATGGAGCTGTGGTGGGCGACAGAACGGATATTCGTCGCCACGTCCGGCACCACAACTCCATGATCGACACTGCCGGGTGCTCCGCGGACTAGGCCTCGTCGGTCAGGTGCCAGATCTCGCGCATCGGGGCCCACCAGTCCCCCGAGCCGGGCTCGGCGATCGACTCCTGACACGGGTCGGTCAGCTTCCACCACTCCTGCGTCTGCGGGTCGGCGGCGATCAGCCGCAGGTCGGCCTCGTAGTCGTCGCCGACGTACTCGTAGTAGCCGAAGAGCAGGTCGTCGTGGAGGAAGATGGTGTAGTTGCGGAAGTTCGCCTCGCGCAGCGTCTTCTCGACGCTCGGCCAGACGGCGGCGTGCAACCGCAGGTAGGTTTCCCGCTGCTCGGGGCGGAGTCGAATCACGCAGCCATGACGTTTCACGTCGTGCCCTTTCGTGTCAGCTGGTTCAGGGGTGCCGAAGGCACCTGACGGTAGCGGTTGGACGGCGCCCGGCAGGGGGCCGGCCGGCCGTCGATGTCGGCCGTTCCGCCAGGGCTACGCACCGTGGCGCCGGGTCTACCCTCGGGTGATGGAGGGCCGCGTGTTGGTGGTCGAGGACGACTTCTCGATCCGGGAGGTCACCGCCCTCGGTCTGCGCCGCGCCGGTTTCCGGGTCGACACCGCGGTCGACGGGCGGCAGGCCCTGGCCGCGTTCCGCGCTCACCCGGTCGACCTCATCGTGCTCGACATCATGCTGCCGGGCCTGGACGGTCTGGAGGTCTGCCGGGAGATCCGGCGGACCAGTCAGGTGCCGATCCTGATGCTGACCGCGCGCACCGACACCATCGACGTGGTGGTCGGGCTTGAGTGCGGCGCGGACGACTATCTACGCAAGCCCTTCGACCTGCCCGAGTTGGTGGCCCGGGTCCGCTCGGTACTGCGCCGGGTGAACGTGCCGTCCCCGTCGACAGTCATCGAGGTCGACGGCCTGGAGATCGACCCGGGCGCCTTCGTGGTCCGCCAGCACGGCCGGGAGGTGGCGTTGACCTCCACCGAGTTCCGCCTGTTACTGGAACTGGCTCGCCGACCCGGCCAGGTCTTCACCCGACAACTGCTGCTGGACCTGGTCTGGAACCACGACTTCCTCGGCGACTCCCGACTGGTCGACGTGGCCGTGCAGCGGCTCCGCGCCAAGATCGAGGCCGACCCGGCGCAGCCACGGCTGATCCGGACCGTGCGCGGCGCCGGCTACAAGCTGTCCACGGGCTGACGGGGGTCGGCGATGGCCGGACGCGGGGTGCGACCCGGCCGCCTGCGACGCCGGCTGACGATCGCCTTCGTCCTGGTCGCCGGAGTCTCGGCGGGGCTGCTCGCCGGCGGGACCGGGCTGCTGCTGCGGCAGTCCTGGTTGGACGCGTCGCTGCACGAGGCCGCCGCCGACGCCCGCTACCAACTCGTCCTCGCCGGGCAGTTCCTGCCGCTGACCGAGCAGCGCAGCGCCGAACTGCTCACCAGCTTCGAGGCCAGCGGTCGGCACGTGGTGCTCGTCGACGGCCCGACCCGTGCCTCGCACCCCGCGTACGCCCCGGTGCTGAGCACCCCGTTACGGGCCGTCGTCGCGGGCGGGCGGCTCGGCTATCAGCGCTCCGCGCCGGCGCAGCGTCCTCGACTACTGGTGATCGGCGGGCGCATTCCCGGCTCCACCGCCGAGCTGTACGTCCTCACCGTGGAGGACGACGTCGCCACCGACCTGGGTCAGCTGCGCACCGCGCTGGTGGCCGGTTGGGTGCTCGTGGTGTTGCTCGCCGCCGCGGTGGGTCACGCGCTGGCCCGTCGCACGTTGGAGCCGGTGGGCCGGGCCAGCCGGGCCGCGCGGGCCCTCACCGAGGGCCTGCTCGCCACCCGCCTGCCGGTACGCGGGCGCGACGAGTTCAGCGTCTGGGCGGCGACGTTCAACGAGATGGCCGAGGCGCTGGAGTCGAAGATCGCGGCGCTGTCGGCCGCGCAGGCCCGCGAGCGGCGGTTCACCGCCGATGTCGCGCACGAGCTGCGTACCCCGGTGACCGCGTTGGTGGCGGCGGCGTCGCTGCTGCGCGAGCACCTGGACGAGTTGCCCGACGACGCCCGGCCGGCCGCCCGGCTGCTGGTCGGCGACGTGGTCCGGCTGCGCCGGCTGGTTGAGGACCTGATGGAGATCTCCCGGCTGGACACCGGGCGGGAGCAGCTGGCCGTCCGGCCGGTCGACGCGTTGGCGCTGCTGCACGGCATCGTCGTGACGCGTGGCTGGTCGCCGAGGGTGCGGGTCACCGGTGACCCGGTCGTGGTGCGCACCGACAGGCGTCGGCTGGAGCGGGTGCTGGCCAACCTGGTCGCCAACGCGGTCGAGCACGGCGGTGGGGAGATCACGGCCAGCGTGGCGGGGGCGGGCGCCCTTGTCGTCTTCGAGGTCAGCGACCAGGGGCCGGGCATCCCGGCCGAGCATCTGCCCCGCGTGTTCGACAGGTTCCACCAGGTCGACAGGTCCCGCTCCGCGCCGGGCAGTGGGCTCGGGCTGGCCATCGCGCGAGAACACGCCGATCTGCTCGGCGGCGCGCTGAGCGTGCGCAGCGAACCGGGCGAGGGCACCCGGTTCCGGCTGGAGCTGCCCACTGACGCTCCCGCCGGCACGGCGGGCGGTGTGGCATGAGCCGGCACGGCAGGGTCGGGCTGGGCGTACCGGTGCTCGTCGCGGCCCTCCTGCTCGGCGGCTGCGGCACGCCCCGCTCCGGTGATCTCGGCCCGGCGCCCACCGCGCCGCCGACGAGCGCCGCGCCCATCGACCGCCCGGAAACCACCCCGACCCCGGCCGTGGAGCCGACGCCGTCACCCGCCGGCCGACCACCGAGTCCGTCGGCGGCGGCGTCCGTCGGCACGCGCCGGCCGGATCCGGTGACCATCGAGCTGTGGTACGTCCGCGACGGGCTGCTCGTGCCGACTCGGCGTACCCGGCCGGCAACTGTCGCGACGTCCCGGCTGGCGCTCACCGAGCTGGCCGCCGGGCCGACCGCCGCCGAGGCCGCCACCGGGATGACCACCCTGCTTCCGGCGGGCGTCGAGGTCACCCGCATCGTCGACGGCGTGGCGACGCTGCGGGTACCGTCCGTCGGCGATCCGGCCACCCGCCGACTGCGCGAGGCGCAGGTGGTGTGGACGCTCACCCAGTTTCCCAGCGTGCGGCAGGTCCGCCTCGACGGCGCGGGCCCGGCCGAACGGGCGGACTACGCGGACCTGCTGCCACCGATCGTGGTCACCGGCCCGATCCCCGGCGAGCGCGTTGCCGCCCCGCTCGTCGTCACGGGCACCGCCACCGTGTTCGAGGCCACGGTGAGTGTCCGGGTCCTGGACGCCGCCGGCCGGGAGGTGGCCACCGGTTTCGGCACCGCCAGTTGCGGCAGCGGCTGCCGGGGTGGCTACCGGGTGGTGCTCGGCTGGCGCGCGGTCCGCGAACAGAAGGGCACGATCGAGGTGTACGAGGTGTCCGCCCGGGACGGCACCCGGATCAACATGATGGCCGTGCCGGTGGTCCTCGCCCCCGGTCGCTGACCACCCCGTTCACCCGCCGAACTCCGGCTGGAAACGTAATC
Organism: Micromonospora sp. DT53; assembly: GCF_049841535.1. Lineage (NCBI taxonomy): Bacteria > Bacillati > Actinomycetota > Actinomycetes > Micromonosporales > Micromonosporaceae > Micromonospora > Micromonospora sp. DT53. Next base: position 327,496 of record NZ_JBNCKM010000009.1, read on the forward strand.
GTTTCGTTGACTCGGTGCGAGGCAACTCACGAAACCCTGCACGATCAGTCAGCCGCGAACTAGGGTCAGTACGACATCGTTTCGCGGGGGGTCGGATGCTGGGTGGTCAGCAGGTAGGCGCGGGCGCCGGGGTACCGGCGGCCCGGGGTCCGCGGTGCACCGACGGCGACCTGTTCACCGTCGTCATCGACACCCTGCGTGAGGTCGGCTACGACCGGATGACCATCGACGCCATCGCCGCCCGTGCGCACGTCAGCAAGGCCACCATCTACCGGCGCTGGGACGGCAAGGCAGAGCTGGTCGTCGCCGCCCTGCGCGACCGGCACGTGGATGTGCACAACCCACCCGACACCGGCTCGCTCCGCGGGGACCTCATCGAGTTGCTGCGGGCCACGGCCGCGATCTGCACGGCCGACTGTGACCTGATGCAGGCGTTGACCTTCGCCATGCGGACCAACCCCGAGCTGGAACGCCTGGTGCGTCACCAGGTGCTCCCGGCCGGGCGGGTGGCCAGCACCGCCGTCCTGGTCCGGGCCGCCGCCCGCGGGGAGATCCCGCCGGAGGCCGGGGAACGGGAGTTGTTCCACGACCTGGCGCCCGCGCTCACCATGTCCCGCATCGTCGCGCACGGCCTACCCGCCGATGACGCGTTCCTCACCCAGGTCGTCGACCAGGTGCTGATCCCGGTGCTCCGCTATCAGCACCACCGTCCGTCTCCGGCCTGACTCACCGAATATTCGCAACACGGAAGGCTTCACCATGCCCGGAACCACCTCGACCACGCCCGGCGCGCCCAACGCCGGGCCGTCGACTGGCGCACCGCATCCGCGGCGCTGGATCGCGTTGGCGGTCATCGCGGTCTCACAGCTGATGGTCGTCCTGGACGCCACCATCGTGAACATCGCGCTGCCGAAGGCCCAGGCCGACCTGGGGATCACCGACGCGAACCGGCAGTGGGTGATCACCGCCTACACGCTGGCCTTCGGTGGTCTGCTGCTGCTCGGCGGTCGCATCGCCGACTACTGGGGGCGCAAGCGCACCTTCATCGTCGGCATGACCGGTTTCGCGCTCGCCTCCGCCCTGGGCGGTCTGGCCACCACCGGTGAGATGCTCTTCGCCGCCCGCGCGTTGCAGGGTGCCTTCGGCGCGCTGCTCGCCCCGGCCGCGCTGGCGCTGCTCACCGTGCTCTTCACCGAGGCCACCGAGCGGGCCAAGGCCTTCGCCGTGTACGGCGCGATCGCCGGCGGTGGATCGGCCGTCGGCCTGCTGCTCGGCGGGGTGCTCACCGAGTACGCGAACTGGCGCTGGTGCCTGCTGGTCAACATCCCGGTCGCCGCAATCGCCATCGCCTTCGCGCTCCCGCTGGTGCCAGAGAGCCGGGCCCACGGCAACACCCGCTACGACGTACCCGGTGCGGTCGTGGTGACCGCCGGCCTGGTCTCCCTGGTCTACGGCTTCACCAAGGCCGCCGAGGATGGCTGGGACGCCACCGCGACGCTCGGTTTCATCGCCGCGGGCGTGGTGCTGCTCGCCGCCTTCGTGGTGATCGAGCTGGGCTCCAGCCACCCGCTGCTGCCGCTGCGGATCGTCCTGGACCGCAACCGGGGCGGGGCGTTCCTCACCTCGACGCTGATCGGCGCCGGCCTGTTCGGGGCGTTCCTCTTCCTGACCTTCTACTTCCAGGTGGTGCTGCAGTACAAGCCCCTCGAAGCCGGCCTCGCGTCACTGCCGGTCACCGCCGGTGTGCTGATCGCCGCGGGTGGCGCCAGCCAGCTGATGCCCCGGTTGGGTGCCAAGCCGCTGATGGTCGCCGGTGCGGCGCTCGCCGCCGTGGGCATGCTGGTGCTGACCCAGATCGACGTGGACACCTCGTTCCTCACCCACCTGCTGCCCGCGCAGGTCATCCTGGGCCTGGGGCTGGGCTTCACCTTCGTCCCGCTGTCCAGCCTCGCCCTGGTCGGGGTGCCGGAGCACGACGCTGGCGCGGCCAGCGCGACGCTCAACGCCACCCAGCAGATCGGTGGTTCGCTCGGTACCGCGTTGCTGAACACCTTCTACACCAGCGCGGTCGCCGCCTACCTGGTCGGCCGGGCGCCGAACCCGGTCAACCAGGTGGAGGCGCTGGTACACGGGTACCGGGTGGCCTTCGCCTGGGGCGCCGCGCTGATCGTGCTCGCCGGACTGGCCACCCTGGTCCTGGTGAAGGTCCGCAAGGAGGACATCCCGACCGGCAACACCGTGCACATGGGTTGAGCTGACCGACGCGGCCGCCGGCCGGTGCGCCCCGACCGTGGAATGCGCTGGCCGGCGGTAACGTCCGGTAACGTCCGGATCATCATTGAAAACCCGTTTGAGGAGATTCATGTCGACAGCTGCTGACCAGATCATCACAGCTCTGCGAGCGGGCCACGAGGAGCTTGCCGCCCTCGTACGGGACCTCAAGGAAGACGACCTGCTCCAGCCGTCGGGGGCCAGCGAGTGGCAGGTGTCCCAGGTGCTGAGCCACCTGGGCAGCGGCGCCGAGATCAACCTGGCGACGCTGGACGCCGCCCGCACCGGTGCGCCCGGCCCGGACGGGGACTTCAACCGGGGCGTCTGGGCACGCTGGGACGCGATGCCCCCCGCCGAGCACGCCGCCGGCTTCCTCGCCAGCAACGAACGGCTGGTCGAGGCGTACGAGGCGCTGGACGCCGAGACCCGGGCCTCGATGCGGATCAACCTCGGCTTCCTGCCGGAGCCGGTAGACGTGGCCACCGCGGCCCGGTTCCGGCTCAGCGAGTTCGCCCTGCACCAGTGGGACGCCGAGGTGGCGTTCAACAGGTTCGCGGCGGTGACGCCGGGGGCGGTGGCGCTGCTGCTCGACCAGGTCGGCGGCATGCTGTCCTGGACCAGCCGGCCGCAGGAGTTGGCCGGGCGGGAAGCCACCCTGCTGGTCCGCCTGCACGCGCCGGAGCGGACGTTCGGGCTGCGGCTGGGCGAGAAGGTCGAGGTCGTCGACGCGCCGGAGCGTCCCGACGGGGAGCTGGTGGCCCCGGCCGAGGCGTGGCTGCGGCTGGCCACCGGACGGCTGGGCCCCCAGTACACCCCCGACGGGGTGCGGGTGACCGGGGCGGTGACCCTCGACGACCTGCGCCGGGTCTTCGTCGGCTTCTGAGACGGCGCCGCGCGGGCCGGTCATCCGGCCCGCGCGGTCTCTCAGCCCTTCACGCAGACCACCTGCTTGAGGTGCGCGACCACCTCGACCAGGTCCTCCTGCTGGGCCATCACCTCGGTGATGTCCTTGTACGCGCCGGGGATCTCGTCGACCACCCCGGCGTCCTTGCGGCACTCCACCCCGGCGGTCTGCTCGGCCAGGTCCTCGGTGCTGAACGTCCGCTTGGCCTGCGCCCGAGACATCCGACGCCCCGCCCCGTGCGACGCCGAGCAGTACGCGTCCGGGTTTCCCCGCCCCCGCACGATGTACGACCCGGTGCCCATCGATCCGGGAATGATGCCCAGGTCGCCCCGGCCGGCCCGGATGGCGCCCTTGCGGGTCACCAGCACGTCCACCCCTCCGTAGTTCTCCTCGGAGACGTAGTTGTGGTGACATGAAATGGACTCGTCGTAGCTGACCTGCGGGAAGTGCTCACGCACCACGCCGCACAGGAGTGCCAGCATGACCGCCCGGTTGCGCCGCGCGTACTCCTGCGCCCACCACAGATCCCGCCGGTACGCGTCCATCTCCGGCGTCCCGGTGAGGAAGACAGCCAGGTCCCGGTCCGGAAGGTCGACGTTGTGCGGCAGCCCCCGGGCCACCCCGATGTGCCGCTCGGCCAGCTCCTTGCCGATGTTCCGCGACCCGGAGTGCAGCATCAGCCAGACCCGTCCCTCGTCGGCGCCACCCTGCTCCAGGCAGACCTCGATGAAGTGGTTGCCCCCGCCGAGGGTGCCGATCTGCCGCTGCGCCCGCGTCTCCAGCTGCGCCACCCGCCGGTCCAGGCCGGCGAACCGGTTCCAGAAGTCGTCCCAGCCGGCCTGCTCCAGGCCCCGGATCCGACGCGTGTCGACCGAGTCCTTGCGCTGGGCGAAGCCGACCGGGATGGTGGCCTCGATCGCGGAACGCAGCCCGGCCAGGTCGTCCGGCAGGTCGCCGGCGGTCAGCGAGGTGCGTACCGCCGACATCCCGCAGCCGATGTCGACGCCGACCGCGGCCGGCGAGACGGCCTGCCGCATCGCGATCACCGAGCCGACCGTGGCGCCCTTGCCGAAGTGCACGTCGGGCATGACGGCGACACCCTGCACCCAGGGCAGCGCGCCGATGTTGCGCAGCTGCTTGGCGGCCTGCGGCTCGATGGCGTACGGGTCGGTCCAGACCCGGACCGGCGCCCGGGTACCGGCGAGGGGGGTGAATCCCATGATGGGCTCCTTCTGTCGTGCGGTGACCGTTAATGATCAGACTTGGCGGCCGGCGGCGGTGCGCGGATACGAAAGGGCCGCCCGATCCCGGTGGGATGGGCGGCCGGCGGACGCGTCAGCGTCGGCGTCAGTCGCGCCACCCCGGCTCGTTGCGCCGCAATGGGAGCAGGCACCGGCGGGCATAGGTGCGGACGCGTCGCGACATGGCGTACTCCCTCCGGGGTTGATCGGTTGCCGTTGCATCGACGAGAGTAGGAGGGCTGCGACACGTCCGCAATGGATATCCCCACCGGCTCGCCGTGGTCTCCTGGAGGCGGACGCCACCCACACGTCCTGTAGAGCTGCCCCGGTGGTGGGGCAGTGTCGCGACGACGACCGGCGGTCTGACCGCGACACCGCCTTCGTTCGCGCGCGGTGAGCCAGGGCGCCGCAGGTCGCGGAACGCGCGACTGACCCGGTACGCCGCCCTCGACATGGTCCTCCCGTCAGTGCGGAGGCTGTGCTCGCGGTAGAAAGCCCGCGCGCGAGGGCTCGGACGGAGAGACAGTCACCGCCCCCGGCGGCAGCGGACGTGCCCCACCCACGGGGCAGCTCGACAGGGGCCCGCACCACAGGGGTTGGCACAGCCTCTGCTCCGGGCACGCCGTCCTCCGCCCGGTTCGCTCGCGCCGCCGGCCCCGGGCCGGGGTGAGTCGCGGTTCACCCCGGCACGGGACGTGGCGGTGGAGCTAGGACTGCGGCACCAGCCGGAAGGACTGGGCCGCGGTGCCGTTGCAGGTGTACTGGATGAGCTGGACGCTGTCCGCCGTGGAGGCTCCCGGCACGTCGAGGCACTTGCCGCTGCCGCGGTTGACCAGGCGGTAGTAGCCGCCACCCTCGGACTCGGCCCGCCATTGCTGGTTGTTGCCGCCGCTGTAGGACCAGAGCTGGATTTTCGCGGAGTCGGCTGTCGACCGGTCGGTCACGTCGATCACCTGGGCGCTGTTGTTGCGGTTGTTGACCCGCAGGTACCCGCCGCTGGTCGGCGCGAACTGGTACTGCTGGGCGGTGCTGCCGTTGCACGCGTACTGCTGGATGGCGGTGCCGTTCGCGCTGGCCGCGGCCCGCGCGTCCACGCACTTGCCGCTGGCCCGGTTGACAGCGGTGTGCCAGGCGGTCGGTGAGATGCCGTCGGACGGCGGGGGCGTGGTCGGGGGGGCGCTGCCGACGCCGGCGAGCCAGTGCAGTCCGTCGATCAGCAGCTGGTTCTGTTGCGCGCTGTCGAAGGTGGAGGACAGCCCGGTGTTGGTGCTGTAGTTCATCGCGTTGTGGCCGAAGTTGGCGTAGAGCATCTTGTACTGCCGGTTGCTCCAGACGAGCGGGTAGTAGCCGCCGTACCAGGACTGGTTGGGGTCGGTGCCGACCGGGAAGCTGGACGGGTCGACCGAGGCGAGGATGTCGATGTTGGGGTTCTGCCGCAGGTCGTTGCTCCAGGAGTACCACTCGCTGATCGACGACGGGAACGTCGCCGGGAGGTTGCGGGTGGCGGCGTGGGTGCGGTTGTCGGCGCGCATGGTGACCCGGGTGGGTCCCCAGGTGTTCGTCTGGAACGAGCCGGTGCCGAGGAAGGTGTTGTAGTACCAGCTCCAGCTCGACGGGTTGTCGGTCCACGCGCTGACGTGGAAGCCCAGCCACGCCCCGCCGTTCTGCATGTACTGCTGGAACGCGGCCCGCTGCGCGGTGGGCGGTGCGTCGTCGAGGAACATCACGACCTTGTACTGGGCCAGGTTGGCGGTGTTCAGCAGGCCCCAGTTGTTGGTGGCCTCCCAGGAGAAGCCGTACTGGGCGGCGGCCTGCGGGAACCAGGCCCGGGCGTCCTTGACGAAGTCGATGTGCGCGGCGTCCCAGGTGCCGTTGTAGAAGGCCAGGACCTTGAACGTCGGCGCGGCCTGGGCGAGACGCGAGGCGTTGACCGCGAGACCTGCGGTCAACGCGACGACCAGGGCGACGAACAACGACAGGATCTGTCTGGTACGGGAGGAGAGTTCTGCGATCACCTGATCGTCCCCTTCGGTCGGGACGCGCGCCGCCGCGTCGAGATGCATCTGTTCACAATGTTTACAGATAGATGAGAGGTTATGCGCTCCGGTTGGGCGGCGTCAATCGCGGACCGCCGATCGGGTGGGATTCCTGCGGCAACGGGTACCCCGGCCGGATGACCAGCCCGGACGCCGTCGACGTCGACCAGCCGCTGGCCGTGGACGTGCCCGCCGCGCCGCACGACGCCAGCGGCGAGCGGGTGCCGACCCGCGACCTGGCCGGCCTCGCGCCGCCGACCCGGGCGGCACGCCGCTGGACCCCGACCCGGGTGGTGGCCACCCCCGCCGCGCTCGACCACCCGCACGGCCAACGCATCGTCGAGCGGGTGCGGGCACTCGGCATCGAGGTGGAACAGCTGCGCGCCAACCGGCTCACCGGGGTACGCGGGCAGACCGACCGGGAGACCTACGCCCGGGCCAAGTCGACAATGGCGATCGTGGTGAGCCCACCCTCGCGGCGCGTCCTGCAACCCATCGCGCCCAGCGCCGACTGGCGGGTCGACCTGGCCGAGGGTTGCCCGGCGCACTGCCAGTACTGCTACCTCGCCGGATCACTGTCCGGCCCACCGGTGACCCGGGTGTACGCGGACCTCGACGACATCCTCGCCGGGCTGGCCGCGTACGCCGGGCGGGGGACGGTGACCAGCCGCAACGCGCGGCGCGCCGACGAGGGCACCACCTTCGAGGCGTCCTGCTACACCGACCCGCTCGCCCTGGAGCACCTGACCGGCAGTTGGCGGCGCGCGGTGCAGCACTTCGCCGACTGGGACGCGCCGGTGCAGTTGCGCTGGACCACCAAGTACGCCGACGTGGACACCTTCGTCGGGTTGCCACACGCCGGCCGGACCCGGGTCCGCTTCAGCGTCAACTGCGCCCCGGTCAGCGGTCGGTTCGAGGGCGGCACCGCCCGGGTGCCGGACCGGCTGGCCGCGCTGCGCCGGCTCGCCCTCGACGGCTACCCGGTCGGGCTGACCATCGCGCCGATCATCGCGCTGCCCGACTGGCGGGAGCACTACGGCGAGTTGCTCGACCAGGTCCGCGCGGCGGTCGACGGGGTGCCGGACCTGGACCTGACCGCCGAGCTGATCACCCACCGGTTCACCCCGGGCAGCAAGGAGGTGCTGCTCGGCTGGTACCCGCGCACCCGGTTGGAGATGGACGAGGAGTCCCGCAGCCGCAAGCACGGCAAGTTCGGCGCGGTGAAGTACGTCTACCCGCGGGAGACGATGACCGCCCTGCGCGACTGGTTCACCACCGAGCTGACCGCCCGCGTGCCAGCCTGCCGGATCCTCTATTGGACCTGATCAGCCGACCGAGGAGCGGGCGACCGGGGCGGCGAAGAACGTGTCCGGGTACGGCTCGTCGCGCAGGCTGTAGTGCCACCACTCGCGGTCGTAGTTGACGAACCCGGCGTCGGTCATCAGTCGCTGCAACAACCGGCGGTTGTCCCGGGGTGTGCCGGTGATGCGGGGGTCGGCGGTGTGCGCCCGCGAGTCGAAACAGTCGAAGCCCGTACCCATGTCGATGCTGTTGTCGGCGAAGCGCTGCCCGCGCGGCGCGGTGCAGGCGACAAGCGGCTGCCCGACCCGGTACGGAGGTTGGCTGGCGGCGGGCTCGTCGACCAGTGTCAGGTCCAGGGTGCTGCCGCGGCTGTGCGCGGTGGGCGCGCCGATGTAACCGTCGGCGAAGAGCCGACTCTTGGCCAGGTCCGGGTAGAACTCGGCCTTGGTCTGCTGCTCACCGGGGCGCTTCGACCAGGCGACGAAGTCGTCCACCGCCGGCTGCGGGCGGTAGCAGTCGTACACCTTGAGGCTGTGCCCACCGGCCAGCGCGGCGTCCTGAACGCGGCGCAGCGCCGCGGCCGCCTGCCGGGTGAGCAGGCACAGCGGCTCGCGGTAGCCGGTGATCGGTCGGCCGACGAAGTTGTGCGGCGTGGCGTAGCGGATGTCGGCGTGGACGCGCGGGTCGAGGTCGGTCAGCACCACGAACCCCGGCAGCGGGGCTGGGGTGGAGGGGGACGGGACGGGCGCGGGTGTGGGGCTCGCCGACGTCGGCTGCGGCGCGGCCGGCGCGGGTCGGGGCTCCGGCCGCGAGCAGCCGCCGAGCAGCGCGGCGAGCGCGAGCACGACGGCCAGGCGGTAGCGCACGATTCCTGTCTATCAGCCCAGCTAGGGCCACCATCCCAGGATTCACTCGGTCCACCTGCCGAAAGTAACCGGAAAAGCTCCGGAACTTTTCCGCAACTCTGCCGAAGCTTCGGTCGGCCTGGCATGTCGTCGACCCCCATCGGTGAGGCAAGATGACCCGTGGAGCGGGCACGCCGTTTCGGGACACACGGTGGGCGACCGTCTTGTGGTCGTCCCTCCGGCTCGGTGAAGGAGACGCGGGTGGGCGCGGACGACGGACGCAGGGTGACCATCACCGCGATCGCACGGGAGGCCGGAGTGTCGGTGCCGACCGTGTCACGGGTGCTCAACGGCCGCTCCGATGTGGCCCCCGACACCCGCGAGCGGGTCGAGGAGTTGTTGCGCCACCACGGCTACCGGCGCCGTACCAGCCGCAGCGTTCGCCGCGCCGGTCTCGTCGACCTGGTCTTCAACGACCTGGACAGCCCCTGGGCTGTGGAAATCATCCGAGGCGTGGAGGACGTCGGGCACGGCGCGGGCGTCGGCACGGTGGTCTCCGCGATCCACCGGCAGCCCACCGCGGCCCGGCAGTGGTTGCAGAACCTGCGCACCCGGGCCACCGACGGCGTCATCTTCGTGACCTCGCACCTGAGCCCGCCGCTGCACGCGCAACTGCGTCGTCTCAACGTGCCGGTGGTGGTCGTCGACCCGGCCGGGGTGCCGGCCATGGACGTGCCGACGATCGGCGCCACCAACTGGGCCGGCGGCCTCGCCGCGACCGAACACCTGCTCGCGATCGGGCACCGGCGCGTCGGTTTCGTGGCCGGGCCGACGCATCTGCTGTGCAGCCGTGCACGGCTCGACGGCTACCGGGCCGGGCTGGAGGCCGCCGGGGTGCCGGTGGACGACAAGCTGATCTACCCGGGCGATTTCTACCACGCCTCCGGGTTCGCCGGCGGGACGGCGCTGCTCGACCTCGCCGACCCGCCGACCGGCATCTTCGCCGCCAGCGACCAGATGGCCTTCGGCGTCTACGAGGCCATCCGACGCCGCGGGCTCCGCGTCCCGGACGACGTGAGCGTGGTGGGTTTCGACGACCTGCCGGAAGCCCGCTGGGCCTCACCGCCGCTGACCACCGTGCGCCAACCGTTGGTCGAGATGGGACGGTTGGCCGCCCGGACGGTGCTGCGCCTGGCCCAGGGCGAGGGCATCGACTCGCCCCGGGTGGAACTCGCCACCGAGCTGGTCGTTCGCGACAGCACCGCCGCCCCGACGACCGGGTCGCCCGCCTCGCCGTGACGGCCGGAACCGCGTCGGAGACCGGTTGGACCGGTACCGGTCCGTTCCCGAAAATTCCGGCCGGCGCCGCCACACCGGTGGCGCGGTGAGCGACCGACGGTCACCCACCGCGCCGTACGGTCAGTGGTGGTGGTGCCAGCGGACGGCCTTGCGGATGGTCACCGGCAGCGCGGGCGCGCCGTCGACAGGTGCCGGGTCCTCTGCGGTCGGCGCCACTCCCCCGGCGGCGATCCGGTCCAGGGTGGCCAGGCCGGCCGCGTCGACCTCCCCGAAGATCGTGTAGTTGGGGCGCAGCGCGGAGTTGGCGTAGACCAGGAAGAACTGGCTGCCGTTGGTGTCCGGCCCGGCGTTGGCCATGGCCAACACACCCCGGGCGTACACCCGCCGCTCCCCGGTCGGGTCGGTGGGCGAGGGCGGCAGGTCGGTCGGCAACTCGTCGCCGTACCGGTAGCCCGGGCCGCCCTCACCGGTGCCGGACGGGTCACCGCACTGCAGCACGCTCAGCGTCGGGTACGCGGTGAGCCGGTGGCACGGGGTGCGGTCGTAGAAGCGTTTGCCGACCAGGTGCAGGAAGCTCTGTACCGTGCACGGCGCGGCGGCCCGGTCCAGGGTCAACCCGATCGGCCCGTGGTTGGTCGCCAGGGTCACCCGGACGCTGCCCCGGGCCGGGGTGCGTCGCGGATCGGGCGGCAGCGGCACCGGCCGGGCCGCGGGCTCGTCCGGGGTCTCGGTGTACGCGCACGGACCGTGCGTGGTGCGCGGCGGTCGGGTGGCGGTGTCGACAGCGGTGGGCGGCGCGGCGGACACGCGCTCCGCGGCGGCCGAGGGGCCCGGCGCGGCGAGCGCGGTGGCGGACGCGCCGACGACCAGCGCCCCGGCCAGCACGGTCACCCCCGCGAGGCGGGTCAGGGCGCGCACCGGCCGGCGGGGTGCCGCCACTGCGGTGCGCGGTTCGAGTTCACTCGACACAGGGATCCTCCTGGACTGGTGGTGCCAGAAAGACCGGAGTCTATGGAGGGCAGCGCCCGATGTCGATCCGTCAGGGCATCCGACGGCGCCGACGCCACAGCAGGCCGCCCAACAAGGCCGCCACCGTCGCGCCGCTCACGGCGGTCACCGACCAGAGCCACCCCGAGCCGGTACGCGTGGGCGCGCTGGCCGCCGCCGGGCGGGGCGCCCCGGGTGCCGCCAGCGCGGACGGTGCCGCCGACGGGGTGGCGGTCAACTCGCCGGGCTCCACCAGTCGACCCACTGTGGCGTCCCGGGGCAGCGTGAAGCCCCAGTCCAGCAGGGCCGCGCCCTGCTCCCAGCCGCGTACCGGTGTCGATTCGGCGCCCAGCAGGGTCACCACCAGCCGCCGTCCACCGCGTTCGGCCGCCCCCACGTAGGTGTGCCGGGCCAGGTCGGTGAAGCCGGTCTTGCCGCCGAGCGCCCCCGGGTACCGGTAGATGAGCTGGTTCTCGTTCTGGATCTCGAAGCCCTTGGTGCGTTGCGCCGGCTGGGCCGGAATCGACGTCTGCTCGGTCAGCGCGTACCGGCGGAAGGTCGGCTCGGCGAAGCAGGCCCTGGCGATCAGCGCCAGGTCGTACGCGCTGGTGAACTGTCCCCTGCCGTCCAGCCCGGACGGGGTGACCGCGTGCGTCTGGAGCGCGCCCAGGTGGTGCGCCCGCTCGTTCATGGCGCGGACACCTGCGGCGCTGTCCGTCCCGCTGCCGAGTCGGGCCAACGCGTTGGCGGCCTCGTTGCCGGAGTTGAGCAGCAACCCGAGCCAGATGGTTTCGATGGTGTACCGGCCGCCCGCGACCAGGCCCACGGCCGAGGAGCCGGGTTCGATGTTCATGTCCGCGTCGGTGACGGTGACCGTCTGCTTCGGGTCGAGCTTGGGCAGCATGGTGGCCGCCAGCAGGAGCTTCTGCACGCTGGCCGGCGTGCCGTACTCGTGGGGGCCGCAGCCGCCGAGCACCTGGCCGCTGTCCAGGTCGGCGACCAGCCACGACGTGGCGGTGACCCGCGGTGGCCCGGCGACGCCGGCCGGAACGACCAGGCCGGCCGTGTCCAGCGCCGCGCCGCCGATCATCCGTTGCGCGGGGACGGCGGGCGGGGGCGACGGCCGGGGCGGGCGGGACGCCGCCGGCGCCGGGACCCGGGGGCAGCGCACCGTCGGCGCGGCGGACGCTCCCGTCGCACCGACCGGCACGGGAGCGAGCAGGACGGCGGACGTCGTGGCCGCCAGCAGCGCAGCTCTCATGTGCCCGACCCTAGTCAGGACGATCGCCCGGCGGGACGGGATGCCGGTCAACCCGCGTCACCGCGACCGCGCAGGTAGTCGTGCAGGGCAGCACTGCCCCGCAGCCGACGCACGCTGCGGGTGTGCAGCTCCTGCTCACGGCGGGCCAGCTCGGCGCGGACCCGCTGAGCGCTGCCGGTGGTCCGCAGTTCGCCCAGCACCGCGGCGATGATCTCGAACGGGTACGCGCCTCGGCGCAGCAACGCGATGACCTGCGCGGCGCGTAGCTCCGCCTCGTCGTACACCCGGTAGTTGGTGCCCGGGGTGCGGCCCGGCCGCAGCAGCTCGCGCTCCTCCCACAGCCGCAGCTGCGAGGTCCGGACCCCGACCAGGGCGGCGACCTCGCCGATGCGGGCGCCGCTCCGTGGCGCGGGCCGCGCCGCCGGCGGGCTGGCCACCACGGTCTCGAAGGCGCCGAGCACCCGGCGGATCTCGGCGCGTTCCCGGTCCAGCTCGGCATGGCCGCCGTCGAGCGCGGCAAGGGCCGCCGGCAGGTCACCCCTGTGCACCGCCGCCATGATCTCCCGGGTACGGCTCCAGCCGTGCCCCTCAGCCAACCGCCGCGCCACGGTCAGCGCCCGGGCGTGCTCCGTGGTGAAGATCCGGTAGCCGCTCGCGGTGCGGCGCACCGGCGGCAGCACCCCCAACTCGACGTAGTTGCGCACCTGCTGCACCGAGATCCCGACGGTGGCGGCCAGGTCCACGGCGCGCAGCCGATCCTCCGGGGCGACGTCCACGCGAGCCACCGTACCGCTTACGACGTGATTTGAGACTTTACGTGTCGTAGTTCTTTCGTGTGCGCTCAGAATTCGTCAGAAGTCTCTACATGTGCATGAATGAGATAATGGAACCCGCCAGTGCCCGGCGGGGCGAAGTCCCGCCACGATTCCGTGAAGGGTTCGCATGTCGCAGCCAGCATGGTCCGCCGCCGACAGCCACGACATGATCGAGGTACGCGGAGCGCGGGAGAACAACCTCGCCAGCGTCTCGGTCGACATCCCCAAGCGCCGGCTGACCGTCTTCACAGGTGTCTCCGGGTCGGGCAAGTCGTCGCTGGTCTTCGGCACCATCGCAGCCGAGTCCCAGCGCATGATCAACGAGACCTACAGCGCGTTCCTCCAGTCGTTCATGCCGAACCTCAACCGGCCGGACGTCGACTCGCTCCGCAACCTCAGCGCGGCCATCGTCGTCGACCAGGAACGGATGGGCGTCAACTCCCGATCCACCGTCGGCACCGCCACCGACGCGTACGCCATGCTGCGGATCCTCTTCAGCCGGCTCGGCCAGCCGTCCATCGGCGGTGCCGGAGCGTTCAGCTTCAACCTGCCCGAGGGCATGTGCCCCACCTGCGAAGGGCTGGGCCGGGTCTCCGACCTCGACGTCAACGAGTTGGTCGACGTCGAACGCTCCCTCAACGACGGCGCGATCACCGTGCCCAACTTCGCTGTCGACTCCTGGTACTGGCAGACCATCGTCGGCTCCGGCCTGTTCGACCCGGACGTCAAACTCCAGGACTTCACCCCACAACAGTGGGAGGACTTCCTGCACAAGCCGTCCACGAAGATCAAGATGGGCAGCAACAACTGGACCTACGAGGGCCTGGCCGTCAAGGTCAAGCGGCTCTACCTCGCCAAGGACCGCGAGTCGATGCAACCGCACATCCGCGCCTTCGTCGACCGGGCGGTCACCTTCACCAGCTGCGGCGACTGCGGCGGCACCCGACTCAACGCGGCGGCCCTGTCGTCGCGGATCGCCCGACACAACATCGCCGACTGCTCGGCCATGCAGATCAGTGACCTGGCCGCGTTCGTCCGCACCGTCGACGACCCGGGGGCCGCGCCACTCGTCGCCAACCTCCGCGACCTGCTGGACTCCCTGGTCGAGATCGGTCTGGGCTACCTCAGCCTGGACCGTGAGTCGGCGACCCTCTCCGGCGGTGAGGCGCAACGGGTGAAGATGGTCCGACACCTCGGCTCCAGCCTCTCCGACGTCACGTACGTCTTCGACGAACCCACAGTCGGCCTGCACCCGCACGACATCGCCCGGATGAACGACCTGCTGCTGCGACTACGCGACAAGGGCAACACCGTGCTGGTGGTGGAACACAAACCGGAAACCATCGCCATCGCCGACCACGTGATCGACCTCGGACCGGGCGCCGGCACCGACGGCGGTCGGATCTGCTTCGCCGGCGACCTCCCCGGCCTGCGCCGCTCCGACACGCTCACCGGGCGGCACCTGGACCACCGGGTGACCGTGCGCGGCGCGGTACGCCAACCCACCGGGCAACTCGCCATCCGCCAGGCCGACCTGCACAACCTGCACGACGTGGACGTGGACATCCCCCTCGGGGTGCTCACCGTGGTCACCGGCGTGGCCGGCTCCGGCAAGAGTTCACTGATCCACGGGTCGCTGCGCGGCCGGTCCGGGGTCGTCATCGTCGACCAGTCCCCGATCCGTGGCTCACGACGCAGCAACCCGGCCACCTACAGCGGGGTGCTCGACCCGATCCGCACCGCCTTCGCCAAGGCCAACGGGGTCAAGGCCGCGCTGTTCAGCGCCAACTCCGAGGGCGCCTGCCCGACCTGCAAGGGAATCGGCCTCATCTACACCGACCTGGCCATGATGGCCGGCGTCGCAAGCGTCTGCGAACGGTGCGAAGGGCGACGCTTCACCGACGAGGTGCTCACGTACACGCTGCGCGGCAAGAACATCCACGAGGTCCTGACCATGTCGGTCACCGAGGCGTACGCGTTCTTCCCTGGTGGTCCGGCGCACGTCGTCCTCGGTCGGCTCGTCGACGTCGGGCTGGGCTACCTCAGCCTCGGCCAGCCACTGACCACCCTGTCCGGCGGGGAACGGCAACGACTCAAGCTCGCCATCCACCTCGCCGAGAAGACCACCACATACGTACTGGACGAGCCGACCACGGGCCTGCACCTGGCCGACGTGGACCAACTACTGGCCCTGCTCGACCGTATGGTCGACGCCGGAAACACGGTGATCGTCATCGAGCACCACCAGGCGGTCATGGCACACGCCGACTGGCTCATCGACCTCGGCCCCGGCGCCGGCCACGACGGCGGCCACGTCGTCTTCACCGGCACACCGGCCGAGCTGGTCGCCACCGGCGACACCCTCACCGCCAAGCACCTCCGCGAGTACGTCGGCGAACCGGCGGTGATCGGCCAGAGCTGACACCGCCGCCCCAAGACCAACCGGAGCGCGGCGGGCCGACACCGGTGGGCGGCGCGACCGGTAATGGTCCGGCGGCGGTGGACCAGCGGCGGTGCTGCCGGCGATGGTGGCGGTGGCGGTCATCGGCGGTGGTCCAGCGGTGCCGGCGGCGGTGGTCCAGCGGCGGTGCCGGCGGCGGTGGCGGTGGCGGTGATCGGCGGTGGTCCAGCGGTGCCGGCGGCGGTGGTCCAGCGGCGGTGCCGGCGGCGGTGGTCGGCGGTGGTCAGCTGACGCGGCGCAGCCAGCGCCGCTGCCAGGGGGTTTCCACCGCCTTCGGGTGGTAGCCGGCCCGAACCCACGGCACCGCTCGCTCGACCGGCAGGCCGTCGAGGATCGCCAGCGCGGCCAGGGCCGTTCCGGTGCGGCCCACCCCACCGCGACAGGCCACCTCGACGCGTTCACCGTCGTGTGCCCGCCGCACCGCCTCCCGCAGGGCGTCGAGGGCTTCGGCGCGGTCGAGCGGCACCCAGAAATCGGGCCACCGGATCCGCCGGTGCGGCCAGGCCGGCTCCGGACCGGCTGCCAACAGCACAGCGAAGTCGGCGGGCGAGGTCGCGGCAGCGATGCGGCGTCCGCGCACCATGGCCCCGCTGGGGAGTACGAGTACGCCCGACTGCTCGGACCAGGGCTGCGCATCAGTCACCCGAACATTGTGCCGCTGCCCACCGACGGACGAGCACAGACAGCGCCGCCCCCGGCCTTGTGGACCGGGGGCGGCGCTCGTGTCGGTGTGCAGGTCGCCTCTCGGCGAGTGGCACGACGCGGCTCCAGCCGAACGGTATTCCGCGAGGGCGATATTAGGTGAGGCCCGGGGACACTGAGTCACACCGACACTGTCCACAACCAGCCCACCCCCGACGTTGTTCCCGCACCCCACCCCGGCTCGCGCGTCCGGGGGCCGGGGCCGGGGGCCGGGGCCGGGGGCCGGGGCCGGGGGCCGGGGCCGGGGGCCGGTGGTGCGACGCGTTGCCACACCGCCGCATGCACCGTCGGGTTCCCATCGGCGCACCGCGGATCGCCTCTCCGCGACCGTCGCGCCGCGTTTCGGCCATGCCCTACGAGATCTTGGACAGTTTCCGTTCTGCGCGCACTGACAGATGTCATGGGACTGAATAGTTCTGCGCGAACGGAAACTGTCCAAGATCTCGCGGACAACGCACCCGAACCACCCCATCCGCTTCCACCGACCGCCTGGCACAGGGCGGCGCGGCACCCCACGGCCAACAGCCAGCACCAGGTGCCTGCCGCAGGAAACGGACGTGCCGCTGGCCGGCACCCCGGTCGCGAGATGCCGACCCAACAGTTGATCTGGTGCGGTGGTGCTGCCGACCGGTGGGGTGGCATCCGCAGTCAGCCACCAGCGCCATGCGGTCCCAGCGGGAAAGCCGCCAGCCGGCACCCGGGATACGGGTGCCGGCCAACGCTCAAATCGTGCGGTGGTGCGGTGGTGTTGGTGTGGGTCAGCTGTTCCAGTGCTGGGCGGCCAGGTCGGTGGCCTGCTGCTCCCACTGGGCGTAGGCGTCGGGGTAGGCGGAGACCTGCACGGTCTGCGCGGCCTCGGTCAGCGGCATGTCCTGCCAGCCGTCGACCTGCTTGAGGCCCTTGAGGAACGCGGTGGT
>NZ_JBNCKM010000010.1:0-105538 GCF_049841535.1 Micromonospora sp. DT53
ATGTGCAGATCACCGAGCTGGACGTGATGACCGGCGGCAACCAGGCCAACATCTACGGCGCCGTCACCCGCGCCTGCATGAACGTCTCGCGTTGCACCGGCATCACGACGTGGGGTGTGCGGGACTGCGACTCGTGGCGTGGGTCCGACAACGCTCTGCTGTTCGACTGCAACGGCAACAAGAAGGCCGCGTACACAAGCGTCCTGAACGCCCTCAACGCCGGCCCGGCCATCCCGACGGACCCGCCGACGGACCCGCCGACCGATCCGCCGACCGATCCGCCGACGGACCCGCCGACGGACCCGCCGACGGTTGGTTGTGCGGCATCGGTGTCACTGAACTCGTGGAACGGCGGGTTCGTGGCCACCGTGAAGGTGACCGCCGGCTCTGCCGGAACGAGCGGGTGGAACGTCGGCTTCACGCTCCCGAGTGGTGCCAGCATCACCAACACCTGGAGCGCGACGGCCAGTGGCTCCACCGGCAGCGTGCGGTTCGCCAACGTGAACTACAACGGCCGGCTCGGCGCGGGCCAGGTCACCGAGTTCGGCTTCCAGGGCACCGGCAGCGCGTCCGGCGTCACGCCGACCTGCGTCGCCTCCTGAGAAAGCCCTACTGACCGCACACGTCGGCCGGTGTGGGGGACCAATCCTGGTCCTGCACACCGGCCGACATCGCCTCGCGACGAACGGATCGATCAGGAGTACGGAAGCCGCAGCACCGACTGGTTGCCGATGCCCACCGTGCTCGGGTTGTTGCCGATCGCCGACCAGACCTCCACCCGTACCGTGCCGTTGCTCAACGCGCCCAAGGCGCCGGTGGCCGAGGACAACCCGGCGTTCTGGGTGTAGTGCTCGTAGCCGGCGACCGGGTCGGTGGCGAAGTAGCGCCCCGTCTCCACCCGCTCCCAACTGCCGTTGCCGGTGAGGTCGTAGGAGATCCGCACCTGCACGCCGTTGCCGACTGCCGACCCGGCGTCCACGAACAGGTCGAACGCCGTCTGCCCGCCTGCGTAGGCGAGGTTGAGGCCGGTTGCCGTGAAGACCTGGGCATTGGTGGGCGTACCGTCGTGGTTGCCGTTCGCCGCCGCGACAGCCGTCGTGGCCGCGCTGCCGGCGGCACCCAATCCACCCCCGGGCAGCAGGTAACGCGTCGGACCGCCCGTGGCCGGCGGCGGGGTGGTCGTCGGCGGGGGGTCCGTCGGCGTCGTCGGGGGAACGCCGCCGGCCGCGTTGCCACCACTCCAGGTGTACGCCCCGGTGGTGGCCGTCTTGCCGGCTCCCACGGTGAGTGTGGTGCCGTTGGAGAACGTCACAGTGATCGGCGTCGCCGTCGGGTTCGACGCCACGTAGGTGCGGGCCCCGTTGCGGGAGAAGACCGCCGACAACGGATGGTTGCCGGTCACCGTCGTGTCGACATTGCCCAGGGCCGCGAGGTTGCGGACCCAGTGGAACGTGTGCGCCCGGCTCTCGCCCTCCTCCGGGGTGTAGCCCGGATTCGCGCGGAGGTTCGCCAGCGCCGCGTCGGGGTCGCCGAGGGCCTGGAACTGCCAGAGGATGTCCTGCCACACCGTCGGTTGCCCACCGTTGTTGCGGACCAGTTCGGCGTAGTTGGTCCGCACGTACGCCGGGTTGTTGCCCAGGTAGAGGTGACCGCCGGTGACCGGCAGCAGGTTGATGCCCTGGATCATCTCCGGCTCGCCGCTGAACCAGGTGGCGTACGCGCCGCCGTCACCCCAGACCATGCCGACCGTCGAGTGCCCGAACGCGGCGGGGAAGTTCTGGTCGCTGACGTCGAACCAGTATTCCTGGATCGCCGCGGCCTGCGTGGTGTAGAGGAAGACGCCCGCGTCGCGAACGGCGGTGTCGCCGGTCGTCTGCCCCCACTGGATCAGGGCGCTCGCGAAGTTCATCCCCTCCGACGAGGACTCCTGGTTGTTGCCGGAGCCGAACGAGCCGTGCCCGGACGCCCAGTCGTGGCCGGCGTAGATGTCGAAGTCCCGCAGGTACGGGAAGCGGGTGTCGTCGCGACGGTAGTTGTTGGCGTCCCGGATCAGCAGGTCGACCATGCCGCCGTAACGGCTGGTGGCCGCCCACGTCGGGTCGAACTTCGCCAGGGTCGCGGCGGCGGCGATGTAGTAGCCGTAGTGGAAGTGGTGGTCGTTGAGCTCCTGGTCGGACCCGTACGACGCCGGGTAGCCGATCAGGGTGCCCCAGGTGTTGTCGTAGTAGAAGACCCGGCTGGTCTTGCCGCTGGACGCGGTGAACCAGTCGGTGAGCGTGCTGCGGATCGCGTTCAGCGCGCTGTCGCGCGTCGTGGTGTCGTTGACCTGGTCGGCGATCTCGGCGATCCGCGCGGCCCGACCGAGCCCCTTGCCGGTCCAGTAGGTGTCGTTGCCGCGTTGGTCCATCGGGTTGGCGCGGGTCGCGGCCAGGTGTCCGGTGAGCGTCGACAGGTCACCCCCGCTGCCGTCGCCGACGGCCGGCAGTTCCGGCAGGATGCCCTGGAACTTCATGGCGGTGCGGAACTGGTTGACGCCGGTGAGCACCTTCATCCGGCCGCGTGCCGACGGGTAGGTCGGAGTGATCGCGGTGGAACCGCTCAGCGACTTCCACTGGTGCGGGTAGAGGCTGACCACTGTCTGTGTGGCGGTGCCCTCCCGAGCGGTCGTGGTGAACGCGTACGTGGTGGTCAGGCCGCTGGTCGCGGGGTTGTAGGCGTACGACACCTGGGTGCCGGTCACGTGGGCGTGGGCGTACCGGCCGTAGGTCGCGGCCAGGTCGGCCCGCTCGGTCGCGCTCGACGTCGGGGGCAGGAGGGCGACCGAGAAGTAGCCTCGACCGGCCAGGGTGGACGAGATCCGGCCGGACGCCACGGTCCAGCTGGCGCCGCTGGGAGCGAACCCGACATAGTCGTGGCCGTTGACCCGGAAGCCGATGGTGGCGCCACTGTTGGACCAGACGTCGGGAGTGCCGGCGGTGCTGATCTGCGCGTTCCCGCCGGTGGTCTGGAAGTACGCGAAGGGCAGGCCGTGGCCGATGGTCGCGCGCATGGTGCGCGTGCCGTCGCTCCAGTGCGGGCTGACCGTCCAGTCCGTCCAGCCGTCGACCTTCACCTGGGGCGCGGCGAGCCCGGCGACACCGACCCGGATGTCCTGCACGTACGGGTAGTGGAACTCGCCGACGCCGGTGGCGGTGCCGCTGATGGCGGGCGTGGAGTTGGCGGAGAAGCCGAGCCCGTCACCGAAGGTGTCGTACGAGATCGGGTGGGCGTGCAGCGGCTCGCTGAAGGAGCAGTCGGTGCGCTTCCACAGCAGCGAGGACCACCAGTCGTTCGTGGGTATCGGCCCGGCGGGCGCGTTGGCGGTGGCGAACTGCCGGGGGTTGCTGGACATCGCGCCGCAGCCGCTGGGGAGCGGGCCGACCGGGGTGGTCGTGTAGCTGCCGGCGCCGACGGGTGCGGCTTCGGCCGCGCGGGTGACGGGGATGGCGAGGCCGCCGACGGCCAGGGCCAGCGCGGTGGCGGCGGCCAGGGCCCATCGGCGGTGGGGGACGGGAGGTTTCATCGTGCCTCCATCGCGCGCCGGGTGCGGCCCTTGCCGGGTCCAGCGCGATGCGTCTGAATTGGGGGGAAGGTCAGGTGAGAGAGCGCTCTCTCGGCCACGGTAATCGAGTACCGAGATCCTCGTCAATGTGTCCGGCCCGTTGCGTGCTGATGTCGCTATTTGCCGACGCCCGCACGGTCGCCCAGTAGCGCGTCCGGCACACGCATCCGCCACGCGTCGGTCACCAGCTCGGTCAGCCGGTCCAGGTCGACCGCCGCCAGGCGCAACAGCACCAGGGGCAGGCCGTCGTAGCCGGGTGTGGTGAAGAAGATGTCGGGCTCCCCGAGCAGGAGAGCCTGCTTCTCGGCCTCGTCACCGACGAACAGCACCGCGATGTCGAGCCGGATCACCTGCGGCTTGCCCGGTATCCGCTCGGGATAGGACCAGACGAAGCCCTTGTCGGCCACCCGGAAGTCGAAGCCGTCACTGGAGATCTCCACCGTGTGCGGCAGGGCCAGCGCCACCCGGCGTACGTCGTCCGCGTCAGCCACCGAACCCCCTCGCACCGCGCGCCATCCGCATGCGCCGAGATTACGCGGTCGACAGCTCGATGGCGGTGGCGCCGACGATGGCGCGGTCGCCGTTCTCCTGGACGTAGCCGACCACGCTCGCGCTCTGCGGATCGAGGCCAGGTGGTGTCGCCAGCTCCACCTGCCCCCGCTCGGCGTCCAGGCCCACCGACCTGAAGGCGCGTACGACATTGTCCTGCCGCAGCGTCCGCCCGGCGTTCTCCCCCCGGGCGATCTCGCTGTCCAAGCCCCGTTCCACGACCGCCACGTGCAACACCGCGCGCTGCGGCGGCCGTTCGGCCCGGTAGTCGACCATCACCCGGTCCGCACCGCGGTTGGTGATGGAGAGCGCCAGTGGTGTGGTGGCCGTCGACGCCATGGCTGACATGATCGCTCCGGCCGCGCGTCGGCGATCGGAACCAACGAACTCGACGGTGCCGTTGACCACCATCTGCGGGGTGTACAGACCTCGCGTGCCCAACGCGCGGGCGTACGCCTCCTGCCGCGCGGTGTACGCCGCGTCCGCGAACTGGTCGGGCCACCCCAGGTCGTCCCAGTAGTCGACGTGGAACCCGAGGGCGAAGACGTTCTGTCCCCGTTCCCGGGCATCGCGTTCGATCTCGCTCAGCAACTCCTCCGCGGGAGGGCAACTGTTGCAGCCCTGGGACGTGAACATCTCGATGACGGCGAAGCCGCCGTCCGATGGATTCGTCATGGTGGCGTGTCTCCTCCCACGGGGTGCCCGGCGGCGCTGCGTTCCCGTTTCGGCAACGAGAATGCGCATGGGGCCGCGTCCCCTGCCGGCCTCGCGGTCGGCGCCGGCGGGTCGGGTGGTTGGATGGTCGGGTGCAGTTCACCGTGACAGACGCGCCGGCGCGGGAGCGTTTCGAGGCGCGCGACGAGGCGGGTGCGGTCGTCGGGTTCGTCACCTACCAGCTGACCGGCTCGATCATCGCCTACACCCACACCGAGGTCGATCCGGCGTACGAGGGCAGGGGCGTCGGGTCGACGCTGGCGCGTGCCGTGCTGGACGACGCGCGGGGCAAGGGTCGAACCGTCGTGCCGATCTGCCCGTTCATCGCCGACTGGGTGGTCAAGCACCCGGAGTACGAGGGCATCGTGGTCCGGTCCACCCGCAAGATCAAATAAACGCCCTCCGGGCGGTGTCAGGCGTCCGGTAGGAGCTTGGCGGCGAGGGTGCGGGCCGTCGTGGCCAGGGTGTCGATGTCCAGCCCCGTCCGCCCCATGAACACCAGCCCCTGCTGTGCGGCGAGCAGCGCGCGCGCCGTCTCGACCGGGTCGACGTCGCGTGGCAGGTCACCCTCGTCCTGCGCCCGCCCGACGCACTCGGCGACCAGGGCGGTCGTCGTCTCGTAGGTGCGCCGCGCCTCGGCGACCACATCGGGGTCGGTGGTGGCGAGCTCGTACGTGCTGTTGGCCATGCGGTCCACCAAACGTATGGTGAGGCCCGCACCTGCTCAGCCCTGTCGGGAGACGAACGATGACAGCCGCCACCTTCCGTGCCCTGCACCACGACCGTGCCGCCGGCGACCCGCTCGTCCTGCCGGGTCCCTGGGACGCGGCCAGCGCCCGGGTGCTGGCCGACGCCGGCTACCCCGCGCTCGCAACCCCGAGCGCGGGTGTCGCCGCCTCGCTCGGCTACGAGGACGGCGCGACCCCGCCGGACGAGATGTTCGCGGCGGTCGCGCGCATCGTCCGCGCCGTGTCCGTGCCCGTCTCCGCTGACGTCGAGGGTGGTTACGGCCTCGCCCCCCGCGAGTTGGTGGGGCGGCTGTTGGAGGCCGGCGCCGTGGGCTGCAACCTGGAGGACTCGGAGGGGCACGCCACCCTCAAGGACCCGCGGCGGCACGCGGACTGGCTGGCCGAGGTGCGCGCGGAGGCGGGTGACGCCCTCTTCATCAACGCCCGCGTCGACACGTTCCTGATCGGCGCGGGTGACCCGGCCGACGCGGTGGAACGCGCCCGCCTCTACGTGGCAGCCGGCGCCGACTGCGTCTACCCCATCCTGGCGCCGCCGCAGGTGCTCCCGCAGCTGCGGGAGGGCATCTCCGGGCCGATCAACATGGCCGCCGGACCGGACCGCGAGTCCGTCACCGAGCTGGGCAGGCAAGGCGCCACACGCATCACCTTCGGCCCGGGAATGCAGCGGTACGCGATGAGCGCGATCGGCGACCTCGCGAACGAGCTACGCGCCTGAGGTCGGACGTCACCGCGTCCCGCCGTCCCGCCGTCCCGCCGTCCCGCCGCGCGGCAGGTCGGGCGCAGCCGCTTCCGCGGCAAGATCGCGCAATATCGTGGATGTAGTGGCGTCCGCCGTGCTCGACACCACTACATCCACGATCGAGCACGATCTTGAGGCGAGGTGTCTCCGCCCACCACCGTAGGGCGGTCGGCGCCGGCTGGCGTGCGTGGGCTGCCCTGCGCCGGCTGGCGTGCGTGGGCTGCCCTGCGCCGGCTGGCGTGCGTGGGCTGCCCTGCGCCGGCTGGCTTTGCGTCGGGGGCGCGGGTGTGCGGCCGCTCGCGGAGCGATCGACTCGGGTTCCTGGAAGTCGGGGTGTCTGGGTCGGGCGGTTGGCGCGGTTTCCTGAATGCCGAGTGGATCTTCGTGGTGTGCGTGGTCGGCCGGGGTGGGCCCGAGGTGATCGACTCGGGTTCCTGCAAGCCGCGGTATCCAAGTCGGGTGGATCGTCCGGATTCCTGAATACCGAGTCGATCATCCGGGCGGGCGGGCGGCCGGCAGCGGGCTGCGGGGGAGTGTCGGCAGCTACGGCCGAGCCCCCGGCGGACCGTCGCGATGGACGGCTGCCGGGGGCTCGAGTGCAGGCGGGCTCGAGTGCAGACGGTCAGGCCTGGTTGCCGTTCGGCAGAACCGCGGCCATCTCGGCGCCGGCGCCGGCGAGCACGCGTGCCTGCTGCGGCCAGCTGGCCAACCCAGGTGCGGCGCGCAGGCCGGCGGCCCGGATCAGGTCGCGCAGCGCCGGTTCGTCCAACTCGCCGAGTTGGACGTACGTGCGCACACCCGAGTCCTGCAACGCGGCCGCCATCTTCGGTCCGATCCCCTGAATCCGGCGGAAGTCGTCGGCCGGACCCGTCGGGTCGGCGTCGACACTGCTGATCGCCGTGTCGGCGGACGAACGGACCGGAGGAGTCGCGCCGGTGGTCGCCCGTACCGGAGGCGTGGCCAGCGCCGACCGCTCGGCCCCCGCGGCGTCAACCGGCTCGGCGTCAACCGGCTCGGCGTTCACGGAGTCGGCCTGTACCGGCTCGGCGTTCACGGAGTCGGCCTGTACCGGCTCGGCGTTCACGGAGTCGGCGTGCACCGGCTCGGCGTTCACGGAGTCGGCGTGCACCGGCTCGGTGTCGGACGGGCCTGTGGTGGAAAACGCGTCTGCCGGCGTGGCGCCGACGGTCGTGGCCGTGGGCTCCGAGTCGTCGGCCGGACCGACGGAGGCCGGCGCATCGCCGACCAGCGCGGTGTCGGCCGTCGCATCGTCGTCCGACGTCGTGTCGATCGGCGTGGCGTTGACGGGTGCGGTGTCGGCCGCGTCGTCGGTGGGCGTGGTGTCGGCCAGGGTGGCCGTGACCGGCGCGTCGTCGCTCGGCGCGTCGTTGGCCGGCGCGTCGTTGGCCGGCGTCGTGTCGAGCTCCGCCGTGTCGACGGTCGGGAGGTCGTCCGCGGGCAGGCGGGGTGCGACCACGGCCGCCGGGGCGGGCTGCTCGTCGACAGCGACCGGCTCCGATCGCAGCTCCGCGTCGGACGGCTCGGTTGCCGGTACGGGCGGCGGTTCCTCGGTCAGCGCCATGTCCGCCGGGTCGGCGCCGCTGGGGGCGTCCGCCGGCACGGGCACCGGGGTGGGACCGTCCGGTTCGGTCATCGCGGCGGGCGCGCTGACCGTGTCGACAGGTACCGGCTCGTCGGCGACCGCGGTGGGCGCCGGGTCGACGGCGGCCGTGGGACGGGCCTCGTCGGTGGTGGCGTCCGGCGTGGGCGTGGTGATCACGGCCAGGCCGGCGACGGGGTCACCATCCACAATCGAATTGCCCTGTACGCCCCGCCGGCCGCGCAGCAGCCACCCGGCGGCCAGGCCCAGCAACAGTGCCAGTACCACTATCAGCGAGTGTCCGAAAGACCACGCCACGGCGAACCTCCCTCTCAGCTCGATGGAAAAGTCACGAGAAAAACTCGCCGCAGCTTCGCACACGCGTATTGCCGACGACAGGCAGGATCGGCCGTCAGCGTCGCGGGTGGGCCGGCCACCTCAGCCGGTGCCCGCCGGGTAACACAGCGTCGCCCAATCGCCCCCAAACCGGACCCATGAGACCGGCCCCGTGAAGACGCGGGCCCCGACGAGACCGACTCTGCGCAGAAGCACGCTGGACACGACGAGACCCGGGCCCGGCGATGGACGCCGAGCCCGGGTCGGGCGGTGCGGGGTTCAGTCCCGGTCGCCCTCGTAGGTGTGGAAGTCGTCGACGAACCGGCGACGGAGCCGTGGTACCCGGCTGGTCACTCCGAAGTAGCCGCGCGCGCCGAGCAGCGCGAGTCGACCCACCACCGGCCGGTACATCCGGTCGTCGCCGTTGGTGCCGCTGCGATTCAACGACTCGGCGACTCGGGCGAAGCCGTACGGCGCCATCGCCGCCTCGTAGTCGGCGACCGCCTGGAGCAGGGTCTTGTCGCCGGCGGTGGCGTGGCTGAGCTGTGTACGGAGCAGGCGGGCGTCGCGCAGCGCGGTGTTCGCGCCCACGCCGCGACCCGGGGTCATGGTGTGGATGGCGTCGCCGAGCATGGTGACGGTGCTGCTCTTCCAGGGCGGCACCGGCTCGGACGTGGACACTTTGATCGGTAGGGCGCTGGCCGGGTCCGCGTGGGTGAGCAGTTCCCGCAGGTGCGGGTGCCAGTTCGAGGTGAGGTCCAGAGCGACCCGCACCAGGTCCTCGCCGCGGCGTTCCATGACGTCGGCGGGGAACCGGTTGGCGGCACTCCAGATGATCAGGTTGATGTTGTCGGTGGTGGTGTCGTGGGCCAGGCCGGGCCAGTCTCGGAGCAGGGCGGCGTCGGCCGCACTGACGCCGGGCTTGACCTCCCGTTCGGCGTTCCACTTGAACTCCATGACGTGCAGCACGCCCATCATCCCGCCGACGCCGAAGATCAGCGAGATGCCCTGCTGGACCCGCTCCGGAATGAGACCGCGGGTGTACGGGGTCAGTGGGATCCGGGTCGCGATGTTGATCGTCCCGGCGTCGCGGGTGACGGCGTGCGGCAGGTACTGGCGGCGTACGGCGGAATGGGTGCCGTCGGCCGCCACCAGCAGGTCGCCGGTGGCGCTGGTGCCGTCGGTGAAGTGCGCGGTGACCGTGCCGTCGTCGCGCTGCTCGTACCGGGTGAAGGTCTTGTCGAAGCGCACCACGTCATCCAGGCCGGTCAACAGCACCTGGCGCAGCACCATCCGGGCCACCGAGTGCTCGGTGCGTACCGGGTCGGCGCTCGGCCGCAGCGCGAACGACGCGGTCTGGCGGAGCCCCTGGGTGACGACGTTGAAGTAGTGCGGCGGCCGGGCACACGTGGCCAGGAAGGTGGCGAACAACTCCGGGGGCAGGCACTCCCGCAGCGCCCTGATACCGGTGGGGCCGATGCCGACCCGGTAGCCGAGCAGCCCCTCGGCGCGGTCGCGGTGCCGTTCGTAGACGGCGACGCTGATCCCGGCGCGGCGCAGACCGTGCGCCAGGCACAGTCCGCCCGTGCCGGCGCCGATGATCAGGACGTGCGGTGGTGCGGCGGACATGTCAGCCGGCCGGGTGTGCGGCGGGTGCCTCGGTGCCGGCCGGGCGCGTCGCGGGCACGTCGGTGTCGGCCGGACGCGCCGCGGGCACGTCGGTGCTGGCTGGGCGCGCCGTGGGGGCGTCGGTGCTGGCTGGGCGCGCCGTGGGCACGTCGGTGCTGGCTGGGCGCGCGTCGGGCGCGTCCCACCGGTAGAAGCAGCCGGCGATCGCGTCCCGGGGGGAGCGCCAGGTCGGCAGGTACGGCGACGTGTGCGCGGACAGCCGTTCGTTCACCTGCTGGAAGAGCGGGTGGTTGCGGGCCGCCGCGAGCGCGTCCGGGTCGACGTCGTCCGAGGTCTCCAGCAGGTGTACGCACAGGTCGTGCAGGCAGTAGAGGGATCGGTGCGTGACGCCGGTCAGGCCGGGGAGTTCGGTGGCGTCGGATTCGGCGAAGATCTGCGCGACCCGCCCCTCCGCTCCCGGGATGATCCGGCTGACGATCAGTAGACGACTCATGGGACCCCTTCCGCCGGTGGCGTGCCCGACCCTCGTGGATCGGTGCCACGTGCTCTGTGCGCCCACCGTGCCGCAGCGCCTGTCACGTCACCGTCACGTACACCGGTCGGCCGGTGACGGGCGGCGCCGTCAGGTACGTCGGCCGGCTGGTGACGGGCCGTCGGTGATGGCGTCGCGGCTGGCCTGGCGAATCGGGGCGAGGGTGTCGTCGAGCAGGGCGCTCATGGCGGGGCTCGGCTCCAGGCGCAGTTCCCGACGCAGGAGGTCCCGGTAGACGTAGAAGGCGTGTACGGCTTCGAAGGCGTTGCCCTCGGCCAGGTGGATGCGGACCACAAGCCGGTGTGGTGTCTCCCGTAACGGCTCGGCGGCCATCGCCTCCAGGGCGGCTTCGAGGGCCTCGCCGTGCCGTCCCGCGGCCAGGTGGTGCCCGGCCACCTGTTCCAGCATGTGCAGGCGGAGTTGGCGCAGCCGTTCGCGGTCCAGCAGCACCCAGTCGTCGTACCAGCCGGGGAGGAGGTCGTGTCGTCCGGCGGCGAGCGCCCCGGCGGCGGTGCGGGGGTCGTCGCCGTCCCGGACCCGGGCCGCCGTGCCGACCAGGTCGTCCACGTCGAGCCGGACCGCCGGGCCGAGGCGCACGGTGTCGCTGGCTACGGTCATCGGGCAACACGGGTCCTGGCGGAGCCGCCACAGGGCGGTGCGCAGGGAGGACAGCGCCCGTTCCTCCGACGCGTCGGGCCAGAGCAGCCCGGCGAGCTGGCTGCGGGTGGCGCCGGGACGGAGCCCGATCAGCGCGATCACCCGTTGCAGCCCGCGTGGCACCACCACCGGCACCGCCTCGCGCAGCAGTCGGAAGCCTCCGAGCAGGTGCAGTGAGACGCCCTCCTCGGGCGGGTCTCCGGCGGTCGGCACGGACGGATCAGCGGCCACGGCGGCACCCCCTGCGGAACGCTCGTCCCGACTGTCTGCTGTCCCGGATCGGTCGCCCGCGACGCCACTGTCGACCCCGCCGATCGCGGCGTGGCCAGGCGTGGCCCCGCCCGCCGAGGCTGCCGGGCTGACCAAGCTGAAGATTATCAATGATGGTCACGTTGAGTCAACGCAAGCATGGGCGTTCTATTCGCGACAGTCAACCCGAGATCGGTTCTGAACTGCACAAACATTAGCGCGTGAAGCACGCCGGACGCATAGCTCATACACAGGTTGCGTCAACGCAGCGTCACCGTCATGCGTCGCTGGTCGTCCCGACGTGGTGACGCCGCCGTGACGAGGATCGGCGCATCGTGTCGGCAGTCGTCCAGCGCGTCCGGGGCCACCCGTCGCCGGCCGGACGCTGTGGGGGGAGGCCCAGTATGGACCGATCGCTGATCGTCGCGAAGGTGGATCCGACCGCCGAGGAGCGGGTCGCCGAGATCTTCGCCGAGTCGGACGCGACGGAGCTGCCACGCCTGGTTGGTGTCCGGCACCGCTCGCTGTACCGACTGCACGACCTCTATGTGCACCTGCTCGAGACCGCGCAGCCGGCGGAGGGCGCGGTGGAGGCCGCTCGTGGCCACCCCGAGTTCATCCGGGTCAGTGACCGTCTGCGTCCGTACGTGTCGCCGTACCTGTCGACCTGGCGCTCGCCGCGCGACGCCATGGCGCGGTGCTTCTACCGGTTCGACGCCCCGGACGTCGGGCGGCGGTCGTGACGGCCACCGCGCCGCGTGAGGAGCAACTCTGGTCCCGATGCGCGGGCTGCGCCAGCCTGCTCTACCGCAAACGGCTGCGCCGCAACCTCGACGTCTGCCCGGAGTGCGGCAAGCACGCCCGACTCGGCGCGCCGGAACGTCTGCGCCAACTGGTCGACCCGGGTTCGCTGCGCCTGCTACCCGACCGGCTGCCGGAGGCGGACCCGATCGACTTCGTCGACGTGCTGCCGTACCCGCACCGGCTCACCGGTGCGCGGGCCAGCACCGGCCTGGCCGAGGGGGTCGTCTGCGCCACGGCCGCCATCGGTGGGCACCCGGTGGTCCTGGCGGTGATGGACTTCCGTTTCCTCGGCGGCAGCCTGGGTTGCGCGGTGGGCGAGCTGATCACCCGGGCGGCCGAACGGGCGCTGGACGATCGCACCCCACTCGTCCTGGTCACCGCCTCCGGTGGGGCGCGGATGCAGGAGGGCGCGCTGTCGTTGATGCAGATGGCCACCGTCAGCCAGGCCATCGCCGCGCTGCGCGAGGCGGGGCTGCTCACCGTGAGCGTCCTCACCGACCCGACCTACGGAGGGGTGGCCGCCTCGTTCGCCACCAACACCGATCTGGTGCTCGCCGAGAGCGGCGCGCGGATGGGCTTCGCCGGCCCCCGGGTGATCCGCCAGATCACCGGGCGGGCCCTGCCGGAGGGCTTCCAGACCGCCGACTTCCTCCTCCGGCACGGGCAGGTCGACATGGTGGTGCAGCGCCGGTCGCTGCGTGGACGGCTGGTGGCGCTGCTCGCCGCGACCCGCGCCGGCCGTCCGGCGCGTCCGCCCGTACCCCGGCAGGAGCCGGCGCCGCGCCGCGAACGCCTCGCCGAGGACGGCGCGGCCCTGGCGCGACCGGCGGGCCCTGCGGCCGGCGCGGCCACCCCGGCCGCGGGCGACACCCCGGCGGTACGCGACGCGTGGGACACCGTTCGGCTGGCTCGGCACCCCGGGCGACCAACCACACTGGACTACCTGGACTCCGTCTTCGACGGGTTCGTGGAGCTGCACGGTGATCGGCTCGGCGCGGACTGCCCGGCCATCGTGGGTGGGCTGGCGCGGCTGGCCGGCCGGCACGTGATGGTCGTCGGGCACCAGAAGGGGCACACCACCGCCGAGCTGGTCGCCCGTAACTTCGGCATGGCCAGCCCGGCCGGGCACCGCAAGGCGCTGCGGCTCATGCGCCTCGCGGCCCGGCTCGGCCTGCCCGTGATCACCCTCGTGGACACCCCCGGCGCCGACCCGGGGGTGAGCGCCGAGGAGCAGGGCCAGGCCGCGGCCATCGCGGAGAACATCCTCACCCTCACCGTGCTGCCCACCCCCGTGCTCGCCGTGATCACCGGGGAAGGTGGCAGCGGCGGCGCGTTGGCGCTGGCGGTGGCCGACCGGGTACTGATGCTGGAGAACGCGGTCTACTCGGTGATCAGCCCCGAGGGGTGTGCGGCGATCCTCTGGCCGGACCGGTCCGCGGCGCCGCAGGCCGCCCGCGCGTTGCGACTGACCGCGCCCGACCTGTGCCGGCTCGGGGTGGTCGACGAGGTCGTGTCGGAGCCGTCGAGCGCCGCGCACGACGACCCGGCGGAGACCGCCGACCGGCTGCGCGCCGCCCTGCTGGCCAACCTCCTGCCGCTGCTGGACGTGCCGCCCGCCATGCTCGTCCGCCTGCGTCGGCAACGCTTCCGACGGTTCGGCGCGAACCGCGCCGGCGCCCGGGCGGGCCTGCGATGACCGCCGGCGAGGGGTCGCTGTCGACGGTGGACGCGTCCGACGACGTCGGGGCGCGCGGCGAGGAGGCGTTGGCCGGGCTACGCCGGCAGGCGCAGCACCTGATCGCCGAGTTGGCCGGGCCGGTGCGCCGGATCCGGCTGCGCAGCGGTCCGGCGGTGCTGGAAGTCGAGTGGCACCCCGAAGACGTGACCCGGGCGGACGCGCCCGCCGTACCGGCCCAGGCGGCGTCGGCCCCCGGCGCCGTGCCGGCGGTGATCCAGCCATCGGTGCCCGGGCGCGCCGCGGTGCGGGCACCGATCGTCGGCACGTTCTACCGGGCGCCGGAGCCCGGCGCGCGACCGTTCGTCGCGGTGGGCGACCTGGTCCGCCCGGGCCAGCCGGTCGCCATCGTCGAGGCGATGAAGCTGATGAACGAGGTGACCGCCGACCGGGCCGGACGGGTGGTCGCGATTCTCGTCGAGGACGGCCAGCCGGTCGAGTACGACCAGCCGCTCGTCGAACTGGACCCGGCATGACAACGCGGAGTGGTTGACCATGTTCGAGACCGTGCTGATCGCCAATCGGGGCGAGATCGCGCTGCGGGTGCTGCGCGCCTGCAAGGAACTCGGCGTGCGAACGGCAGTCGTCTACTCGGCCGCCGACGCCGACTCGGCGGCGGTGCGCCTCGCCGACCTGGCCGTCCGGATCGGACCGGCATCGAGTCGGCGCAGCTACCTCAACGCCGCCGCCATCGTGGAGGCGGCCCGGCAGGTGGGCGCGCAGGCCGTGCACCCCGGCTACGGCTTTCTTTCCGAGGACGCCGACTTCGCCGAGATCTGCGCCGACAACGGGCTGACGTTCATCGGTCCGCCGCCGGCGGTGATGGCCGCGCTGGCCGACAAGTCCTCGGCACGGGCACTGATGAGCCGCGCCGGCCTGCCGCTGTCGCCGGGCAGCGTCGCGCCGGTGCCGACCGCCGCCGCGGCGGCGGAGGTGGCCGAGGCCGTCGGCTACCCGGTGATCGTGAAGGCCGCCGCCGGGGGCGGGGGCCGGGGGATGACAGTGGTGCACACTCCGGGCGAGCTGCGTCGGGCGTACACCCGCACCCGTGCCGCGGCGCAGGCCGCCTTCGGCGACGACCGGGTGTACGTCGAGCGCTACCTCACCGAGGCGCGGCACGTCGAGGTGCAGGTGCTCTGCGACGCCCACGGGAACGGGGTGCACCTGGGCACCCGGGACTGTTCGGTGCAGCGCCGGCACCAGAAGCTGGTCGAGGAGGCGCCCGCCCCGTCGCTGCCCGCCGCCGTCCTCGACACCATCGCCGAGACCGCCCTGCGGGGTGCGCTCCAGGTCGGCTTCGTCGGTGCCGGCACGCTGGAGTTCCTGGTCGACGCCGAGGAGAAGTTCCACTTCCTGGAGATCAACTGTCGGATCCAGGTGGAGCATCCGGTGACCGAGATGGTCACCGGGATCGACCTGGTGCACGAGCAGTTGCACATCGCCGCCGGGGTGCCGCTGCGCTGGCGGCAGGAGGAGATCCGCCTGCACGGCGTCGCGGTGGAGTGCCGGGTCAACACCGAGGACCCCGAGCGCGGCTTCGCCCCCACCCCCGGCCGGCTGGAGCGGTTCACCCCACCCGGCGGCCCGTTCACCCGGGTGGACACCCATGCCAGCGCCGGTTACCTGGTCGGCCCCTGGTACGACTCCCTGCTGGCCAAGGTGATCGTCTGGGCGCCCGACCGGGAGTTGGCCCTCAACCGGCTGGAACGTGCCCTGGACGAGTTCGACATCGCCGGTCCGGGCGTGCACACCACCATCCCGTTCGTCCGGCGGGTGCTCGACGACGCCGCATTCCGCAAGGGCCGCTACACCACAGGCCTGGTCGACCGCCTGCTCGCCGCGCCCGCGCGGGGGCCGGCGGCCACCCCCGCACCGCGCACCGCGCCCGCCGCCGATCCCGACGCAACTCACAGGAGGACCCGATGACCGTCACCCATGGTCGCCCGCTGACCGCCGAGATCACCGACATCCTGGTGGCGCACTGCGGGCTGGACGCCGACGCCGCGGCCCGGGCGCCCGCCGCGTCGCTGGAGGAACTGGGCATGGACTCGCTCGCCCTGCTGGAACTCTCCGCGGTCGTCGCCGACCGCTGGCGGGTGAGCATCCCCGAGCAGGCCGGGCAGTTGAGCATCCCGGCGGTGGCCGACCTGGTCGCCCGCCGCGCCGATCCGCCCGGGCACACCGAGAACAGCGTGGTCATCGACGCGCCGCTGGGACTGGTCTGGGAGGTCACCAACGACGTGGCGAACTGGACCGAGTTGTTCACCGAGTACGCCGTGGTGGAGATCCTGCACCGCGAGGGGCACACGGTGCGGTTCCGGCTCACCATGTACCCCGACGAGAACGGGGTGTCCTGGAGCTGGGTCAGCGAGCGCACCGCCGACCCGGTGAGCAGGCAGGTCCGGGCGCACCGGGTGGAGACCGGGCCATTCGAGTACATGCGCATCCACTGGCGCTACGCCGAGGAGGCCGGTGGCACCCGGATGACCTGGACGCAGGACTTCTCGATGAAGCCGACCGCGCCGGTCGACAACGCCGCGATGACCGAGCGGATCAACACCAACAGCGTGATCCAACTCGCGGTGATCAAGGACCGGGTGGAGCGGATCGCCTGGCAACGTGCCGACCAGGGCAGCCCGACCGCAGGCGGCGAGCCGACGGAGGCCGACGATGAGTGACCTGAGCACCCGCCCGATCGCCGCCCGGGACGTACCCGCCGACCGCCGCCGCGGCGGCGAGCTGCGGGTGCTGCTCGGCCCCCGTACCGTCGGCAGCACCTCGGGCTTTCTCGGGGTGGCGACGCTCGCGCCGGGGGAGCGGATCGCCGAGCACTACCACCCGTACAGCGAGGAGTTCCTCTACCTGGTGCGGGGCGCGATCACCGTCGACCTGGACGACCAGCCGACGCTGCTGGCCGCCGGCGAGGGGCTGTTCGTGCCGGTGAACGTGCGGCACCGACTGCGCAACACAGGCGTCGAACCGGCCGAGGTGGTCTTCCACCTGGGGCCGCTCGCTCCCCGGCCCGAGCTGGGCCACGTCGACACCGAACTTGTCGAACAACGGGGCGGGTCGTCGTGAGCGCGAGGAGTGAGCCGGGTTTGCGAGCCCCGCAGTCGCGAACCATCGGTGGCATCGTGAGCGCGAGGAGTGAGCCGGGTTTGCGAGCCCCGCAGTCGCGAACAGAGGTGGCGCGATGACCGGGCGCCGCACGGTAGTGACGGGGATTGGGGTGGTCGCCCCGGGCGGCGCCAGCCGGGACCGCTTCTGGAAGACCATCACCGAGGGGCGGACCGCCACCCGGCGGATCAGCTTCTTCGACCCGTCGGCGTTCCGGTCGCAGATCGCCGCGGAGTGCGACTTCGACCCGGTCGCGGCGGGGCTCAGCGAGGCCGAGCGACGTCGGGCCGACAGGTACGTGCAGTTCGCGCTGGCCTGCTCCGCCGAAGCTGTCGCCGACGCCCAACTGGTGCTCACCGACGCGGAACGGGACCGGGCTGGGGTGGTGTTGGGCACGGCCGTCGGCGGAACGATGGCGTTGGAGCAGGAGTACGTCACCGTGAGCGAGCACGGCCGGCGCTGGCTGGTGGACGGTACGCGCGGTGGCCCGTACCTCTATCAGGCGCTGGTGCCCAGCAGCCTCGCGGCGGACGTCGCCTGCCGGCACGGGTTGCACGGCCCGGCGCAGGTGGTGTCCACCGGCTGCACCTCCGGCATCGACGCCATCGGGTACGCCCATCAGATGATCGTGGACGGTGAGGCGGACGTGATGCTCGCCGGCGCCGCCGACTCGCCGATCTCGCCGGTCACCGTCGCCTCGTTCGACGCGATCAAGGCGACCAGCCCGGACAACGACGACCCGGCACACGCCTCCCGCCCGTTCGACGCCGACCGGCACGGGTTCGTGCTGGCCGAGGGCGGGGCGGTGCTGGTGCTGGAGGAGGCCGGGCACGCCCGGCGGCGAGGGGCGCACATCTACTGCGAGGTGGCCGGTTATGCCAGCCGCAGCAACGGCTACCACATGACCGGACTGCGACCGGACGGGTTGGAGATGAGCCTCGCCGTGACCGACGCGCTCCGGCAGGGGAGGATCCTGCCCGAGCAGGTCTCCTACATCAGCGCGCACGGCTCGGGCACCCGGCAGAACGACAGACACGAGACGGCCGCGTTCAAGCGGGCGCTCGGTCAGGCCGCGTACCGGATACCGATCAGCTCGATCAAGTCGATGGTCGGGCACTCGCTCGGCGCGATCGGGTCGATCGAGATGGCCGCGTGCGCCCTCGCCATCGAGTTCGGTGTGGTGCCGCCGACGGCGAACTGGAGCAACCGGGACCCGGAGTGCGACCTGGACTACGTACCCAACGAGGCGCGGGAGGTCCCGGTCGACGTTGCCCTCTCGGTGGGCAGCGGGTTCGGCGGTTTCCAGTCGGCGATGGTCTTCCGTCGGATGCTCGGCGCGGTGGCGGCGTGAGCGCCGCTCCGCACAGTGGCGGCGCGACGGCCCGGGCGGTGGTGACAGGCATCGGGGTGGTCGCACCGAGCGGCATCGGCGCGGACGCGCACTGGCGTACGGTCCTCGCCGGCACCCGCCGGACCGGGCCGATCACGTTGTTCGACCCGTCCGGCTATCCGACCCGGTTCGGCGGGGAGGTGCCCGGTTTCACCGCCGAGGCCTACGCCGACAGTCGACAACTGGTGCAGACCGACAGGTGGACGCACCTCGGCTTCGCCGCCACCCGGCTGGCGTTGGCCGACGCCGGCCTGCCCGACCGGGCCCCCGACCCGTACGGCTACGCGGTGACCCTGGCCAGCTCGTCCGGGGGCAACCTGTTCGGTCAGCGGGAGCTGCAACGGCTGTGGGGCGGCACGTCGCGGACCGTCGGGGCGTACCAGTCGATCGCCTGGTTCTACGCGGCCAGCGTGGGGCAGCTCTCCATCCACCACCAGTTCAAGGGCCCGAGCGGGGTGCTGGTCGCGGAGTCGGCCGGCGGGCTGGACAGCCTGGCGCACGCCGCCCGCGCGGTGCGTCGGGGCACCCCGGTCGTGATCGCCGGGGCCACCGAATGCCCGTTGAGCCCGTACGCGCTCGCCTGCCAGCTGCGTTCGGGGTTGCTCAGCGACGTCGCCGACCCGGAGCGGGCGTACCGGCCGTTCGACGCCACGGCCAGCGGCTACCTGCCGGCCGAGGGGGGAGCGGTGTTCGTGGTGGAGGAGCTGGGGCACGCCCTGGCTCGGGGCGCCCGGGTCTACGGCGAGGTGAGCGGGTGGGGCTCCACCCACGACGCCGCCCACACCACGGCGGAGAGCACCGGCGACCCGGCCCAGTACGCGCGGGCGATGCGCCTGGCCCTGGACCGGGCGGGCGTGGCCGCGGCCGGCATCGACGTGGTGCTGCCCGACGCGCTCGGTGTGCCCCGCTACGACCGCAGCGAGGCCGAGGCGTTGCGTGCCGTGTTCGCCGACCGGCCGCCCCCGGTGACCACGCAGAAACCGCTGACCGGTCGGGCGTACCAGGGTGGCTCGGCGTTGGACGTGGCCACCGCGCTGCTCGCCTTCGCCCACGACACACTGCCCGCGTCGGCGGGACCGGAGGAGGTGGCCGAGGGCTGCGAGCTGGACTTCCTGCGCGAACACCGCCGACCGCGTAACCGGCTGGCGTTGGTCTGCGCGCGGGGCTTCGACGGGTTCAACAGCGCGCTGGTCCTGCGCGGGGCCGCGCCGATGAGGGGAGAGGCGTCATGAGCGACAAACGAGCCCGGGTGGTCTTTCTGGTACGGGTGCCGGCGCCGCGCACCGAGCAGTTCCTCGCCGCGTACGAACAGGTGCGGCACCTGGTCGCCGGCGGCGTGCCGGGGCACCTGGTCGACCAGGTGTGCCGGTCGGCGACCGACCCGGAGCAGTGGTTGATCACCAGTGAGTGGGCGAGCCTTGCCGACTTCGAAGACTGGGAACGCAGCCCCGAGCACCGGGAGCTGGTGCGCCCGATGCGGGAGTGCTTCACCGACGCCCGTTCGCTGCGCTTCCACATCCAAGCCCAAACCCCAGCCCTACCCTGACGCCCTCGCCCCGCCCGCCCGCCCTCGCCCCGCCCTGCCCGCCCGACCCCCGCCCCCGGCGCTCCACGCTGCCCGCCCCGACCCCGCCCCCGTCGATCATGGAGTTGTGGTGGGTGACAAAGCACCCTTACCAGGATGAGTAAGGCACCACAACTCCATGATCGACGGACCCTCCCCGCGATCTTGCATTTGGTGTTGCTACATGGCGGGCATTTGACGCGTTTCGGCGACTGGAACTGCAAGATCGGCGCGGCAGGGCGGGACCGGGCTGCGGCCCTGCGCCTCGCGGGGTCGACATTGCGGCAGGTGCGCGTAGGGTTCTGTAGCCATGAAGGTGCTGATCTCGGTGGACCTCGAAGGCATCTCGGGGATCGTGCATACCGCCGAGACGAATCCCGATCGGTACGACTACGAGCGCGGCCGCGCATTGATGACGGCCGAGGCGAACGCGGTGATCGCCGGGGTCCTCGATGCCGAACCCGACGCGGTGGTGTGGGTGGCCGACGCGCACGGAACGTTTCGGAACATCCTGCCGGAGGACCTCGACCGACGTGCTCACCTCGTGCGGGGCAAACCCCGCCCGTTGGGCATGCTCGCGGGGCTGGACGAGCACACGGACGCCGTTCTGTTCGTCGGCTATCACGCTCGGGCCGGTGCCGGGCCCGCCGTCCTGGCCCACACGATAAGTGACGCCATCCTCGACGTGCGGGTGGCCCGACGATCGCTGGGCGAGATCGGCCTCAACGTCGCCATGGCGGGGCACCTCGGAGCGCCTGTCGTTCTGCTCAGTGGCGACGACAGCGCCTGCGCCGAATTCGCTGAGCTGGTGCCCTCGGCGGTCACCGTCGCCGTCAAGCAGACCCTGGGTCAGGCCGCCGCGGTGGCCCTACATCCGCAGGAGGCGCGGGAGCGGCTGCGCCACGCCGCCGCCGAGGCCATCGCCCGGCGCGCCTCGATATCCCCGACGACGATGGCCGGGCCGTTGGACGTCGAGGTCGACCTGTACGGCCCGTACATGGTCGATCTCGCAGCTCTGGTGCCGGGTGTGACCCGCGTCGGCGGCGGCCGGACGGTCGCCTTCCACGCCGCCGACGTCGCCGAGGCGTACCGGCTGGTGCAGTTGCTCGTCCAGCTCGCCAGCATCAAACCGAGCTAGCGCGCGCGAATCGCCCCCTTGCCGGGCTCACCCGGTGACCATGACGCCATCGGCCGTCCGGCTGGGCCCGCGCGACCGGTTGTACGAGGTGTCATGCCTCGGTGACGTTCTGCCGAATCGCCCGCCCGATCCTGCCCGCCGAACGGGCTGTCGGCAATCCGGCCGGCCGCTCCTTTTGATCCATCCATTCGCATCTAGCAATGCTCCTGTGGGCGTCGTATGGTTCCCCGCAGCACCCCGACAAGCGTACGTGATGGGCGGATTCACCCTCTTTCATGCTGGGCGGTGAACGGTAGTGGTGGCAGAAGATCCTGCGGCGACAGGCCCCGGATGGGTGGACGAAGTCCTGTTCGCCGGCCACCCGACCGACGTTTGTCTGCGACTGCCCGAGCCCATCGACCGGGCCACCCTGCACCGGTTGGTCACCGCCGCACAGGACCGGCTCACCGCCGCCGGGCTGCGCCCCGGTGGCGCCGCGGCGCTGCGGCTGCCGCCCTCACTGGCGTACGTGGTGAACCTGCTGGCCACCTGGCGCTCCGGGGGGCAGGCGATCCTGCTCGACCACCGGCTCACCGACCACGAGGTGGACCGGGCGTTGGCCCGGTTGACCCCGCAGGTGGTGGTCGCCCCATCGCGGACCGGCGGCGGCGCGCTGAAGATCTTCGTCGACGTCACCGAGGGCGTCACCCGGTACGCCGACCGTCCGGCGGTCAGCGGCCACGCCGTGATCCAGCTCAGCTCCGGCTCCACCGGCCCGTCCAAGGTGATCGGCCGTACCGCCGCAGACCTGGTCGCCGAGGTGCACCGCTACACCCGGATCGACGGGGTGGCGCTGCCCGGCGAACGGATCATCCTGCTGCCCTCGATGGTGCACGTGCTCGGCCTGGTCGGCGGCCTGCTCTACGGGCTGCACGCCGGGGTCGAGCTGGTGCCACCGGAGCGGCTCAGCGGCGACGCGGTGCTGGCCGCGATCAGCGCCCACGGCACGCCCGCCACCGTGCTCGGCGTGCCGTTCCACATCGGACTGCTCGCCTCCACCCGACCGACCGGCCCGCTGCCGCAGCTGCGACGGATGACCACCGGCGGCGAACTGGTGCCGGCCGCCGTCGCCCGGGCGTTCACCGACCGGTACGGGGTGCCGCTGGGCAACATGTACGGGATGACCGAGGTCGGAGTGATCGGCACCGACCTGTACGGGGCGCACCGCCCGTCGATCGTCCCGGCGCCCGGCATCGAGGTCCGCGAGTCCGGCGGTGAGCTGTGGGTGTCCTGCCCGGCGTCGCCGTACGTCGGACTGAGCGACCCGACCCGCTGGTCCGACGGTTGGCTGCACACCCGCGACGCCGGCACCGTCGACGAGCACACCGGCCTGGTCACGGTGCGCGGTCGACTCGACTCACAGGTCTCCGTCGGCGGGATGAAGGTCGACCTGACCGAGGTGGAGGCCACCGTCGCCGGGCTGACCGGGGTGGCCGCCGCGGTGGTGGTCTGGGACGACGGCATCACCGCGTACGTCCAACCCGACGGCCCATTGTCGGAGGCGGCGCTGGAGAAGCTCCTCGCCGAACGGTTGGCCGGCTACAAACGCCCCCGGGCGCTCCGCCTGCTCGACCAGTTGCCCCGCACGACCACCGGAAAGCTGGTCCGCTCGACCGACGTGCTGCGCTCGGCGGTCACACCGTGAGCGGGCCACTGCACCACCTCGACGTCGACAGGCGCCAGCCCGGCGGGCGGGAACCTGCGGCGGGCCAGCGCGAGCGCCGGCAGCGGGCGGAGCAGCGCAGCGGCCGGATCCGGCTGACCGCCGGTGTCCCGGCCGACCCACACGTAGGCGGTGTCCCGACCGGACACCGTCGGCTGAGCCACGCAGAGAGGGTATCCATGAGAGCCGAGGTCCGCGCCTTCGTCGTCGAGCAGCTCGTCGACATGAACTACGACGTCGAGGGGCTCGACGACGACACCACACTCGGCCCCTCCGGCGTCGACCTGGAGTCTCTCGCGCTGGCCGACCTGGCCGTCCGGGTCGAGGACCGTTTCGGCCTGACGTTCGCCGACGACGAGTCGGAGCGGTTGGCACTCATGACGGTGGGGGAGTTCACCACAATGGTCGCCAATCGCGTCACCGAGGCGACGAGCGACAGAGCCTGATGGGCGGTCAGCCCGAACTGGGGCGAGCTGACCTGATGACCATGCTCGCCGAACTCGCCGCGAAACCGGCTGCCGAGGTGTCCGACCGGATCGGCTCGATGGAGCTCGCCTGGCTGGTGCACCTCGTCGAGCAGCGCTACGAACGCCGGCTCGACCTCGCCGACGACGACCTGGCCCGGATCCGTACCGTCGATGACGCCCTGGTGGTGTTGCGGGCGTCGCTGGCCGCCTCCGCAGATGGTTGAGGCGCCTGTCGCCCAGCTCACCGGC
The DNA here is from genome assembly GCF_049841535.1 of Micromonospora sp. DT53. Lineage (NCBI taxonomy): Bacteria > Bacillati > Actinomycetota > Actinomycetes > Micromonosporales > Micromonosporaceae > Micromonospora > Micromonospora sp. DT53. The sequence continues at coordinate 23,522 of NZ_JBNCKM010000010.1, forward strand.
ATGCACGCGGTCAGCGCCCTGGGGCGGGGCGCCGACGCGCAGCTCGCCGGTGTGCTGGCCGGTGTGCCGGCGTTCGGGCCGGTGGGCCGATTCGACACCGCCGCCCGCCGGGTCACCGTTGCGGCCACCCTGCCCGAGGTCGGTACGCTCCCCGACGAGCTGGCCGCCGCGATCGACGCGGCCTGCCGGGCGGCCGGCCTCAACGGCGCGCAGCGCGCGGCGTGCGCCCTGCTGCTCGCCGTGCACGGCGGCCCGGCCCCGGGTGCGGGTCCGACCCCGACTGTGCTCGCCGGTCAGCTCGCCACCCGATGTGGGCTCTCGGGTCGCACCCGGGTCTACACCAGCGCCTGCGTGTCGGCGAGCACGGCGGTGGCCGACGCCGCAGCCCAGATCACCCGGGGTGACGTGGAGCGGGTGGTGGTGGCGGCCGGCTACCTGGTGGAGCCGGACCAGTTCGCGCTCTTCGACGCCGGTCGCGCCCTCGCGGTCGACGGCGCGGTCCGCCCGTTCAGCGCCGGCCGCCGAGGGCTGCTGCTGGGTGACGGGGTGGCCGCGGTGGTGCTGGAGTCGAGCGCGGGACGACGGCGCGGTGTTGATCCGGTGGCCACCGTGGCCGGTTGGGGACGGACCGGTGACGCGTTCCATCCCTGCCAGCCGGAGCCCGGCGGCACCGGGCTGGCCCGCGCGGTCGACGGCGCGCTGCGTCGGGCCGCGCTGCCTCCACAGGCCGTCGGCTACGTCAACGCCAACGCCACAGGTACCGCGCAGAGCGACGCCGCCGAGGCGGCCGCACTGCACCGGGCCCTGGGCGGGCACGCCAGGAGGGTCCCAGTCAGCTCCACGAAGTCGGTGCACGGGCACGCGCTGGAGGCGTCCGGGCTCCTCGAACTGGTGGTCACCGCGCTCGCGCTGCGCCACGGCGAGCTGCCGGTCAACGCCGGCTGGCTAGGCCCCGACGACTCCTGCCCGGTGAACGTGGTGACCGACGGTCTCCAGAGGACGACGGCAACGCACGCCCTGACCCTCAACTCCGCCTTCGGCGGCGCCAACACCGCTCTCCTGGTCGGCGCCCCGTGACCGCCCCCGATTCCCCGCGATCTTGCACTTGCTGTCCCGACGAATCCGACCAAGCACCCGAAACGTCAACCGAAACCGCAAGATCGCCGGGGGAGAGGGAGACGGTGGGGGAGAGGGCGCGGGCCTGGTGGCCGGAGGGTGGGGGTGTCGGGGACGGGGTGCCGGGAGTGCCGGGGTTCGTGCACTCGGACTTCGCGCCAGTGGTCGTGGCCGTCGCCGAGCGGTGTCTGCGGCGGGGGTACGGGTCGGAGCGGGTGCCCGCCGGGGTGCGGACGGGGATCGTGCTGGTCAGTGCCAGCGGGGACCTCGCCAGCGCCCAGCACGTACGGGCGACCGTCGAGGCCGGCGGGAGGATTGGCCCGCTGTTCTTCTTCCAGTCCGTGCCCAACAGCGTCGCCGGGCACCTCGCGGCCCGCTGGGACCTGCGCGGCCCGGTGGTCTGTCTCAGCCCGACCGGCGACCCGTACACCGACGGCGTCGCCGAGGCCGACCTGCTGCGCGACGACGGTGACGCCGACGAGGTGTTGCTGATCCTGATCGAACAGGCACTCGACCGGCCGACCGAGGCTGTCGCGGTGCTGCTGGGGGGAGGAGCACGACCATGAGGACACGGGGACTGCGCGGCACGCTTGCCGCCGACACCGAGCTGGGCGCGGGCAACGTGCTGGCCCGGGTACTGGCGCACGGCGCCGACCCGGACGGGCCCGGCCTGACCTTCGACACCGCCGTCGACGGGCACCCCGCCGAGACGCCACTGACCCTGGGGCGGCTCGACGAGCGGGTCGCCGCCCGCGCCGCCTGGCTGCACGAGCGTGGGGTACGCCCCCGCGACCCGGTCGCCGTCTGGGCCACCGCCGCCGCCGACATGGTGCTCAGCTTCCTGGCGCTGGCCCGGCTCGGGGCGATCCCGGCGCTGATGAACGGCAAACTCCGCCCGGAGATCGCCGCCGAGTACATCCGCCGCCTGCGGGGTGTCGGTGTGCTGGCCGACGACGCCCACACCGCGCTGCTGGCCGGGCACGACCTGGGCGTACCGCTGCTCGGCACCCCCGCGCAGGCCGGCACGGGCGACCCGGCCGCTGCCCCGGCGGACTACCGGCACCACCCGGACGACCCCATCGTGATCACCCACACCTCCGGGACGACCGGGGTGCCCAAGGCGGTGCTGCACTCGCACGCCAGCCTCTTCGCGGCCACCCGGCACCTGCTCAGCATGCCGCAGGCGCAGGGCACCACCCGGATCCTCAACGCGCTGCCCGCGCCGCACACCGCCACGGTGCTGATGGTCAACCAGGCGCTGGGCAACCGCGCGCAGATGTTCCTGCTGTCCGAGCAGGGCGGCGAGCGGGTGCTGGACGCGATCCAACGCTGGCGCCCCGACGGGGTGTTCGGCTTCTCGGTCACCTGGGCGGAGCTGGCCCGCTTCGACCTGTCCGGGTACGACCTGGACTCGGTGCGGCTGTGGTTCAACACCGGTGACGCCTCGCACGAACCGCACATCCGCCGCCTCGTCGCGGTCGGGTGGCACGACACCGTCACCCGGGACGGGGTGGCGAAGGTGCCCGGTTCGGTCTTCATCGACGGGTTGGGTTCCAGCGAGATGGGGCACTCGATGTTCCACATCACCCATCGCGCCGACACCGACAGGTACGGCCGCTGCATCGGCCGCCCGTACCAGTTCGCCAAGGTCGCGGTGCTCGACGCCGACGGCGAACCGGTGCCGGTCGGTGAGGTGGGCTTCCTGGGCATCGACTCGCCGTCGCTGTTCCGGGGCTACTGGAACGACTCGGTCACCACCTACCGCTTCCGTCAACGCGGTTGGTACCTCACCGGTGACCTGGTCCGCGCCGACGCCGACGGCCGCTACTACCACCTGGACCGTGCGGTGGATTCGGTCGACGCCGGTGCCGGGCGGCGCTTCTACACCGCGCTGTCCGAGGAGCGGATCCTCGCCGCCTGCCCGGACGTCACCGACTGCACCGTGGTGATCGTCGCCGAGGCCGGCGCGGTGGTCACCGACGTGCTGCTGGAGTTGGCCGGCGGCGCCGACGAGGCCGAGGACCGTACCGGGCGGGTCCGCGCCGCCCTCGGCCCGGACGTGGGCGCCACACTGCGCCGGGTCGTGCCGGTGCGCTCCGCCGACATCCCGGTCACCGTGACCGGCAAGGTCCGCAAGGTGGTCCTGCGCGAGCGTTACCTCACCGAGGCGACCTCATGACCGCCTTCATCACCGGGATGGGTCTGTTCACCCCGGTCGGGCGGGGCGTCGAGGAGACCTTCGACGCGTTGACCACCGGCCGGTCCGGGCTGACCCGCCCGCCCGAGGGGCACCCGGCGAGGGAGTCGCTGGACGTCGCCGGCCTGCTGCCCGACATCGACCCGCGGACCGTCGTGTCCGGGCCGGAGACCCGGGTGTTGGACCGGGTCGTCGTCCTCGCCCTGCTCGCCGCCGCCGACGCCCTCGCCGACGCCGGCATCGAGGTGGGCCGCGACGTCGACCCCGACCGGATCGGTGTGATCGTCGGCGGGGTCGGGGGGATGGCCACCCTGGAGTCGCAGGTGTTGGCCCGGGCGGCCCGGGGTCGCTCGGCCGTCAGCCCGTACCTGCTCACCGGGATCCTGCCGAACATGCCGGCGGCGCGGATCGCCATCGCGCACGGCATCCGGGGCTACAGCTCGTCGGTCGGCACCGCCTGCGCCTCCGGTGCCCAGGCGGTCGCCGACGGGGTGCGGCTCATCGCGACCGGAGAGCTCGACGTGGTGCTCTGCGGGGCCAGCGAGGCGCCGCTCTTTCCGACCTTCGCCGACACCTTCGGCAACGCGCGGGCGTTGGCGCGCGCCGGCACCGACCCGGGCCGGGCGAGCCGGCCGTTCGACACCTCCCGCAGCGGGTTCGTCCTGTCCGAGGGCGCCGCGCTGCTGGTGCTCGAACGCGCCGAGCACGCCGCGGCGCGGGGCGTCGCCGGGTACGCCGAGGTGGCCGGCTACGGCGCGACGACCGACGCGTACCACCCGACCGCGCCCCGCCCGGACGGCGCCGGCGCGGCGGCGAGCATCCGGCGGGCGCTGCGCAGCGCCGGTGTGCCGGCGGTGGCCGTCGGTTACGTCAACGCGCACGGCACCGGCACGAAGGTCGGTGACATCGCGGAAACCACAGCCCTGGCCGACGTCTTCGGCGTCGACGGTGTGCCGGTCAGCTCCACCAAGGCGCTCAGCGGTCACCTGCTCGGCGCCTCCGGGGTGCTGGAGGCGGCGGCCACCGCGCTGGCGCTCGGCCGAGGGCTCCTGCCGCCGACCTACCACCTCGACGATCCGGATCCGGCCTGCCGGGCGGACCACATCCGTGGCACACCCCGCAAGGCCGACCCGGAGTACGCGGTCACCAACTCGTTCGGGTTCGGCGGCCAGAACGTGAGCCTGCTGCTCGCGCGTGTCGCCGAGCCGAGGGCGGGGAGGCTGACGTGAGCGACGCCGACCCGGTCCGGCTCTACCGCACGGTCCGGCTGATCCGCCGGTTCGAGGAACGGGCGGTGGAGCTGGTCCACGGCGGGCAGATCGTCGGCGGCATCCACCCGTACCTCGGTCAGGAGGGGATCGCCGCCGGCGTCTGCGCGGCGTTGGGCCCCGACGACGTGCTCGCCGGCACCCACCGTGGCCACGGGCACGTGCTGGCCCGGGGAGCCGACCCGGCCCGGATGCTCGCCGAGCTGTGCGGGAGGGTCACCGGCCTCAACGCCGGCCGGGGCGGTTCGATGCACGCCGCCGACCTGAGCATCGGCGTGCTCGGCGCCAACGCGATCGTCGGGGCCTCCGGGGCGATCATCACGGGCGCGGTCTGGGCCCACCGCCGCCGGGGCCGCGACACCGTCGGGGTGAGCTTCTTCGGCGACGGCGCGGTCAACGAGGGGATGCTGCTGGAGGCGTTCAACCTGGCCGCGCTCTGGCGGGTGCCGGTGCTGTTCGTCTGCGAGAACAACGGCTACGCCACCACCATGCCGGTCACCGGCGCGGTGGCCGGCAGCATCGCCGGCCGGGCCGCCGCGTTCGACCTCCCGGCCGTCCAGGTCGACGGCCAGGACCCCGAGACGGTACGCGTCGCCGCGGCCGCCGCCGTCGACCGGATGCGCGCCGGGGGTGGCCCCGAGCTGATCGAGGCCCGGACCTATCGCTTCGACGCCCACCACACCTTCGAACACGCGGTACGCCTCGACTACCGCCCGCCCGACGAGGTGACCCGTGGTCGGGCCCGGGACCCGGTGCGCATCCAGGGTGAACGTCTCTGCGACACCGACCGCGCCGCCGTGGACGCCGAGGTCGAGGCGACCCTCGACGCGGCGGTGCGGTTCGCCCTGGCCAGCCCCGAACCCGACCCGGCCGACGCGCTGACCTACCTGTACGCCAGCGGCCTGACCGCCCGCACCGGAGGTGGCTGAGGTGCCCCGCCTGTCGTACCGCCGGGCGCTGACCCGGGCCCTCGCCGACGAGTTGGCGCGCGACGAGGCGGTGTTCCTGCTCGGCGAGGACGTCCAGGTCGGGGCGTCGCTGGTGACCACCGGGCTGGCCAAGCGGTTCGGGACCGAACGGGTCCGCGACACCCCTCTGTCGGAGCAGGCGTTCACCAGCTTCGCCACCGGGGCGGCGCTGGCCGGGCTGCGGCCGGTGATCGAGTTCCAGATTCCGTCGCTGCTGTTCCTCGTCTTCGAGCAGATCGTCAACCACGCGCACAAGTTCCCGCTGATGACCGGCGGTCAGTGCAGCGTTCCGGTCACCTACCTGGTGCCCGGCTCCGGTTCGCGTACCGGGTGGGCCGGGCAGCACTCCGACCACCCGTACAGCCTCTTCGCCCACGTCGGAGTGGTCACCGTCGTGCCGGCCACCCCGGCCGACGCGTACGGGCTGCTGGTCACCGCGATCCGCCACGACGACCCGGTGGTGGTGTTCGCGCCGGCCGCCGCGATGGACGTGCGCGACGACGTCGACGACCTGGCGCCGGTGCCACTGGGTCGGGGACGGATCCACCGCTTCGGCGACGACGTCACGGTGGTCGCGATCGGGCACCTCGTGCACGACGCGCTCGCGGTCGCCGAGGAGTTGGCCGACCAGGTCTCGGTGGAGGTGTTCGACCCGCGCACCCTGTACCCGTTCGACATCGACGGTCTCACCGAGTCGGTCGCCCGCACCGGGCGACTCGTGGTTCTCGACGACGCCAACCGCTCCTGCGGGATGGCCGCCGAGATCATCGCGAGCGTGGTGGAACGGGTCCGGCTGCTCGCCCCGCCGCGCCGGGTCACCCGACCGGACGGGGCGGTGCTGCCGTTCGCCCCGGCACTGGACCGGGCCGTCCAGCCCGGCCGGGACCAGCTCGCCACCGCCATCCACCTGACCATGAAGGACGGCTCATGACTGATCCGAACTACCCGTGGCCGGCCGCCGACCGGGCCTGGACCGACCTGCCGGAGCCGGCCCGTCGGGCCATGGTGGCCAGTGGTGCGGCCGCCTGGGAGCAGGTCTTCCACGGCCGGGCCACCTACAACAAGCAGTGGCGGTTGGCCCGCCCCCCGGTCCTCACCGCCGACGCCTGGCGGGAACTCAACGAGGTCTGCGACCGGCTCGCCCAGCTCATCCTCGACGCCTGCCGTCGTCGGGCCGACACCGCCGGCGAGCTGCGCCGGCTGCTCGGCGTGCCGGCGGGGGAGACCCGGCTGCTGGACGAGGCCGAGCCGCTGACCGAGGCCCTGCTGGCCGCGTACCGCCCGGATGTGATCTTCTCCGCCGGGGTGCCCAAGTTCGTCGAGTACAACATCGACAGCAGCCTCGGCGGCGGGTTCGACGCCGACACCGTCATCCAGCGGTTCGCAGGCCTCTACCGGGAGCAGGGCATCCTCGACGACCTGCCGGTACGGGCCGCGCCGTCCCTGCTCGACCAGAGGTTCGTGGCGATCCGCGAGGAGCTGGGGCTGCCCGAGGGCGCCCGGGTGGCGCTGCTGATGGACTTCGACGCCGACTACCCGGGCCTCGACGACCCGCAGACGTTCATCCGGATCCTCGACCCCCTCGCCGTACGGGCCCGGGACTTCGGCATCGACCTGGTCATCGCCCCGGTCTCCACCGCCACCGTGGACGCCGACAACCGGCTGGTGGTCGACGGCGCGCCGGTCGACGCGTTGTTCCGGCTGTTCGTGCCCAACCGGGTCACCCCGACCGCCGGGCTGGACGCGGTGGCTCTGGCCCTCGCCGCCGGCACCCTACCGATGTTCGTGTCGGCGGCGGCCTGGCTGCTCGGCAACAAGACCACGTTCGGCTGGCTGTGGGAGGACGTGGACGGCCTGACCGCCGACGACCAGGCGCTGATCCGCCGACACGTGCCGTACACGGTGCCGTTGACCGCCGCCGTGCTCGACCGGGCCATCGCCGAGCAGGCCACGCTTGTGGCGAAACCGGCCGACGGTTCGGCCGGGCACGGCGTGCTGCTCGGCCCGGAGCTGAGCGTGGCGGACTGGGCCGACGGTGTGCGGGCCGCCGTCGACCAGGGCGGCGCCATTCTGCAGGAGTACCTGCCGACCGACCGGGTGTCGATGGACTTCGTCCAGATCGAGACCGGGGACACGGTCACCGCCGACGTCCCGTACTCCCTGGCCCCGTACCTCTTCGGCCGCCAAGCCTCCGGCGGCCTGGCCCGCGTCGGCTATCCCGGCTGCGACGGAATCCTCAACCTGGCCCACGGCGTCCTCCTAACCGGAATCCTCCTAACCGACTAACCCCGGGCCTGACCTCCCTGACCCTCCCTGACCCTCCCTGACCCTCGTCGACCCTCCCTGACCCTCGTCGACCCTCCCTGACCCTCGTTGATCATGAAGTTATTGCCCTTCGCGGCGGCGTGTCGTGACAATAACTTCATGATCAACCGGGTCGACCGGGGCGGGGGTGGGGGTGGGGGGAGAGGGTGCGGAGGGTTTGGGCTGTTGCGATGGCGTCGCTGCGGGCGCTGCCGTGGCGGCCGTCGGTGCTGTAGAGGGTGGGGTCGGCCGTCAGCGGATGGTCGGTCAGGTGCACGTGGATCGTGTTCAGGCGCGCGGCCAGGTTGGCGGTGTGTGCCGACAGGCGGCGCATTCGTTCCCCTAGGCCGGGCCGGAGGTGCGCGGGAACCGCCGGGCTGTGCGAGACGTCGAACATGCCCACGGTGATCACGTCGGCGCCCACGTCGCGCAGGGCGCTGATCATCGCGGTCAGCTCGGCGTCCACCGCCTCCGCGTCGTACGCAGGGTGGAAGGCGTCGTTGCCGCCGCAGACGACAAGCGCCAGGTCCGGTGCGAAGGCCAGCGCCGGGGCGAGCTGGGTGGCCCGCACCTGGTGCGCGCGCAGCCCGCGTCGACCCAGATTCCGGTACGCCAGCTCGGGGCGGACGGCGGTCAGCTCGGCCGCGACCCGGTCGACCCACTGCACGTCCGGGTAGCCCGGAGTCGGCTCACACATGCCCTCCACGACGCTGTCGCCGAGCGCCACGAACCGCCGCCACGGGTGCCCGTGCAGCAGTTCGCCGGCCTCCCCGGGGCGCAGACAGTACGGGTCCGTCGATTCGGTGAGCGTCGATGGCATGCGGGCACGCTAACCGACCGGCGGGCGGCCGGCCAGGGTCAGCCGGTCAGCTGGTCAGCCGGTCGGCAGCCGAACGCCCGACGAACAACGCGCCGGGACCGGGGCGGTGTCGGATTGGCGTCGTGAGGGCCGCGGCGTCGGCGTGCTGGGGTGGAGTGTTGGCGCCCGCCGCTCACGATGGAGGGTGGGCCGACCGCACGGTGGGAGCCCCGGGCCCGGTGGCGGAGGAGGTGACCGACGATGCTCGGTTCGTTCCTGCAGGCTCTCGCGACGAAGCTGGTCGAGGAGATCCTCAAGCTTCTGGTTCAGTGGCTGGCGCCGAAGGCGCTGCGGTCGGTGCCGCACGCCGCCGCACCGAACTGCCCGCGCTGCGGCGGGTACGGGGTCCGCCGGTGGGCGCCCGGCGGCCTGTGGATGTTCCTGCCGTCCCTGCTGGCCTTCGCCTGGGGTTTCGGGTTCACCCTGCTCGGCGTGCCGGTGGTCGTGCTCACGGTGGTCGGCGCGCTGGTGTCCGACGGCGTCGGGGGAGTGCCGACAGCGCTGCTCGCGCCACTCGGCCTGCTGGTCCCCGCCGCGCTGATGGTCGCGGGCGCGTTCGGCCTGGCCCACTACCACAGCTACCCACCGAAGTGGTGTGCCCGCTGCCACGGCCGGTGGCCCCGCCGGGAGCGGGACGAATACCTACGGGCGTCGGCTCCGGTGCTGACCTGCGGCTGCGGTCAGCGGCTGCGGGTGCCCCGGACGGCTGCGGGGGCGCGACTGCGCTGTCCGCGTTGTCGTACCGAACACGCCACCCCGGCCGCGGCCGGGGGCTGACGGGCCACGGCCGGTGCTGATTCAGCGGGCCACGCTGTGCTCGGCGAGGAGTTCGCCGAGCACTCGTCCGGCCCACTCGGCCTTGGCGGGGTCCCGATCGTCCAGGGTGATCAGTGCCTTCCACAGCGCCCAGCCTCGTCCTCGGGCCCAGGCGGCGTCGTCCAGGCCGAGCGCGGCGCGGAAGGCGATCCGGCTGGGACCGCGCAGCAGGGTCCAGGCGATCACGCTGTCGCAGGCGGGGTCGCCCACGCCGGAGCAGCCGAAGTCGATGACGGCGGCGAGCCGGCCGTCGCGGACCAGCAGGTTGCCGTCCGCGACGTCGCCGTGGAACCAGACCGCCGGCCCGGTCCAGGTGGCGTCGAGGGCGGCCTGCCAGATGCCGGTGACCACGTCGACGGGCACCCGTTCGCGATTCGTCTCGATCGCCGCCCGGGTTTCGGCGTCGTAGGTGGACAGCGGGCCACCCCGCCAGGCGCTGTGTGGGCCGGCCGTCGGGCCGTCGGTGGCGTCCACGCCGCGCAGGGCGCGCAGGAAGGCGGCGAGGTCGGTGGCGAACCGGGTCAGGTCGCCGATCCGCTCACCGCTGGCGGTCCGCCCGTCGATCCACCGGTAGACCGACCACGGGTACGGGTAACCCGCCCCGGGCCGGCCGTGACCGAGTGGGGCCGGCACCCGCACCGGCAGTTGTGGCCCGAGCACCGGCAGCCAGCGTTGCTCCTTGGCGACCTGGAGGGCGTACCCGGCGCCGCTGGGCAGCCGCACGCTCATCTCCTCGCCCAGGTGGAAGGTGCGGTTGTCCCAGCCGTCGACATCGACGGGGCGTACCGGCAACTCCGCCCACCGGGGGAACTGCTCGGCCACCAGTCGGCGGACCAGGGCCACGTCGATCCGGTCGGCCACGGCATCGTTTGTCACGGGGACGCCTGGCGGCGGCTGCGCGTTCATCGGTCCGAGCCTGCGGCAGCCGGGGACACCCCGCAACCGGTTTGCCGACCGTCCGGGTGGTGACGGCAGTGCCGGGCCTGGAGGGCACAGGTGCGGTACGACCTCGCGAGGCAGGTCGGGGCCCGTCAGGACGTGGTGACGGGGGTGGGCCGCGCCGGCGTCTCCGGGCCGGACGTCCTGTTCACCAGCGGGTACGCGGTGACCATCAGGCACACCGCCGCCATGGTCAGCAGGGCCGGGGTGAGCCCCAGGGCGTCCACCGACCAGCCGCCGAGCAGCGCCCCGACCGGCAACCCGACGAAGGCCACCGAACCGGAGATGCCGATCACCCGGGTCTGCAGCTCCGCCGGCACCCGTTCGTAGAGCGCCGTCCCGAGCAGCGGGTTGACCGCGGCGATGCCGATTCCGGACAGGAACGTCACCACGAGCACCACCGGCAGTTCGTCGCTGATCGCCAGCGCCACCAGCCGGGGCGTGCCGGCGACCAGCGCGCCGAGCAGGAACGTCAGCCGCCGGGGCAGCCGGGTTCCGAGCGTGGTGAACACCAGGTTGCCCAGCAGCGCGCCCCCCGAGAACGCCGCCAGCACCAGGCCGAGCCCGCTCGGGCCGTGCAGCTCCCGGGCCACCCAGACCGGGATGTACACGGCCACGCTGGCGTTGGCCACCATGTTCAGGGCCGACACGACGATCAGCATGCCGAGCAGCGGCCGATCCCGACCCAGGTAGCTGAAGCCGCCGCGCAGCGCGCGCCCGTAGCTCTCCGGTTGGGCCTGTCGCGTCGGGGCGGCCGGCGGGCGGACCAGGACGCCGATGAGCAGGGCGCAGACGCCGAAGCTGGCCGCGTCGATGAGGATCGCCTCGGTCACCCCGAACGCGGCGATCAGCAGGCCGCCCACGGCGGCGCCGAACAGGGTCACCACCCGGCTGAGCCCGTCGTACGCGGAGGTCAGCCGGATCAGCGGCACCCCGGCGGCCTCCGCGACCGGGCGGAACATCACGTGCTTCACCCGGTCCCCGATGCCCCGCAGCGCCCCGGCCACCGCGACGAGCGCCACCAGCGGTACGAAGCCCAACCACGGGGTCAGCGCGACGACGACCATCGCCACCGCGCTGCCCGCGTCGCAGAGGATCGAGGTACGGCGCAGGCCGATCCGGTCCGCCCAGGGTGTGCCCAACGCGCTGGACAGCAGGTACGGCAGGGTCTCGGCGAACGCGACGAGGCCCATCTTGGTGGGGCTGCCGGTGGTGACCAGCACCAGCCACGGAATGGTCACCACCGAGATGCGGGTGCCCAGGTTGGAGATCAGGTCGGCGCTGACCAGGACGACCAGTTGCCGGCGGGGGGTCACGCCCCGACCGCCGCCGCTCGACCGGCCGCGTACCGCTCGCGCAGCGCCCGCTTGTCCACCTTCATCGACCGGTTCACCGGCAACCGGTCGACGAACTCCACAGCGGCCGGCGCCCACATCTCGTTGAGGTCGGCGGTCACCAGGTCGATCAGCTCCGCCCCGGTGACCGTCGCGCCCGGCCCGCGCACCACGTACGCGTACGGGACCTCGCCGACCGTCTCGTCCGGTACGCCGATCACCGCGGCGGCCCGTACCTGCGGGTGCCCGACCAGCACGTCCTCGATGGGGCGGCAGAAGATCGCCCAGTTCCGTCGATGCGTCACGATCATGTCGTGCGCCCGGTCGACCAGGTAGAGGTAGCCGTCGTCGTCGAGGTGGCCGATGTCGCGGGTCCGCACCCAGCCGTCGACGAGCGTCTGCGCGGTCAGCTCCGGCTGACCGTGGTAGCCGGCGAAGCTCAGTCGGGTGTGCACCCACACCTCGCCGTCGCGGCCCGTCGGCAGCACCCCGCCGTCGTCGTCGCGGATCTCGACGCGGACGTCGCCGTAGGGTCGCCCGCAGGAGCGCAGCCGCTCCGGGTGCTCCGGATCATCGGTCAACCCGGGCAGCGCGGTGATCACGACCGCCTCGCTGAGGCCGTACACGATGCGCAGCACCGGGCCGAACCGCGCGATGGCCTGGCGCAGCCGGGCGGGCGCGGCGGGTCCGGCGCCCACGTTGAACATGAACATGGCGGAGAAGTCCGCCCCGACCAGCGCCGGGTGGTCCAACACCTCGTAGAGCATCGGCGGGGTGACGAATGTCGAGTTGATCCGCTCCCGCTGCACGGTGTCCACGAAGGCCACCGGGTCCCAGTCGTCGCGCAGGAACAGCACGCCGCCGGTGAACAGGTTGAACAATGTGGTGATCTGGCCGCTGGCCAGCCACATCGGCGAGTGCGACAGGTGCCGCAGCAGCGGGAACCCGGCGGCGCGGAAGTCGGCGGCCAGGGCGAGGATCTGGGCGTAGAAGCTCTCCCGATGGTGCACCAGTTTGGGGCTTCCGGTGGTGCCGCTTGTCTGCAGGAACGACTCGGGCGCCGGCACGGACGCCGGCAGGTCCGACACGTCGGCGTCGGCGGTGAGGTCGGGGCCGGCGCCGCCCGCGCCCAGACAGCACACCGGCGTGCCGGGCAGCGCGGCGGCCAACTCGGGACCCAGACCGGCCCGGTCCCGGGCGTCGTAGACCAGGGCGTCCGGGCGGGCCAACCGGATGAACTCGTCGACCTCCCGGCGCGCGGTCACCGGGGCGACCCACATCGTCCGGCAGCCGAGCAGGTGCAGGGCGAGTTGCAGCAGCGGGCCCTCCACCGCGTTCGCGACGGTCACCAGCACCGCCGACCCGGGCCGTACGCCGTGCCGGGTCACCGTCGCGGCCATCGCCCGGACCAGCGCGGCGGCCTCGGTGTAGGTGAGTCGCCGATCGGCGCCGACCAACGCCTCCCGGTCGCCGAACTCGGCGAACAGGTCCAACACCCTGTCCACGTAGGTCGTGGTGTGCGCGGGTCCGTCAGTCATCCGGCAGCCCCCATCCGAGAAAGCGGCGGTCCCGGGCAGCTCCCGGTGACGACGCGACGGTGGCGCGCTTGGGCGACCGCACCGCCGCCGCCTGGAAGCCTAGGCCGGAAACGGCTGGTCGGAACCGTGCCGACGGGCGATCCGGGCGGCCCGCCGGACATTTGATCGCGTCGATCAGGTTGATTGACGCCCGTCAGCGGCGGCGGCTAGGTTTCTGGACCATCGTCCAGGCGGGCGCCGTCAGCGGACGGCCCTGGGCTGCCACACGATGGAGGTTCCATGGCAACGGCAACCCCGAAGAGATGGCATGTCATCGCCGCCGCGACCGCGCTGTTGGTCGCCGGCGCGCCCGCCGTCGTCGCCAGCGCCGGTCCGTCCGGCACCGCCGCCGGCCGACCCGACCGTGCCGAGTGGGCGGGCAGCTGGGCCACCGCGGTCACCCGGGGCAACTCCGTCGGGTTGACCAACACCGGCCTCAACGACCAGAGCGTCCGGATGATCGTGCACGTCTCGGTGGGCGGCCCGGCGCTGCGGGTACGCCTGAGCAACCTCTACGGCGAGCAGGCGGTCACTGTCGGTCGCGCCACCGTCGCCCGGCCGAACACCGCGACCCCTGACGACCTCTCCGACATCGACGCGGCGTCGGTGCGCCCGCTGACCTTCACCGGCGCCACTACGGCCATCATGAACCGGGGCGCGGAGCTGCTCAGCGAGCCGTTGGCCTTTCCGGTCGCGGACGACAGTGACCTGGTGGTGACCCTGCACTTCCCGACGCCGACCGGCCCGACCACGTTCCACGGCCAGTCCCAGCAGGCCAACTTCATCGGCGCGGGGGATCTGACCGGGGCGGCCGCAGGCGCCGGGTTCACCACCCGCCCCACCTGCTGCTGGTTCTTCCTCTCCGGCGTCGACGTGCAGCGCAAGGGCAGCCCCGGCGCGCTGGTCGTGCTCAGCGACTCCATCGGCGACGGCAACGGCAGCACCGTCAACGCCAACCGGCGCTGGCCCGATCTGCTCTCCGACCGGTTGCTCGCCGACCGGCCGGACAAGCGCACCCCGGGCGTGCTCAACTTGAGCCTGGCCGGCAACCGGCTCAACCACGAGGGCACCGAACCGGGCGACGGCAACTACCCCGGCTACTACCAGCTCGGCCCGAACGCGGCGGCCCGTCTCAACGAGGACGTCTTCGAGCAGACCGGGGTGCGTACCGTCGTCACCCACCTGGGCATCAACGACATCTGGATGTCGAACGACGCGCCCGAAGCGATCATCGGCACCCTGCGGCAGATCAACCAGCAGCTCCAGCAACGCGGGCTGACCAGCCTGGTGGCCACGCTGACACCGTACGAGGGGCACGGAGCGCCGGGCGTGTGGACGCCGCAGAAGGAGGCCACCCGCCAGGCGGTGAACGCGTACCTGCGCGGCAGTCGGGAGTTCGACGGGCTGCTCGACTTCGACCGGGTGCTGCGCGACCCGGCCCGGCCCGGCCAACTGCTGCCCGCCTACGACTCGGGAGACCACATCCACCCGAACGACGCCGGCAACCAGGCACTGGCCAACGCCGTGCCACTGCGGCTGCTCGACCTGTGACAACTGCCGGGGGACGTCGGGTGACCCTGCCGTCCCCCGGCCACCGACATCCTGGGGAGGAGTTGGCCGTGGACGTGGAGGAGATACTCACCGGCCTGTACAGCGAAGAGGGCAGGCAGGATCCGTACCCGTGGTACGCCGCGCTGCACCGGCTCGGCCCGATCAGCGCGGTGCCGGCGCGCGCCGAGCACCGTACGGTGGGCGCCGTCGCGGTCGGCTACGACCTCGTCGACGGGTTGCTGCGCGATCCGGAGTGGACGAAGCAGCCGCCGCCGGGCTGGGAGGAGCAGGAGATCCTGCGTACCTTCCAAACCTCGATGATGTTCGTCAACCCGCCCGATCACACCCGGATGCGGCACGTCTTCTCCCGCACCTTCACGCCGCGCCGGCTCGGCGCGCTGGAACCGGTGATCCTGCGGGTGGTCGACGAGCTGTTGGACCGGATGGCGGACGCCGGGGAGGGCGTGGTCGACTTCGTGGCCGACTTCGCGTACCCGATCCCGGCCCTGGTGATGGCCGAGTTCATCGGTATCCCGGCCGCCGACTTGCCGTGGTACCGCGAGCGGGTGGAGTGGATCGACGAATTCCTGGACGTGGCGGGGAAGACCCCGCAGCGGCTGGCCGCGGCCAACACCGCCGCGCGGGAGTTGCGGGTCTTCTACCGGGAGTTGATCGAGCACCGCCGTCGGGTGCCCGGGAACGACCTGCTCAGCGGGTTGGTCGAGGCGCTCGACTCCGGGGAGGTGGAGCTGACCGAGGAGGAGTTGGTCAGCAACCTGATCGTGCTGTTCAACGCCAGCTTCGTGACCACCGTCTACATGTTCAGCAACGGGCTGCCGTTGCTGCTGGCCCACCCGGAGACGGTCGCGGCGCTGCCCACCGACGCCACGCTGGCGCAGGGCTGCGTCGACGAGGTGCTGCGGTTGGCGAGCCCTGTGCATTTCCTGGCCCGCGCCGCGCCGGCCGACACCGTGCTGCACGACGTGCCGGTCGCGAAGGACGACAATGTCCTGATCATGATCGGGGCGGCCAACCGCGACCCGGCCCGTTTCCCGGCCCCGGACACCTTCGTCCCGTCCCGTCCCGGCCCTCCGTCGCTGGCCTTCGGGGTGGGTCTGCACTTCTGCCTGGGCGCGGCGGTGTCGCGGTTGGAGGGACGCCTCGCGCTGCCCCGACTGTTCGCCCGGTTTCCCGCGCTGACGGTCACCGAAACGCCGACGTACAGCGGCAGCCTTTTCCTGCGCGGCATCGACAACCTACTGGTTAGCACCCGTGGATAGGAGCGACATGGCCCTGCACCCGGAGGTCGCGGCGTACCGGGCGGCCCGTGCCGCGGCCGGCACCCCGCCGCTGTACGCGCAGACCCTCTCCGAGGCGCGCGCCGCAGACCTGGCCGCGATCCGCGCCGGCGGCGGCGCGGTCGAGCCGGTGACCGAGGTACGCGACGAGCGGTTCCCCGGCCCCGCCGGGGAGCTGCCGCTGCGGGTGTACCGGCCGGCCGGGTCGGGTCCGCTGCCCACCCTGCTCTACTTCTTCGGCGGCGGCTGGACGCTCGGCAGCATCGACACCGCCGACGGCATCTGCCGGCGCCTGGCCAACGCCGTGCCCTGTCAGGTGATCACCGTCGGCTACCGTCTCGCCCCGGAGCACCCCTTCCCGGCGGCGGTGCACGACTGCCACGCCGCCACCTCGTGGGTCGCCCGGCACGCCGACCGGCTGGGCGTGGACCCGACCCGGCTGGCGGTGGGAGGGGACAGCGCCGGCGGGAACCTGGCCGCCGCGGTCACCCTGCTCAGCCGGACGGACGGGCCCGCGCTCGCCGCGCAACTGCTGGTCTATCCGAACACCGACCAGAGCGGCGAACCGGCCGGCGACGACGACCCGGCGCTGTTCAACCGCCGTTCGATCGCCTGGTACCGGACGCACTACCTGGCCGACCCGGCCCACGCCCGGGATCCGCTGGCCTCCCCGCTGCTCGCCGACGACCTGTCCGGATTGCCGCCGGCGCTGGTGATCACCGCCGAACTGGACCCCCTCCAGGCCGAGGGGCAGCGGTACGCCGAGCGGCTGCGCGACGCGGGTGTGTCCACCCGGCTGGAGCACTACCCGGGCATGATCCACGGGTTCTTCGCCATGCCGGGGACCTTCACCGACGGGCGGCGGGCGCAGGGGAGCGCGGCGGCGTTCCTCCGCGAACGGTTCGGGCTGCCGGCCGGGCCGGGCGAGGCCGGCGAAGCCACCGGCCCGGGCGCGGCGGCTGAGCTGACCGAGCCCGCGGCCGCGCCGGGCCCGGGCAATGGGTGAGCAGGTGCTGGCCGGCCCGCCGGCCGTGTCGCTCGCCGACTACGCCGAGCGCGCCCGGGCCGTGCTGCCCCCGGACGTGTGGGACTACCTGGCCGGCGGCAGCGCGTCCGAGGTGACCCTCGCCGCGAACCGACACGCACTGGACCGGGTCGCGGTGCTGCCCCGGGTGCTGCGCGGCGTGGACACGGTCGACCTCGGCACCCGGCTGCTCGGCCGTCGGTACGCCATGCCGGTCGGGGTGGCGCCGATGGCGTACCAGCGGCTCGTGCACCCGGACGGGGAACGGGGTCTCGCGGCGGCGGCCGGTGCCGCCGGGATCCCGTACCTGGCGAGCACGCTGGGCAGCACACCCATCGAACAGGTCACCGGGGCGGGCGCGGACGTCTGGTTCCAGCTCTACTGGCTGCGCGACCGGGCTCTCGTCCGCGACCTGCTGGACCGGGTCGTCGCGGCCGGGTGCCGGGCGCTGGTGGTCACCGTGGACGTCCCGGTGCTCGGTCGACGTCCCCGGGACCTGCGCAACGCGTTCCGGCTGCCGGCCGAGGTGGTCGCCGCGAACCTCCCGGACGGTCGTGACGCGCTGGCGCACTCGGGTGCCCCCGGGGTGTCCGCGATCGCCGCGCACACCGCCGCGTCGTTCGCGCCGGCGCTGCGCTGGGCGGACCTGGCGTGGCTGCGCGAGCAGGTCGACCTGCCACTGGTGGTCAAGGGGCTGCTGGACCCGCGCGACGCGATCGAGGCGGTACGGGTCGGCGCGGACGCGGTGGTCGTCTCCAACCACGGCGGGCGGCAACTGGACGGCTCACCAGCCAGCGTGACCATGCTGCCGGAGGTCGTCGACGCGGTGGGGGACGGCTGCCAGGTGCTGTTGGACAGCGGCATCCGGGGCGGCACCGACGTGCTGCGGGCGCTGGCGTTGGGTGCGGCCGGGGTGCTGGTCGGCCGGCCGCTGCTCTGGGCGCTGGCCGTCGGTGGCGAACCGGCCGCCCGGGACGCGTTGGCGCTGCTCGCCGCCGAGCTGACCGACGCGCTCACCCTGGCCGGCTGCGCGCACACGGTGGCGGCCGGCGAGCTGCGCACCCTCGGGGTGGGGTGAGCGGTGCACCGGGCGGGTTGACACAGCGCGTTCATCGGATGGCAATGCGCGACGACCCGCGTGTCGACGTCCTGGATGGACGGTCATAATAAGCCGCATGGTTGCCTGGGAGTACGCCCTGCTCGTCCGTCGCTATCAGGGACAGGGTCGCAATTTTCACGTCTCGTTCGTCTGGTACGCGCCGGACGGGTCCCGTAAGGACATCACCGCCTACGGCGACACCGCCATCGCGCACCTCAACCGCGCCGGTCGGGAGGGGTGGGAGCTCGTCTCCGCCGCCGAGGACGTCAACAACGTCCAGGGCAGCACCGAAGTCCACCGATACCACCTGAAGCGCCCCCTGGTCTGACGGTCGCGCCCCCCGCGTCGATCATGGAGTTGTGGTGGTGGACGACTGTCGCGTACCAGCCCGGATCGGGCACCACAACTCCATGATCGACGGAAGCGGGGCTAGGCCAGGTCGATGCCGGGGTAGAGGGGGTAGGTGGCCAGCAGGTCGGTGGCCTGGCGGGCGACCTTGTCGGCGAGGCCGGGGTCCAGGGTGTACTTCGCCTTCGACGGGGTGCCGTCGGCGTTGGCGCCGGCGGTGGTCTGGGTCAGCACGGTGTGGATCAGCTCGGCGGTCTGGTCCATTTCGGCGGCGCCGAGGCCCCGGGTGGTCAGCGCCGGGGTGCCGATCCGGATGCCGGACGTGTACCAGGCCCCGTTCGGGTCCTGGGGGACCGAGTTGCGGTTGGTGACGATGCCCGAGTCGAGGAGAGCCTGCTCGGCCTGCCGGCCGGTGAGCCCGTAGCCGGACACGTCGATGAGCACCAGGTGGTTGTCGGTGCCACCGGTGACGAGCGTCGCGCCCCGGCTCAGCAGCCCCTCGGCGAGCGCCTGCGAGTTGTCGACGATCCGCTGGGCGTAGTCGGCGAAGTCGGGCCGGCGGGCCTCGGCGAGCGCGACCGCCTTGGCGGCCATCACGTGCGGCAGCGGCCCACCGAGCACCATCGGGCAGCCCCGGTCCACCTGGTCGGCCAGCTCGGGCTGGCAGAGCACCATGCCGCCGCGCGGGCCGCGCAGCGACTTGTGGGTGGTGGTCGTGACGATGTGCGCGTGCGGCACCGGGTCGAAGTCGCCGGTGAACACCTTGCCGGCCACCAGGCCCGCGAAGTGCGCCATGTCGACCATGAAGGTGGCGCCGACCGAGTCGGCGATCTCGCGCAGGATCCGGAAGTTCACCTTCCGGGGGTACGCCGAGTAGCCGCCCACCAGGATCAGCGGCTTGAACTCGCGGGCGGCCTCGGCCACCCAGTCGTAGTCGATCAGGCCGGTCGCCGGGTCGGTGCCGTAGCTGCGCTGGTCGAACATCTTGCCGGAGATGTTCGGCCGGAAGCCGTGGGTGAGGTGGCCGCCGGCGTCCAGCGACATGCCGAGCATCCGCTGGTTGCCCAACTCACGGCGCAGGGCGAACCAGTCGGCCTCGGTGAGGTCGTTGACCTGACGGACCTGGGCCTTCTTCAGGGCGGGGGACTCTACCCGGTCGGCCAGCACCGCCCAGAACGCGACAAGGTTGGCGTCGATGCCCGAGTGCGGCTGCACGTACGCGTGCGCGGCGCCGAACAGCTCCCGGGCGTGCTCGGCGGCGAGCGCCTCGACCGTGTCGACGTTCTGACAACCGGCGTAGAAGCGGCGGCCGACGGTGCCCTCGGCGTACTTGTCGCTGAACCAGTTGCCCATGGCCAGCAGGGTCGCCGGGGAGGCGTAGTTCTCGCTGGCGATCAGCTTGAGCGACTCCCGTTGGTCGGTCAGCTCGGCGCCGATGGCGTCGGCCACCCGCGGCTCGACAGCCCGGATCACCTCAAGGGCACTACGGAATGCGGTGGACTCGGCGTTGCGGGACATGCGACCTCCAACAGACGTGCGGGAAGGCCCAGGCGCTCGGCAGACGTCCACGTGACGAGGCCGCTCCCCGATGGTTGTCCATCCCCACGCGCCAGTAACGGCCTGCGCCGATCCTACCGGGCCGGGCCTGGCCGTTCGGGCCGCCCTCCGGGTGTCGGCCCACCGACGGGATTGGGCGGTCCGTCGCGGGGCACTCGGTAGGTGACCACCGCACCGCCGCGGTGCGGCCAGGGTTCGCACGGTTCGCACAGAAGGAGCCAAGATCATGACCACACCCACCTCCAACCGGCCCCTCGCGCTGGTGACCGGGGCCTCCAGCGGGATCGGGTACGAGCTGGCGGCGCAGTTCGTCGAGCACGGCTTCGACCTGGTCATCGCCGCCGAGGACGACGGCATCGACGTGGCGGCACAGAGGCTGCGCCGCGACGGCGGCCCGCAGATCTGGTCGATCCGCGTCGACCTGGCCCGGGAGCAGGGCGTCGCGGAGCTGGTGGCCGCCGTCACCGCGACCGGACGGCCGCTGGACGCGCTGGCGCTCAACGCCGGTCGCGGCGCCGGTGGGGCCTTCGTCGGCGGCACCGACCTCGCCGACGAGCTGGAGATCGTCGACCTCAACGTGCGCTCGACGGTGCACCTGGCGAAGCGGTTGCTGCCTGGGATGGTCGAGCAGGGTGCGGGCCGGGTCCTCTTCACCTCGTCGATCGCCTCCACCATGCCGGGGCCGTTCCAGGCGGTCTACAACGCGTCGAAGTCGTTCGTGCAGTCCTTCGCCGAGGCGCTGCGCAACGAGTTGAAGGACACCGGTGTCACGGTGACCGCGCTGATGCCCGGGCCGACCGACACGGAGTTCTTCGAGCGGGCCGACATGGCGCACACCCGGGTGGGCGCGGGCCGCAAGGACGACCCCGCGAAGGTCGCCGCGCAGGGCTTCGAGGCGATGATGAAGGGTGATCAGACGGTCACCGCCGGCTCGCTGATGAACAAGGTGCAGACCGCCGCCGGCAAGATCATTCCGGACAAGCTCAAGTCCGAGCAGCACCGCAGGATGGCCGAGCCGGGATCGGGAAGCTGACCCGCGGCGCACGACGAAGGGCCCGGCAGGATGCCGGGCCCTTCGCTGTGAGCGGGTGCCTCAGGCCGTCACCGCATCGAGCGCCTTCTTGATCGCCTTCGGCGCGGTGGGGGTACGCGGCGCGTCCGCGCGCAGCGCGATCATCTTCTCGCCGATCTCCTGAAGCTGCTTGCGGCCCAGCGCGTCGCGGACCTTGGGGAACCACTCCTCCTCTTCCTCCTCGACGTGGTGGGTGACGTTCTCGATCAGCACCGTCGTCTTGGCGTTGAACCGCTCGTCGTCGGCGTCCATGCTGGCCAACTCGGCGCAGAGCACATCGGCGACGTGGTGTTCCTCGTACGACTCGAGGATGTCGTCCTCCAGGTCGGGCAGCAGCCGGCGGACCTCCGGGTACATCACCTCGTTCTCCAGATAGGTGTGCACCGTCAGCGCCTCCAGGATCTGGTCCACCAGCTTCTGCCGCTGGCTCGCCGGCCCCTCCTCGGCGTCCTGGAAGGCCTTGAACAGGCGGCGCATCTCCTTGTGGTCCTCTTTGAGCAGGACGATGGCATCGGTCGACACCGGTATGACCTCCCTGAAAAGTCTCGGTTGGTGGAGTTCCGGTACCCCCACGCCGAATGCGGAAACAGGTGAAACCACCTCAGACCATGGCCAGGGTGCGGGGGATCTCCTCGAGCAGTTCCCGAGCCAGGAAGCCGATCCGGCCGTAGCGGGGGATCAGCCGCTGGCCGCTCACCGAGTGCGCGAACGAGCCCCAGCAGGCCGCCTGCGCCGGGTCGGCGCCCCGGGACAGCAGCCCCGCCAACAACCCGGCGAGCACGTCCCCGCTGCCGGAGGTGCCCAGCCCGGCGTCGCCGCTCTCCTCCCGCCAACCCCGCCCGTCCGGGGCGGCCACGTGCCCGTACAGCGACACGACCGCCTCGTACCGGTCGGCCAACTCGGCCGCCTCGGTGTCCAGGTCGTCGCCCGGGTCCCGTCCGAGCAGGTGCGCGGCCTCGGTGACGTTGGGGGTGAGCACCACGGGCCGACCCGAGCCGACCAGCAGGTCCGGTGCGTGGCTGAGCGCACCGAGGGCGTACGCGTCGAGCACCAGCGACGTGTCCGGACGGGCCGCCTCCAGGACCAGGCCCAACAGGCGGTTCGTCTCGTCGATCGCCTTCAGGCCCGGGCCGAGCGTCACCACGTCCGCCTGCGCGACCAGGTCACCGAGTTGGCCGTCCCGGTCGGCGGCCACCGCGCCGTCGGCGGTCTCCGGCAGACCGACCACCAGCGCCTCGGGCACCTGGATGCTCAGTGCGGCGGCGCTCGACTCGGCGGCGGCGAGTTGGAGCACCCCGGCGCCGGCGCGTAACGCGGCCACCCCGGCGAGCAGCACCGCGCCCGGCGTGAAGCGGGAACCGCCGACCACCAGCACGGTGCCCCGACTCTCCTTCCCACCAACCGGCACCGGCAGCGCCCAGTCCCGCAACAGCCCCGGCGTGATCACCTTGACCTCAGACCGGCTCGGCATGGATCTCGTCCTCCCTGGTCGGCTGGGCACCCTGCTGACACAGGTGCTCGACATCGTTGAAGGCGGTGAGCCTCAGTCGGGCCTCGTCGTCCGCCGACCACTCGGTGATCGAACAGTTGGCGATCACGTCCTGCCGGGTGAGCGCCATCAGCTCGTCCTCGGTCAACCCCTCCACCAGATAGCGAAGCAGGAAGACCAGCGCGTCGTGACCGAAGAGCAGCACCCGGCAACCCTCGTGGTCGCGGCGCAGGTCGCCCAGCAGCGTCCGCAGCCGCAACGCCACGTCCGTCCAGGACTCCCCGCCCGGCGGCCGGTAGTAGAACTTGCCCAACCGCTCCCGACGGTCGGCCTCGTCCGGGTACCGCCGCCGCACCCCGCGCCCGGTCAACCCGTCGAGGATGCCCAGCTCCCGGTCGCGCAGCCGCTCGTCGCGGTGGACGGGAATGTCGGTGCCGGCCAGGGCCAGCCGGGAGGTCTGCACCGCGCGCAGGTACGGCGACACCACCGCCACATCCGGGCGCTTCGCGTCCGGCAGGTCGGCCAGCCACCGGCCGGTCGCCCGAGCCTGCTCCTCGCCGGTCGGGGAGAGCGGCACGTCGGCGTCGCGGTGGGTGAGGTCGATCAGCTCCGCGCCCGACGCCTCGGCCTGCGTCGCCGCGACGTTCGCGGTGCTCTCGCCGTGTCGGACGATCCAGAGGGTTGCCAGTTCCGCCATGCGGCCCCCCTACCCGGCGCGAGCATCCGGTAATCGGACCGCCGTCTAGCGGCGGCTCTGCCAGGGACGCGGCCCCGCCTGGGCTGTCGACTCGTCGCGCCGGCGGAAGAGGTACGTGAAGGACTGGGCGGCCAGGGCCAGGAGTACCGCTCCCGTCCAGGCCCAGGGGACCGCCGGAGCGGAGTGGCGTACGGCGAGGACGCCGAGCACCGGCGCGGCGGCGACGACGAGGGACAGGGCGGTCGTGCTGACGGTTTGTCGGAAGCGCGCCGAGATGGCGAAGGTCGACCGGTCGTAGACGAGCAGGGCGGCGCCGAAGAGGGCTGCGGCCGCCAGGGCCACGGCCACCGAGGAGGTGATCTTCGCGAAGGTGACAGGTAGGGCGATGAGGAAGGGGAAGACACCGCCGAACTCCGACAGCACGTTGCCCCACTTGGTGTACCGGCCGAAACTGTTGGTGCGCAGCCGGGCCAGCTCACCGGAGGTGTTGGCATAGATGATCAGCGACGCGGTGGTGGCCAGGGCCGAGCACATCAGCAGCACCCGTACCCCGTCGGGATAGGCAGGGGAGGCGAACGACAGGCCGAGCACGAACGCGATCGAGGCCAGGATGCCGCTGGCGAAGGTGATCCCGGCGGCGCTCTCGTCGGACTGCAGGGCCGCGAAGTCTTCCTTCTCGAACCGGGACAGCTCCAGGGCCGGCCCGGCGGGCAGGTTCACCAGTCCCGTGATGACGTTCTGCTCGCCGGCCAGCAGCGTGGCGATCTGCGCCGACGCGGCAACCGGGATCAGATAGCGCTCGTCGGCGTCGACGTACTCCACACGTGACTTGTGCTGGCAGTAGTAGCGGTCGCGGCCCGGGCCGAAGTAGTCAGGCACGATGGTGCGCACGACGAACCCGCGGGACAGCAGCAACCCGAGCATGGCCAGGTTCTCCGGGCTGGTCACCGTGGAGATGGTCGGGTGGGGCTGCGCCCCGACCGCCCGTGCCCGGGCCACGAAGTCGTCGAGCAGTGCCGCGCCCACACCGGTGCGCCGCTGATCCGGGTGCACCCCGAGCCCGCTCAGGTAGAGGTGATGGGCGGTCGGCAACTCGTACTGGAGGAAGCCGACGATCTGCGTGCCGGCACGGACCACCCGGACGTGCCCGGCCGCCACGCCGTTCTCGATCTCGCTCGGCGCCGCTGGCTCGTACGCCGGGTCGCCGGGCGGGAAGCAGAGCGCGTCGAGGGCGAGCAGGGCGGGGATGTCCTCGGTCGACGCGTCGTCGATCCGGACGGTGGCTGCCCCGCCCGATCCGGTTTTCTGCTGGCGCACGACGCCATCCTGCCCGACCGGGTCAACCGCCGCGTACCCTCGTGGCGTGGCCACGGCGCCGGCGGAGATCCAGGTGGGGGAGCGGCTGGTCCGCGTCTCCAGCCCCGACAAGCCGTACTTTCCCGAGCGAGGGCTGACCAAGCTGGACGTGGTCCGCTACTTCCTGGCGGTGGGTGACGGCATCCTGCGCGCGCTGCGGGATCGACCGACCATGCTGGAACGCTGGCCCCGCGGCGTCTTCGAGGGCGCGACGATCGCCACCCGGCAGACCAACCGGGGCGACGCGTTCTACCAGAAGCGGCTGCCGGCGGGCGCGCCCGAGTGGGTGCGGACCGCGCACATCACCTTCCCCAGTGGCCGCACCGCCGACGAGGTCGCGCCGAGCGAGTTGGCCGTGGTCATCTGGGCCGCCAACCTGGGCACCCTGAGGTTCCACCCGTGGCCGGTCACCGCCGCCGACGTGGAACGCCCCGACCAGCTGCGCATCGACCTGGACCCGATGCCCGGCGTCGGCTTCGAGCAGGTGGTGCCGGTGGCCCACGAGGTGCGGGCGTTCCTCGCCGAGCTGGGCATGACCGGCTACCCGAAGACCACCGGCGGTCGGGGCCTGCACGTCTACCTGTCGATCGAGCCGCGGTGGAGCTTCGGTGACTGCCGTCGGGCGGTGCTCGCGCTGGGCCGGGAGATGCAGCGCCGGCTGCCGGACCTGGTCACCACCACCTGGTGGCGCGAGCAGAGGGACCGGCCCGTCTTCGTCGACTACAACCAGATGGCCCGCGACCACACGGTGACCTCGGCGTACTCGATCCGGCCCACGCCGGCCGCGCTGGTCTCCGCACCCCTGGACTGGTCGGAGCTGGACCACGTCCGCCCGGAGGACTTCGACGTGCTCAGCATGCCGGCCCGGTTCGCCGAGCGCGGCGACCCGCACGCCGGCCTGGACGGTGACCGGCACTCGCTGGAACCGCTGCTGGAGCTGGCCGACCGCGACGGGCTGGAGGCCCCGCCGGAGCGCTGAGCGGTCACGCCCAGGGGCTGCCCGCCCCGTCGAACTCCTCGAAGACCAGCCAGGTGCGGGTGGACAGCACCCCGGGAATGCTCTGCACCCGGCCCAGCACCACGTCGCGCAGCGCCGCGTTGTCCGGCGCGCGCACCAGCGCGAGCACGTCGTGGTCACCGCCGAGCAGCGCGGCGTGCTCGATGTAGCGCACCTGGGCCAGCTCGGCCGACACCTCCCGCCAGGTGTTCTGCTCGATGGTCAGGGCGATGTACGCCGACGTGCCCAGCCCGGCCGCCTCGGGCGCCACCTGGGCCCGGAACCCGGTGATCACCCCGTCGCGGAGCAACCGCTCCACCCGCGCGTACGCGTTGGTGCGGGAGATGTGGATCCGTTCGGCGAGGGTGCGCACCGACGTCCGACCGTCGCGGACCAGCTCGTCGAGGATCCGCCGGTCCACCTCGTCCAGGGCTCGGGCCGATCGTCCCGATCCCGCGCCCCGGCTCGCTTCGTCGGCGGTCTCCTGGCTCACTGACCGGACCTCCGCATGCCAACCGTCCCGCCTTCCGTGTCGATCTTGAGTCAATCATCCACAAGCGGAAGCATAGGCTCACCACACGTCCCAGGAGGTTCCGCCGTGACGACCACTCCCCAGGCGGTCCGCAGGGCATCCCCGCGCGCCCGTCGAACGGTCACCCCGCCCGACCCGGCGCGCTCGTTGCTACCGGACGCCGAGCCGGTCCGCCTGCTCGCCGAGAACGGCACGCCGCTGCCCGCCCGTGCCGACTACCCCGAACCACCCGCCGAGGTGCTGCGCGAGCTGTACCGCCGGATGGTCCTCGGCCGCCGCTTCGACACCCAGGCGACCGCCCTGACCAAGCAGGGCCGGCTCGCCGTCTACCCGTCCTCGCGAGGCCAGGAGGCCTGTCAGGTCGGCGCGGTGCTCGCGGTCCGCGACACCGACTGGGTCTTCCCCACGTACCGCGAGTCGATGGCGCTGGTTGCCCGGGGCATCGACCCGGTCGAGGTGCTCACCCTCCTGCGCGGCGACTGGCACTGCGGCTACGACCCGACCGAGGTACACACCGCCCCGCAGTGCACCCCGCTGGCCACCCAGTGCGTGCACGCCGCCGGGCTGGCGCACGGCGAGGCGTACCAGGGTCGCGACACCGTCGCGTTGGCCTTCATCGGCGACGGCGCCACCAGCGAGGGCGACTTCCACGAGGGGATCAACTTCGCCGCCGTGTTCAAGGCGCCGGTGGTCTACTTCGTGCAGAACAACAGGTACGCGATCAGCGTCCCGCTGTCGCGGCAGACCGCCGCGCCGTCGCTGGCCTACAAGGGCGTCGGCTACGGCGTACCCAGCGAGCAGGTCGACGGCAACGACCCGGTCGCGGTGCTCGCCGTGCTCACCCGCGCGGTCGCCCACGCCCGCGCCGGCAAGGGGCCGTTCCTGGTGGAGGCGCACACCTACCGGATGGAGCCGCACACCAACGCCGACGACGCCAGTCGCTACCGCGACGGCGCCGAGGTCGACGCCTGGCGGGACCGGGACCCGGTGGCCCGGCTGGAGACCTACCTGCGGGCCCGCGGTGTGCTCGACGACGCGGCGGTCGCCGAGATCGCCGAGCAGGCCGAGGCGTACGCGGCGGACCTGCGGACCCGGATGAACGAGCAGCCCACGGTCGACCCGCTGAGCCTCTTCGACCACGTCTACGCCGAGCCCACCCCGCAGCTGATCGAACAGCGCGAGCAGGTCCGCGCCGAGCTGGCCGCCGCCCACGCCGAGCAGGGTGACGCCTGATGGCCACCACCATGGCGAAGGCGCTCAACACCGCTCTGGCCGACGCGCTCGCCGCCGACGACCGGGTCGTCGTCTTCGGTGAGGACGTCGGCGCGCTCGGCGGCGTCTTCCGGATCACCGACGGCCTGCAGGCCCGCTTCGGCGAGAACCGCTGCTTCGACACCCCCCTCGCCGAGGCCGGCATCGTCGGCTTCGCCGTCGGCATGGCCATGTCCGGCCTACGCCCGGTGGTCGAGATGCAGTTCGACGCGTTCGCGTACCCGGCGTTCGAGCAGATCGCCTCGCACGTGGCGAAGCTGCGCAACCGCACCCGGGGCGCGCTGAGCGTGCCGATCGTCATCCGCGTGCCGTACGCGGGCGGGATCGGCGGAGTCGAGCACCACTGCGACTCGTCCGAGGCGTACTACGCGCACACCCCCGGGCTGAAGGTGGTCACCCCGGCGACCGTCGACGACGCGTACTCGCTGCTGCGCGAGGCGATCGAGGACCCCGACCCGGTGGTCTTCATGGAGCCCAAGAAGCTCTACTTCGCCAGCGACGAGGCGTCGCTGCCGACCCGCACCGAACCGTTCGGCCGGGCCGTCGTGCGCCGTCCCGGACGCGACGCCACACTTGTGGCGTACGGGCCGGCGGTGCCGGTCGCGCTGGAGGCCGCCGAGGCCGCCCGGGAGGAGGGATGGGACCTGGAGGTCGTCGACGTGCGCACGATCGTGCCGTTCGACGACGCCACCATCACCGCCTCGGTCCGACGCACCGGCCGGTGCGTGGTGATCCAGGAGGCGCCCGGCTTCGCGGGCGTCGGCGCCGAGATCGCCGCCCGGGTGCAGGAGCGCTGCTTCCACGCGCTGCACGCCCCGGTGCTGCGGGTCGCCGGGTTGGACATCCCGTACCCGGCGCCGATGCTGGAGCACACCCACCTGCCCGGCGTGGACCGGGTGCTCGACGCGGTGGCCCGCCTGCAGTGGGACGACCAGCCGGACGCGCGTTGGGCGGCGGCATGACCACCGTCGGACGGACACAGGTCTTCCTCCTGCCCGACCTGGGCGAAGGGCTGAGCGAAGCCGAGATCGTCGAGTGGCGGGTCGCCGTCGGTGACGTGGTCACTGTCGACCAGAGCGTGGTCGAGGTGGAGACCGCCAAGGCCGTCGTCGACGTGCCCTGCCCGTACGCCGGCCGGGTGGTCACCCTGCACGGCGCGGCCGGTGAGGTACGCCCGGTCGGCCAACCGTTGATCACCATCGCGCCGCTGGACGGGGGCGACGAGCCCGCCGGGCACGCCACCTACCGCGAGGAGGAGCGGGCCGGCTCCGGCAACGTGCTGATCGGGTACGGCACCGGCCACGGCAACACCACACGCCGTCGGCGTCGGCCCCGGCTGGCGGTGGCCCCCGAACCAGCCGACGCCGACCCGACCGGCGACGCGACAGGCGACCCGACCGGCGGCACCGGCGCGGCCACCGGTGGCGCGCCCGACGCGGGTGCCGGATCGGGCGACCCGGCGCGGTCGCCCGCCGCCCTGGTCATCTCGCCGATCGTGCGGCGGCTGGCCCGCGAGCACGGTGTCGACCTCGCCACGGTGCGGGGCACCGGGCCCGGCGGCGTGATCCGGCGCGCCGACGTGGAGGCCGCGCTGACCGTGCCGGCCGCCCGGCTCGCCGCCGTTCCGGACCCGCAGCCCGGGTCGGCGCCGGTCGGGGACGACGACGTGATCGTCCCGCTCACCGGGGTCCGCAAGGTCATCGCCGACAAGCTCTCCCGCAGCCGGCGGGAGATCCCGGAGGTGACCATCTGGGTCGACGTGGACGCCACCGGGCTGCTGGAGACCCGCGCCGCGATCAACGCGGCGACGCCCGACGCGCCGGTGAGCATCCTGGCCCTGCTGGCCCGGATCTGCCTCAGCGGACTGCGCAGGTTCCCGCAGCTCAACGCCCGGGTCGACACCGAGGGCCAGCGGATCATCCAGTCCGCCGGGGTGCACCTCGGCATCGCCGCGCAGACCGACCGGGGCCTGCTGGTGCCGGTCCTGCGCGACGCCCAGCGGCTCACCACCGCCGAGCTGGCCGCCGAACTGGCAGCGACCACCACCGCCGCGCGAGCCGGCAGCCTGCCCCCGGCCCGGCTGACCGGCGGCACCTTCACGCTGAACAACTACGGGGTGTTCGGCGTCGACGGCTCCACGCCGATCATCAACCACCCGGAGGCGGCCCTACTCGGGGTCGGGCGGATCGTGGACAAGCCGTGGGTGGTCGACGGGCAACTCGCCGTCCGCAAGGTGACCCAGCTCAGCCTCACCTTCGACCACCGGGTCTGCGACGGCGGGGTGGCCGGTGGCTTCCTGCGGCACGTCGCCGACTGCGTGGAGCGCCCGGCGCTGCTGATCGCCGCCGTCTGACGCGTACCCCGGCCCCGGCGCTGCCCGTGCGGCGCCGGGGCCGGCGCACGTCCGGGGTTTCCCGGCGGTGCCAGCGGGCCGGGTTTCCCGGCGGTGTCATCGGGCCGGGTTTCCCGGCGGTGTCATCGGGCCGGGTTTCCCGGCGGTGCCAGCGGGAAGTCGGCCCCGCCGGAGCGCACCGAACGCGTCGAAGGGAGCCGGCCTGTGGCCGTGGCGAACGAGCTGCTGCTGAACTCGGTCCGGGTACGACGACCCGCCTCGGCCGGCGCGCCGCTGTACTGCGACGCGCTGGAGTACGGGCTGACCGGTGACGGCTCGACGAACGACCAGCCGGCGCTGGCCGCCCTCGTGGACCGCCTCGGCGCCGGCTACGCCTCGGACGGGCGAGCCCGGGTCATCTACTGCCCGCCGGGCATCTACTCGATCCGGGACGCGGGCACGGTGTGGCGCAGCGGCGTGTCGCTGATCGGGGCCGGCCCGGCGGCGACCCGGTTCATGCTCAGCAACGAGGGCAACCGGGCCGACCCCACCCCGTTGGCCTTCTGGACCACGGTGCAGCACGGCGCCGACCGGGACCGGCACATCGCCGACTGCACCTTCTCCGACTTCCAGATCGACGGCTCCGGCGTCGCCATGGCCGAGTACAACTACCTGGCCAAGGGCCTCGGCCTCCAGTACGTGGTGCGGGGCGTCTTTCGCAACCTCTACATCCACCACACCGCGGCCACCGGGCTGGGCTGCGACTTCCTCCAGGACTCGCTGATCGACGGCGTGGTCGTGGTCGGCTGCGGCCGACTGGACAACGGCGAGCAGATGGGCGGCGCCGGCATCGGGATCGGCATCGGCGGCTGGGGAGACGTGGAGCGGCTGACCATCGCCAACTGCACAGCCCTGGCCAACGGCACCAACGGCATCTTCCTGGAACTGCAGAAGGACTACTGGGCGCCACCGCGCGGCTACCGCATCATCGGCTGCCACAGTCAGGGCAACCGCTTCGGCATCTCCGACTGGGGCGCCGACGGCCTGATCGTCTCTGCCTGCACGATGACCGGCAACCTGGAGACCGGATTCGACGTGTCGGCGCAGGGCACCTCGTCCGTGGCCGGTCGGGGCGGCCTGCTCACCGACTGCGTCATCGACGGCAACATGTGCGACGGGGTCAGCCTCGGCAACAGCCCCGGCCCGTACACCGTCCGAGGCAACCGGATCAGCGGCAACGGTCGGCACGGCTATCACGCGCACGACCTCGGGCGCGGCTACCGGGGCTCGATCCGGGACGTGGTGATCGAGAGCAACGAGTTCTGGGGCAACGGGCTGGACGCGGTCCGGATCGACCACCAGATGACCGACGCGGTGCTGCTCAACAACCGGATCCGCAACAACGGACGGCAGTACGGCGAGGGCACCGGGGGCGCGGGTGACGCCGTCCGCTACGGCGAGCGGTGCCTGGTGGACCGGTCGGCCGCCTGGCCGCACGACGGGCACCGGGGAAAGGTCCTGCGGGTCGGGAAGACCGTTGCCATGGTGGCCTCCAACACCGGCGACGAACTCACGCTCGCCCCGGTCCGCCCGGACGCGTTCTCCGCGTGGAGCGGGGACGTGCCACCGCCGGGACGCGCGTACGAACTGGCCGCCGCGCCCCAGCTGCGGGCCGGCATCACCATCGACGCGCCGTTCGACTCGGCCACCATCCGGGGCAACCGGATCTGGGACAACCACGACGACCAGACCCAGACCCACGGGCTGTGGATCACCGGACGTGGTAGCTGCGTGGACTGCCGGGTCGAGGACAACGACCTGGCCGGCAACGCCGACGAGGGGATGCGACTGGACACCCCGCCGGTGGGTGGACGGTGGCGGGACAACCACGTGGACAGCGACTGGAGCTGAGCGGCTCCGCTTCTGGCTCGAAGCTGAACGACGTGCGGCGGCGGCCGGAGTTGATCCGACCGCCGCCGCTGTCCTGAGGGAGCTGATCAGCCGGCCAGACCGGCCACCGGGGTCGGGTCCAGCACGACCGTGGCCGAGCCCGACTGCGCGGGGTTGCCCGCGTCGGTGTACTCCGCGACGAACACGGCGGTCAGGTTGTCCGCACCGCTGTGCCCACCGTCGAGGAACGTGGGAATGGTCCCGGAGCAACCCGTCGAGGTGGAGAGCGGGTGCCCGTGCTCGTCGTGCCCGAGCACGTAGGTGACCTTCACCTTGGAGCAGTCCACCGGCAGGTCGTCGGTGACCTTCACCTCGTACGCGACCGTCTGCCCGAACTGGAACGGCTGCCCGGCCTCGGGGGTGACGAACTCGACGACCGGCGCGGTCGGCCCGACCACGAGCGGCAGTGATGCCGAGGCGGACCGTCCGGTGCGGTCGGTCACCTTCAGCGTCGGCGTGTACGAGCCGTTCTCCGGGAACGTCCAGGTCGCGTTCGGAGCGGTGCTGTCCACCGAACCGTCCGCGTTGAAGTCCCACGCGTAGCTGAGCTTGTCACCGTCCGGGTCGGTGGTGCCGGCGCTGGAGAATTCGACGGTCAGCGGGGCTTGCCCCACGGTCGGCGTACCGCTGATCTTCGGGATCGGCGTCCGGTTGCCGCGGACGAAGTCGATCCGGGACAGCTGGGCGTCCGGGTTCTCGGCGAAGTAGCCGTCGCCGTACTCCAGGACGTAGAGCGCGCCGTCCGGGCCGAACTCCATGTCCATCGGATTGTCCACCACCAGCGACGGTGCCACCGGACGGATGTCCTGCACGTCGCCGTCGGAGTCGAGGCGGAACTCCTTGATGTAGTCGCGGGTCCACTCGTAGAACAGCGGCACCCCGTCGTAGTAGGCCGGCCAGCGGGTACGCGACGTGCTGGTGCCGTCGTACTCGTACGCCGGGCCGCCCATCGGGGCGATGCCGCCGGTGCCCAGCTGCGGGAACTCGGCCGAGGCGGCGGCCGCGTACCAGACCTGCGGCTGCTCGACCGGCGGCAGCACGCGCTTGCCGGTGTTGTGCGGAGAGTCGTTGACCGGGCGCTTGCAGTTGAACTTTGCGCCGGACTCACCGGTGGCGAAGTCGTAGTCGCGGTAGGCGATCGTCGGCGTCACGCAGTACGGCCAGCCGTAGTTCGCCGGCTTGTCGACGAGCATCCACCGGCCGTGCCCGGCCGGCCCGCGCTCGGGGTTCGGGTTGGAGGCGTCCGGGGAGTAGTCGCCCACGTACACGTTGTCGGTACGCCTGTCGACGGCGAACCGGAACGCGTTGCGCAGCCCCATCGCGTAGATCTCCGGGCGGGTCTGCGCCGTGCCGGCCTTGAACAGGTTGCCGGCCGGCACCGTGTAGCCGCCACCGTTCTTCACCTTGATGCGCAGCAGCTTGCCGCGCAGGTCGTTGGTGTTGGCCGCGGTGCGCTGGGCGTCGAAGGCCGGGTTGCGGTCGGCCCGCTCGTCGATCGGGATGTAGCCGTCGGAGGCGAAGGGGTTGGTGTCGTCACCTGTCGAGAGGTACAGGTTGCCCTTGCTGTCAAAGTCGATCTGGCCGCCGACGTGGCAGCAGATGCCCCGGTCGGTCGGCACGTCGATGATCTGCTGCTCGCTGGCGAGGTTGAGCTTCGTCCCGTCCAGCTTGAACCGGGACAGCCGCAGCGCGCCCTTGAACGGCTGCCAGTCCGCCTCGGTGCCGGTCTCCGGCGCGTCCCCCTCGTTGACGCCCGGGGTCGCCGGGTCGTCCACGGGCGTGTTCATCGGCGGCGAGTAGTAGAGGTAGACCCACTTGTTCTGGGCGAAGTTCGGGTCGATGGCGACCCCCTGCAAACCCTCCTCGTCGTGCTCGTACACCGGGATGTCGGCGGCGAGGGTGTTCAGCCCGGTGCGCGGGTCGTGGATGCGGACCTCACCGGTGCGGGAGGTGTGCAGCACCCGCAGGTCGGGCAGGACGGCGAGGCTCATCGGCTCGCCCGGGAAGTCGTTGAGTGTCACTTTCTGGAAGCTGGTGTCCGGCGGCGGGGCCGGCGCTGCGGCCGCTGCCGACGGTGGTACGACCAGGCCGGCCGTTACCAGCAACAGGGCGGACGCGAATGCGGTCCTGTTCATCAAGTGTGTCCCCCGGGGTGGTTTCAGTACCGAAGTGAAGCGAGATAGTCGAAGCCGACGCGAGCGGTGTCCAGGGCGTCGGCGGGGGAGCGCGGCGCGGTGCCCGCGTCGTCACGCTCCACGATGTACTCCTCGATGCCGGCCTCCCGCTCGTGGGCGAAGATGCGGCCGAAGTCGATGACGCCGTCGCCGAGGTCGGCGAAGCCACCCTCGACGTCGAGGTCCTTGACGTGCACCTGGCGGATCCGACCGCGGTTGGCCCGGAACACGTCGACCGGGTCGTGGGCGCCGCGCCAGGTCCAGTAGAGGTCGAGCTCGAAGTGGACCAGCCGGGGGTCGGTCTGCGAGGTGAGGATGTCGAACCCGGTCGAGCCGCCGGTCAGCGGCACGAACTCGAGCTGGTGGTTGTGGTAGCCGAAGTCGAGCCCCGCGCGCTCGGCGAGCCGACCGGCGCGGTTCAGGTCCCGGGCCAGGGCCCGGTAGACGGCGGCGTCCCGGATCGGCTGACCGCTCGCGTCCCGACCGAAGTAGGGGTGGACGATCTTCTTGCAGCCCACCACGTTGGCGTCGGCGAGGGCCTGCTCCCAGGTGGCGGCGTCGAACGGCTGTGGGATGCCGACGTGCCCGGAGGTGGAACGCAGCCCCGCCTCGTCGAGCGCGGCCCGGAACTGTGCGGCGGTGCGTCCGACGAAACCGGCGTGCTCCACTCGCCGGTAACCGATCCGGCGCAGCGCGTCCAGGCTGCCGGGCAGGTCGGCGGCGAGCTGGTCGCGCAGCGTGTAGAGCTGAATGCTGATCCGGTCCACCGGCACCCGACGGCGGCCCTGGGCCTGCTGGCCGGACGCGGCGGGAGCGGCGGAGGCCGGACCGGCGAGCAGACCGGCGGCGCCGACAGCGGCAGCGGAGACGGTCGCGGCGCGAAGCACTCCACGCCGGCTGACCGGCTCGGATGCCGGTGTCGGCCCCGGTCGGTTGAGTTGTTGATCCATGGTGGTGGTCCCTTCCTGACGGCTGGTACGCCGTCGGCGGCGGTCGACCTGACTGCCGTCTGCCGGGCGCGCCGAACTGGCCGGAGGCGGGCTCCGGCTGGACGGTGATGGACGACGCGCGGGTGCGGCCCGGACCCATCGGGAGCGGAACGCGGCGACCCGGCAGAGGTGGCGGCAAGTTGATCGACGAATGGGCAACCCTCTATCTAGATCGTGACCTTACCCGTGCCTCAGGACGAAGGCAAAGCTTCGTCGCGTTCGGCAGAAGTTTCGCTCCAGCTGACAAAAGTCCGCCCACGAGGTGCGCCACCCGGCGTGACCTTCTACTTCCCGCCCCCACCGCACCGGGCGCGATCCGCCCGCCCCGGCCTCGTCCGCCCGACCCCGGCGCATGATCCACTCGCCGTCATTCGGACAGTCGACGTCGGGCCGCTCAAGCGGAGCAGAGGGCACGACATGGGTCGGTTGAGCCCCTGTTCTGCCAACTGGAACATTGTCGGAAAATGCGCCGGTAAATGCGCCGACGATTATTTCTGAATACCGCGGATACTCCTGTCGAGCAGGTCAGAATGTGGCGGAGGGAAGTCGAAAACGGGGGGACAGAAACATGACGTCTAGGCGGCGATTGACGCTGTTGGCGGTAACCATCGCAGCCGCACCGCTCGCCCTGGGTGCGTGCACCGCCGACCGGGATTCGGCGACCGGCTCGGCGAAGAAGCACGCCGCCGCGCCGGAACTCGCCGTGACGCCGGGGGACAAGGCCCGGGACGTCCCGGTCAGCGCCGAGGTGGGCACCGTGGTCAAGGGCGGGCGGGTCACCGGCGTACGCCTCACCGACGACAAGGGCAAGCAGGTCGGCGCCGAGCCGCGCGAGGACGGCTCCGGCTGGGTGCCGAGCGCTCCGCTGCAACCACGACGGACCTACACCGCCGAGGTGACCGCGACCGGTGACTCCGGCGTCACCACCACCCGCACCACCACGTTCACGACGATGGCAAAATCGACAAAACCACAGATCACCAGCACCCTCTATTTCGTCGGCAAACGGACGTACGGCACGGCGATGCCGGTAACGGTGGCGTTCGACCCGGGCATTCCGAAAGAGGCCAGAGCGGATGTCCAGCGGCGGTTGTTCGTAAAGACCAATCCGCCGCAGCCGGGCACCTGGTCGTGGCTCGATGACGGCAGTCAGGTCTATTACCGCGCACCCGATTTCTGGAAGCCGGGCACCACCATCAGCGTCCGGGCCGGTCTGGAGGGTCTGCCGATCGGAAAGGACCGGGTCGGCGACGCCGAGCGGACCGCGACCTCCACGATCGGACGACAGGTCTCGCTGGAGATCGACAACGCCACCAAGCAGATGACCGTGCTGCGCGACGGCAAACAGGTCCGCCGGATCCCGGTCAGCCTGGGTAAGCCGAGCACGCCGAGTTCCAGCGGCAAAATGGTGATCATGGAGAAGCACGAGCGGGTCACCTTCGACACCCGGGGTGAGCCGGACGGCGGCTACGTGGTCGACGTCGACGACGCCCAGCGCTACACCTGGGGCGGCGAGTTCATCCACTCCGCCCCCTGGTCGGAGGGGGACCAGGGCAACGCCAACGTCTCGCACGGTTGCGCGAACGTCTCCGCCACGGCGGCCGACTGGTTGATGGGGGTGACGCAGGTCGGTGACCTGGTCACCGTCAAGGGCACCGAGGTGGAGTTGCAGCCGGGCAACGGCTGGACCGCCTGGAACGTGAGCTGGGACGAGTTCGCCCGGGGCAGTGCCCTGCCGGTGCCGCCGGGGCTCAAGCCCGCACCTGTCGCCCCGGCGCATCCGGGCGCGGTGGCCGGCGGATCACCCGCACCGGCACCCTCGGTCAGCGGCCGCTGAGACACCGCCTGCGGCACGACGGGGCCGGCCCGCCACGACGGCGGACCGGCCCCGTCGCCGCCCGTGGCCACGGCCATCACCCCAGGGGTACGCGGGCCACCCCGGAGCCGGTCAGGCTGCCCAGCCAGAGCTGGTCGCCGTGCTGGCGTACCCCCGTGATCATCGAGTAGTGGCCGTTCGGACCGTGCAGTGTCCGGCGGACCGCGCCCGTGCCGTCGACGAGCGCGACAAGCCCGTAGCGGCGAGGCTGCGGCTGCATCGCGTCGGGCAGCAGGGCGGCGATCTGGCGTAGCCGCGGATGGGGCAGCAGCCGCTCGGCGATCGGCACCCGTGGGCTGGGCAGCGCGATCCAGTACGTCCCGTCACCCACCGAGGCGAGATTGTCCGGGTACGCGGGCAGGTCGGCGAGGACCCGCACACCGCCGTTCAGCTCGACGCGTAGCAGGCGGTGGGTGCTGGTCTCCACGAGCATCAGCGCCGACTCGTCCGGGGTCAGCGCGATCCCGTTGGGGAAGTACAGCCCCTCGGTCACCACCTCGGTGCGGCCGCTGCCCGGATGGTGGGCCAACACCCGACCGTTGGGGCGGTGCTCCAGCAGGTCCCGTTTCCAGTGTGAGACCGGAAACCGGTCCGAGCTGTCGGTGAAGTAGATGGTGCCGTCCCGGCCCACGGTCGCGTTGTTGGCCAGATACACCGAGGGTCCCGTTCCGGTCAGTTCGCGTACCGCGCCGTCCGGCGTGACCCGCAGCAACCCGCGGTACGCGTCGCAGACCACCAGGGCCTCGCCGGTCGGGTCCAGCTCGATGCCGAGCGGACGGCCCCCGGTCTCGGCCAGCAGTTGGGGTCGGCTGCCGGCAAGCGCGTCGACCGGCCACCACCAGAGCCGACCGTCCTCGTCGCCACTGATCACCCGCCCGGCACCGTCGACCAGCACGTCCTCGGGACCGACGGCGCCGACGGGGAGGGGGAGCACCTCGGCGTGGTCGAGCCGGCGGTCGGTGGGGGCCCACGCCCCGGCCAGCGCCGGAGGCGTGGTCGCCGGCTCGCGGACGGGACGGATCAGCCGGGGCGGCCGGGGCCGGGGGATCAGCATCGGCCTATCCTCCACCCGGTTGTCGGCCGACTCCGCG
The DNA here is from genome assembly GCF_049841535.1 of Micromonospora sp. DT53. Classification (NCBI taxonomy): domain Bacteria; kingdom Bacillati; phylum Actinomycetota; class Actinomycetes; order Micromonosporales; family Micromonosporaceae; genus Micromonospora; species Micromonospora sp. DT53. Next base: position 61,604 of record NZ_JBNCKM010000010.1, read on the forward strand.
TTCCGCGCCCGCTCGGCGTGCCGCCCGGACCCCGGGACTCCACCCCGAGAGGGAGGTGGGGTACCTCGGGGTATGCCCCTGGGCGTACCCGGAATCACTCCGTGGAGGGGCGAAAGTGTCGGTGGTGGGGGCTAGATTTCTGGACATGGAAGAGCACAGCGACCGGCTCGACGTGCAGGTCAGCGTGGGTGACCAGGTGGTCCTCATGCGGGTGGCCGGCGAGATCGACATCGCCACGGTGGCCGCGTTCCGGTCCGCGCTGTGGTCCGCGCCGGCCCGCCGGGTGGTTCACCTGGAGTTGTCCGGGCTGCGGCTGCTCTCCGCCGCTGGCGTTCGCACGCTGCTCGCCGCGCATCTGCGCGTGCGGGCCTGTGGTGGCGAGTTGGTCCTGGTCGACCCGAGCCCGGTGGTGGCGCGGGTGCTGCGCGTCAGCGGGCTGCACCGCGTGATGGCGATTCTGGAGCCGGCCGCGGCGATCGAGGCCGCGCGTCGCCCGGTGGTCGCGACCACCGACCTGCAACTGGCCGCCTGACCCCCGGCCCACGAGGTGGGCACCGGGGGTCGGCGCGGGGCCGCCGGCGTGGGCCGGCGACCCCGACGATCGGTCAGTTCACGCCGAGCAGGTCGACGACGAAGACCAGCGTCTCGCCCGGCTTGATGACGCCTCCGGCGCCCCGGTCGCCGTACCCCAGGTGCGGCGGGATGATCAGGCGGCGGCGACCGCCGACCCGCATGCCGGCTACGCCCTGGTCCCAGCCGGCGATGACCTGACCGCCGCCGAGCGGAAACTCGAACGCCTGGCCCCGGTTCCAGGACGAGTCGAACTCGCCGCCGGTGGAGTACGACACGCCGACGTAGTGCACGCTGACCAACTGGCCCGGCTCGGCCTGCGGGCCGTCGCCCACGGTGATGTCCTCGATAACGAGGTCGGCCGGCGGTGCACCCTCGATCGGACCAACCTCGGGCTTACCCGATTGGGCGCCTGCTGCCTGGTTCATGCGGGGATCTCCTGCCGTGTTGGGTGATGTGTCCGGTCACCGTCGATCCTGCCGGATCACCCGGCGCCGATGTGCGGCGGACCCACCACCCGGTCCGCAGCCCACGACGACCGGTTCACCGCTCGGGTGGCCGGCGCGTGGCGACGTTGCTGCTGGCCTTCGCCGGGCTGAAGCTGATCCTCGCCGTGGTGGCGCTGACCCCGGCGGTCTCCATCGGCGCCAGCACCCTGGCCGCCCACCGCCGACCCGCGCCGGCTTCAGGGGTGGGCGGGCTCGATACGGGCCGTCACGTCGAGGTGCGCGGGCTGGCAGCCGGTCGTCGCCGCGAATCGACGGACCGCGGCGCGAACGTGCTCCCGTACGCCGGCGGTCGGCGCGTCGGCGGTGAGGTCCACCCGGATCCACACGTCGGGGTGCGGTGGCGCGCCGGTGAGCACCACCCGGGCTCGGCGTACCCCGGGGTTGCCGGTCAGGTCGCGTACCAGCGCGTCGGTGAGTACGTCGGCGGCCAGCCGGGTCCGGCCCGGCCGACGTCCGGGGTGGCTCAGAGTGCCGCGCAGCGTGCCGCCCGGGCCCCGCAACTCCCGGGCCAGCAGGCGCTGTCCGGCCAGCGCGAGCAGCGCCCCGGCGACGGTCGCGGCCAGGGTGCTCCACGGCGCGGCCAGCCGCCACCGGTCGACCAGTTCGGCGCTGAGCAGCACCGTCGCCGGATCGACGCCGGGCAGCGTGCCGAGGTTGGCCGCCAGCGCCGTCGCGCCGCCCGCCACCAGCAGCAGCGCGATGATGGTCCACAGCAGTCGGTGCCCGGCGTTGGTCACGCCGGCCGTCGCCGAGGCAGCAGCCGGACGTCGATCCGGGCGGGGCGGGGCGCGGTGAGCCGGTGCAACTCCTGGTGCACGGCGAACTCGATCTCCGCCCGGGCCGCCGGGTCGCCTGTCGCGCGGACCCGGGGACGCCACTGGCCGCCGCGGCGTCGGACCCGGACCCGGGCGCGGCGGACGCCCGGTACCGCGCTGGCGGCGTCAGCGAGCCGCCGCTCCACACAGCGCCGGTGCAGATACCAGCCGTCGCGTTCGTCGGTGCGCAGGCGGATCGGTGTCCACCGGCGCAGTTGGGCGACGAGGCCGGCCAGGCCCAGCAGCAGCGCCCCGCCGGCCACGGCCCGGACCGTGGGGTCGCGCCACCGGGCGCCGCTCAGCGCGTCGAACCAGCCGGTGGTGTCGAGCGGCGTCGGGCGGCGCAGGGTGAGCAGCAACGCCTGGACGGCCACCGCCGTGCCGCCGATGAGCAGGGCGGTGGCCAGCAGCAACGAGGCGACCCGGTTGGCGGTGCGCATCTCAGCCGTCCTCCGGTGCGGTGGTGTCGGCTCCGGGCCCGTCGACGCCGGGAACGAGCAGGTCGTCCACGGTGACGGTCACCAGCGCCACGCTGAGCCCGGTCTGGGCGGCCACCCGGTCGGCGACCACCGCCCGAACCGTCTCGGCGATCGTCGGCACGCTGTGGCCGTACCAGGTGATGAGGTGCAGGTCGAGTCCGACGGACCGGTCGTCCAGGCGGACCGCCGCCGGGCGCACGACGGACACGCCCGGTACGAGGCTGGCCGCCTGCACCGCGATCCGCGCGACGTCCGCCGCGTCGCCCGGGCGGCGCTCCGAAGCGGTGGTCCCGGTGGTCAGTCCGGTGCTGGGGTTCGTCCCCGTGGACGGGCGGGTGGTCATCGGCGTCGCCGAGCGTCGGCGCGGCGGTCGCCGAGACCGGTCAGCGCGAGGTCGCCGTCGAGCACCCGGACGACCAGCCAGCCGAGCAGGCCGGCGAGCACGGCGAGGGCGGCCACGCCGACACCGGCGAGCGCCCAGACCGCCACGGCGAGAAACCCGGCGAGGAAGCCGAACTGCTGTCGCGACATGGTCACCTCCGGACCGGTCGGGTACCGGCGGTCGCTGGATACACCCGGCGGCCATCCCTGGAACGTCGGCGCTAGTGTGATCCCGGTCACACTGGAAGTCGGTGGCCCATGATCGACCACCTAGACTCGGCCCGGCTCGACCGACCGGCGGATGGATCAGGCAGATGACGAGCATCGGGAGCGACGACCGCGGTTGGCTGCGGACGATGCCCGCCGAGGCGGGGCGCGACGCGTTGCCCAGCCGAGCCGGCCACCGCGTCCTGTCGGCACGCCGGCTCAGCGATCTGGTCCAGGGCCGCCCACCCGGTGTCACCGGCAGCCAGTGGACCTCGGCGAGTCGCGCCAGCTTCGACTTCGTGGTCTACGCCGCCGACACCGGCCGCCCGATCGTCGCGGTGGAGATCGGCGCGGTGCCGTCCGCCGGCTCGACCGAACAACGCGTGGAGCGACTCAAGGACGCGGTGAGCGCGGCCGCCGGCCTGCCCGTGCTGCGGATCGGTTCGCCGACGTTGCGGGCCGCCGACCACGGCCGCCGCCTGGTCGAGTACGTGATCGACGCGCGCGCCTACGCCGCGGGCGGCGCCGGACCCACCGCCGCCGGGACCGAACCGGCGCCGGTGGGGTTCCGGGACATCCTGGGCCGGCTGCCGGACGGGCGTACCGGCCCGGTCAACGACCTCGGCGCGCTGACCCGCGCGGCGGCGGTCGAGGCGTACGTGGCCGGGCAGGTGGCCGACCCGATCGTGCGAGGGCTGCACGTCCGCTGGGTGGACGGGCCGGCGCAGGGGTGGAGTTGGGTGCAGGTACGCCCCGACGCGTGCCTCGTCGAGCGGGTCTCGGTGACCGAGCACCGTTTCTCCTGCGGTATCGACGCGGCCCGGCTGGCCGAGGATCTCGCCGCCGTCGCCGTGGGGGAGCGGCTGCGGGAGAACGCGGACGCGGACCTGCTGCCGCGGGGCGAGTGGACCGCGCAGATCGCCGCGCTGAGCCAGCGCCGCCACGAACTGGTCGGCGGGTTCGCCTTCGACCACCTCTGCGCCGACTGACCGGCGCCCGTTTCACCTGCTGATTCCCGCTCCGCACCGGCACCGTGTCGAGTCGCGGCAATTTCCTGTGCGTCTGTTGAACCTTCCCGGCCGCCGCCCCGTACTCCTGCGCGAATGAACAGGATCTCCCCATCCGCGTCCACGGGCGCGGGAGACGGTGCGGAAAGGGCATCGTCGGCCATCGACGCATTACCGGGTAGGTCACGGTGGGTCACCCCGCCGCGGCGTGCCAACTCACATCCGTCGGTCCGCCGAGGGCAGAAATCCACTACCGGATCGAGAAGGAGAGCAATTCGATGCGCAGGTCCACTCGGGCGCGCCGGCCTTCCGGCAACACGCGGAGCAAGCGTCTGCTGGCAGTTGTCGGCACGCTCGCGGTCTTCGGCGGAGTTGTCGCCGTGACTCAGATTTCGTCGGCCCAGGACCGGCGGACAAATAAGCCACGTCCGGCTGCCGGGCAGTGCGTGGAGCCGAGCCCGGGCGCTACCGCGCCGACTGGCGGCGGCTCGACCAGCAGAACGTGGCAGAACGGTCGGTGGGTGCGTAATCACTGGGGTGACGGACAGCAGTCGGTGCCCGAGTGCGAGGACGGCAAGGACGGCACGGTGGGCACCGGCACGGCAATCGCCTGTCCGGATGTGGCGGCCAAACTGCCGCAGGTTCCGGGCCGGGCGCGGGCCGAGGTGGACCGCAACCTCGCCCAGTTGCAGACCCAGATCGCCGAGGCGGACCGCCGACTGGCCGCCGAGGGCAACAAGGGTGAGGCGTTCATCCGTAACGCGATCCTGCAGCCGTTGGCCGGCAAGCGGCGCGCCGTGCTGGACCGGATCACGACCGCCATCGACCGGGCCGGACCCCGGCCGCAGGGCCTCGCGCAGCTCGCCGAGTGCCAGGTGCAGCCCACCGGCAACAGCGGTGGCGGCAGCACGCCCACCACGACGCCCGGTGGCGGCAACAACGGTGGTGGGAACAACGGTGGTGGCGCCGAGCCCGGCGCCGGGCTCGGCGTGCTCGCCAACGACTGCGACGAGAGCCGGCTCCAGCCGCACGACGGCTTCCAGAAGGGCGACCGCTGCGTGAGCACCGAGTTCGGTGAGGTCGGCGCCGCGGCCAACAACCCGTCGCTGCTGATCACCCAGTTCCCCGACCAGGTCGGCCAGAACCAGCCCTTCACCCTGCGGGTCAGCACCCGCAACCTGGTCCGCGACCGCTTCCTGGCCGCCGGTCAGGGTGGCTACTACGTGGAGAGCTCGCTGCTCAACGACCAGGGTCTGGTCCGTGGTCACTTCCACACCGCCTGCCGGATGCTGGACAGCCTGACCGCTCCGCCGGAGCCGCAGGAGGTGCCCGCGTTCTTCGTCGCGACCGAGGACGGCCGCGGTGGCGCCCAGCCCGACGAGGTGACGATCCAGATTCCGGGCCTGCCGGAGTCGGGTACCGCCCAGTGCTCCGTCTGGGCCGGTGACGGCTCGCACCGCCTGCCGATGATGGAGCGGGCCAACCAGACCCCCGCCTTCGACTCGGTGCGCATCGACGTCAACTGACCCTGACGTACCAACGGCGGCCGGCCACCCGGGGCGACAACCCGGGGTGGCCGGCCGTCGCTCGTTTCGGGTGTCCGGACAAATGACGGGGCCCCGCCGTTTCCGGCGGGGCCCCGTCGTCGAGTCGCGTCAGCGGCTCTTGTACGCCTCGACGACCTCAACCGGGATCCGGCCTCGCTCGGAAATCTTGTAGCCGTTCTTGACGGCCCATTCCCGGATGGCCCGGTTTTGCTCCCGATCCATTCCCGCGCCGGCGGGTCGCCCCGGCCGCCGGACCGAACGGGCGCTCTCTACCGGGCCGCGCCCGATCCGCCGACCGGCATTGATGTACGGATCGAGCGTCTTGCGCAGGACGCCAGCATTCTCGTCGGAGACATCGATCGTGTAGGCCACGCCGTCGAGACTGAACTCGACCGTCCGGTCGGCCTTCCCACCGTCGAGGTCGTCGGTCAGGACCGTGATTACTTTTCTCGCCATTGCCGATTACTCCCTGTGTGCGGCGGGATGTGTCCAAAGTCTGACCTATCACCCCGGTAATCCGCAACAATATGCCTTCCATTCATTCGGCGCGTCGCGATTCCGTTACCTAGCAAAACCGTGAATCGGGCCGATGGCGAGGCCCTCATTCCCCGAGGATGCCGCTGTGACCGGCGACGGCGGCCGCCTCGGCCCGGTTCGAGACCCGCAACTTGCGCAGCAACGCGGCGGTCATGCGTTTCACCGTTCGTTCGGAGACGTGCAGTTCTTCGGCGATGTCGACGGTGCCACGGCCGGCGGCGATCGCCCGCAGCAGCCGCCGTTCCTCGCCGTCCAGGTCGACGGGCGCGGAGCGCGTGGGCCGCAGCATGGCGCGCAGCAGTTCGGCCGGCAGCACCGCCCAGCCGTCGAGGACGGCCAGCAGCGGGGGCAGCAGCTCCTCCGGTTCGCTGGTCTTGGGCAGGAATCCCTCGGCGCCGGCCCGCAGCGCCTCCACCGCCGACGCGGGGTCGGCCAAACCGGACATCGCGACCACCCGTACCCGTGGTGTGGTCCGCCGGATCGCGGCCACCGCCCGGATGCCGCCGGGCGGCGGCATGTGCAGGTCGACCAGGGCCAGGTCGGGGCGGCAGTTGCTGACCAGCGCCGCGGCTGCGGCGGCGTCGCCGGTCGAGGCGACCACCTCGGCGCGGCCGTTGGTGGTGATCGGGAGCAGCAACTCCAGGCCGCGGACGAAAAGGGGGTGATCGTCCACGACGACGAGTCGCAAGGTGGAGGCTCCCGGCATGTCTGGGCCGTTCCCCAGCGGGTACCGATCATGCGGGTTCGCACCGAACGAGAGGAGTCGGGTGGATGCGTGCGCGGCACGGTTTGCGGGACCTGCTGAGAGGGTTGCGCCACCGTGAGCCGACACCCGGCGAGCGGCGCCCAACCGAGGCCGATTCGGAGTTGCTGCTGCGGGTGTTGTGCCACGAGTTCCGGACGCCGATCAGCACCCTGACCTCGCTGACCCGCGCGCTGGCAGACGAGCGTCGCGAGCTGACCAGTGACGACCGGCGGGCGATCAGTGAGCTGGCCCGCGACCAGGCCGACCACCTGCAGAGCCTGCTGCGCGACGCGACCGCCGGCACGGGCGCGCTGACGCTGACCCCGCGGCCGGAGCCGGCCGTGGCGCTGGCGGGCATCCTGCGGGAGGCCGCCGCGTTGGTGCCGGTCGGCCGTCGACGGGCACGGGCCACCCGGCCGGCGGCCTCCTGTCCGGTGCCGCCCGGACGAACGCGACAGGTGCTTGTCAACCTGGTGGAGAACGCGTTGCGGCACGGGCCACCGGACGGGCAGGTCGGGCTCTACGCCACCCTGCGTGGCCCCTGCGTGAGCGTCCTGGTCACCGACGAGGGTCGGGTCGACGATGCGTTGCTTGTCGCGCTGCGGCGTCCGGCGCCGGCCGTCGGGATGTCCGGCCTGGGCCTGTGGATCGTGCGGCAGCTCGTCGCGGCGGACGGGGGAGCGCTGCGGGCGCACCGGCTGCGGCCCCGTGGGGTGGCGCTGGAGGTGCTGCTGCCGGCGGCTCGCCCGCGGGCGAACGCCCCGGAGCCGGTGCTGCCGCCGGGTGATCCCCGCCTCTACGGCACCAGCCCAGTGGTCTAGGTCACACACCGGAACAAGGGGAACGCTTTGTTACTTGAGTGAGACACGCTCAACTCAACGCGAGGTGTTCGATGGCAACTCTTCCGGTACTTCCCCTGACCGACGCCGTTCTGCTGCCCGGCATGGTCATCCCGGTGACCCTCGACCCCACCACCCAGGCCGCGATCGACGCGGCGCGGGCGACCGGCGACCGCAAGCTGCTGGCCGTGCCGCGCATCGACGGCGAGTACGGACCGGTCGGTGTGGTCGCCACCATCGAGAAGGTCGGCCGGCTGCCCGAGGGTGAGCCCGCCGCCGTCATCCGTGGTCTGTCCCGGGCCCGCATCGGTTCCGGCGTACCCGGCCCCGGCGCAGCCCTCTGGGTCGAGGCGACCGAACTCGACGAACCCGCCTACGCCGGTCGGGCCCGCGAACTAGCCCGCGAGTACCGCGCCCTGGTGACCTCCGTGCTCCAACAGCGGGGCGCCTGGCAGGTCATCGACGCGGTGGAGCGGATGACCGACCTCTCCGAGCTGGCCGACTCGGCCGGTTACGCGCCCTGGCTGACGCTGGAGCAGAAGACCGAACTGCTCGCCGCGCCGGACGTCACCGCCCGGCTGGAGCTGCTGGTCGGCTGGGTGAAGGACTACCTGGCCGAGCAGGAGGTCACCGAGCAGATCAACAGTGACGTCCGCGAGGGGCTGGAGAAGTCCCAGCGCGAGTTCCTGCTGCGTCAGCAGCTGGCCGCCATCCGCAAGGAGCTGGGCGAGGACGAGCCGGACGGCTCCGCCGACTACCGGTCCCGCGTCGAGTCCGCCGAGCTGCCGGAGAAGGTACGCGAGGCGGCCATGCGCGAGGTCGGCAAGCTGGAGCGGGCCAGTGACGCCTCCCCGGAGGCGGGCTGGATCCGTACCTGGCTGGACACCGTGCTCGAGATGCCGTGGGGCACGCGTACCGAGGACAACACCGACCTGGCCGCGGCCCGGGCCGTGCTCGACGCCGACCACGCCGGCCTGGCCGACGTGAAGGACCGCATCCTGGAGTACCTGGCGGTGCGCAACCGCCGTGCCGAGCGCAACCTCGGTGTGGTCGGCGGTCGCGGCTCCGGCGCGGTGCTCGCCCTCGCCGGTCCTCCCGGGGTGGGCAAGACCAGCCTCGGCGAGTCCGTGGCGCGAGCGCTCGGGCGTAACTTCGTCCGGGTCTCGCTCGGCGGCGTCCGCGACGAGGCGGAGATCCGCGGGCACCGGCGCACCTACGTGGGGGCGCTGCCCGGTCGGATCGTCCGCGCGCTGCGCGAGGCCGGCTCGATGAACCCGGTCGTGCTCCTCGACGAGGTGGACAAGCTGGCCGCCGGCTACGCCGGTGACCCGGCCGCCGCCCTGCTGGAGGTGCTCGACCCGGCCCAGAACCACACCTTCAGGGACCACTACCTGGAGGTCGACCTCGACCTGTCCGACGTGCTCTTCCTGGCCACCGCCAACGTGGTGGAGTCCATCCCCGGCCCCCTGCTGGACCGGATGGAACTGGTCACCCTGGACGGGTACACCGAGGACGAGAAGGTCGCCATCGCCCGCGACCACCTGCTGCCCCGGCAGCGGGAGCGGGCCGGGTTGACCGTCGACGAGGTCGGCGTCGCCGACGAGGCTCTCGCACTGATCGCGGGGGAGTACACCCGGGAGGCCGGCGTCCGGCAGCTCGAGCGTGCCCTGGCCAAGATCCTGCGCAAGGTGGCGGTGACACTGGCGACGGACCCGACGCCGGTACGCGTCGGCACCGACAACCTCGCCGGCTACCTGGGTCGGCCGAAGTTCACCCCGGAGTCGGCCGAGCGCACCGCCGTGCCCGGCGTGGCCACCGGTCTGGCCGTCACGGGCGCCGGCGGGGACGTGCTCTTCATCGAGGCGACCAGTATGGAGGGTGAGCCGGGGCTGACCCTGACCGGCCAGCTCGGTGACGTGATGAAGGAGTCGGCGCAGATCGCGCTCTCCTACCTGCGCTCCAACGGGCGGCGGTTCGGCATCGACCCGAACGCTCTCGCGGGACGCCGGATCCACGTCCACTTCCCGGCGGGCGCGGTGCCCAAGGACGGCCCGAGCGCCGGCATCACCATGGTCACGGCCCTGGCGTCGCTGGTCACCGGTCGCCCGGTCCGTCCCGAGTTCGGGATGACCGGTGAGGTGACGCTCTCCGGTCGGGTGCTGCCGATCGGTGGGGTGAAGCAGAAGCTGCTCGCCGCGCACCGAGCCGGCCTCACCGAGGTGATCATCCCGGCGCGCAACGAGCCCGACCTGGACGACCTGCCGACCGAGGTGCGCGAGGCGCTGACCGTGCACACCCTGGCCGACGTGGCCGACGTGCTGGCCCTGGCGCTGCGCCCGGCCGACGTGAAGACGCTTGACGGTCCGGCGCTCTTCGCGGTCTGACGCTCCGACCACGGGGACCCCCGCCGTCTTTCCGACGGCGGGGGTCCCCGTGTACGTGGGGAGGGGTCTACTGTCGCGCTTGAATCCTCAACTACCTCTTCGCCGCGAGGCGTCCCCCGGAGGAACCCCCGTGAACCTGGTGCTCTGGATCATCCAGATCCTGCTCGCCGTCGTCTTCGCCGGCGCCGGCTTCGCCAAGCTGACCCAGCCCAAGGACAAGCTGCGCGAGATGATGCGGTGGGTGGACCCCGTCCCGCCGACCCAGGTCAAGGCACTCGGTGCCGTCGAGCTGCTGGCCGCCCTCGGGCTGGTGCTGCCCCCACTCACCGACATCGCCACAGTGCTCACCCCGCTCGCCGCACTCGGGCTCGTCGTCGTCATGGTCGGCGGCATCCTGGTGCACCTGCGCGACATGAGGAAGCAGGACACGGCCGAGGGGCGTCGCACCGAGATCCAGGGCGTCATCACCTGTGCGGTGCTGCTCGTGCTCGCCGCCGTGGTGGCATGGGGCCGATTCGGCCCGTACTCCTTCTGAGGGTTGACGCCGGCGACCGTCGTACTCCGGCGGTCGCCGGCGTCGTGCTCGGGCCGGCGGTCGCCGGCGTCGCGCTCAGCGCTCGTCGCCCCCGCGGTCGCGGCGCACGGTGGCCTTGCGGCCCTTGATCGTGCTCTGGCGCAACCCGGAGATCACCTCGTCGGCCACCCCCTGGGGCACCTCCACCAGCGAGAACCGGTCCGCGATCTCGATGGAGCCGATGTCCCGGCCGCGGATGCCCGTCTCACCGGTGATCGCGCCGACCAGATCCTGCGGGCGCACGCCGGCGCGTCGGCCCAGGCCGACGAAGACCTGGACGGTGTTGCCACCGCCGGAGCGTGGCCGGCCTCCACCCCGCCGGTCGCCGCCCCGGCCACCGGCCTCCGGCCGACCCTCGCGCGGCCCGCGGACCGGAACCTGCGGGATCTCCTCCTCGTCGTCGGAGCCCGGCGACGTCACCTCGTGGGCCAGCTTCACGGCGGCGAGCGCGACCTCCATCAGGTCGAACTCGTCGGTCAGCGTCTCCACGATCACCCGGAACGGGTCGAGGTCGTCCTCCAGCAGGCTCTCGCGCAGGGCCGCCTGGGTCAGCTCCAGCCGCCGGGTGCGCATGTCGGCCACGGTGGGGATCTTGTCGATGGTGATCCGCTGACCGGTCACCCGCTCGATGGTCTTGAGCATCCGGTGCTCACGCGGCTCGGCGAGGGTGATCGCCACGCCCTCGCGGCCAGCCCGACCCACCCGACCGATCCGGTGCACGTACGACTCCGGGGCGGACGGCACGTCGTAGTTGACGACGTGGGTCAGCTGCTCGACGTCCAGCCCGCGGGCCGCCACGTCGGTGGCCACCAGCAGGTCGGCGGTGCCCGCCCGCAGCCGGCCCATGACCCGGTCGCGTTGCTCCTGGCTCATGCCACCGTGCAGCGCCTCGGAGCGGTAGCCCCGACCGTTCATCGTCTCGGTCAACCGGTCGACCTCTTCCCGGCTGCGGCAGAACACGATCGCCGCGGTCGGGGACTCCACGTCCAACACCCGACCCAGCGCGGCCGGCTTGTGTGCCCGGGTCACGATGTACGCGCTCTGCCGCACCCGGGGCGCCTCACCCGCGACCGTCTGCTCGCGGCCGATCTCGATCCGAACCGGCTCCCGCAGGTGCTGGCGGGCCATCCCGTCGATGCGCGACGGCATGGTGGCCGAGAAGAGCACCGTCTGACGCTGCGTCGGAGCGTGCTCCAGGATCGCCTCGATGTCCTCGGCGAAGCCCATGTCGAGCATCTCGTCGGCCTCGTCGAGCACCACCGTCGCCAACCCACCGAGGCGCAGGGTGCCCCGGGCGATGTGATCGAGGGCCCGCCCCGGGGTGGCCACCACCACGTCGACACCGCTGTCCAGTGCCCGCAGCTGCCGCCCGATCGGCTGCCCACCGTAGATCGGCAGCACCCGTGCGCCCAGGTCCTTGCCGTAGCGGTGGAACGCCTCGGAGACCTGCACCGCAAGCTCCCGGGTCGGCACCAGCACCAGCGCCACCGGGTCGCCGCCCTGGCGGTGTGCCCCCATGAGGTTCAGCAGCGGCAGCGCGAACGCGGCCGTCTTGCCGGTGCCGGTGGCCGCCTGACCCAGCAGGTCCCGGCCCTCCAGGAGTGGTGGGATAGCCTCCCGCTGGATGGGGGTCGGCTCCTCGTACCCGAGGGCGGCGAGCGCGCCCAGCAGCTCGGCGCGCAGCCCGAGCTCGGTGAAGGCGCTCACCTCGTCGGTGCTGTCGGGGACGGCGTCAGTCGGTGCGTCGTGCTGTGCAGGTGCGGAACTCATGTGCCAAGCCTTTCATCACGCCGTCGGGGCCGTTGCGGCGACCGCCACAAGAGCCGTCCCCGAGCCTGTGCGGCGTCTGTTCCACCCTCTCGGTGGCGGCCTTGGTCAGGCGTCGGCGGTCAGGATGGCCAGCACCATCACCGCAGCGAGGGCCACGTCGAGCACCACGCAGAACTCGACGTAGGTGCGCGGCACCACCCGGCCGTCGTGGTGCGCCAGGTCCCACCCGGCGTGCGCCAACCACCCGAACGCCACCAGCCAGGCGGCGGTCCGCCCGCCGGCCAGCACCGCGACAAGCGTCAGGGCGACCCAGACGGCCAGACCGGCGACCTGGGTGGCGAGCACGCCCCGCCCGCCCAGCGTGCGGCGGGCCATGCCGATCACCAGGTAGCCGCCGGGCAGCACCAGCATCGTCCAGGGGCTGAGCACGCTCGGGTCGACCCACATGTCCACGGTCAGCAGCAGCGCCAACCCGGCCGGCCAGCGGTGGGCGAGCGCCACCACGACCCGGTGTCGGCGTACCGGCGCCGGCGCCTCGTGTCGGTGCCGAACCGCCACCAGCACCATCGCGGGAACCATCAGCAGGTGCCCGCCGAGCAGCAGCGCGTCGGCGTCGATCAGGCCGGCCCGGAACGGCACGAACAGCAGCAGGAACGGGACGTACATCGCGGCGGCCATCTCGCCGACCGCGTGCCAGCGGTGCGCCCGGTAGCGCATCCACACCGTCATCCCGACGGTCATGTTCGTGGCCATCACCAGTGCGGCGACCTCCGGCCGGGCCAGCGCGTCGCCGACGCCCAGAGCGGTGCCGGCCAGCTCCCACAACGGCCCGAGCAGCAGCATCCCGGCGACCATCGCCACTGCCATCTCGCCCAGATGCCACAGCAGCCGCCGTCTGCTGCTGGCCGGTGCCGCGACGGTCGGTGCCGCCGTGGTCGGTGTCGGGGCCGAGGGGGTCGGCTCGTCGGTGGGCAGGGGGGCGGGCGACGGTACGGCGGTGAGGCTGTCCGCGTACATCTGGGTGTTTTCCATGCCTCCGACCCTGCCGGTGCCCCCGGTGTGCCCGGCAGACCCGTTCGTCACGGGAAAACCGTGCGGACCGCACGGTCGGACCGTGACGGTTCGCAGGGGTGGACCGTGCCGGGCACGGCCCTAGGATCGGTGCGTGGCGAGCGAGGTGGTGACTCCCCGGGCGGACCGCCGGCTGCGCCGCGCCCGGGCCGCGACGCTGGTGTCGCTGGCCACCGGCGTCTGGGCGAGCGTCCTGCTACCGGCGGTCGGCCTCACCCGCGAGCCCGACCCGAGCCGGGTGACGCTCGGCGCGGTCGGCATCCTCGCCTTCGTGATCGCCCAGACCGTCGTCCTGTACGCGGCCGTGACGCCGTGGCTCGACAGGCGCTGGCGGCGTCGGGCCGAGCTGAGCCTGGTCGCGGTGGCGGCGCTTACCGTTCCTCTGGTGGGTCCGGTGGCGGCCGGCAGGTGGCCGACGTGGGCCTGGCTCGGCGCGGCGCTGATCGGCATGACACCGCTGCTGGTGCGGTGGCGGGCCGCGCTGGCGGTCGCGGTCGGCGTCCTGGCGGTGTCGGTGGCGGTGGCCTGGTGGACCGGCGGCTCCGTTCCGCGCCACCTCGCCGTGACCGGTGGGATCGGCGTGGGCGTCGCCGCCGTGAACGGGTTCCAGGTCTGGTTCTGGGACCTGCTCGTGGAGGCCCGCCAGGGTCAGGCCGCCCAGGCCCGGTTGGCCGCCGCCGAGGAGCGGCTGCGCTTCGCCCGCGACGTGCACGACGTACTGGGGCACCACCTCACGGTGATCGCGTTGAAGGCCGAACTCGCCGCCCGGCTCGCCCCTGTCGATCCGGAACGGGCCGGGCGGGAAGCCGCCGAGGTGCAACGGTTGGCCGCCTCCGCGCTGAGCGAGGTACGGGAGACCGTGCACGGCTATCGGGCCGTCGACCTCGACGAACAACTCACCGCGGTGGTGGGGGTGCTGCGCTCCTGCGGGGTGCGGTGCACGGTTCTGCCACTGCCGGCGGACCTGCCGCAGCCCGCCGCCATCGAGCTGGCGGCAGTGCTGCGCGAGGCGAGCACCAACGTGCTGCGGCACAGCCGGGCCGACTGGTGTCGGATCCGCATCGATCGGGAGGATGACGTGGCCAGGATGACGGTGGCCAACGACGGCGCCGACGACAGTGGCCCGGACGCGCACAGCCACGGCCTGCGTGGGCTGGCCGACCGGCTCGCCGCTGCCGGGGGCGAGTTGCGGGTACGCCGGGAGGACGCGATCTTCACCCTCGAAGCCACCGTGCCGGCGTCATGGTGATCCGCGTCCTGCTCGCCGACGACGAGGACCTGATCCGGGTCGCGGTCGCCGCCCTGCTCAGCCTCGAACCGGACATCGAGGTGGTGGCACACGCCGCCGACGGGAGAGCAGCCGTCAGTGCGGCGCTGGCGCACCGCCCGGACGTGGCGGTGGTGGACCTGGAGATGCCCGGCCTGGACGGCATCGCGGTGGCCGCCGAGCTGACCCGGGTCCGACCCGACTGCGCGGTGGTGGTGCTGACCGGGCACGGCCGCCCCGGGCACCTGCGCCAGGCGCTGACCGCCGGCGCCCGAGGGTTCCTGCCCAAGGGCTCGCCGGGTGCGGCGCTCGCCGACGTGATCCGCCGGGTGCACGCCGGGGGTCGCTACGTCGACCCGTCGCTGGCCGCCGACGCGTTGACCCTGCCCCCGTGCCCGTTGACCCCTCGGGAACTGGAGACGCTACGGCTGGCCGAGGTCGGTGCCCCGGTCGCGGTGATCGCCCGCCGGGTGCACCTGTCCACCGGCACCGTGCGCAACCATCTTTCCGCCGCCGTGCAGAAGCTCGGCGCCGCCGATCGGGCCGAGGCGGTCCGCACCGCCCGGGACAACGGCTGGCTCTGACCGTCGGTCCGGCTAGCGTGGACGCGTGCGTACTGTGGAGCTGGTCTGCTCGTCCGGCCTGGAGGTCGCGGTCCGGGCGGTCTGGGGGCGGCTGGCCGCCGCCGGGTTGCCCAGCCTGGCCCGCAACGTCCACCCGACCAACAGGCCGCACCTCACCCTCGCCGCCGTCGACGAGTTCCCGCCGGGGGTCGAGCACCGACTTGTCGCGTTGTTCGACGCCGCGCTGCCGGTGCCGGTCACGCTCGACCGGGTCGTCGTCCTCGACGGCAGCGCCCCGCTGGTCTGGCTGGTTCGACCCACTCCGGCGCTGACCGCGCTGCACGCCGCCGTCTGGGACGTTCTCGCCGAGGCCGACGGACACCGCCCGTGGCATGCGCCCGACGCGTGGGTGCCGCACCTGAGTCTGGCCCTGCGGTTCCGCAACGCGGACCTGCGGCTGGCTCGTGCCGTCGCCGGTGGGCAGCGCCCGACGGGTGACTTCGACGCCGCGCGAAGTTACGACGGCACGGACCGGTCGCTGACCCCGCTGGCCGGGCGCGGCTGAGGCCGTCACGCGTCGTCCGGAGCCTCAGTTGCCGCCTCCACCGCCGTCGCCGCCTCCGCCGTCGCCGCTGAGCTCGCCGCCACCACCACTGCCGCCCGCACCGCCGGCGTAGCCGTGGCGTCCGTCGAGGAAGGGCAGGTCGCCGCGAATGCCTGGTGGTTTGGGTCGCTTGCCCGGCCCGGCGAGGTGTTGCAGGCAGACCCGGCCGGAAACCGGGAAGCACTCGCCACGGCCCCCGCAGTCGGCGAGGTAGCGGTTGCCATCCTGGATCTGTAGCTCTTGATCCACTCGGAACAACAGTGGAAGGCCGTTCGGGCCGCACCCCTCGTCCCGGCGGCCGTAGCTCAGCGTGGTGAGCAGCAGGGGGCGTTGATTGTCGTCGGCCGGGTCGCCGCCTGGCGCGGACCTTGGTTGGTGGTGCGGAGGGCGCCCGAACGCGGCGTCGCAGAAGGTGGCGTAGTCCCGCTCATGCAGGGTCAGTTCCTGCCACAGGTCGTCCACGACCACCGACGGCATCGACAGCTTCGCGCCGGGCTGACGGGCGATGATCCGGAACCACTGCCGCGCCGCGGTCTCGACGAGAAGGATGTCGTCGTCGCCGAGATGGGGATGCCGGTTTCGTAGCTGCTGACGCCCGCTGGCGGGAAACCGCAGCTCGGAAACGGCGCGGAGTCGGCGAGGGGTGCGGTCGCTTCTGAACTTCGTCCAGATCATCCGGTTACTTCTATCCGCCCGGGGTGCAGGCGCTAAGGCCCCGACTTGCCGAAGTGGCGCCGCGGCTCCTTCAGAGTAGGGGCGGTAGGCAAGCACCTCACCGACGCCTGTCAGGCAGGGCTGTACGCCCACGCAATCGCGCAGACCGACACCGTCGAGCCAGGCACCCGCACCGCGGATGCGCCGCCATCGCCGGGCATGATGAGGCGATGATCGCAAGCGCCGACGGTCGGGGGATGGCCGAGCTGGCGGCCCTGCTGGCCGACGGCACCCGCGCCGGAATGTGCCTGGCGCTGCTCGACGGGCGGGCGTGGACCGCCGGTGAGCTGGCCCGACGCGCCGGGGTCGCCCCGTCGACGGCCAGCGACCACCTCACCCGACTCGTCCGCGGTGGGCTGCTCGTCGAGCAGCGGCAGGGCCGGCACCGCTACCTGCGGCTGGCCGGGCCGGCGGTGGCCCAGCTGATCGAGGACCTGGCCGGGCACGCCCCGGCCGCGCCCACCCCGCCCGGGTCGCTGCGCGCGGCGACCGCCAACGCCTCCCTGGCGTACGCCCGGACCTGCTACGACCACCTGGCCGGGCGGCTGGGCGTGCTGATGTACGACGCGCTGCTGGCCGAGCGCCGGCTCGACCGGTCCAGCGGGTTGGCGCTGACGCCCGACGGGTGGGCCTGGGTGGCCGGGTTGGGCTTACCCGTGGACGTGCTGCGTGCCGCCCGCCGCCCGGTGATCCGCGACTGCCTGGACTGGACCGAACGCCGTCCGCACCTGGCCGGAGCGCTCGGCGCGGCGCTCTGCCGCCGCTTCACCGAGCTGGGCTGGATCAGCCAGCGCCCTGGCCGCGCCGTCCGTCTCACTCCCACCGGCCGCCCTGGCCTGGCCAAAGCCCTGGCCATCCCCGAACACACCCTCGACCCGCCGGTAACCCCGCCGCCCACGTGCGGCCGCGCCTAGCCGGCGACCCGCAGGTAACCGCAGCGGATCGTTCGGTGCGGGCCGAACGGTAAGCGCCCTACGGTCGGGCGGTGACTGACAACTGGCCCGTCATTGCGCCCGCACCGGGTACACCGGCGTGTGGGCCGCCCTCGTTCGAATCGGAACGGGTTTGGTGGGTGACCCGGCACGCCGACGTGCGCGCGGCGCTGACCGAACCGGCGTTCCAGGTGCCGGCCGTCGATCCCGGTCTGCCCGGCACCCTCGCCTGGCTGCGCGCCAACGTCAGCCGGTTCAGTCCACCACGACGGCACGCCGACCGTCGGGCGGTCGTGGTGGCGGCACTGGCCCCGCTGCACCCGGACGACCTGCGCCACGATGCGGCACGGCTGACCGGGGCCGTGCTCGACCGCTCCGGCGACCGCATCGACGTGATGCGGGAACTGGCCCGGCCGGTGCCGCTGCGGGTGTTGGCCGATCGACTCGGCTTCGCTGATCCGGTAGCCGCCGGAACGGCGGTCGCGGTCGTCGCGGCGGCGTACCACCCGGGGGTGGATCCGGCGGTGACCTCGCGCGCCGACCGGGCGGTGGCGGCGCTGCTGGCGCTCGCGCCGCAGGGGCCGCCGGTGGTACGCGCGAACCTGATCGGTCTGCTGGTCCAGGCGTGCGACGCGACCGCCGGTCTGGTCGGTGCCGCCGCCCATCACCTGCTGTCCCCGGCCACCGCGCGCGCGTTGACCACGGCGGGGACCGCCGACCTGCTGGCCGAGGTGCTGCGCCTCGACCCGCCGGTCCGGGCCACCCGACGGGTCACCGTCGACGGGGTACGGCTGGGCGGCCGTGATCTGCCGGCGGGCAGCCCCGTCCTGCTGCGCTTCGACGCGGCCAACCGTGACGCGCAGGCGTTCAGCGAGCCCGCGACGTTCCGGCCCGGTCGACCCGGCGTCGGGATGGTGACCTTCGGGACGGGGGAGCGGGGTTGCCCCGGCGACCGGCACGCCCTGGCGCTGGCCACCGGGGTGCTCGACGTGCTGCGGGAACGCTGCCGGCGTGGCCCGAGCCCGGTGCGCCACGAGCCGCACCCGACGCTGCGGGTGCCGACAACTCTGGAGGTGAGCGTCCGATGATCGACAGTCGTGCCGCGTTCCACGCCCTGCACCGCGCCGGCCGCCCGCTGCTGCTGCCCAACGCGTGGGACCATGCCTCGGCGGCGGCGCTCGCCGCACGTGGCCATCCGGCCATCGGCACCACAAGTCTCGGTGTCGCCGCGACCACCGGCCTTCCCGACGGCGCGGCGGCCACCGCGGGGGAGACCCTCGACCTGGCCCGCCGGCTGGTTCGGTTGCCGGTGCTGCTCAGCGTGGACGTGGAGGCCGGGTTCAGCGACGAGCCGGCGGAGGTCGCCGAGTACGTGGCGGAGTTGGCCGGGCTGGGCGTGGTCGGGATCAACCTGGAGGACGGGCGCGCCGACGGGTCCCTCGCCGACATCGAGATCACCGCTGCCAAGGTCACGGCGGTGAAGGCGGCGGTGCCGGAGCTGTTCGTCAACGCCCGCACCGACACCTGGTGGTTCGGGGTGGACGACCCACTGCCGCAGACCCTCGCTCGCGCGCGTGCCTACTGCGCGGCCGGTGCCGACGGGATCTTCGTGCCCGGGACTGTCGACCTCGCCACCCTGCGCGTCCTCACCGAGCGGATCGACGCTCCGGTGAACGCGCTGTACCAACCGGGCGGCCCAGGGCTTGCCGAGTTGGGCGCCGCCGGGGTGGCCCGGGTCAGCACCGGCTCGCTGCTGTTCCGGGCCGCGCTGGGCGCCGCGCTCGCCGCCGTCGATGCCGTCCGCCTCGGCGGGCCCACCGCACCGGCGGGGCTGCTGTCGTACGCCGAGGTGCAGGCCCTGGCGTCGACGGGCGGCGACTGACGGTCGCGGCCGGCGCTCGGCGGCCCGTCCGTGGGCCGGGCTGGGCTCGGCCCGTCGGCGCGTGCGGGCGGCGGAGGGTGCGACGTCCACGCTCCGTTAGGGGGGAAATAGGAGGAATGTTCGGTCCGTTCCGGTCACGATGATTACGGTGTGTTTCAGGGCGAACCACCCAGTGCCGTGACCGGAGAAAGGGACCCGTCATGCGAGTGCCCAGCCGTAGCCCGGGACAGCAGCCCGGTTCGCCTCCGTCGCCCACCGCTCCGGCCCGCCGCCGACCCTCCGGCGCGACCCCCCGCCGCCTTCCCGCCCCCGCGCCCGACCTGGCCGCGTACCGGGCCGCCGTCGCCGAACTGCTGGTCGAGGTCGGCGCCCTGGCCGACGCGGCGAGCACCCGGGCCCGGCAGGTGCTCGTCGACGCGCGGTTGCGGGAGCCGGCGCTCGCCGCGGTCCTCGACGCCACCCCGCAGGGGCTGATCGGCGCGCGCGAGACGCTGCTCCTGGAGATGGCCCGCTACCAGCCGAACGACCGCACCTCGGCGGCTGACCTCGGCGCACTGGTCCGGATCTACCTGCTGTCCCGCATCGACGTGCTGTGGTGGCAGGACGCGCCGACCTTCGTCACCGACGACCAGGTCAACGGCAGCGCCGAACTGGTCGACCTGGAGTGGCTGCGCCGCCGCGACCTGCTGCGCTTCCGCTACCAGGAGCAGCCCGCCACCATACTGGGCCGGGCCGCGCGCGGGCTGCGTCGCCGACTACGACCCGACGCCACCCCGCACACCGCGGGGCTGCTGTTCCGCCGCGCCCGGCGCGAGGTGGTGGCGCTGCTCAACGACATCGGACGGGAGTTCACCGCCATCGCGCCGCCGGCCACCCCGCCGCTGTGGGTGACCAGCCTGGTCCGCAGCGCCGAGCACCAGTACCGGCTGCGCCGCCTGGGCTACGCGGCGATGCTGCCCAGTGGGCACTGCCTCGGCTACTCGGTCGACGTCGAGCTGGCCTGGTTCGAGCGTTTCGGTGCGCGGGACGCCCTGGCGGAGCTGCTGCTGAGCCGGCAGGAGGCCGGCGAGCTGAACGTGATCGACGAGGGTCAGGCCTGGCACCTGTGTGTCGCGCCCACCGCCCGGCGTCGGCTACGCCGGGCGTACGAGGCCGAGATGGGGGTCTGAGCCGGTGTGCGGCATCGCGTTGAGCATCGGACCCGAGGCCGACCCGGCGACCTTCCGGCGGATGCTCGCCGCCCTGGCCCCACGCGGTGAGGTCACCGAGACCCGGTCCGAGAGCGGGCTGCTCGCCGGCACCCGCCGGCTGCGGGTCGTGGACCGGGACCGGGCGGTGCAGCCGTGGACGTCGACCGACGAGCGTTGGCTGCTCTGCTTCAACGGCGAGATCTTCAACTACCGGGAGTTGCGGGCGCAGCTGACCCGCCTGGGGCAGGACTTCCGCACCGAAGGCGACACCGAGGTGCTGCTCGCCGCGTTCCAGCAGTGGGGCGAGGCGGCGGTGACCCGGCTGCGCGGTGAGTACGCCTTCGCGGCCGTCGAACGGGCCACCGGTCGGGCGTACCTGGCCCGGGACCCGCTCGGCGTCAAGCCGCTGTACTGGTCCCGTCGGCCCGGCTGCCTCCATCTCGCCTCCGAGGTCAAGGCGCTCGTCGGGCACGGCGCCCCGATCGCCGAGGTGCCTCCCGGGCACCACGGCTGGGCGGAGGCGGACGGGCAGGTGCGACTGAGCCCGTACGTCGACCTGCTCACCATCGGCGACGGTCTGCCGGTCCTCGAGGACCCCGACGAGGCCGCGCTGCTGGTCCGCGCCGCGCTCAGCGACGCGATTCGGATGCGGGTGGAGACCGACCTGACCGTCGGGGTGGTGCTCTCCGGCGGTCTGGACAGCTCGCTGACCCTGCGCCAGGTGCGCGACATCCACCCCGACTGCGTCGCGGTGACGGTCGGCGTGGCCGACAGCCCCGACGTGGCGTACGCCCGGCGGCTCGCCGCCGACCTCGACGTGCCGCACGTGGTGGTCGAACTGCGTCCGCGCGACATCCGGCTCGCCGACGTCCGTGAGGCCATCCGGATCTCCGAGCTGACCGAGTACGGCGACATCATCAACGCGGTCGTCTCGGTGCCGATCTTCCGCCGGCTGCGCGACCTGGGCATCAAGGTGGTGCTGACAGGTGACGGCTCCGACGAGTTGTTCGGCGGGTACCCGATGTACCACCAGGTCGGACCGGCGGCGGCCCGCCGACTGTTCCTGCACCGGATCCGCAACCTGTGCCGCACCGAGTTGCAGCGGGTCGACCGGGCCGCCATGGCACACGGCGTGGAGGCCCGGGTGCCGTTCCTCGACCTCAGCGTGGTGGAGCTGGCGATGCGGCTGCCGGTTGATCTGAAGCTGCGTGACGGGCAGGAGAAGTGGATCGTCCGGCGGGCGTTCGCCGACGTGCTGCCCGACTACGTTCTCCGCCGTCCGAAGAACCCGATGTCGTACTCGTCGGGGTTGCACGAGCGGGTCCGACTGTACAAGCCGCTCTTCGCCCGGCTGCACCGCTCGTTCGGCTACGACCTGCAGGAGCCGGTCCGTCGGGACTTCGACACCGTACTGAGCCGCTGCGGCAACGACCTGGACCGGGCCATCGCCGACGGCCTGACCCGACCCGACTACACGGTCCTGGAGCATGCCCGGGACCTGGTCGGCGCGGCCAAGTGGAACGCCGCACCGGTGGTCCGCCGACTGGTCGGGCCGCGCCCGGCCCGCCGCTGACGGCCGCCGCCCGAAGGACGCGACGGCAGTCGGGATCCGGACAGGCCCTGCCCAGGGCAGGACACTTTCCGCACCTGGATATCCCCTGAGCTGGGAAAACTGGTAGGAGTGGATAGAGATCCGTCACTCAATACGTGAACGGCGTTCCGTGCGTGACGGTCCGATTTCCGCCAGTCGCCCTGCGGCCGGGGGGTAGCAGGCGCGTGGCCGCCACGCTCGATCAGTCGGTCGCCTGTCTCCTTCTCCCCGTCCGCGGTGGCCCTCATCCCCGGGAGAGGGAGAAACATCCATGTCCCCAGTGCTCCGTGCCCGTCCACGGGCCGTCACGGCCTGCGCCGCAATCCTGGCGCTGTTCGTCAGCCTGCTCGTCGCTCCCACGGCGGCCTCGGCCCGCGCCCCGAGTCGCACCCCCACACCCGCGTTCGCGCCCGTGACAGCGCCGGCCGTCACAATGGAACGGATCGCCGAGGCGGCCGCTCCGGCGCAGCCACCGGCCGCTCCGGCCAAGCCCAAGGCGTCCTGGCGTGCGGGGACGGCGACGGTGAAGTGGAAGGCGCCGGATGACCGCGGCACCGCCCTCACCGGCTACGTGGTCACCGCCTACCGCAACGGCAAGAAGGCGAAGACGATCACCTTCGACGAGTCGAAGACCACCCAGAAGATCGAGGGTCTGACCGCCAAGGGCACCTACACCTTCACCGTCGCCGCGAAGAACGCGGGGGGCACCGGCCCGGCCAGCAAGCCCTCCGCGGGTGCCAAGATCATGGCGCTGCCGGGAGCGCCGACCATCGTCGCGGTCACCGCCGACACCGCCTCGGCAGTGCTGAGCTGGACGCCCGGCCCGGACGGCGGGTCACCGATCATCGGCTACGAGGTCACCCCGTACGTCGCCGGAGTACGCCAGGCCAGCCAGACCTTCGGCCCGGCCAACACGCAGACCGTCACCGGGCTGACCCCGACGGTCACCTACCGCTTCACGGTGGCCGCCCGCACCGACGAGGGCACCGGCCCGGAGTCGGCGCAGTCGCAAGAGGTCACCGCGAACGTCTCCCCGACACTGCTGTTCGACGCGCCGACCTCCGCCACCGTCGGCATCGCCTACAACGCGCAGCTCAACGTCACCCACGGCGTGCCGCCCTTCATCTGGTCGGTGGCGTCCGGGACGCTGCCGCCGGGGCTGATCCTGAACCCGACGTCCAACGGCATCTCCGGTGTGCCCACCACGGCGGGCGTCTACCCGGTGGTCATCCGGGTGGTCGACACGGCCAACCGGTCCGGCACCCGGCTGATCGTGCTGACCGTCAACCTGGCACCCGTGCTGAGTTTCCCGCCGCCACCACTGGGTGAGGTCGGCGGCGCGTACGCCGAACAGCTCACCGTCATCGGCGGCACCGCGCCGTTCGTCTGGTCCCTCGCCGGCGGGGTGCTGCCCCCCGGCCTGAGTCTCGCGCCCAGCACCGGTCTGATCTCCGGTCGGCCCACAGTCGCCGGCGCGTACCTGGGCACCATCCGGGTGACCGACGCGAACGGCTTCACCACCACCAAGGGGATCCGACTCGTCATCCAGCCGGCCAGTGTGGTCACGCTCACCGCGTCCACGAACGCCGTCACCTTCGGCACCGCCGTGCACTTCGAGGTGGCCGTCGGCCCGGGTGTCGCCGAAGGATCCGTCTCGCTCATCGACGAACTGCCCAACGGTGTGGAGACACCCCTGGGCAGCTTCCCGGTGGTGCTCAACGCCGCGTCGTTCGACCTGCAGATGCCCGCCTTCGGGCTCAACCGGTTCCGCGTCCAGTACGACGGCAGCAACCCGAGTGCCGAGGCCGTGTCGAACACCGTCACCGTCGAGGTCTCCGCCGCGCCGGGGCAACTGCTGATCGAGCAGTTCGCCCAGTCCGGCATCTCCGGCCTCACCGACCAGTACGTCTCGCTGGTGAACACCACCGAACTGAACCTGCCCATCGCCGGGTTCCGCATCGAGGCGCCCGGCGGGCTCTCCCTGCTCATCCCCGGTACCGAGCGTCCGCTGCCGCCGCGCCGAGGATTCCTGGTGGCGGCGACCGACTACTCACTCACCAACATCGAGCCCGACCACGTCGTGCCCAGCCTGGGCCAGGGCGGCCTGCGACTGGTCGCCCCGGACACCGCCCACACGGTCGTCGACTCCGCCGGGTCCACTCCCGGCTTCTCCGAGGGCACCCCGCTGCCGGCCTTCGGCAGCCCACCGTTCGTGCACTTCGCCTGGAACCGGCTCAAGGTGGGCGGCCAGCCGCAGGACACGTCGGACAACGCCACGGACTTCCGGCTGGTGGCGACAGTGCAGGGGCCGATCAACGGGGTGCCGTCGGCCCTGGGCACGCCGTCGCCGCAGAACAGCCTCGGCACCTACCAGCAGAACAGCGCCATGCAGTCCACGTTGCTCGACCCGAACGTGGCCCAGTCGGCCGCGCCGAACCGCGTCCGTACCCCGAACAGCATGGTCATCCGGCGGACCATCGTCAACCGATCCGGTGCGCCGATCACCCAGGCGCGGATCCGGATCACCACCCTGAGCCAGGTCAACGGGGCACCACTGCCCGGCGGCTCGTCGCCGGCGGTGCACTCGAACATGCGGCTGATCAACCCGGCCACACCGACCAGCTCGATCACGGTCAGCGACGGCCGGACGCTGCTGGTGCGGAACCTGGCGATGGACCTTCCGGCGACCAGCCCACCCGGCGGCGGGCTGGCCACCACCCTGACCATCCCGCTCGACCTGGGCGGGCTGGCCCCCGGCAGCTCGGTGCACATCGCGCTGACGTTCGCCGTGGACACGCCCGGTTCCTTCTGGATCGGGTACGACGTCGACGCGCTCGGTGGCTCCGCGATGCCGTCCGCGAAGAAGACCGCCACGGCCCCGAAGGGCAGCAAGGCAGCTGCCCGGCAGAAGGCGCTCGACGCTCGACGCCTGGCCGATTCCAAGAAGTTGAGCGTCATCAGCGGCACGCTGCGCTGACGTTCGCCAGATGAGGGTGCGGGTGGCGCGTCACCACGAGCGCCACCCGCACCGCGTCGCCGACCATGATCGTTGAGCAGACGATGAGCGGGGAGATCGTGTCGACACCTGGACGAGGCGTCTACGGCCTGCGGGTGCACGGCCTGGACAAGGTGTCCGAACTGCTGCCGGCCGAGGGCGCCGCGCTCGGGTGGCCCACCGTGCGGGTCCGCCAACTCGACGCGCCGCCACCGCCACCGGTGCCGCTCGACAACCGACGGGGCACCCGGGTCCTCGCCGACGGGCGGACCCTCGCCCTCGACCGGCTGGCCGGCACCGCCACCATCTACGGCCCCGCGCTCACCCCGGATGTGCTGGCCCACCCGTACCTCGCCCCGGTGGCGACGACAGTCAACCGGTGGGCCGGCCGGGAGACGTTCCACAGCGGGGCGTTCATGCTCGCCGGTCGGGCCTGGGCGCTACTTGGCCCGCGTACCGCGGGCAAGAGCAGCCTGCTCGCCGCCCTGGCCGCCCGGGGCGTGCCGATCCTGACCGACGACATCCTGGTCGTCGACGGCGCCGAAGCGTTCGCCGGACCCCGGTGCGTCGACCTACGGCAACCCGTGCCGGGCGCGGCGCTGCCCACCTGGCCGGTCCGGGCCGGCGACCGGCTGCGCGTCGGGCTGCCCCCGATCCAGGCCCGCGTCCCACTGGGCGGCTGGCTCTTCCTGCGCTGGGGTGACGCCGTCAGCCTGACCCGACTGCCCGGGACCACCCTGCTGGCCCGGCTCGCCGGGCAACGGTCCTTCGGTCAGTTGCGCTCCGACCCGGCGGCGCTGCTGTCGATCGCCGCCCTGCCGGCGTGGGAGCTGACCCGACCGCGTGACTGGGCAGCGCTCGACGACACCCACCGAGTGTTGGCGGACACCATCGCCGCCACCCGCGCCGCGGGCTCCGGTCAGGGCCGCTGAAGCAGCAGCCCGTGCCCGCGTAGGTCCTCCAGAAAAGCCGCCACGTCGGCGCGGGCCCGTTCCCGGTCCACCGGGGCGGTCTCCTCCAGTGCGCTGACCAACTCGGCGCTGGTGGCGCCGGCCACCAGTCGTTGCCAGAGCAGCGCGCCCGCCGCGTCCAGCCCGAAGTACACCGAGTTGGCGGTGTCCAGGACGACCACCTCGTCGCCGGCCACCCGCCAGGCCACCCGGGCCGGGTCGACCCGGTGCACGACCTCATGCTGTGTCACGACTTGACCTCCACGTCGATCTCGGAACGCTCCGGCCGGTCGGCGGCGCCGGTCGGCCCGGCCGGGTTGGCGGCCAGCCAGAGCTGTTGGACCAGGCTCGCGGTGCCGCCGGGGATCGGCCAGTGGGACCAGAGCCGACGCAGACCGTCGGGGTCCACCAGCTGCGCGTCGGCGCCGGAGCCGTCCCACGAGCGGACGAACTCCAGGGTCGGTGCCCGGAAGAACACCTCGAGAAAGCGGGCCTTTCGGCGTGGCGCGGTGACCTCGGCCGGGAGGGCACCCCGGACGATCTCCGCGAGCAGCCGGTCCCGGCCGACGTTCCGGCGGTCGCCGGCCAGCAGCGTCAGCGCGGCCAGGAATCCCTCGTCGAGCAGCGGCTGAATCGCGGTGGCCTGATGCTCGGCGGCCAGCGTGGTCAGCGCCGAGCAGGTCATCCGTAGGTCACGACGCCGGGTGTGCCAGGCAACCCGGTGCCGCAGCTCGCGCGGCTCCACCCGTTGCTCTGCGCGGAGCGAACGGTGCGCCTCCCGGGCCACCGGGGGGCGCAGCCAGGGAAACATCGCCGCGGGCCCTTGCCGGGTACGTGCGGCGTGCCGCAGCCTCCACAGTCGCTCGCGCAGCGAGGCCGGCGGCGGGCGACGCCACCCGGCCAGGATCTGGTCGCCGCCGGCGCCGGTGAGCAGTGACCCGCCGGCGGCCAGCTCGGCGATGGGCAGGTGCAGGTGCAGGTTGACCGGATGGACCACCCCGTGGCGGTGCAGCAGTCGGCGGGCCACCGGCCCGACCAGGTCCAGGTCGTCGTCGGCCCGCAGGATCTCCCACGATCGGCCGATCCCCAGCGCCCCGATCACCCGTTCCTGCCAGTCCGACTCGTCGGCCCGGGGAGCACCGGTGAACCGCCAGGTGACCGGGACCGGATCCGGCAGCCCTTCCCGGCGGGCCGCCCGGACGGCCACCGCCAGAATCAGCGACGAATCCAAACCGCCCGAGAAGCTGACCACGCACGGGGGCCGGGACAGACCGGCCAGTACGGCGGCGTCGAGCGCGCCCAGCGGGTCCGGTACGCCGGACGGCACGGGCCGACGCGGCGGCGGCGGAGCCACACCGAGCAGCGTGCCGGTGGCGAGGTCGAACGGTGTCGGACGGAGCATGTCGTACCTCAATCGCGTTTCAGGGTGCCGCGGCCGGCGGCGACCCGCAGCGCCCGCGCGAAGGCCCAGCTCGACACCGGCAGCAGTAGCGCGGTGACGCCGAGCAGCATGCCGGCCGACGAGGCCCACTCGCCGCCGGCCAGCGCGGCACGCAGGCCGTCCAGGGCGATCCGGCTGGGCAGCACCGCGGTCAGCTCCGGCAGTGGGCCGGGGAGTCCGGAGACCGGAAAGTACGTGCCGGACACGAAGGTGAGCCCGACGACGAAGAGCCGGGCGGCGGCGTCGCCGTGCCCGACAGCGACGGTGAACGCCGCGAGCGCGATGCCGATGCCCATCAGGGAAGCGGTGCCGGCGGTCAGCATCACCGCGACCCCCCACCAGTCGGCCCGCTCGGTGCGCAGGCCGAGCGCGGTGCCGAGGATCGTCAGGTAGACGCAGGAGCGCAGTAGGGCGAACAGGAACGGGTAGCCGGCGGTTCCGATGGTCAGGGCGGTGACCGGCACGGGTTGGGCGGCCAGCAACTCCAGCGTCCCGCTGCGCTGTTCCCGGATCACCCGGCCGGTCAGTTGCGTGGTGGCGGCCTGCAGGATGAGCAGGAAGGTGATGCCGACCGCCACGAAGTCGAAGTAGCTCGGCGAGTGCGCGAGGTCGGTGCCGGAGGACGGGGTGAGCGCCCGGGAGATGAACAGGAAGACGACCAGGTTCACCACCCCGAAGGCGAGATCCAGGAGCAGCGGCAGTCGGAACTGCCGTGGATCCCCGAGATCGCGGCGGACCAGCGCGAGGATCATCCCCAATGAACTGGCGCTGGCGGCCCGGCGACCGACCGGCCGGACGGTGGTCGTGGTCGGCGTCACGGCCTGAGTCATCGCGGGGCCGCGAGGGTCAGCGCGGACTGGCACCGGCCGCGGTCGTCGGCGAGGTGCGACGCGATCACGCAGGTCAGTCCGGGTCGCCGATCGAGTGCCTGCCACAGCAGCAGCCGGGACCTGTCGTCGAGGGATCGGCCGGGCTCGTCGAGCAGCAGCAGTGCAGGTTCGGCGACGAGCGCCCGCGCGATGCTGACCCGGGCCCGCATTCCCGCCGAGCATCGTTCCACGGGGACGGTGGCGTAGCCGGTCAGGTCCAGTTCGGCTTCGACCCGGGCGACGGCCGGGCGGACGGCTCGCCGTGGCAGCCGAAGTCGGGCGACGAGGGCCACGTTCTCCCGCGCCGACAGTTTCTCGTACAGGCCCTGCTCCGGGGCGAGGCAGACGCCGGTCAGGCGCCGGGCGGGCAGTGAGCCGACCGGGTGGCCGCCGACGGTGGCCTGTCCGGCGCTGAGGGTCAGCGTGCCGGACAGGCACCGCAGCAGCGTGGTCTTACCGGACCCGTTGCTGCCGCCCAGGAACACGCGGGCACCGACCGGAACGTCGAGGTCCAGGTCGGAGAAGATCACCCGACGCCCGAACCGACGCTCTGCCCGGCGGACCGTGAGCATCGGCGGTCCTCCCACGATGTCGGGCGGCGACGAATCAGAGCGAACCGTCGCCGCCGCCACCCAGGCCATCGTCTGGACCTACGGTGCCGCCCTTCGTCAGTTCGGCGAGGGTGCCCAGGCGCTGGATGGTCGGCGGCCGGTAGTCCGCAGCGGCAGTCCGGGCTGTGGCCGGCTCGCGGGTCGATGTCATCGGTTCTCCCTACTCGTTCGGGTGTTTGACCAGTATAAACGGTCATCTGGCACTTTAGATGCCGGGAAAGGCCGAAACGTCACTCCATGTCGTAAACCAGCCAGGATCGACAGTGACATCCCACCTGTCGGAGGAAAGGGGACGAATCCGAAACCAGCTCGCCTTTATCGACAAAGGACGATTTCTGGTATATCACATCTCGGCAGGTCAGGAGTCTGCCCGGGGCCGTCGCCAGGGCGGGCGGGTTCGGCGGCCCGGAGCTGTCCCGGTCAGCTCACCAGCAGCAGCGCGCCGACCGCGGCGAGCGTGCCGGTGACCGTAAGCACGGTGCTGGTCAGCACGAACCGGGTCACCGGCACGCTCACCCCGGCCGCCCGGCACCGCTCGAACCACAGCAGGGTGGCCAGTGACGCCCAGGGCGCGGCCAGTGGGCCGACATTGGTGCCGATCAGCAGGGCCAGCAGGCGGGTGTGGTCGCCGGGCGGCAACACCGACTCGCCGGCCAGGTAGGCGGGGAGGTTGTTCACCGCGTTGGACAGCAGCGCGCCGGTGCTACCCGCGCGCAGCGCGCCCAGCGCCCCGCCGTCGGCGCCGAGCAGGCTGCCCACCAGGTCGTCCAGCCCGTGTCGGCCGAGGGTCTGCACCACCAGGAACAGGCCGGTGACGAAGAACAGCAGCCGTACCGGCACCAGCCCCGGGCGCAGCGTGGCGGGGGACCGGACCACGAAGCCGACAAGCACCAGCGCGAGCGCGACCGTGGAGGCGAACTCGATCTCCACCCCGGCGAGGATGCCGGCGACGAAGAGCAGGCAGCCGGCGAGCGCGATGCGGTGCAGCACCGGATCGGCCGGCACGTGCCGGGACGGCGGAACGAACCGTCCTCCGGCCGGCCGCTCGCGCCGCCACCACCCGAACCAGAGCAGCGCCATGGTGACCGTCGCCGCGGCGAGCTGCGGCAGCGCCATCCGCTCGGCGTACGCCAGTGGTGTCAGTCCGACCCGGTCGGCGGCCAGCAGGTTGGTCAGGTTCGACACCGGCAGCAGCAGGCTGGCGGTGTTCGCCAACCAGACGGTGGTGACCGCGAGCGGGGCGGCGGGGACGCGCAGGTTGCGGGCCAGCGCGAGCAGCACCGGGGTGAGCAGCACGGCGGTGGTGTCGAGGTTGAGCACCAGGGTGGTCACCGTGGCCAGGCCGCCGCAGAGCAGGAACAGGGCCGCCCACCTGCCCCGGGCGGCGATGGCCAGCCGGCTGGCCAGCACGTCGAAGACGCCGGCGACGGCGGTCAGCTCGGCGAGCACGATCACGGTGCCGAGGAACAGCAGCAGCGGCAGGATCCGGTGCAGGGTCGCGGTGGTCTCCGCGCGGGGCAGCAGCCCGCTCAGCGCGCACGCGGCCCCGACCACGGCCAGGACGACAGCCACCAGGTCGAGCGGGTGCGGGCGCCAGCGCACGGTGGGCTCGGTCGGGGCTGCGGTCTTCACATCTGCCCACGTTGGCACAGCCTCCGACCAGCCGGCCCGCAACCCCCGCCCAGGTGACGGGCCCCACCGCGGGTGTGCGGCCGAGCGGCGGCTGACGCGGTCGGGCCCGACCCCTCGACGAGGGGCCGGGCCCGGATGGCGCGTCGGTTCTACCAGCTCAGGTAGCCGGGCTGGGTCTGCACGTTCAGCTCACGGAACCGGGTCAGGTTGGCCGTCCAGGTCCGCCAGTCGTTCAGCTCCAGGACGTCCAGGCCCTTCTGGATGTCGTTGGAGTAGATGTGGCCGTTGTAGTAGTACGACGACCAGGAGCCGCCGGTCACGGCCTCGGTCGCGGAGAGCGGGCCCCGCTCCCAGTACGCGATCTCCTTGGGGTTGCGCGAGTCGGTGAAGTCCCAGACGGAGATGCCGCCCTGATACCACGCCTGCACCATGATGTCGCGCCCGAGCACCGGGATCAGCGAGCCGTTGTGCGCCACGCAGTTCTCGGTGTCCGCGTTGCTACGGGGGATCTTGTAGTAGCTGCGGAAGGCCAGGGTGCGGGAGTTCCCGCGGCCGGCGATGTCGTAGATGGCGTCCGCGCCCCGGTTGGGTCCGACGGTCTCGTTGCAGGTGGCCGCCCCGCCGCCGCCCAGCTCGTCGGTGAAGACGACCTTGGTGCCGGCGTTGTTGAAGGTGGCCGAGTGCCAGAACGCGAAGTTGACGGTGTCCCGGACCTGGGTGATGACCCGGGGCGCCTCCCGGTTCTTGATGTCGAGCAGGATGCCGTCACCCATGCAGGCGCCGGCGGCCAGGTCCTTCGACGGGTACGCGGTGATGTCGTGGCAACCGGCGGTCGCCGAGCCGGTCTCGCTGCCCGGGAAGCCGCCGTCCGGGAAGAGGTTCGGCGTCGAGATGACCGCCGACTGGGTGGGCTTCTTCACCGGCACCTTGACGATGGAGATGGAGTCGTGCGGCGGCTGGCAGTCCGGGAATTCGGCCCGGGGGCTGTACGACGAGACGTACAGGTAGACGTTCTTGCGGTCCTTGCCCGGCACCAGCGTGTGGGTGTGCGACCCACAGGCGGTCTCCACGGACTTGATGTACCGCGGGTTGGCCTTGTCGCTGATGTCGAAGATCTTCATGCCCTCCCACGACTCCTTCACGGAGGCGGGCTGCGCGACGCTCGCGCACGAGTCGTCGCTGCGCGAGGAGTCGGTGGACACGAAGAGCAGGTTGTCGTAGACCGAGATGTCGTTCTGGGATCCCGGGCAGTTGACCTGCGAGGTGATCTTCGGTGCGCTGGGGCGGGAGATGTCGTAGATGACGAACCCGTTGTAGTTGCCGGCGAAGGCGTACTTGCCCTGGAACGCCATGTCGCTGTTGAGCGCCGCGGTGGTGTCGAACGGCGCCTGCTTGGGCACGTTGGCGATCTGGCGCAGGTTGGGGCTGCTGCGGATCTCGTCGACGCCCGGAATCGTGCTGGCCGGAGCCGCCGCCGGTGGCGCCGCCTCCTGGGCGTTGCTCGGCGTCGCGACGGCGACGCTGGTCAGCAGGAGACCTGCGGCGGCCAGGCTGACGATCCGGACCTGTCGGAGCCGGGGGGTGATGAGTTTGATCATCGGCGACGCCCTTCGAAAGGGGGATGGCGATGTTCGGTACCTTACCGACCGTCGGAGATCATCGATGTGACCCGGGTCACATCTAAGTGGACTCATCAATCGATAAGATCGCTGCGACCTCGGCGTGAGGGGGAGCGGCATGACTGTCCGACGTGGCCGGTTGCTGACCGTCGTCATAGCGACGGCCGTCCTTATGGTGTTCGTGGTGGTGGCCGTCCGTGCCACCGGCGACTCGCCCCGGCCGGCTGCCGCGACGACCTCGCCCAGCCCGCCGTCGGCCAGCCCGTCGCCCACCCCGACCGGCCCCGAGCCTCCGCCTCTGATCGTCCCCGGCCGTCCGGGGGAGGCAGCGGTCACCCGACCCGCCCACGAGGTCCGCGACGACAGCCCGCCCCGCTTCAACGCCCTGGACACCGTCTACGTCCAGATGATGATCCCGCACCACGAGCAGGCGCTGGAGATGACCGCGCTGGCCGACGAGCGGGCGTCCGATCCCCGTATCCGGGCCTACGCCGACCGGATCAGGGCCGGGCAGGGCCCGGAGATCGCCGTCCTGCGCACCTGGCTCCGCGCCCGCGGTCTGCCGACGTCGGCGCCCGGGCACGACCACAGCGGCATGCGCGGCATGCAGTCGCCCGAGGCGATGCGCCAGCTGACCGACGCCCGGGGCGCGGAGTTCGACAGGCTCTTCGTGCGCATGATGAGCGAGCACCACCAGGGCGCGGTGACCATGGCGACCGACCTGCTCTCGGTCGGCCTCGACCTGACCCTCAACGAGCTCGCCACCTCCCTCGCGACCGAGCAGGCCATCGAGATCGCCCGGCTGCGCGAACTCACCCCACCCTGACCGGTCACACGACAGTCGCCCGCCCGCCTGCCACGTACGCTGGGTGACCGTGAGACGCACGATGTTCGGTCGGCCGTTGCGCGGCGTCGCCTTCGACGCCGCCGTGTCCGCCCTGGTGGCGCTGGTCAGCCTGACCGCGGCGGTGAACCAACCCGGCGGCTGGGCGGCCACCCTGGTCGGTGTGGGAATGGCGGTGGCGCTGCTGTTCCGCCGCACCCACCCGAGCGCGGTGACGGTGGTGGTCGCGGCGCTCGCCCTGATCCAGGTGATCGCCGAGTGGGGCCCGGTCGTCTACGACGTCGCCGTCCTCATCGCCCTCTACAGCGTCGTGAAGTACGGCGAACGGCTCCGCGACGGCGTGCTGGCCGGCGCGGTGGCTGCCGTCGGCGTGCTGCTGGCCGCCGCGCAGACCCCCCACGTCGTCCACTGGTGGGCGACCGCGCTGTGGTATGCGCTGGTCACCGGCGCGGTGTGGCTGGTCGCGCTGAACGTGCGGACCCGCCGGCTCTACGTGCTCAGCCTGGAGGAACGGGCCACGACCCTGGAACGCGAGCGGGAGGCCGAGTCCCGGGCGGCGGTCGCCGAGGAACGCACCCGGATCGCTCGTGAGCTGCACGACGTGGTGGCTCACAGCATGGCCGTGATGATCGTCCAGGCGGACGGCGCACGGTTCATGCTCGACCGCGACCCGGCCCAGGCGCGTACCGCCGTGAAGGTGGTCGCGGACACCGGCCGGCAGGCGCTGGAAGAGATGCGCCGGTTGGTCGGCGTCCTCCGCGACGCCGGCCCGGCCGGCCCGGACGGGTCCGACGGGCTGGCGGTGGCGGCCGACCCCGAGCACCGGCGCCTCGCCCTGGCCGAGTTGCCGGACCTGCTGGCCCGGTTCGACGACGCCGGACTGCACATCCGCAGCACCGTCACCGGTGCGCCACCGGCCCTGCCGCCGGGCCTGGAGCTGACCGTCTACCGGGTCGTGCAGGAGGCGCTGACCAACGCGCTCAAGCACGCTGGCGTCGGCGCGGGTGTCGAGGTCGTCCTGTCGTACACCGCCGAGGCCGTCGTGGTCCGGGTGGTCGACGACGGTCGCGGCCGCCCGCTGGTCAGCCCGGCGCCGTCCGGCGGTCACGGCCTGCTCGGCATGCGGGAGCGGGTGACGGTGTACGACGGCAGCCTCACCGCCGGCCCTCGGCTGACCGGGGGGTGGCAGGTCGAGGTCCGGCTGCCGCTACCTTCAGAGCCGGCAACGGAGGTGATCGCGGCATGACGGTCCGGGTAGTGATCGTGGACGACCAGGCGCTGGTCCGCGCCGGGTTCCGGATGGTGCTGGACTCCCAGCCCGACCTGGAGGTCGTCGGGGAGGCGATCGACGGCGCGGACGCCCTGCGGGTGCTCGCCCGCACCGAGGCCGACGTGGTCGTGATGGACATTCGGATGCCCACCATGGACGGGGTGGAGGCGACCCGGCGGCTCTGCGCCGATCGGCCCCCGGGTGGACCCCGCGTGCTGGTGCTGACCACCTTCGACACCGAGGCGGACGCGTTCGCGGCCCTGCAGGCCGGGGCCAGTGGATTCCTGCTCAAGAACGTCCCGCCGGAGGAGCTGCTGGCCGCGATCCGGGTGGTCGCCCAGGGCGACTCGGTGGTGGCCCCGTCGATCACCCGGCGCCTGCTGGACCGGTTCGCCGGGCAGCTCGGCGCCGCCCCGAGCGCCGACCCTCGGCTCGCGCACCTCACCGAACGGGAACGGGAGGTGCTGCTGCTGGTCGCCCAGGGGCTGTCCAACGCGGAGATCGCCGCCCGGGTGCACGTGGCCGAGGCGACGGTGAAGACCCACGTCGGGCGGATCCTGGCGAAGCTGCAGCTGCGCGACCGGGTCCAGGCGGTGGTCCTGGCGTACGAGAGCGGGCTGGTCACGCCCGGCGGATGACACCGCGTACGACCTGGGTCGTAGCCCTCGGCGGGCGGAGCGCGACCCGGGTCGCAGGCAGGTCGAGCGCGCAGGTGGAGATCGACGGACCGGTGCCGGCCATAGCGTCGGAGGGGTCCGATCCGCCGCCTGCACCGGGAGCTCCGCATGATCCGCCTGACCCTGCGCTCGTTGCGTGCCGAGGCGCTGCGCATGTTGCTCTCGGCGCTCGCCGTCGTGCTCGGCGTCGCGTTCGTCGCCGGCACCATGATCTTCGTGGACGGGATGCGGACCGGGGCGTACGAGCGGGCCGGCACCTTCGACCGCCACACCGACCTGGGTGTCTACTCGGCCGGCCGCGAGGTGTTGCCCCCGGCCCTGGTCGACCGGGTGCGGGCGGTCGACGGGGTGGCCGCCGCAGCCGGTGAGTTGACCAACACCGCCGGGATCGTCGGCGCGGACGGTCGGCCGGTGCTGGGCTTCACCATGCTCGTCGCCATCCCCACCGAGGACGCGCTGCGCTCGTACGACGTGGTGGCCGGCCGGTTGCCCGACCGGGCCGGGGAGGTGGTGCTCGACGCGCCGACGGTGGCTGAGCAGGGCTTTCGGCTCGGCGCGGAGGTCCGGATCGGCGCCACCGGCGGGGCGGCCCGCCCGTACACCCTGGTCGGCACCGTCGATGTGGCCGGCACCTCCCGCGACGTCGGCGGTCCGTTCGTCGGCCTGGTCGGGCCGGACGCCCTCGCCCTCACCGGCGAGCGGGGCTACGGCCGCGTCATGGTGGCGGCCCGACCGGGCGTCGATGTCACGGAGCTGACCGAGAAGCTACGCGCCGTGGCCGGCGCCGACGCCACAGTGAAGAGTCGTCAGCAGATCCTCGACGAGGCCGTGGAGGACGCGGTCCGCAACGTGGACCAGTTCCGCATGCTGTTGTTGATCTTCGTGGGCGTCGCGATCGTGGTGGCCGGCTTCGTGATCGCCAACACCTTCGCGATCGTGCTGGCGCAGCGCACCCGACGGACCGCGTTGCTGCGTCTGATCGGCGCCACCCGGGGACAGGTCTTCCGGTCCACCCTGCTGGAGTCGGGCGTGCTGGGGCTGGTCGCCTCCGCCCTCGGGGTGCTGCTCGGGGTGGCCCTCGCCGGCGGGTTGCGGCTGCTGCTCGCCCAACTGGACGCGCCGGTCACCGGTGGCCTGACCGTGACCGGTTCGACAGTGCTGACCGGACTGCTGCTGGGCACCGGGCTCACCGTCT
This sequence comes from Micromonospora sp. DT53, assembly GCF_049841535.1. Lineage (NCBI taxonomy): Bacteria > Bacillati > Actinomycetota > Actinomycetes > Micromonosporales > Micromonosporaceae > Micromonospora > Micromonospora sp. DT53. The sequence continues at coordinate 97,885 of NZ_JBNCKM010000010.1, forward strand.
GCGCCGCCCTGCTGCCGGCCTGGCGAGGGACACGGATCGCCCCGGTGGCCGCGCTCACCGACGCCGCGGTGCAGCCCGGCCGGGGTGCTGGCCGGGTTCGACTGAGCGTCGGCGCGGTGGTGCTCGCCGTCGGTGTCGCCGCGCTCGCCGGCGCGGCCAGCGCCGGTCAGCTACTGCTGGTGGCGCTCGGCGGGGTGCTCACCTTCTTCGGGATCGTGCTGTTCGGGCCGGTGCTCGTCCCGGCGCTGGCCCGGCTGTTCGGCTGGCCGGTACGACGTGTGCTCGGCGCCACCGGTGAGCTGGCGGTCGCCAACACGGTGCGCAATCCGCGGCGGGTCGCCGCGACCGCCACCGCGTTGGTGATCGGGATCGGACTGGTCTCGGCGTTCGTGGTCGGCGCGCGGAGCACCAAGGACGGCATCGAACGCAGCGTGGACGCCCAGATCGGCACCGACTTCGTGGTCAGCGGAATCGGTCAGGACCTGCCGGCCACGCTCGCAGGTGAGCTCGCCTCCCGCCCCGAGTTGGGTGTGGTGCACGAGCAGCGCAGCACTGTCGTCGACGACGTCGAGATCCGTGCGGCCCACCCGGCGCTTGTCGGCCGGACGCTGAGCCGGGTGCTGGCCGGTGACGCCGGACGGGTCGGGCCGGGGCAGGTGCTGGTGCACCGCGAGTTGGCACGGGCACGCGGCTGGCAGGTCGGCTCACCGGTGACCGTCGGGGGCATGTCGTTCCGGGTGGCCGCCGTGGTCACCGACGACACCCCCGGCGGCGAGGTGCCCGCAGGTCACGTCATCGACCTGTCCGACCAGGACTTCGCCGCGCTCTTCCCCGCCCAACGGGGCTACCTCGCCGAGATCGACCCGGCCGCCGGGGTGAGCCCCGAACGGGCCCGCGACGCGATCGTCGCCGTGCTGGGCAGTTACCCGACGGTCAATCTCATGGATCAGGGCGCGTACAAGAAGATGCTCACCGGCACGGTGGACATGCTGCTCGCCCTCGTCACCGCGCTCCTCGGCCTGGCCGTCGTCATCGCCCTGGTCGGTGTGGCGAACACCCTGAGCCTGTCGGTGGTCGAACGGACCAGGGAGAACGCCGTGCTGCGGGCGGTCGGGCTCACCCGAGGGCGGATGCGTGCGGTGCTCGCCGTCGAGGCGGTGCTGATGGCGCTGGTCGGCGCGGTGCTCGGCATCGGGCTCGGCACCGGAGTCAGCGCGTCCACGATGGCCCTGCTGGACCGTCTCGGCGGCGACTTCCACGTGGTGCTGCCGCTCGGCCAGCTCGGGCTGATCCTCGGCGTCGCGGTGCTGGCCGCCCTGCTCGGCTCGGTGCTGCCCGCCCGCCGGGCGCTGTCCCGCCCGGTCGTCGAGGCGCTCGCCGACCAGTGACCCGGTCGCGTTCGCCGCACCACGGGGTCCGACTCCGGTGGTCGGACGGACATCCGCCGGCCGGCCCCGCCGTCATCCCCGGCGGCGGGGCCGGCCAGCGGTGCCGGGTCTACAGGCGCTCGACCATCGGGCCGACGCACCGGTTGCGGGTGTCGAAGACGTAGCGGGCGTGCTTGACCACCAGGTCGTAGTCGAACGTGTCGTGGTCGGTGACCACCACCACCGCGTCGGCCGCGCGCACCTCCCGCTCGGTGAGCCCGACCACGGTGACCCCGGCGGGGATCTGGTGCGCCTCCGCGTACGGCTCGACGGCGTGCACCTCGGCGCCGAGGGCCTGCAGCCGGCGCGCCACGTCGACGGCGGGAGAGTCGCGCATGTCGCCGGTGTTCTTCTTGTACGCCAGACCGAGCAGCAGCAGTCGAGCGCCGCTGACGGCCCGGCCGTCCCGGTTCAGTCCACCCATGATCCGCTGCGCGACGTGTTCGGGCATCTCGTGGTTGACGTCGTTGGCCAGCTCGATGAACCGGAACTGCCGGCCGAGACGGCGCTTGACCTGCCAGGACAGGTAGCACGGGTCGATCGGCAGGCAGTGCCCGCCGACGCCGGGGCCGGGCTGGAACGGCAGAAAGCCGAACGGTTTGGTCGAGGCGGCGTCGATCGCCTGCCAGACGTCGATGTCGAGGTGGTGCGAGAGCATGGTCAGCTCGTTGATCAAGGCGATGTTGACCTGGCGGAAGGTGTTCTCGATCAGCTTGGTCAGCTCGGCGACGCGGGTGGAGTCCACAGGTACGGTGCGTTCCACGAGGCGCTTGTAGAACTCGTCCACCCGGGCCAGCGACGCCGGGTCCACACCGGAGACCACCTTCGGCGTGTTCTCCAGTCGCCAGGTCCGGTTGCCCGGGTCGATCCGCTCGGGGCTGTAGCCGAGGTGGAAGTCGCCGGGGCTGGTCAGCCCGCTGGCCGACTCCAACAGCGGGCGCAGCAGCTCCTCGGTGGTGCCCGGATACGTGGTCGACTCCAGGATCACCGTGCAGCCCGGGCGTACGTACCGGCCGATACCGATGCCGGCCTGCTCGACGAAGCTCAGGTCCGGGGTCCCGTCGCGCAGCGGGGTCGGCACCGTGATGACGCAGATGTCGAACCCGTCGGCGTCGGTGTACTCCGTGCTGGGGTGGTAGCGGCCGCTGCCCAACGCCCGGCCCAGCCGGTCGGCCGGGATGTCCTCGACGAACGACTCGCCGGAGGCGAGACGCTTCACCCGGTCGGCGTCCACGTCGAGACCGACCACGTCCAGCCCGGCCTCGACGGCCCGCATGGCCAGCGGCAGTCCGACGTACCCCTGACCGATCACGACCAGCTTTTCAGCGCTCACCCAGGCTCCCGCAGCAGATGGTGTAAATAGCCTGCTGAGAGCCTAGAGGCGCCTTCGGCGCCGTAAGTCCGTTTTGGGGATATCGGTGCCGTTGGGGTTGCCGGGGTCGGCGACAGCGGGCGGCTCAGCCGCCGGCCGGCACCTCCGGCTCGATCGGGGCGCCCGTGGTGGTGGGCGGGTCGGACGGCGGCGCAGGATCACTAGGCGTCGCACTGGCCGTCGGCGCACCGGTCGGCGCCCCCGTGGTGACGGGCGCCGTCGGCGTCGGCGAGGTGACGGTCTCGCTCGGCTGCACGCTCGGCGTCGCGGAGACCGAGGCCGACGGGGAGTTGGTGGGGACGCGCGGTCGGTCGGGCCGGCCCGGGTCGACGCTGGTGATCTGCTCGTTCGCCGCGGGCAGGTCGACGGGACCGCTCGGCGCCACACTCGGCGAGGTGCTCGGCAGATGGACCGCCGGTTCGTCGCCGGCGTTGCGCTGCGCGGCCAGCGCCGCGCCGAGCCCGACCAGCGCGACCAGCACGGCCGCGGCCGCGCCGACCAGCGGGCCTCGCCGCCGCGCGGCCCGTGACCTGTCCGCCACCGCCGCGCCGGCCGGCACGTCCGTGCGGGTGCCCGGCCCGGCGTCGCGCAGCGCGACAGGCGTCGCCATCGCCGTCGGCGGCTCGCCGCCGGTGACCGCTGTCCGAGCGGCCTCGGCCATCGCCGCTCCGCTGGTGAACCGCTCCAGCGGATCCTTGGCCAGGGCCCGCGACACCAGGGCGCGGACCGCCTCCGGAATGTCGTGCGGCAGCTCCGGCGGCTCGTCGTCCAGGTGCCGGACGGCGACCTGGAGCGGATTGTCGCCCGTGAACGGAGGACTGCCGGTGAGGCAGCAGTAGGTGACCGCGCCCAGGGCGTAGATGTCGGTGGCGCCGCTGACCGGCCGGCCGGCGGCCTGCTCGGGAGCCATGTAGAGGGCCGTGCCCGGAACCGCGTTGGTGCTGGTGATGCTGGTGATGTCGGTGGAGCGGGCCACGCCGAAGTCCACCAGGACGACAGTGCCGTCCTCCTGCACCAGCAGGTTGCTGGGTTTGACGTCGCGGTGCACGATGCCGCCGCGATGCGCCGCGTTGAGCGCCGCGGCCGCCTGGGCCACGATCGACATCGTCTCGGCCACGTCGAGCCGCCCGGCCGCTTCGATCCGCTTGGACAACGGCTCACCGGCGACGAACTCCATCACGAGGTAGTCCGCCCGGCCGCCGTCGGGGAGCTCGTCCTCGCCGCAGTCGAAGACCTGCACGATGCCGGGGTGCCGCAGCGCCGCCATGATCCGAGCCTCGGCGCGGAACCGCGCGATGAAGTCGGGATCGGACACCAGCGCCGGCAGCAGGACCTTGACCGCGACCTGCCGGCCGAGGATCAGGTCGGAGGCACGCCAAACGTCGCCCATGCCGCCCGTGGCGACACGTTCGTCCAAGCGGTAACGACCGCTGAGCACGACCTCCGATGACAACACCGCATTACCGTACCTAGAGTGGCGCGGGGCGGCGCGCCGTGGCCGGGCCGCCGGACGGGCGGGTCGGACCGGCTGATCCGGCCTGACCTGTATGGACGACCGACCTCGGTGACGCTGTGGATCTGCGGTGTCACGAAAAGCGACAATTTCCGTCATCCAGGTCCTCGCTGGTGGCAAGAAAGCGCCCTGGGGCACGGTTGGCGTCCCCCGCGCACGGGCCGTTACGACGACGCGCCGTCCCGCAGGGTTGATAATTGTCACTCTTCCGTGACGCGACGCCGACTTGTCGCGCCGTGAGCCCCCTTTTAGCGTTAGCCCGACTCGGGCCTCCCGGCCACCTCGGTGGGCAGCGCGCCGATCGACCACCCTGGCGTCGGCTCCGGACACGCCGCCCCGACAATCGTGGTCGCGGGACAATCAGAGCGGCGGAGGGCGGTGTGGTGCGGGTGCTGATCGGGCGGGCGACTCGTGCCCCAGCGCCGTTGGTCGGGCCGGTACGTCCCGGGCCGTGCGTGGGTCGCGGATGACCGCCGACCTGTCGGAGGTGGTGAGCGCCGCGCAGGCCGGCGACGAGGAGGCGTTCCGTTTCCTCTACCGCAGCCTCCAGCCCGGGCTGCTGCGCTATCTGACCGCCCTCGTCGGGGCCGACGCCGAGGACGTCGCCTCCGAGACCTGGCTCCAGATCTCCCGTGACCTGCCCGGCTTCACCGGGGGTGAGTTTCGGGCCTGGACGGTCACCATCGCCCGTAACCGGGCGATGGACCACCTGCGCCGGATGCGCCGCCGCCCCTCGCTGCCGGTTCCGGTGCAGGCGCTCGTCGAGCTGGCCAGCGACGCGGACACCGCCGAGCGAGCCAGCGAGACGATCGGTACCGAGACCGCCCTCGCGCTGATCGCCACCCTCCCGCCACGGGAGGCCGAAGCGGTCCTGCTGCGGGCCGTGATCGGGCTGGACGCGGGATCCGCAGGCCGGGTGCTGGGCCGCCGGGCCGGCGCCGTGCGGACGGCCGCCCACCGAGGTCTACGCCGGCTCGCGGTCCTGTTGGAGCGGCAGAGTCCAACTGGGTCGCCAGTCGGGTTCGAGGGGGTGCCGCCGCCGCGTACGGGGAGCGGCCCCGCCCTGCGAGCACCGCACGCCGAAGCGGCGGACGGCTGACGTGAGGGGACTCCCGATGAACCCGTTCCGGCGGGCCGACCACGCCGACACCGAGCGGCTGCTCGACGCGGCCCGCGCCCGGATGGACACCACGCCGGCTCAGGGCAGCTCCGCCACGCCCCCGGCAGCGGACGCGACGTCGCCCGAGGCGTACCTGGCCGCGCCGAACGTGCCCCCGGCCGAGCCGGTGGCCGCGTTGCTCGCCGCGGCGACCGGTCCCGTCGGTCCCGGCGAGTTGGCCGGCGAGGAGGCCGCGTTGGCCGCGTTCCGGGCCGTCCGGGCCAACCCGGCGCCGGCCGTGCCGCAGCGGCGCCGTCGTCGGGTGACCACCGGCGCGGTTGCCTGGATCGGCGCGGTGGCCGCCACCGCCACCGCGGGGGCCGCCTTCGCCGCGGTCACCCGGGACCGGGCGCCAGACCCGGTCGCGCCGGCCCCGTCGCGCCCATCGCCCTCGGCGCACCAGGGCGTGCCCCGCTCGCCCGAGCCCGGTCGCTCGGTGGTCCCCGGGGCACCGTCGCCAGGCGCGCCGTCGCCCGTCACCGCCACGCCCTCGGCCGTTCCCGCCCCCGCCGACCAGGTGCACGGACTGTGCCGCGCGTGGCAGGCCAAGAAGCCCGACCAGCGGGAGAAGGCACTGCGTACGCCGGCCTTCCAACGGCTGGTGACCGCCGCCGGCGGCCCCGCCGAGGTCGAGGCGTACTGCCAGCGGCTGGTGCCCGAGGCGAAGCCCTCCGAGTCGGCGAAGATCAAGCCCTCCGAGTCGGCGAAGGGCAAGCCGTCCCCACCGGCGAAGGCCCCGCCGTCACCGCCGCCACCGGGCCACCCCGCCGACGGCTGAACGGTCGGCGGCCGGAGCGCTCCGGGTTCCGCCCTGCATCGGAAATTCGTCTGTTAGACAGAGGTTGGTGGCGCCGTGCACGCCCCCCGACGGTGTCGGTGGGTGAGCTTACGGTGGCACAGTGCGCCGGACCCGGCGCACGGAGAGGGGGATCGACCCTTGGTGACGTCACCCGACCTGGACCGCAGCGCCATCCTGCGCGAGTCCGCAGCCGCAGTCCGACACCTGGCCCGGATCTGCTTCAAGACCGGCCCACCCACCCACACGGGCGTCGAACTGGAATGGACCGTGCACGACGCCGCCGATCCCGCCCGACCCGTCGACGCGACGCGGCTGCGGACGGCGCTCGGGCGGCACAGCCCCGCCACGCTGGATGCCACCAGCCCAGCCGAGCCGCTGCGACACGGCGGCATGGTCACCCTGGAGCCGGGTGGCCAGTTGGAGATCTCCACCCCGCCCCGCCCCTCGGTCGCCGCGTTGATCCGCGCCATCGAGGCCGACATCGCCCAGGTCACCGACCTGCTGGCCACCGCCGGTCTGATCCTCGGCCGCAGCGGCATCGACCCCCACCGACGGCCTCGCCCGGTGGTGGAAACCCCCCGCTACCGCGCGATGCGCGCGGCCTTCGACCGCCGTGGCCCGGCCGGTCGCACGATGATGTACAGCACCGCCGGCCTGCAGATCTGCCTCGACGCCGGCGAGCCGGACCAGGTCGCCGACCGTTGGGCTGCGGCCCACGCGGTCGGGCCCCCACTGCTCGCGGCGTTCGCCTCCGCCGCTCGACACGCGGGGCGGCGCACCGGTTTCGCCTCCGCCCGGATGGCCGCCTGGCTGGCCATCGACCCGGCCCGAACCCGCCCGGTCTGGTCGCCCGCCCGCGCCGGGGCTGATCCGATCGACGCCTGGACCAGCTACGTGCTGGCCGCGCCGCTGCTCTGTCTGCGCCGGCACGACGCCGACTGGGCCGCGCCACCCGGCGTGAACTTCGCCGACTGGCTCGACGGCGCGCTGCCGCAGCCGCCCACCACCGATGACCTCGACTACCACGTCAGCACCCTCTTTCCGCCGGTGCGGCCCCGCGGCTACCTGGAGCTGCGCTACCTGGACGCGCAACCCGATCGGGACTGGCGGCTGCCGCTGGCGGTGCTGACCGCCCTGTTCGGCGACCCGCGCACCGTGCGTACGGCGTACTCGATCGCCACGCCGGTGGCGCACCGCTGGTCGGCCGCCGCCCGGCACGGCCTGGCCGACCCGGCGCTGGCCGCCGTCGCGGCGGCCCTGCTCGACCTGGCCCTGACCGCTCTACCCCGACTGCAGCTGCCGGCCAGCACTCACGACGAGGTTCACAGAGGTGTACGCCGGCGGCTGGCCGCCGCAGAGAGGAGAGACCAGTGAGCGCGAGGAG
>NZ_JBNCKM010000010.1:105635-142958 GCF_049841535.1 Micromonospora sp. DT53
GAGTGAGCCGGGGTTGCGAGCCTCGCAGTCGCGAACGGAAGAAGGCTCGGTGAGCGCGAGGAGTGAGCCGGGGTTGCGAGCCTCGCAGTCGCGAACGGAAGAAGGCTCGGTGAGCGCGAGGAGTGAGCCGGGGTTGCGCGATCGCATCGCTGTGGAGTTGGCGCGGGCCCGCGCCCGTACGACGTTGTTGACCGAGGTGGTCGACGACGCCGACCTGACGCGCCAACACTCACCGCTGATGTCGCCGCTGGTCTGGGACCTCGCCCACGTGGGTAATCAGGAGGAGCTCTGGTTGGTCCGTGACGTCGGGGGCCGGGAGCCGGTCCGGTGTGACATCGACGATCTGTACGACGCGTTCAAGCAGCCGCGCCGGGACCGCCCCGCGCTGCCCCTGTTGCCGCCCGGGGAGGCGCGCGCCTACCTGGCCACCGTTCGGGACAAGGTGCACGATCTGCTCGACTCGGTGGCCTTCACCGAACGGCCACTTGTCGCCGACGGGTTCGCCTTCGGCATGATCGTGCAGCACGAGCAGCAGCACGACGAGACCATGCTCGCCACCCACCAGTTGCGCTCTGGTCCGCCGGTGCTGCACGCCCCGGCGCCGCCCGAGCCGTCGGTCCGGGTCGGCGCGGAGGTGCTGGTGCCGGCGGGCGAGTTCAGCATGGGCACCGACACCGATCCGTGGGCGTTGGACAACGAACGTCCGGCGCACCGGGTCGACGTGCCGGCGTACGTCATCGATGCCGCCCCGGTGACCAACGGCCAGTACGCGGCCTTCATCGCCGACGGCGGCTACACCGAGCGGCGCTGGTGGAGCCCGGCCGGCTGGGAGCACCGGGTTCGGGAGCAGCTCAGCGCGCCGATGCACTGGCGTTCCGACGGCGACGACTGGTCGTATCGGCGCTTCGGTCGGTGGGCTCGGGTCCGCGCCGACGAGCCGGTGGTGCACGTGTGCTGGTACGAGGCGCAGGCGTACGCGGCGTGGGCCGGTAAGCGGCTGCCGACCGAGGCGGAGTGGGAGAAGGCGGCCCGGTGGGATCCGTCGACCGGGCGGTCGCGCCGTTACCCCTGGGGAGACGACGACCCGACCGAGGCGCACGCCAACCTCGACCAGCGCCATCTGTGGCCGGCCCCGGTGGGCGCGTACCCGGCGGGCGTCTCGCCGTTGGGTGTGCACCAGCTCATCGGCGACGTCTGGGAGTGGACCTCGACCGCGTTCGACGGGCATCCGGGGTTTGCCGCGTTCCCCTACCGCGAATACTCGGAGGTCTTCTTCGGCGGCGACTACCGGGTGCTGCGCGGCGGTTCGTTCGGCACCGACCGCTCTGCCTGTCGGGGCACCTTCCGCAACTGGGACTATCCGATCCGCCGGCAGATCTTCAGCGGTTTCCGCTGCGCCCGCGACGTGCGACCGGACGAGTCGTACCGGTGAGTCACCGCAGGACCGGCGGCCCGGCGGCAGGCCGGGGGCGCTGATGTGTCGCCACCTGGCCTACCTGGGGCCGCCGGTCACCCTGGCCGAGCTGTTGTTCGACCCTGCGCACTCGCTGGTGCGGCAGTCCTGGGCGCCTCGCGACATGCGTGGCGGCGGCACGATCAACGCGGACGGGTTCGGTGTCGGCTGGTACCCGGGTGAGGGTGAGCCGGTGCGGTACCGGCGGGCGCAGCCGATCTGGAGCGACCCGACCATCGCCCAGCTCGCGGCGGTGACCCGCAGCGCGGCGGTGGTGGCGGCGGTGCGCTCGGCGACGGTCGGGATGGCGGTGCTCGACGGCGCGGCGGCGCCCTTCGCCGAGGGGCGGTGGCTGTTCAGCCACAACGGGGTGGTCCGTGGCTGGCCGGACGCCGTGGTGCCGCTCGCCGCCGGGCTGCCGGTGCGTGACCTGCTCACCCTGGACGCCGCCACCGACTCGGCGCTGCTCTGGGCGCTGGTGCGGCATCGGCTGCGTGCGGGCGCCGACCCGGCCGAGGCGGTCGGGCGGACGGTGACCGACGTCGCGGCCGCCGCACCCGGGTCGCGGCTCAACCTGCTGCTCAGCGACGGGCGCCGGGTGGTGGCCAGCGTGGCGGGGCACGCGTTGTCGGTCCGTGCGACGCCGGGTTCGGTGCTGCTCGCCTCGGAGCCACACGACGACGATCCCGGGTGGCGGTCGGTGCCGGAGGGGCACCTGGTCGTCGCCACCGCGGGCGAGGTGCGGGTACGCCCACTGCCGGCCCCGGTGCGTCACGCCGGGCAGACACGCAACTGTTGATCGAACAGAGGAGCGAACCGATGACCGCGGAACCACTGGAGATCTACCTCGAAGAGGGTGACCTGGAGCGCGGCCTGCGCGACGACGTCCGGGCGGGGTTGAGCGCCGGGCGGAAGTGGCTGCCGCCGAAGTGGTTCTACGACGCCCGGGGCAGCGAGCTCTTCGAGGAGATCACCCGGCTGCCCGAGTACTATCCGACCCGGGCCGAGCGGGCCGTGCTGGCCGCGCACGCTCCCGACATCGCGGCGCTGACCGGGGCCAAGACGCTCATCGAGTTGGGTTCCGGTTCGTCGGAGAAGACCCGGCTGCTGCTGGACGCCTTCACCCGCCGGGGTGGGTTGGGCACGTTCGTTCCCCTGGACGTGTCGGTCAGCGCGCTGCGCGGGTCCACCGCCCAGATCGCCGCCGACTATCCCCGCCTGCGGGTCCGGGGCATCGTGGGGGACTTCACCCGGCAACTGGACCGGCTGCCCACCGGCGGCCGGCGGTTGGTGGTGTTCCTCGGCGGGACCGTCGGCAACCTGTTGCCCGCCGAGCGGGCCGAGTTCCTCACGGCGATGCGCGCCGCGCTGGAGGTCGGCGACTGGCTGTTGCTCGGCACGGACCTGGTGAAGGACCCGTCGGTGATCGTGCCCGCGTACGACGACGCGGCCGGGGTCACCGCCGAGTTCAACCGCAACGTGCTGTACGTGATCAATCGCGAGTTGGGCGCCGACTTCGACCCGGCCGCCTTCGCGCACGTCGCCGTCTGGGATTCCGAGCACGAGTGGGTCGAGATGCGGTTGCGGGCGACCCGGTCGATGACCGTGCGGGTGTTGGGGCTGACAGTCGATTTCGCGGTGGGGGAGGAGCTGCGTACCGAGGTCTCGGCGAAGTTCCACCCGGAGGGGATCGCCGCCGAGCTGGCCACGGCCGGCTTCGCCACGGCCGAGTTCTGGACCGACCCGGAGGCGCTCTTCGGCGTCACGTTGGCGCGGGCGCGGTGACCCTGTTCACCCGATTCGGCCGGGCCGGGCGGTGATCCGCTAGGCTGGTCGCGCGAAGGGGAGTAGCCCCCAATGTCGTGGTCGACATACTGGTGCGTTCCGCATCCGGCCACGCGGCCCCGGTTATCTCGGGGCGGGCGAGACCTTCGACTCAGGCTGTTGCAGCCGGGTCGAGGGCACCCCTGTACCTCCTCCCGGCGCGAACGGGAAGGGACGTCATGGAGGGATTTTTCGCCGCGCTGGTCGTCAGCTTCGGCGTCATCTTCGTCGCCGAGCTGGGGGACAAGTCCCAGCTGATGGCGCTGACCTTCGCCACGCGGTTCAAACCGATCCCGGTGCTGATCGGCATCACGGTCGCCACCGCGGTGGTGCACCTGGCGTCGGTCGCCATCGGCGTGGGTCTCGGGGCGGTGCTGCCGACCGAGTGGATCTCCCTGGTGGCCGGTGTGGCGTTCCTCGGCTTCGGTGCGTGGACGCTGCGCGGGGACAAGCTCACCGAGGAGGAGAAGCGCAAGGCGGAGAAGACCAGCAAGACCGCGATCGTGGCGGTCTCGGTGGCGTTCTTCCTCGCCGAGTTGGGCGACAAGACGATGCTCGCCACGATCACGCTCGCCACCAAGTACGGCTGGTTCGGCACCTGGCTCGGCTCCACCATCGGCATGGTGGCGGCGGACGCGCTGGCCATCCTGGTCGGCCGGATGCTCGGTCGGCGGCTGCCGGAGAAGACCATCAAGTACGGGGCCGCGATCCTCTTCGCCATCTCCGGTCTCTGGCTGATCCTGGAGGCGGTGAACGAGCTGACCTGAGCGCCGACTAGCTGCCCCGAGGGCGGGTAACGGCCCGGGGTGGAGCCGGCCGAGTTGTTGCGCCACGGCGACCAGGTGCTGGTGGCCGTGGTGGAGGTGGCCGGCGCGCTGGTGATCTTCGTGGGCGCGGTGTGGGCGGCGGTGCGGTTCGCGGTCGAGGGGCTGCGACACCGCACCGCCGCCCACTTCACGCCGATCCGGCTCTCGCTGGGTCGTTTTCTGACCCTCGGTCTGGAATTCCAGCTGGCGGCCGACGTGCTGCGCACGGCAGTGTCCCCGTCGTTCGCGCAGATCGGCCAACTCGCCGCGATCGCGACGATCCGAACGGCGTTGAACTACTTCCTGGGCCGGGAGATCCGTCAGGAGCAGCATCAGGTGGCCGAGGGGGAGCGTCGACCGTGACGGGCGCCCTGGTCACGGCCGTCACCACCCTGGCGCTGGTCGCCGGGGTGGTCACCACCCTGAGCACCGGGGCGTTGCGCAGCGGTGTCCGTGTGCTGCTGGACCTGCTCACGGCGGCCGGCCTGCTCCGACTGGCCGGCGAGCCGGATTGGAACGGCCTGGCCGGCGCGGTGGCGATCATCGCCCTGCGTCAACTGCTCGGGGCGGCGCTGAGCAGGCCACCACCGTGGTCCGGCGGACAATCCCCGGCGCCCTGCGCCGAGGACGATCACCACCTACCGTTGGCCTCAACAGGTGAGACGGGAAAAGCGGGAGGATGACCACATGGGTCGGCACGACGAACCGAACGAGTACGGCTTCGCCGGCGACGGCACCGCCCCGGAGCCGCCGCCGGGCGGGAAGACCGACGAGCAGGATCGCGTCGAGGAGGTGGCGGTGCCGGGCGACGACCTCACCGGGCCGACGGCCGAGGCGCTGGTGGAGGAGACCGAGGACCTGCCGCCCGCCGAACGTCGCCACTGAGCGCAGGTCCCGCGCGGGTGCCGCGGCACGACGGCGAACCCGCGTTGGTCGGGCCGCGGCAACCTCCCGGCGTTCCGCGGCCACCCCGCCGTGACCCTCAGCGGACGTCGGGGCGCTGGTAGACGTCGGGTACGCCGTCCCCGTCGGCGTCGCGCCGCTCCAGCTCCGCCACCCTCCGGTACGCCGCGTTGCGGCGGCTGAGCACCGTGGCGGCCAGCCCGGCGAAGATCACCGAGCCGAGCAGCACGGCCGCCTTGACCCGGTCGTCGGCCGTGCTGTCCGCCCCGAAGGCCAGGTCGCCGATGAGCAGCGAGACGGTGAACAGGGCGAAGATCGGCACCGCGAAGCCAGCCGACACCGGCCTCCAGCGATGCTCCAGGCGCGCGGCGAGCCCGCCCTCGCCCGCCTCGGCGGCGTCCGCCCCGGCGTCGCCGGTGGCCGGCTGGTCGCCGCCCAGCGGTCGGCGGGCGAGCACCGGGACCGTGAAGCCGAGCAGAACCCCGGCCACCGTGGCGTGCACGCCCGAGGCGTGCCTCAGGGTCCAGGCGGCCACGGCGAGGGGGATCAGCGCCCACCACCAGGTACGTCCCCGCTGCACCAGCACCGCGAAGAGCCCGATCGGCGCGAACGCGGCGAGCAGCGGAAGGGGATGGAAGTCGGCGGTGTAGAAGATCGCGATGATGGTGATCGCGAACAGGTCGTCGACCACCGCGAGGGTGAGCAGGAATGCGCGTAGACCCTGGGGCAGATGCCCCCTATCCGGCGGCGTGGGCGGCGGCGATCGCTGGGCCGATCGGACGTCATCCGATCGGCCTTCGACTTTTCTCGGTTGTCGCCGCAGCCGAATGGCCGTTTGTCGGGTTGGTCATGCGGGCGCGCATCTCGGCATGCAGAAAAGACGTAAGTTCGGACATAAGCCGCATGAACAGCTTTAATGGTTTCACGAGTTTAGAAACGACCTTGGGGGTTTTCGTGAAGTTCTTTGCCGTAACCGGACCGGCACGGGGGCGCGCCTGATGGACCTGCTCCGCCATTTGCGCCACGTGCGTCGGCACTGGTGGGTTCCGCTGATCACGGTCATGGTGGCTCTGGGCGTCTCGGCGTTCGTGACCGTACGGGCCCAACCCCGGTACGTCGCCTCGGTGACCTTCTTCGTCACCACCCCCAACTCGGGCATCAGCGAGGCTTACCAGGGCGGGCTCTTCCTCCAGCAGCGCGTCAAGTCGTACGCCGACCTGCTCACCAGCGACCGGCTGGCGCAGAGCGTGGTGGCCGACAACCCGGTGGGCCTCACCGCGGAGGAGGTGCAGCGCCGGGTGACCACCTCCACGGAGACCGGCACCGTCCTGCTGCGCGCGTCGGTCACCGACACCGACCAGACTCGCGCGTTGCGCGTGACGGAGGCCCTCTCCCAGAAGTTCGTCGAACTCGTGCAGAAGGTGGAGACGACGCCCGAGGGCAAGGCGCCGATCAAGATCGAAGTGGTGAGCGGCCCCCGGGTCAGTACCAGCCCCGTCTCGCCGCGGCCGGTACGCAACCTCTTCCTCGGCGGCCTGTTCGGCCTGGTCCTCGGCATCGGTCTGGCGATCCTGCGCGGGGCCGCCGACGTCCGGCTGCGTGACTCCGCCGGCCTGCAACGCGCCACCGGCAGCCCACTGCTCGGTGAGATCCCGTTCGAGGCCAACGCCAAGAGTGCGCCACTGATCGTGGGCGACGCCGCGACGTCGGCGCGTGCCGAGGCGGTTCGTAAGCTGCGGACCAACCTGCGCTTCGTGGACGTGCACGAGCCGGCCCGGGTCATCGCGGTGACCAGCGCCCTGCAGGGCGAGGGCAAGACCACCCTCTCCTGCAACCTGGCCATCGCGTTGGCCGAGGCGGGCTGGCGGGTGCTGCTGGTCGACGCCGATCTGCGCCGCCCGAAGGTCGACGACTACCTGGGCCTGGACGCCGGCGTCGGCCTCACCGACGTGCTGGTCGGCGACGTGAAGGTGGGCGACGTCGTGCAGCGCTGGGGCGACAAGTCGCTGTTGGTGCTGCCCAGCGGGTCGGCCCCGCCGAACCCGAGCGAGTTGCTTGGCTCCAAGGCCATGTCGGACCTGCTGCTGACGCTGCGGGAGTCGGCGGACATCGTGATCATCGATACCGCGCCGCTGCTCGCGGTGACCGACGGCGTGGTCGTGGCCGTGCAGGCCGACGGCGCGCTGCTGGTGACCCAGCAGGGCCGTACGTCGCGGACCCAGGTGGCCGCGGCGGCCCGGGCACTGCACTCGGTCTCGGTTCGGCTGCTCGGCTGTGTGCTGAACATGGCCAAGGTGGCCAAGGCCGAGGCGTACCAGTATGAGGCCTACCGGGTGGTCGCCTCGACGTCCGGGGCATCGGTGCCAACCGACCGGGCCGCGTCCGGCCGGCACAGCGCGACCGCTGACGGGGTCAACGGCGTCCCCGACCACACCCAGGAACTCACCCGGCTGCCCCGATGAGCGCGGCGAGGGGGCGCAGCGACCGTTCGATCTCCTCGGCGCAGCGTCGGAAGTCGGCCTCGGTACCGCCGATCGGATCCCGAAGGTCGTCCTCGTCCGGGGCGGCGGGTTGCAGCCGTCCCCGGGCCTGGGCGGCGGCGGCGATCGCCGCCCGCAACGGGTCGTCGGTCGAGTCGGCGGGCGGCTCGGCCGCGGCGGCCAGCCGGCCGAACTGGCGCAGCGTGAACGTTCGGTGCAGCGCTCCCGGCGCCAACGAGGTGCAGACCGAGCGTTGGCGTCGCGTCGCGGTCAGCACGAGCGTCGCGTCGACCAGGTACTCGGCGCGCAAACCCCGGGTCCGGAAAGCCGCCGCCTCCGCGCCGCTCTCGGTCGCGACCTCCATGGCGTACGGGTGCATGACGAGCCCGTCGATCGCGTCGGTGCCGGCGCTGGCCACCTCGACGGGTTGGTCGGCCAGCAGCCGGCGGGCCAGGTACTCGGCCATCGGCGACCGGCACAGGTTGGCGTGGCAGACGAACAACAGGCGATCAGCCATCGGTGCCCCTCTCATCGGTACGGACACGGGCGCTCGCACCGCGAGGGCGGTGCGTCGACGCCGGTGGCCATGCAGCGAGGGGTTGTCGGCATCGTACGCGCGCCGCGCGCTCACCGGCCGTGGTGCCGCGCCGACCGGCGCCGATCCCGGTGGGACGGGGGCGGATCGGTGAAGATCGGCATCCTGTCGTACCACTTCCCGCCCGAGCCGGCGTTCATCCCCGGGAGCCTCGCCGAGGAGCTGGCCGGGCGCGGGCACGAGGTGCGGGTCCTCACCGGCTTCCCGGACTACCCCGGCGGGCACGTCTATCCGGGTTGGCGACAGCGGTGGCACCACGAAACCCACAGCCAGCGGTTGAGCGTCCGGCGGGTGCCGCGGTACCCCGGGGGCGCCGCGTCCCTCCGCGGCCGGATGGCCAGCTACCACTCCTTCGCCGGCAGCGCGGGGCTGGTCGCACGCCGGTTCCTCGGTGACGTGGACGTGCTCTACGTCTTTCAACTGCCGGCGACGACGTTCGCCGCCGCCGGGGTGCTCCGGCTGCTCGGGCGAGTGCCGGCGGTGCTGCACGTGCAGGACGTCTGGGCCCGCGACGGCGCGGACGAGGGGGGCGAGGGGCGCTGGGCGGCGCGGATGGGCAACACGATGACCCGCATCTATCGGACCGCGGCCCGGATCGCGGTCGCCGCGCCGTCGATGCGGGACCTGGTGGTCGCCGCCGGCGCCGACCCGGCCCGGGTCCGGTTGGTGCTGAACTGGACCGACGAGCGGATCTTCTACCCGGCGACGCCCGGCGCGGCGGCCCGTCAGCTGGTTCGCCGGGACGGTCGGTGCGTGGTGATGCACGCCGGGACCATCGGGGCACGGCAGGGGTTGGAGACGGCGGTCCGGGCGGCCGCGGCACTGGACCGGACGATGGACCTGGTCCTGGTCGGTTCGGGCGCGGCGGAGCGGCGGGTGCGGGGGCTCGCCGCCGAGTTGGGCGCGGACAACGTCCGCTTCGTGGAGCGACGCTCGCCGGTGGACATGCCCGAGCTGTACGCCGCGGCCGACTACCAGCTGATCATGCTGCGTGATCTTCCGGAGCTGCGGAGCACGGTGCCAGCCAAGCTCCAGGCCGCACTCTCCTGTGCCGCGCCGGTGATCGCGTCGGCCGGCGGGGACACGGCCGAGCTGGTCGAACGGGTTCGGGCTGGGCTGTCCTGCCCACCGGAGGACTGGGCGGCGTTGGCCGACCGGTTCTGGTTGGCCGCCACCATTCCTCCGCCGACCCGCACTGAGATGGGTCGCCGAGGGCGGGCCGCGTACCTGCGGGAGATGTCGCTGTCTGCCGGAGTCGACCAGATCGAGCGGCTGCTGCACGAGGCGGCCGGGCGCGTTGCGGAGTCCTCCGACAAACGCGAGGGAATTTCGACTAAAAAGTCATAAATGCAAGAACAGTACGAAGTTTTCTGCTGTGTGCTAAGAACGTCAGGGAAATTAACCTTCTGTCCGGTTCCATGATCGGGAGTCTGGTGTGACGGAGAGCGAACGACCGATCCGGCGGCGGAGCCGGTCCCGGCGTCGTCGGCGTGCCCGACTGCGACGGGCCCTCCTGGGCGCCCTGGTGGTCGGCTCGCTGCTGCTGGCGACCGGCGGGTGGATCGGCTTCCGCGGCTGGCAGGCGCGCGCTCACCTGATCAACGCCGCTCAACTGGCCCGAGAGTTGAGCGCCCAAGTCGTCGGAGGGGACACCGACCGTGCCCTGCGGACGCTCGCCGCCCTTCAGGAGCAGGCTGGCGCGGCCCGAGCCGCGACGACCGACCCGAGCTGGCGGCTCGGCCGGCGTACGCCGATCGCCGGCGACGACCTCGACGCCGTCCGGCAGATCGCCGTCGCCATCGACGACCTGGCCCGGCAGGCGTTCCCGACCCTGCTCCGCACGGACCTGACCAGCCTGGTGCCGACCGGCGGCCAGCTGGACCTGGCCCGACTCACCGCCGTCTCCGCCGAGCTGACCCGGGTGGACGAATCGGTGCAGCGCACTCGCCAGGACCTGGCCGCGGTGCCCGCCGACCGGCTGGTCAGCCAGATCCGGCAGGCGCTGAGCGACCTTCGTGACGAGGTCGACCGGCTGGCCAGCCTCACCACGGCCGCCGACCAGGGAGCCCGCCTGCTGCCGCCGCTGCTCGGAGCGAACGGCCCGCGCCGCTACCTGCTCGTCTCGCAGAACCTCGCCGAACTACGCGCGACCGGAGGCATGTTCGGCGCGTACGCGATGATCGAGGCCGAGAACGGCAAGGTCAAGATGGGTAAGCAGGGCAGCAGTGCCTCGCTCGGCCAGTTCACCCCGGCGTTGAAGGTGCCCGCCGAGACCCGTGCCCTCTGGACCGACCTGCCCGGCATCTACCCCGCCGACGTCAATCTGTCCCCGCACTTCCCGACCGCCGCCGAGCTCTACCGCGAGATGTTCCGGCGTAAGACCGGCACCACGGTGGACGGCGTACTCGCCGTCGACCCGGTGGTGCTGTCCTACCTGCTCAAGGCGACCGGCCCGGTGCTCGTGCCCAGTGGTGTGCCGCTCGCCAGCGAGAAGGTCGTGCAGACGCTGCTCAACGACAGCTACCAGAGGCTGGACATCAAGCAGCAGGACGAGTTCTTCACGGCGTCGGCATCGGCGGTTTTCGATGCCTTCTTCAAGAAGAATGTCAACCCGAGGGTGTTGTTGTCCGCATTTGACCGTGCTATCACCGAACGGCGGATATTGTTCTGGAGTGCCCGACCTGAAGAACAGCGGACGTTCGGCGACAGCCGGATGGCCGGGACGCTTCCGGAACAGGACACCGTGCCGACCGTCGGCGTGTTCCTCAACGACGGCAGCGGCGCGAAGCTCGGCTACTACCTGCGGCCGACGGCGAACCTGACGGTCGGCGAATGCCGGTCCGACGGTCGCCGTGAGCTCCGGTTGCGGGTGACCCTGCGCTCCACGGCGCCGAAGTCCGGACTTAGCGACTCGGTCCTCGGCCTCGGCCTGGCTGGTGATCCGTACACCGCCCGCACCCTGGTGTCGATCTTCAGCCCGGCTGGTGGGGCGGTGCTCGAGGCCCGGCTGGACGGGGCCGAGACGGCGCTCGGCAGTGGCACCGAACGCCGCCGCCACGTGGCGACGGCCAGCGTGGATGTCGGCCCCGGAGCCGAGAGGGCGCTGGAGGTCACCGTGCTGACGGCCAAGACCGGCGTCGGGCAGGCCGAGCTCCGGCTGACCCCCACCGCCAGCCCCTGGACCACCCAAGTTCATTCCGCACCAAGCTGTGACCAGTAGGAGGGAACCAATCATGCGGCTATCCCGCATCATCATGGCGCTCACGGTCGGCCTGGCCGTGGTGGCCGTGCCGACGGCAGCGGGGGCGGCACAGCCGCAGCCGACGCCTAGCGCGACCACCGACCCGCCACAACCGCCGCCGTACCCGCCGGCCGCCGCGTCCCTGACCGTCAACCGGCCGACGATCTTCCTCGGCGAGACGGTCTTGCTGACCGGCACCGGCTTCGGCCCGAACGAGACCGTCGACATCGTCGTCACGGTGACTCCGCTGGCCGCTCCGGCCGGCGGTCAGGCTCCGGCCCGCCGGAGCGACGGCAGCACCGTTGCCATGGTCCCGGTGGCCCACCAGGCCAGCGCGCCCCTGAGCTTCACGGCGTACACCAACGCCCAGGGTCGCTTCACCAAGAGCTACAAGCCGTCGGTGACGGGTCTGCTGACCTTCACCGCCACCGGCCGGGAGTCCGGCCGGACCGCCAGCACCGAGCTGCGGGTGCTGCACAAGAAGCAGCCGCTGCCCGTCACGGGTGACAGCCTCGGCACACCCATGAAGCTCGGCGGCGGCCTGGTCGGCGCCGGAGCGGTCATGCTGCTGCTGACCCTGGCCTGGCGTCGCCGCCAGCGCTTCGGTGGTGCGGCGCACTAATCCACACCACCGGGCTGCGCCCGGATCGCACGCAAGCTGGCGCCCGTCGGAACACTCCGACGGGCGCCAGCCCGTCCAGAAAGACGCA
Organism: Micromonospora sp. DT53; assembly: GCF_049841535.1. Classification (NCBI taxonomy): domain Bacteria; kingdom Bacillati; phylum Actinomycetota; class Actinomycetes; order Micromonosporales; family Micromonosporaceae; genus Micromonospora; species Micromonospora sp. DT53. The sequence continues at coordinate 117,648 of NZ_JBNCKM010000010.1, forward strand.
GACAGCTCCGGTGCCGCCCCCTCCCACCCGCCGCGCCCGGTACGGCCCATGCCCGCTCACCGGCATCCGTTCGCGCGGCATCCGTTCGCGCGGCGCCCGTTCGCGCGGCGCCCGCTCACCCGGCACCGCCCGCCAGCACCGAGGTCGACACAGCGCTGGCACGGCCTCTGCGCCCGCCGAGTGCGGCCTCGGCGTGCTGCCGGTAGGGACTTCCCGGCGGCAGGAGGCGGTCCCCGGGGAGTCAGATGATCTCGTTCGACCCCGGAGTGAGGTCCTGTCCGTTTTGTGAGGATGATGCGGCCGGCAGATGCGTGATCGACTCGGGTTTCAGGAAGTCGGGGTGTCCGGGAGTCCGGGACCGCCCGACTTCCGTGAACCCGAGTGGATCATGCGGGTGTGGGGCGATTCGCCGCGGTGGGCCGGGTGTTGGTGTGGGGTGTTTGTCCGGCGTGGGTGTTGTGGGTGGTGACTGGTCGCACCCGTGGGCCGGAATCATGGCCGGGTCGGGGTCGTTACATACCCTGACGATCGCAGCACCACCGCCCCTGCGCCTGGGGGCGGGTCGCGCAGGTTGGAATGTCAGCCTCGGGCCGGTCGTTGCAGTCCCCACGACCGACCGCAGGCACCACCGTGATGCGGGTGCCAGCCGGGTGGGCCAGCCCGGGAATGACCCCCGGCCCTCCGGTCGTTACACCTGGACCCGGCGCCACGAGCCCCCCGCCCGTAGGCCGCCGACCCCGACGCCCGACAGGGCGTCACACCCCAAGACTTTTCCCCCTGTGTTTGTTGCAGCGCCGGACGAGGTGCTCACACCCCACCGCCGCCCCCCTTGGTGGTCGGGGTGTTCTACCCCCGAAGGAGCTACCCCCATGAACACGATCTTGCGTAAGAGCATGCTGTCTGTTGCTGGTCTCGCGTTCGCCGGTGGTGTGTTCGCTGGTCCGATCGCCGCTCACGCCAACCCGGCCGTGGATGCCAAGCCGACCGCCGTCGCGGTGGCGGTGCAGGCGCCGAAGCCGCAGGGCGACCAGTCCCACATCACCCTCAACGACGAGCAGACCGCCAACGCGAAGGCGATCATCGCCGCGACGAAGAAGGCCGGCCTGCCCGAACGGGCCGCGGTCATCTCGATCGCGACGAGCCTGCAGGAGTCGAAGCTGGAGAACCTGGGTCATCTCGGCGACATGAACGACCACGACTCGCTGGGCCTGTTCCAGCAACGCCCGTCGAGCGGTTGGGGTACGCCGGAGCAGATCACCAACCCCGAGTACTCCACCACCGCGTTCCTCAAGGGCCTCAAGCAGGTCGACGGCTGGCAGGACATGCCGCTGACCGAGGCCGCGCAGACCGTACAGGTGTCCGCCTACCCCGACGCGTACGCCCAGTGGGAGCAGCAGGCCACCGACCTGGTCGCCCAGCACTGGAACAGCTGACCCCACACCAGCACCGCACGCCAGCACCACCACAGCACGGCACCACCACAGCACGGCACCACCACAGCACGGCACCACCACACGCACGGCACCGACCGCTGGCCGGCACTCCGCAACCCGGGGTGCCGGCCAGCGGCGTACCCCGATCAGTTTTTGTGGTTGTGGGTGCGCCAGATGTCGATGAGCGCGGCGACCAGCGCGAGCGCGATGATGCCGGTGGCGAGCATGAGGGACTGTTCGAAGGCGGTGGTCCAGTCGCCGCGGCTGTCGGCCAGCGTCGAGAAGAACAGCGAGCCGACGGCGGCGATGCCGGCGGCGGCGCCGATCCGCTGGCCGGTCTGGAGCATGCCCGCGCCGCTGCCGGCCTGCCCGACCGGCACCTCGGAGAGGGTGATCGTCTGGTTGGGGGCGATCACCAGGCCGCTGCCGATGCCGGCGATGAGCAGCGGACCGGCGGTGACCCAGGGCGCCGGGGAGTCCGGGAGGAGGTGCAGCGCGATCACTGTCGCGGCCAGCCCGACGACCACGGTGAGCAGTCCGATGGCGACAAGTGGTCGGCCGAAGCGGTTGACGATGCGGCCTCCGAGCACGGCGGCGGCCGCCGAGCCCAGGGCGAAGGGCGTGATGGCCAGGCCGGCGACGAGGGCGCTGTAGCCGAGCCCCATCTGTAGGAACAGGGTGAAGATGAAGAAGATCGCGGTGAAGCCGCCGAAGTAGACGAGCGCCAGGATCGAGCCCAGGGTGTACGACTGCACGCCGAACAGGCGAAGGTCGAACAGGGGTTGGTGGTGGCGTGCGTACCGTCGTTCCCAGAGCCCGAAGGCGACAAGCACCGCGAGGCCGGCCGGGATGAGCGCCCACTTCCAGGGGGTCCGCCACTGTTGCTCCTGCACCAGTGGCAGCAGGACCAGGACGACGCCGACGCCGAGTAGCAGGACGCCGATGGGGTCGAGTCGACGCCAGCCGGGTTGACCGCTGGGGCGGCCGGGCAGCAGCCGCCAGCCGAGGATCACCGCGAGGACACCGACCGGCACGTTGACGAAGAAGACCCAGCGCCAGCCGTGTTCCTCGCCGCCGATGGCGATGAGCAGCCCGCCGAGCAGCGGCCCGACGGCGGTGGAGATACCGATGGTGGCGCCGAGCAGCCCGAATGGGCGGGCGCGTTCGGGCCCACGGAACAGTTGCTGGATCAGCCCGATGACCTGTGGGTTGACGATGCCGGCGGCGGCGCCCTGCAGTAGTCGGGCGATGACCAGCCACGTCGGGGTGGTGGCGAGGCCGGCGAACGCGCTGGTGATGGTGAACAGCGCGATGCCGAACACGAACGCGTTGCGCCGTCCGCGGGCGTCGCCGAAGCGGCCGGCGGGCACCAGCGCCAGGCCGAAGGTGAGTGCGTACCCGGAGAGAATCCACTGCAGGTCGCTCGGTGACGCGTGCAGTGCCCGGTCGATGGACGGCACCGCGACGTTGACGATGCTCACGTCGAGCAGCGTCATGAACGCGGCGACGAGTCCGACGCCGACCGCCTGCCAGCGTCGTCGGTTCTCCGCCGCGGTCACCGGCTGCGGTGGCTGCGCCGCGCTCATCGTTCCCCCCGTCGACCCTCGGTCATCCATGGTTGACCGCTACCCGGGTCTCCGGGGGGCGAACCGTGCCGGCTGGTTTCGCGGATCACGCCATCTGACGGGCGCAGAACCGGGGGCCGAAGTCGAGGCCGGCCATCGGTGAGTCCTCGCGGTGCAGCAGGCCCTTCTCGGTGAGCAGGTGCAGCGGGCTGCCCACCTGCTCCTGGGTCAGCCCGGATTCCTCGGCGATCAGGTCCGGGTAGGGCACCTGCCCGCGTGCCTCAAGGGTGGTGACCGCCTGGTACACCCGTTGCTCGGCCTCCGACAGTTGCACCTGCTGCATGGTTCCTCCTCTGCTCGTCCGCCACTACGTGGCGGTTGCCGTGCGCCGGTTACCCCCTCGGTGCCCGAAGATGCACACCCGATCGGGCGGTCGCGGCGGCGGGCGGGTCCGCCGGTCGTGCGGCGGCGGTGCCCTAGGCTGCTTCCGTGATCATTTGGGATCTCGTCGTCGTCGGCGCTGGCCCCGCGGGGCTGTCCGCGGCGCACGCCGCTGCCCGTGCGGGCGTCTCCACACTTGTTGTCGAGCGGGCCGCGCACCCGCGGTACAAGACCTGCGGCGGTGGTCTGATCGGCACCTCTCTGGCGGCCGTCGAGGGTCGGATCGAGGTGCCCGCGCACGACCTGGTGGACCGGGTGACGTTCACCCGCGACGGCCGTCGGGAGTTCACCCGCCGCAACGACAGTCCGGTGGTGACCATGGTGCGCCGCGAGGAGTTCGACGACCGGCTGCGTGCGGCGGCGGTCGCGGCCGGCGCGCAGGTGCGGGAGCGGGTCGCGGTCCGCGCGATCGAGCAGGACCCCGAGGGGGTACGCCTGCGGCTGGCTGACGGTACGACGATCGCGGCTCGTGCCGTGATCGGAGCGGACGGCTCGTCGGGGGTGACCGCCCGGCACGTCGGGGTTCGGTACCGACAGGTGGATCTGGGTCTGGAGTTGGAGATTCCGGTGCCACCTGTCGAGCAGGAGCGGTGGCGGGGTCGGCTGCTGTTGGACTGGGGTGCCATGCCGGGCTCGTACGCCTGGGTCTTTCCCAAGGGTGATCGGCTGACCGTCGGTGTGATCGCCGGTCGGGGCGCGGGGGAGGGGACCCGTGAGTACCTGCGGCGGTTCGTCGAGCGGTTGGGTCTGACCGGGTTGCCGGCGGAGCACGACTCCGGTCACCTGACCCGTTGCCGAGCGGAGGATTCACCGTTGCGCAACGGCCGGGTGCTGGTCGTGGGGGATGCGGCGGGGCTGCTGGAGCCGTGGAGTCGGGAGGGCATCAGTTTCGCGTTGCGTTCCGGTGGGTTGGCTGGGGCGGCGGTCGCGGGGAGTGATCTGGCCGGGTACGAGCGGTCGGTGGCCGAGGTTCTGCTGCCGGAGATGCGGGCGGGGTTCCGGCTGCTCGACGTGTTCACCCGTCGCCCGGATGTGTTCCACGCCCTGTTGGCGACCCCGCCGGGCTGGCGGATGTTCGTTCAGTTCTGCCAGGGGCGGGCGAGCTTCGACGAGATGCTGGGTCGCCGTCCCATCCGGGCCGCCCTCGCGGTGCTCGACCGGTTGTCCCGTGCGTCGCGGCAACCCACACCCATCGCCCAGGATCCTAGGACGCCCTAGAGGGTGTGCGTGCGGCTACTGGTGCCGAGCCACCGGGTCGCCGGACAATCGCAGGGAGAGCAGAAGGAGACGCTGATGGACGAGCAGCCGTTCACCGACGACGAGTACGCGTTTCTGCGCCACGCGCGGTTCGGGGAGTTGCCGCCCGCCGTCCGCCCCGACGAGCGGGTGGCCCTGACCGAGACCGATCCGGGGCGCGACCGGCCGGAGGAGTCCGAGGACCCGATCCGCTGGAACGTGCAGGGCTGAGAACGCGCGACGGGCCGCGGGTGACGCCACCCACGGCCCGCCGACGGTGTGCGATCAGAAGACCGGCACACCCTCGCGTACGAGACGCCAGTTGGGCTGGAAGAAGTCGGCCGGGTCGATCGTCCCCTTGGCCTGCGCCCAGTCGATGAGCAGCTGACGGATCTCCTGCTGCGCGTTGTAGACCTGGGTCTTCACGATGCCGGGGAAGTTGCCGCCGCCGCTGCGCCGGTAGTTGTTCACCGCCACCACGAACTGGGCGTTGTCGGCCACCGGAGTGTCGGTGCCGGCCAGCACCAGGCGGGTGATCCGCTGCCCGACCGGCCGGGAGATGTCGATGTCGTAGTCCACGCCGGAGAAGACGTCGTAGTTGTAGTCCGGCACGGCCGGGTCACTGATCTGCTCCGGGTCGACAGGCGCGCCCGGCGCGAGGGTGCGGAAGAACTTCGCCGAGTACTCCAGGTACGCGCGGACCTCGGCCCCGCTGAGCACGACCGCCTCAAGGGTGTTGTCGTACACGTACAGGCCGGCCACGTCGCGGATCTTGACGTCGCCGGCGGGGAAGACCGCGGTCCGGCTGAACGGCGCCGCGATCGACAGCACCGGCAGGTCCGCGTACGCGGTGCCGGCCAGCGCCGCGCCGACCACCTCGGTCTGCACGTGGTTGATGAAGTCCAGGATCGGCGTGTCCCGGTACCGTGACTCCGCCGCCGACAACTCCACGGTGGACGTCGCGACGACCTGGTTGACGTACGCCACGGTCTTCTGGTGTTGGGCCCGCACGGCGGCGAGCACCTTCGGGTCCTCGACCACCGTGTTGGTGTTCAGCATGGTGGCGGCCTTCTTGGTGATCGTCCACCGGCCACGCTCACGGGCGAGCGTGAAGTCCATCCGGGTGAGCCGCTGGCCCCACTTCGACGGCTCGGAGAGCAGCACCTGCGTGCCGGTGCGCTCGTTGGTGACGAACCGCTCGACCACCTCGTTGTGCGCGTGACCGAAGAGGATCGCGTCGATCCCCGGCACCTGCTGGGCGATCAGCGCCACCGGGTTCTCGTTCGGCAGCTCCGGGCCGTAGCTGGAGGTGCCGCTGTCACCGCCGTGCGCGGAGATCAGCACCAGGTCCGCGCCCCGGGCCCGCATGATCGGCACCCACTTCGCGGCGGTCGCGATCATGTCGTCGAAGCGCAGCCTGCCCTCGACGTTGCCCTTGTCCCAGATGGCCACACCGGGGTTGGTCAGCCCCAGGATGCCGACCCGCAGGGTCGGCGCGGCGAAACCGAGGGAGACCTTCTTGATGACGTACGGCAGGAAGGCCGGCTTGCCGGTCTTCGCGTTCACGGCGTTGGCGGCGAGCGCCGGGAAGCCCAGCTGACGAATCCACAGGTCGAGCAACGGCAGACCGTAGTTGAACTCGTGGTTGCCCAGGGTCACCGCGTCGTAGTCGATGACGTTCATGGCCCGTGCCATCGGGTGCTTCTCCCCGGTGGCGGTGATCGGCTCCTGCTTGGCGTAGTACGTGGCCAGCGGCGTGCCCTGGATCGTGTCGCCGGCGTCGAGCACAAGCGTCGCCTTGCCGCGCCGCTCCCGACGGATCTGGTTGATCAGGGTCGCCAGCTTCGCGACGCCGATGTCGTTCTGCTTGCTGTCGTCGTACTCGGCGTCGCGGTAGTAATCCCAGTTGTAGACGTTGCCGTGCGTGTCCGACGTGCCCAGGAGGGTGAGGTCCCAGGTGCGCGGCCGGGCCGCGCCGGCCGCCTGCGCGGGCGCGGCGGCGATCAGCGGGGTCGTCGCCGCAGCCGCCGCGGCGACGAGCACCTGACGGCGCGACGGGCCGGAGGGAGAGGTCATGACGTGCCTTTCCATGGGGGTGGACGCGCCTCGTGAGCGCCTTGCGCACCATAACCAGCAGCCGGCACTCCCGCCACGCCAGCCCCGAGCGCACCAGCGGTTTCCGCAGGCCGACGCGGGGTAGGGCGATGAGGAACGAGAATTCGCGGGACAGCCCCCAACGTCCCGCGCGGCGCGAGGAGACATTCGGTGAGCGAGGACCAGCACACCCAGCAGGACCCGACCAGCCAGTACGGCCAGCAGTCCGGTCAGCCCGCACAGCAGCAGTCGGCGCCCGGCTCGACCAGGGAGATGACCCCGAGGCCGGACCACGGCGAGGAGTCGTACCGGGGCAGCGGCAAGCTCGACGGCAAGCGGGCGCTGATCACCGGCGGTGACTCGGGGATCGGCCGGGCAGTCGCGATCGCCTTCGCCCGGGAGGGCGCGGACGTGCTCATCTCCTACCTTGGCGAGGAGGAGGACGCCGACGCCCGGGAGACCATCCGGCTGGTCGAGACCGCCGGACGGCGGGGCGTCGCGGTCCGCGGTGACATCACCGACGAGGCGCACTGCCAGGAACTGGTCGATCGGGCGGTGCGGGACCTGGGCGGCCTCGACATCCTGGTCAACAACGCGGCGTACCAGATGTCGCAGGACAAGGGGATCCTCGGGATCAGCACCGAGCAGTTCGACCGGGTGTTCAAGACCAACCTGTACGCGATGTTCTGGCTCTGCAAGGCCGCCATTCCGCACCTGGCCGAGGGGTCGGCGATCATCAACACATCGTCGATCCAGGCGTTCGACCCGTCGCCGCAGCTGCTGGACTACGCCACCACGAAGGCGGGGATCGCCAACTTCACCAAGGCTCTCGCCGCCGACCTGGCCGAGCAGGGCATCCGGGTCAACGCGGTGGCACCGGGCCCGGTGTGGACGCCGTTGATCCCGTCCACCATGCCGGAGGAGAAGGTGAAGCAGTTCGGCACCGACACCCCGGAGGGGCGGCCCGGGCAGCCGGCTGAGCTGGCACCGGCGTACGTCTTCTTCGCGTCGCAGGAGTCCAGCTACGTGACGGGCGAGATCCTGGGGGTCACCGGCGGTCGACCGACCAAGTGATCCGCCGCCGGGTGGGCGTCCGGCGGGATGCCCACCCGGCGGCTGCCGTGCTCATGCCGCTTGTCGGAGGGGCATGTTCGCGTGGCCCTTGTTGGTCCGGCCATGTTCGCGTGGCCCTTGTTGGTCCGGCCTTGTTCGCGTGGTCCTTGTTGGTCGCGCCTGTACGGGTGGGCCTCGTGGTGTGGCCTGTTCGCGTGGCTCGGTGGTCAGCGTGGCCAGGCGGCGAAGCGTCGCCGGATCTCGGCGACGTCGGCGGCGCCCAGGCCGTACCGGCCGAAGCGCTGATCCGAGAGCCGGTCCAGGTAACGTCCGGCAGCGCGTACGTCGTCCGGGTCGAGTGCGGGGTCGACCTGCCGCGCCAGCACCAACAGCTCGGTCACGTCGTAGTGGTCGAGGGCCGCGGCCACGTCGATGAAGTCGCGAACCTCCCGCCGGTTGACCAACGCCGCGATCTTGTTCGCCACCAGGTCACGAACGTCCATCACCGGGCCGAGGTCCATCACGACCGGGCTCTGCTGACGGTCCAACCGGGCGAGGCTGAGCCGGATCTGCCGTCCGTCGCGGCTCACCACGAAGTCCTTCATGTCCTGCTCGTACCCGTCGAACAGCTCGGCCAGCTCGCTGTCCGGGTCGGCGTCGCTGACGATGAACCCGGCCCGCTCCAGGGCCACGCGCACCCCGGCGGACGCCGCCGCCGCGGCACCCTCCACGTCCGCGAAGAGGTCGACGTCCTCCGTCGGCCGCGCAACCAGCCCGTGCGCAGCCCACGCCACCCCACCACCCAGAACGAACCGGTACGGCCCGGCGGCGGCCAGCGCCACCCGGGCCACCTCCCGGTAGAACTCGTGCAGGTGAGGCTCGATCACGCCGCGCGCAGGCCGCGGTGCCGGCTCTCCCACGCCTGGCGTACGCCCCGAGGCAGGTTGAGCGGTCGCCACACCCGACGCAGCGTCCGCCCATTGATCAGAGCGCGCAGATCCTCTGCCCGGGTGGTCTCGCGGAGCACGTTCTCATACATCCAGAGCAGCTGGTCGGGGTCACCGAGGTCGAAGGTGCGCTCGGCGTTCCACATCAGCCGTACCGGCAGCTCCACCACACCTCGAGTGGGCCCGACCAGCTCGGCGAGCGTCCGCGCCACCACAGCCGGGCGACCCGGGCGGGCCAGGAAAGCCACGCCGGTCGCGGTGGGGGAGACGGCCTGCATGGTGTCAGGGTAACGCCCACCCGAGCCGGTGTCGCTCAGGACGACCCCAGCACGCTGCCCCAACCCTCCCGCGCGGCCCCGCCCGCTGCGAGGTTTGTCCGTTTCGTACGAGGTGCTGCGCGTCGGCAGATGCGTGATCGACTCGGGTTTCAGGAAGTCGGGGTGTCCGGGAGCCCGGGACCCCCCGACTTCCGTGAACCCGAGTGGATCATGCGGGTGTGGGGCGATTCGCCGCGGTGGGCCGGGTGTTGGCGTGGGGGGTTTATCCGGTGGTGGGTGTTTGTGGGTGGTGGCCGGTCGCACTCGGGGGTCGGAATCATGGCCGGGTCGGGGTCGTTACATACCCTGACGATGACAGCACCACGAGCCGCCCGCCCGACCCGCACCGGTCTGGGATGCGGGTCCGGCAGGTTGGAATGCCAGCCTCCACCCGGTCGTTGCAGTCCCCACGACCGACCGCAGGCACCGCCGTGATGCGGGTGCCAGCCGGGTGGGCCAGCCCGGGAATGACCCCCGGCCCTCCGGTCGTTACACCTGGACCCGGCGCCACGAGCCCCCCGCTCGCAGGTCGCCGACCCCGAAGACCTTCCCTGTGTTTGTTGCAGCGCCGGACGAGGTGCTCACATCCCGCCGCCGCCCCCCTTGGTGGTTGGGTGTTCTACCCCCGAAGGAGCTACCCCCATGAACACGATCTTGCGTAAGAGCATGCTGTCTGTTGCTGGTCTCGCGTTCGCCGGTGGTGTGTTCGCCGGTCCGATCGCCGCCCACGCCAACCCGGCCGTGGATGCCAAGCCGACCGCCGTCGCGGTGGCGGTGCAGGCGTCGAAGCCGCAGGGCGACCAGTCCCACATCAGCCTCAACGATGAGCAGACCGGCAACGCGAAGGCGATCATCGCCGCGACGAAGAAGGCTGGCCTGCCGGAGCGGGCGGCGGTCATCTCGATCGCGACGAGTCTGCAGGAGTCGAAGTTGGAGAACCTGGGTCATCTCGGTGACATGAACGACCACGACTCGCTGGGCCTGTTCCAGCAGCGCCCCTCCAGCGGTTGGGGTACGCCGGAGCAGATCACCAACCCCGAGTACTCCACCACCGCGTTCCTCAAGGGTTTGAAGCAGGTTGATGGTTGGCAGGACATGCCGTTGACCGAGGCCGCGCAGACCGTGCAGGTCTCCGCCTACCCCGACGCGTACGCGCAGTGGGAGCAGCAGGCCACCGACCTGGTCGCCCAGCACTGGAACAGCTGACCCACACCAACACCACCGCACCACCACACGATCTGACCGTCGGCCGGCACTCCGCAACCCGGGGTGCCGGCCAGCGGCACGTCCGCTTCCTGTGGCAGGCACCTGGTGCTGGTTGTTGGCCGTGGGGCACCGCCCTGCCCGGTGCCCGGCGCTCGGCGCTCGGTGGAGGATGTGACGGGTCCGTCCGTCGCTGCCCGCGAGATCTTGGACAGTTTCCGTTCCGCGCGAATAGTTACGTCCTAACGGAGACTGTCCAAGATCTCGTAGGACATGGCCGAAACAATGGTGTGGCGGTCGTGGTGATGAGGCGGTCCGCGGTACGCCGATGGGGACCCGACGGTGCATGCGGCGGTGGCAACGCGTTACGGCCCCCGGCCCCCGGCCCCCGGCCCCCGGCCCCCGGCCCCCGGCCCCCGGCCCCCGGCCCCCGGCCCCCGGCCCCCGGACGCGCGAGCCGGGGTGGGGTGCGGGAACAACGTTGGGGGTGGGCTGGTTGTGGACAGTGTCGGTGTGACTCAGTGTCCCCGGGCCTCACCTAAATAGCCTTCGCGGAATACCGTTCGGCTGGAGCCGCGTAGTGCCACTCGCCGAGAGGCGACCTGCACACCGACGACAGCGCCGCCCCCGGCCCACAAGGCCGGGGGCGGCGCTGTCTGCGATCCCCGGTTCGCGAACCTGTCTCAGTTGACCTATCTTCAGGGGGTCGCTCGGGTGGGAGGGGGTGTCGGGGTTGGGGTTGCGGACCTTTATCGAGGGTTGGCCGGTCTACCGCCAGCTCACCGGCACGGACCCGCTGGGGCGGGGTTCGGCGGCGAAGTCTGACGGGTCCCGTGCGCTCACCGCCCGTACCGACACCGCTGATTCGATGGCCCGGTCTGTTTGCCCGTACTGCGCGGTGGGTTGTGGTCAGCGGGTGTTCGTGAAGGACGGGCGGGTCAGTCAGATCGAGGGTGATCCGGACAGTCCGATCTCGCGGGGTCGGCTGTGCCCGAAGGGTTCGGCGAGCAAGAGCCTGGTCACCAGTCCGTTGCGGCAGACCACGGTCCGCTACCGCCGGCCGTACTCGACGCAGTGGGAGGACTTGGAGCTCGACACCGCGCTCGACATGATCGCCGACCGGATTCTCGCCGCCCGCGAGCAGACCTGGGAGGACGTCGACACGCAGGGCCGGCCGCTCAATCGGACGCTGGGGATCTCCAGTCTGGGTGGGGCGACGCTGGACAACGAGGAGAACTACCTCATCAAGAAGTTGTTCACCGCGATGGGGGCGCTCCAGATCGAGAACCAGGCCCGTATTTGACACTCCGCCACCGTCCCCGGTCTGGGGGCCAGCTTCGGTCGTGGCGGTGCGACGGATTTCCAGCAGGACATCGCCAACGCTGACGTGATCGTCATTCAGGGTTCGAACATGGCTGAGGCGCACCCGGTGGGTTTCCAGTGGGTGATGGAGGCCAAGCGCCGGGGGGCGAAGGTCTTCCACGTCGACCCACGGTTCACCCGGACGAGCGCGGTCGCGGACGCGTACCTGCCGATTCGGGCGGGCACCGACATCGCGTTGCTGGGTGGGGTGGTGCGCTACATCCTGGACAACGAGTTGGACTTCCGGGAGTACGTGCTCGCGTACACCAACGCGGCGACGATCGTCAGTGCGGAGTTCAGCGACACCGAGGACGGCGACGGCTTCTTCTCCGGCTTCGATCCGGAGACCGGCACGTACGTGCAGGACAGCTGGCAGTACGAGGGGCACGAGGATTCGTCGGGCAGTGGGCACACCGCCCAGGAACGGGACAGCGCCGCGGGGTTGACGCACGAGTCGCATGGCGCGCCGGTGGGCGGGCAGACCCGGCGCGACGAGACGTTGCAGCATCCGCGGTGCGTCTACCAGATCCTCAAGCGGCACTTCTCCCGCTACACCCCGGAGATGGTGGAGCGGGTGTGTGGCATCCCGCAGGCGCAGTTCCTGGAGTTGGCGCGGGCGTGGGCGGAGAACTCCGGCCGGGACCGCACCGGCATGCTGATCTACTCCGTCGGGTGGACGCAGCACAGCGTGGGTGTGCAGTACATCCGGACCGGCGCGATCATCCAGTTGTTGCTGGGCAACATGGGTCGTCCGGGTGGTGGGGTGATGGCCCTGCGGGGGCACGCCAGCATCCAGGGCTCCACCGACATCCCGACGTTGTTCAACCTGTTGCCCGGCTATCTGCCGATGCCGCACCACGCCGAGCACCCGAGCTTCGACGAGTGGGTGGACAGCATCCGCCACCCGGGGCAGAAGGGGTTCTGGGGCAACGCGGGGTCGTTCGCCGCCAGCCTGCTCAAGGCGTACTGGGGTGACGCGGCGACGCCGGAGAACGACTTCTGTTACGGCTATCTGCCTCGGCTGACCGGTGATCACGGCACCTACCAGCAGGTGCTCAACATGATCGACGGGAAGATCAAGGGCTACTTCCTGCTGGGGCAGAACCCAGCGGTCGGGTCGGCGCACGGCCGGGCGCAGCGTCTCGGCATGGCCAACCTGGACTGGTTGGTGGTCCGGGACCTGTTCATGATCGAGAGCGCGACGTTCTGGCAGAACGGCCCCGAGGTCGCCACCGGGGAGATCGTGCCTGAGGAGTGCCGCACGGAGGTGTTCTTCCTGCCCGCCGCGTCGCATGTGGAGAAGGAGGGCACGTTCACCCAGACGCAGCGCCTGTTGCAGTGGCGGGAGAAGGCCGTCGAGCCACCGGGCGACGCCCGCTCCGAGCTGTGGTTCTTCTATCACCTGGGCCGCAAACTGCGGGAGAAGCTGGCCGACTCGCCGCTGCCGCGCGACCGGGCGTTGCTCGACCTCACCTGGGACTACCCCACGCACGGTCCGCACGCGGAGCCGAGCGCCGAGGCGGTCCTGCGAGAGATCAACGGGTACGACGTGGCGACCGGCCGCCCGCTGTCAGGTTTCGCCGAGGCCCGCGCGGACGGCTCCACAGCGATCGGTTGTTGGATCTACAGCGGGGTGTACGCCGACGGGGTGAACCAGGCGGCCCGGCGAAAGTCCCGCCACGATCAGGACTGGGTGGCCGCCGAGTGGGGTTGGGCGTGGCCGGCGAACCGGCGCATCCTCTACAACCGTGCCTCCGCCGACCCGGACGGCAACCCGTGGTCGGAGCGCAAGCGTTACGTGTGGTGGGACGCGGAGAAGTCCGAGTGGACCGGCTACGACGTGCCGGACTTCGAGAGGACCAAGCCGCCGTCGTACCGGCCGCCACCTGGCGCGTCCGGGCCGGAGGGCATCGCGGGCGACGACCCGTTCGTCATGCAGGGCGACGGCAAGGGCTGGCTGTACGCGCCCAGCGGTGTCCTGGACGGGCCGCTGCCGACGCACTACGAGCCGGTCGAGTCGCCGGTGCGTAACCCGCTCTACGGTCAGCAGGCCAACCCGACCCGCAAGATGTACGCGCATCCGGTGAACTCGGTGAATCCGAGCCCGCCGCAGGAGCACGGCCAGGTGTTCCCGTACGTGTTCACGGTCAGCCGGCTCACCGAGCACCACACCGCCGGAGGGATGAGCCGGACCGTGTCGCCGCTGGTCGAGTTGCAACCGGAGATGTTCGTGGAGGTGTCCCCGGACCTGGCCGGCGAGGTGGGGTTGACGCATCTGGGCTGGGCGCACCTGGTCAGCGGCCGCGCCGTGATCGAGGCGAAGGTGCTGGTCACCGACCGGCTCACCCCGCTGCGGGTGGACGGTCGGATCATCCACCAGGTGTGGTTGCCGTACCACTTCGGTTTCGAGGGTCTGGTGACCGGCGACTCGGCCAACGACCTGTTCGGCATCAGCCTTGACCCGAACGTGCTGATCCAGGAGAGCAAGGTCGGCACCTGTGACGTGCGGCCGGGTCGCCGTCCCACCGGCCCGGCGTTGCTCGAGCTGGTGGCCGACTACCAGCGGCGCGCCGGGATCATCCCGGGCCAGCACGCTCCGGCCGTGACCACCGACAGCGAGGGGAGCAAGCGCGGTGCTTCCTGACCCGAACAGCCTGTACGGTCCGCTGGACCCGGCGCCCGACGCAGGCTATGAGAACCCGCCGCCTCGGATGGGGTTCTTCACGGACACCAGCGTCTGCATCGGCTGCAAGGCCTGCGAGGTCGCCTGCAAGGAGTGGAACGGCGTCCCGGAGAACGGGCTGGACCTGCTCGGCATGTCGTACGACAACACAGGCGCGTTGACCGCGAACTCGTGGCGACACGTCGCGTTCATCGAGCAGCCCCGCCCGGCTGGGTACGGCGCCGCACCGGCGGACGTCCTCGGCGCGCCGCTCGGCGCCGGCCCGGACCGACCGGTCGACGTGGGCGCGGGACCGCAGTTCCTCGGGATGCCGGGGGCGCAGCCGCCGGGGCGGGGCACGGGCGTCGAGGAGCGCACGGATTTCCGCTGGTTGATGATGTCGGACGTCTGCAAGCACTGCACCCACGCGGCGTGCCTGGACGTGTGTCCGACGGGTTCGTTGTTCCGCACGGAGTTCGGCACGGTGGTGGTGCAGGAGGACATCTGCAACGGGTGTGGGTACTGCATTTCCGCGTGTCCGTACGGGGTGATCGATCAGCGTAAGGACGATGGTCGGGCGTGGAAGTGCACGCTGTGCTACGACCGGTTGGGCGCGGGCATGACTCCGGCGTGTGCGCAGGCGTGCCCGACCGAGTCGATCCAGTACGGGCCCTTGGACGAGCTGCGGGAACGCGCCGCCGCCCGGGTGGAGACGCTGCACGAGCGGGGGGTCCCCGAGGCCCGCCTGTACGGGCACGACCCGAACGACGGCGTGGGTGGTGACGGGGCGTTCTTCCTGCTCCTGGACGAACCCGAGGTGTACGGGCTGCCGCCCGACCCGGTCGTGACCACTCGTGATCTGCCGAAGATGTGGAAGCGCGCCGGCCTCGCCGCTCTCGCCATGGCGGCGGCGACCGTCGCCGCGTTCGTCGGAGGTTCCTCATGACCCCACCGGGCCCCGTGGGCGACCGGTTCCGTCGCTTCCGGGAGCGGCTCGCCGCCGAGGGCCTCGACCGACCATGGGCGAGCGGCGGGCGGCCCAGCGCCACGAGCGGCGCGGAGGTCACGAGCGACCGGGACCGCGCCGCCGGCAACGGCGCCGCCGGCGAGCGCGCCGCCGGCAACGGCGCCGCCGGCGAGCGCGCCGCCGGCAACGGCGCCGCCGGCGAGCGCGCCGCCGGTAACCGCGCCGCCGACAGCCGCCGCGACGACCTGACGACGCGCCGGCCGGCCGACGCCTCTGGTCGGCGGGCCGGGCGGCGCGGCGGCGGTGAGGAACTGCGGGTGCCGGAGGCCGAGTTCACGTCGTACTACGGCCGGCCGGTCCTGAAGGGGCCGGTCTGGAAGTGGGACATCGCCGCGTACCTGTTCACCGGCGGGTTGGCCGCCGGTTCGTCGCTGCTGGCCGCGGGTGGACAAATCACCGGACGGCCCGCGCTGCGGCGCGCCGGCCGGGTCACCGCGTTGGCCGCCGTCAGCGCCAGCGCCGTCTTCCTGGTGAGGGACCTGGGTCGGCCGGCGCGGTTCCACCACATGCTGCGGGTGGCCAAGCCGACCTCGCCGATGTCGATGGGCACCTGGATCCTCACCGCGTACGGGCCGGCGGCGGGCGTCGCCGCGATCGCCGAGGCGGCCGGTGTGCTGCCCCGGCACGGTCTGCTCGGGCTGGCCGGGCGCGCGTTGCCGTCGATCGGGCACGCCGCTGGGCTGGTCGCCGCCGGCACCGCGCCGGCCCTGGCCACGTACACCGGGGTGTTGCTGGCCGACACGGCGGTGCCGTCGTGGCATGAGGCGTACCCCGAGTTGCCGGTGATCTTCGCGGGCAGCGCGCTGGCCAGCGGCGCCGGCGTGGGTCTGCTCGCCGCGCCGCCGGCCCAGGCCGGACCGGCCCGGCGGATGGCGGTGGCCGGCGCCGCCCTGGAGCTGTACGGCACGCATCGGGTGGAGAGCCGCCTCGGCCTGCTCAGCGAGCCCTACCGGTTGGGCCGGCCGGGTCGGCTGCTGCGCGCCGCGCGGCTGCTGACCGTCGGCGGGGTGGCGGGCGCTCTGCTGGGCCGGCGCAGTCGGGTGGTCGGTGCGCTCTCCGGGACCGCGTTGCTGGCCGCGTCGGTGCTGACCCGGTTCGGCATCTTCTACGGCGGGTTCGCCTCGGCCCGTGACCCCCGCTACACGGTGGTGCCGCAACGCGAACGGCTCGAAGCCCGCCGAACTGGCATGGATCTTCCATCTGATCGGGCGGCCCCGCCCACGGTGTGATCGAATGTCCGGTGGAGGCGTTCAGGCGGCTGGTGCCCCTCCCGGTCTTCAAAACCGGAGTGGTCCGGGACCCGGGCCAGGCGGGTTCGATTCCCGTCCGTCTCCGCCAACCCGCTCGCAGGAGATGACGTGATGGGCGACGGCCCGGTGGACCCGCGACGTCGGGTGCCCCGTACGGACACGCTGCTCGCCGACCCGGTGCTGGCCGCCGCCACCGCGACCATCGGCCGGGAGCAGGTCAAGGCGGTCGTCTCCCGCGCGCAGGACCGCGCCCGCCGCGGTGAGCTCAACCCCGACGAGGTACGCGACGCGGCCGTCGCCGCGTTACCGGCCCCCGGGCCTCGGGTGGTGCTCAACGCCACAGGTGTCGTGCTGCACACCAACCTGGGCCGGGCGCCGTTGTCGTCCACCGCGGTCGCCGCGGTGGTGGCCGCCGCCGGGCACACCGACGTCGAGTTGGACCTGGTCACCGGCCGGCGGGCCCGCCGCGGCCGGGACGCGCTCGACGCGCTGGCCGCCGCCGTGCCCGACGCGGGCGCCGTGCACGTGGTCAACAACGGCGCCGCCGCGCTGGTGCTGGCCGCCACCGCGTTGGCCGCCGGCCGGGAGATCGTGGTCAGCCGGGGCGAGCTGGTCGAGATCGGCGACGGTTTCCGCCTGCCCGACCTGCTGGAGAGCACCGGCGCGCGGCTGCGCGAGGTGGGCACCACCAACCGCACCACGCTCGCGGACTATGCCGCCGCGCTCGGCCCGCAGACCGGCTTCGTGCTCAAGGTGCACCCGTCGAACTTCCGGATCACCGGCTTCACCTCCGCCACCGGCGTACGGCAACTGGCCACGCTCGGGGTGCCGGTCGTCGCGGACATCGGCTCCGGGCTGCTCGGCGCCGACCCGCTGCTGCCCGACGAACCGGACGCGGCCAGCACCCTGCGCGCGGGCGCCGCGCTGGTCACCGCCAGCGGCGACAAGCTGCTCGGCGGGCCGCAGGCGGGGCTGCTGCTGGGTGACGTCGAGCTGATCGACCGGTTGCGTCGCCACCCGCTGGCCCGGGCGCTGCGGGTGGACAAGCTCACCCTGGCCGCGCTGGCCGCCACCCTGCGTCCACCGGACACCCCGACCCGGGTGGCGCTGCACGCCGACCCGGGCGCCCTGCGCGAACGGGTGGAGCGGCTGCGGGACCGGCTCGGCGCGGACGGCCGCAAGGCCGAGGTGGTGCCGGCCGTCGCGGTGGTGGGTGGGGGCGGCGCGCCCGGGGTGGAGTTGGACTCGTGGGCGTTGAGCCTGCCCGAGCGGTACGCGGCGCCGCTGCGCGTCGGAGACCCGCCGGTCCTCGGCCGGGTGGTGCGCGGCCGCCTCCTGCTCGACCTGCGCTGTGTGCCCGCCGACGCCGACGAGGCCGTCCGTGCGGCCGTGCTGCGCGTACCCGGGGACGACTGAGCGTGTTCGTCGTCGCGACCGCCGGCCACGTCGACCACGGTAAGTCGACACTGGTCCGGGCGTTGACCGGGATGGAACCCGACAGGTGGGCCGAGGAACGCCGCCGGGGGATGACCATCGACCTGGGTTTCGCCTGGACGACGCTGCCGTCCGGCGGCACCGTCGCGTTCGTCGACGTACCGGGGCACGAGCGGTTCGTGCCGAACATGCTCGCCGGGGTCGGCCCGGTGCCGGCGGCGCTGATCGTGGTGGCCGCCGACGAGGGCTGGATGCCGCAGTCCGCCGAACACCTGGCCGCGCTCGACGCGCTCGGTGTGGCGTACGGCCTGCTGGCGGTGACCCGCGCGGACCTGGCCGATCCGGGGCCCGCGATCGCCCACGCCCGCGCCGAGATCGCCGCGACCAGCCTCGGCGCGGTGCCGGCGGTGGCGGTCAGCGGCCTGACCGGCGCCGGCCTGCCGGAGCTGCGGGCCGCCCTGGACCGGCTCGCCGCCCAACTGCCCGCCCCCGGGGTGGACGACCCGGTCCGGCTGTGGGTGGACCGCAGCTTCACCGTGCGGGGCAGCGGCACCGTCGTCACCGGCACCCTCGGCGCCGGCCGGCTGCGGGTGGGCGACGAACTGGAGCTGGCCGGCGCCGACGACCCGGTCCGGGTCCGTGGCCTGCACTCCCTGGGCGAGGCCCGAACGGAGGCGGCGGCGGTCGCCCGGGTCGCGGTCAACCTGCGCGGTACGCCCCGCGACCGGCTCGGCCGGGGCGACGCGTTGCTCACCCCGGGCCGGTTCCACCACACCGACCTCGTCGACGTCCGGCTCGCCGGCGACCCGGCCGCCGACCTGCCGGCCACCCTCACCCTGCACGTCGGGTCGGCGGCGGTGCCGGTACGGGTGCGCCCGCTCGGCCCGGACACCGTCCGGCTGCGGCTGGCCCGCCCATTGCCGTTGCTGGTGGGTGATCGGGCGCTGCTGCGGGACCCGGGCCGTCATCACGTCAGCGGCGGGGTGCGGGTGCTGGACGTGGCGCCCCCACCGCTGGCCCGACGGGGTGCGGCCGCCGCCCGCGCCCGGGTCCTCGCCGAGTTGGACGGTCGACCCGACCTGGCGGGGGAGCTGCGCCGTCGCCGGCTGATCCAGGCCGGCGCGTTGATCCGGATGGGCGTGCCGGTGCAGGACGGGCCGGTTCGCGCCGAGCCGGCGGACGCCGGGCCGGTGCGAGACGCTCCGGCGTACGCGGAGCCGGTGGCCGGTGACTGGTTGGCCGACCCCGCGCACTGGCGGCGGCTCGGCGAGCAGCTGACCGAGGAGGTCGCCCGACACGCGCGGGAGCACCCGTTGGCGCCCGGGATGCCTGTGGACGCGCTGCGGCAGCGTCTCGCCCTGCCCGACCGGATGCTTGTCGAGGCGCTGGTCCGACCGCCGCTGCGGGTCCACGCCGGTCGGGTCGCGGCGGCGAGCCCCGACGCGCTGCCCGAACCGGTGGCCCGGGCCGTGCAGCGGGTCCGCGCCGAGTACGGCGACCGGCCGTTCCGCGCCCCCGAGGCGGACCGTCTGGTCGACCTCGGTCTGGGCCCTCGGGAAATCGGCGCCGCCGTGCGGGCCGGCGCGCTGCTGCGGCTGGCCGACAACGTGGTGCTGTTGCCCGGCGCGCTCGACGACGCGGTCCGGGTGTTGGCCGGGCTGCCGCAGCCGTTCACCCTGTCGGCGGCCCGGCAGGCGTTGGACACCACCCGCCGGGTGGCGGTGCCCCTGCTGGAGTTGCTGGACCGGCGGGGCGCGACCCGCCGGCTGCCCGACGACGCCCGGGTCGTCGTCACCTGAGCGGGCGCCGCGACCGGTGCGACCGCTGTCAGTCCAGGTCGGACATGTCGAGCACGAAGCGGTAGCGGACGTCGTTTCGTCGGAGGCGGTCGAGTGCCGTCTCCACCTGCGCCGACGGGAGCACCTCGACGTCGGCGGCGATGCCGTTGTCAGCGCAGAACTGGAGCATCTCAGCTGTCGAGCGGCGGCCTCCGCTGCCGGCGGAGCTGAGCTTCTTGCGGCCGACAAGCAGGTCCATCGCCTCGACGGTGACCGGGCCCAGGTGTCCGAGCAGGCTGAGGGTGCCGTCCATCGCCACCACCTTGAGGTACGGGGCGAGGTCGTGCGAGGCGGAGACGGTGTCGATGACGACGTCGAAGGTGTCGCGTGTCGCGGCCATCTGGCGGGTGTCGGTGGAGTCCAGGAACTCGTGTGCGCCGAGCCGGAGGGCGTCGTCGCGCTTCTCCTGGGTGCGGCTGATGACGGTCGTGGTGGCGCCGAGTGCCACGGCCATCTTGACCGCGAGGTGACCGAGGCCGCCGAGCCCGGCCACGGCGACGCGACTGCCGGGGCCCACCCCGAGGGAACGCAGCGGTTCCCAGACGGTGACGCCGGCGCACATCAGCGGGGCGGCCGCGGCCGGGTCGAGGCCGGAGGGGAGCGGGTAGGCGAAGCGGTCCCGCACGACGTACTCGCGGGAGAAGGCGCCCAGGGTGGTCGACCCGTCCCGCCGGTCGGTGCCGCCGTAGGTGAGGGTGGGGAAGGAGTGGCAGAAGTTCTCCTGTCCGGCCGCGCACATCGCGCAGGCGCCGCAGGAGTCGACGATGTTGCCCACCGCGACGCGATCGCCGACCGTGAAGGCGGTCACCTCGGGGCCCGTCTCGGTCACCACGCCTGTGAATTCGTGACCGGGCACCAGTGGCGCGTCCACGCGTTGGTCGAGGGCGTGCAGGTCGCTGTGGCACACGCCGCAGTGCTCGACCCGTACCGCGAGGTCATCGGGGCGCAGGTCGCGGCGCTCCAGCGAGGTGCGCCGCAGCGTCGTGGGGCTGGTCGCCCGCCATCCGGTGGTCGTCCGCATCGGTGCACTCCTTAAACAAACTGTTCGGTCTGTTTCACCGTAGACCCGATCGCGACGTGCAGCAAACCAACTGTTCTGTTTGCTAGGGTGGGGGCATGCCGGAGCAGCCCCTGACCTCGCGTGGCACCGCGACCTACCAGCGCATCCTGGACGCCGCCACCGAGGAGTTCGCCCAGCACGGCATCGCCGGAGCGCGGATCGAACGCATCGTGACGGCGGCGCGCACCAACAAGGCCCAGCTCTACGCCTACTTCGGCGACAAGGAACGGCTCTTCGACGCGATCTTCCTCAGCTCACTGGAGCGCATCACGAACGTCGTGCCGATCGACGCTGACAATCTCGCGGACTGGGCCGTCCGCCTCTACGACGAATACCTGCGCCGCCCCGACCTCATTCGGCTCGCGACCTGGACCCGACTGGAGCGCCGGCCGGCCGGGCACCTCGTCGAGACCCACCAGCACTACGACGATCGCAAGCTCACCGCCATCGCCGAGGCGCAGGCCGCCGGGCGGGTACGCGCCGGCGACCCGTTCGACCTCATGGCGCTGGTCATCGCGATGTCCATGGCCTGGTCGCCGGTCAGCAACGTCTACGCGGCCAGCAATCAGGAACCCGACGACGTCCATGATCAACGCCGCGCCCTGCTGCGCGACTGCGTCCGGCGAGCCACTGTGCCGACGGACCAGGATCAACCGGACCATTGACCGCCGTACGGTCGTCAGTCGCGCCGATCCGGGGCTGACAACAGTGCGCCGAGGTGCGACGGTGGGCTGATGGTCGAGGCGATCCCCACCCGGTCACGAGCTTCCCGCTGCCGATGGCGAGCGGCCGTCCCGGTGGTGCTGCGCTGGGCGCTGCCGGTGCTGTGGGTGCTGTGGGCGTCCCTCGCGTGGTGGGTCGAGCCGCGCGAGTCCACCGAGGCGCAGCTCGACCGAGATCTCGCGACTGGCCAGGTGGTGGCCTTCCAGCGGTCGTCCGGCTGGGCCGACGACGGCGCGTACTGGGGGAGCCGGCCGCGTGCGCAGTACGCGCCCGACGGCGGGATGCTGACCTGGACCGTGTCGAACGGCCAGCACCGGTACGCCTCCGGCACGCCGCTCGCCTTCGAGTCGTACCCCGCCGAGCCGGACTCGTCCGCGAGCGCCGAACAGGAGGCGCGGCGTGCCGCGCTCGCCGACGCGAGGCGGGCCGACGGCAGCACCGCGTACCGGATCGGGAACGCCGTGGCTCTGCTCGCCGGTGTGTTGACCGTGCTCTGGCTGGGCCGGCTGATCGGTGGCGCGCCGCCGCTGGCCGGCACCCGCTGGTTCTGGTTCTGGATAGGGCTCCTGCCGTTCGGGGTGGGTGTGCTGGCCTGGACGTACCGGGAGCTGTGGCGACCACCGCCGGTGCCGGTGCCCGGCCGAGGCTCGGGGTGGCGCGGCGTCGGCTGGCTGATCCTCGCCTCAGTCGGCATCAGCCTCCTGGTGTCCGTCGCCCGCATCGTGTTAGGGACGACTGTGGTGCCGGGCTGAGCCTCAGCCGGTGGTGCCGGGCCAACCGGCCCCGAGGTCGACGCCGGTCACCTACGGTGACGCCATGGACCCTTCGGCGGTCTGGCGGGACCGGCAGCACCGATGGCGGATCGAGGCGTACCGCGCGCCGGACCTGCGCTTCGCCATCTACGCCACAAACGGCCCCACCGAGTCGGTGCCGCTGTGGTTGTTCGGGATGTCGGCGCTGGCCCGGTGGTTGATGACCCACGCCATCTCGCTGGACGACCTGGAGGTCGACTGAGCGGGGGCGCGGTCGCAAACCGCTCCCGCGCCGCGCCCCGCTGGGGTTGAGTGACCTCAGGCGGCGGACGGGGGTGCGCGATGGGCGGTCAGCTCGGGCAACTGGCGTTGGTGGCCGTGCTGGTACTGGTCAACGCCGCGCTCTCCGGCAGTGAGATGGCACTGGTGACCCTGCGCGAGGGGCAGTTGCGGCGGCTGGGCCGGCGCAGCCGAGCCGGTGACCGGTTGGTGCAGCTGTCCCGCGACCCGAACCGCTACCTGGCCACAATCCAGCTCGGCATCACCCTGGCGGGGTTCCTCGCCTCGGCGGCGGCCGCGGTGTCGTTGGCCGGCCCGCTGGTCGGCCCGTTGGGGTTCCTCGGCGGCGCGGCGCGTCCCGCCGCGGTGCTGCTGGTGACCGTGCTGCTGACGTTCTTCACGCTGGTGTTCGGCGAGCTGGCCCCGAAGCGGCTCGCCATGCAGCGGGCCGAGCGCTGGGCGCTGCTGAGCGCCGGCCCGCTTGATCTGCTGGCCCGGGTGTCCCGACCGGCGGTGTGGCTGCTCAGCCGGGCCACCGACGCGGTCGTGCGGCTCGCCGGAGGTGACCCGCGGGCCAACCGCGAGGAGATGACCGAGGAGGAACTGCGGGAGATGTTGGCCAGCCAACGCGGCCTGTCCGCCCAGCAGCGGGAGATCCTGACCGGCGCGTTCGACATCGCCGGCCGGACCCTGCGGGAGATCCTGGTGGCCCGACGGGAGGTGACCACGCTGCCGGCCGGTCTGGCCGCCGACGAGGGGGTTCGGCGGCTGGCCGCCGCCGGGCGCTCCCGCGCCCCGGTCACCGGTCCCGGCGGCCTGGACGAGGTGCTCGGGGTGGTGCACATCCGCGACCTGGTGCGGGCCGGCACCGATCCGGTGGGCGGGCGGGTGCGGGCGCCGCTGCTGCTGCCGGTGACCCTGCCGGTCGCCGACGCGATGCGTCAACTGCGGCAGGACCATCAGCAGCTGGCCCTGGTCGTCGACGAGCACGGGGGCATCGACGGGATGATCACCATGGAGGATCTGCTGGCCGAGGTGGTCGGCGAGTTGTACGACGAGACCGACCGTGACGTGCGCGGGGTCGTCCGGGAAGCGGACGGGTCCCTGCTGGTGCCCGGTGACTTCCCGCTGCATGACCTGCCCGACCTGGGGGTACGGCTGAGCTTCCCGTTGTCCCGGGACTACACGACGGTGGCTGGTCTGGTGCTGGCCCGCCTGCGGCACCTGCCGGACTCCCCGGGTGAGACGGTGCGGCTGCCCGGGCTGACCCTGCAGGTGGTGGAGGTCGCCGACCGCGCGGTGCGCCGGGTGCGGCTCTGCGGGTTCGCCGCCGACCGCTGACAATTCACTCACAAGACTGAAAAAAGCCTTAAATCGACCAAACGGCCAAGGTGGTCCGCCTACGGTGCCAGACGTGAAGGACCGAGGCTTGCGTACGTTCGTCACGGTGTTGGCCGGTCTCGCGGTGATCTACTTCGGCAGCGCCGGCCGCAGTCCCGAGGAGGGCCGTGGCATCTCCGGCGGGGTGGTCGTCCTGGCGTTGCTCGCCGCGTTGCTGGTGTGGCACCTGACCCGCCCAGGGGACAAGACGGTCAAGTGAGCGCCTCAGCGGGCGGCGACGCGGGTGACCTCACCGGCGGACTCCTCACCCAGCGCCACCCGCACCAGCGCTGACGCGAGCCGGCCGAAGTCCGGTCCGTCGACGAGACCGGCGAGCCGGTCCGGAGACCCCGGCAGACCCAGCCGTTTCGCCCCGGCCAGGGCCCGACGGTCGACGTACGGGCGTACGTCCGGCCAGACCGCCTGCGCCTCACGCAGGTAGATGTCCGCGCCGGTGGGGCCGATACCGGGGAACTCGGTGAGCCGCCGCCGCAGCCCGGCGGGATCGCCCTGGGCCTCCCGGTGCAGGCGTCGCAGGTCACCGTGCCAGCGGTCCAGGCACAGCCGGGCGCCGGTGCCGAGCATGGTGGCGGTCCGCTCGTCGTAACGGCGGTAGTGCCCCCGGCCCAGCGCGTCGACACGCTCCTGCCAACTGGCCGCCTCCATGGCCTGTGGTGTGCGGTAGCCGGCGGCGAACAGCTCCCGCGCGGCGTCCACCGCCACGCACGCCCGGATCCGGGTGCTCAGCAGTGTGGTCAGCACCAGCAGTTGGTACAGCGGCCCGGGCCGGTCGGCGAGCCGGATGCCGGCCTCCTCGGCGTACGTGCTGCCACGCCTGTCGAGCAGGACCCGCACCACACGTCGATCATCGCCCATCCCGACGGGTTACCCACTTGCGGACCCGCTAGCCCTCGCGTCGGTCAGCAGGGCCGGAATGCCACCGGGGCGGGCGGGTATGCCGGCGGTGGAGGCGGTCGATGCCGTCCCCGAACCCGGAAGGGAGACAGCCGTGGTCAACCCGCAGCAGGAGGAGTTCCGGCGCAACGCCAAGGGCGCCACCAGCCAGGACAGTAAGGGGCCCAGTCCGACCGGGCACCCGCTCAACAGTGGTTCGTCGCGCGGGGACGCCGGTCGGCCGGTGCCCAAGGGGCAGGTGTCGCCGTACGGCCCGGCCGGTGAGCCGGTGGCCGAGGACGACAGCGACGCCCGCTGACTAGCGGCCGCGACCTGGCGGCCGCCGCAACCTGTTCCAGGT
>NZ_JBNCKM010000010.1:142968-311843 GCF_049841535.1 Micromonospora sp. DT53
CGCGCGGCCGCGGGGCGGCCCGGGCCCCCGGGGCAGCAGGCGCCGCACGGCCCGGCCGGGGCGCGTGTTGGCGGGGCCCGCAGCGACGCCCGGGTTCTAGCGGCCGCCAGCCCGTACGCGAGGTGCGGGATGATGTCGGAGATCCAGTCGGAGCGCCGCCACGTCCGCGGGTCGCTGATGCCGAGCACCGTGATCGACCCGTCGGTCATGGTCATCACGCCCGCGCCGAGCAGGCCGGTGGCCACCGGCAACGGTTGACGTCGACCACCGGCGTACAGCGCGAACCCGACACCCGCGGCGACGCCGAGCCCGTAACCGATCAGAGGCCCGAGGCCCGAGCGGCGGTTGGCCGCCCGGGCCCCGTTCCCCAGGTCCACGTGCGCGATCCCGGCCAGCCGGTCGACGGTCTCCTGGGGGACGTCGCTCTCCGGCCGTCCCCGTAGCGCCATGTCGAGGTAGCTGACCACGTTCAGCGCGGTGCTGCCGACGGCGCCCGCGATCGCGCCGTCGGCCACGTCGACAGTCCTCACTTCGGATCGCCCGGTTCGCGCTCGCTCTTCGGGCCATACGTGCGCTCTCCGCGCACCACGCCTCGTTGGCCGCGATCCTCCTGGAGGATCCGGTTGGCGACCTGGTTCGCCTTGCCGTCGGGCACTCGGCGTCCGGAGTCGTCGATCGCGTTGCGCAACCGCGCCCGCTGCTTGTCGTACGCGTTGCTGCCCGGCCGTGGTCCTGGCATCTGTGCCTCCTTCGTCGGTCTGGGCACCTGGTGCTGCCCACCGTCCGCTGGGCGTACCGCGGCCGTCTACCCGTCTGGTGGCGGACCAACCCCGGCGCGCTAGTGGGGCGCGCGGACCACGACGACCGGGCACTGCGCGTGGTGCAGCATCGACTGGCTCACCGACCCCAACAGCAACCCGGTCACCTCGCCGCGCCCGCGCCCTCCGACGACCGCCAGTTGGGCGGAACGGGACGCCTCGGCGAGCACACCGCCGGGTCGACCATGGATGACCCGGCAGGTCAACCGCAGACCCCTGTGCTCCTCGGTGAGCCCGGTCAGCCACCCGGCGAGCATCCGCTCCTGCTCGCCGCGCAGCTTCGCCTCGTCGTACACCAGGGGTTGCATGTCACCCGGCCCGCTGCTGCCGGGATGTCGGTAGGCGTGCAGCGCCACCAGCGGCACACCTAGCGACACGGCGGTCTCGGCGGCGTGGTCCGCCGCGCGCCGGGAGGCGTCCGAACCGTCCACCGCGACCAGCACCGGCTCGTCGGGTCGTCGCTCCCCCCGCGCGACCAGCACCGGGCAGTCGGCGTACGCGGCGACCTGCACCGCTACCGAGCCGACCACCAGCGCGGGAAATCCACCCAACCCGCGGTCGCCGAGCACGATGAGCGCGGCGGTGGGGGACTCGCCCACCAGCACCGCGGCGGCCTCACCGTCGATGATCTCGCCGGAGACGGACAACCCGGGCACGGTCGCCTCGGCCTCGCGCACCGCGGCCTCGACCAGTTCCTCGGCCCGGTCGCGCAGCCCACCGCCGGGCGGCGCGTGCGGGGCGGGGGAGACCGGCACGTGCAGCAGCGGCCAGATGAAGCCGTGCACGACCCGCAGTGGTCGGTGTCGGCGTGCCGCCTCGGTGGCGGCGAGGCGTACGGCACGCAGCGCCGACTCCGAGCCATCGACGCCGACCACCACCGCCGCGTTGTTCGCCGAGTTCACCGCCCACCCCCGCCCGCGGCCAGTATCGCGGGACCGGACGCTCCCGCGCCGCGATACCGCTGAGCGCGTCCCGGTCGGTACGCTGGCGACGACCGGCCGGGGAGGGGGCGTCGTCGATGGGTGAACCAGACCAGCCGAGCACCGCGCGCATGATCGACTTCTGGCTCGGCGGGCAGCATCACTTCCCCGTGGACGTGGCCGCCGCGAGCGCGTTCGAGCAGGCGTACGGGCCGTGCGCGCCGGTGTTCCGGGAGCTGCGGGCGTTCCTGGGCCGGGCGGTACGGGCCATGGCCGCCCACGGCGTGGACGGGTTCCTGGTGTTCGGCGCCGGGGTGCCGACGATGGGCAACGTGCACGAGGTCGCCACCGACGCCACGGTGCTCTACACCGACGTCGACCCGGTCACCATCCGGCTGGGCCAGAGCATCCTCGCCGGCAGCGACCGGGCCGGCTACGGCTTCGGCGACGCGACGGACATCGGCACTGTCGACCCGGCGCAGCTGCACCGCTTCGTGCCGGGGTGGGGTCGGCGGCCGGTCGGAGTGGTCTTCCTCGGGTTGGCCGCGTTCCTCGACGACGCCACAGTGACCCACACCCTCGACGAGTTGTACGCTGCCGCGGCGCCGGGCAGCCTGCTGGCGGTGGACTTCGACACCGAGGAGTTGGCGGCCCATCCGCAGGCGTTGGCCATGATGGGGCCGCAGTTCCGGATGCGTCCACCGGCGGCGTTCGCGCCCCTGCTGGGTCGGTGGGCGCCGACGGCGGACGGGATCGTCCCGGTCGCCGAGTGGCGGCCGGACGGTCCGCCGGCGCGGGTGCCCGACGCGTTCCACGGTGTGCTCGCGACCCGCCCGGGTGACTGACCGCGCGGATCATCTGTCCCGGGGGCGTCCGTATGATGCTTGCCCTGTAGCAAGCTTCTGGGGAGGGCGACGATGGTAGACGCGCCGGACGTGGTGTCGCGCGCGTTGCGCGAGGCCCCGCCCGACCAGTTGGCGGAGGCCGCGGACCGGGCGATCCGGTCGACGATGGGCGCGCTGCGCACCGACGTCTTCGTCGCCGACTACCGGATCAGCGGCCTCTGGCCGGTGCTGGACCCCGACCTGCCGGCCGGCGGTTTCCTGGCCTGCCACACCATGGCGCAGCGCTGCTTCAGCAGCCAGCAACCGGTGCGCGACGGCGAGGGCCCCTGCCGGCTCTACCTGCCGTTGACGGTGTGGGGGGAGCGGCTGGGCGTGCTGCTGATCGAGCTTCCGGCCGCACCGAATCCGGCGGTCACCGGTCGTGCCACGGACATCGCCGGCGCCCTGGCGGTGGCGATGCGCGCGGCGGACCGGGAGACCGACCGTTACCGGCGGGCCCGGCGTCGGGAGCGGCTGACGATGGCCGCCGAGATGCAGTGGGACCTGCTGCCCGGTCGCGGTGTGGCGCACCACGCGTTCGAGCTGGCCGGCCAGCTCGAACCGGCGTACACGGTGGGTGGCGACCACTTCGACTGGTCGCTGGACGGCGACCGGCTCACCCTGACGGTGCTCAACGGCGAGGGCAGTGGGCTGGCCGCGTCCCTGTTGACCGCCGTCACGGTCAACGCGATGCGCAACGCGCGGCGCTCCGGTGGTGGCCTTGTGGAACAGGCCGAGTTGGCCTCGGACACGGTCTTCTACCAGCACCGGGGGGCCCGGTACGTGGCCACCCTGTTGCTCGAGGTGGACACCCGCTCCGGGCGGGTGCGGGCGGTCGACGCGGGCTCCCCACATCTGTTGCGGATGCGCGGGTCCACGGTCGAGCCGATGAAGCTCGATCAGCAGCTGCCGTTGGGCATGTTCGCCGAGACCCGCTACGAGCTTCAGGAGATGCAACTGGCTCCGGGTGACCGCCTCTTCGTGGTCAGCGACGGGGTGTGGGCTGCCGAGCCACCGGGTCAGGAGCCGTACGGGCAGCGGATGATGGCGCGTTCCCTGCGCGCCACGCGGCTGCAGCCGCCGGCCGAGGCGGTTGGTACGGTGATGCGCGAACTGCACGCCTATCACGCGGATTCCGATCTGCGCGACGACGCCGTCGTGGTCTGTCTGGACTGGCACGGTCCGCGCGAACGGGGCACGGGGTGAGATTCGCCGCCGCGTTGCCGGGCGGGCACCAGCGCGACGACGGCAGGGGACATCAGGTGGAGCGACCTGCGGATCTCGCCGCGGCGATCGATGCCGCCGCCGGGACGCTGATCGCCGTGCTGGACTCGGCCGCGTCGCGGCACGAGGTGCCGCCCACCCAGTTGAGGGTGCTCATGCTGCTCAGCGGTCGACCGGAGACCAACGTCAACGGGTTGGCGGAGCTGCTGGACGTCGTGCCCTCGTCGGCGAGCCGCCTGTGCGACCGGCTGGAGGCGACCGGGTTGTTGCGCCGGGTGGCCGATCCGCGCGACAGGCGTGAGGTGCGGTTGGTGCCGACCGCCGCCGCGTTGACCCTGTTGGGGGAGTTGGCCGAGCGGCGGCAGCGTGCGGTGCAGGTGGTACTGGACCGGATGCCGGCGCGGACGCAGCACGAGCTGTTGTTGGCGCTTGTCGGGTTCGCGCGGGCGGCGACCTCGGTGCCCGCGCAGCAGACCGACTCCGCGGTCCAGACAGCCTGAGCGCCGTTCCCCCGTCCACTAGTATCCTAGGACGCTTTAGGCGTGGTGACCCACGCCACAGCGCGGCACAGCCGCACCGACAGCCCGGCGGCGGCGCCCGGACGGCGAGAGGAAGCCCGATATAGTGGCAGCGCACCTACCCGGCCCGCGATCATCGAGATCGCGGGCCGCGTCAGGGGAAGAGGCCCCGCCCGGGGCCGCAGGGGAGAGCCGGCGTTCGTCGGCCCGACAGCGCGTACGACCCTCAGCCGCGCCCGGCGTCGGCCGGGGGCCCGCGTGCCGTGGAGGAGGATCGGTGTCGCGTCGGCCGGCTCGGGCAGAGCAACCGCGGGACACCGGTGACCAGACCCCCGGCAACCAGGTGCTCACCCTGCCCAACCTGATCAGCTTCGGGCGGCTGCTGGGCGTGCCGCTCTTCCTCTACCTGTTCCTGGTGGAGCGGGCCGACGTGGCCGCGGTCGTCGTGCTGGCCATCGGCGGCACCACCGACTGGGTCGACGGTTGGATCGCACGCCGCCTGCACCAGGTGAGCCGCCTGGGCGAGCTGCTCGACCCGCTCGCCGACCGGCTCTACATCCTCGCCACCCTTGTCGCCTTCACCGCGCGGGAGGTGGTGCCGTGGCAGTTCACCGCGGCGCTGCTGGCCCGTGAGGTGCTCCTGCTCGCCTCGCTGGCGGTGCTGCGTCGCTACGGGTACGGGCCGCCCCCGGTGCACTACGTGGGCAAGACCGCCACGTTCCTGCTGCTCGCGGCGTTCCCGGTGCTGCTGTTGGCCACCGCGGCCACCGACGTGGCGACGGCGGCGAGCGCCATCGGTTGGGCGTTGGCCTGGTGGGGGTTGGTGCTCTACTGGGTGGCCGGCGGGATGTACGTCGTGCAGGCGACCCGGTTGGTGCGCGCGGCGCGCGCCTCAGGAGCGGCGGCGTGAGCGCGCCGCGGTTGGGGAAGCCCGGCCAGGACCGGGTGTACGCGCCGGATTTCCTCACCGAGCTGTTCCGCAACCCGCTGGATCCGGGGTACGCGGACGCGGCTGCCGCCCGTCGAGGCGCGGCGGAGCCCGCTCCGGCGCGGGGGTGGCGGGCGTTGCCGGCGCGGTCGGTGAGCCTGGTCGTGGTGGTGATGCTCGGTTTCCTGTTCGCGGTCGCGTACCGGCAGACCGTGGCGGACGAGCCGGGGCGCAGCCAGGCCCGCTCGGGTCTGGTGACGCAGATCAAGGAGCGGGAGAGTCAGACCGACCGGTTGTCCACGCGAGCGGACCAGCTGCGCGAGGAGGTCAGTCGGCAGCGGGACGCGGCGTTGAGTGGGTCGGCCGCCGCCCGGTTGCGCAACCTGGAGGCGAGCACGGGGCTGGGTCGGGTGCGCGGTGACGGTGTGGTGGTGCGGTTGGCGGACGCGCCGGACAAGGCGGACGCGGTGACCGGTGCCGGGGCTGGGCCGCCGCGGGTGCTGTACAGCGACCTGCAGGGGGTGGCGAACGCGTTGTGGAGCGCCGGCGCGGAGGCGATCGCCATCAACGGGCAACGGTTGACGTCGACGTCGACGATCCGGTCGGCGGGTGAGGCGATGCTCGTGGATTTCCGGCCGGTGACCGGGCCGTACGAGGTGTCGGCGATTGGGCCGGGTTCGATGCGGCGCAAGTTCGAGGGCAGCCGGAACGCGGCGTTGATGCGCAAGGTCGCGCAGGGGACCGGGTTGTCGTTCGGTGTGCGGGAGGCGGATGACCTCACCCTGCCGGCGGCGCCGGAGCCGCAGCTACGCTACGCCAAGCCGTCGGTCAGTCCGAGCCCTTCCGCGTCGGGTGGCCGGTCCGGCAGTCCCGGGTCGTCCGGTCCGGCGACGACTGTTAGCCCCTCCGGAGGTGGCCGATGATCGCGGTGCTGGCGTTGCTCGCCGGTGTGGTGCTGGGCGTGTGGCTTGATCCCACGGTGCCGGCGGCGTTGCAGCCGTACCTGCCGATCGCGGTGGTGGCCGCGTTGGACGCGGTGTTCGGTGGGGTGCGGGCTCGGTTGGATCGCATCTTCGACGACAAGCAGTTCGTGGTGTCGTTCATTTCGAATGTGCTGGTCGCTGGTCTGATCGTGTATCTGGGTGACCAGTTGGGGGTGGGCGGGCAGTTGTCCACGGGTGTGGTCGTGGTGCTGGGTGTGCGTATCTTCGGCAACGTGGCGGCGATCCGTCGACACCTGTTCCGGGCGTAGGTTGGGTTGCGATGAGTGACGAGCAGACCGACACGGGCACCGGGTGGCCGCAGCCGGCGGGTCCGGTGCGGCCGGGTGGGCCGGCGGGTGAGCCGGATCCGCGGCCGGATGCGCCGGATCCGGATGAGTTGAGTCCGTTGGCGCCGCAGGGGCCTGCGCAGCCGCAGCCGTCGGGTGACGAGCCGGCGGCGGAGCCGGGTGTGGAGCCGGTCGACGACGGTGCGACGGTGGACCTGAGCGTGGTGTCGCGGTCGGGGGAGCCGGTCGCGGATTCCGACGGGTTGGCGGTGCCGGCGGCGCCGGCGGCTGGTCGGTCCCGGTGGAGTACGGCCGGGGTGATGATCGTGGCGTTGTTGGCGTTGCTGGGGTTCACGTTGGTCGTGCAGTTGAAGACGACGTCGACGGACCCGACGTTGGGGGCCACCCGGCAGGAGGACCTGGTCCGGATCTTGTCGGATCTGGATGCCCGGGAGAATCGCCTGCAGCAGGACATCCGTGCTCTGGAGGACAGTCAGCGGCAGTTGCAGTCGGGTGAGCAGGGTCGTCAGGCGGCGTTGGATGAGGCGACGCGGCGGGCGGATGAGTTGGGCATCCTGGCGGGGACGTTGCCGGCGGTGGGGCCGGGGTTGACTGTGCAGTTCGACGCCGGTGTGAAGGCGATTTCGGCGGACCGGGTGTTGGACGCGGTGCAGGAGTTGCGTGGTGCGGGCGCTGAGGCGATGCAGATCTCCGGTGGGGATCGGGCGACGGTGCGGATCATCGCGTCGACGTACTTCCTCGATGGGGACAACGGGTCGTTGATGGTGGAGGGGCGTCGGTTGTCGGGGCCGTACACGATCACGGTGATCGGTGATCCGGCGACGATGCGTACGGCGTTGAACATTCCTGGTGGGGTGGTGGCGTCGGTCCGGGGTGACGGCGGTAACGTGACGTTTGGGGAGCGTGAGGTTGCCGAGGTTTCGGCGCTGCACGTGCCGATCAAGTTGGAACACGCCCGTCCGGTCTCCTGACCGGCGCGGCCGCGCCGGACCCGGGTGGTCCGGGGCACCGATGGATGAAGGACGCGTCTGGTGATTCCCGAGGATCTGCGATACACCGCCGAGCATGAGTGGGTGGCGGGTGACGGCACGGCTTCGGTCCGGGTCGGCATCACCCACTTCGCGCAGGACGCGCTTGGTGACATCGTGTACGTGCAGTTGCCCGAGGCGGGTGCGGTGGTCGCGGCCGGTGACTCGTTGGGTGAGATCGAGTCGACCAAGAGTGTGTCGGAGATCTACGCGCCGGTGGCCGGTACGGTGGCGGCGCGCAACGACGCGTTGGGTGACACGCCTGAGCTGATCAACACTGATCCGTACGGTGAGGGTTGGTTGGTGGAGATCACGCCGAATGATCCGACTGCGACGGACGGGTTGCTCACGGCGGCCGCGTATCAGAAGATCACCGAAGGCTGAGTGTGCTTGATCCGGTGCGTGGGATGTCTGCGCGCGTCCGGTTGCCCTGCATTTCGGCGCTGGCTAGGCTCGCCCAGTCGACCGAGAACCCAATAGTTGAGCGTTGCGGAATTGCCTTCCCGGGCACGGGGAGCCAGCCGCCGGGTGTTCAAGTGCCCGGCGGCCAGACCCGCCATTACCCGACGCCGACCGAACAGATCCGTGAGGTGGTCCCATGACGCGGCCAGACGACGAGTTCCCCCCACTCGACGTCACTTCGACGCTCAATCTCGGTTCGCTCGACGAAGTGCTGGAGGGGCCGGATACCGATGTGGTGCCGAGCCGGATGTCCGGTTCGTTGCCGCCGGGTATGGCGCTGCTGGTGGTTCGTCGAGGCCCGAATGCGGGTGCCCGGTTCCTGTTGGACCACGATGTGACGACCAGTGGCCGGCACCCGGACAGTGACATCTTCCTGGATGACGTGACGGTGTCGCGTCGGCATGCGGAGTTCCACCGTGATGGTGGGACGTTCACGGTGCGGGACGTGGGTAGCCTGAATGGCACGTACGTCAATCGTGAGCGGGTTGAGGCGGCGACGTTGAGCAATGGTGACGAGGTCCAGATCGGTAAGTTCCGGGTGGTGTTCATCGCCGGTCCGCGCCCGGAGGAGGAGGCCGGCCGGGGGTGAACGAGCCTGCGGCCTCCATGTCACCCGGGGCGGCTCGGTCTGAGCCGCTGATGAGCATCGGTGAGGTGCTTGGGCAGTTGCGGGTGGATTTTCCGGACACCACGATTTCGAAGCTGCGGTTTCTTGAGGCCGAGGGTTTGGTCGAGCCGCAGCGGACGGCGGCGGGTTACCGGAAGTACAGCTGGGACGATGTGGCGCGGTTGCGGTTCGTGTTGACCGCGCAGCGGGACAAGTACCTGCCGTTGCGGGTGATCCGGGAGCAGTTGGCCCAGTGGGATTCGTCCGGTGAGCAGCCGGGGCGGTCGCGGCCGGCGTTGGTGGCGGTTGGTCCCGATGGTGCGGTGCCGGGTCGTGAGTTGGCGGAGCCGGCCGAGTCGTCGCAGGTGCGGCTCGGCCGGGCTGATCTGGTGGCGCGCAGTGGGATCGACGAGTCGACGTTGGTGGAGTTGGAGCGGCTCGGTGTGCTGGTGTCGGATCCGCCGGGGTGGTATGACGCGGATGCTCTGATCATCGCGTCGGCGGTGGCGGGGTTGGCGTCGTACGGGTTGGAGCCGCGGCACCTGCGGGGTTATCGGACGGCGGCGGACCGGGAGGTCGGTTTGTTCGCGCAGTTGGTGGCGCCGTTGGCGCGGCAGAGTGATCCGGCGGCGCGGGCGCGGGCGGCGGAGACGGCGCGTGAGTTGGTGGCGTTGTCGGAGCAGTTGCACGCGGCGTTGGTGCGTGTGGGTTTGCGGTCGACGTTGGGTCGGTGAGGGTTCCCGGCGGGTGGCGGCTGAGCGGAAAGATCTCTTCGGGGAAGCGTGCCGTAGGCTTGCCGGGGTAACCCCTTTTCGGCGCGGACGTGGTGCTGTAGCGCATGGGACGGCCGTGTTGCGGTCCGTGTACCGTGCAGGGAAAGGGCGCGGTGCGGCGTAGGTGACAACGACACGGAGGCGGCGGTGCGCGAGCTGAGCGTGGTCGGAGTTCGGGTGGAGCTGCCCAGCAACCAGCCGATCGTCCTGCTCAGGGAGGTCGAGGGGGACCGCTATCTGCCGATCTGGATCGGCGCGGTCGAGGCGACGGCTATCGCTTATGAGCAGCAGGGGGTCAAGCCGGCCCGGCCGTTGACGCATGATCTTCTGCGGGACGTGTTGGCGGCGTTGAAGGCTCCCTTGCAGGCGGTGGAGATCACCGAGCTGAAGGACAACGTCTTCTACGCGGATCTGTTGATCGGCGATGGGGTGCGGGTGTCGGCGCGGCCGAGCGATTCGATCGCGTTGGCGTTGCGTGTCGGTGCGCCGATTCGTTGTGCGGAGCAGGTCCTCAGCGAGGCGGGGATCGTTATCCCTGATGAGCAGGAGGACGAGGTGGAGAAGTTCCGCGAGTTCCTGGATCAGGTGCGTCCGGAGGATTTCGCGGGCTGAGGTGTGCCCGGGTTCGGTTGGTGATCTTTCTCGGTGGCTGCGCGGCGTGTCGCGTCGGTTCCTCCGTGGTAACTCCTGGTGGTGGCGATAGGGTTTCCATGTCGAGGGGTGCGCGTCGGAGGAAACGATGCGTCGCCACACTGACGGGGAGGTTGTCCGGATGCACGAGCCGCGGGATTCCGATCCGGGTGCAGAGTTCGACGAGTCGGGTGCCTCGTCGCCAGGTGTGGCGGCTGAGGGTGACGGTTCGGTTGGCTACCGGGGTGTGACGGCCTGCCACGCGGTGGGCATCAGTTACCGGCAGTTGGATTACTGGGCGCGGACGACGCTTGTGGTGCCGAGCGTTCGTGATGCCTCGGGTTCGGGGACGCAGCGGTTGTATTCGTTCCGGGACCTGGTGGTGTTGAAGGTCGTGAAGCGGTTGTTGGATGCGGGGGTGTCCCTGCAGAACATCCGTAAGGCGATCGAGGCGTTGCGGTCGCGGGGTGTGGAGGATCTGGCGGGGATCACGCTGATCTCTGATGGGACGACGGTGTATGAGTGCCGGTCTCCGGAGGAGGTGGTCGACCTGTTGCAGGGTGGCCAGGGGGTCTTCGGCATCGCGATCGGTGGTGCTTTCAAGGAGATCCAGGGGTCGTTGTCGCATCTGCCGGCGGAGCCGGCGACGAGCGCCCCGGTAGAGCCGGCGGTGGCGTCGGGTTCGGATCCGGTGGGTGACGAGTTGGCGGCGCGGCGGGCGCGGCGGCGCGCCGGCTGACCGTTCGAACTTTCGGATTTTTTTCGGTTGTTTTCTCGCGACCGTCGGTGACGGTGGCGGGGTTGCATCGGCCGTCACGGTCCACTGTGGATACGGTGGGTGTTGCTTCGGTGGCCGATTGTGGAAGTACCCATCGGTAGTGGTGACGCAACGTGTCGGCGTGTTGTCGGGAATCCGATAAGGGGTCGCTGACCGGAGGCGGTTGGCACGCTATGGTCCCTCACGGTTCTGGACCCTTCATCCCCGGAAGGAACGACCGTGACGGTTACGGAAGAGACGGCGCCCGCTTCGCACTACGACCGCATTGGCGGTGCCAGCTCGGTCAAGGCGGCCGTTGAGCTGTTCTACGACAAGGTGCTCGCGGACCCGGAGTTGGCGGGCTACTTCGCCGATGTGGACATGGCGGGTCAGCGGCGGCACCTGGCGTTGATGTTGACCGTGGTGCTGGGTGGCCCGAACGAGTACACGGGTCGTGGGTTGGCCGAGGCGCACCAGCCGTTGAACATCACTGAGGGGCACTACGCGAAGGTGGGCGAGCACCTGACGGTGACGTTGACCGAGCTGGGGGTGCCGTCGGACATCATCGCTGATGTGCAGACAGTGCTGGGGCAGGTGCAGGGCCAGGTGGTGGCTGCCGGGAACAGGTCGGGCGTCTGAGCGTGGACGCGGCTCGCCTCAAGCAGAGCTGGTCGGTGGTCGCCGGTCACGGCGACCAGGTGCCGCTCTACTTCTACTCGACGTTGTTCCTCGCTCACCCCGAGACGCGGCAGATGTTCCCGACGAACATGGCCGGTCAGCGGGATCGCCTCGTGACCGCGTTGGGTCACATCGTGTCCAATGTGGACCAGGTGGATCGGCTGGTGGGTTTCCTGCAGGATCTCGGCGCGGATCACCGCAAGTTCGCGGTCCGCGCGGAGCACTACCCGGCGGTCGGTGAGGCGCTGGTGGCGACGTTGCAGCATTTCCTCGCCGAACAGTGGACCGACGAGTTGGCTGCCGACTGGACGGCCGCGTACGGGTTGGTCGCCCAGGTGATGATGGAGGCCGCGCAGGCCGCTGAGGCGGTCAATCCGCCGTGGTGGGTGGCGGAGATCGTGGCGCACGAGCGGCGGGCGTTCGACGTGGCGGTGTTGACGGTGCGCCCGCAGTACCTGTTGCCGTTCACCCCGGGTCAGTCGATCGGGGTGTCGCACCCGTCGGTGCGGTCGTGGCGGTACTACTCGCCGGCGAACGCGCCGCGGGCGGACGGCACGTTGGAGTTGCATGTGCGGGCCGCGCCGGGTGGTGCGGTGTCGTCGCGGCTGGTGTACGGGTCGGCGGTGGGGGATCGGGTTCACCTGGCGGCGCCGGTGGGGGACCGGCTGGGGTTGTGGTCGGCGGGTTCCAGTGATCTGTTGCTGTTGGTCGCGGGCACGGGCTGGGCGCCGGTGAAGGCGTTGGTGGAGCAGGTGGCCGCGGAGGGTTCCCGCAGGCGGGTGGACCTCTACGTGGGGGCCCGTTCCCGTAGCGAGTTCTACGACAGCGACGCGATCGACAAGTTGGCGTCGTCGTATCCGTGGTTGACGGTGACGTACGTGGTGGGTGCCGACGTGCACCGGCCAGGAGAGTTCGTGCAGGCGGTGGACCGGGCGTTGGCCGACGGTGACTGGCGTTCCCGGCACGTGTTCGTGTGTGGGTCGGACGAGATGGTGTCGTACGCGGTGCAGACGTTGGTTCAGGCGGGTTACCACGCGGGGCAGGTGCACCACGAGGGCCTGGGTGCGCAGTGGTATGGCCCGGCGTGGCGGACGGCGGTGCAGCAGTCGGCCGCGGGTGACGTTTCGGGAGGTGGGCACAGGTGAGCGCGAGGAGTGAGCTTGCGAGCCCCGCAGTCGCGAACGGAGGTCTGCGCAGGTGAGCGCGACACCGATCAGTCGGTATGACGGGGTGCAGATTTCCGGCGGTGTGCAGGTGCGGATGACCGCCGATCGGGTTCGGCGGTGGGAGTTCGGTGCCGCGTCGTTCGCCCGGCGTGGTTACGACAACGCTGACGTGGACCGGTTCCGGGTGCAGGTCGCTGACGAGTTGGACCTGTTGGCGACGCAGATCGCGACGTTGCGGGCGGAGAACGAGCGGCTGACCGACCGGGTGGAGTTGCACCGGCACGGGGTGATTCCGAGTACGGGGGCGGCGGCGAAGCTTCCGGCGGCGCGGGAGGTGAATCTGCTGTCGGCGGCGCAGCGGGAGGCGGAGCAGATCATCGCGCAGGCGCATGACTACGCGCGTCGGGTCGCCGAGTACGCCCGGGTGCAGTATGAGAGCTACCTGCACGCGGCGGAGGCGGAGGCGAAGCAGGAGGCGGAGCGGGCGGTGGCGGAGTATCGCAGCGCGGCCGGGTCGAGCTTCGACGACACGGTGGCGACCCGTGAGGCGTTGCGGATTTTCGGCGAGATGATGGTGTCGCACATGCAGGCGGCGGCGCGGCATCTCGATGACGGCAGTGAGCAGTTGGCGCGCACGATGGATCGGATCGCGGCGGAGACGCCGGGGGCGCCGTTCGTCGGTGGTGTGGTGGGGCAGTCGGCGTTGCCGCGGCACCAGCAGCGCTGAGTCGTCGCGGGGGTGGGGCTGCTAGCAGGTCTCGTTGTGGTGGGCATGAGTGCTCATTAGAGGGCTATGGTGCGGGCGTGAACGTGAAGGAGCGGGCAGCGGCCACCGGCGTCTCGTACGCGACCGCGCGGCGGCGTTACGAGGCCGGGGCGCTGCCCGTTCCGACGTATCGGCTCGGGCGTCTCATCATGGTCGGCGAGCCGTTGACGGGCACGCCGGCTGAGGCTGGTCGGACCAGAAGACGGACCTCGACCGGCAGGTGGCCCGGGTGACCGTGTGGGCCACTGGGCAGGGGTTGGCTGTCGATCGTGTCGTCACCGAGGTTGGCTCCGTCCTCAACGGGCATCGCGAGGAGTTCCTCGCCCTACTGCGTGATCCTGCCGTGACGACCATTGTCGTCGAGCACCGCGACCGGTTCGCCCGCTTCGGCGCCGAATACGTCGAGGCCGCGCTGAGCGCACAGGGCCGCCGCCTACACTGGTGGTGGACCCCGCTGAGGTGGATGACGACCTCGTCCGGGACATGACCGAGATCCTGACCTCGCTGTGCGCACGCCTATACGGTCGCCGTGGCGCGGCGAACCGAGCTCAGCGCGCGGTCGAAGCGGCTACAGAGGGACCGTCGTGAAGACGTTGCAGGCGTACCGGTTCGCGTTGGACCTGTCACCGCGCCAGGAGCGGGCGGTCCTCGCCCACGCTGGCGCGGCTCGGGTCGCGCACAACTGGGCCCTGGCTCGCGTGAAGGCGGTCATGAGCCAGCGCGCTGCCGAACGCACCTACGGTGTGCCGGACGAGTTGCTGAGCCCGCCGATCTCGTGGTCGCTGCCGTCACTGCGTAAGGCGTGGAACGCCGCCAAGGATGAGGTCGCGCCGTGGTGGGCGGAGTGCTCGAAGGAGGCGTTCAACACCGGTCTCGATGCCCTCGCGAGGGCGCTGAAGAATTGGTCTGACGCGCGCAAGGGTGCTCGTAAGGGTCGCGCGGTCGGGTTTCCCCGCTTCAAGTCCCGGCGGCGCAGCACGCCTACGGTGCGGTTCACCACCGGCGTGATGCGGATCGAGGCCGACTGGCGGCACGTGGTGCTACCCCGGCTGGGCGCGCTGCGGCTGCATGAGTCGGCGCGCAAGCTGGCTCGGCGGTTGGAGGCGGGCACCGCGCGGATCATGTCCGCGACGGTGCGGCGCGAGGGCGGTCGCTGGTTCGTGTCGTTCACCTGCGAGGTCGAGCGCGCCGTGGGTGCACCAGCCCGGCCTGGCTCGATCGTGGGGGTGGACCTTGGTGTGAAGCACCTCGCGGTGCTGTCGACTGGCGAACGGGTGGCTAACCCGCGGCACCTCGTGGTGGCCGAGCGCCGGATGCGCCGTCTGGCCCGGGCGGTGAGCCGATGCGTCACTCCTGACCGTCGGGTGCGTCGGGTCGGGTCGAACCGCTGGACCCGGGCGCAGCAACAGCTCTCGCGGGCGCACGCGCGCGTCGTCGGGCTACGCCGCGACGGTTTACACCAGTTCACCACCCGGCTGACCCGCGAGCACGGCACCGTCGTGGTCGAGGACCTGAACGTCGCGGGCATGTTGCGTAACCGCCGGCTGGCCCGGCACGTCGCGGACGCAAGCTTCGCGGAGATCCGGCGTCAACTGACCTACAAGAGCGAGTGGAACGGTGGGCGGCTGGTCACCGCCGGCCGGTGGTATCCGTCGAGCAAGACCTGCTCCGGCTGCGGCGCGGTGAAAACCAAGCTGCCCCTGGCCGAGCGGACCTACACCTGCACCGCCTGCGGGTTGAGTCTCGACCGGGACCTCAACGCCGCACTCAACCTCGCCGCCCTCGCGCGTGAGGTAACCGACGACCGGAGTGGCCGGGAGTCGCTAAACGGACGTGGAGCCGACCAGAAGACCCGCACCCGCGGGCAGGTGGCTGTGAAGCGTCTACCCGGCACCGCGCGAGCGGGTCAGGCCGGGACCGTCCCACCGCAAGGCGGGACTACCGCGCAGCGCTCACTTCTGAGCACTCGCCGGTAACGGCATGAGGGTGGCGCTGAACGGGTGCCCGTCGATGGTGCCGGTGACCTTGACGGCGCGTCGGGTGCCGAGCAGGTCCGCGGAGTCGGGCACTGTCACGTAGGTGGCGAACGCGCCGTCTTTCTCGATGGGCGCGGTGAAGCGGTAGTCGAGTGGTTGCGGTTCCATGGCTCTCTCTTCGGCGCGGGGGGTCGGTCAGGTGGTGGCGGCGCGGATGGCCTCGGCGATCGGGGTGGGCCCGTCGACGAGTTCCAGGGTCGCGCCGGTGGTGCGTGGTTCGTCGAGCAGGCCGGCGAGGACGTGGGCGACGTCGGTGCGGCTGATCGCGCCACGGCCGGCGTGCGGGGTGAGGGTGACCCGCCCGGTGGGCGGGTCGTCGGTGAGCCGCCCGGGTCGCAGCATCGTCCAGGCCAGGTCGCGGCCGCGCAGGTCGTCCTCGGCGGCGCGTTTGGCGCGCAGGTACGCCGCCCACACGTCGTCGCCGTCGGGGGCGGGTGGCGTGTCCACGCCCATGGAGGAGACGAGCAGGTAACGGTGGACGCCCGCGCGGGTGGCGGCGTCGGCGAGCAGCGCGGCGGCGGCCCGGTCGACGGTGTCCTTGCGGGCGGCGCCGCTGCCGGGGCCGGCGCCCGCGGCGAAGATCACCGCGTCGGCGCCGTCGAGGTGCGCGGCCACCTGCGCGACCGGGGTGTGTTCCAGGTCGCAGACGACGGGGGTGGCGCCGGCGGCGCGCAGCGCCGCGGTCTGCTCGGGGTTGCGGATGAGGCCGACGGCGGTGTCGCCGCGCCCGGCGAGGTGACGTTGCAGCAGTAGGGCGATCTTGCCGTGGCCTCCGGCGATGACGACGCGCATGCGCCCAACCTACCGGCGCCGCGGGTGACGGCGGTGGCGCCGGCCTTGACCTTGACCTTCGGGTAACCCTGAGCCTGGTGGGCACCGGTCGCCGCGACCGGCACGAGGAGGATGTCGACGTGGGGCTCATGACCATCGGGGCGTTCGCCCGGGCGGCGAGGCTGACGCCGAAGGCGTTGCGCCTGTACGACCGGGTGGGGCTGCTGGCGCCGGCCGCTGTGGATCCGGAGTCCGGCTACCGGCTCTACGACCCGGCGCAGTTGCCGGTGGCCCGGCTGGTCGCCCAGTTGCGGCGGCTCGGCATGCCGCTGGCGACGATCCGGGTCGTGTGTGACCTGGATCCGGCGGCGGCGGCCGAGGCGATCACCGCGTACTGGCGGCAGGTCAGTGCCGACACCGCGGCCCGCGCCCGGCTCGCCACCCTCCTCGTGGACCACCTGTCTGAAGGGGGCGCCACCATGTCCGACCCGAATTGCGCAGTTGCCGTTCGCTGCGCCGCCGGTTGCGACACCGGGCTGGTACGTGACAGCAACGAGGACACCGCGTACGCCGGCGGGCGGTTGCTCGCCGTGGCCGACGGGATGCGGGGGCCCGGCGGGGCGGCTGCCAGCGCCGCCGCCGTCGACGCCCTGAAGCCGTTGGAGCTGACCGACGTGCCGGCCGTCGACCTGCTGACGATGCTGGCCGGTGTGGTGAGCGACGCCGACCGCGCCGTACGCGGGTTGGCGAGCGACGCCGACCAGCCGGTCACCACCCTGACCGCGCTGCTGCTCAGCGGCGCCCAACTGGCCCTGGTGCACGTCGGTGACACCCGGGCGTACCTGCTGCGCGACGGTGAGCTGTCGCTGCTCACGCAGGATCACACCTGGGTGCAGGCCCAGGTTGATCAGGGCAGGCTCGACCGGGACCAGGCGGCGACGCATCCGCAGCGCGCGGTGCTGGTGCGCGCCCTCGGTGGTGGTCGGCAGGTCGAGGCGGATCTGGCGTTGCGCGCCGCGCAGCCCGGTGACCGGTATCTGCTGTGCTCCGACGGGTTGTCCGCGGTCGTCGCCCGGGCCGACCTGCGCTCGGCGTTGGCCGCGCCCGCCGCCCCCGAGGACACGGTGCGGGAGTTGATCGAGCTGGCGCGGGCCGAGGGGGCGCCGGACAACATCGCCTGTGTCGTCGCCGACGTCGTCGCGGCGTAAGCCGTCGCCGGCCACCTAGCGGCGTAAGCCGTCGCCGGCCACCTAGCGGCGTAAGCCGTCGCCGGCCACCCAGCGGCGTAAGCCGTCGCCAGCGAGCTAGGGGCAGGCGTCGGCCGTCGCCGGCTTCCCCGCGCCGGGTGGGGCCACCCAGCCGGCGCGGGGTTCGGCGTTGGCGCACGGGTTGAGGCAGCATGGAGAGGTGATGGAGAGCCTGGACGCGTTGACCTCGCTGGTGGCCGGCGGTGGGGTGGTGGTGCTCAGCGGCGCCGGCCTGTCCACCGAGTCGGGGATTCCGGACTACCGGGGGCCCAGCGGGGTGGCGCGGCGGCACACGCCGATGACCTTCCAGGCGTTCACCCGGGATCCCCTGGCCCGGCGGCGCTACTGGGCGCGTAGCCACCTGGGGTGGCGGTTGATCGCGGGCGCGGCGCCCAACGCCGGGCACCGGGCGGTGGCCGAGCTGCAACGCGCGGGTCTGGTCGACACGGTGATCACCCAGAACGTCGACGGTCTGCACGGTGCGGCCGGCAGCACGTCGGTGATCGAGTTGCATGGTCGCCTCGACGAGGTGACCTGCCTGGACTGCGGCAACCTGACCTCCCGGGAGGAGCTGGACCGGCGGCTGCGCGAGGCCAACCCGGACTTCGTGGCCCGCGTCGCCGCGGTCAACCCGGACGGTGATGTTGATCTCCCCGATGAGCAGGTGGCGGCGTTCCGGCCGGTGGACTGCGGGATCTGCGGCACCGGGATGGTGAAACCGGACGTGGTGTTCTTCGGTGAGACGGTGCCGCCGCAGCGGGTGGCGCGGTGTTTCGCGGCCGTGGAGCAGGCCCGGTCGTTGCTGGTGCTCGGGTCGTCGTTGACGGTGATGTCGGGGCGGCGTTTCGTGATCCGGGCCGCTAAACGGGGCATACCGGTCGCGATCGTCAACCAGGGTGCGACCCGTGGTGACGGCCACGCCACCGTGTGCGTCGACGCGCCGTTGGGTGCGGTGTTGCCGCAACTGGCCGCGCGGGTCGGCGCCGGGGCACC
Source organism: Micromonospora sp. DT53 (assembly GCF_049841535.1). Classification (NCBI taxonomy): domain Bacteria; kingdom Bacillati; phylum Actinomycetota; class Actinomycetes; order Micromonosporales; family Micromonosporaceae; genus Micromonospora; species Micromonospora sp. DT53. Next base: position 161,466 of record NZ_JBNCKM010000010.1, read on the forward strand.
GCTCGCGGTGTGACGGCGCGGGCCCTCGGGGCGTGACGGCCTGGGCCCCCGGGAAGAGGTGACCGCGCGGGCCCGCCGGGTGGGGTGCCTGGCCCGGGGGTAGGACATGAGTCGGAAACACCAACGCTGGTAGCGTTGAGCACGCCGGTAACACCCACGTGGGAGAGACCGCCCGACAGCACGCAGGGCGGCGCCGAAGGGGCAAATCCTCCCCGGAACCTCTCAGGCAAAAGGACCTCGTGGGCAGGCACTGTGGAGCGCCCCATGGGGTGCGACAGAGGGGGAGGCCGACACGTCGACCTCGCCCCGGGAGTGCCCCTGATGTCCGTAGAGCAGTTCGCCACCCGTCACATCGGTCCCGGTCCCGACGACGAGCGTCGGATGTTGGAGGTCGTCGGGCACGGCTCGATCGACGAGCTGATGGACGCCGCGATCCCCGAGGTGATCCGCTGGCACGGCACCCTCGACCTGCCGGACCCGGCCACCGAGGCCGAGACGATCGCCGAACTGCGCGCCCTGGCGGCGCGTAACACCGTCGCCGTCTCCATGATCGGTCTGGGCTACCACGGCACGCACACCCCGGCGGTGATCCGCCGTAACGTGCTGGAGGACCCGGCCTGGTACACGGCGTACACGCCGTACCAGCCGGAGATCAGCCAGGGCCGCCTGGAGGCGCTGCTGAACTTCCAGACCATGGTCACCGACCTGACCGGGTTGGCCACCGCGAACGCCTCCATGCTCGACGAGGGCACCGCCGCGGCGGAGGCCATGACCCTCGCGCGGCGGGCCTCCAAGAGTAAGAGCCGGGTGTACGTCGTCGACGCCGACGCGTTGCCGCAGACCATCGCGGTGATCACCAGCCGGGCCGAGCCGCTCGGCATCGAGGTGCGGGTCGTCGACGTCGAGCGCGACGAGGTGCCGGCGGAGTTCTTCGGCCTGCACCTGCAGTACCCGGGGGCCTCCGGGGCGGTGCGCGATCACGCGAGCCTCGTCGAGGCGGCGCACGCCGTCGGCGCCCTGGTGACCGTGGCGGCGGACCTGTTGGCGTTGACGCTGCTGCGGGCGCCGGGGGAGATCGGCGCGGACATCGCCGCCGGCACCACCCAGCGCTTCGGCGTACCGATGGGCTTCGGTGGGCCGCACGCCGGTTACCTGGCGGTGCGCTCGGGCCTGGAGCGGATGCTGCCCGGGCGTCTCGTCGGGGTGTCGCGCGACGCGGACGGCAACCCGGCCTACCGGTTGGCGTTGCAGACCCGTGAGCAGCACATCCGGCGGGAGAAGGCGACAAGCAACATCTGCACCGCGCAGGTGCTGCTCGCCGTGATGGCCGGCATGTACGCCGTCTACCACGGGCCGGACGGGCTGCGGGACATCGCGACGCGTACCCATCGGATGGCGGCGCGGCTCGCGGCCGGGTTGCGCGCCGGTGGGGTGGACGTCGCGGACGTCGCGTTCTTCGACACCGTCACCGCGACCGTGTCGGGCGCGGCGGCGCGGGTCGTCGCGGCGGCCGAGCAGCGGGGGGTGAACCTGCGGCTGGTCGACGCCGACCGGGTGGGGGTGTCCTGCGACGAGACGACGACCGACGCGCACCTGCGGGAGGTGTGGGCGTCGTTCGGGGTGCCCGCGTTCGACGGCGACGTGGACGCGGCCCTGCCGGTCGACCTGACGCGCGGCAGCGACTTCCTCACCCACCCGGTGTTCCGCAGCCACCACTCGGAGACGGCGATGCTGCGCTACCTGCGGCGGCTGTCGGACTTCGACTACGCCCTGGACCGGGGCATGATCCCGCTCGGGTCGTGCACGATGAAGCTGAACGCGACCACCGAGATGGAGCCGGTCAGCTGGGCGGAGTTCGCGAACATCCACCCGTTCGCGCCGGACACCCAGACCGTCGGGTACCGGGAGATGATCGGTCAGTTGGAGTCGTGGCTGGCCGAGGTGACCGGCTACGACGCGGTGAGCGTGCAACCCAACGCCGGTTCGCAGGGTGAGCTGGCCGGGTTGCTGGCGATCCGGTCCTACCACGCGTCGCGGGGTGAGACGCACCGCGACGTGTGCCTGATCCCGTCGTCGGCGCACGGCACGAACGCGGCGTCGGCGGTGATGGCCGGCATGCGGGTCGTCGTGGTGGCCTGCGACGACGACGGCAACGTCGACCTCGTCGACCTGGACGCGAAGATCGAGAAGCACCGCGACGCGCTCGCCGCGATCATGGTGACGTACCCGTCGACGCACGGCGTGTACGAGACGGGCATCGCGTCGCTGTGCGCGAAGGTCCACGACGCCGGCGGGCAGGTGTACGTCGACGGGGCGAACCTCAACGCCCTGGTCGGGTTCGCCAAGCCGGGCAAGTTCGGCGCGGACGTGTCGCACCTGAACCTGCACAAGACGTTCTGCATCCCGCACGGCGGTGGTGGCCCCGGTGTGGGCCCGGTCGCGGTGCGCGCGCACCTGGCGGCGTTCCTGCCCGGTGACCCGCTGGGCGCGCACGTGGACGCCACCCCGGCGATCTCGGCGGCGAAGTACGGGTCGGCGGGCATCCTGCCGATCCCGTGGGCGTACCTGCGGATGATGGGCGCCGAGGGGCTGACCCGGGCGACCGGTGTGGCGGTCCTCGCGGCGAACTACGTGGCGGCGCGGCTGCGCGGGCACTTCCCGGTGCTGTACGCCGGCAACAAGGGCCTGGTGGCGCACGAGTGCATCCTCGACCTGCGGCCGTTGACGAAGGCGACCGGGGTGAGCGTCGACGACGTGGCGAAGCGGCTGATCGACTACGGCTTCCACGCGCCCACGATGTCGTTCCCGGTGGCGGGGACGCTGATGGTGGAGCCGACCGAGAGCGAGGACCTGGCCGAGCTGGACCGGTTCTGCGACGCGATGATCGCCATCCGCGCGGAGATCGAGCAGGTGGGTTCCGGGGCGTGGCCGGGAGGGGACAACCCCCTCGCGAACGCGCCGCACACCGCGTCGATGGTCAGCGGTGACGAGTGGTCGCACGCGTACCCGCGGTCGGTGGGCGCGTACCCGGCCGGGGTGGACCGGGCCGGGAAGTACTGGCCGCCGGTGCGGCGGATCGACGGCGCGTACGGCGACCGGAACCTGGTCTGCTCGTGCCCGTCGCCGGAGGCGTTCGAGGACTGACAACGCCGCCGGCGTTCGAGACTGACAAACGCCGCAGGCGTTCGAGGATTGAACGACGGCGCGCCGGGGCGGGCGGTACGGCCTGCCCCGGCAGCCGCTGCGACCTGGGCGGGGACGTCCCTTACCGGGGGACTAGCCTGGGTCGACGGCGGCTATTTGGTGACGCTGAGTGGTCGGGTTACGCCACGAGGGCGTGGCGGGCGGGGCCGCGGTGCGGTGCGATGCTGCTGCCGTCGGGAAGCAACTCGCCGGTGTCCTCGAAGACGATGACGCCGTTGCAGAGCAGGCTCCAGCCCTGCTCACGGAAGCAGGCGAGGACCCGCGCGGCTTCCCGGTCGGTGGCTTCAGCGGAGGGGCAGGTCGGTTGGTGCTGGCACATCGGGTTCTCCGGACTGTGGGGGCACTGTGTCATGGTTCACATGACCAGTGACGCACAGTACCAAGCGAAAGTGTCCAGCATCGAGCAGGTGCACGCCTGGTGCCCGGGAAATCCACTGAACGGATGAGGAAGGTTGGACCGTACGGCGTGGAAACGCTCCCACAGGTGTGTGTCGCGGACCGCGACCCGGCTGGATTGGCCGACGACAGCGGCCCGGCGGCGGCGGTCGATGTACCCGCCGCGCCGGCCGCGTGCCGGGGCGCGCTTGTCGAACGCGCCCGCCTGCACTGGTCTCGCGGCGACGGCGGTGACCCCGCGGCCCTCGCCGAGGAGTTCCTCGCGGCGCACGGCCTGCCCCTGCACGACCTGACCCGACCCGCCCCCGCCCGCCACGGCACCGGGGTCTGCGGCGCGGCCCTGTACCTGTCCGCCGCCGCCGGGGCCCTGCTCGCCGGCGCCCCCACCGGGGCGCCGGAACCCGCGCCGGTCCTGCCCGACCTCGCCGTCGTCGTCTACGAGCACGGCCCCACCCGGGCCACCCGGCCCGGCGCACCGGCACCCTGGTGGCTCGGCGAGTGGGTCGAGAGCTGGACCCCCGGCCAGCACGCCGCCGCCGTCGACGCGATCCGCGCCGCCATCGGCCGCGGCGACGTCTACCAGAGCAACCTCGTCGGCCACGCCTGCGCCCCCTACACCGGCGACCCGTTGCCCGCCCTGAGCCGCCTCGGCGCGCTCCCCGGCGCCCGCTACGGCGGTGTCCTCACCGGCGACGGTTGGGCCATCGGCTGCGCCTCCCCGGAGACCCTCGTCGAGGTCACCGACGGGCAGGTGATCACCCGACCCATCAAGGGCACCCGCCCGGCCACCGCCGCCGGCCGCGCCGAACTGCTGGCCAGCGCGAAGGAACGCGCCGAACACATCATGATCGTCGACCTGGAACGCAACGACCTCGCCCGCATCGCCCGCACCGGCACCGTCACCGTCGACGACCTGTTCGCCGTGCGCCGCTGGTGCGACCTGTGGCAGGCCGAGTCGACCGTGCGCGCCACCGCCGCCGACGGCCTCGGCCTCGCCGACCTGCTGCGCGCCACCTGCCCCGGCGGCTCTGTCACCGGGGCCCCGAAACTCGCCGCCCTGACCCAGATCAGCGCCCTCGAACCCGTCGGGCGGGGCGCCAGCATGGGCGCGTTGGGCTGGGTCGCCCCGGGCCACGTCGACCTCGGCCTGACCATCCGCACCGCCGCGGCCGACGGCCAACGGCTGCACACCTGGGCCGGCGGCGGCATCACCTGGGACAGCGACCCGAGCGCCGAGGTCGCCGAGGCCGCCGCGAAGACCACCCCGATCCGCGCGACCCTGGCCGGGCGCTGACCCGCGCGTCGGACGGCGATACGCTGACCGGCATGACCATGCGGCCCATCCGGATCATCGGCGACCCTGTCCTGCGCACCGGATGTGAACCGGTCACCACCTTCGACGCCGAGCTGCGCGCCCTCGTCACCGACCTGATGGACACCCTGCTCGGCGCACCCGGGCGCGCCGGTGTCGCCGCACCGCAGATCGGCGTCAGCGCCCAGGTGTTCGTCTACGACGCCGACGGGCACCGCGGCCACCTCATCAACCCCACAGTGGAGTTGTCCGAGGAGCTCCAGGACGACGAGGAGGGCTGCCTGTCCATCCCCGGGCTGTACTTCCCGACCGTGCGGGCCCTGCACGCCACCGCCCACGGCGTCGACCAGCACGGCGAGCCGTTGACCATCGCCGGCAGCGGGTTCCTGGCCCGCGCCCTGCAACACGAGACCGACCACCTGGGCGGCCGGCTCTACGTCGACACCCTGCGCGGCGACACCCGCCGCCGGGCCCTGCGGGAGATCCGCGCCGGGCGTTTCGACTCACCCAGCCGCCGCCGCTGATCCGCCGCCGCGCCGGGACCAGCTGACGCGTCAGTGTCCGTCAGCGGCGCCGGGCCGGTAACCGCGCTGAATGAGCAGTAGCGCTGCGCGGCAATGACTGGTAGGGCGGCGACTGCGATCCCAGGTTCCTCGTCTGGCGTTGACACCTCTCGACACCCCTGTCAGACTTTTGTGACACCGGGTGTCAGAGGAATCTGACACCGGGTGCCGAGGAGGGAGTCCAGGATGAGCGGCGCCTCGCCGACCGGTGACGAGCTCGTGCCGCTGTTGGCCGCCCTGGCCAGCCCACACCGGCTGCGCATCCTTGCCGCCCTGGCGCGGCAGCGCACCTACGTCAGCGAGTTGGCGCGCCAGCTGCAGATGAACCGACCACTGCTCTACATGCACCTGCAGAAGCTGGAAGCGGCCGGTCTGGTGACCGGCGAACTGGTGACAGCATCCGACGGCAGCTCGGTGAAGTACGTCCAGGCCGTGCCGTTCACGGTTCCCCTGGACCTGGACACGATCGTGCTGGCAGCGCAGAGCCTGACCGGCTCGGGGTCGGCCGCACAACAGGAGGAGTGAGCAATGACCCATCAGGTGGCGTTGGACGTGGCGCAGACCTCCACCATCGCCGTGACGGCGATCGTGCTGGCGGTGATCACCGTCGCCGGTCTCATCGGGACCAGCATCTATCGGGCCCGGTACGCGGCGGCCCGGGAGGAGGGCTACCGAGTGCTGGCCGAACGGGGCGCCGACAGTGCGCAGGCCACCGCAGGCGAGCTCAAGGGCGTACGGGACGAACTCGGCGAGGTCCGGCAGCGACTGGCCGCCCTCGAGAAGCTGCTGAGCCAGATCGGCTGACGGACCACCGACGGGGGAGGACATTCGACGTGAACACCCCGACCCGACTGCGGACGCGGACCCGCCGCCTCATCGGCGCAGCCACCTGCCTGGTCGTGCTGGCCATGACAGCCGCGCCCGTCGCGGCCAGCCCCGCGTCCGTCGACGAACTCGCCGCCACCGAGCACTACCTACGCGCCTACCTGAAGCAAACACGGGCACCCGGAATGGCATACGCGGTGATCCGCGGCGACGAGATCCTCCAGCGGGGTGCCTGGGGTGTCGACGGCGACGGACGGCCGATGACGACACAGACGCCGTTCATGCTCGGATCGACGAGCAAGTCGTTCACCGCACTGGCGGTGGCCCAACTAGTCGAGTCCGGCCGGGTCCACCTCGACGCCGCGGCCTCCACGTACCTCCCGTGGCTGCGACTCGGTGCCGCGGACACCACCCGGACGGTCACCGTCCGCCACCTGTTGACCCACACCAGCGGCCTACCGCAGGTGTGGAGCACCGACCTGACAGACCGGTACGACAACCGGCCCGGAGCACTGACCCAATCCGTGCGTGACCTGAGCACCCTGCGACCCACCACGCCCGTCGGGCAGGCCTACGAGTACAGCGACGCCAACTACATGATCCTCGGCGCGCTCGTCGAGAGCGTCGCCGGCGAGACCTTCGGCGGCTACCTGCGCCGCCACGTGCTCGATCCCCTCCGGATGACGCGTTCCGCAGCCACCGCCGACGAGGCCCGCGCCGTCGGCATCCCCGCCGGGCACCGGTACTACCTCGGCCGGCCGCAGCGCTTCGCCGCGCCGTTCGACACCGCCGGAGTGCCGTACGGGTTCCTCGCGGCCAGCCTCGACGACCTGTCCCACTACGCCGTCGCGCAAGTGGGCGGCGGTCGCTTCGGCGACACCCGGATCCTCAGCGCCGAGGGCACGAAACAGATGCACACCGGAACCGTGGACACCGGTCACGGCACCTACGGGTTCGGCTGGAAGAACAGCCCCCTGGACGGCGTCGGCGCGCGCATCGTCTGGCACGCCGGCGCGACCCCGGACTACTTCACCCACATCGTGCTGGATCCCGACGCGAACCTCGCCGTGATCATCATGGCCAACATCTACGGCCTGCCGATGGACGCGCCGCTGAGCGCCGGAGCGTTCAACGTGACCCGCATTCTGCACGGTGGCACACCGACGGCCGCCACCGAAGACCCGATTCACACCTGGGCCCTCGGCGGGTTGCTCGCCATCGCCGCAGCACTGCTCATCATGCTGGGATGGTCCGTGACCCGCATCCTGCGTACCCGGCGACACGGCCCCACCCCGCCGGCCCGTTCACGCACCCGGACGATCGTCACCACCGCCTGCTGGATCGGCGGATGCACCGCCGTCGCAGCCACCGCCACGTGGCTGGTGCCCACCTTCTGGAAGGGCGCCGGACTGGCCAAGCTCCAGCTGTGGGCACCAGACGTCGGTCACGCCATCCGCATCGTGGTCGCCCTGTCAGCCGCACTCGCGCTGGCCCGACTCGGCATCAGCGTCTACGACACAGTCCGCACCCGCCGACCCGGCGTCCCCGCGCCAACGACAGCCCCGCTCGACGGGCTGCTCCGACACACCGGAGAGTCAGCGACCCAGGCAGCCGCCGACCCCCGGTAACCCCCGGGGTCAGCGCACCCTCACCGAGCCACCCACTGGTCATGGCCGAGCTTCGCGACCAACGCCACCACCACCACCAGCAACACGACCCGCACGAACCCGGAGCCGCGGCGCAACGCCATCCGCGCCCCCACCACCGCGCCGGCGATGTTGCACACTGCCATGCCCGCGCCCAGCAGCCACCACACGTGCCCGGTCACCCCGAACACCACGAGCGCGCCCAGGTTCGTCCCCGCGTTCACGACCTTCGCCATCGCGGAGCCGTGCACGAAGTCCGCGCCGATGATTGCGGTGAACGCCAACACCAGAAACGTGCCGGTACCCGGGCCGATCAACCCGTCGTACAGGGCGATCCCCACCCCGGCCACCGCGACCACCGCCGCCACCCGCGCCGGGGTGCGCCGCTGCGGCGCCGGCAGCACCCCCAGCCGGGGACGCAGCAGCACGAACACCGCCACCGCCACCAACACCACCAACACCACCGGCCGGTACGCCGACGCCGGCACCGCCCCGGCGAGCGCCGCGCCCACGCCCGCGCTGAACACCGCCAACCCCGCCGCCGGCCCCGCCACCCGCCAGTCGACAGTCGTCCTGCGGGCGTACGTCGTCGCCGCCGTGGCCGTACCGAAGATCGCGGCCAACTTGTTCGTGCCCAGCGCGGTGGCCACCGGCAACCCCGGTGCGGCCACCAGCAACGCCGGCAGCAGCAACAACCCGCCACCACCGACCACGGCATCGACCCACCCGGCCATCGCGGCGGCGGCCAGGAGGGTACTCAGTGTCACGGCGTCCACGGGCGGCAATTCTCCCCACCCGACGCGCCGCAGCGGAACCCGAGTGGCCAGCCTCACCCGCTCACCGACCCCGCGAACGCCGCAACCACACCCCCAACGCCCCGACCGCCACGAACACCAGCACCGAGCACAGCAACACCTTCACCACCCGGCAACCATGCCACGGCCACGTAAGGTGCAGGAGTGCGCCTGGCCACCTTCAACCTGCTGCACGGACGATCCCTCACCGACGGGCTCGTCGACTCCGACCGGCTCGCCGCCGCCATCGGCGCCCTCGACGCCGACGTGCTCGCCCTGCAGGAGGTCGACCGCGACCAACGCCGCAGCGGCAACCTCGACCTCACCGCCATCGCCGCCCGCGCCCTCGACGCCCCCCACCACCGCTTCGCCGCCGCCGTCGTCGGCACCCCCGGCGAACAGTTCCGCCCGCTACGCCACGACGACGACGGCCACGGCGAACCCTGCTACGGCATCGGGCTGATCAGCCGACACCCCGTACGCAGCTGGCAGGTCACCCGACTCAAGCCGGCGCCCGTACGCTCACCGGTCTATGCGCCCGGCCCCCGCGGCGGCCTCATCCTGCTGCACGACGAACCCCGCGTGGTCCTCGCCGCCGTCCTGGACACCCCGCACGGCCCCCTCACCGTCGCCGCGACCCACCTGTCCTTCGTGCCCGGCTGGAACGCCCGCCAACTACGCCAGACCGTCCGCGCCCTGCGCGCCCTACCGGGCCCCCGCGTCCTGCTCGGCGACCTCAACCTGCCCGCCGGCGCGGCCCGGCTCATCTCCGGCTGGCACCCCCTGGGCCGCCGCCCCACCTACCCGTCCGGGCAGCCCCGCGTCCAACTCGACCACATCCTCGCCGACCGGCACGCCCTCGCCGACCTCCCACCGGTACGCGCCGTCACCGCGCCGCCGTCCACCATCTCCGACCACCGCCCCCTGCTGGTCGACCTCGGCTGACACCGCCCCGCCAACGCCGCGCTCTACCGGGGCGACACCATCACCGAGGTCGCCCTCGACTGGGCCCTGCGCCACGCCCGCTGACGGTCACGCCGCGGCGGGGGAGCGGACCGCAAGATTCCCTCAAGATCATTGCATCGAGGAACTCCGACGATCATGCTGATCGATACGCGCCACGATCAACTCGTCGGAGGCCACATGAGACGCCAGCGACCCACAGTCATCGCCGTGTCCACCCTCATCGCCATCACGCTCAGCACCGCAGCACCCACCCCCGCCAACGCCGCACCACCGGACCAGGTCAGCGCCCTCACCGCCCACCAGGCCGACGGATACACCACCCTCGCCTGGCAACCCGTCGACGGCGCCACCGACTACCAGATCGAACGCACCCCCGTCGACGCCGACAACACCCCCACCGGCGCACCCACCGTCGTCGGTATCTGGCGACCCAACCGCCAGATCAACCAACAGGCACCCACCTTCGCCGACGCCGGCTACAACCCCGGCGACACCTTCCAATGGCGCGTACGCGCCCGCACCGGCACCACCGAACAGCCCTACTCCGACCCGGTCACCGCCACCACCACCGCACCCTGGGGCAACCCCGACACCCCCGGCCAGAACCTGCGCACCCAATGGGAGACCACCCACGCCGCGCAATACACAAGCGACACCGACGAGTACGCCTACACCGCCGCCATCGACACCCTCAGCGACCGCGTCCGCGTCGTCGAACTCGGCCGCACCGTGCAGAACCGACCCATCAACATGCTCGTCATCGGCCACCCCACCCCGGCGGCCACCCCCGCAGCCATCGCCGCCACCGCACCTGTGGCCATCAACTGCAACGTGCACGGCAACGAACCCGGCGACCGCGAAGCCTGCCTCATCATGGCCCGCCAACTCGCCTTCAGCACCGACCCCCGCATCACCGACCTCCTCACCCACACCACCGTCCTGATCGTCCCCACCATCAACGGAGACGGCCGCGCCAACAACACCCGCGGCAACTCCACCGGCCAGGACCTCAACCGCGACTACTCCCTGATCCGCCAACCCGAAACCACCGCGTACATCAGGATGGTCCGCGACTACCGACCCGTCGCCGGCTACGACGGCCACGAGTTCGGCAACTCCCGCGCCGGCGACCTGCCGATGCTGCCACCACGGCACCAGAACGTCGCCCAACCCATCTTCGACCAGTCCCAGGACATGATCGAAGGCCACATGTACGCCAAGGGCGCCGAAGCCGGCTGGTGGGCCTGCCCCTACGGCTGCGAAGGCGGCGGCAACGTCGGCCTCAGCGAGGAAACCATCCTGCGCAACACCCTCGGCCTCAAGAACGTCACCAACTCCCTGCTGGAACTACGCAGCTCCGGCGGCCAGACCCGCCCCGACGAGGGCAACACCGCCAACAACCGGCGCCGCAAGACCTACTCCGCCCTGTGGACGTTCCACCAGTTCCTCGACTACCACCGCACCGACCGCGCCGACATCCTGCAAGCCCGCACCAACGCCATCGAATCCCAGGCCGCCAACACCGGCCGGCTGGTCTTCCGCGGATCCCGCCCCATCCCCGCCCACCCGGCACCACACCCCGGCGACAGCCCACCACCACTCGACGCGCCCCCCGCCGACCTGATCCTCGACAACGCGCCCTGCGCCTACAAACTCACCGACGCGCAGTACAACGGCGCCCGCACCGACGGACCCGGCGGCATCGGCACCACAGTCGCCCAACGCATCACCGCACACGGCTGGAAGGTCATCAAGACCGGCGACGGCTACTACGTACCCCTCAACCAGCCCGAACGCGGCCTGATCCCGCTGCTGCTCGACACCAAGGGCGTCGAGAAGCTGACCGACGGCGAACGCGTCTACCCGACCCTCACCGGCCGGCGCAACGGACCGCTGGTCGTATCCGGCTTCACCTGCGCCGACGACGCCACCATCAACGGCCCGGTCACCGTCCGACCCGGCGCCGCACTCGTCACCACCGCGACGACCATCAGCGGCCCGCTCACCGCCACCGGCGCCGTCGGCATCATGCTCGCCGACAGCACCATCAACGGGCCGGTCCGCATCACCAACACCACCGACACGATCTCCGTCATCGACGCCACCATCGCCGGCCCCGTCGACCTGTCCGGCAACACCACAGGCACCGACGCACCGGTGCTGGCCGGCACCACCATCCGCGGCCCACTCACCTGCACCGGCAACAACCCCACCCCACACAACCTCGGCATCGCCAACACCGTCCACGGCCCCCGCACCACCCAGTGCGCGGCACTGTGACCGACAACAACTAGCGAGCAGCCGCGGGGGGGGGGGGGGGGGGGGGCCCCCCCCCCGCCGCACCACAAACCCCCGCACCCGTGGAGGCCACCGTGGCGCACCCCAGCACCGCACCGCGACACCCCCGACGATCCCGCGGACCGCACGGCGCCCGGCACGTCCGACGGACGCTCGGCCTGCTCCTGCCGACCCTGCTGCTCGCTGCCTGCACCGGGAGCCCCGCAGCTCCCCGCACGGATGCCGCGCCAGCGACCACCGCGCCCCAGGTCACCGGGCCACTCTGCGCCGCCCTGCCCACCGGCACCGACCCCGGCAACCCGAGCTTCCTCGCCGGTCAACCCGTCGACCAGGCGCTGCGCTGGATCCCCACCCTCACCACGTTCGAGGCCGCCCTGCGCACCAGCGGCGTCCTCACCGACCTGCCCGCCGACGCCGGCGTCACCGTCCTGGCGCCCTCCGACGACGCCTTCGGCGCCACGTTCTCCGAGGACAACTGGGACGACCTCATGACCCACCACACCGACCAGCTGCGCACCCTGCTGAAAGCCCACCTCATCACCGGAACCCACCCGATCGCCGACCTCACCACCGCCGGCACCGCCACCACCCTCGACGGCGTCACCGTCACCGTCACCCGCGCCGGGCCCACCACCCGCCTCGCCGACCGCGCCGACACGGTCTGCGCCGACTACCAGGCCACCAACGCCCGCATCCACGTCATCAACGCCGTCCTCGGCCCCCTACCCGTCACCGCCGACGACACCGACCACCGCGCACACTGACCACACTCACCCCGGCGGCACCAGACCCGCCAACGCGCGGTTGGTCCGGTTGGCGCGGACCGCGTCGCGCTGCTGCCCCGCCGTCACCTCGATGTACGTCTGCGACGACGCCAACGACGCGTGCCCCAACAACCGCATGATCTCCGCCGCGCTCGCACCGTCCTCCGCCAACCGGGTCGCGAACGTGTGCCGCAGCGCGTGCAACCGTGCCCCCCGCGGCACCCGGTCACCGATGCCCGCCCGCCGATAACAGGACTCGACGAGATACTGCAGGCCACCACGGCGCAACGGCTCACCACGCCGATCCACCAGAAACGCCGAGTCGGGGCGTACCGACCGCGAACCGAAGCGCCGCACCCGACTGTCCAGGTAGTCCCTCAGCACCCGGTCCAGATCCGCCTCGATCGGCACCACCCGAGGCCGCCCGCCCTTGCCCGACACCTCGACCCGCCGCTCACCGGGCCGACCGCCGAGCGAGTCGACGCGCAACGCCAGCAACTCCGACAGACGCAACCCGGCGCAGAGCGCCACCGCCAGCACCGCCACGTCCCGCTCCGGCCACGGATCGCGTTGCCGGCCGTCGTCTCGCGCGGCGGACGCGAGCAGCACCTCGGGGGTGTCCGCGCCGCGCAGCGGCTTCGGCTGGGGGAGTAGCGCCCGAGGCCGCCCGACCGCCGGCATCGGGTTACCCGCCACGAACCCGTCAGCGACCAGGAACGTGAAGAAGTTGTTCCAGGTGGACCAGGCCCGATGCACCGACGCGGGCGCTCGGGGAGCGGCGAACCGGGCGAAGGCCGCCCGCATCACCCGGGGGGAGAGGTCGGTGATCGACAAGGAGTCCAGGGGGAGGGGAGGGGCCTCCGCGATCAGAGCCGCGATCGCGTGCAGATCCCTGCGGTACGCGGCCAGCGTGTGGGGGGAGGGCTTGCGGGTGGCTCGCGCGGTCAGGAACTCCTCAATCAACACTCCGAGCGATTCGTCCTTTTTGTCATGCATAAGGGATATTATGCAGCATTTTCGTGTTTCGGGGAAGCGGGTGAACGAGGGGAGCGGAGCACATCCAGGCCCTAGCCCCGGATGTGCTGTTGATTGCCTGTCGAGCTGCCCCAGCGGTGGGGCGGGCGATTGCGGGGGCGGGCGATAACGGCACCGACGGATATCACCGCCCGCCCGGTACGTGGGGCCGGCGGTTGCGGGGCCGGCGGTTCCGGCGCCGAACGCTGCCGTGCCCCATGCCTGGGGCAACTCGACAGGCACTCGCCGCCGCCCGCCGCCGCCCGCCGCCGCCCGCCGCCGCCCGCCGCCGCCCGCCGCCGCCCGCCGCCGCCCGCCGCCACGCGCCGCCACGCGCCGCCACGCGCCGCCACGCGCCGCCACGCGCCGCCACGCGCCGCGGTCCGGACCGCACAAGAAGGGCTGGAGCTGATCGAGGAGCACGTATCGTGCGCGGCATGACGCCGCCCGCCGCCACCTGTCCCACCTGTGGTCGACCCGGCGCGCCTACCGTCTACACCGACCTGGAGGGCCCGATGGATCTGGTCTGCCCAACGGGACACCGGTGGCGGGCCGCAGGCCGACGCGGGTGGGCTCCATATGCGTCGCCCACCCGGGTCGCCGGCGACGCGGCAGACGCAACGACTCGGACCGGGCCTACGGAGGTCAGCAAGGACGGGCGGCCCTGGCGGATCGGCGCGGCCAGCGACGTCGCCTGGCTCGCCGGGCGCACCACGCAGGGTTTCTCGGTCACCACGGCGATCCCGCCGGTGTTCGAGGCGTACGGCACCTTCTACCCGCCAGAAGGTGTCGGTTTCGACGCCCACGAACGTGCCGTGATCGACGAGTTGGTGTCGTGCACCGCGGATCAGCCCTGGTGGCTGGGCTTTCTCGACACCGGCGCCCACGACGTCGTCTTCCCGTACGCCCCGAGGGTGTCCCTCTACTGGGGTTGGTCCTACGTGTTGGTCGAGGCCGGGCCGGAACAGGCCCGCACCTGGCGGACCGGTCACATGCGCGGCGACGGGACGCTGCCCGACCTGTTCTTCCCGGCGGACCGTTCCTGGCTCGTCTCGGCCCTCTGGGACGACACCTGGACCGACATCGGCGCCAGCGTCGCCGTGCTCACGGCACTGCGGCACAACCCGCTGGTCAATGCGCGCCTCGTCGGGCTGGACGAGGACGCGTGTCCGCCCGGCCTGACGCGCGACTGACCCCTGTCCGGCGACGACGAGGGGACCGCCAGAACGCCTAGCTTTACATAATGTGCATTATCGAATCGTGCTTACCGCTCGGTCGCGGTGGACAGCGCGTGCCGCGAACTCGGGTGCAGCGCCCCGTAGGATTCGTTCATGAGTTGCTTCGCTGCCTGGCGTACCCGCCACTGAGGGTCGGCTCGCCGCCGTTGCGGCCGCTGGCTGGCCATCTGATGCCTGTTTTGTTGGCTTTCAGAACCTCAGCTCGAGAGGCACACTCCCATGCGTATCCGCTCGTTTCTTCAGCATGACCTGGCTCGGCTCACCGAACTGACCATCGAGACGTTCGGGCCGTTCTACGAAGAATCCTTCCGCCCTCTCGTGGGCGAGATCGTTTTCGCCAACCAGCACGGCAGGTGGCGCGACGACTACGTCAAGCAGGTTGCCGTGCTGCACGACCCCGCCGAGCACCGGTACGTCGCGGTGGCCGAGATCGACGGTGCCGTCGCCGGCTACGTGGCCTGGGCCGTGGAACCCGAGCGCCGAAGTGCCAGCGTCACGATCCTCGCCGTGTCCGCGGAGCACCGCCGGCTCGGCGCGGGAACCGTGCTGTGCGAGCATGCGTTCGCCGCGATGCGGGACCTCGGCGCCGAGGTCGTCACTATCGGCACGGGCGGGGACGGCTTCCACGTGCCCGCCCGAGCCCTGTACGAAGCGCTGGGTTGCACGCCGCTGCCGATCGCCGTCTACTACCGGGAACTCTGATCCGATCCGGGGCGGGGGGTCTGCCCCGGATCGCACCAGCTCCACGAGCCGTTGCGTCGGGCTGTTGGTCCAGCGGTCCGCTCCCCCAGCTCGGGTCGTCAGATGTGCGTACGGCGCAGCCAGTCCTGGGTGAGCGCGTGTAGCGCTGTGGGTTGTTCGTACGGCAGGTAGTGCCCGGCCGCGTCGAGCACGGTGTAGGTGCCGCGCGGATAGTGACGCATGGCGCGGAACTGGTCGGCGTACCCGACGATGCGGTCCTGTCGGCCGGTGATCACGCTGACCGGGCCGTCGAAGGCGACGTCGGCGTCCTCGTCGGGTAGCGCGTAGCCGGGGCCGCCCTGCAACTCCTGTTGGAATGTCGCGTCGCCGGGGCCGCCTGAGTTCAGTGCCGCGAGCACCGTCGTGACGACGGCTGGGGTGCGGTGGCCCAGTGCGGCGTCGAGGTGTGCGTGCAGGGCGGTGGGGGCGGCGTCGAGCCAGCCGGTGGGCGCTTCGAGCGGTGGTTCGTCGGGCAGAGTCCGGGTGTGACGGGCGATGGTGACTCCGGGACAGACGAGGAGCAGGCCGCGGACGAGGTCGGGTCGTTGGCGGGCGAGGCCGGCGGCCAGGTACGCGCCGTAGGAGCCACCGGCGAGCAGGGCTGGCGTGTCGAGGTGGTGGTCGAGCCAGGCGCTGACGGTGTCGAGCACCGCCTGGGAGGTGGGTGGGCAGTGTGTGGGGGTGTCTCCGTGGCCGGGCAGGTCCAGGTAGATCTCTCGCAGGCCCGCGCCCGCCAGGGCGGGGCTGAAGGCGGCGGCCGTGGCGGCGCGGCTCATGCTGAACATGGGTAGGCACACCACCGCTGGTCCGGTTTGCGCTGATTGGTGGTACGCCAGGTGCATGAAGGAGTCCTCGCTGGGGGTTGGCTGTGCGCTCCAACGTCTCATGTTTGGCGGGGTGAGCAGGGACACCGAGCCGGCGGGTGAAAGCCGTGTGCGGCATCGACGTCGGCTGTCTACAGTGGTGCGCTCCGGCCGCCGCGCGTTCACCTCGAACGGCGGGGCCGCACATCACCACGGGGGAAACGCCTTGACGAGTACGCCTGTCCGTATTGTCGTTGGTCTGGTCGCGACCGCTTGTCTCGTTGTCGGCTGCCAGCCTGCCGAGAAGGAGAGCGCGGGGACCGCCGCGCCGACGGCGACCGCGGCGCCCAGCCCGACCGTCGACGTGGCGGCGAACAGCAAGGAGGTCTGCGACGCCAGTCTCGATTTTGTCAAGAAGCACTACGTCGCGATGGCCGACGACGCGATCGCCGCGATCGACAAGCCGGTCAGCGCCAAGGAGGCGGGCGCGAAGGTCCGGGGCCACTACACCGCGCTGTTGCAGGATCTCCGGACGGCGGCGCCGACCGCTGTCGATCCGCAGGTGCGCACCGCGTTGGAGACCTTGGCGGCGGGGGTCGAGAAGCACCTGGCCAGCCCGAAGGCCACCGAGGTCGAGGCGCCGGATCTCGACCCGCCGCTGAAGGCGTTGGACACCGTCTGCGGTCGCTGATCGTCGTGTGGGCACCGGCCGACGGCCGGTGCCCACTTTCGACGGGTACGGCTCAGAGCCAGGGCACCTGCGGGGACGGGTAGAAGTCGACCTGTTGCAGTCGCCAGCGGGGCGCCTGCTCCCCCAGTCGGGTCCGGAACGATTCCCAGTCGTGGCTGGTGGAGGTGGACCAGCCGAGTTCGGCGATGGCCAGCAGCCGTGTGGTGGTGTGTCGGCGACGCACGGTACCTCCAGGCCTCGTAATGATCGACAGTTGTCGATGAGAATCGCAGGCTACCGGCGCTCCGCCCGTACTGTAAACCTTCCTTAACATAAGGGCTCGTCGAGACAGTGTTGTCGCCGACCTCACGTACGCCGCACGCTGGGGAATTCCTGGAGTGGGTCGTGCCGTTGTCCGTTCGGAAGATCAGGTTCGGATGATCGAATGGGAAGTGACATGCACGTGCGCTCAGACGCGGTAGTGCTGTTCGGCGTCACCGGAGACCTCGTCTCGAAGAAGCTGTTCCCGGCTCTGTACGAGTTGACCCGGCGCGACCGCCTCGACGTCCCGGTGATCGGTGTGGCCCGCTCTGCCTGGGATGATCAGCAACTGGTCACCATGGCCCGCAAGTCGGTCACCGAGGCCACCGACGAGATCGACGACGAGACCTTCGATCGGCTGGCGGACAACCTTTCGATGATCTCCGGCAACTACGCGGACCCGACGACGTACCAGCGGCTGGCTGAGCGGCTGCGCGACGCCGAGCGGCCGGTCTTCTACCTGGCGATCCCTCCGGCGGTGTTCGGCTCCGTCGTCGACGGCCTGGCGGCGGTGGGTCTGGCCGACCGGGGTCGGGTGATCGTGGAGAAGCCGTTCGGGCGTGACCTGGCGTCCTCCCGCGAGTTGGAGCGCACGCTGGGCGCGGCCTTCGCGCCGGAGCGGGTCTTCCGCATCGACCACTACCTCGGCAAGGAGGCCGTCGAGGGTCTCTACGCCTTCCGGTTCGCCAACCGGCTGTTCGAGCCGCTGTGGAACAACGAGCACATCGACAACATCCAGGTGACCCTCGCCGAGGGTTTCGGTACGCAGGGCCGGGCCGGTTTCTACGACACGGTGGGCGCGACCCGGGACGTGCTGCAGAACCACATCCTGCAGGTCGTCGCGCTGATCGCGATGGAGGCGCCGGCCAGCGAGGACACCGCGGCGTTCCGGGAGGCGGAGGCCGCGGTGCTGCGGCAGATCGCGCCGCTGTCGCCGGAATCCACGGTTCGTGGGCAGTACGCCGGCTACCGCGACGAGCCGGGTGTGGCGGCGGGTTCGAACACGGAGACGTTCGTGGCGACCCGGTTGACCGTCGACTCCCCCCGCTGGGCGGGTGTGCCCATCTACCTGCGTACCGGTAAGTCCCTGCCGGGGACGGCGACGGAGGTCGTGGTCGAGTTCAAGCAGCCGCAGCGCTCGCTGATCCCGGCCGAGCGGGGCACGGTGGGGGTCGCGAACCTGTTGCGTTTCCGCCTCGGGCGCGGTGACGGCATCACGATGTCGATCCAGGCGAAGAGCCCGGGCGCCGAGGTGGCGAGCCGTCCGGTGGACCTGTCCGTCGACTTCGGCGCTGCTCTCGGTCGACGACAGGAGGCCTACGAGCGGCTGCTCGACGACGCGATGGACGGGCAGCACCTGCGCTTCGCGCGGGCCGAGACGATCGAGCAGGAGTGGCGCATCGTCGAGCCGATCCTGGATCTGTCGACGGCTGTGCAGTCGTACGAGAGGGGCAGTTGGGGTCCGGCGGACGCCGACGCGTTGGCTGGCGACTGGCACACCCCGGACCTGCGGTAGAAGCCGAGCCGCACGCCGCCGGTCGGCGTGCGGCTCGCGCGGACGCTGACTGACCGCTCAGCTCAGCGGAGCGACCGTCCGGCGACGATGAGGTTTGCCGCTTACGTGTGGTGTGGGCACGTTGGGTGCGACGTTTCTCGTCCTCGTCGGAGAGGAAGCAGCGCATGCTTTCCGCACTCGATCGTCGGCACACCGTCGCGCCGCCCGGCTACAGCCGATGGCTCATCCCCCCGGCGGCGTTGGCCATTCACCTCTGCATCGGTCAGGTCTACGCCACAAGCGTCTACAAGAACTCGCTGATCGCCCACTTCGACACCAGTCAGACGGCGATCGGGGTGATCTTCAGCATCGCGATCGTGATGCTCGGGTTGTCCGCCGCGATCGCCGGGACCTGGGTGGAGGCGAACGGGCCGCGTAAGGCCATGTTCGTGTCGGCCTGTTTCTGGGCGGCGGGTTTCCTGGTGGGCTCGCTGGGCATCGCCACGAAGCAGCTGTGGCTGCTGTATCTGGGCTACGGGCTGCTCGGCGGCATCGGGCTGGGCATCGGTTACATCTCCCCCGTGTCCACCCTGATCAAGTGGTTCCCGGACCGGCCAGGACTGGCCACCGGGTTGGCGATCATGGGGTTCGGTGGTGGGGCGATGGTCGCCTCTCCCCTGTCGCGGCAACTGTTGTCGTTCTTCGACGCCGGCTACGACCCGGCCAACGCGGGGTCGACGGCGTCGGGCAGCGCCCTGGTGTGGCTGTTCGTGACGCTCGGCCTGGGCTACTTCGTGGTCATGATGTTCGGGGTGGCGAACGTGCGGGTGCCGGCGCCGGACTGGCGGCCGGCCGGCTTCGACCCGACCAGCGTGGCGGCGAAGCCGCTGGTCACCACGGCGAACGTGTCGGCGGCGAACGCGGTGAAGACCCGCTCGTTCTGGCTGCTGTGGGTGGTGCTGTTCTGCAACGTGACCGCCGGCATCGGCATCCTGGAGCAGGCCAGCCCGATGATCCAGGACTTCTTCCGCGACAACGGCACCTCGGCGGTGACCGTCGCGGCGGCCGGCGGGTTCGTGGGTCTGCTGTCGCTGTTCAACATGGCCGGCCGGTTCGTGTGGTCGTCCACCTCGGACGTCATCGGCCGTAAACCGATCTACCTTGTGTACCTGGGTGTCGGCATGGTGTTGTACGCGCTGCTGGCGCTGGTCGGGCAGACCTCGACGGCCCTGTTCGTGCTGTTGGCCTGCGTGATCCTGTCGTTCTACGGCGGTGGGTTCGCGACCGTGCCGGCGTACCTGCGGGACCTGTTCGGCACCTTCCAGGTCGGTGCGATCCACGGTCGGTTGCTGACCGCCTGGTCGGCGGCGGGGATCGCGGGTCCGCTGATCGTGAACGGGTTCCTCGACGCGCAGGGCGAGCCGGGATCGCTGACGGCCGCGGCGTACCGTCCGGCGCTGTTCACGATGGTGGGGGTGCTGGCCGTGGGCTTCGTGGCGAACCTGCTGGTGCGGCCGGTGCCGCAGCGCTACCACGAACCGTCGGCGGAACAGAACACGGAACGGCCCGCCGATGGGCACGGGGATCGGGACGTGGACGAGGACACGACGGCGCAGAGGAGTGGTACGCGATGAGTGAGGACAGCCGACCCGGGCAGCAGGCCCGGTTGTGGATCTCCTGGTTGGTGGTGGCGGCGCTGCTCGGCTACGGGGTCGCGCAGACCGTCGTGACCGCGGCGAAGCTGTTCACCCACTGAACCGGATCGGGCGGTCTCTGACCGTGTGCACGGCCGGCGGTCTCTGACCGTGTGCAGGTGTGGTCAGAGACCGCCGGAGACGCGCAGCACGGTCCCGGTGGCGTACGAGGCGTCCGGGCCGAGCAGCCAGGCGATGGCGGCGGCGATCTCGTCGGGTTCGCCGGCGCGGCCCAGCGGGATGCGACCGACGGCGGTGTCGGCGCGGTCGGGCACCCCGGAGTCGGCGTGGATGTCGGTGCGCACGATTCCGGGGGCGACGGCGTTGACCCGGATGCCCTTCGGGGCGAGTTCCTTGGCCAGGCCGACGGTGAGGGTGTCGGTGGCGGCCTTCACGGCCGCGTAGTGCACGTACTCCCCCGGGCTGCCGAGGGTCGCGGCCGCCGAGGAGACGTTGACGATCGCCCCGCCGTCGGTGAGCCGCCGGGCGGCCTGCTGGGCGCAGAGGACGTAGCCGACGAGGTTGACGTCGACGACCCGGCGCAGGTCGTCGGCCGCGTCGAACAGGGCGCGCACCTGCTCGGGGTCGGTGGTGTCGGCGCGTACCGCGATGGCCTGTGCGCCGACGGTCCGTAGGTCGGCCAGGACGGCGGTGGCGGCGGCCTCGTCGCGGCGGTAGCACAGGGCGACGTGGTGGCCGGCGGCGGCGAGCCGGCGGGCGGTGGCCGCGCCGATGCCCCGGCCGCCGCCGGTGATGACGGTGACGGGTGCCATGGTGCCTCCCGCGTTCTGAGGGCTGGGCGATGGGTTGTGCCGACGCTACCGCGACCAGCGCCTGTGGGTCCTCGGGGAGTGATCGCTTACGCTCACCGCGCGGTCGATCGGACGATGGAGGTGCGCGGTGGCGGGTGTGGGTGTCGGCGACGTGGTGCAGGATTTCGAGCTGCCGGACGAGACGGGCACGCCGCGGCGGCTGTCGGAGTTCCTGGCGGGCGGGCCGGTGGTGCTGTTCTTCTACCCGGGGGCGATGACCCGGGGGTGCACGGCGGAGAGCTGCCACTTCCGCGACCTCGCGGCGGAGTTCACGGCGCTGGGCGCGTCGCGGGTGGGCATCAGCCGCGACACGGTGGCGAAGCAGGCCGAGTTCTCGAAGCTGCACGGCTTCGACTATCCGCTGCTGTCGGACGTCGACGGCGCGGTGGCGCAGCAGTTCGGGGTCAAGCGGCGGGTGCCGTTGGGGCCGTTGAGCATGAAGCGGATGACGTTCGTGATCGGCACCGACCGGCGGGTCATCGAGGTGATCCACAGCGAGGTCAGCATGAACGACCACGCGGATCGGGCGCTGCGGGCGTTGGGCGGCTGAGTGGGCGACAGCCCCGTGCGGTGGGTGTCGCAGCCGGCTGGTATCAAGACAGCAATCAAACAGGTGTACGGAAGAGGGTTGTGATGGATGCCGGCCAGGGTTTGTCCACTAGCGAGGTGCAGAGCATCCGGGAGGCGTTGGCGGCCGGGCGCAAACCGCGGGTGGTGTTCACCGCGGCGGCGGGGCAGATCGCCGGTCAGGTCGGTCAGGTGATCGAGCTGACCGACCCCGAGGTGTCCGACGAGTTCGTGGTGGTGCGTTTCGGTCGCGACGAGTTGCCGTTCTCCCCCGCCGATCTGGCCGTGGCGCCCAAGGGTGTCACTCGTCGGGTGGTGGAGCCGAAGCCGGAGCCTGAGCCCGAGCCGCCCGCGGTGGCCGCGCCGGAGTTCGTGTTGGACACGCCGCGGGTGCCCGCGCAGCGACAGGAGGAGCCGAAGGTGGAGCAGACGGAGAAGCCGCCGGCGCGGCGGGCGGTCAAGGCCGTCAAGCCGAAGGGCCCCGCGGGCCTCACCGTGACGCTGGCGTACGCCGACGGTGAGTGGACCGTCGCGGCGCAGCAGGGCAGCAAGGCGCTGGCGAAGCCGTACGTGGTGAAGCCGGCCGAGGCGTTGAAGATGGTGGCGTTGGTCGACGTGCCGGGGGTGCAGGAGGCGGTGGAGCAGATCCTCGGCACCGAGCGGGCCGAGGCGGAGCAGCAGGCCGAGAAGCTGCGCGCCGAGCTGGCCGAGATCGAGGCCCGGCTGGCGGAGCTGCGCGAGGCCCGCTGAGGCGGGTCAGTGCCGGCTGTGGTGCTGCAGCAGTCGGGTGAGCAGTCGCGTCAGCTGCTCGCGCTCGGTGCTGGACAGCGGGGCGAGCAGGTCGGCTTGGACGCGCTCGACGGTCGCGCCCATCCGGCGGGCCTCGTCGGCGCCGGCGTCGGTGACGCTGATGACGTTGCGGCGGCGATCGGCCGGGTCGGGGGCCCGCACCACGAGCCCTCGGCCGGCCAGGTCGTTGATGGCGGCCACCACATCGCTGCGGTCGATGCCGCAGCGACGGCCGAGGTCGGCCTGGCTCGCTGGCCCGTCCTCGGCCAGGCTGGCGAGCAGCCGGTAGTGGTAGCCGCGTAGGTCGTGCGCGGCGAAGCCCTCGCTGAGCAGGCGGGTGGCGTGGCTGGCGGTCTGGTTGAGCAGCCAGGTCCCGGTGGTGCTGAGCCCGGCGGGTGACTGCGGGGCCGCGTTGTCCATGGGTTGCAGCCTACCAGGAATCGTTGGCGCGACCCACGATCGGCTGCTATGTTGGGGCGACCAACGTTGGCTCGGCCAACGTATTGAAGGAGGCGTCATGTCCACCGTCCCCACCCTCAACGGCCAGGTCGTCGGCCAGGCCCACTACGCCACCCGGGCGCTGCTCGAACGGGCCGTCGCGCCCCTCGGCGTCAGCTTCGGCCAGGTCCTCGCGCTCAACGTCCTCGCCGCCGGCCCCGTCGAGCATGCTCAGCTCGTGCGCCGGATCACCAGCACCCTCAAGGTCGACGAACCGGCCGTGCACGAGGTGATCGCCGGCCTCGCCGACGCCGACCTCGCGCACCTCGACGAGGCGTCCGTGCGGCTCACCGCCACCGGCCGTGCCATGCAGGCCCGCATCGCTGACGCCGTGGCGGGAATCACCGCCCGGCTGTACGGGGACATCCCGACCGACGAGGCCAGCGCCGCCGCCCGGGTGCTCACCCTGATCACCCAGCGGGCGAACGCCGAACTGGCCGCGACCTGACCGGCGCCGCCCACGGCCTGGCCCGACCAGCCGGCCGGCTCGCCGTCGCCGCTCCATCGAGCTGGGTTGCGCGGCAGGTCAGAAGTAGTCGAGCAACTGCGCCGGCCCGCCGGCACCCAGCAGGTCGAGAGCGGCCGGGTCGACGGCCGGACTGTGGTGCAGCAGCCCGGCCTGCGCGACCGACCGGGCGCGCGCCGCCCCGGCGTAGAGCAGGGCGAAACCGCGCACGTCCAACCGCAGGTCGGCAGCGGAGTCGATCCGGGTCAGCTCGGCGGCGCCATCGGCCACGGTCAGCCGCCACGTCCCGGTGTTCCACTCGGCGAGCGCGTCGGTGAGGGTGAAGTCGACGACGCCCCGGGCGTGGGCGGGCCACCCGCGCGCGGCCACCGCCCGGACCACGTCCACCGGCCGGTGCATCCACAGGTCCCGCTCGTGCTCGCGCGCCGACTCCATTGGCAGCTGGACGCTGACCGCGTCACCGTCGAGCGGGCACAGCCGCACCGTCGGCGCGACGCTGGCCCAACTGGCGAGCACCCCGACGAGTTCCCGGGCCGCCTCGGCGGTGGCGGCCAGGGCCTCGTCGACGGTGAGCACCGAATCGGCGCCGTAACCCCGACCCCGCTGCCAGGTGGCGTAGCCGACCAGGTCGCCGTCGGCCTCGACCAGGGTGAGGCCGTCGCCGGGCAGGCCCCGGTCGGCGGCGAGGAAGTCGAACAGCTCGCCCCGGCGGGTCAGCATGCCATTGCGGTGCCGGGCGACCCGCTCGTAGAGGTCGGCGACGGCGGGCAGGTCGGCCGGTGTGCCGGCCCGCACGCTCAGGTCCGGGCAGGGCCGGTGCCGGGGCAGCCCGGCGGTGGCCAGATCGACGGTACGCAGCACACCGGCGGTCTCCCACCCGCAGGCCCGGTACGGGGCGGCGACGGTCGGGTACAGCGCGCTGACCGCCGCCCCACGCTCGCGGGCGCCGTCCAGCAGCGCGACGAGCATGGCGCGGGCCACGCCCCGGCCCCGGGCCTCGGGGGCGACCGCCACCCCGGCGACGTCGGCGGCCGACACCGCCCGGCCCGACCACCACTGGTCGTGATGCAGGTCGACGGCCTTGCCGACGAGCCGACCGCTGTCGTCGAACGCGCCGTAGCGGGTCATGCCGGCAGGCGTGACGGTGGCGGGCGCGGGGCGCTGCGGGTCGGAGCCGAACGCGAACCGACCCAGCTCCCAGGCGGCGTCGAGGTCGTCGGCGGTGAGTTCGCGTACGTGCACGGTGGCGGGCATCGGCACACCGTAGCGGGACAGCTCCCGCACCGACCGCCCATTTACGGCCAGCCGAAAAACCGGCGCACCTCAGCCCTCTCCCCCGTCGATCATGGAGTTGTGGTGGGCAACAAAGCGCCCGTTACCATGCCGAACCGGGCACCCCAACTCCATGATCGACGGGCGGCGGGGGTCGGGGGGTCAGGGGGTGGGGGTCAGTGCTGCGGGATGTTGGCCACGCCGATGCGCTTGCGGAATACCCAGTACGTCCATCCCTGGTAGGCCAGCACCACCGGAGTGAAGATCACCGCCACCCAGGTCATGATCTTCAGGGTGTACGGCGTGGACGCGGCGTTGGTGGCCGTCAGCGTGCCGGCCGCGTCCAGGGTGGAGGGCAGCACGTTCGGGAACAACGCCGCGAACAGGGTCGCCACGGCCAGGCCGATCGCCACTGCGGTGCCGGTGAACGCCCAGCCTTCCCGGCGTACCCGGGCGGCGGCCAGCCCACCGAGCAGGGCCAGGGCCGCGCCGACGGCGAGCACCACGGCGGCCGCGCTGGAGCGGATGCTCAGCGTCCAGCTCAGGAACACGACCGCGAGCACGGCGGCGCCCACACCCAGGCGCACCGCGAGGGCGCCCGCCCGCTCCCGGATGTCGCCGGTGGTCTTCAGGGCGATGAACACCGCGCCGTGGGTGAGGAACAGCGCGAGGGTGGTCGCGCCGCCCAGCAGGGCGTACGGGTTGAGCAGGTCCAGCAGGCCGCCGACGTACTCGTGGTCGGCGTCCAGCGGCACGCCGCGCAGGATGTTGGCGAAGGCGACACCCCACAGGATCGCCGGCAGCAGCGAGCCGACCACGATCGCCGCGTCCCAGCGGCGTTTCCAGGACGCCTCCGGGCGCTTGTGCCGGTACTCGAAGGCGACTCCCCGGGCGATCAGGGCCAGCAGGATCAGCAGCAGTGGCAGGTAGAACCCGGAGAAGAGGGTGGCGTACCACTCGGGGAACGCGGCGAACATGGCCCCACCGGCGGTGATCAGCCAGACCTCGTTGCCGTCCCAGACCGGGCCGATGGTGTTGATCAGGACGCGGCGTTCCCGGTCGTCGCGGCCGAGCACGGGCAGCAGCATGCCGACGCCGAAGTCGAAGCCCTCCAGGATGAAGTACCCGGTGAACAGCACGGCGACGAGGAGAAACCAGATGGTGGTCAGTTCCACGATGGGCTCCGGGATCAGTAGGCGAAGGCGAGCGGGCGCTCGGCGTCGTCGGTGTCGTCGGTGGGGGGTTGCTCGCTGACGTCCGGCACGCCGGCCTTGGCGTAGCGCAGCAGCAGCTTGACCTCGATCACGGCGAGGGTGGCGTAGATCAGGGTGAACGCGGTGAACGAGGTGAGCACCTCGGCCAGCGAGACGCTGCGCGACACCCCGTTGCGGGTGAGCATCTCGCCGAAGACGATCCACGGCTGGCGGCCCATCTCGGTGAAGATCCAGCCGAAGGAGTTGGCCAGCAGCGGCAGCACCGGCATGGCCAGCCCGGCGCGCAGCAGCCACTTGCTGCTCGGGGTGCGGCCCTTGCGCTGGCTCCAGAGCACCAGCAGGGCGATCGCGCCGGCCGCCATCCCGAAGGCGATCATGAAGCGGAAGCTCCAGTAGGTGACCGGGATGATCGGGGTGTAGCTGCCCGCGCCGTACTGGGTGGCGTACTGGGCCTGTAGGTCGTTGATGCCGTGCACGGTGCCGTTCGGGTCGCCGGTGCCCAGGTACGACAGCAGGTACGGGATCTTGAGGGCGAACACCTCGCGGCTGCCGTCGAGGCTGCCGATGGTGAGCACGGAGAACGAGGCGGGGCTCTCGGTGGTGTAGAGGCCCTCGGCGGCGGCCATTTTCATCGGCTGCACGTCCGTCATGATCTTGCCCTGGATGTCGCCGGTGAACAGCACGGCGGCGGAGGCGACCAGGACCACCCAGGAGCCGAACTTGGTGGCGAAGCGGTATGCGCCGGTGTCGGCGGAGTCGCGGTTGCGGATGACGTGCCACAGGCCGACGGCGACGATCAGCGACCCGGCGACCAGGAACGAGCCGGCCAGGGTGTGCGGGAAGGTGATCAGGGCGACCTTGTTGGTCAGCACGGCCGGGAAGTCGGTCAGTTCGGCGCGTCCGCTGTCGGGGTTGATGCGGTAGCCGACCGGGTTCTGCATGAACGAGTTCGCCGCGAGGATGAAGTACGCGGACAGGTTGGTGCCGATCGCGGCGGCCCAGATGCTGGCCAGGTGCGCCCGCTTGGGCAGCCGGTCCCAGCCGAAGATCCACAGCCCGATGAATGTGGATTCGAGGAAGAACGCGACGAGCGCCTCGATGGCCAGGGGGGCGCCGAAGACGTCGCCGACGAAGCGGGAGTAGTCGCTCCAGTTCATGCCGAACTGGAACTCCTGCACGATGCCGGTGACCACGCCCATGGCAAAGTTGATCAGGAACAGTTTGCCGTAGAACTTGGTGAGCTTGAGGTAGCGCTCGTTGCCGGTGCGGTGCCACATCGTCTGCAGGATGGCCACCAGCACGGACAGGCCGATGGTCAGCGGCACGAAAAGGAAGTGGTAGACGGTGGTGACACCGAACTGCCAGCGGGCAACGTCCACAGCGTCCACCTGGAAACCCCCAACCATTCGTACTACGAGACGTAGTAAATACTACCGCTCGTCGTAGAAGGTGGGGCGCTCCGCAGCGCCGCGGGACCAATGACCCTGATCACCCGACCCGCCCTCGCGGCCCTGCCGGCGCGTGCGACGATGGCGCGCTGATGAACACCTCCACCTGGCAGCCGCCGCTGATCTGGCGCGCAGCCCTTCTGCTGACCCGGGGCCTGGTCGGCCTGCTCGCCCGCCTCGAGGTCACCGGCGACGTCCCGACGCACCTGCGTCGCGGCCCGCTGGTGCTGGCCGCCAACCACATCAGCCCGTTCGACCCGGTGGTCATGGCCGCCGCCTGCCAGACCCGCGGCATCGCCCCGCGGATCATGGCGACCGCCGGGCTGTTCCGCGTCCCGGTGTTCGGCGCCGCCATGCGCCACGCCGGGCACATCAGGGTCGACCGGGGCACCAGCGCCGTACACCGGGCCCTCGACGACGCCGCCACGGCCGTCGCCCGCGGCTCGGTGATCCTCATCTACCCCGAGGGGCGCATCGGCCTGGACCCCGGCCTGTGGCCCGAACGCGGCAAGACCGGCGCCGCCCGACTCGCCCTGGCCTGTGGCGCCCCGGTCGTCCCGGTCGCCCAGTGGGGCGCGCACGAGGTGTTGCCCTACCGTGCGCCGCGCGGAATGCTGCGCGGCATCGCCCGCTCGCTGTGGCGCCGACCCGTGATCCGGGTGCACTTCGGCACGCCCGTCGACCTGGGTGAGACGGCGGCCGGCAACCCCGGCGCGGCCCGGCGGGCCACCGACCGGATCATCGACGCGCTCACCGACACCCTCGCCCCGCTGCGCCCCGACGAACCGGACCTGCCCCGCCACGTCGACCCCGGCCGCCCGACCGACCTCACCCGGGCGCACCGCCGCCACTCACGTTGATCCGCCAAGCAGTTGATCTAGGCCCGCACCTGGGTGCCGGACCCGGTATCGGTAGCGCATGGGCGCCTCTCCCACCTCTCGTTTGAAGGCAGTGCTGAAGGCGCTCTCCGACGTGTAGCCAAGCTGCACGGCCAGGGCCCCGATCCGGACGTCGCGGTCGCGCAGCGCCCGTTGGGCCAGCAGCATCCGCCAGGAGTTGAGGTAGGTCAGAGGAGGGACGCCGGCCACGGAGCGGAACCGCACCGCGAACGACGTCCGCGACATCGCCGCCGCACGGGCCAGTTCCTCCAGCCTCCAGGGCCGGCTCGGTTCACCGTGCATGAGGGTCAGCGCGGGACGCAGGCGGTCGTCGGTCAGCGCCCGCAGCCACCCCGGCGGCAGTTCGGCCTGGCCCAGGCAGGCCCGAAGCACCTCCAAGATCAGCAGTTGGGCGTGCTGGCGTACGGCAAAGGCAGCGCCCATCCGCTCGGCCGTCACTTCCTCGACCAAGCGGTCGACGCACGCCCGTAGGGCGGGCGCGGCGGCGTCGCAGGAGCGAATGAGCGCCACGGGCGGCAGTGCCTGCGTCAGCAGCGCCGCGCCCGCCTGGTTGAGCTCGACGTGGCCGCCGAGGATGACGTCGTCGACGGCGAAGTCCGCGCCGCCGACGCGCAGGGCATAGTGTCCCGGCTCGGGCGCGAACTCCTCGCGCGGGCCGTCGTCGGTTCCGCCCTCGGCACGCAGCCACGAGCGGCCGGTCAGGACCGCGACGTCACCGGCCTCCATCTCGATCGGGGCATCCAGCCCGTCGGCCGACAGCCAGCACCGGCCACGCACCATCACTGTCAACTTCAGCGGGCTCGCGATCACCGACCGCGTGACCCAGCGTCCCCGCACCGCGAACGCGCCGGAGACCTGGCCGCGCACCTCAAGTAGATCGAACACCTCCGACAACTGATCAACCACCACGCCTCGAACTATCGCGAAGAAAATCGGCATCGTCAAGCATTCAAAGTTCGTCCGATCTCACTCACGCTGGACGCATGACCCACTCCTCGGAATTCCAGCTCGGCTCCGGCTGCACGGCGGCGTCCACGGCAGACGAGGTGCTCGCGGGGGCATCCACCTGGACATTGGGAACGACTCGCAAGGAGCACTCCATGGAACTCAACGACTCTGCGAAAGACCCGTCGACGTACGCTGCCGGTCTCCCGGTGACGGACCCTGGGCCCGTCTACTCGTACCACCCCGTCCTGATCGATGTTCCCGGGCGCCCGGTTCCGCTGGCGGTTCGCGTGACGGCTCCGGCCGTCGGCGGTGAGCTGCCGGTCATCGTTCTCTCGCACGGGCACGGCCCGTCGACCTTTGTCTCCTCGTTCTACGGGTACGGTCCGCTGGTCAACTTCTGGGCCGCGCACGGCTTCGTCGTGATCCAGCCCACGCACCTCGACGCCACCTTCCTCGGCCTGCGAGAGGCCGACGACCCGGACGCGCCGCTGTATCTCAAGTCACGCGCCGACGATCTCCGCCAGGTCGTGGACCACCTCGGCGAGATCGAACGCGTCGTCCCGGGACTCGCGGATCGCCTGGACGACGGCCGTATCGCCGCTGTCGGTCACTCGGCCGGCGGTCACACCGTCGGCCTGATCTCGGGCCAGACCATCACCGACACCAGCGACGGGTCAACGGTCGGAGCCGTCGACGACCGCTTCAGCGCACGCGTCATGATCGCCGCCCCCGGCTGCGGCGAAGACCTGAACGGCCCGGCAGCGCAGCCCTACGTCGCACTCACCAGCACCAACTTCGACGGCATGACGCCCAAGGCGCTCATCGTCGTCGGCGAGAAGGACTGGCACCCCTTCTTCTCCGACCGGCAGGACTGGCGCAGCGACCCCTACACCGCAGCGCCCGGGCCGAAGACCCGGCTGGAAATCTTCGACGCCGAGCACGGACTCGGCGGCATCTCCACCTTCGACGCGGCCGAGACCACCGACGAAAACCCCGACCGAGTTGCCGCCGTGCGCGCGCTCATTTGGTCCTACCTGCGCAGCGAGCTCTACCCCGAAGACCCGGCCTGGACGCAGGCCACCGCTGCGCTCGCCGGCAGCACCACACCCATCGGACGCGTCGAGTCGAAGTAGTTCTCAAGCACGAGGTGGAAGACCGTGGCGTGCACCGAGCATCGGCACGCCACGCCGGATCGCGACGCCGGTGTCCGGCTGAGCGACGACGGAACCAGCCTTCGTGCGGGGCGCTCAGGGGGTCTGCAGTCGTTGCGTGATGAACAGGGCGGCGCGGTCCAGGGCGTGGTCGGCCTCGTCGAGCTGACCGATGAAGGACTGGAAGACGTGCGGAACGCCTGCGGTGATGTCGAGGATGACGTCGACCTCGGCGTCGCGGGCGCGTTTCGCCAGCCGGACCGAGTCGTCGAGCAGCAGTTCGTTCGTGCCGACCTGCAGCAGGATCGGCGGGAAGCCGGTCAGGTCGGCGAGCACGGCGGGCGCGGCGAGTTCCTGGTTCGGGTCCTGGCCGCCGAGGTAGAACTCCGCCGTGTGGGCCATGCCCTCCCGGGTGAAGAACGGGTCGACGCCTTCTTTGGTGTCCATCGACTCGCCTGTGCGGGTGTGGTCCAGGCCGGGCGAGAACGCGACCAGCGCGCTCGGCAGAGGTAGCCCGGCGTTTCGGGCGGCGAGGGTGGTGGTCACCGTGAGGCCACCACCGGCGGAATCGCCCGCGAACACGATCGACTCGGCGGCGACGCCGCTGTCGAGCAGGGACCGATACGCCGCGAGACAGTCCTCGATCGCAGCCGGGAAGGGGTTCTCCGGGGCCAGTCGGTAGTCGAGGGAGAAGGCCCGCACTCCTGTCCGGGTGACCAGACTCGCGGTCAGGCCCATCGCGGTCCGCGGAGATCCAAGCGCGAACGAGCCGCCGTGAAAATACAGGATGGTGCCCGGGCGGGCCTGGCCCTCCGGTTCGACAAGCACTGCCGGACGGCCGCCCAGGGTCAGCTCCGAGGTCCGCACCGGAGGAACCGGGAACGGCGCCATGAGCGTGGCGAAGCTCTCCCGCATCGTCTCGACCGGCTCGGGCGCGAAGCCCTTGGGCCCGCCGCCCAGCATGGCGCCGATGGCCGCGCGCTGTTCTCTGCTCATGTCCGACGCCTCCCACGGGCGATAAAGTAGCTGCCGTGGAAGCTAATATACCTGCCATGGCATCTTTTTCCGGTGCCGGGTCCGTCACACTGGCTCAGGTCTTCAGCGACCTGGTTCGCTGCGAGACGCGGCTCTACAACGCCCTGAACGAGACGTTGCGCCGCAAGCACGGCATCGTGGCTTCCCAGTTCGAGTTTCTGAGCTACCTACGTGACCATCCTGGTTCCCGGGTCGCCGATCTCGCCGAGTTTTTCGCGATCGGGGTCGGGGCGACCAGCAAGGGCGTGGGCCGCCTCGAAGCCCGGGCCTGGGTTCGGCGCGTGCCGAACCCGGCCGACGGCCGGTCACTGCTTCTGGAGTTGACCCCGCTGGGCGCGGAACTCGTCGGTGCCGCCGAAGGCACCTTCCAGGAACACCTGACCACGCACATCGGTCGGTCGATCGCCCCGGCCCAGGTCGCGGAACTCGGTCACACGCTGGCGCGGCTGCGCGCCAGCTTGGCGCACGGCGGTGTCGGCACGCCTGTCGGCTGACGAGCCTGCTTCGCGCGAGCGGGCGACAGACGCCGGCCGGCCACCCGCCGGCCACCGACCGCGGGCATACTGCGTCGCGTGTTGACCCGACTGGGCTACCTCGACGCGCCCGCGCCACTGGCGTTCGCCCACCGTGGCGGCGCGGCCGAGGGCGACGAGAACACCACCGAGGCGTTCGCCCGGGCCATCGGGCTGGGCTACCGGTACGTGGAGACCGACGTGCACGCCACCGCGGACGGCGTGGCGGTGATCTTCCACGATCCGACGCTGCGCCGGGTCACCGGTGAGGCGGGGCGCATCGCCGAGATGAGCTGGGCCGATCTCGCGTCGGTACGCGTCGGCGGCGCTGCCGTCGTACCCCGGCTCGACGAGGTGTTGGGCGCGTGGCCGCAGGTCCGCTTCAACATCGACGTGAAGGCCGACGGCGGCGTCGAGCCGACCGTCGCGACCGTGACCCGGGCCGGTGCGGGCGGCCGGGTGCTGCTCGCCTCGTTCAGTGACGCCCGGCTGACCCGGCTGCGGGCGCTCACCGAGGGGCGGGTCGCCACCAGCCTGGGCATGCGCGGCGTCGCCCGGCTGCGGCTCGCCTCCCTGCACGGGCGTCCGCTGCGGCTGCCGCCGTCGGTGGTCGCCGCGCAGGTGCCGCCAAGCTACCGGCGGGTGCCGGTGGTGGATCGCCGCTTCCTCGACTACTGCCACCGCATCGGCCTGCAGGTGCACGTCTGGACGATCGACGAACCGGCCCAGATGCACGAGTTACTGGATCGTGGAGTGGATGGCATCATGACCGATCACGTCGGCGTGCTGCGCGACGTCTACCGCAGCCGCGGCCACTGGGCCGCCTGACGATCGAAGGACCCCCGATGGCCGAGACCGTGACCCCCACGGTGGACGACACCCCTCCTGCGGCGAGCACTCGCCGGGAGCGGCGCGGCTGGTACATCTACGACTGGGCCAACTCCGCGTTCCAGAGCACCGTCATCACTGTGTTCCTGGGCCCGTTCATCACCACGGTCGCCGAGCTGGCCGCCGGTTGCGAGCTGGGCGCGGACACCTGCGACGGGTACGTGTACCCGCTGGGCATCCGGGTGGCGGCGGGGTCCTACTACCCGTACCTGATCTCGCTGTCGGTGTTCCTCACCGTGTTCGTGTTGCCGGTGATCGGGGCGATCGCCGACCGGTCGGCGCACAAGAAGCGGCTGCTCGGCGGCGCCGCGTTCACCGGCGCCGGCGCGACCATCGCGATGATCTTCGTCACCGGTGACCGCTACCTGCTCGGCGGGGCGCTGTTCCTGATCGCCAACATCTCCTTCGGCGCGGCCCTCGTGGTCTACAACTCGTTCCTACCGCAGCTCGGCGGCCCGGACGAACGCGACGCCATCTCCAGCCGCGGCTGGGCGCTGGGCTACCTGGGCGGTGGCCTGCTGCTGGCGTTCAACCTGGTCGCGGTCACCCTGTTCAGCGACGACGACAACCCGCAACGCACCCTGGACCTGGCCCGTTGGTCGATCGTCTCCGCCGGGGTGTGGTGGGCGGTGTTCACCCTCGTGCCGCTGCGCTGGATGCGGGAACGCCCCAGCGCGGAGGCGGCGCTGGCCCGGCAGGGCAACGTGCTCACCGACGGGTTCCGGCAACTGGGCCGCACCCTGCGGGAGATCAGGGCGTACCCGCTGACCCTGTTCTTCCTGCTGGCGTTCCTGGTCTACAACGATGGGATCCAGACCGTCATCACCCTGGCCAGCCAGTACGGCACCGAGGAGCTGCGGCTGGAGCAGAGCACCCTGATCATCACCATCCTGCTGGTGCAGTTCCTCGCCTTCGGGGGCGCGTTGGCCCTCGGCGCGTTGGCGCGGCGCATCGGCGCCCGCAAGACCGTGCTGATCAGCCTGGTCCTCTGGACCGCTGTGATCATCGGCGTGTTCCGGCTGCCGGCCGAGGCGCCGCTGCCGTTCATGGCCCTCGGCGCGGCCATCGGCCTGGTCCTCGGCGGCAGCCAGGCGCTGAGCCGGTCGCTGTTCAGCCAGCTCATCCCGACCGGCAAGGAAGGCGAGTACTACGGTTTCTACGAGATCAGCGACAAGGGCACCAGCTGGCTCGGGCCGCTCGCCTTCGGCCTGGTGTTCCAACTCACCGCCTCGTACCGGGTGGGCCTGGTCTCACTGCTGATCTTCTTCGTGGTCGGGTTCCTGCTCCTCGCCGCCGTGCCGCTGCGCCGTGCCATCGTGGCCGTGGGCAACACACCACCCCGGGTGCTCTGAGCACGGATCCCGCGCCCGACCGATCGGGCCCGGTCAATGGGCTAGGCTGCCCGACCGTGACCGACGACGCCGCCACCGCCCCGACCTGCCTGGCCCACCCCTTCCCCGGCCAGCCACACGCCCCGGCCGGGTGCGCGGCCGCGCGCGGGCTCGACGGGCGTCCGGTGCACGCGGCGGCGTTGAAGTTCTTCTGGGGGCCGATGGACTGCGGCAAGTCCACGATGGCGTTGCAGATGAACTACAACCACGCCCGGCAGGGCCGGCGCGGGCTGGTCACCACCCGCATCGACAGGTCGCTGGGCCCGCAGGTCACCACCCGCATCGGCCTGGCCCACGAGGCCATCGAGGTCACCGACGACCTGGACCTGCGGGCCCTGGTGCGCGGCCGGTGGGCCGACGGGGTACGCGTCGACTACCTCATCTGCGACGAGGCGTGCTTCTACACCGTCGAGCACGTCGAGCAGATGGCCGAGCTGGTCGACAGCTACGACGTCGACGTGTTCGCCTTCGGCCTGGCCACCGACTTCCGCTCGCGCATGTTCCCCGCCGCGCAACGTTTGTTCGAGCTGGCCGACGAGGTGGCCCGCATCCAGGTCGAGGTGCTCTGCTGGTGCGGTCGCGAAGGGCTGCTCAACGCCCGCGTCGTCGACGGGCGGGTCGTGCGCGAGGGCGCCCAGGTCGTCATCGGCGACACCGTCGACACCGCCGAGGTGCGCTACCAGGTGCTGTGCCGCCGGCACTACCGCAGCGGCGACCTCGGCCCCCGCGACTAAGGCGCCCGCCGCGCCGACCGCCGATCGGCCGCGATCACCCCGACCGTGATCAGCAGCGCCACCCCGGCGGCCAACGCCACCGGCGCCCGCAGCGCCACCGCCGCCGGGGACAGCGCGAGCAGCAGCAGCGTCGCCGCGACCCGGGCGACCACCCCGGCGTCACCGAGCGCCATCTGGTACGCGGCATGCCCGGCCAGGAACAGCGCGGGGCCGCCCAGGACGACCAGAGCGCTCGCCCAGCCGACCGGTTCACCGGGGGCGTGCAGCAGCCGCTCGTCACCGACGGCCGTGACGACGATGCCGCCCACCATCACCGGGTGCAGATAGTTGAACACCAGCCGGGAGAGCCGGCCGGCCCGCTCACCCGCGGCCGCCAACGCCGCGATACTGGCCTGCGCGCGGTCGAAGTACACCCACCACAGGGCCACCGAACCCGCGAAGGCGAGTAGGAACGCGGCGATCGTCACCCGGTCCAGCCGCTGCGTCAGCGTGCCACCGGTGATCAGGATCGACTCGCCCAGCGCGATGAGGATGAACGCCTGACAGCGTTCGGCCAGGTGCCCACCCTCCACCTGCCAGTGCTCCGGCGCACTGCGCCCCATCCCGGGCACCGGGAACCCGGCCGCCAGCCCGACCGAGTCGACGACGATCACCGCGATCCAGATCAGCTCCCGGGCCGGGGCGTCCACCAGCCCACCGGCGATCGCCAGGGCCGAGGTGCCGGTGACCCAGACGACACACTGCCGGAAACTGTCGCCGAGCCAGCGCTCGCCGCGGATCGCCCACATGGAGAAGGCCGTGCGGCCCACCTGCACCGCCGCGTACGCCGCGGCGAAGAGCAGCCCGTTGGCGCCGAACGCGGTGGGAAGCGCCGCGGCGAGCAGCAGACTGCCCAGCGTCACCACCAGCAGCGTGGTCCGCACCGGCGTCCGGTCCGGGTGCAGCCAGTTGCCCGCCCACACCGTGTAGATCCAGACCAGCCAGACCAGACCCAACAGCACCGCCGTCCGCCCGACACCCTGCCAGCTGAGGTTCTTGGCCAGGTAGTGCGACAGCTGGGTGATCGTGAAGACGTAGACCAGGTCGAAGAAGAGTTCGGTGGAGGTGGTCCGCTCCACGCCCCGGCGCGGGCGCAACAACTGCGGGTGAAGCGGTCCGCGGCCTGCCGGCGCCGCGCCGGTCACCGCGCAGCCGCCAGTGACCGGAACCGGTCGGTCAGGATCACCGCGACCGTCACCGCCAACGCCACCGCGGCGCACACCGCCACGGGTGCCCCCAGCACCACACCGACCGGCATCAGCGCCAGCAGGACCACCACCGCCGTGAGTCGGCTGGTCGGCAGGGTCCGCCACAGCAGCGCCTTGTAGGCGGCGTGGCCGGTCAGGAACAGCGCCGGACCACCGAGAACGAGCAGCACGTCGACCGTGGTGGCCGGTGCGCCGGGCTCCCGCAGCAACCGCTCGTCGGCCGCCGACGTGACGACGACACCGGCGACGATCACCGGGTGCAGGAAGTTGAACGCAACCCTGCTCAACGCGCCGGTGCGCTCTCCGGCGTGGGCGATGACGTCCGTGGCGGCCGGGGCCGAGCGGGCGAAGTACACCCACCACAGCGCCACCGAACCGCCGAACGCCAGCAGGAACGCCCCGGACGTCACCAGGTCCACGTGCGACGTGAGGGTGCTGCCGGTGACCAGGATCGACTCCCCCAGCGCGATCAGGACGAACGCCGCGCACCGTTCGGCCAGGTGCCCGCCCTCCACCATCCACCGCTCGGGCCGGCTGCGTCCCCGCCCCGGCAGCGGATAGCCGATCGAGAGGCCCACCACCTCGATCACGATCACGGCCGCCCACACCGCGTCCCGGGCGGCCCCGCCGACCAGGCCACCGAGGACCACGAGCACCGACGTCCCGGCGATCCACGGCAGTGACTGCTGAAATCCGGCCACCAGCCACGGGCTGCCCTGCACCGCCCACAACGCGAACAGGGTTCGGCCCACCTGCACGGTCACGTAGACCAGCCCGAAGAGTAGGCCGGTCGAGCCGAACGCCTCCGGGATCGCCGCCGACAACAGCACGCTGCCCAGCCCCACCCCGATCAGCATCGTCCGTACCGGTCCCTGGTCCGGTTGCAGCCAGTTGGTCAGCCAGGTGGTGTAGACCCAGACGAGCCACACCAGCGCCAGCAACAGACCGGTACGCCCGACGCCCCGCCAGTCCGTGTGCGCGATCAGGTAGTGCGACACCTGGGTGATGGTGAAGATGAAGACCAGGTCGAAGAAGAGCTCCGTCGAGGTGGTCGGCTGCACCCCCTCCCGTGGTCGCAGCAACTGCGGGCGTACCGGGGCGGCGAGCGGGGGCTCAGAAGGGGTCACCGCACACCCGCCATTTCCCGTCCTCGCGGACCACCGGCAGGCGACGTTCCTCGCTGATCCCGCCGTCGCGGGTCACCTTCACGGTCACCGTGCCGTGCGGTCGTCCGCTGCGGGTGGCGACCGACACGTCGGTGATCTCGTAGTCGGTGACCATCGGCGGCGTCCGCACCCAACTGGTGAAGCCGATCGCGCTCCACCGGCTGCGGGCGTCCTCGCAGAGTCGTTCGTACGCCCGGTCGCTGTCGCCGAGGGCCACCTCGCTGAGGAAACCGTCGGCGGTCTCCCGGATCGGGCCGGCGGCCTGCCGGACGGTCTGCAGGTTCCAGGCGCCCAACCCGGCCACCCCGACGCAGCACAGCGCCACGCCGAACCCGGCGAACGCCAACCCGGTGCGCATCGGGCGGTGACGCCGGGCCGGTCGGCTCCACGACTGGCCCGCACCCACGACTACCGACCGTAGAGAAGACGGTCACGCTGACGGGCGACAAGCCGGAAACTGGGTGCGCCCGATGGGTGGGTGTGCCCTGTTCGCGGCGGCTCCGCATCGTCTACCGTCGGCGCACACCCCCGAGCAGTGCCAGGAGCCGATCGATGAGCCGCTTCGTGCAGCCGACACCACCCCCCGTCGACCCGTACGCCGGCGATGGCCTGCTGCGGTCCTGGCTGGAGCGTCACCTCGGCCCGGGCGGGCACGCCGCCGCGAAGGGGCGTCTCGCCGACCTGGCCGCCGACGTCACCGGGCCACTGCGCGCGGCGCACGCCGACGCGGAGGCGCACCCACCGACGCTGGTCCGCTACGACCCGTGGGGCGCCCGGATCGACCGCGTCGACACCTCCGCCGGTTGGCAGGCGCAGCGCGCCGCCGCCGCCCGACACGCCGTGGTCGCGCTGCCCTACCTGCCGGACGCCCGAGGCACCTGGGGCGCCGCCGCGCGGGTCGTGCAACACGCCCTGCTGCACCTGTACGGGCCGGAGTCGGCCACGTTCTCCTGCCCGGTGGCGATGGCCGACGGGGCGGCGGCGCTGCTCAGCATGCCCGACGTCGACGCCACGGTCCGCGACGCGTGGCTGCCCCGGCTGATCTCCACGGACCCGGCCACGGCAATCACCAGCGGGCAGTGGATGACCGAGTCGCAGGGCGGCTCCGACCTGGGCCGATCCAGCACGATCGGGCGACCCGCGGCGGACGGCTCGTGGCGGCTGACCGGGGAGAAGTGGTTCTGCTCGGCCGCCGACGCGGCGATGGCGGTGGCGTTGGCCCGACCGGAGGGCGCCGGGCGGGGCAGCCGGGTGCTGGCCCCGTTCCTCGTCCCCCGGTACGCGGTCGACTCACCGTTGGCCGACGGCGCGGCGCCGGGCGCACCCGCACCGGGCGTCACGGTGCACCGGCTCAAGGACAAGCTCGGCACCCGGGCGCTGCCCACCGCCGAGATCGGCCTGCGGGACGCGTACGCCCTGCCGCTGGGTGACCCGGCGGTGCCCGGTCTGGTCCGGGCGATGACCCTGGTCGTGGTGACCCGGGTGCACAACGCGGCGGCGGCGGCCGGCGGGATGCGACGGGGTCTCGCCTACGCCCGCGCGTACGCCGACGTGCGGCACGTCGCCGGCGGTCCGCTGGCGTCCTCGCCCCTGCACCGGGCCACTCTGGGCACCCTCGCGGTCGACGCGGCGGGCGCGTTCGCCCTCGCCGGTCACGCCTTCGCCCTGCTCGGTCGGGTCGAGGTCGGCGCCGACCCGGAGGCGGCGGCGGAGCTGCGCATCGTGGCGCCGCTGGCGAAGCTGGCCACCGGTCGGCTCGCCGTCAGTTCCGCAAGCGAGTACGTGGAGAGCTTCGGCGGCGCCGGCTACGTGGAGGACACCGGCGTGCCCCGCCTGCTGCGCGACGCCCAGGTGCTGCCGATCTGGGAGGGCACCACGAACGTGCTGGCCCTGGACGTGCTGCGCGCGCTGACCCGGGAGGACGCCGGCGCGCCGCTGCTGAGCCGGCTCGCCGCCGCCGTCGACCTGGCTCGGCCGCTGTCGCCGGTGCTGGCCGACACCCTGGCCACCGCCGCCGCGCAGTTGGAGGAGACCATCACGGCGGTGACCGTCGACCCGGGTGCGTCGGCGGTGCTCGCGGGTGCCCGTGGTCTGGCGTTGCGCCTGGCGTACGCGCTGACCACCGCGTTGCTCGTCGAGCACGCCGCGTGGGGTGACGAGCAGGCGGAGTTGGCCGCCCGGTTGTGGGCGCGCCGCTGGCTGCGGCACGAGGAGATCGCCGAGGATGCCCACCACCACCTGGAACTGCTCTGCTGAGACGGCCGGCGCGGGCGAACGGGCGGGCGCGATGTCCGTGCTGATCGAGCTGGGTGACGACCGGGGCGCGCCCCTGGAGGAGCATCGGCCACCGCTGCGGCTGTCCCGCCGCTGGCGGGTGGCGGTGCTGGTGGCGGTCTGTGCGCTGCTCGGCGGCGCCGCCCCGGCCGCGCGGCTGACGCCCCAGGTCGCGCTGGCGGTGCCCGCCCGGGCGACAGTGCTCGGCGCGGGGCCGCTGCTGCTGGTCGTCGACCCGGATTCGAACCCGCCGACGTTGAGCGCCTACGACTCGGCCGCGCCGCACGGCCCGCCGCGGTGGCGGGTCACCGTGCCACCCGCCGCCGGATGGTTCGCCGAGGTCGCCGGTGACCTGTTGCTGCTTGTCGAACGCGACCAGGCGCACGGGGCACGGGTGACCACCGCGCGGTCGATGCGTACCGGTCAGCCGGTGTGGCGGCGACCCGAGCGGGTGTACGCGGCCGGGGACGCGGTGGTCGCGGTGAGCGAGGTGCGCAGCGTCTCCGAACCGGCACGGCGGGTCGAGGGCACTGTGCACTTTGTCGAGCCGGCGACCGGCGCGACCCGATGGTCGGTCCCGGTGCCCTCCACGGCGGTGCTGTGGGCGCTGCCGGGGCAGTTGCTGCTGGTGCAGGACAACGGACTGGCCCGGCTGCTCGACGCCCGTGACGGCACCGAGCGCGGGCGGGGACGGCTTCCGCCGGCGAACTATGGCCCGGACAATCCGCAGGTCGTCGGCGATCACCTGGTGCTGCGTCATCCGAGCGGCGCCGCGGTGGCGCTGACCGGGTACGACCTACCGGGGCTGGCCCCGCGCTGGCAGCTGCCGGCGGAGCCCGGTGAGTTGACCCTGCGGCCCTGCCAGGGTCTGATCTGCGGGCAGGACGAGCAGGGGCGCTGGGCGATCGACGCGGGCACCGGTGCGCGGGTGTGGACGTGGCCGGCCGGGGCGCGCTGGCGCACGGTGGCGGGCCCCCGGGTGCCAGCGGAGCCCCTGGTGGTGCTGGGGATGGCGGCGGACGGCAGGCGCCCCCTGGTCGCCACGTTGGGACGCGACGGTCATCGGGTGTCCATGGTGCTTCCGGCGGGTCTGACCGACTGCCGACGGGTCGGCACCGGCCTGATCTGCCGCGACGGCACAGCCCGCATGACGTTCTGGCCCCTCGACGTCCCCTGATTCGGCGATCAGCGCAGGGGGCCCCGGGCGACGGCGGCGCGCATCGTCGCCGGATCGCCGGCCGGGACGAACTCCAGCCACCAGGTGGCGCCGGCGGCGGCCAGCTCACCGAGGTATGCCCGTTCGGCCTGTTCGTCGGCACGGCGCCGCCGGCCGCCGATCGCCACGTCGAACGGCTGACCGTCGGCGCGCGCCGGTGGCAGGGATTCGACCAGGTCGCGTACCTCGTCGGGGGTGAAGTCGGACCACCCGTCGGTGTCGGTGAGCTTGTACGGCACGATGCCGTCGGCGCGGGCCGCACGGCGGCGCACCGCCCCGGCCTGGGTGCTCCCGCCGACCCAGACGGGTACTCGTGGTGACTGCACCGGCGCGGGTCGCAGCGCCACCGCGTCGGCGCGGTAGTGGGCGCCCTGGTGGCTGACCCGCTCACCGCTGAGCAGCCCGGTCAGCAGGTCGAGACCCTCGTCGAGCATCTCGGCCCGCACGGACACCTCGCTCTGTTCGCCGAAGGCGGCCAGACCCGGGTCGCCGGGGTCGCCGACACCGACTGCCACGGTGGCCCGGCCGGCGCTGAGGTGGTCGAGGGTGAGGACCTCCCGCGCCAACTTCGCCGGGCGACGCCGGGGCACCGCCGTGACCGTGGTGCCCAGCCGAACCCGGCCGGTGCGCCCGGCGATCGCGGCGAGGACCAGCCACGGGTCGTAGGTGAACGGGTCGGCACCGGAGTAGTGGATCAGATAGTCCTCCAGGAACACGCCGTCCCAGCCGGCGCGCTCGGCCAACTCACCCAGCTTGACCAGGGTGGACACCTCGACCGAGGCCCCGCCGCAGGAAATCTCCAGACCGTGTCTCATCCGCCGACCGTAGGGCGGGGGCCTGACACTCGGGCACGGCGAGCGTCGCGGGACCGGAGTTGTCGGGCCCCGGCGGCATACTGCCGGGATGACAGCTTCTGCCGACCTCGCGATGGTCAACCTCGACAGTTCCGACCCGGCCGGCCATGCCGCCTTCTACCACGAGGCGCTGGGCTGGGAGGTGACCCACAGCCAACCGGAGTACGCGATGATCAGGTCCGGTGGTGTCTCCATCGGCTTCGGCCTGGTCGAGGGTTACCAGCCGCCCTCCTGGCCGGATGAGACCGGCAACAAGCGCTTTCACCTGGATCTTTACGTCGACGACCTGGCCGCGGCGGAGGACAAGTTCGTCGCCGCGGGCGCGTCGAAGCCGGCCTTCCAGCCCGGCGGTGAGCGGTGGGTGGTGCTTCTCGACCCGATCGGCCAGCCGTTCTGCATCTGCCCCCGCCCGCAGGGCTGACGCCGCAGGCGCTGCCCGGCTGAGCAGCGCAACAGGCGTTGCTCAGCCGCGCCGCCGCGACCGGGCCGCCCACACCACGTAGGCCGGGTCGCGGTCGAGGTTGTGCCGGTCCCGGTCGTAGCGGCGGGTGGTGCGCGGGTCGGCGTGCCCCATGGCGTCCTGCACGTCCTCCAACGGCACGCCCTCCGAGCGGGCGGTGGTGGCGAAGGCGTGCCGCAGCGAGTGTGGGGACAGCTTCGCCCAGGCGGGGATGCCGGCGGCGCGGGCGAGCCGTCGGACCATTCGGAACACCGAGTGTCGGTCCAGCCGGGCACCGCTGGCGGTGACCAGCAGTGGGCCGGTGAGCTGCGGCACCGGCACGCCGGTGCTGGCGGCCCGTTGGGCCAGGTAGGCGTCCAGGGCGTACCCGGTGCCGGGGGTGAGTGCGCGGCGACGTTGTTTGCCGCCCTTGCCGACGAAGCGCACGCTGCGGTGGCCGCGTTCGGTGCCGAGGTCGGTCAGGTCCAGCGAGATCAGCTCCCCGACCCGCAGACCCAGGTCGGCGAGGAGCGCGAGCGCGGCCCGGTTGCGTACGGCGGTCACGCCGGTGTCCGCGTCGGCGGCGTCGAGCAGGGCGTCCACCTCCTCGGGGGTGAGCCCGACGGTGGCGGAGTGGTCCCGGTCGACGCGTGGGCGGTCGGCGCCGGAGACCGGGTTGGCCGGCACGGCGCCCAGTTTGACGAGGAAGTCGTACCAACTGGACAGCGCCGAGAGTCGGCGCGCGACGGTCGCCGGGGTCAGTGGGCGGCCGCTGCGGGCGCCGAGGCTGCTCTCCAGGGCGCGGGCGTACTCGTTGACGTGCAGGAACGTGGCCCGCAGCGGGTCGAGGTCGCGGCCGGCGCACCAGCGCAGCCAGCCGGTGACGTCGCGCCGGTAGGCGTCGCGGGTGTGCTCGGACAGCCGCCGGTTGCGCAGCCACGCCTCGGTGACCTCG
The DNA here is from genome assembly GCF_049841535.1 of Micromonospora sp. DT53. Taxonomy (NCBI): domain Bacteria; kingdom Bacillati; phylum Actinomycetota; class Actinomycetes; order Micromonosporales; family Micromonosporaceae; genus Micromonospora; species Micromonospora sp. DT53. The sequence continues at coordinate 204,985 of NZ_JBNCKM010000010.1, forward strand.
ACCGGCCCGCTCGGCAGCGCCGGTGGCGCGGGCGGACGGGCGAGCACCGGAGCGTCGGAGAACACCATGTGAAAAAGGCTCTCAGCCTCGGGTGGAATCGGCGTGCAGGCGCGCCGGTCCCACCCGACAGCGTGGCGGATCAGGCGTTGATCTCTCGGCGGGCGTCGCCGTTGGCCTTGATGGTCACCCGGCGGGGCTTGGCGCGCTCGGCGACCGGGATGCGCAGCGTCAGCACCCCGTTCTCGTAGCCCGCCTCCAGCTTGTCGGCGTCCAGTGTGTCGCCGAGGAAGAGTTGCCGGGTGAAGGTGCCCATCGGGCGTTCGGCGGCGACCAGTTCGACGCCGTCGCCGGCGGGCCGGCGACGCTCGGCGCGGACGGTGAGCACGTTGCGCTCGACCGTGCAGTCGATGCTGTCCGGATCGACGCCGGGCAGGTCGAAAGCCGCATAGAAGTGGTCGCCGTCGCGGTAGGCGTCCAGGTGCATCGTCGCGGGACGGGCCGCCGTACCGAAGAACTGCTCGGCGAGCCGGTCGATCTCGCGGAACGGGTCGGTACGCATCAACATGGTCATGCCTCCTCGGATCTCCTGGCCGAAGGTGATGAGTTGAGCCGGGGTGACTCAACTTCCTCTTCTTATTTAGCGTGTCCGCGCGCCGACGTCAACCGCTCACAACAGCCGCTTTTCGAACCAGTGCTCGGCGTAGGGGCGCCGCGAATACGCCGGAATCTCCGCGTAGCCGTGCCGGGCGTACAGGGCGCGGGCCTCGACCAGGTCGTGCCGGGTGTCGAGCCGGATCCGGTCCACCCCGGCCGCGCGGGCCCGTTCCTCGACGGCGGCCAGCAACGCGCCGCCCCCACCCGTGCCGCGCTGCCCGGGGCGGATGAACACCCGGGTCAGCTCGGCCCAGCCCGGTTGCCAGCGCAGTCCGGCACAGCCGGCCAGGTCGTCGCCGAGGTGAGCGAGCAGGAGCAACCCGCTCGGCTCGGTCAGGTCGTCGCTGGGCAGCTCGGCCAGGGCCGCGTCGACCTCGCCGGGCAGGGCCGGGCGACGGTGATAGCGAACGACCATCTCGGTCATGTACTCGCGCAGCAGGAGCGCCGCGTCGGGGTGGTCGGGCCGGACAGCTGTGGTTGCCCAGGTGGACCGGGCGGTCGTGGTCACCTGTTGATCATCACCGCCCGGTCAACGGTTTTATCCGGTGGCCCGGGCTCGCGCACCCGGTGTCGACGACTCGCCGATCCGCAGCAGCGGCCAGTCGGCCAGGTCCCGTAACAACTGCCGGTCGTGGGTGGCGATCACGACGGCGGCGCTCGTGTCGCGGACCGCGGCGGTCAGCTCGTCGGCCAGGGTCGACGACAGGTGGTTGGTCGGCTCGTCGAGCAGGATCAGCGTGGGCCGCCCCGCCAGCACCAACGCCAGGTCGAGGCGCCGCTGCTGCCCCTGCGACATCCGCCCGACCGGCATACGCGTCGCGGCGGAGTCCAGCAACCCGAGCGAGCCGAGCGACACGGTCTCGGCGGCGGGCAGCACCCCGCCGGACACCAGCCGGCCCACCTGGCGGGCGTACACCTCGTCGGCGCTGAGGTCGGGGGCCTGCCCGGCGGTCTCCTGGGTGAGCCGGGCGATGCGGGCCTCCCGCGCCGTCCAGGCGTGACCATTTGTGGGTTCGAGCGCTCCGGCCAGCACCGCGAGCAGTGTGGACTTCCCGGCGCCGTTGGGCCCGGTGACGAGCAGCCGGTCGCCGCCGTCGATGGTGAGGTCGACCGGACCAGCAAGCCGCCCGTCGACGGCGACGCCCTGCGCGCGTACCTGCGGCGCGCCCGGTCGTACGCCAAGGTCCGGGAACCGCAGCGCCGGCGGTGGTTTCGGCACGTCGATCCGGTGCGCCTGCAGTGCGTCCTGCTGCCGGTTCAGGGCCTGCACGACACCCGGCGCGCGGGACTGACGCTGGTGCCTGCCGGTCCCCTTGTCCGGCCGCCAGCCAGTGGAGAGCCGGTCGCGGGCCTTCGACACCGCGTCCTGGAGCCGTCGACGCTCGGCCTGCTGCTCCTCGTACTCCTGCTCCCAGTGCTCCCGCTCGCGACGCCGCGCGTCCTGCCAGGCGTCGTAGCCGCCGGCGTAGAGGCGCGCCCTGCCGTCGTGGGTGGGGTCGAGGTCGAGGAACCTGTCCGCGACGTCGCGCAGCAGCGCGCGGTCGTGGCTGACGATCGCGAGACCGCCGTCGTGCTCGCGTAGCCGGCGGGTCAGGAAGTCCAGGCCATCGGCGTCGAGGTGGTTGGTTGGCTCGTCGAGCAGCAGCGTGTCGTGCCGCGCGCCGAGCAGGCACGCCAGCCGTACCCGGTAACGCTGCCCGACCGACAACGTCGACAGGGGACGGCCGCGGTCGGTACAGGCGTGCAGGGCCTCCAGTGCCACGTCGACACGGCGTTCGGCGTCCCACGCGTCGAGCCGGGTGGCGGCGTCGAGCGCGGCGGCGTAGCGGTCCTCGGCGCTCGGATCGCCGTCGGTCAGAGCGAGGGTCGCCTCGTCCAGCGCCTCAAGGGCCGCGAGCGACGCGGCCAGCGCCTCGGACGTCAGGGTGCCGACCGTCTCGCCGTCGCGGGCGGACAGCTCCTGGCGGGCCAGTCCGATCGTGCCGGCCCGCTGGACGGTGCCGTCGTCCGGCGTGATCAGCCCGGCGAGGACGTGCAGCAGTGTCGTCTTGCCGCGACCGTTCTCGCCAACGACCGCCACCCGTGACCGGGCGGAGACGGTGACCGAGACGTCGTTCAGCACACGCCGGGACCCGCGGGTCACGGTGATGGTGGTGGCGCGCACGTGCGCGCTGCCGCCGGCCTCGATGGGCAGGGAGATGGTTGTGGGGTTCGGGGTGAGGTTCAACGGTGCTCCGCAGCTCGCGATGGAGCCGGGCAGCAGTTAACGTCCGCCCGGCGGGAACCGGGACGGCGGGCGCGAATTCAGCAGAAGGAAGGCGCCGCCGTCAGCGGGCGGAGCGAACCTTCTGCGACCAGATACCTCGTGCCATGACGGCGATGTTAACAACCTCGCCGCCTCAACTCCCGAGGGTTTCGCCCACCCCGTGGCCAGCGCGACACGAGGTGGGCGGGGGTACCAACGGGCCGCCTACCGGCGGCGGCGGGGCAGCAGGGCGATCAACGCGACCGCCACGGCCACGTGCGTCGCGCCGAGGGCCAGCTTGGCGCCGCCGGTGGCCTCCACGCCGAGCAGCGGAACGAAGGACAGCAGCGTCACGACGACGGCGAGCGAGGTCCAGACCGGTCGGGCGACCCGGGTGGCGAACCGCTCCAGGAGCGCCAGCGCCGCCCAGCCGAGCAGGGCGGCCCCCAGGGCGATCATGACGATCGCGCCGGCTCCGATGACCGTGGCGGGCTGACCCGGGCTCTCGACGGTGTAGTCGACTCCGGCCAGCGCGCCGATCGCCCAGATCGCCAGGGGTGCCACGACGGCGGCGGCGACACCGAGGGCGCGGCGGCGCAGTGGTGAGGGGGCGGGGGTCGTGACGGTGGCTGCGCTCATGACGGCTCCTCGTTCAGGGGAAACGAACGAGTACGACCGTAACAGATAGTCTTGTTCGGAACTATCTTTGTCAGAACTAACAGCCGGAGCGGGCCCCCGGCGCGTACGGGGAGGTGTTGGCAAGTGGTCCGCCCACCAGGGCCAGGAGCGCCCGCAGGAACACCTCCCGATCCTGCTCGGGCAGGGTCGCGAGCAGGTCGTCCTGGATGCGCTGGACCACCTGTTGCGCTTGCCGCAGCACCTGCTCCCCCGCCGGAGTCACCGCCACCAGCCGGGCACGCCGGTCCGTCGGCACCGGACGCCGCTCGGCCAGCCCGGCCCGCTCCAACTGGTCGAGCGTCACCACCATCGTGGTCTTGTCCACACCGCACCGCTCGCCGATCTCCCGCTGGGTCAGGTCACCGGTGCGGGCCTGCGCCAGCACGTAGTGCGCCCGCGGCGAGATGCCCAGCTCGGCCAGCCCTGCGGCGTGCTCGGTCTGCAGGGCGTGGCTCGCCCAGGAAAGCAGGAACAACAGGTCCGGCGGGCCGTCGGAGGGCGTGCAGGAGGTCATGCGCCGAGGCTAGCAAGATCCTCGACGACGGGACGGTTCGCGCGGCGGACGATCAGAGCCGCTGGTAGATGCCCTGCTCGCGGGTGAGCAACTGCTCGTCGATCAGGTACCGGCGCAGCGTCGCGTGATCCGACCCTCCCGCGGCGCACCACGGCTTGAGCGCGTCGTCGACGGCCCGCTCCGGGTAGCGGGTGCCCGGCTCGAACGACTGCTCGGCGATGTGCGTCAGCAGGACCCGCCGTCGGCCCCGCTGCGCCGGCAGACCCACCAGGACGTCGCCGCGCAAGAAGGTCCGCAGCACCGGGTCGGCGGCGGGGTCGGCGGCGTCGGCCGGGCGGCTGTCGCGCGCGGTCGCCCGCAGCGACGCGTCGTCGGCCGCGAGCGCCCCGTCCGCGCCGGTGACGAGGCCCGCGTCGGTGAGCCGGCGGACCCCGGTGAGCACCACCCGCGCCGGCAGGCCGGCCCGCTCGGCGACCTCGGTCGCGCTTGTCGCACCCAGCACGATCGCCGCGAAGATGCGTCGCCGTCCGTCGTCGGCCAGGGCTCCGGCCAGCGCATGCGCAGTCACGCCGGTCACCCTTCCATCAGCGGTACGCGGGCCGCCAGGCGTTTTTCGGCATGCTCATTCGACCTTCGGCGTGCTCGGCGGCTGTTCGGCGACGAGCAGCACCCGGCGCAGCAGGTCGGAGAGGTGTCGCCGTTCGGTCGCGTTGAGCGCGCCGAGCAGACGGTGCTCCTCGGCGCCCTGGACCTCCATCGCCCCGCGCCACGCGGCCTGACCCGCCTCGGTGAGCTCCACGTCGACTCGACGACGGTCGACTGTCGACGGAATGCGGCGCACGAAGCCCCGCCGCAGCAGCGCGTCCACCCGCGCGGTGATCGAGGCGGGGGCCATCGTGAGGTCCGCGGCGAGGTCCGAGGGTGCCGCCCGGCCCCGGCGGCCGGCCAGGGCGTGCAGGGTGTCGTACTCGTGGGCCGGCAGGTCGAGGTCGACCAGGACCCGCTCCTTGACCGCCCGCAGGTGCCGGGTCAGCCGGATCATCCTGGTCACGGCCCCCTCGACGTCCGCGTCGAGGTCGGGCACCACGGGGAGCCAGCGTTCGATGTGCTCGTCGACGGCGTCCGGGGTGGTGGTCATCGCGCCAGCTTACCTCTGCGCCGAAATATTCATTGCCGAAATATTCGATGTCGAAGTACATTGCGGTTATGGCTCACCCCCTGCGCAACCACTCCTTCCGGCTGCTGTTCCTGGGTCGCACCATCTCCGCCGTCGGCGACGCGGTGGTGCCCGCCGCGCTGGCGCTGGCCGTGCTGCGCGCCACCGGCTCCACCGGCGCGCTGGCCGTCGTCCTCGCCGCGGCGGTCGTCCCCCGGCTGCTCCTGCTGCCACTGGGCGGTGTGGTGGCCGATCGGTTCGACGCCCGCCGGGTCGCCCTGCTGGCCGACCTGGTCCGCTGCGTGACCCAGGTCGCGGTCGGCGTGGAGCTGCTCGGCGGCGACCCGTCGTTGACCACAGTGGTCGTGGCGTCCGCACTCGGCGGCACCGCCTCGGCGTTCGCCATTCCGACCGCGTCTCCGCTGGTCGCCGGCATCGTTGAGCCGGCCGACCGGCAACGGGCCAACGCCCTGATGGGGATCACCGCCAACACCAGCCGTCTCGCCGGGCCGGCACTGGCCGGCGCGCTGATCTGGGCCGCCGGGCCTGGCTGGGCGTTCATCCTGGACGGTGCCTCGTTCGCGCTCAGCGCCGCGCTCCTCGCGCTGGTGCGGGTCCGCCACGTGCCGGTGCCCCGCCGTTCCGTCCTCGCCGACCTGCGGCACGGCTTCGGCGAGGTGCGCGTCCGCGACTGGTTCTGGACCAGCCTGCTCGGGCACGGCGTGTGGAACGGCGCCGCCGCCGTGCTGATGACCCTCGGGCCGGCCGTCGCCATCGACCGCCTCGGTGGCGAGACAACCTGGGTGCTGCTGTTGCAGGCCGGCGCGATCGGGATGCTCACCGGATCGCTGCTGGCCGGGCGGGTGCGGCTGCACCGGCCGGTGCTGCTGGCCAACCTCGGCCTGGCCTGCTACGCCGCGCCGCTGTTCCTGCTCGCCGTCGCCGCCCCCGCCCCCGCGGTGATCGCCGCCTACGCGGTGGCGCTGACCGCCCTCGGCTACCTCAACCCGGTGTGGGAGACAGTCGTGCAGCACCACTTCCCGCCGGAGGTCCTGGCCCGGGTCACCTCGTACGACTGGCTGGTGTCGCTGGGCGCCATGCCGCTGGGCTACGCGCTGGCCCCGCTGGCCGCCGACGCGTTCGGCGCAGGCGTCCCCCTGGCCGCCGCCGGCCTGCTGGTCCTCGCCTCCTGCGCGGGCACCGCGCTCGTCCCCGGCGTACGCCGACTCACCTGGCCGGCGACGCCCCAACCGCAACCGACCGAACCCGCTGCCGTCCGTTGATCAGATCGATCGCCGGTGCGCGGCGGCCGACGGCCCGGCTGAACACGACAGGGGCTCCAGGGAGCCCTTGTCGAGTGGTCGGTCAGCCGGCGTCGCGTGCCATCGCGACGAAGCCCCGCCACGACTGAGGGCTGAAAGTCAGCGTGCCGCCGTCGCGGTCCTTCGTGTCGCGAACCAGGACCACGCCCGGAAGGTTGTCGGCAACCTCGACACAGTTGCCACCGTTGCCGCCACTCCTCGTGCTCTTCCGCCACCGCGCACCGGTCATGTCCATGATGCTGCCGCTTCTCTGAGAAGTTCCAACGAACGCCCTCGGGGCAGGGCCTCGCCGCGAATACGCTCCCACCGTCGCTCCAGGCTAACAAGATCCGACGTTTGATCGAGGATCTGCGCCCGTGCCGCGCTGTCGACGTGCGCGACCCGCGACCCGTCCGGCATGTCGGCGATGGTGAACGGGCCGTCGAGCCCGGGGTAGCTGGGCGCGTCCGCCGGGACGATGTGCAGCTGCACGGTGCCCGCCTCGGCGTGCCCGAGCAGGCGGGCGAGTTGCACCGCCATCAACGTGCGATCGTCGCCGACGCGTCGCCGCAACACTCCCTCGTCGAGCACGGCGATCAGCAGGGGTCCGCCGCTGTGGCCGAGAATTGCCTGCCGGTTGATCCGCGCCTCGGCGAACTCGGCGACCGCCTCCGGTGTCAGCACCCCACCGGCCAGGGTCGCCCGGGCGTACGCCTCGGTCTGTAACAGCCCGGGCACCCACGTCAGCTCGAACGACCGCAGCGTCACGGCCTCGCGTTCGAGGTCGACCCACGGCCGGAACCACACCGGCTCACGGCGACGGACCACGTCCGGCCACAGCGCGTCGGCGTCCTTCGCCAACAGCCCGGCCACCGTCGCACGGTGTCGGCTCTGGGGAATGTGCCCCGGGTTTGCCCACCTGGCGACGGTCTTCGGGTGCACGCCGAGCTGACCTGCGAGGCTCTCGGCGGTGTGACCCGCCGCGGCCAGCGCTGCGACAAAGGCGTGGTTCATGCCGTCCCTCCCCTGGAACAAATCCGCTGCTCTGAAGAGATTAGTTAACGCTGTGTGTTTGTCCAGCAACCCCCGGCAAAGTGCGGTGTAGACGGTGCTGCGACGAGGAGGAGAAGCTATGCCGAACGAGGTACGGTGCGGCGCTCTCAGGGCCGGTGACGTGGTCCTGCTGACCACCGCCGCGAGCGTCCAATTCAGTAGGCCGATCGTCGTCCGGGTCATCCGCGAGTTGCCCGACCGGCACACCTACGACGGTTGGCTCTGGCTCGACGCGTACGAGCTTGGCAGGAAAGGCGGAGCGGTCGCGCGGCGCGAGTTGTTCGTGATGCGCGGCGGGGTGCGGCTCGAGGCCCGCCGGTCCACAGCGGTCTCGCACCGCACAACGGTGGCGGTGGGCTGATGCCCGAGCGTCCGAACCACTCCCCGTTGCGGCCGTCGTGGCGCTGCCCGGCCTGCGGCATCCTGTGGCCGTGCTCGGCGGCGAAACTACGCCTCCTCGGCCAGTACCGCGAGGATCGGCCGGGCCTGTTGATCCACCTGGCGAAGGTCCAAGAGGAAGCCGCCGCCGATCTCGCCCAGCTCAACCCGGGCATCGCTTTGCCCGACCTGACCCCGCGTTTCGTCGGCTGGGCGGAGACCCGCTGAGGCTTCGTCGGCAACCTTCAGGGGTCTGTACACATCAGCGCAATGCGGAAGACTGACGGCGTGACGACCCGCCCCGGGATGAGGCCGGCGAAATGAGCCGGCCATTCAGGATTGTGGTCGCCGTGCTCGCCGCGGTGCACGCCATCCTGATCTACCTGGGGGTCACCGTCGAGGTGCGCTCGATGACGGAGTCGTTGACCGTCACGCGGACCGCCGTCGACTTCCCGACGCTCATCGCGAAGGGGATCGTCTTCTTCGCCCCCCTCGACACCACGACCGCTCCGATGATGGACGCGGTGACGCCCCTGATCCGCTGGGTCGTGATCATGCTGATCGCGGTGTCGACGTACCTGGCCTGCGGGCTCGTCACCCGACAGACGCACCCGTTCATCGCGGCGATGACCGGCGCGGCCGCCGCCCTCACCGCCACGGCAATCGGGGACCTGCTCTGGTGGGCCACCCTCGTGGTCCGTGTGCACAGCGCCCCCGCCGGCTGGTACGCCAACGAGGCACTGGACCACTCCACGCTCCTCGCCAGCGCGCACCTGACGCTGACGGGCTGGACGTCGGACGCTCTCTTTCTCGGCTGCCTGTTGGCGGTGACGAACGCATTCCTGGTCGGTGGCACCAGCCTGGCGATCCTGCTGCTGGGCCGTCTGCGCAAGGACACCGCCGACGGTGGTGGCGAAGACGAGACCGAGGAGACGGAGCCAGCAGCCCGCGTTCCGCTGATTGGCGACGTGCGAGGACGCGGCGCGAACCTTGCCCTGGCCGGCATCCTTCCGGTGCTGGTGCTCACGCTGGTCAACGGCACGCAGGCGGTGTGGGACAGCTATTCGGGGAGAGGGTTCCTGGGGCTGCTCAGGGAATTCCTGTACCGCACCGCCCTGTCGCCGCCGCCACGCGTACGCGATGACGTGGAGTACCGGCTGACGCACGAGATCGAGCCGAATCCGCTGTCCAGGGACGTGTGGGTGCACAGGTCGGTGCTCGCGCTCGCCCTGCTGCTGGTGCTGTGGTTCCTGCTGTGGGTGCTGCTCAGCGGCCTGCCGACCTCCGGGCAGCGCCTCGGGCTCGTCGTCGTCTCTTGGGGTGCCACGATCGCGGCGTGCGCGCTGACCGCGACGTCCGATGTCCTCGTCGACTGCGCGGTCTCGGGCTCCCCCACCGGCTGCGCGCCCTGGGAGTCCCTGGGCAAGGAGTTGACCTCCTCGCTGCGCTTCGGTGCGGCCTGGGGTTGGCTCGTCGCGCTGGCAGTGCTGCTGGCCCGTCGGCTCCTCGGCACCGCCACGTCCATCGATTCGCAGGAGACCCCGGTCCATGAGTCCACGTAACAAGCGCCCGCGTCCTCGCAAGGCGCGTACCCCGGCCCCGGTGTCGCCGCCCGCGTCGGCCGCCGTCGCCTGGTGGAAACGTCCCGTCACCTGGCTGCTGACGATAGTGGTCGGTGCCGTCGCCACCTGGCTCGGCGCCGTGGTGCTCGGCATGATCAACCAGTGGAAGCCGGCGAACGAGCTGGCCGAGGAGTTGGCCGGCCGGGGGCCTGTCGTCGTCCTGGACCTGAAGCACGTTCCCTATCCGCAGGAGGGTGCGACCGCCTACGTCTACCCCGCCGGCGCGGACCTGGTTCGCCTGGACGCCGCGCGGCCGGACGATCCGACGGTCGAGGCCGACGCGGTCGACATCGACCGGAGCACCTGGGAGGTCACGCTCGTCGGCACGCGGGAGGAGGCCGTCGAGGCCGTCGAACTCCGGCCCGTCCTCGTCGAGCCCTGCCGGCCCCCGCTCACCGGGACCCAGGAGTCCAACCCCTCGCAGGGCGACTCCAAGAAGGTTGTCCTCGTGACACACGTGGACCGACCGAATCCCCGCATGCTCGTCGAGGACCCGGATGGCGAGGATGCCGGGGCCCCGTTCTTCGCCACCCACAAGATCACCCTGCCCAGAGGTGAGAAGAACGTCATTCAGGTACGAGCGCTCAGTGCCAAGCAGCACTGCCGATGGCGGCTGGAGTTGGACTACCTCGCCGACGGACGACGCCAGACCATGGTGATTTCGGCACCCGGCGACAAGCCGTTCGAGGTGACCGGACGCGCGGACGACTCGGCCTACACCTGGGTCTACCTCAATCCGTTCAATGGCTGTCGGGCCAAGGACGGCAGCAAGACCGATCGGCTGCGCATCACCGGAGCGGAGTACGCGCAGATGCTGCGCGACAAGCGCAACTGCCCCTACTGAAGGCATTAATCCTGGCCCCGGTAAACCTCGTGAGCCGAGGTGGTGTCTTGCTGGTTGACGAGGCCAGGAGGTCAGATGAGGGATTCGCGTGGAGCGGAGTTCGACGACTTCGTCCGCACACGGTCGGGGGTGCTGTTGCGCGTTGCCTTCCTGCTGACCGGGGACCGGCACGCGGCGGAGGACCTGCTTCAGGAGGTGCTGGAGCAGATGTATGTGCGCTGGCGTCGGGTGCAGAGCAGCCCGGAGGCGTACGCGCGACGTGCGCTGGTCAATCGGTCGATCAACAGGTGGCGCTGGCGTGCCCGGCGTCCGGAGCAGTCACTGGGTGACCACGACGGGGTGGCCCGGGACCACGCCGAGGTGGTGGCGGTTCGCGAGCTGGTCGTCGGGGCGCTGCGGGCGCTGCCCGCTCGGCAGCGGGCCGCTGTCGTGCTCCGGTACCTGGAAGACCTGCCGGTCGTCGACGTCGCGGCGGCGATGGGCTGCTCCGAGGGAGCGGTGAAGAGTCACTCCTCGCGTGGGCTGGCTCGGCTGCGCGAGGTGCTGGCCGGATCGAGTCTCGTCATGCCCATCACTGGAACCGGGAGTTCGCGATGACCATGAACGACAGTGACGTGCGCGCCATCCTGCATCGCGCGACGGATGACCTGGTCAGCCCACCGGGCCTGCTCGATCAGGTGCGTCAGGGCGGGCGGCGACGGGTGGTCCGCCGCCGGGCCGTGTTGGCGGCGGTCTGCGCGGCCGTGGTGGCCGTGCCCGTGGCCGGCGTCCTCGACCTGCCCGGCAACGCCGGAGACGCACCTGTCGCCTCGCCGCTGCTGGACGAGCCCACTCGCGGTGATCTGGCCGCCGACGAAGGGTACCTGCGGCAGGTCCGCGAGGCGTGGCAGCGCGGCACCAAGGAGGCCGATGATCGGCCGCGCGGCGAGCCGAACATCGTGTGGGCAGGACGAACGCCTGCTGGCCCGGCCGCCTACGTCGCCCAACGTAGCGTGCACGGCATGACGATGGGGTTCGTCAAACCCACAGCCGACGGGCCGCGCGTCGGCACCCTGACGCAGGTCACCGATACCGGAACGGACGGCGTCGAGCAGGCGGTACTGCTCGGGCCGCAGCGCGACGTGCTTCTTGTGCTCGACTCCGGGCAACCGGTGGAGTTCTCCCCGCAACTGCGGCGAGCGCCCGATGGCAAGATCCAGCGGACCTTCGAGCCGGTGGCGTTCCGAGACGGCGCAGCGGTGTTGTCGGTGCCGCCACAGCGCACGAAGCTCACCATCGCGCTCTCCCGGACCCCCGTTGAACGGCGGAACGCGATGCGCATCGAGGGCACCAGCGAGATCTACTTCCCCGGCAACAAGAACCGGCCGGAGCCGCCGTTGATTCGTCACACATTGCCCGGCGCGGAGCAGGTCTGGGGCATCGACCCGGCTGCCAAGGGAGTGAATGCGCCAACCGAAGCCCTCGCCGAATACCTCGACCCTGCCGGAGCGCACACGCACGACGGCTCTCCCCTACTGTGGGTCTACGGGGCAACCCCCGACGGCCGGCGGCTCCTCGTGGAAACCGTCCAGTACGACGACGAACCGTCCCACGTCATCGCGCTGCTCGCCCGCAAATACCTTCCGTTCGAGGCGGTGGCGAGCACGACCGCGGACTGGTCGGCACCCCTGCCCGTGCGGCTACGACTGCCCGACAACCAGGGCGTTGTCGTCGCGGCCGAGGGGTCGGCGCTGAGCTACCGGGTCGGCGACGGCCAGTGGCAGGACGCCGGCCGCGACGCGGCACTCCTGCCCGCGACCGCCACCGACGTACGGGTCACCGACGCCAACGGGACCACCACCAACGTCTCGGTCGCTCCCTGAGCCAGCTGCCCGACAACCGTAAATACCGCGCTCACCGACGCTTGACTGACTACCTTCACCCACAGGCCGGTCGGTGCACGGTGCCGTAGGGGAGATTCGCGATGTCCGACGCAGCGTCCGCCACGGCAGACGCTGCGTCGTTGCGTCCCACCCAGCTGCTTCGGCGCAACAGGCCATTCCGGGCCCTCTTCTCGGCAAGGCTCGTCTCGTACGCGGGCGATTCACTCGGCCTTGTCGCGCTGATGTTCCACGTCGCCGAGACGACGGGTAAGGGGCTGGCAGTCGCGCTGCTGCTCCTTGTCGGAGATTTCGCGCCGTCCCTGCTGGGTCCCTTCACCGGCGCCCTCGCCGATCGGCTCAATCTCCGGCGGCTGATGGTCGTCTGCGAACTCATCCAGGCGGCGGTCCTGCTGGTCATCGTGCTGACAATGCCTTCGCTGCCGGTGCTGCTGGCCCTCGTCGCGATTCGCGCCACCGCATCGCAGATCTTCCAACCGGCGTCTCGGGCGGCGGTGCCCGCTCTGGTCGCCGACGGTGACCTGGAAACCGCCAACTCCACAATCGGGTTCGGCTCCAACGGAGCAGATGCGGTCGGCCCCCTCCTCGCCGCGGCCCTGTTCCCGTTGGTCGGGCTGCGTGGTGTGCTGCTCGTCGACGCCGTGTCGTTCCTGGTCTCGGCCGCGTTGCTCGCCACGCTCCCCTCACTTCCGGCGGCAGCCGGCGACGGGCGCCAGCCATCCCTGCTGCGACAGGCCAAAGCGGGCATCGGTTATCTGTTGAGTGTCCCGACAGTGCGGGTGATCTTCCTGGGCTTCACCGCGGTGGTCGCCTTCAACGGGGTCGACGACGTGGCGCTGGTGCTGCTGGCCCAGAAGACCTTTCACGTCGGTGACTCCGCGGTCGGGCTTCTGCTGGGCGCGGTCGGGGTCGGACTCGTGGCCGGTTACGCCATGTTGTCCAGGTGGGGCACCCGGGCGTCGATGCCGCTGCTGCTGATCGTGGGCTTCGCTGTCAGCAGTGTCGGCAACCTGCTGACCGGTCTCGCCTGGGCCGTCGCCGCCGCGATCGCCCTGCAGGCCGTCCGTGGGTTCGGGTTGGCGGCCATGGACGTCGCCTCCAGCACGCTGCTGCAACGTACGGTGCCGGCGGGCATGCTCGGCCGGGTCTTCGGAAATCTGTACGGTGCGATCGGGGTCGCCGCCGCGGCGTCCTACCTCGCCGGTGGCGTCCTGCTGGACGCCACGTCCGCGCCGGTGACCCTGATCGTCGCGGGCGTCGGCGGCCTGGTGGCCACCGGCGTCGTCGCGCTGCGACTGCCGCGGGCGATGCGCCGCGTCGACGCGGATGGTGCGACACCGACACCATCCGCGCCGACAATCGAGTAGATCGGGTGAGCAGGCGCATGTCGTCGGCCGATTGCTTTCCCGCGAGTTGCGGACCGCCCTCGGTCAGGGGTTGATCAGTCTCCAGTCACCTTCGGAGACGACGTCAACGGTGCCATCGACCACCTTTAGGGCGGTGTTGTCGTCGATGGCGTAAGTCGGTACCGGAATTCCGGACGCCCACTTCTGGATGTGGGACAGCTCGGCGTCCGCCATGTCCGGATGATTGAGGTGGGGGTACAGCGTGAAATCCACCAACCCCAGCGCCCGGTCGGCGCCCTGCCCCATGTCGCTGCCGACAGGGACGAATCCAAGGTCGAATTCGGCGTCGCAGTTGTACGGGGTGACCGCGATACTCCCGGCGCTGACCCCCACATAAACCGTGTCACTCAGTGACGGCAGGAGGTCAGCCAGGCCCGACTGGCGCAGCCAGTAGGTCAGGTACAGCACATCGCCGCCCCAGACGAGGAGGGCATCGGCCTCCCGGACCGCCGGGACCCAGTTCTCTTCTCGGATGGTCGGCAGCGCGGTGAGCTCCAAGAGCCCCAGGGATTTCCAGCCCAGCTGGCACAGCGGGATGGGAGCCTGGCCGTGAATCGCCTTCCATGCCCTCTCACCTCCGCCGGGGAAGGGGTAGACGCCGGTGGGGACGAACAGTGCCTTGGACTCGGCGATCGGCTTGCCCAGTAGGTCGACGAGCGCGTCGGAGATGCTCGGGTTGCAGATGCCCGACGACGTGAGAAGGAACTTCATGGAGTCCGCTCTTCTGAAGCTCTCGCTTTTCTTACTCTCCGGTCGGGCCGCCCGCGAGTTCGGTGACCACGTCGAGGTGGCCCAGGTGGCGAGCGTACTCCTGCACCAGGTGGAACAGCACCCGCTCCAGCGACGCCGGGTCCGCGCCTCGCCACCGCGAGCCCGGCGCACCGATCTCGGCCAGGTCGTGTGCCGTCACCACGGCTGTGGTGTGCGCGCCCTGCGCGCGCAGCGCCGCCACCAGATCCGCGCGGGTCTCGTCCGGGGAGACGTACCAGCGGTCGTCGCGGCGGTCGCCCCACGGTTCGGCGACGTCCCGGCCCTGGAAACCCCACTCGATCCAGCGCAGCTCGACGTACCGCAGGTGTTTCAGTAGCTCCAGTGGGGTCCACCCGGACGGCAGCCGGCTGCGCCGCAGCTCCGGCTCGTCCAACGTCGACACCTTGTCCATAACGGAATCGCGGAAGTAGTCCAGGTAACGCAGGAAGATCTCGCTTCGGCTGCCCGCTGGGTTGGTGGGCTCGGGGAACGACGTCATGACCCGGTCGGTAGGTCGCGGGCGCGCTGGCGCACACCCGCGCCGCCGTACGGGTAGTCGCCCACCAGCGGGGCGCTCGCCTCGTCCAGCAGTCGCATCTGCTCGGCGTCGAGGACCAGGTCGGCGGCGGTCAGGTTGTCGTCGAGCTGTTCGGTGGTACGCGCGCCGAGGATCACCGAGGTGACCGCCGGTCGGGCCGCCAGCCAGGCCAGCGCCACCGCCGACATGGACGCGCCCTGTTCCCCGGCGATCTGGCGGACCGCGTCGAGCACCCGCCAGGTGCGCTCCTCGCCGTTGCGACCCGCGTACGCCTCGACGCCGCGCTGCGGGTTCTCGCCGAGCCGCGTCGCGCCGGTGGGAGTGCTGTCGCGCTGGTACTTGCCGGTCAGCCAACCGCCGCCGAGCGGTGACCAGGGCAGGATGCCGATGCCCTCGTTCTCGCAGACCGGCACCAGCTCGAACTCGATCTCCCGGGCCAAGAGGTTGTACTGCGGTTGCAGGGTCACGATCGGGGTGAGGTTGAGGTGCTGGGTGAGCAGGGCGGCCTTCTGCAACTGCCAACCGGTGAAGTTGCTGACCCCCGCGTAGCGGATCTTGCCGGCGCTGACGGCGTCGTCGAAGAACCGCAGCGTCTCCGGCAGCGGGGTCAGCGGATCCCAGGCGTGCGCCTGGTACAGGTCGATGGCCTCGACGCCGAGCCGCCGCAGGCTGGCGTCCAGGGCGCGGGTGAGGTGCACCCGGGACAGGCCGGCGTCGTTCGCCCCCGGGCCCATCGGGAACCGCCCCTTGGTGGCGATCACCAGGCGGTCACGCAGGTCGGGTCGGCTGCGCAGCCAGCGCCCGACGATGTCCTCCGAGACACCGGCGGAGTAGACGTCGGCGGTGTCGATGAACGTCCCACCGGCCTCGACGAACCGGTCCAGTTGGGCGAAGCTGCCGGCCTCGTCGGTCTCCGCGCCGAAGGTCATCGTGCCCAGACACAGGGTGGACACCACGGTGCCGGTGCTGCCCAGAGTGCGATAGCGCATATCGTCCTTTCGGTCCGAGTGACAAAGCTGATCTTCGCATCCGCCCCGACCACCCGCATTCGGGCCAGTGCCGAACGCCGTGGGGGCACCCACGCGACGGCGCCGCCGGTCATCATGAGCGGGTGAGCGAGCCCGCGATCGACATCGACCGACCGCACCAGCCGGCCCAGTCGCCACCGCCGGGGCAGCCTCCGGAGCCCGGCGCGCGCACACGCGGCCCGTGGTTGGTGGCCGCCGCCACCACCGCGACGCTGCTGCTGCTCGCCGGCCGCTACGGCTATCACCGCGACGAGTTGTACTTCCTGCTCGCCGGCCGGCACCTCGACTGGGGCTACGTCGATCAGGGGCCGCTGGTCCCGGCGCTGGCTCGGCTGCTCGACACGATCGCCCCGGGCAACCTGGTGGTGCTGCGTACCCCCTCGGCGGTGCTGGCCGGCGGCGCGGTGCTGCTGGTCGCCGCCATCGCCCGTGAGCTGGGCGCCGGCCGGGGCGCGCAGATCTTCGCGGCGGTGCTCGCCGCGCTGTCCGGCATCGTGCTCGCCAGCGGTCACCTGCTCAGCACCACCACCGTCGACCTGCTGGTCTGGTTGGTCGCGGCGTGGTGCATGGTGCGGTTGCTGCGCACCGGTGACAGCCGGTGGGCGCTGGGCATCGGGTTGGCGCTCGGTGTGGGCATGCTCAGCAAGCTGCTGCCGGCGTTGCTGGCCGTGGGCCTGGTCGCCGGGGTGCTCATCGCCGGGCCGCGTCGGCTGCTGCGCGAACGCTGGGTGCTCGTCGCCGCCGGAATCACCGTGCTGCTGGCCGCACCGAACCTGATCTGGCAGGCGTCGCACGGCTTTCCGCAGCTCGGCGTGGCCGCGTCCATCTCCGGCGGCGACAGCTCCTACAGTGGTCGGCGCGACGCGCTCATCCTCCACTTCGTCATCATCAGCCCGTACGCCGTACCGATCTGGATCGCCGGCCTCGTCGCGTTGCTCCGCCGGCCGGCGTGGCGGGCCTACCGGGCGGTGGGCTGGTCGTGGCTGGTGGTGGTCGCCATCGTGCTGACCGCCGGCGGTAAGGGTTACTACGACGCGCCACTGTTGCTGGTCCTCACCGCCGCCGGGGCGCTGGTCACCGTGGGGTGGGCCTCGCGCGGGTCGGTCTGGTGGCGTCGCGGGTTGCTCGCGCTGGGCGTGGTGCCGTTCCTGCTGCCCAACGTCGTGCTGCTGCTGCCGGTGCTGCCGGCCGACCGGTTGCCCGGTTTCGTGGTCGACGTCAACTACGACGCCGGCGAGACGATCGGTTGGCCGGAGTTCGCCGACTCTCTCGCCGCCGTCCATCGTGGGTTGCCGCCGCAGGAGCGTTCGCGGGCGGTCGTCCTGACCGGCAACTACGGCGAGGCCGGCGCGGTGGCCCGGTACGGTCCGGCGCGCGGTCTGCCGCGGGCATACTCCGGGCACAACAGCATGGTCGACTTCGGTCGCCCGCCCGCCGACGCGGACGTGGTCATCGCGGTCGGCTGGGAGCGCCCCGACCAGCTGAACACCTGGTTCGAGCGGTGCACGCTCGCCGGGCAGGTGGACCAGCGCGTCGAAGTGGAGAACGACGAGAACGGCGGCCCGATCCACGTGTGCCGAGGGCTGCGGCGTCCGTGGGCGCAGATCTGGGACACCGAGGTACGCCACACCGGCTGACCGTGCCCAGGGGTCAGCCGGCTCCGCCGGTCAGGGCAGGCCAACCGGCTCCGCCGGTCAGGGCAGGTCAGCCGGCTCCGCCGGTCAGCCAGGCCTGGATGCCGACCAGGGCCTCGGGGCCGGAGTTGGCGTCGACGTCGCGGGCGAGGTCGGCGATCGTGACCGCCGCGAGGGCCTGGTGCCACGCGTCCTCGGCCGCCCACATCGCTCGGGCGACCGGGCACGGCGTGGTGCAGGAGTCGGCCGGGGCCGCGAAGGGGCCGCGCTGGCGGATCTCCGTGCAGACGAAGGACGGGCCGGGACCGTCGACGGCCCGGACCACGTCGAGCAGGGTGATGCTCTCCGGCGCGCGGGTCAGCACGTAGCCGCCCGACTTGCCCTGCACGGAGTGGATCAGGCCGGCGCGGGCCAGCGACTGGAGCTGCTTGGCGAGGTAGCTGCTGGAGACGTCGTGCAGTTCCGCGAGCTTCGCCGCCGGAACGGGCGTGTTGCTGGCCGTGAGCACCACGCAGCAGTGCAACGCCCACTCGACACCGCCGGACATCTTCATGACGTCACCCTAGTCACCCCGCTACCCGGACTCATCGTGTCCGAGTATAGTTCTCGGACAGAAGAGGTCCGAGTATCGGCGGGCGTTTCAGCAGCCGGACAAACGACCACACAGTCACGGGAAGGTGCACGGGCATGAAGATCGCCGTACTGGGCGGGACCGGTCTCATCGGGTCACAGGTCGTCAAGATCTTGCAGGCCGCGGGTCACGAGGCGGTGCCACTCTCGCCGTCCACCGGGGTGGACCTGCTCACCGGGCAGGGCCTGTCCGACGGGCTCGCCGGCGCCGAGGTCGTCGTCAACCTGACGAACTCGCCGACCTTCGACGAAGCCTCGCCCGCCTTCTTCCAGACCACGATGGACAACCTGCTGGCCGCCGCCGCTCGCGCGGGCGTCGGTCACGCGGTGATCCTCTCCATCGTCGGCGTCGACCAGGTGCCCGACCTGGACTACTACCGCGCCAAGGTCCTCCAGGAGGACATCCTCAAGGCCGGCCCCGTTCCGTACTCGATCGTCCGCGCCACCCAGTTCTTCGAGTTCGTCGAGGCGATCCTGTCCTGGACGGCCGACGACACCACCGTCCGCCTGCCCAGCACGCCGGTGCAGCCGATGGCCGCCGCCGACGTGGCGCAGGCTGTCGCCGAGGTCACCATGGGCGCGCCGCTGCAGGGCGTCCGCAACGTCGCCGGGCCCGACGTCTTCGCCCTCGACGAGCTGGGGCGGATCACTCTCGCCGCCCGCGGTGACCAGCGCACCGTGACCACCGACAACGCCGCTGGCATGTTCGCCGCCGTGCCCGGCGATGTCCTCGTCGCCGGCGACGACGCCGTCATCGCGCCCAGCTCCTACCGGGAGTGGCTCGGCCGCCAGGTCTGAGGATTCGACAGGCCCGCACGTCGCCGTCGTGCACGATCACGACAGTGGTGTGCGGGCCTGCCACTCGCGGGCCAGGATCGCGAAGACGAGCTGGTCGGCCCACTCCCCCTTGAACCTGTAACTCTCGACATGGCGTGCCTCCTGCCGCATGCCGAGCCGCCGCATCAGCCGGGCCGACGCGCCGTTGCGACAGTGGCAGCGACCGTAGACCCGGTGCAGCCCGAACTCGTCGAAGCCCCAGGCCAGCACCGCCGCTGCGGCCTCGGTCGCCAACCCGCGGCCACCGTGGTCGGGGTGGAAGACAAACCCCAGTTCGGCGGTACGGTCGAGCTGGCTGCGCCACACCAACTCCACGATCCCGATCACCCCGGCGTCGGTGACCGCGGCCACCGTCAGGCAGTCACCCTCCGCGCGCCACGCGTCCTCGCCCGCCATGGCGAGCACCGACGCCCGCGACTGCTCACGGGTACGCGGCTCGGCGCCGAGCATCCAGCGCACCACGTCGGGTCGGCGCTGAAACGCGTACACCTCGTCGAGGTCGTCGATCGTGACCGGGCGCAGCGCGAGCCGTGCGGTCCGGATCGGGTAGCTCGGCTGGATCATCAGACGATGGTAGAGACCCGCCTGGGGCGCTCCTCCGGTGCCGGTCGAGCGGCGTCCGGGCGGCGGGGCAGCAGGAGCGGACTCGCGAGGATCACCAGCCCCGCGACCGCGATCGCCGTGCGAGGGCTGGTGACTTCCGCGAGCAGCCCACCGAGCGCGCTGAGGATGGCGATGGCCGCGCTGCTGCCGATCGACCAGGCCGAGAGGGTACGGACGACGCGATCCGTCGGGGTCTGTTGCAGGCGGTAGGTGGCGAGCACCGGGTTGTACAGGCTCATGCTGATGATGATCGCGAACTCGACGGCGATCACCGTGGCGAGACCGACCACGCCGGGCTGGACCACGGCGAGGCCGATCAGCCAGACCGCGCGCAGCGTGCCCACGGTGCGGATGATCCGGTGTTGGCCGTGGCGCGCCACCACCCGACGGGCCAGGCGTGACCCGATGAGCCCGCCGACGCAGGGCACGGCGAAGGCGAGGCCGTACTGCCACGGTGGAAACCCCAGCTCGCCGAGCAGGAGGACGGCCACCAGCGGCTCGGTGGCCATGATCAACCCGCCGACGAGCAGCTGGTTGAGGTAGAGCGCCCGCAGACCGCTGTGGGTCAGCAGGTGCCGCCAGCCGTCGAGCAGCTCACCGGCCCGAATCCGGCTACCGCCGGTGCGGCGGGGCTGGTCCTCGTGGCCGCGAATGGCCGTGATGCCCAGCGCCGAGAGCAGGTAGCTGAGCGCGTCGGCCACGATGGTGACGACCGGGCCGAACAGACCGACCGCCGCGCCGCCCAGCGGCGGCCCGAGCGCGATCGAGCTCCAGGTCGTCGACTCGAACCGCGCGTTCGCCACCAGCAGGTCGTCCGGCCGGACGAGGGCCTTGAGAAAGGCGCCGCTCGCCGCGTTGAAGGCGATCTTGGCGGTGGCGACCACGGCCGAGACGACCAGCAACTGACCGAAGCTCAGTCGGCCGAGGGCGTACGCGACGGGGACCGTCAGCAGGACCGCGAACCGGGCCAGGTCCATCGCGATCATCACCTGCCGCTTTCGGTGGAACTCCACCCATGGCCCGAGTGGCAGGGCGAGCAACGCGCCCACCGCCGGCCCCAGCGCGGCCAACACCGACACCTGGGCGGGGCTGGCCCGCAACACCAGCACGGCGATCAACGGCAACGCCCCGAACCCCAGCCCCGAGCCGTAGGCGCTGACCGCGTACGACGCCCACAACCAACCGAACCGCCGACCCAGGGACCGCCTCGCCGACAAGCCCATACCTCCCGCTTCAACAACCCGACGTTGACCGTGGGAATCAAAGCAATGCCGCTGAGCAAGGATCAAACAACCGACTCCGGGGCGAGCCACAACCAGATGTTGTGTCAGTAGGGTTGCCGGGTGAATCTCGACGCCGTACGCACCTTCGTCGCCGCCGTCGACGCCGGCCAGTTCCAGGACGCCGCCGCAGCGCTGTCGATCACCCAGCAGGCCGTCTCCAAGCGCGTCGCCGCCCTGGAGAAGGATCTCGGGGTGCGGCTGTTCACCCGCACGGCGCGCGGCACCCACCTCACCGTCGACGGTCAGACCTTCCTGCCGCACGCCCGTGAGCTGCTTCGGGCCGAGGCGCGCGCCGACGCCTCCGTACGCCCCGGCCGCCGGGCACTGCGCGTCGACGTCCACAGCCGACGGATCGCACCGGCGGTGCTGTTGCAGGACTTCCACCGCGCGCATCCCCGCGTCGAGCTGGACGTCGTCACCCTCGACGCCGACGTCCACGCCGCGATGGCCGCCGTCGAGGCGGGAACGGTCGACGCCACCTTCCACGCCGTCACCGTCGCCGCACGCCACCTGCCCGCCGCGATCAGGGCCACGCGCGTGATCGACGAGCACCACGAACTGCTCGTCGGCCCACGCCACGCGCTCGCCAACGCCCGCACGGTCACGCCCGCACAACTCGCCGACCACCGCATCTGGATGCCCGGCATGGCCCCCGGCACCGAATGGGCCGACTACTACGACGAACTCGCCGCCGCGTTCGGCCTCACCATCGACCTGGTCGGCCCGGTCTTCGGCAACGAGGCGTTGCTGGCCGAGATCGCCGACTCCGCGGAGCTGGCGACCCTCGCCGGCGAGCGCACCCGATACCTGTGGCCGGACAGCTACGACCTGCGGCGCATACCGGTGCGCGACCCGGCGCCGATCTATCCCATGTCCCTCATCTGGCGCGACGACAACCCGCACCCCGCCCTGGCCGCACTTCGCGACCACCTCGGCTCCCGCCGGGTGCGGGCACCCGGCACCGAGGTCTGGCTACCGGCATGGGCGCACCTCAGCTAGCCAGGTCGGCGGACACCTGATCGTCGTGACGGCGGCGGGCCCGACCAACGGCCGCCATGTGGTGCTCAGCCCAGGCGCGTACCGCTGCCAGTGGGGCGTCCAACGAGACGCCCAGATCGGTGAGCGCGTAGTAGACGCGCGGGGGCACGGTCGGCTCGACGCGACGGGTGACCAGGCCGTCACGGCGCAGGCTCTGCAAGGTCTGCGAGAGCATCTTGTGCGACACCCCCGGCGTACGGCGCCGCAACTCGGCGAACCCGAGCTCGCCCGGATGGACCTCGACGAGCACCTTGACCAGCATCGACGTCCACTTGTCGCCGATCCGGTCGAGCAGCTCCCGGGTCGGGCAGGCCGGGCTGAAGAGATTCCCGGTTACCCCCACCTCACCAGGTGTCGGTGAAGTGCCGTCTTGTCCCATCATTCGGGGCTCTCCATGATTCAGTAGGTAACTGATGGTAACCGGTGAGGATGAGATGGAACTACGACGGATCGTGACGAACAACACCGAGCTGAACGTGGCGCTGGACGGTTCCGGACCGCCGGTGCTGCTGATGCACGGTTGGCCACACACCTGGCAGGTGTGGGGCCCCGTCCTGCCGCTGCTGACCAGCAAGCGCCGGGTCATCGCCCCCGACCTGCGCGGGCTCGGCGACAGCGCCCCCGCGGCAGATGGCTTCGACGCCGCGACCGGCGCCGACGACATGCTCGGGCTGCTCGACGCACTCGGAGTGGACCAGGCCGACGTGGTGGCCCTCGACGCCGGCGTACCCGCCGCCTTCCTGCTCGGCGTGCGGCACCCGACCCGCGTCCGCCGACTGGTCCTCATGGAGGCTGTGCTGCCCGGCCTGCCCGGCGGATTCGCCGCGCCGCCGTGGTGGTTCGGCTTCCACTCCGCCCCCGGGCTGGCCGAGACGGTGCTGGAGGGTCATGAGGGCGCCTACCTGGACTGGTTCCTCACGGCGGGAACCTACGAGCGCCGGGGCGTGCCGCCGGAGATCCGGGACGCGTTCGTCCAGGCGTACACCGGCCGCGAGGCGCTGCGCCGCGGTTTCGGCTACTACCGGGCGGCGGAGCAGAACGCGGCGGCGATCCTCGCGGCGGGACGGCTGACACTGACCGTGCCCACCCTCGCCGTCGGCGGCAACACGGTCGGCGACCTCCTGCACCACCAGTTGGCCCCGGTCAGCGACGAGCTGACGGGAACACTCGTCGCACGAAGTGGCCACCTCGTCCCGCTCGACCGCCCAGACGCCGTCGCCGGGCTGATCCTCACACCCCCGCTGAGGTGATCAGTGCCCCGAGGAGGCCAGGGCCTCGCCGACGGCGGTGGCGTGTTCGCGGATGCGCTCGATCAGCTCCGGCGTCGCCGCCTCCCGTTCCAGCAACTCGATCTCGTACGCCTGAGCCGCAAGCTCGAGCAACTCGTCCGAGCTGTACGGCCGGTCGGGAAAGTCACTCTGATTTCGGGTGAACAGAAGCTCCGCGAGGCCGACCAGATAGAGGCTGGGCTCGTCGATCAGATCGGGCAGGTCCCGCACGAACGCCAGCACGGATCGGTCGTCGAACAGAATCGGATCGCCCGGATCGGAAGGCCTGTAGGCCCGCAGCCGGTCGGCCACGTCACTGCCGGCCGGAGCTCCGGCGCACACCGCCCACGCAACCGCCAGCCCTTCCGGGGCAAGGTCAGCCACTGGCCACCGCACCTCGTCGCGCTCCGCCGACTGGCGCAGCAGTGGCAGGGAGCGCTGCACGGCCGCGACCGACAGCACCCGTTGCGCCGCCGGCGACAGCCGCCCCGCCCGCTCGTTCAGCTCATCCTGGATGGGCTGCAGGCTGGTCACGGCCACACGATACCCGGGTTGAACGTCGCCGAGCGCGACAGTCTTTCGCGCCCCTGCGGCCCGACGGTCTGCGAGCCGGGCTCTTGCTGGACCAGGTCCAGGCAGTCGGCTTTTCCCGTCCGGCAGAAGGGGTTGGTCGAGTAGATGGCGATCGGGCTCAGCGGGTTCGCCGCGGCGTCGGCCTTGGCGCGGGCGATGGCCGCGGGTTCGGCGTGCTCGGTGCCCACCTTGGGCACGACGCGCGCCGGCTGGGCCGCCGTTTGCTGCGGGCGCTCCATCGCCACTCCGCCCGAGGCCGCGTAGTCGTACACGGTGCCGTCCTTGACGACGCAGACCACGAGAATGGCGATGGTCTGTTCGAGGCCCTGATATTCGGGTTTGCTGTAGGCCTTCGCGACGTTGTCGCCCTTGGTGCGCGCCCGGGCAAGCTCGGCGTTGCGGTTGACCTGGTCGCACTTGTTGGTGTTGCTGCTGGTGGAGGGTTGCGCGGACGACTTCGGCTGGTTCTCCTGCTGTGACCGGTAGAGCTCCAGCAGCTTCCGCAGCTGGTCGATGCTCTTCTCGACCTTGGCCTTGGTGGTGGCTTTCGCCATCACCCGGACCTGCGCGGCGTAGACGTGGGTGCCGCGCGTCGCGCGGGCACGCACGTAGAACGCGCTCCAGGCGGGAGAGACGTTGGTGCAGCTGAGCGCGGCGGTCGCGTTGACCTTCACGGTACGCGCGGTCTTGCACCCGCCGACCGGACGGCCGTCGCCCGTCATCGTGACCGTGACGTCGACGGCGATCGAGTTGGGTGTCTGGACACTCTTACTGCTGAACGTGTTGGTCACCGTCTGGGCGACGGTGCAGGAGCCGGGCCCGCAGCCGCGGAACGACGCCTTGCCCTTGAGGTCGAACTGGTAGCTGGTGTCGATCGCGTCGGTGAGCTGCCGAGCCCGGTCGATCAGCGTCCCGTACGTCTTCTCCACATCGGGCGTAGGGAAGGTCAGCGCGCCGAGGGTGGCCGGCGCACGGCGTGGCGGTGTCAGCTTGCCGTGCAGGACATTGCCGTGCAGGACATTGCCGGGCAGGTCTGGCAGCGGCGGGAAGCTGGGTGGCGGCCGGAGGCTGGGCCGTGACGGAAGGCTCGGCAGGGGCGGGATGCTGGGGAGCGCCGGGAGGTTCGGCGCCGAGACGGCGGGTACGAGGCGCAGCACCCGATGCGGGCTGTCGGCGCTGACGGTCAGCACACCCGCCGGCGTGGTCGCGCGCCAGGCGCGGGTCCCGTCGTCGTCGACCGTGTCGGTCACCGCCGGGAAGGAACTGGTCTGCTCGACCGCGTCCGACAGTTGCTTGCCGAGCGCGGCGGGAGTGGTCAGGGACCCGGCGACCAGCGCCGTCGTACCGGCGCCGCCGGTGATCCACCGGTTGGCCAGATCACCCTGATCGTCGCCGCCGGGCAGCATCATCGCGGGCATCTTGACGTACGTGCGCTCGTCGATGCGCAACACGTCGATCTTCAGTCCGCCCAGGCTGACCGTACCCGTCGCCTGTCCTCCTTTGAGAACGGTCAGGTCGGTGCTCGCGCCGCCGATCGGTGCGCCCAGCAGGCGGACGGCCTCGGCGGCACCCATCGCGGCCGCGGCCGCACGGAACTGCTCACGCGTGGTCTGCGGCTTGTCGTCCTTCATCACCTGCCAGACGACGAGCCCACCGGCTCCGGCGAGCACCAGCAACGCGACGATGCCGGCGACGAGCGCTGCGGGCCGCTGCCACCAGACCGGCCCCGGCAGCAGCGCAGGTGGTGGTGGCGAGACAGGACCTACTTCGGACATAAGAACCCCCGTTCCCGTGAGCCACTCTATCGCCAGGGATCAATTCAGGCGGGGGTCGCCTCCAGGGCCGCCGGCCCGCGCGTCGCAGCCTCAACCCTCCGCGACGCCGCGACCCCGGGCGTGCAGGTTTCTGCTTCAGGACGTCATGTGGTCGCGGCGAGTTCGGTGAGAATTGGACGTAGTCGACCGGCCAGGTGCGGGTCCGTGCGAGTGAGTTCTGCGGCCAGGACCGTTGCGGCGGCCAGGAGCGCGCGACGTAACTCGGTTTCATCGGTGGAGCGGACCAGTGTCGTTTCGAGTGGTCCGCTGATGTCGGCGGGTAGTAGGTGGGCGCCCTTGGCGTAGCTGGTGGGGTGGCCCAGGCGCTGACAGGCGAGCGCAATCGTCTGGCTGCGCATGGCGCCGATCCAGTGCTCCGCTTGCCAGTATCTGCCTCGCTCGATGCTGATCCGCGCGTGCAGGGCATGGTGCCATGCCAGCCCGGCCATCTCGTCCGGCCCGCTCGGCGGGGCCGTCTGGGGTGGCATGGATTGCCCGAATATGAGTCGCCAACTCGGGCCGCGCGGCCCGAACTCGGCTTCCGGGCTGAACGCGAGGTCGACTTCCAGGCAGTGCGGAAGCAGGAATACCCGGTAGATCGCCGACCCGGCCCTCAGGTCCCAGTGGTGGACCGCGGCGAAGTCCTGATACATCTGTCGCGTCCACCGATGCATCACGGCGTCGAGCGGACCGCTGACCGCGAAGGCCAGATCGATGTCTGACCAGCGGTCCTCATCGTCGGTCGCGTGCGAGCCGGTGATGGCGGCGGCGACCACAGCGGGGTCTTGTTCTGCCAGGTGCAGCAGCCGCTGCCGGATCAGGTCGCGTTCCTCTGCGGAGAACATGACAACGAATGATGTCGCAGCACCGACCGCGCGACAGTATGGAGCCCTCTGCCGCCTTTACTGAATTTCCAGTAATGATAATCCGTTAATTACCTGCCACAAAAGGCGCGAAACGGGCGTGCATCATAATGACAGTTAATGTGCGTAAGGAATCAGGATGTTGTGTTGACACCCCCGGCCTGCGCTACTGGTGAGAGCGTCTATTCGACTGTCGCAAGTTCTCGGCGCCACTCTCCGCAGGAAGGGCGTCAAGGCGTTCCTGCAGCGCGCGGGTCTGCTCGTGGTCGGGGCCGCGCTGGTTGCGGGACGCCTCGAGTGCGACACCGAGTTCGATGCGGGCCTCGGCGGTACGGCCGAGCCAGTGCAGGATCTGGGCATGTTTCACGCGGGTTGCGAGGGTGGCCTCGTGATCCTCGCCGAAGTCGCGGCGGCGCCGGGCGACGGTCGCGCGATAATCGGCCTCGAGCGCCTCCAGCGTGGCGCGGTCTGCGCCGGGGATCACGCCGTGTCCGGCGACGATCTCGTCGAGCCACGCGAGGTAACCGGAAGGGTCGTTCTCACCGAGTGACGGGAGCGCGGCAAGGTACTGCGGCGAGCGCAGCGCCGGCCCGGCCCGCATGGCCAGCTCCTGCGCGCAGGCGAAGTTGGTGTCGACGTAGACGTTGATGAGCGCGTTGGCGCACTTGGCCCACTGGACGACCTGTTCGTCGCCGCTCCGGACACAGGCGACGTCGTCGTGGGCCTCGACGGCCAGATCGACCCGTCCGGCTCGCAGGTGGCCGCACAACGCACTGAACGCGACGAGCACCCGCGCCCGCCGCACGCCCTCGTCCCCGGTCGCGTCGGCGAGCGCGCTGAGCGCTCGGTGCGCCCGGGCCGCTCCCTCCGCGTCACCGCGCCGGACGTACACCATGACGGCCTCGAACCCGATCGCCGTGAGGTTTCCCAGGACGGTGTCGGCGGCCCGGTGCGGGCGGTAGGACGTGAGCAGCGAGACGGCGAAGCCGAGGAGGTCGGCGTCCGGGCCACCGCCGGGCTCGGCGAGGGCGAACAGCCGCCGAGTCCACGCGGCGGCCACGAAGACCTGGTCCGCGCGGTCCGGCCGGTAGACGGCCGCAAGGTCGCGCACCGCATCGGCCTCGGCCCGGGCGGCCGCCCCGATCCGCCCCGCATTGGCCAGCCGGTTCGACAGGCTGTTCGCCGCCACAGC
Source organism: Micromonospora sp. DT53 (assembly GCF_049841535.1). Lineage (NCBI taxonomy): Bacteria > Bacillati > Actinomycetota > Actinomycetes > Micromonosporales > Micromonosporaceae > Micromonospora > Micromonospora sp. DT53. The sequence goes on from NZ_JBNCKM010000010.1 coordinate 232,767, forward strand.
CCGGGCCAGCAACGGCCCGTCCTGCGCCACCCGCACCGCCTCCCGGGCCGCCGCCTCTGCCTCTGCCTCGGTGTCCGGACCGTCGGCGAGGCGCTCGTGGAGGCGCCCGCGGGCCATCAGCGCCCGCTGGAACACAAGGCGCTCGTTGTCGTCGAGGGTCCGCCCGGCCGCGACGGCGGCCTCGATGACGACGGTGGCCGCGTCAACCCGCTCGACCGGCTCCCCGCCAACATTGTCCAGCCAGGCGAGCCCGAGGTCGACGAAGGTGTCGACGAGGACGGCGGCGGCCTTCCCGCCGATCTTGGTAAAGATGTTGACGGCGAACGTCGCGTACACCCGCAGGCCGTTCAGGTCCCCCCGGCGCCCCCTGTCCCGGCACAACTCAAGCACGGCGGCAGGCAGCGCCTCGCCAACGGCGCCGCGCGCAGCAGCCACCAGCGGATCGCGCTCGTCGGCGGCCTCCAGTGCGCGGGCGGCGGTGAGGATGGCCTGGGCGTGCTCGACACCGTGGCCGTCCGGGGACTGCACCGCGTGCTCCCGGATTATGGTGACCGCGCGCATCGCCGGGTCCAGCGCCTCCTCCGGCCGGTCCGCGTCGATCAGGGCCTGGGCGCGGCCGAGAGAGACCAGGCCGAGAAGGTGGTAGGCCCCGCCGATGTCGCCCCGCTCGGCCGCGGCGGAGTCGATGGCGAGCCGGGCGTGGATCTCGGCGCGGTCGGACGCGGCGGCGGCCGGCCCCGCGCGGCCGGCGTTGAGCAGCCGCATGCCGAGGGTGTGCCAGGTCGTCGCGACCACGCCCGGGGAGCGGATGCCCAGCTCGGCCAGGGCGTGGACGGCCGTCTGGGCGGTGCGGATCGCGGCCAGGTGCTCGCCCGACGCGGTGTGGCACGCGGAGCGCACGCGGAGAGCTTCCAGCAGGTGTAATCCGGGGTGTAGCCGTGCGGCCTCCACCGCCGTGGCCGCTACCTCGCTCGCACGTGCGAGGTCACCGGTCTCCAGGAGCCGTTCGGCGTGCTGGACGGCGAGTCCGACATGCTCGGGCGTGCCGGCGCCGACCCCACGATCGAGCAGGATCCTGGTGATGACGGCATCGGTCGAGCCAAGCACCGTCGTGTGTGGCGGGATGCTCGCCCGCGCCGCGACGAGAACCTCGGTCGGCAGGTCGGTCTCGCGCAAGACCCGGTCGAGGTGGACCCCCATCGGCTGGCCGGTCTCCACCGCGACCCTGATCGCCGGGCCGACGAGCCGGGCTGGGTCGCGCAGCAGCGCGTCAACGATCCACCTCCCCACGTCCTGCTCACGCTGCGCGAGCCGGGTCAGCACGGTCAGGGCGTGGACGGCCTGCTGCTCAGTGAACGGCATTGAACGCCCCGAGCAGAAGCGGATCGTCGTCGAGCGTCGCGGCGACCAGGTGCTCGCCGAGCAGGTCCGGTTGGACGCCCGCGAGCCAGGCCGCCGCGGGGTAGAGGCAGTGCAGCACCTCCCCGACGACGGCCAGCGCGGCATCGGGTTGGCCGCCGAGCAGCGGAGCCTGCCGCAGCAGCTCGACTGTCTCGGCTGGGCCGGCCGCCCCGCCGGCCATCGTGACCAGCGCAGCCGCCTGCCGCACCGCGCGGCCGGCCAGCTGCGGCAGACCGGCGTCACGCATCGCGCGGTCGAGGAAGCCCTGCTCACGGCGCAGCGCGAAGCTGAGCAGCCCGTCCTGGGTGTGGGTCGGGTCGCCGAGGACGGCGGCGAGCGCGTGCAGGTGGATGAACAGCACGCGGTCGTACAGCGGCGAGTCGAGCGGTTCCCCGAGCACCGTGCCCGGCACGTCGAGGGCGGCACTGAACGCGACGACCGCCTGACGGTGGATGTCGGCACGGGAGCCCGGATCGCTCGCCAGCGGCGCCAGCTCGTGCCGGGTCACGGCGGGCCCGTTGACGAAGTCGCCGACCGGGCCCGGGGCGTGCCGCAGCTCCAGCCACCAGTCGCCGGCCGACCGGGCCAGCAGCACGATCCGGACCCGGCTGCGGCAGCCGAGCGCAGCCTCGATGAGGGCGGCGGTCGCGCCCCGGCGGATCTCGGCGTAGTCGACCGCGACCAGCACACCGGCCGCCCCGGCGGCGAGCAGGTCGAGCTGCCTGGCGGTGACACGTTCGACCGTTGGGTGCAAGAACCCGGCCCGCCAGGAGTTGTCGCGGGCGCGGGCACACGCTTCGAGCAGGAGACGGGTCTTGCCCATGCCGCCCGGCCCTGTGTAGATCCGCAGCGACGTCATCGGTCCGTCCGAGAGCCCGCCGACGAGGTCGTCCAGGGCCCGCTCGCGGCCGAAGAAAGGCACGATGCGGTACTGCGCCCGCAGCAGCGCGCTCGGCGGGTACTGCTCGCGCCACCAGGGCCACGCAGCGTCGTGCAGGACCGCCGACGCCTCGAGAACCACCTGGGTCTCGCGCAGCTCGTCGGTGGCGGCGGCCTGCGCGGAGAGCCGAGACAGCACCGCACCCTGGAACTCGCGGGTGAGATCCGGCAGCTCGGCCGCCTCGGCGGCGAGGGCACCGACGGCCGCGTCAAGGGCCATTCCGGTCAGCCGCCGATCGGTGTCGTCGAGCCTGGTCAACGCGGGCTCGGCGCGGCGACGCATGACTGCGGCCGCCCGGTCCGGGTCGAGGTCGGCGCCGGTGAGGTCGGCGACGGTCAGTGGATGCTCGGTCAGGATCTGCCGCACGTTCTCCAGCGCCCGGGCGGTGGCCGCGGCGTCGATCCCCTCACCACGCGCGAATGCGACCAGGCCGGCCTCGATCCGGTCGGAGACTTTCGCGAACCGCTTCCTGGCGTCCGGCGTCGCCCCACCGAACGCCAGGTCGAGGGCGATCCCGCCGGCTTCTTGCAGGGCGGCGACCGGCCCGCCGAACAGCCCGGCGAGGGAAATCCGGGCGACGCGTTGCGCGAACCCGCGCGACTCCGGCGGCATGACAGCAAACCGTAGTCGATTCGGCACGCTCACGAGTTCCCGCCGATCCGGTTGCGATGCGCGACCTCGCGCTCGATCGGCCACGAAGCCGCCGAAGAGCAAGAACGTGCTCCCGAGAACCTGCGGGCCGCGTGGGACGGCGGCGATCAGGACCCGCGGATCGGCGCGCTGGCCGGTGCCCGCCGCGAAGGGAGGAAGCTGATCGCCTACGGGCGCGAGTTCGCCAACCCCGCCCCTACACGCTGGGCGACCTGCCCGCGGCCGCCGGCCTGTCCATGTCCGGATCTCCTGTGCCGTCTCGGCCATCGTTGACGTCGCCCTCGCCAGCAAGGCGTACTGCTCAGCGAACTCGGTGCCCGAGACGGACCGGCGACGGCGCTGTACGCGCTCAGTCCACCTGCCGCCCGTAGGCCGCCCGTGCGGCGGCAACCTCGGCGGCCTGGCGGACGCGCCACCTTCTCTGGGCCTCGCTGTTGCACACCCGACACACCTTGCGGTAGCGGCCACTCACGGGATCGATCTCACGCTCGTGCCCCTGGCGGCAGCGCGGCTGTTGGGTGCGTTTGCGGCAGTTGTCGGCGTGGGTCACCTGCTGCAGATGAGTGGGTTCGATGCAGTCAGGCACGCCACAGAGGTGGTGCACGTCCAAACTCGGGTCGTAGCCACCCACGAAGACAACGTAGGCCGTGATGTGGGCCCAAGCCCTTCCGGCGACCTTCTGGTACACGCCCCGCTGGCTACCGTAGCCGCGGACGATCAGGCAGCCGTCGTCTCGACGAACCGAACGATCGATGAGGTACGCCCGCAGAGTCTCCTCCGTGAAATGCCGGGACAAGCCCTTCACCTGCGACAGCATCTCACCAGGCTAGGTCAGTGCTCGGACACCTTCGACCCGGCTGGCACCCGTGGACGTCAGTCGTTGACTGCGAACCCGTCGAGGGCTCGAAGGACATGCTCACGCGTCTCGGCGCTGCCGAGATGCCCCGCGTTCTCGACAACGATCAACTCCGCGCCGGGCCAGGCGCGGTGCAGTTCCCACGCCGTCTGCAGCGGCCCACCCAGGTCGAGGCGACCATGGACAAGGACACCCGGGATGCCGGCCAGCCGACCGGCATCCCGCAGCAGTACGCCTTCCTCCAGCCACGCCCCGTGCGAGAAGTAGTGCGCGCAGATCCTCACGAACGCCAGCCGCGCCGCGGAAGGGCGGTCGCCGTACGGATTTGCTGCGCCGCCGGTCTCTCCAGACAGCACCGCGTCCTCCCAGGCGCACCAATCCGCAGTGGCCTTCTCCCGCACGGCGGGGTCGGGATGTTCCATGAGGCCGGCGTAGGCAGCGACGACGTCGCCGTCGCGTGGTGTGCCGGGGGCTCCATCGAGGAATCGCTCCCACTGCTCCGGGAAGAACCGGCCGACGCCCCGATAGAGCCAGTCGATCTCGGACCGCCGGGTCATCGTGACGGCCGCGATGACGATCTCGGACACCCGTCGGGGGTGCCGTTGCGCGTAGGCCAGGGTGAGCGTGGAACCCCAGGAACCGCCGTACAGCAACCACCTGTCGATGCCCAGGTGCTCGCGCAGCCGCTCCATGTCGGCGATCAGATGCCAGGTGGTGTTGTGCCGCATGTCGATCGTCGGGTCGCTCGCGTGCGGCGTGCTGCGGCCACAGCCACGCTGGTCGAACAGGACGATTCGGTACCGGTCCGGATTGAAGTGCCGACGCCAGCCGGTCCCACACCCTGACCCCGGTCCGCCGTGGACGACCAGCGCCGGCTTGCCGGCCGGGCTGCCACACACCTCCCAGTACACGAGGTTGCCGTCGCCGACATCGAGCATGCCCGTCTCGTACGGCTCGATCGGCGGGTACAGCTCGGTCAAGGTCCAGACCTCCCGGAAGCAGGAATCGTCACAGTGGCACCTTGGCGCAAGGGCTGAAGATCAAACGTCGCGAGGTGTCGGATCGCCGCGTCGATGCTGGGCACGGCCGCTGGCAGCAGCGGCAGCCGTACTCTCGGGGTCGGGATGTGGCCTTGCGCGTGGAGCACTCCCTTGATCACGGCGGGGTTGGGCTCGGCGAACAAGGCGGCGGACAGCCGCCTGAGCTGGTGTCCTAGTGGCCGCGCCTGATCCGGCTGCCCTGCCTGGAAGGCTGCGGCCAGGGCAAGGAATTGTGCGGTGGCCAGGTGTGCCGAGGCGAGGATGGCGCCGTGCGCGCCGAGTGCCAGCATCGGCGCCAGCAACTCGTCCGTGCCGGCCAGGACGGCGAACCCCCGGGGTGGGTCGGTGAGCAGGTCGACGGCGTCGCCGTCGATGGCGCTTGGCGCGTACTTGATCCCGATCACCGTGCCGATCGCCGCCAGCCGCCGTATGGCACCTGTCGACAAGTCTTGTCCGGTGCGGTGCGGCACGTGGTAGACCACGAGCGGCACCGGGCTGGCCGCCGCGAGGGCGTCGAAGTGCGCCACCACGCCGTCCTCGCCGGGGCGCAGGAACGGTGGTACCAGACACAACGCGGCGACCACCGATCGGTGTACGGCCAACGCGCGCAACTCCTCGGCGGTGTTGGCGCCGACCAGGAGGGGGGCACCTCGCCTGACGCAGACCCCGGTCAGCACCTCCAGCACCTGGTGACGCTCGGCGGCGGTCAACGTGGTGGCTTCGGCGGTGGTACCCAGTGCCACCAGACCGGCAGCGCCGGCGGCCAGCACCTCGTGCGCGAGTCCTTCCAGTACGCCCAGGGCCACCGCCCCAGCCTCGTCGAAGGGAGTGATCAGGGGAACGTGCACGCCGCTCAACGTCATGAACGCAGCCTGGCTGACGGTGTCCGTAAGATCCAGTTCCGATTCCTTCGCTGGTGCGTAAGGTGAGCTGATGCTCGACGGACGCCGGTTGCGGCTGCTCAGTGACCTGGACCGGCTGGGCACGATCGCCGCCGTCGCCGCCGTGCACGCGTACACGCCGTCGGCGGTCTCCCAGCAGTTGGCCACCCTGGAACGCGAAGCGGGCGTCGCGCTGCTGAGGCGCAGCGGCCGCCGGGTGGAGTTCACCGCGGCTGGCCGGGTGCTCGTGCGTCATGCCGCGGCGGTGCTCGTCGCGCTGGAGGAGGCCACCGCCGCTGTCGCCGCCGTACGCTGCGAACCTTCCGGGCCGATCCGCATCGGCGCCCATCCCACCGCCGTACGCACGGTGCTGCCGGCGGCGTTGGTCTCGCTCGGCCGCGACCATCCCGGGCTGGACCTCTCGGTCAGCGAACTCGACCCGGTCACGGTGCCCGACGCCCTGCGCGACCGACGGCTCGACGTGGGCCTGTTGCATGACTACGACGTCGTGCCGGCCGTCACGGACCCGTCGCTGGGATCGGTCCCGCTGCTGCACGAGGCCGTGTACCTCGCCGTCGCGGCGGACGCGCCGGTCACCACTTTGGCCGATGCCCACGACACCGCGTGGATCCTGGCCAGCCCGGGCACGCTGTGCCATGAGGTGGCCGTGCGGGTGTGCCGGGGTGCCGGCTTCGCGCCGCGTACGCGGCACCACATCGATGACTTCGCTGCGGTGCTTGCCCTGGTCAGGGCCGGCCAGGGGGTCGCGCTGGTGCCCGAGCTGGCAGTGGTCGCGCCGGCGACGGGAGTACGGCTGATCGCCGCACCGACCCGACGACGTACCCGGATCGGGTACCGCCGCGGCGCCGGCGAGATGCCTGCGGTGGCAGCCGTCGTCGGCGCGTTGCACGCTTCCGCACGCATGTTCGCCGCAGGCAAGCCTGGCACCGACGATCGATGAGATCACGCGCAGGTCGGTAGTGCCCTGCCGGTCAGCAACGGCTTCTGGTCCAGACACTCCGGTCAGGGCCAGAGCCAGCGATCAAACCAGGCACGGGTACGACGCAGCACATCGAGTTGGTGGTTGCGTTCCCGGATCGAGTGACCCTCTCTCGGGTAGATCACGAACTCGTGTTCGACGTCGAAGTGGCGCAGCGCCCGGTGGAGGTACACGGCCTGGCCGAGGGGAACGTTGGTGTCCTGGGCGCCGTGCAGGATGAGCACGGGAGTCCGGATGTGGCTGGCGAAGGAGATCGGGCTGACCGCGTCATGTCGGTGTGGGCCGACGCCGGACCAGCCGGCGCTGCCACCGAGAGCGGCTTCGAACTGGCCGTTCTCTCCGGTCGCGGCGAGCATGCCCCAGTCGACGACGCCGGCGCCGACCAGCGCGGCGCGGAAGCGGTCGGTCTGGCCGATCGCCCAGGCGGCCATGAAGCCGCCGTGGCTCCAGCCGGCGATGCCCAGCCGGTCGGGGTCGGCGATGCCCTCGGCGATGAGCAGGTCGATGCCGGTCAGGATGTCGGTCCACTCCTGCTGGCCGACCCGCCCGGCGACGCTGGCGGCGAACTGGTGGCCACGGCCCTGGCCGCCGCGCGGGTTGGGCAGCAACACCGCGTAGCCGGCAGTGGCCAGCCACTGCGCGCTGGGGAACCAGAACAACTGGCAACGGTCGGCGTAGCGGTCGTACGGGCCGCCGTGCACGATCGTGACCAGCGGGAACGGGCCGTCCGATGCGGTTCTTCCGGGCGGCAGCACGAGCAAGCCATCCAGGTCGAGGCCGTCGGCGGCGCGGTAGGCCAGCGGTTGTTGCGTGCCGAGGGAGATGCCGTCCAGTTCCGGGCGGGTGTTGGTGATTCTTCGCAGCGGCCCGGTTGGCGGTCCGATGTGCACGTTCGAGGTTTGGTAGCGGGTGCCGGTGAGTACGGCGACTGTGCCGCCGGTAGGGGTGGTGGTGAGGTCGTCGAGGCGTCCGGGGTGCTGCGACAGGGTGGTGAGGTTGGTGGGGTCGAGCCGGGCCAGGGTCGTGTTCAGGCCGGCGGCGAACACCACAAGCGGGGCGGAATCGGTCTGGCAGAGTGCAGTCGGGCACATCGAGAGGCCGGCGGTTCGGTTGCGGAGGACGCGGCTGCTCACACCCAGGTCGAACACGGCGGTGCCGGCCTGGAGAACCGGTGGGGTGAGCGCGAGGTAACCGAGGTGCCAACCGTCCTCCCCCGGCCACCAGGCCAGAGATCGTGCGTCGGCCCCGACTGGTCCGAGGTTCGTCGCCGCCCCGGTGGTGGGGTCGAACAGGTGCAGTTGGCCGGTGCGAGGGCCGTAGTCGTTGTCGGCGCTGGCCCAGGTCAGCACGGCCAGTGGGCCGCCGTCGGGACGTTGCCGCAGTTCCACGACGTGCCGGCCACCGAACACATTCGGGGTGGTGACCCGGCCGGTACGCAGGTCGAGCAGGCGCAACCGGGCGTGCGGTTCGCGCTCGCAGACGACAATGGCGTCGTCGCGGTCCCGGGCGCGGCGCTCGTCCTTCTCGGTGGGTTCGTCCTCGGTGAGCAGCGCGACCAGGTTGGGGTCGGTGAGCGGCAGATGGTCGACGACGCCGGCGCTCCAGCTGGTCAACGTGGTCATCGTGCCGTCGGCGAGGGTGAGCCCGTGCAGCTGCGGGGCGCCGCGGTCGGCGCGGTCGGACAGGAAGAACAGCGTCTCCGAGTCGGCCGACCAGCGTGGCTGGGACTCGGTTGCGGTGTCGGCGGTCGCCCGGCGCGCCGCGACGGCGCCATCGGTGTCGACGAGCCAGAGTTCGGTGTCGAGGTGGTCGCCGGTCCGGCTGGTGGGAGCGAGGACGTAGCAGAGCCGACGTCCGTTCGGGGCGAGCGCCGGGGTCCGCGGCTCACGACCGTCGACCACGAGGTCGGCGGTCAGACCTGTCATGCGATCAGTCTGCCAGCAGCAACAGGGCAACACCCGATCGAGTGCCCCGGGCCGGCCACGCGCGGCCCGTGATCGGCGCAACCTCGCGGATGGTGCTGTCTCGCATCGCGAGGAGGCAGCATGAACAGCGAGGTTGCGCCGATCACGGCGGTGAGCGCCTGGTCAGGGGGTCGGCTTGCCGAACCAGCGGTGGAGGCGATCGTCCAGATCCTGCTGGTCGTCGCCGACCCAGGCCACGTGGCCGTCGGGGCGCAGCAGGACGCATGGTGCGTCCAGTGCCGCGGTGGAGTCCGCGAGGTGATCGACACGGTCGGACCAACCGGCGACGGTCAGGCGTTCGGTGCGGTCCAGCAGCAGGCCGCGGCCGCGGTGCAGCAGACCGTAGAGGTGGCCCTGTTTCACGTCGACGTCGCGCAGGCGGCGGCCGAGCAGGTCGGGGCCCGCGCCGAAGTCGTAGCGGATGCCGATGGCGGTGATCTTCTTGAGCAGATGGAGATTCACCTCGTCGAAGTCCATCAGCTCGGTGAGCATCCTCCGTACGGCCTGGGGGCCCGGTTCGGTGGCCAGCAGCTCGGTCTGGGCGCGGGTGTTGTCCAGCACCTCCTCGGCGACCGGTCGCCGTTCGGCCTGGTAGGTGTCCAGCAGCGCGCCCGGCGCCCAGCCGTCTATCTGCGCGGCCAGTTTCCAGCCGAGGTTGACGGCGTCCTGAACGCCCAGGTTGAGGCCCTGTCCGCCGATCGGTGGATGGATGTGTGCCGCGTCGCCGGCCAGCAGCACCCGCCCGACCCGGTAGCGGTCGGCGAGCCGGGTGGCGTCCCCGAAGCGGGACAGCCAGCGCGGGGAGTGCACGCCGAAATCGGTCCCGGCGATGGCGTGCAACTGTTGTTTGAAATCCTCGAGGGTGGGCGGTTCGGCGCGGTCACTGACCCCCGCGGCGGGCACCAGGACGCTGTAGACCCCCACGCCCGCCGGCCGGAGCCAGAACCGCTGGTGGGTCTCGCGGATCTCGGCCACCGCGGCGGCGATCTCCTCCGGTGGTGCGCCCACTTCCATCTCGCCCATCAGGCTCTCGGTCCGCGCGGGCTCGCCGGGAAAGCCGACGCCGAGCAGCTTACGCACGGTGCTGCGTGCGCCGTCACAGCCGACGAGATAGCGGGAGCGCAGCCGTTCCCCGTCGGCCAACTCGACGATCACGCCCTCGTCGTCCTGCTCGAAACCGGCGACCGCGCACCCGCGCCGCACCCGCGCACCGAGTTCGACGGCGTGTTCTTCCAGCAGACGTTCGATGACCGGCTGCCGGATACCCAGCAGATAGGCGTACCGCGAATCCAGGCCCGGGGGCGCGGGCTTGGGGATGGCGGCGAAATAGGCGCTGGCCGGACGCTTCCGCCCGTGCGGGAGGATGCGTTCCAACAGTCCGCGCATCGCCATCAGTTCGAGACTGCGGATGTGCAGCCCGACGATGCGGACGGCCGACGCCGGCTCGGTTTCCTTCTCCAGGACGAGTACGCGTACGTCGTGTAGTCGTAGTTCGGCGGCGAGCATCGCCCCGGTCGGCCCGCAGCCGGCGATGATCACGTCGTACGTGTGGGGCGCGTGGTCGGTGCTGGCGGCCGACGATGATGGGAGGCCGCGAACGTCGCCCACGGTGGAGGCCGGCTCGGTCGACGGCGGCTCGGCGGTGAATTGCGGAGGGTGCATGGGTGTTGCCTCTCGGGAGTGCCGTGGTGGCAAGGCGCTCCCGGCGACACCTACGTCGATCGCCCGACCGTGACGGCAAGGGGGAGCACCCACATCGCTGCAACGTTCATGGGTCTCACCTCCTCGTGCGGTGTCGCGGTCACCTGCAAGCTACCTCCCCGGCGTGATCCCGTCGAGTTCTTTCCTCGGCACGTGATCACGGCGTCGGGTGGGTCAGTGATCGGTGCAGCCACTCGGCCATCAGCGCGCGTTCGGCGTCGGTGAGCCCGGGGAGGTCGGGCAGCACCGTCGCGAAGGTCACCGCGACCGCGTTCGTGGTCGTGTCGGCTGTCGCCGGAGCTGTCGCCAGGATGCTTGAGAGAACGGCATCGAGCATGGCTTCGCCCAGGCCAAGGTCGCGCTGGTCGGCGGGCGTTCCCAGCAGGGTGAGGATGGTTCCGTTGCCCGCTGAGTGGATCATCAGCAGTGCGCGCTGCTCGTCGACCCGGAGGAGGCCGGCCGCGGCGAGTCGCCGGACGCGGCGACGGAGTACGTCCAGGCCCGCGACCGTCGCCGGCGAGGGTGCGCCACTCCCCCGCGTGGCGATCAGCGCGTACAGCTCGGGGTTTGTCAGGCCGAACTCCACGTGCGTGCGCCATCCGGAGCGCAGGTCCGCGACCGGGTCGCCCGTCTCGAGGTCCGCTGTGGCCGATTTGCCGCTGACGTAGGTGGCCATGACGTGTTCGGCGACGGCGTCGATGAGGCCGTCCTTGTCGCCGAACAGGCGATAGATGGTCGGCGCCTGCACGCCTGCGGCCTGGGCGACGGCGCGGGTGGTCACCGCGTTCGCGCCCTTCTCGCGCAGCAGTTGGGTCGCTGCCGCGACGATGCCCGCCCGGACGTCGTCGCGGGTGTCCTGCGTCGTCACCATGAACCAATGCTAACAGCGGCTTGTTAACCGCGAAATATCAGTGCTAACGTCGGTCGGGTAACGCCGATAACAAGGAGGGCTCATCATGATCGTCGTCACCGGTGCCACTGGTCAGCTCGGGTCCCAGATCGTCGACCGGCTGCTCGACCGGCTGCCACCCGACGCCCTGGGCGTGAGCGTGCGCGACATCGACAAGGCCGCGGGCCTCGCCGAACGCGGTGTGCGGGTGCGCGCCGGAGACTTCACCGACCCGGCCACGCTGGAGCACGCCTTCGAGGGCGCCGACAAGGTTCTCATCGTCTCCGCCGCCATCCGCGGCCCCGGCGCGCTCGTCGCCAACCGGGCCGCCATCGACGCCGCCCGCGCCGCGGGAGCCAAACGAATCCTGTACACCAGCCACCAGGCCGCCTCCCGGGACTCGCTCTTCGCCGCCCAGCCCACGCACGCCGCCACCGAGGAGCACCTGGCCGGGCTGGGGGTTGACTTCACCGCCCTGCGCAACGGGTTCTACGCGAGCACGCTCAGCTTCTCCATCGGGGCTGCGCTGGAGACCTGTCAACTCGTGGCGCCGGCGGACGGCCCGGTGTCCTGGACCGCGCACGCCGACCTGGCCGAAGCCGCGGCCATCGCCCTGGCCGAGGAGGGCCTGCTCGATGGGGTCACGGCACCGCTGACCGCCGCGGAGATGCTCGACCTCGAAGCGGTGGCCGCCATCCTCAGCGACATCACGGGCCGCACCGTCGAACGTGTCGTCGCCGATGACGACCAGTGGCGTGCGTCCGCCATCCAGCGGGGCATGCCCTCGGCGGCGGCCGACTTCACCCTCGGCATGTACCGGGCTGCGCGAGAAGGCGAGTTCGCCGTCACCGATCCGACGCTGGAGACAGTCATCGGTCACCGCCCGACATCCGTCCGCTCGGTGCTCGAGGCCATGCTGCGCTAGAGCGGCAGTCGCGCAGGGCACGTCGTGACCGCCAGCCCACGTCTCCGGGATTTGACCCTCGATCGGGTCGAGGTCCGACCATCGGCGACATGACCGACCAACCGATCGCCGACCCGACCATGACCCGCATCATCGAGGCCGTGCAGCTCGGCCAGGGCGGCGCGGCTGCCCAGGCCCGTGCGCTGCTCACCGCGTTGTGGGACGAGCTCGGCCCCACCGGGGACGCCCTGCACCGCTGTACCCTGGCGCACTACCTCGCCGACCTGCAGGACACCGCCGAGGCGGAGCTGAGCTGGGACGAGCGTGCCCTGGCCGCCGCGTCCGAGCTGACCGACGAACGCGCCAAGCGATACCTGCCCGGTCTCCAGGTGCAGGCGTTCCTGCCGTCGCTGTATCTGAACCTGGCCGACTGCCACCGGCGCCTGGGCAACGTCGGTCCGGCCCGGGAGCACCTCGCCCGGGCCCGCGAACACCTGGTGCGGCTGCCGGACGACCCGTACGGCGAGAGCATCCGGGCCGCTGTCCGTGACTTCGTCGAGGACGATCCGACCGACCGCCGGCGGTAGCGGTCGGTCGGGCGGGTCATCGATCCTGGCGAGCGACGGCTGTCCGGTATTCCTGCGGCGAACGTCCGTAGTGGGCACGGAAGAGTCGGCTGAAGTGGGCCTTGTCCGGGAAACCCCAACGGGCGGCTATCGCGCGGATCGGCTGCCGCAGCAGCGGGTTGGCGAGATCACGCCGGCACTGCTCCAGGCGCCTGACGCGGATGAGTTCGGCAACCGTCGTCGCCTCCGCTTCGAACAGGCGGTGCAGCGACCGCAGCGAGATGTGGTGGGCGGCGGCGACGCTGCGAGGGCCGAGCTCGTCAGTGTCGAGGTGGCGGTCGATGAAGTCGACGACGCGGGCCCGCAGCGCGGTTTGCCGCGCCTCCGGTGACAGGGTGTCCTCGATGTCGAGGTACTGAGCGAGCGCGGCGGTGAGCAGGTCCACCGCCACACCGCCCAGGATCTCGGCCTGGGCCGGCTCGAACTGCTCCGGGTGCGCCGCGATGCTGCGCAGGTGGTGGGCCAACAGCCCGCCGACGCCGAGGTGCGACGGCATCGGCGTGGCCAGCAGGCCGCGGAGCCGGTCCGGCGCCAGGGGCAGCGCCGCGTGCGGTATCTGCACGGTGATCGTGGTGGCGAGACCCGGGCCGTCCGCGCGGTGCCGGGCGACGTGCGGCCGTGCGGTGTCCAGGAGCGTGAAGTGTTTGCCGGCTTCCAACGTGGACTCGGTGCGGTCCTGGATCAAGCTGCTGCGACCCGTCAGGGGTAGCGCGAGTTGGTACACGTCCCCCTCGGCCCGACGGACCAGTTGCGTGGGCCGGATCGAGTCCAGCGACGGGTAGCGCAGCGACGTCATCCGAATGCGCCCCAGATCGATGGCTTGGGCGTACGCGACGAAGTTGTCCAGATGGCCGCTGCTGATGTGCGCTGGGGCCGTCTCCTGCGCGACCAGGGCGTACCAGAACGCGAACCTGTCCGCCGGAGGCATCGCCGTCGTGTCCACCACCAGGTTGGGCAACACCCTGCTCGCCTCCCCCTATGCGAGGATGGATTCTTGCATGCCTCGATCCTCTTTACCCATGACGAGATTCCCATGCCCGGTGTTGACCGGCGGGTTGGCGAATGTCGGTGTTGACCGGCGCCGACCTGCGGGAGGCAACCGACGAGATGACCCGGGTGCTGCTGCCACACCGAGAACGCGACTGGTCGGTGCCAGCCGGCTCGCTGACATGGAGCTGCTGGACCACCGCGGCGCACGTCGCGCACGACCTCCTCGCGTACGCGGGCCAGGTCACCGGCCGCCCCGACGACGGCTACCTGCCGTACGACCTGCGGGTCTCCCCCGATGCGAGCCCGGCACAGGTGCTCACCGTGGTACGGGCCTGCGCCGGCCTGCTCGCCGCCTCCGTAGACACCGCCCCGCCGGACACCCGGGCCTGGCACTGGGGCCCCTGCGATCCGCCCGGCTTCGCCGCGATGGGGGTGGCCGAGACCCTGCTGCACACCCACGACATCACCCTCGGCCTCGGTGTGCCGTGGCAGCCGCCGCAGCGGCTGAGCGCGCTGGTGCTGCGGCGGCTCTTCCCGGACGCCCCGGCCGGGTCGGCACCCGAGGTGCTGCTGTGGATGACCGGCCGCGCTGAGCTGCCCGGCCGGGCCCGGCGCACCTCCTGGAGCTGGCGGGCCGCAGTCGACTGACTCGCGCCAGCGTCGAGGGGTGGGGTGGTCGCCTGGCAGGCGACCACCCGGTTGGAGCGTCGCGGTCAGGTCCAGCTGATGCCACGGTTGCGAACGCTGGGCAGGTCCTTCTCCTCCCCCTCGATGGCGGTCCCCGTGCCCGCCAGCTGACCTCTACGCACCGAACAGGTGGCGGTACTCGCGCACCGCGAACACCTCGGCGTACGTCGCGGCGCGCTCGGTCACCTCGCCCCGTCCCCTCCCGCGCCGGCGGTCGTCTGGGCGCTCGGCCCAGACCGTATCCGCGTTGGCGCCGTCGAGGCCGGGAGCAGGCGTTCGGACCTGTTCGGATCCGTTCGCGACAGGTTCGGACGGCCGCGGGGAGGTGTCGAGGGCTAGCCGGCTGCGAGCGTGTGGCGGTGGCCGTCGAGCGGGAAGGGCGGCCGGGCCGGCAACACCTCCTGGAACACGAAGCCGGACTTCTGCGCCACCCGGCAGGACGCCACGTTGTCCACCTGGTGCAGCAGGTCGAGCCGCGTCACCTCGGGGAACCGGTCGAACGCCCAGCGGCTCAGCGCGGTGACCGCGCGCGGGGCGACGCCGCGACCGCGTGCCCACGACGCCGTCCAGTAGCCCACCTCCGGCGCCGGACGTTCCGGCGTCACTCCCTTGAGCACCACGTTGCCCGCCAGCCGAGCGCCGTCGGCCTGCTCTTCGAGGACGGCGAAGGAGTACCGCCGGCCGTCGGCCCAGTCCCGCAGTGCGCCGTCCAGCCACCGCCGGGCCTCGGCGGAGTTGGTCACCGGAACTCTGGTCCAGCGGCGTAGGACCGGATCCCGGTACGCGTGCACCAGGTCATCCAGATCGTCGACGCACCAGGGACGCAGGGCGACAACCGGCATCGAGGGCGTGTCGGGTGACCGCGATTCGATCAGCATCGGCACAGTCTGCCGTGGCTGTGGCCCGGGGGTCAGCCCCGACGGCGCCATCGCCGCCACCAGCTACGGTGGGGCCGGCGCGCCGGCGGCGGAACGAACGCCGCTTCGGTGACGGTCGTCGTCAGCGTGGGGCGGGCACGTTCGACGCGCCAACGGCGAACGACGTCCTCGGTGTTCACCGGGCGCACCGCGACCCGGGGGCCGTCGTCGGGGAAGCGCAGCCACGCCACGATCTGCGCGTTCAGCTGCCCGACGAAGTCGCGGACGGACTGCTCGGTGGGCAGGTCACGGACCTCGTCGGGGACCTGCTCGATGCGTCGGCGCAGTTGCAGCGACGTGGGCAGGAGCAGATCACCGGGGAGCGCCTCGCGCTCCAGGAAGCTCTTGATCCACCACGCCTCGTCGTACGGCGCCCCCCGACCGGGGATCGGCTTGCCCATGCCGGGCAGGTCGTCGAACTCGCCGCGCTGAACGGCATCCTGGATCTTCGCCTCCACTGACGCTTCCCACGCCTCGGTCACCGTGCGGCACCTCCCTGGCCACCGTAACGCGCCGCCTCCGGCCGGCGACACGCACTTGCCAGGGGTCAGCGCGCCCCCGACGGTGAGCATTCCCGCCGGGTCCCGAACGTGAGTGGATCATCCCGGATCGCAGGCCACGGCCGGTCAGGTGGCCCTCGGGCCAGGACGTTCGTCCCGATTACGGTCGGTGTGGGGTCTACCGAACGGGGGAAGCGTCATGGTGAGTGCGGGTGCGCTGCTGGGTATCGCGCTGGTGGCGTTGGGGCTGGTGCTCACGCCCGGCCCGAACATGGTCTACCTGGTGTCCCGCTCGGTGGCGCAGGGCCGCCGGGCCGGGCTGGTCTCGCTGCTCGGGGTGGCCGCCGGCTTCGGCGTCTACCTGACGGCGGCGGTCGCCGGCCTGGCCACCGTCTTCGTCCTGGTGCCCACGCTGTACGCGGTGGTGAAGCTGGCCGGCGCCGGCTACCTGCTCTGGCTGGCCTGGCGGACGCTGCGTCCGGGCGGGCACTCGCCGTTCACGCCCGCGCCGCTGCCACCGGACCCGCCCCGGCGGCTGTTCACCATGGGCCTGGTCACCAACCTGCTGAACCCGAAGATCGCGATCCTCTACGTGTCGTTGCTACCGCAGTTCATCGACCCGACGCGGGGGCACCTGGCGACGCAGAGCCTGCTGCTCGGTCTGACCCAGATCGCCGTCGCGCTGAGCGTGAACGCGCTGATCGTGCTCAGCGCCGGCGCCCTCGCGGGGTTCTTCGCCCGCCGGCCGCTGTGGCTACGGGTACAGCGGTGGGTCACCGGCACCGCGCTCGCGGCGCTGGCCGTGCGCATCGCCGCCGACCGCTCCCGCGCGGCCGTCGCCACCCCCTGATCCCGCGCGGCCGTCGCCACCCCCTGACCCGGCGGTCACCGCCCCCGGTGCCGGCCGAGCATCCCGGCGGCCAGCGGCGCGGCGTCCAGGTCACCGGCGGCGAGCCGGGCGGCGAGGGTACGGCGTACCAGCCGGTCGGCCAGCGCGGGCGCGTGTCGGCCGACGGCCATCTCCAGCCGGCCGCGTGCGGTGGTCGCCACGTCGCGGGGCGCCCGCCGGGCGGTGGCGGTCCGCAGGATCGCCGCGACCACCCCTTCGACGGGCTCGGGACGCGACACCCCCCGCAGGGACAGCCCGGCCTCGGCGGTGCTGTCGTGGATCGGGGAGGCGACCATGCTCGGGTAGACGACGCTCACCCCGACGTGGGTGCCCACCTCGTGGCGCAGCGCGTCGGCGTAGGCGACCAGGGCCCGTTTGCTCACCCCGTACGCGGCGGCGAGCGGGAGGGGCAGCACCGCCATCCGGCTGGCCACGAAGATCACCCGTCCGCGTGCGGTGAGCAGCGGGGGCAGCGCGGCGGCGGTGGTGCGCCAGGCGGCGAGCAGGTTGACCTCCAGTTGCCGGCGGACCACCTCGTCGGGCGGCAACTCGGCCGGCGCGGGGCCTCCGACCCCGGCGTTGTTGATCAGCAGGTCGAGCCCGCCGAGCCGGTCGACGGCAGCCGACACCGCCGCCGGTACGGCGTCCGGGTCGGTCAGGTCGCAGCCGAGCACCGGCACGTCGTCGTCGGGGTTGGCGTGCAGGTCGAGCCCCACCACCCGGGCGCCGCCCGCGCTCAGCGCGGCGCCGAGGTGGCGGCCGAACGTCCCGCTCGCCCCGGTGACCAGCACCCGTCGACCGGCCAGGGATCGACCGCTCACCGGGGCGCCCCCACCGACGGGGCCGCACCGGAGCGGGCGCGGCGGGTCCCGGCGGTCAACTCCCGGGCCAACTCGGCCAGGTAGACGTCGAAGTCCACGCGCATCGCCGGGCGGCGCTGACCCCAGCGGGCCGTCGCGGCCCGCAGTTCGGCCCGGCAGACGGCGCGCTGTCGCTCCGGGTCCGGCAGCGCGTACCGGCCGGCCAGGTGCGCCGCGATCAGCCTGGCTTGCGCCTCGACCAGGGGGAACGCGGAGCCGGTGGACTGCATCAACCCGACGAAGCTCAGACCGGGGGCGTCGGGGTGGAACACGTGCCGGTACAACGGCAGGGTGTCGGCGCCCCCGGCCAGCAGCGCCGGGTCGAGGAACGGGACGTCCACCCGGTAACCGGTGCACCAGATGATCAGGTCGACGCTGTCGCTGCGGCCGTCGGTGAACTCCACCCGGTCGCCGTCGAGGGCGGCGACGCCGGGTCGGGCCTCGACGTCGCCGTGGGTCAGCCGCGACAGCAACCCATCGGAGAGCGTCGGATGGTCCTGGAGGAAGCCGTGCCTCGGCGCGGGTAGCCCGTAACGGGCGGGGTTGCCGACGGTGGCGCTGAGCATCGTCTGGCTGACGCGTTGGCGCAGGCGCCACGGCAGTCGGCGGGCCAACGCCCCGTTGAGGGTGTCCGAGGGGCGGCCCAGCAGGTACTTCGGCACCACCCAGACGCCCCGGCGTAGCGACAGCAGGGTGCGGGTGGCGGCGTACGACGCGTCCACGGCGATGTCCATCGCGGAGTTGCCGCCGCCGACGACCAGGACCCGTCTGCCGGCCAACTGCTCCGGGCCTCGGTAGTCGTGACTGTGGATCTGCTCGGCGGTGCAGGTGTCGGCCCCGGGGTACCCGGGGTCGGGCAGCCGGGGCACCCGGTTGTGCCCGTTGGCGACGACCACGCCGTCGACGGTGACCTCGATCGGGCCGGTGGGGCCGCTGGCGGCCACCGTCCACGTGCCTGTGGGATTCCGGGTGACCCGCTCGACGGTGTGGCGCAGCCGGATGGTGTCGTCCAGCCCGAAGCGCGTGGCGTAGTCGGCGAGGTAACCGGCGACGCGACGGTGGTCGGGGTAGTCGGGCCAGTCGGTGGGCATCGGGTGGTCGGCGAACTGCGTGCGGCCACGGCTGGTGTTCAGGTGCAGCGTGCGGTACGCGGGCGAGTCGGGGGCGCCGTACACCCAGAGGCCGCCGACCTGATCGGCGGCCTCGAAGCCCACCGTCGGCACGTCGGCGTCGCGTAGTGCCTTGACCGCGGCGAGCCCGGCGGCGCCGGCGCCGATCACCGCCACCCGAGGTGGTACGCCCATTGCCGCCCCCATTAATCCAACGTCGGATGGATAATCGTCGCGCGGCGGTGGCCCGTCAAGGGGTGGACGATCCGTACAGTCCGTCGAGCAGGCGATGCACGAACGCCCGGAACTCGCGCCGCTCCCGAGCGCCGGGCGCGCCCGCGGCCAGCGCCACCACGTGCCCGTGCGTCGCCCACACCAGACTCCGTACGGTGATGTGCGGGGTCGGCTCGGCCAGCGCGCCGGCCGCCGCCGCGGCGGTGAGCAGCTCCGCGACCAGCCGGTACAACGGGTCGGCGTAGCGCTGGTCGAGCTCGGCGTGCCGCTGCGGTTCCAGCCAGCGGCGCAACCACAGCGCCGTGGTCTCCGGGCGGTCCTCCAGGAAGTCCACGAAGGCGTCGACCAGCTCGTGCAGGGCCCGCCGCGCCGCGTCCGGACCCGCGTCGAGCGCGGCGCGGGCCTGTTCGGCGGCCTCGGTCAGCACATCCCGCTCGGCGGCGAACACCCGGGCGAAGCACGCGTCGTAGAGGGCCGCCTTCGTACCCGTGTGGTGCGCGACAGTGGCGACGTCGACCCCGGCGGCGGCGGCGACCTCCCGCAGCCCGACGGCGTCGAACCCCCGCTCGGCGAAGAGCGCGGTCGCCGCGGTGAGCACCACCTCGCGGGTCGGCCGGGTCTCGTCGCGGCGGGGCCGACCCGGGCGGCGGCGGGGCATGGTCATGGTCGCCATTCTGCCCCTAGAATCCAGCAACCGTTGGATTGCGGAGAGGATGCGGCGATGACCGGGCTGGACCGGCGGCCCGCGGCCGCCACCGACGCGACGCTGCCACGCGGCCCCCTTGCCGGCTTCGCCGCAGGCTCGCTCGGCATGGGCATCTGGGTGACCGTGCCCGGCCTGCTGCTGCTCTACTTCCTCACCGACGTGCTGGCCGTCGGGCCGTGGCTGGCCGGCCTGGCGCTGCTGCTGCCGAAGATCGCCGACGTGCTGCTGCACCCCTGGGTGGGGCACCGCGCCGACGTGGAGCAGACCCGACGCGGCGACCGTCGTCGCCTGCTGCTGCTCGGCTGCGTCCTGCCGCTCGCGTTCGCCGCGCTCTTCGCCGTGCCCGGCGGCCTGACCGGCGCGCCAGCGGCCGCGTGGGTGGCGGTGTTCTTCATCGCCGGCAACCTGCTCTTCGCCGCCTACCAGGTGCCCTACCTGGCCACCCCCGCCGACCTGCGCATCGGCTACCACGAACGCACCCGCCTGATGGCGTTCCGGATGGTCGTGCTGACCCTGGGCATCCTGGTCTCCGGGCTGCTGGCCCCGCTGCTCACCGGCGGCGACGCCGCGACGCGGGGCGGCTACCAGCGCATGGGCGTGGTCCTCGCCGTGGGGATGTTGGTGGCCATGCTGGTCGGTGTCGCCGGCATCGCCCGGCTGCGCGGATCCGCGCCGGCCGCCGCCGCGGCCGGGCACGGCGGGTGGCGGGCCCTGCGCACGGCGCTGCGCGACAGGCAGTTCCGGTGGCTGGTCACCGCGTACCTGGCGATGTCCACCACCACCCACCTGGTGCTCGCCGGGGTGCCCTACTACGCCGAGTACGAGCTGCGCGCGCCCCGGCTGACCACGGTGCTGGTGGCCGCCTTCGTGGCGCCGGCGCTGCTGGTCACCCCGGTCTGGCTGGCGGTGGCCCGACGCGTCGGCAAGCAACGGGCGCTGCTCGGCGCGCAGGGCGCGTTCGCGGCCGGCTCGCTGGTGCTGGCGGTGGGCCGCCCGGCCGGCCTGCCGGTGTTGGTGGCCGCGGTGGCGGTGCTCGGGGTGGCGTTCGCCGGCATGCAGCTGCTGCCGTTCTCGATGCTGCCCGACGTGATCCGCGCCGCCAGCACGACCAGCGCCGACGCTGGCGGCACCGGGGCCGGCACCTACACCGGGGTGTGGACGGCCACCGAGGCCACCGGCGCGGCGCTGGGCCCGTACGCGTACGCGCTGTGCCTGGCCGTTGGTGGTTTCGTGGCCTCGACGGCCGGTGAGTCGCCGGCGCAGCCGGACGCCGCGCTCGCGGCGGTCCGCTACGGCTTCGGGTTGCTGCCGGCGGTGGCGATGCTCGCGGCGCTGCTGCTGCAACGCCGCTACACCCTGGACGCGACGGCCCGGGCGACGAGCTGACCGACCGGCACTAGACTTCGCCCTCGATGGACCCCCAGCCCAGCACCACCGAGACCCGCCCGTGCGCCCACTGTGGACGGCCGGTGCCGCAGCGTGTCGGCGCGGGTCGACCGTTTCGCTACTGCCGCGACAACGACGGCGACTGCCAGCGCGCCTCCCGCAACAGCCGGATGCGGCACCGCAACGCCCCCGGTCTGCCGGGGCAGGTGGCCCGCACCTGGGAGGCGGTGGACCGCCTCGACCAGATCGTCGAGACGTTGACCGAGTCGCTGCACGCCGAGTTGTCCCCGGTGGGTGTGCAGCGGCAGCTCGCCCAGGCCCGCGCCGAGGCCGCCACCGAGGTCGCGGCGGCGCAGACCGAACGCGACGAGGCCCGCGACGACGCCGAGGCGGCGGCGGCCGACGCGGCGCGCGCCCGCGAGCAGGCCCGCGACGCCCGCGCCGAGGCCGACGACGCCCGCCAGCGCGCCGAGCAGGCACAGCGGCAGGCCACCGCCGCCGACGAGCGGGCGCAGCACGCCGAGGCCGCCCGCGACCAGGCGCGCCACGACGCCAGCGCCGCCGAGGCGCTGCGCGCCCAGGCCGAGCGCGACCGCGACCAGGCCCGCGCCGAGGTGCGGGACCTGCGCACGCAACGCGATGCCGAACGGCAGCGGGTGACCGACCTGAGCGTGGAACGCGACGCGCTGCGCGCCGAGGCCGAACGGGCCACCCGGGCCGCCGCCGAGGCGACCGAGCGGGCCGGGCGCTGGCAGGCCGAGGTGCAGGACGTCCGACGCCAGATCGAGCAGTCCCGCGCCGACGCGGCACGCACCCGTGCCGAGGCCGCCGACGCCGCCCGGGCGCGTGAGCAGGCCGACCGGGCCCGCGACCGCGCCGAGGTCGCCGCCCGGCAGGCCGACAAGGCCCGGCAGGAGGCCGCGGAGCTGGCCGCGCGGTTGCGCGCGGAGCTGGCCGCCCTGGCCGCCCACCGCGACACGCTCACCGCCGAACTGGCCGTGGCCCGGCAGGCCGCGGTGACCGCCGAGGGCCACCGCACCGCCCTGACGGTACGACTCGACGCCGCCGAAACCGATCGGGACCTGGCCCAGCGGCGAGTGGCGCAGCTCGGTGACCAGGTCAGCGACCTGGCGCTGGCGCTGGCCCGCCTCGGCGCCACAGCTCCCGGCGACGCCACCCGATGATCGTGGCGCAACCTTCGGTAGGCTTGGGCGGTTAACCTCCCCGGTGGCCGCGGACACACACCGTTGTCGCGACCGGCCTGGGGATCACCTCACCGGGTGACCGTCCCGGCCGGCTACCCTTGGTCCCGGCCCACCCGTGGACGCCTCACGCCCTCGGGCGGGAATGGCTCGGCGGGGACGCACCGTTACACCCAGAAGACCAGCACCACGAACGAGGGGAAGTCGATCATGGGCGAGCGTATGCTGCGCGGAAGCCGCCTTGGCGCGGTGAGCTACGAATCCGACCGCAACACGGAGCTCGCGCCGCGTCAGACCCGCGAGTACCTCTGCGCCAAGGGCCACCAGTTCGAGGTGCCGTTCGCCGTCGACGCCGAGGTCCCGATGACCTGGGAATGCAAGTTCGACGGCAGCGTCGCCCGACTCGTCGACGGCAACGAGCCGGAGCAGAAGAAGGCCAAGCCGCCGCGTACCCACTGGGACATGCTGCTGGAGCGGCGTTCGATCGCCGAGCTGGAGGACATCCTCGAGGAGCGCCTGCAGGAGGTTCGGACCCGCCGCGGCCGCGCCTGAGCCGCACGACGCACAACGACGGCGCCCCCGGGGTTCTCCCCGGGGGCGCCGTCGTGTGTCTGCGCGCGGTAGGTGGCCTGCTCTCAGTGCCGGCCGGGCTCCACGATCTCGCCCTCGATGGCGCGGCCGCCGTCGACCACCACCGGCTGTTCCGGCTGCGGAGTCGGTTGCGGCGCACCCTGACGCACCCGCACCGTGCGGGGGCCGAACAGGTCACCGGCGACCATCGACGACACCCGCCGCTCGGTGGCACGGCGCACCCCGGCGCGAGCCAGTCGACGCACCGGCGGCACCAGCAGCAGCAACCCGACCAGCCCGCTGACCAGACCGGGCACCGCCAGCAACAGCGCGCCCGCCAACCCGACGAGCCCGTCGGTCACCTGCCCACCTGGGGGCTGCCCGGCCGCCGCCGCGGAGCGGAACCCACGCCAGGCGCGCATGCCCTCGCGGCGCAGCAGCACCAACCCCAGCAGGGACGCGGCGAACACCAGCAACACCGCCGCCCCGAACCCCAGCGCCCGTCCCACACCGACGAACACCGCCAGCTCCAGCACCACCGCCAGCAACAGGGCCAACGGTACGAACCTCAGTCCTCGGCGCATCTCACCTCATCGCCAATCCTGCGGACACCACGGACGTGCCCCGCCCATCCAGCATGACACGGCCGCGCTCACGGCCACCGTGCCTGACCGGTGGCGGTGCCGTGCAGGCCCCGACGGACCGCCTGACGACGGTCGCGCACACCCCAGGCGGTGATCCGCCACAGCGCCTCGGCCACGATCTTCGGGCTCATCTTGCTGTCGCCGCGTTCCCGCTCGGCGAAGGTGATCGGCACCTCCACGATCCGCACCCCGGCCTGGTGCGCCAGCCGCGACAGCTCCACCTGGAACGAGTAGCCCTGCGAGGTCACCGACTCCAGGTCGATGGCGTCGAGGGCGCTGATCCGGTACACCCGGTAACCGCCGGTGGCGTCCGACACGGGCATGCCCAGCGCCAGGCGCGCGTACAGGTTGCCGCAGCGTGACAGCAGCAGCCGCCGCAGCGGCCAGTTGACCACCCGCGCGCCGCTGGTCCACCGGGAGCCGATCACCACGTCGGCGTCGCGGGCGGCGTCGAGCAGCGCCGGCAGGTCCTCCGGGGCGTGCGAGCCGTCGGCGTCCATCTCCACGACCGCCTGATAACCACGCTCGCGCGCCCACCCGAACCCGGCCAGGTACGCCGCGCCGAGACCCTGCTTGCCGTGGCGGTGCAGCACCTGCACGTGCGCGTCGCCGTCGGCGAGGGCGTCGGCGATCGCGCCGGTGCCGTCGGGGCTGTTGTCGTCGGCGATGAGGATCTGCACCGCCGGGGCGGCGCGCCGGACCCGGCCCACGATCGCGGCGATGTTGTCGGCCTCGTTGTAGGTGGGGATCACCACCAGCACCCGGCCCACCCCGGGCACCTCGTCCGGGCGTCGGATCGTATCGGTCGCCTGGATCACGGTTCCTCCGCTCCCGCCGGCGTACCGGCTGTTGCTATCCGGGCATGACCCGCTGCCGCCGGCGCAGCACCGCCGCGCCGAGCAGGGCCGCCGCGGCCAGCGCGGCGAGCGCCACCTCGGGCCACCAGCCGAGGCGGGTGGCGAGGGTGCGTCCGTCGTCGAGGCGCAACTGCCGCACCACGACCTCTCGGGTGTTGAACCCGGTGGCATCGCTTACCCGCCCGTCGGGTGCGACGAACCCGGACACTCCGACCGTGGAGGCCATCAACGCCGGCCGTCCGTGCTCCACCGCCCGCAGCCGCACCATGGCCATCTGCTGGCGGGCCTCCGCCACGTCGAAGGTGGCGTTGTTGGTCTGCACCACCAGCAGTTGCGCGCCGCCGGTGACGGTGTCGCGGACCACCTCGTCGTAGGCGACCTCGAAGCAGATCACGTCACCGAGCACGGCCGGGCCGGCGCGTACCACGCCCGGGGTGCTTCCGGGCACGAAGTCGGCGCGGATCAGGTCGACCTGTTTGCTGACCATCCGGGCCACGTCGCGCAGCGGCACGTACTCGGCGAACGGCACCGGGTGGCGTTTCGTGTACAGCTGGTCGAGGTCCGCTCCGGTGCCGGGGCGCCACAGGATGCCCGCGTTGCGGACCTCCCCGGCGCCCGGGCCGAGCAGCACCGCGCCGACCAGGATCGGCGCGCCGACGGTGTCGGCGGCCTGGGAGATCCGCGCCCCGGCGGTGGGGTTGCGCAGCGGGTCGATGTCGCTGGAGTTCTCCGGCCACACCACCACGTCGGGTTGGCGCTGCTGCCCGGCGGCGACCCGAGCGGCCAGCTCGATGGTGGCGTCGACGTGGTTGTTGAGCACCGCCTGCCGTTGGGCGTTGAAGTCCAGGCCCAGCCGGGGCACGTTGCCCTGCACGATCGCGACGGTGACGGTGGCGCCGGACCCGGCGGTGGCGACCGGCACCAGCAGACCCCCGGCGGTCAGCGCGACGGCCACGACGGCCGGTACGACCACCGGCGACCACCGGCGTGCCGCCGGGACGCCAGCGCGCGGCGGGGCGTCCAGAGGCCTGTCCGGGCCCGCCGGGGTGTCCAGCGGGCCGTCTGGCTCCGGCGCGGCGTCCAGCGGGCCGTCCGGGGGCGGCGGGGTGGTGTGCGGGGGTGCGGGGCGTGCGGCGGTGGCCCAGGCCCGCCAGGCGGCGGTGACCAGCAACCCGCCGACGAGGGCCACGGCGAAGGTGACAAGTGGGGCGCCGCCCAGCGCGGCCAGGCGCAGCAGTGGTGAGGTGTCCTGGCTGAACGCCAACCGCCCCCACGGGAACCCGCCGAACGGGGTGCGGTCGCGCAGCGCCTCCTGCCCGACCCAGAGCAGCCCGGTCAGCGCCGGCCACGCCCAGCGGGAACGGTCGGCCAGCGGCGACACCCAGGCGGTGGCCGCGCCCAGCAGCGCCAGGTAGCCGGCCTGCAACAGCGACAGCAGCACCCACGGCAGGTAACCGGTGTGCAGGTTCGTCCAGGCCAGCAGCGGGGCGAAGAACGCCACCCCGGTCAGGAAGCCCAGGCCGGCGCCGGCGCGCAACCGCCGCCGGTGCGCGGCGGCGGCCAGCAACGCCACCCCGACGGGCGCGAGCGGCCACACCCCGTACGGGGGGAACGCCACCAGCAGGGCCAGCCCGGCGGCCACGGCCAGGGGCACGGCGACCCGCAGCGGCAACGGCCGACCCGCGACGACCGGCCGGGGCAGCGCCGCCGGGGTGTGCGTCTCATCCCGGTCCAGGGTCGTCACCGCTTCACCTCGATCACCTGGCGAAGGTTACCTGGCTGGCGGGTGCACCGGACGCGTCGGGCCGTCGGGCACGAACCGCCCGGCAGACATGAAATCGGGGCGCGGCTCGCGCCGCGCCCCGATGCTCCCAGGCCCTTCCCGGCCGGTGTGGCGAGGATGGGGCACGACGACCTTCGGACCGACCGGACGTGGACTGGCTGCCCCCGCCGGGCCGTTGTCTACTGGCCGTGCACCTCACCCTGCCCGTACACCGGTAACCGCGGCCGGTTCGCGCCGCCCCGCCGACCCCCGCCCGCTGGACCTGGCCGCCGCGACGATGACGCTGAAAAATGTCGCTCGGCCAGCGGACGAGAGGACGAAGCGAACAACAGCCGCTTCCCGTGGTAGGACTCAAAGACGGTACGTGCCAACCCCCGTCGGTTGTCAACCCGCACCCGGCCTGTCGTGTGATGCGCCACGGCGTGTCGGGTCGGCGAGTCTCAATGCGTACGCAGATGGTGACGCAGCAGTGCCTGCGCGGCCGCCCGGTGCTCCTCGGCGAGCAGCCCTCCGGCGGCCAGCACGTAGTCGGCGTCGATGACCGCCGCGGCGGCGCGCGGCAGCGCCCACCCGCCGGCGTGGTCGGCCAGGACCGCCGTCAGCACCTGCCCGGACACGCCTGCCGGCGCGTGCCGCAGCACCCCACCGGAGCCCACCAGCAGCCGCACGTCGCGCAGGTCCCGTCCGGCCCGCTCACCGGTGGCGGCGCCCCGGGCGTGCCGGCGCATCGCCACCGTCGCGGCGAGGGTGGCGATGCGCCGGTCCACCGCCTGCTCGACGTCGTCGGCGGCCAGGAACGCCGGGTCGGCCGCCCGGCGCGCCGCGGCGGCGCCCAACTCGTCGGACTCGTCGGCGGCGAGCAGCCGCTCCTCGGCGGCGGCGCGCACGACCCCGGGGGCGCTCCACCGCATGCCCAGATCACCCTCCACGGTGCGGGCCCGCCACAGACTGCCGGCGACCTCCCGGCCCGGCCCGGTGGCCCGCTCGTCGGGCGTGAGCACCGAGTACACGTCGGTGGTGGCCCCACCCACGTCGACCACGGCGAGGTCACCGCCGAGGGTGTCGGCGAGCACCTCCACACCGGTGAGCACCGCGTCGGGGGTGGCCGCCCGCACCAGCCGCGCGAACCGGGCGCCCCTGGACAGTCGTTTACCACCGATGACGTGGCGCAGGAACACCGCGCGGATCGCCGCCCGCGCCGACGCCGGGGCGAGCACCCCGATGCGCGGCAGGACGTTGTCCGCGTCGGTGACCGGCACCCCGGCGTCGCGCAGCAGCCCGGTCAGCTGCTCGCGTACGTCGGCGTTGCCCGCGTACACCACGGGGGTGCGCCACCGGGCCCGGGCCAGGCGGGTGGCGTTGTGGGTGACGGTGTCGGCGTCGCCGCCGTCGGTGCCGCCGACGAGCAGCACCACGTCGCACCGGGCCGCCCGCAACGCCGTCAGGTCGGCCGCGCCGAGGCGACCGGCCGCGACGTGCACCACGTGCGCGCCGGCGGACAACCCGACCCGCCGGCCGGCCTGCGCGGTGACCAGCGGCTCGTAGCCGATCACG
The DNA here is from genome assembly GCF_049841535.1 of Micromonospora sp. DT53. Classification (NCBI taxonomy): domain Bacteria; kingdom Bacillati; phylum Actinomycetota; class Actinomycetes; order Micromonosporales; family Micromonosporaceae; genus Micromonospora; species Micromonospora sp. DT53. The sequence continues at coordinate 260,508 of NZ_JBNCKM010000010.1, forward strand.
GCCAGTCGCAACCCGCCACCGGCCGACGAGCACACGTACCACGGCACGTCGCGGACCCCGAGCCCGGCGGTGGCAGCCGCGACCGCGGCGTCCAGGCCGTGCAACACGTCGGTGCCCACCGTGGTGGGCGCCGACGCCGCGCCGACGAGGACACCGGCGGCCAGTTCCACCACCGCCACCTTCGTGTACGTGGAGCCGACGTCCGCGCAGACCGCCAGGGTCACGACTTGCCCTGTTCGCGACTGCGGGGCTCGCAACCCCGGCTCACGTTGTGGCGGCGGGGACGACCACGGTGCCGGTCGCGGTGACCGCCACGATCGGCGGGTCGAGGACCTCGGCGGCGGACGCGGAACGGTCCGGGCGGCCCCGGCACACCACCGCGCAGCTCAACTCCAGGGTGCGGCTGCGGGTGCCCACCCGCGACACCTGCGCGGTCACCTGCACCACGTCCCCGGCGTGGATCGGCGCGTGGAACCGCACGTCGGCGTACCCGGCGAACAGGCCCTCGTCGCCGTCGGTGCGAATGCACACCTCGGTGGCGACGTCGCCGAACAACCCGAGGGCGTACGCCCCGTCGACGAGGTTGCCGGCGTAGTGGGCGTGCGAGTACGGCACATACCGCCGGTGCGTCACCGTCAACCCGAGCCGTGCGTCGGTCATGCCATCGCCTTCCGTTGCGTGATCAGGGCGTGCACGAGGTAGCTGGCCACCTCGCCGGGCGTGGTGCCCCGACCGAAGATCCGGTCCACGCCCAACTCGTCGGTCATCGTCTCGTCGAACCGGGGACCACCGACGATCAGCAGCGGCCGCCGCCCCGCCGGCATCGCCTCGCGGAACGCCGCCGACATCTCCCGGGTGTTGTGCAGGTGCGCGTCGCGTTGGGTGACCACCTGCGACACCAGCACCGCGTCGGCCTTCTCCGCCCGGGCGGTCTCCACCAGTTCCGGCACGCTGACCTGCGCGCCCATGTTGGTGACCTTCAACTCCCGGTAGTACTCCAGGCCCTTCTCCCCCGCGATGCCCTTGACGTTGAGGATCGCGTCGATGCCCACGGTGTGCGCGTCGGTGCCGATGCACGCCCCGACCACTGACAGCTTGCGCCGCAACCGCTGCTTGATCACCGTGTTGACGTCCTTCGCCGACAGCAGCGCGAAGTCGCGTTCCACCACCTGCACGGCGCCCAGGTCGACCAGGTGGTTGGCCCGCCCGTAGACGACGAAGAACGTGAACCCGTCGCCCATCGGCTTGGCGTGCACCACCATCGCCGGGTCGATGCCCATCTTGTTGGCCAACTGCACCGCCGCGCCCTCGGCGCGTTTGTCGTGGGTCACCGGCAGGGTGAACGACACCTGCACCATCCCGTCGCCGGTGGTGTCCCCGTACGGGCGCACGATCTGCTTCACGCCGCTGTGCTGGCTCACGCCGCCGCCTCCAGGATGTCGGTGGCCGGGTTGCAGTAGTCGGCCTCGTGCGCGGCGACCCCGTCGAGACCCTTACCGCGGTCCGCGGGCCGCTTCATGATCCCGAAGGTGCCCTCGGCGATCGCCGTCAGCAGCGTCTGCTCCCCGATGCGCTCCAGCAGGTCCAGTGCCTCACCGAGGACCTGGTTGGCGCGCCGGCGGATGAACCCGCCCGGCGCCGGCACGAAGTCCTCGTGCAGCCCACCGGCCGCGCCGAGGACGTAACGCACGTTCTGCAGGGCGATGTCCCGGTCGGACAACCACGGCGTCACCACCGCCTCGGTCATCATCCCCACCAGCAGGATGCCCTGACCGGTCAGCGCGCCCGCCAGATTGAAGAACCCGTCGAGCAGGTTGCCCCGGAACACGTCACCGGTCATGTGCTTCGTCGGCGGCATCCACTTCAACGGCGCGTCGGGGAACAACTCCCGGGCCAGCAACGCGTGCGCCAACTCCAACCGGAACGACTCCGGCACCTCCGGGTTGATCTCGAACGCGTGCCCCAACCCCAACTGCCAGTCCGCCAACCCCGCCTCGTGCGCGAAGAACTCGTTGAGCAGCTGCGACACCGTCACCGTGTGCGCCTCGTCGACCGCGTCGGCGGTGGTCAGGTAGTTGTCCTCACCGGTGTTGATGATGATCCCGGCGCGGGCGTGCACCTGCCGGGAGAACCGCTGGTCGACGAACGTGCGCACCGGGTTGATGTCGCGGAACAGGATCCCGTACATCGAGTCGTTCAACATCATGTCGAGGCGTTCCAGCCCGGCCAGGGCCGCCATCTCCGGCATGCACAACCCGGACGCGTAGTTGGTCAACCGCACGTAGCGGCCCACCTCCTTCGACGACTCGTCCAACGCCGCGCGCATCAACCGGAAGTTCTCCTGCGTGGCGTACGTGCCGGCGAACCCCTCCCGGGTCGCGCCCTCGGGCACGTAGTCCAGCAGCGACTGCCCGGTGGAGCGGATCACCGCGATCACGTCCGCGCCGGCCCGCGCCGCCGCCTGCGCCTGCGGGATGTCCTCGTAGATGTCGCCGGTGGCGACGATCAGGTAGATCCACGGCCGCTGCTTCGGGTCGCCGTGCCGCTTGATCAGACGGTCCCGCTCGGCGCGCCGCCGGTCGATGCGCCGGACACCCGCGCCGACCGCCTTACGCGCCGCCGACCGGGCCGCCGTCGCCGCCCGCCCGGTGGGCTGGCTGAACCGCACCGACCCGGCGGCGGCCTTCTGCGCCAGCAACGTCACATCGGTGCTGCCGTCGCGAACCAGGGCGTCGAACACCGGCACCGCCACCCCGTGGCCCAACCCCACGTCCGCGGCGACCGCGTCGACGAGCCGGTTCACCCACGGAATGCCGTCCGGGTCGGCGCCGCTCACCCCCGCCAACCGCAGGACCGCCCGCTCCACCGACACCGTGGTGTGGCTGCGCGCCAGGTCCACCACCGGCTGCCCGGCCCGACGCGCCAACTCCCGCGCCCGCGCCACCAGCACCGGATCAAGATCAAGCTTTCCGGTCATGACGACCCTTCCTCATAGATGACCTCACCGCGCAGCACCAGACGCCGGCACACCGGCAGCGGCGTCGGGTCGTCCGGACCCCGCTGCTCCGGGTCCTCGGCCAGCAACACCGGCAGGCCCCGCTCCACCCCCGCCGGCGTCGACCACACCGCGAACGTCGCCGGCGCGCCCAACGCGAGGACCCCCTCGACGTCCAGGTGCACCGCCCGCCACCCACCACGGGTGTGCGCCGCGAACGCGGAGCGCACACCCATCCGCTGCGCCGGGTTGTGGTGCGCCGCCGCCGCCCGCACCGACCCCCACGGGTCCAGCGGCGTCACCGGCGAATCCGACCCGAACGCCAACGCCACCCCCACCGAGTGCATCGCACCCATCGGGTTCGACTCCAACGCCCGGTCCAACCCCAACCGCGTCTCGTACATCCGGCCCGCGCCGCCCCACAACCTGTCGAACGCCGGCTGCATGCTCGCCACCACCCCGTACTCCACGAACCGCGCGATCAACCGCTTGTTCATGATCTCCGCGTGTTCGATGCGGTGCCGGGCCGCCCGCAACCGCTCCACACCCACCGTCTGCGCCGCCGCCGCGAAACCGTCCAGGACGGTGCCGATCGCCGCGTCACCGATGGCGTGGAACCCGCCCTGCATGCCGTGCGCCGCGCAGCCCAGCAGGTGATCGCGCACCTGCTCCGCCGACAGGTACCCGTGCCCGCAACCGTCACCGTCGCCGTCGTCGTACGGCTGCGACACGTGCGCCGTCCGCGACCCCAACGCCCCGTCGGCGAACAGGTCACCTCCGGCGCCCACCGCACCCAACTCCCGGGCCCGCGCCGCGCCACCCAACTCACCCCAGTACCCGTACACCTCCGGCAACCCCGCGCCGGAGACGCCCAGCAGACCGGTGAAGTCCTCCTCGTCGGAGATCTCCGGGCCACCACACTCGTGCACCGCCGCGATCCCCAACGACGCCGCGTGGGCGAGAGCCACCCGCTGCGCCGCCACCCGCTGCGCCCGACTCACCGACCCCTGCGCGGCCGCCCGCACCACATGATGCGCGTCGCGCCGCAGCCACCCCGACGCGTCGTACCCGACCGCCCGCACCGCCTGCGGGCACGCCGCCAGCAACGCCGACGACACCAACGCCGCGTGCAGGGACGCCTGCGACAGGTACACCCGCCGACCACCGCCGGCCCGGTCCAGCGCCGCCGCGTCCGGCAGCGTCGGATCCGACCAACCCGACTCGTCCCAACCGTGCCCCAGCACCACCGCGTCCGCCGGCAGGCCCGCCGCGAACGCCGCCACCGCGTCGAGCAGCTGCCCCGCCGAGCGCGCCCCGGACAACGCCAACCCGGACAACGCCAACCCGGTGTCGGTGGCGTGCACGTGCGCGTCGACGAACGCCGGCGTCACCAACGCCCCACCCAGGTCCACCACCCGGTCGGCCGGCGGCGCGTCATCGTCGGTTCCCAACCAGGCAATCCGCCCACCGGACACCAGCAGCGCGGTGGCGCTCGGGTCGGCGGGGCAGTGCAGCACGCCGCCGCGGTACAACGTCGAGGGGTTCGTCATGACCTCAGTCTGCCGCGATCCGCGCCGCGAACAGCTGACGCACCCCCGGCTCGGCCCGCAGCAAACCCAACGCCAACTCCGCGTGCCCCGGCACGTACCCGTTGCCGACCAGCATCGTCACGTCCGCCGCCAACCCCTCCGCGCCCAACGCGGCCGCGGAGAAGCTCGTCGCCATCGAGAAGAAGATCACCGTGCCGCCGTCCGCGGTGGCCAACACCGCGCCGTGCTCACACCCCGGCACGTCCACGCAGACCACCGTCACGTCCGCCGGCACACCCAGCGCGGTGGTCACCGCCGTGGACAACCCCACCGGGTCGCGCGCGTCGGCCAACGCCACCACCGACGCCAGGCCGGCGGCCGTCAGCGCGTCGCGCTCCGCCGCCACCGGCACCACCCCGACGGTACGCGCGGCGCCCGCCCGCCGTGCCGCGGCGAGAGACAGCGACCCGCTCTTACCGGCCCCACCGATCACCGCGACCCGCACCGGCGTCGGATCACCGCCACGCCGACGCTCCTCGACATAGCGCGACACCACCCGGGCGGTCAGCGCGGGCGCCCCGCACACGTCCAGCACGGCGAGGGACAACTGCGGGTCCTCGTCCTCGGGCAGCACCGCGGCGATGGACCGCGCGAACAGGATCGCCCACCCGTCGCAGGGCACCTGCTCGCTGCGCCCGTCCCAACGGGCCAACCCGTCGGTGATCACCAGGGGCGTCAACGTCAACGACACCAGGGAGGCGACCCGCTGCCCCGCCCGGAGCCCCAGCGGGGACCGCCGACCGGCCTCCTCGACCGTGCCGATCAACATGCCGCCCGACCCGGTCACCGGGTTCTGCATCTTCCCCCGGGTCGCGATGATCTCCAGCACCTCGGCGCGGACCGCGTCACCGTTCCCGCCGTGCTTCTCCGACAACTGCCGGAAGCTCGCCGCGTCCAGGTTGAGCCGCTGCACCCGGATCCGCACCTCGTTCGGCGCGATCGCCGCCGACGTGTCCAGGCGCCAGGCCGCCTGCGGCAGCACCCCCGCCGGTTGCACGACGCGGTGCAGTCCCACCGGTGACGTCACGCCAACCTCCCCCTGCCAGCCGTCCGAAGCCCCGGTCAAGGCTCGCGTAACGGGAAAACTTACGGCAGACTAGTTTCTGTACCGAATATTTTCCAGTAGCCTTCGGGCTTCGTTGACCAGCCGTAACACCGAGGAGGGGCCGTGACCCAGACCCAACCGGTTGAGACCATCCCTCAACCCCGTCACGCCCCGGTCGCCGCACCGACCGCCGGGCAGCCCTACGAATACCACCGCCGCCCCCTGGTCGAACCCGACTGGACCCGCTTCCCCGGCTGGCGCCACGTCACCCGCGACCAGTGGGAATCCGCCCAGTGGCAGCGCGTCAACTGCGTCAAGAACATCAAGCAGCTCCGCGCCGTCTTCGGTGACCTGATCGACGAGACCTTCTACGCCGACCTCGAGGCCGACCAGTTGGCCCTGGCCACCATGTCCATGCTGGTGCCACCCCAAATGATCAACACGATGGTGCCGTTCGCGACGCCCACCACCGAGGCGCTGCTCGCCGACCCCATCCGCCGCTACATGATCCCCGTCGCCTCCGACCGGCGCACCGACTGGCCCTCACACCCCTACGCCAGCCGCGACAGCCTCCACGAGCACGACATGTGGGTCGCCGAAGGACTCACCCACCGCTACCCCACCAAGGTTCTCGCCGAACTGCTCTCCACCTGCCCCCAGTACTGCGGGCACTGCACCCGGATGGACCTCGTCGGCAACTCCACCCCCGCCGTCGACAAACTCAAACTCACCCTCAAGCCCGTCGAGCGCTACGACGCCCACATCGCCTACCTCAAGGCCCACCCCGGCGTCCGTGACGTGGTCGTCTCCGGCGGCGACGTCGCCAACGTCCCCTGGCGCAACCTCGAGTCGTACCTCATGCGGCTGCTCGAACTGGAGACGGTCCGCGACATCCGGCTCGCCACCAAGGCCCTCATGGGCCTACCCCAACACTGGCTGCAGCCCGACGTCGTCCAAGGCCTGGAACGCGTCGCCCGCACCGCCGCCCGCCGCGGCGTCAACCTCGCCATCCACACCCACGTCAACCACGCCCAGTCGCTCACCCCACTTGTCGCCAAGGCCACCCAGACCGCCCTCGACGTCGGCGTCCGCGACGTCCGCAACCAGGGCGTCCTCATGCGCGGCGTCAACGCCACCACCCCGGATCTGCTCGACCTCTGCTTCGCCCTCCAGGGCGAAGCCGGGATCCTGCCGTACTACTTCTACATGTGCGACATGATCCCCAACGCCGAACACTGGCGAGTCCCGGTCTGGCACGCACAGCTTCTCCAGCACGACATCATGGGCTACCTCCCCGGCTACGCCACCCCGCGCATCGTCTGCGACGTCCCCTTCGTCGGCAAGCGCTGGGTGCACATGCTCACCGACTACGACCGTGAGCGCGGCATCTCCTACTGGACGAAGAACTACCGCACCTCCATCGAGTCCGCCGACCTGGAGGCGCTCAACAAGCGCTACGCCTACTACGACCCGATCGACACCCTCCCCGCCGACGGCCAGCAGTGGTGGGCCGACCACCGCGACGACTGACCCCACCGACGACACCCCGGCCACGCCCCGGGGTGTCGTCGCCTGTCCCCTCCGCCCGCTCGCGAAGCAGCGCTCCGGACGGTCAGGACGGCTGGACCTGGTCGAACAGGGCGAGAGCATCGGCGGGGTCCGGGCTCACGAGGCGTTCCAGACCGGCCATCGTGATCGCCGCCCACCTGCCGGCCCGCGCCGACATCCGTTCCTCGAAGGCGCGGACGGCCTCGTCCAGGTCTTGCGGGTCGTCGGCAATGGACTCCGCGAGTTCGGCGCCGTCCAGCATCGCGAGGTTCGCGCCGGCTCCCAACGGCGCCATCAGGTGGGCGGCATCGCCCAGTAGGGTCACCCCGCGGACATGGGCCCAGGTGTGCGACTCGGGCAGCACATAGATGGGGCGGTGGACGAAGGCACTGCCGTGGCCGAGCAGGTCCAGGACGGGAGCGGCCCACCCGTCGAACAACGACAGAAGCCCCGACCGCGCGGCTTCGACGTCGGCCAGGTCCAGGTCGCCGTGCCAGTCCCGCGGCGCGCGGAACTTGACGTACACCTTGACGTGACCGCCGCTGTTGCGCTGGGCGACGATAGACCGGTTCACGCCGTACACGGCCACCGAACCGTCGCCGATCAACTCAGCGAGGTCAGGGTGGCGGTTGTCGACATCGTCGAGGGAGGTCTCGACCGACGTGACGCCGGTGTACCGCGGCGTCACCGACGAGACCACCGGGCGGACCCGGGACCAGGCGCCGTCCGCGCCCACCACGAGATCGAAGGACTCCTGCCGCCCGTCCGCGAACTGAACCAGCACGCCATCCCCGGTCCCCGGCACCACCTGCGCCACCTCTCGCCCCCACTGCACGTCGAGAGAGCCGAGCAGCAGGTCGCGGAGCTGCCCACGGTCGATCTCCGGGTTGGCCCGCTCATCCGGCGACGGTCGCCAGTCCCGCAGAACGGCCCCGGCAGTGTCCAGGATGCGCATGGCCTGCCCCTCGGGACGAGACAGCGCCTGGAACTCTGCCAGCAGCCCCGCCTTCGCCAGGGCCAGCTGGCCCAGCCCTTCGTGCAGGTCCAGCGTGCCGCCCGGGGGACGGGAGTCGCGCGCGCTGTCGCGTTCGAGGATGGTGACGGGGTAACCGTGGCGGTGGAGGACACGGGCGAAGGTAAGGCCGGCAGGACCGCCCCCGACCACAGCGATACGGTGTCTCATGGCAATACACCGTATCGCCCCCGTAGAATGCACCGCAACAGCAGCAGGGAGTGACCATGACCGTGTGGGACCGGCCGGAGCCGCCGACTCCCCCCGTGCCGCTCGACCGGGAGCAGATCATCGCCGCCGCCATCGCGCTCGCCGACGAGGGCGGGCTGGAAGCGGTGTCCTTACGCAAGGTCGCCGCCCGGCTGACCGCCGGCCCGATGCGGCTGTACGGATACATCTCCACCAAGGACGAACTGCTCGACCTCATGATCGACGCCGTCAACGCCGAGATCCTCCCCGACGAGCAGCCCACTGACTGGCGGGAAGCGCTGCGCACCCTCGCCCACCGCACCAGGCAAACCGCCCTGCGCCACGAATGGCTGGCCGACCTGCTCGGCGGCCGCCCCACCCTGGGCCCCAACGGCCTCGCCGTCACCGAGGCCAACCTGGCCGCCCTCGACGGCCTCGCCGACATCGACACCATCATGCGCGCCGCCGAAACCGTCAGCGCCTACACCACCGGCGCGATCAGGCGCGAGATCGCGAACCTACGGGCCGAGCGCGCCACCGGCCTGTCCAAGCGCGACTGGCAGCGCGCCAACGGCCCGCACGTGACAACAATGCTGGCCACCGGCCGCTTCCCCACGCTGACCAAGGCCGTGCACGACGCCACAGACGTCGACGCCGAGGCATCCTTCGCGACCGGCCTGGACTGGGTCCTCGACGCCGTCGCCGCCAAACTCACCCGACCGCCGACCTAACACCCACACCAGTCAGGCGCTGATACCGGCGAGCACCAGGTCGGCGACCCGACCGATCACCCGGGCACTCGTCGCCGCCGGCAACCGCCGAAGCGACGCGATGGCCAACAGACCGGCCCGGACGTCGTCGACGCCGACCCCCTCACGCAGCACACCCGCCGCACTGGCCCGCACCACCAGCACATTCAACGCCTGCGCGTGTTCACGCCGCTCCCGCTGAAACGCCGCACCCACCTCACCAGGCCCCAACAACGCCTCGTTGAGCGCCCGATCATGGACCTGCCGCTCAGCGAACTCCCGCACCACCCCCGACAGCGCCCGCCACGGGTCCGGATCGTCAAGCGCGCGACGCACCTGCACACCGCAGGCCTCCACACGCTCGGCCAGGACCGTCGCCACCAACTCCGTACGCGTCGGAAAATGCCGGTACAGCGTCGCCACCCCAACCCCCGCCCGTCGCGCCACCTCCCGCATCGGCGCCTCGAGCCCCTCCGACGCGAACGCCTCCCGGGCCGCCGCCACCACCCGATCACGGTTGGACCGGGCATCGGCACGCCGCATCTGAGACATCTCCGACCGGCCTTCCTCTCACTTGACCCCACAACGGAACAGGTGCTCCGTTTCCGACCTACGGTACGACCACCAGCACGTCACCCCAGGCAGAGGAGCTCCTGATGTTCGCCCTGCAGTACGACCGGTTCGGCGGCCCCGAGGTACTCCACCTCGGCACCACCACCGCGCCACGGCCCCGGGCCGGCCAGATCCGCATCCGCGTCCACGCCGCCGGGGTCTCCCCCGTCGACGTCGGCCTCCGCTCCGGCCGCACCCCGATGAGCGCCCAACTGCCGTTGCCACACATCCCCGGCGTCGACGCGGCCGGCATCGTCGACGAGATCGGCGACGACGTCGACGGCGTAACCCTCGGCGACCACGTCTTCGGCATCGTCGATCTGACCACACTCGGCGGCGCGAGCGCACAGTTCGCGGTACTACAGCTCTGGGCGCACAAACCCACCACCATGCCGTGGACCCAGGCCGGCGCGGCCGGCACCAGCACCGAGACCGCCACCCGCGCCCTCGACCTACTGCACCTGCGACCCGGCATGACACTGCTCGTCGATGGCGCCGCCGGTGGCGTCGGCAGCATCGCCGTCCAACTCGCCACCGCCCGCGGCGTCCACGTCATCGGCACCGCCCGCACCGACAACCACGACTTCCTCCGCACCCTCGGGGCCACACCTGTCACCTACGGCCCCGACCTCCCCGGCCGCCTCGACGCCCTGAACGTGACCCGGATCGACCGCGCCCTCGACGTCGCCGGCGCCGGCTCCCTGACCGAACTGCTCCACCTCACCGGCGACCCGACAGCGGTACTCACCCTGGCCGACTTCACCGCCCCCACGCACGGCATCCGCCTCTCCATGGGGCAGCTCGCCGGCGAACCCGACGGCCGCCACGGCCTGCCCGCCGCAGCCGACCTCTTCACCAAGGGCCGGCTCACGGTGCCGATCGGGGCCGCCTTCCCCCTGGAAAAGGCGGCCGACGCACACCGGACGGCCGAGCACGGACCCCGCCGCGGCAAGATCGTCCTGACCGTCGACGACACACCGGGAAGCTGAGCGTCGCGGGCACCCGCCGACGCCTCGCCGCACGCCTCAGGCGCCGGCCAGCACCTCCGACAACGGCGCCGGCGCCAGCCCGCGTTCACGCAACCCGGCCAGGATGTGCGGCAACGCCTCATCGGTCATCGCCGCGTTCGCCTCGGTCACGTGCATGATCACCACCGACCCGGGGCGGACGTGGTCCAACACCGCCCGCACCAACGGCTTCCACGCCGTCGCGAACGGATCACCGCTGACCACGTCCCCGTCGACCACCGTCACACCCAACGGCGCCAACGCGTCCAGCGTCGCCGGGTCGTGGCACAACCCCGGAAACCGGAAGTACCGGGTCTGCCGACCCCCGTACGGCTCGATCACCTCGAACGTCTTCGCCACATCGGCGGCCAACTCGTCGACCGGCAACCGAGGCAGGTCATAACAGTCGGCGGTGAACGCCGCGTGCCCGTAGGTGTGGTTGGCCAACTCGAAGCGCGGGTTACCGGCGATCCGCCGGGTCACGTCCGGATACCGCTGCACCCACTTGCCGGTCAGGAAGAAGGTCGCCGGCACCCGCTCGCGCTCCAGCAGGTCGAGGATGCGCAGGTTCGCGTACGACTTCACCCGGCCGGCCCGCAGGCTGGCCAGCATCCCGTCGGTCATGTCCGCGTCGAAGGTCAACGCGACCTTGGTGCCGGCGCGCGGGCCGTGATCCACCACCGGCGCCCTGGTCCCCACCCGCGTCGCCCCCGGGACAGCCTGCGGGGTGGCGGGAGCCGTTGGCGTCGCCACCGCCGGCGATGCCGTGCCGCTGGCCGTCGGCACGGCCGGCGAGGCGGACGCCCCGACGAAGACAGGACGGTCCGGCGGCGGCACCCGGGACGCCGAGCACGCGACACCGCCGACGAGGCCCACCGCCACCAGTACGCCACACCATAATGGGCGGAGCCAAGGTCGGATCACGCCGCAGATCATCGCAGAAGCGAAACAACCTCACTGTCCCCCTGACCCCAGCGCGGAGCAGGGGTGCGGGCGGGGTGCGGGGTTACGCGGAGCCGGCGCGCGGGGCGTACATGATGACTGCCACGCCGAGCAGGCAGAGCGCCGCGCCGGTCACGTCCCACCGGTCCGGGCGGAAGCCGTCCACCACCATCGCCCAGCCCAACGAGCCGGCCACGAACACCCCGCCGTACGCGGCCAGGATCCGGCCGAAGTTCGCGTCCGGCTGGAACGTAGCGACGAAGCCGTAACAGCCCAGCGCGACCACCCCGGCCGCGATCCACCACAGCCCGCGCTGCTCCCGCCAGCCCTGCCAGACCAGCCACGCGCCGCCGATCTCGGCCAGCGCGGCCAGCGCGAACAACATCAGGGAACGCAGCACGGTCACCGGCCGACCCTAGCCGCAGCACGCGACAGGTCCCCGGGCGGCAATGCCACCCGGGGACCCGCGGACCGCTCAGGTCACTTCGTGAAGGAGTCCTTCACGTTGCGACCGGCGTCCTTGACGTTCTGACCGGCCTGCTTGGCGCGCGCGTCGCTCTGCTGGCTGGCGCCCTCGCCACGCATCCGCTCGTTGTCGGTCATGTCGCCGACGCGCTCCCTCGCGGCGCCGGCCATCTGCTCAGCCTTGTTCTTGGCCTTCTCGGTGAAGCTCATCGGGCCTCCTCGGTCTGGCGGTTGTCCCGGCTTGCTTGCCCGCTCTCCGGGTGCCGAAACCGGCGGTGCCGGTCGGCACACCCGGTAAGGCATCCTAGGAAGATAGGTAGTGGCGGGGTCGCCTGTCGACCCGGCCCCACGATGGTTAACTGACCGCATGGGAGAGCTCCTGCTGATCCGGCACGGCGAAACCAGCTGGAGCGCCAGCCTGCGGCACACCTCGTACACCGACCTGGAGCTGACTCCCGACGGCGAGCGACAGGCCCGCACCCTGGCCGCGTTCCTGGCCGGCCGGCGCTTCGTCACCGTGCTGGCCAGCCCCCGCTCCCGGGCGCTGCGCACCGCGCAGCTGGCCGGGCTCACCGTCGACGGCGTCGACGAGGACCTCAGCGAGTGGAACTACGGCGACTACGAGGGCCGCACCACCGTCGACATCCACGAGGACGATCCGCACTGGAACATCTGGACCGACGGCTGCCCCGGCGGGGAGTCCCCCGCGCAGGTGGGCGAACGGCTCGACCGGGTGCTGGCCCGTGTCACCCCGCTGCTCGACCGGGGCACCGTCGCGCTGGTCGGGCACGCGCACAGCCTGCGGGTGCTCGGCGCCCGCTGGATCGGGCTGCCCCCGTCCGCCGGCGGACGGCTACGCCTGGAGACCGCCACGGTCAGCGCGCTCGGTCACGAACACGGCCGGCAGGTCATCCTGCGGTGGAACCAGCCGGCTCCTCCGGCACCCGGGACCGCGACCGACTCGGTGCCCCAGCGCTGATCTTCGGCGGCCGGTTCTCGTACGGCGTGGACAGCACCACGGTCGTCCGGGTCGTGACGTTCGCCGAGGTACGGATCTCCTGCAGCACCCGCTCCAGGTCGGTGGGACTGGCCACCCGCACCAGCAGCAGGTAGAAGTCCTCCCCCGCCACCGAGTAGCAGGAGTCGATCTCCGGCAGGTGGGCGAGGCGCTCCGGGGCGTCGTCGGGCTGCGACGGGTCGAACGGCCGGATCGCCACGAACGCGGTAAGCGGCAGGTCCAACGCCTCGAACGACACCCGGGCGGCGTACCCCTTGAGCACCCCGCGCTGCTCCAGCCGGCGAACCCGCTGGTGCACGGCGGACACCGACAGCCCCACCCGCTCGGCCAGGTCGGTGTACGACAGACGGCCGTCGGCGGTGAGCGCGGCGACGATAGCGCGGTCGATCTCCTCCACGGCGTGCAACCTACCGGGAAAACCGCCGCACGGCGACGAGGTACCCGGGTGGCGGGCCGCGACGGGCCGGAACGCGCCCACCGCAGCCGCACCACCACGCACCGCCGTCAGTCCTTGGCCAGCGCCCGGGAGATCACCATCCGTTGGATCTGGTTGGTGCCCTCCACGATCTGCAACACCTTCGCCTCGCGCATGTACCGCTCCACCGGGTGGTCGGCCACGTAACCGGCGCCGCCGAGGACCTGCACCGCGTCGGTGGTCACCCGCATCGCCATGTCGGTGGCGAAGAGCTTCGCCTTGGCCGCCTCGATCGAGTACGGACGGCCGGCGTCGCGCAGGCGGGCCGCCGCCAGGGTCAGCGCGCGGGCGGCGGAGATCTGGGTGGCCGCGTCGGCGAGGAGGAACCCCAGCCCCTGGAAGTCGATGATGGAACGCCCGAACTGCTGCCGCTCCCGGGCGTAGGAGACCGCGTAGTCGAGGGCGGCCTGGGCCAGCCCGACCGCGCACGCCGCGATGCCCAGCCGGCCGGAGTCCAGCGCGGACATCGCGATGGTGAAGCCCATCCCCTCGCCGCCGATCAGCCGGTCGGCCGGCACCCGCGCCGCGTCGAAGGCGATCTGCGCCACCGGGGAGGCACGCAACCCCATCGTCCGCTCGGCCGCCTGCGGGGTGATGCCGGCCGTGCCCGCGTCGGCGAGCAGGCAGGAGATTCCCTTCGGGCCGGGCCCTGAGGTACGGCAGAAGACGTTGTAGAAGTCGGCCGTCCGGGCGTGGGTGATCCACGCCTTGGTGCCGGAGACCAGGTACGCGTCGCCGTCGCGGTCCGCCCGGGTGGTCAGCGCCGCCGCGTCCGAGCCACCCTGCGGCTCGGAGAGGCAGTACGCGCCCAGCAACTCGCCGCCGAGCATGTCCGGCAGCAGTTTGCGCTGCTCGTCAGTGCCGAACGCCGCCACCGGGTAGCAGGACAGGGTGTGCACGCTGACCGCCTCGGCGACCGCGAGCCAGCGGCTGGCCAGGATCTCCAGCACCTGCAGGTACACCTCGTACGGCTGCGCCGCGCCGCCGTACTCCTCGGGGTAGGGCAGGCCGAGCAGGCCGGCCCGGCCCAGCGTGCGCAGCACCTCGCGGGGGAACTCGGCGCGTTCCTCGAAGGCCGCGGCCTTCGGCGCGAGCTCGCGGTCGGCGAGCTCGGTGGCGAGACCCAGCAGGTCGTGGGCCTCGTCGGTGGGGAGGATCCGGTCGACAGTCATAGCGCGATGAGCTCCGTGGGGGTGGTGTTGAGCCGTTGCACGCCGTCCGTTGTGCAGACGACGATGTCCTCGATGCGGGCGCCGTGCCGGCCCGCCAGGTAGATGCCCGGTTCGATGGAGAACGCCATGCCGGCATCGAGGGGTCGGTCGTTGCCGGCCACCAGGTACGGCTCCTCGTGCCCGTCCAGACCGATGCCGTGGCCGGTGCGGTGCAGGAACGCGGGACCGTAGCCGGCGGCGGCGATCGGCGCTCGGGCCGCCTCGTCGGCCGCCGCGGCGGTGATGCCGGGCCGCACCGCCTCGACGGCGGCGCGCTGGGCGTCGCGCAGCACCGCGTAGTAGTCCAGGAAGTCGGCCGGCGCCGCTCCGCCCGCCAGGTAGGTACGGGTGCAGTCCGAGCGGTAGCCGGACGCCATCGTGCCGCCGATGTCGACCACCACCGGCTCACCGACGCCGATCGGCCGGTCGGAGGTGCCGTGGTGCGGGCTGGCTCCGTTCGGCCCGGCCGCCACGATGACGAAGTCGACTGTGACATGCCCGGTGGCGCGGATCGCCGTGGCGATGTCGGTCGCGACCTCGGCCTCGGTGCGCCCGGGGCGCAGCCAATCGCCCATCCGCAGGTGCACCTCGTCGATCGCCGCGCCGGCCTCGGCGAGCGCCGCGACCTCCGCCGGGGACTTGCGGATCCGCAGCTCGCGCAGCACCTCACCGGCGAGCCGTTGCGCGGCGTCGGGCAGCGCCGCGCGCAGGCCGAGGACCTGCTCGGCCCACATCCGGTCGGCGAGCCCGACCGCCGTGACCGGGCCGTCGAGGGCGGCGACGACAAGGGGGTACGGGTCGGTGCCGTCGACGTGGTCGACGATGCGTACCCCGGTCGCCGGAGCCGGGGACGCCTCGGCGGCCGGGCGTTCGAGCCGGGGCACGACGAGGGTCGGCTCGCCCTCGGCGGGCAGCACCAGACAGGTCAGCCGCTCCCCCGCGTGGGCGTCGTACCCGGTCAGATACCGCAGGTCGGAGCCGGGCGTGAGCAGCAGGGCGTCCAGCCCGGCGGCGGCCGTCGCGCGCTGCGCGGCGATCAGCCGATCGGGTGGATGGAGCTCGTCGATTCCCACCCCGCCAGCTTAACGGTCGTTTGGGCAAACCCCCCATTGACACCGCCCGACCGGAAATCCACAGATGTGGATTGACTCGGACAGTTAACACTCTTTAAGATTTGGCTGCCTCGAGGCCCACCCGTCCCTGCGTCCCCGCACCCCCCGCCCGCGACAACCCTGCGCGGGCGGGCGTCGTCCCCCGCCCACGGGAAGGCCCCCGATGTCCTCACCACTGCGCCGCGCCCTCGCCGCCGGCCTGCTCGCGCTGGCCACGGCTGGCGCCACCCTCACCGTCACCTCCACCGCCGCGCAGGCCGTGGTGCTGCCCAACAACTTCAAGAGCGTCGGCTACATGCCCTCCTGGGCCGGCAACATCAACACCATCCAGTACAACAAGCTCACCCACATCAACTACGCCTTCGTCCTGCCCAACAGCAACGGCACCCTGCAAGGGGTGGACGGGGCGCGGCTCTCCTCGCTGGTCTCCCAGGGGCACGCCAACAACGTCAAGGTCTCCGTCGCCGTCGGCGGCTGGAACGACGGCAACGACTCGGCCTTCGAGGCGCTCGCCGCCAACGCCACCAGCCGCACCAACTTCGTCAACAACCTGATCAACTTCGTCAACCAGTACAACCTCGACGGCGTCGACATGGACTGGGAGTACCCCGACCCGGGCGCCTCGGCCAACAACTACACGGCGCTCATGACGCAGCTCAGCAGCGCCCTGCACAGTCGCGGCAAGCTGCTCACCGCCGCCGTGGTCAGCGAGGGCGGCAGCGTCCAGGGCGTCCAGACGGCCGTGTTCAACCAGGTCGACTGGCTCAACATCATGGCGTACGACGGCGGCAGCCCGCACGCCAACTACGACTGGTCGATCAACAGCATCAACCTGTGGAAGGCCCGCGGCCTGCCGGCCAGCAAGGCCGTCCTCGGCATCCCGTTCTACAGCCGCCCCGTCTACTACAACTACTCGTACCTGGTCGGACTCGACCCGGCGAACGCCAACCGGGACTGCGCCACCATCGGCGGCAGCCAGCAGTGCTGGAACGGCATTCCGACGGTCAAGCGCAAGACGCAGTGGGCGCTGGCCAACGCCGGCGGCGTGATGAACTGGGAGCTGTCGCAGGACACCAGCGGCTCGACCTCACTGCTCAGCGCCATGTACGACACCATCATGGGCGGCACCACCCCGCCGCCGACCGGTCGCACCGGCCGGATCACCGGGCTCGGCGGCAAGTGCGTCGACGTGGCCTCGGCGAGCACCGCCAACGGCGCCGCCGTCCAGCTCTGGGGCTGCAACGGCACCAACGCGCAGACCTGGACCGTGGCCAGCGACAGCACGCTGCGCGCCCTCGGCAAGTGCGCCGACATCACCAGCGGCTCCACCGCCAACGGCGCGAAGGTCCAGCTCTGGGACTGCAACGGCAGCGGCGCCCAGGTGTGGCAGGCGCAGTCCAACGGCACGCTGCGCAACCCGCAGTCGAACAAGTGCCTCGACGCCAGCGACAACAGCTCCGCCGACGGGACCCGGCTGCAGATCTGGGACTGCTTCGCCGGCGCCAACCAGCGCTGGACGCTCCCGGCCTGACCGCCAGGTGGCTGGTAGAGCCCCCGGCCGACGCGAAGGCGTCAGCCGGGGGCCCCCGCGTGCTCACGGACCACTGTGAGCATCTCCTGCACCGAGCCGGCCGGGTCGGTGACCGGGAACTGCACGGCCCGCACCACCGCCGTCGCGTCGACCAGCAGCGTCAGCCGCTTGAACCGAGTCACCCCGCCCGCGCGGAACACCGGCAACTGCAGCCCCGCCGCCAGCCGACCGTCCTGATCGGACAGGAGCGGAAACGGCAACTCGGCGTACGCGGCGAAGTCGGCGAGCTGGTCGGGCCGTTGGGTGCTGACGCCGTGCACCCGGACACCGGCGGCCAGGAAGTCCGGATGACGCTTGGCGTAGGTGGTCGACTCCAGGGTGCACCCGCGGGCACCGGGGATCTCCGCCCAGCCGGGCGGATAGCCGTGCGCCTCCGGCGCGTACGCCCCGGGGAACAGGTAGAGGACCGTCCACGCGTCCGTCGCGGCCACCGCCACCGGCTGCCCGTCGGCGGCGGGCAGGACGACCTCGGGCAGCCGTCGACCCACCAGGTCGTGCGCGCGGCGCGCCTCGGCCGAGCTGGCGTCGGCCGTCGCGGTCACGTCGCCGTCACCCATCAGATGCCTCGTCCCCCAGTCCTGCAGGGCGATCAGCACCGGCAACAGCCCCTCGCCCCTCGTGGTGAGCAGATAGTCGTAGCGCGGTGGGTGAGGCGAATACGGTCGGCGTTCCAGCACACCGTGCTCGACCAGGGCGGCGAGGCGTTCGGTCAGCGCCCGCCGGCTGACGCCCAGCTCGCGGTGGAGCGCGTCGAAGCGGGTCGTCCCGCCGGCGATGTCCCGCACGATGAGGAACGTCCACCAGTCCCCCAGCACGCCTAGCGACTGCGCGATGCCGCAGTCCGCATCGGCAAGATCCTCTCGCCGCACCGGCTACCTCCATTGGTCCCGCTCCGACTATAGTCAGTTTCAGTCTGGAACGGACGGATCCGGATGCGTGCGAGACGGACAACCGGCCGACGGTCGCGGCCTGGCATCGGGTGGTCCGCCCGCTCGTGCGGACCGAGCAGCGGGGGGCGCACCGATCGCCGTCGGTACGCCCACCGCGAGGGTCGGTGTCTCAGCTCGCGGGCACCACGTTCATCACGTACTGACCTCCCATGTTTCCGGGCGGCGAGAAGTTGGCCACGATGTAGGTCTCCCACCACTTCGTGCCCTGGCCGGCGACCCGCCCCACGCCCAGCTTCGTGGTGCTCTTCCAGACCAGTGCGGTGAAGTGCCCGATGGCCTTCGTGGAGTCGATGGCCTTACCCGTGGCGAAGTCGTAGTTGCTGATTTCGCTGTACCAGGAGTCGACCGCGGCGATCCCGGAGCCTGCCGTGGGACCAGTCGAGGCGCCCGCCCACGACCCGTTCTCACCGGTGCCCGATCGCAGACCCTCGTGGGTGAGGTTGTCCTTCTCGGCCATGAAGGCCGCCCGCGACTTCGAGTACTCGACGAGCTCCGGGTCGAGGGTCAGCAGCGGCGATCCGTGCCGTGCCCGCAGTTCGTTGACCTTGCTCAGCACCTCTTGCAGGAACTCGTCGTTGGTTCGATCGGCGAATCCATCTCGCATGTGACACCTCTTCTGAAGAAGAACACCGGGAGGCCTGCCCCTTGGCGGGCGGCTCGGCCCTGGACGGCTCGCGCAGCCGGCCGGGTGCCATCGACAGCCTTCCATCGGTGAACGCGCAGTCACCGTCACTGAGGGTGACGCATTAATGACAGAGGTGATAGCGCCGGCTCTCGCCGGTGCGCCGACAAGGAGATGCCGCGGCAAACCTGGCCGCACCGCCCCAGGTGGTGACCGTGGCACCCTGGCTTCGACGCAGCATCAGCGGCACGGTGTTTCCGCACCGAACGACATCAGCGGCGGGAAAGGGAATTTCCTGTTCTCTGCCACAACGGCGATTTCACACCCCGCCGTCGACCGGTTCCGTTCGCTGAGGACATCGACGCTGCGCACGTCACCGACTTCGGCGCACCAGCCGGGCAGGTGCTCCGCCTGCGTTTTCCGGCCCGGCGCGTCCCTGCGGCCCTAGCCTGGGATCGGGGCGCCCGCGCGGGCGCCCCGACCGGGAGGACCGACGTGGCAGGGAACCAGGCGAGCCGGGCGGCGACCCGCCGTCGCCGCCAACTCTGGGCCGGGGTCCTCGCACTCGTCGGCCTGGTCCTGCTGATCATCGGCGTCACCGCCGCCGACGGCGTCGCCGCCTGGGTCGAGGTGGTAGTCGCGCTCCTGCTGCTGGTGACCAGCTACATCGTGCAGCACCTGGCTCGACGGGAGACCGTCTACCAGCCCGACGAGCGACGCTGACACCACCGGGCGGCCGGGCGTACGCCAGATCGTCGGACGGTTGTGCCAGGCTGTCCGGCGTGGCACACCGACCCCCGATCCTGCTGATCGACGCAGCCAGCCTCTACTTCCGGGCCTACTTCGGCATACCGGAGTCCGCCGCCAGGGCCGAGGACGGCACCCCGGTCAACGCGGTGCGCGGCTTCCTCGACATGCTCGCCACCCTGATCCGGGTGCGGGGCGCCGACCGGATGGTCTGCGCACTGGACTACGACTGGCGCCCCGCGTGGCGGGTCGACCTGCTGCCGTCGTACAAGGCGCACCGGGTCGCCCCGGAGGGCGGCGAGGTCGTTCCGGACACCCTCTCCCCGCAGGTGCCGATGATCCTGGAGGTGCTGGCCGCGGTGGGCATCACCGCGGTCGGCGCGACCGGCTACGAGGCGGACGACGTGCTCGGCACCCTCTCGGTGACCCAGCCCGGTCCGGTCGAGGTGGTCTCCGGAGACCGGGACCTGTTCCAGCTCGTCGACGACGCCCGACCGGTCCGACTGCTCTACGTGGGGCGCGGTGTCGCCAAGCTCGACGACTGCGACGACGCGGCGGTGCGGGCCCGCTACGGCGTGCCGGCCGACAGGTACGCCGACTTCGCCGCGCTGCGCGGCGATCCGAGTGACGGGTTGCCCGGGGTGGCCGGCGTCGGCGACAAGACCGCCGCCCGGCTGATCGAGCGCTACGGCAGCATCGACGGCATCCTGGCCGCGCTCGACGACTCCGACTCGTCCTTCGCACCGGGCCTGCGCGCCAAACTGGTCGCGGCACGCGACTATCTGGGCGTCGCGCCGACGGTGGTCCGGGTCGCCCTGGACGTGCCCCTGCCGGAGCTGCCCACCGCGCTGCCGACCGCGCCGGCCGACCCGGACCGGCTGCTCGACCTCGCCCAACGATGGAACCTGGCCGGCTCGGCCCGCCGCCTGGTCGACGCCCTCGCCGCACCCCGTGGGCACGAGATCCACTCGACATCCCCGCAACCGGGGTAACCCCTGTCGATCAACACGGTCGGGGGAAGCGGGGGCGAACGCGGGATCCCGCGCTCCCCCGCTCGTTACCGTGCCTTGAGGCGGACCGGACAGGTCCGTCGAGTCGAGCGGTTCCGCAGGAGTACCCGTGCATCTCGCCGCCCCGGAGCCCGGGTCGCCGCGGGCCAGCGGTCCGCCGGTGCGCGACCCGGAAGGCCCGCGCCGGGTCACCCTCCTCGAACTCTTCTTCGACCTGGTGTACGTGGTCGCGCTGGCGCTCATCTCCCGGGGAATGGTCGACCAGCTCGACTGGCACCGAGCCGCCGAGGCACTGATCATGCTGGCCGCCGTCTGGTGGACCTGGACGATCACCACGCTGGTCACCGACCTGTACAACCCGGAACGCACCGAGATCAAGCTGCTGATCAGCGCCGTGATGTTCGGCGCGCTGCTGATGACCACGGCGATCCCGGAGGCGTTCAACGATCGAGGGCTCGTCTTCGCCGGCACCTACGTGGCGATCCACCTGGGACGCGGGCTGTTCCTGATGCCGGCGGTACGCCGCGAACCGCAGACCCAGCGCCGGGCGGCCCGCATCTTCCTCTGGTTCGCGGTGTCGGCGATCCCGTGGCTCGTCGGCGCATTCGTCAGCGGGGACGCCCGGATCGCGTACTGGGCCATCGCACTCGCCATCGACTACGTCGGCTTCCGGCTCGCGTACCCGGTACCGGGGCTCGGGGTGGTGCCCGAGCAGCAGCGCAACGTCACCGCGGAGCATCTCTCCGAGCGATACCAGCAGTTCTTCATCATCGCGCTCGGCGACGCCATCCTGACGATCGGCACCATGTTCAGCATGGAGCACAACGAGGCCGAGAACATCGGGGCGTTCGCGGTGGCGTTCCTGACCACGCTGCTGCTCTGGCGGATCTACGTGCACAAGTCCGGCGAGCTGCTGCCGACCGCCATCCAGGCGGCCAAGTCACCCAGCAAGTTCCTGTTCAGCGCCCCGTACACCCATCTGTTGATGATCGCCGGCGTGGTCACCACGGCGGCCGGCTTCCACCTGGTGCTGCACGAGCCGACCGGGCGCACGCCGCCGGCCTGGCTGGCAGTGATCCTCGGCGGCCCGGCGCTGTTCCTGGCCGGCCGAGCCTCCTTCGAGTACGAGGTGTTCAGTCGGGTGTCCTGGTCCCGACCCGGCGGGGTGCTGGCGCTGCTGACCATCGCCCCCGGCCTGCTGTACCTGCCCCCGGTCTTCGCCTCCCTCGGCGGGCTGCTGGTGCTGGTCGGCGTGGCCTACGCGGACTTCCGGCGTAGCCACGGCAAGCCGCCGGAGGCTCCGTCACCGCCGCACTGAGTGGCTCCGCCGCGGGGGTGGGGAAATCCGCTGTCGGTTGTCGGAGCGGGGTGCTACAAAGCCGCGGTGGAAGAGACTCTGGCGTTCGCTGACCTGTTGCGGCTGATGGACGAACGATCGACCGCCTTCCGGGCGGCGGTCGCCGCGGCACCCAGCCTCGACGTGCGGGTCCCGACCTGCCCCGAGTGGACGTTGTTCGACCTGGTGCAGCACCTGGGCGATGGGCGTCGCAGGTGGGCCGCCACCGTGGCCGCGGGGCCCGCCGACGCTCCACCGGCGATGTCCGCCCCGGTGGCGCCCCGCGAGCGCGAGGCCCTACTGGCCTGGTTCGCCGCGTCGACGGAGGAGCTGCTGGCCGCGCTGCGGGAGGCCGGCCCGGATCGTGGTTGCTGGACGTGGTGGGGTGACTCGCAGTCGCCGCAGACGACTGGTGCCGTCGCGCGGCACCAGCTCCAGCAGGTCGCCGTGCACACCTACGACGCCCAGGTCGCCGTCGGCGCCCCGCAACCCCTGCCGGCCGAGGTGGCCCTCGACGGTGTCGACGAGTTCGTGACCACCTGCGTCGCGACGACGGCCGCGTGGCCGCACCAGCCCGCGGTCATCGACTACCACGCCACCGAGGGCCGTTCCTGGCGGCTCTGGTTCTCCGCCGACGGCGCCCGGGCCGCCCGCCTCCGCAGGCCGGTCGCCGACGAGGGCCCGGAGGTGGCCTATGCCTCCGCCCGGGGCACGGCCAACGAGCTGGTCATGTTCTGCTACGGCCGCATTGCGATGGACTCGCTGCGGCTCGACGGCGACCGGCGCGTCTTCGACCAGCTGATCGCCTGGGAACCGGAGGCCTAGGACGCGACGACGGACTCCACCGCCCTGCGCCAATCGCTCTTCCTCGACCCCGCACTCACCCCGCGATCGGGCCGGCCAGCAGCCGGCCCGCGTCGGGCACGTACGGCTCGACACCCAGACCGGTGAGCACTTGATGCACGGTCGCGGTCGCCGCGGTGAGCACCGGACGACCGAGCCGGGCCTCCACCAGCGGCACCGCCGCCAACGACGGCAGCTGCACGCAGGCGGAGAGGACCACCGCGTCCACGTCGGTCACGTCCAGACGATCGGCCAGTTCGACCAGACGCGTCGCGGGGATGCGCCCGACCGCCACGTTGTCCGGCTCGCCGAGGCTCACCGCGTCGGTCACCTGTACGCCGTACGCGGCGAGGTAGGCGGCGACGGTCGCGGTCAACGGCGGCAGGTACGGCGCGATCAGGGCCACCCGGCGGGCACCCAGCACCCGCAACCCGGCGACCAGCGCGCCGGCACTGGTCACCACCGGCATGTCGTGCCCGGCGCGACCGGCCGCGCGACCCAACCGCCGCTCGGCCCGCTCGTGCGCGCCGGCGCCCTCGCACATCACCGCCACCAGGCAGGCGTACGCGAGCACGTCGCAGTGGGCGTCGGCCAGCTCGGCGACACACCGTAGGGCCGAGCGGTTCATCCGGGCCAGCTCGTCGGGGGTCACCTGACGCAGCCGTACCCGGCTGGCGTGGGTGGTGAAGCGGACCGTCGGATCGACGGCCTCGCGTCGGAGCAGCATCGCCGGGATCTCGGTCTCCATTGTGGTGTTGGAACTGGGCACCACCAGGCCGACACGGTAGCCGCTCACACCAGTGCCCCGGCGTACCCCCGGACCTGCAACCGCTCGCGGGCGCTGCCGGCCAGGCGCACCTGCAGGCCGAGCGGCGCGGCGGCCCGGCGGACGTCGTCCAGGTGCAGCGACCCGTGCCGGTCCACGGTGAGCACCGGCGGTTCTTCGAGGTCACCCTCCGGCGCGTGGAACGAGAGCAGGGTGACCGACGTGGTGAGGTAACCCGGGTACGCGGCGCGGGCGGCCGCCTCGTCCCGGTGGACGAGCACCACCAGATCGTCGAGGTGGGCGAAGTCGGCGGCGAGGGCTCCCGCCTTCCAGTGCGCCGGTTCCTCCGCCGCGCCGGTCAGGTGCCGGGACCGGTTCGCCGAGGTGATGTAGAGATGCTCCGTTCCGGTCTCGGCGAGTGCCCTCTCGAAGAAGGCGTTGGACGGACAGGTCAGACCCGGTGCGATCACCTGCGTGGTCCGCACCCCCTGGTCGACCTGGGTGAGGTGGTCCGGGAGCCGCTCGGCCGCCGGCCCCCGGAAGCCGAACGGACCCGCCCCGTAGAGGGCGTCCATCAGCGCTCGCACCCGACCGACCGGCAGACGCGGCGAGATCCGCGTCCAGTCGAACATCCCCGGGATCCGGCCGATCGCGGTGGTGATGCTGCCGACCTGGTGGACCGGTCGCCCCTTGGCCAGGTTGACCCGGCGTACGGTGGCCGCGTCGGGACGCGTGACGATGACGTAGAAGTTGGCGAACGCCGCCGCGACGATCGCGCCGCCAGCCAGCGCGCGGGCCGCGACCGCGACGTCTTCGGGGCGGTCGATGTAGAGGGGCGGTGTCGGGGCGTCCATGAGTCCTCCTCGGCGGGGCCGTGAGGCAGTTCTACGTCCACTCACCCGGATGACGGCGGGGTCGGTCGCCGATCCGATAGCCGACAGGCGCTACCCGGTGCGGGCGGCGGATGCCCGGGCGGTACACAACGGCGGACCGCATCAACCGGATGGAGGATCCGACGGTGGGCCGTAGCACGCCACCGTTAGCCGCGCGACCCGATTGGGTACAACGGCTGCACCTCAGATCCACCACATACCTCAGGAGGCAGCGATGCGCGGCACCTCGATTCTCGGAGTCATCGTCGTGATCTGGTTGGTGATCGGCGCAATCGCCGCTGGCCAGCGCGGTTATTACAGCGGCGACGACACCAACTGCGCCGAGGCCGGCACCATCCTGGTCACGATCGTGGCCGGGCCGCTGAACTACATCGGCGCCAACCCGAAGGTCGACTGCAAGCTGCCCGAGCCTTCCAAGTAGGACGACAGTCGTCGACCGGCCCGTGTCCCCCTCGGGGGGGCACGGGCCGGCGTCGTTCGGCGAGGTCGCTCAGGAGCGCCGGCCCGGCTCCTCCGCCAACCCTCGAACGGTCGCCCGGTCACGGCCCCAGGCGGCCAGCGGCTCGAGGGCGTCGTTGAGGCGCGTGCCGTCCTCGGTCAACGAGTACTCGACGCGGGGCGGCACCTCGTCGTAGGAGACGCGGTGCACGACGCCGTCCGCCTCCATCTCCCGTAGGTGAGAGGCCAGCACCTTCTCGGTGATTCCCGGAAGCAGTCGACGCAGCTCGCCGAAGCGGCGCAGGGGGTGCTCGTGGAGCGCCCAGAGGATCAGCACCTTCCACTTGCCGCCGATCACCTCCATCGCCGTGTCGATACCGCAGGCGTGTCCGTCTGCGGTGCCCGGCCGGTTCAACGTCGCCATGCCCACCCCTCCGACGTGCTCGCTCACCCCCGGGTAACCACGCACCTCAAAGTGCGTACTTGATCACCAGGCGACCGATGACCAGCCTAATCGGCATGGAACCGCACACTGTGGAGAAGCCCTCCGTCACGATGCTGGGGCTCGGCGCGATGGGCACCGCGCTGGCCCGCACCTGGCTTGCCGCCGGCTACCCGCTCACCGTCTGGAACCGCACCCCGGCCCGGGCCGCAGCGCTCGCGCCCAACGGGGCAAGGGTCGCGAACAGCGCCGCTGAGGCGGTCGCGGCGAGCGCCCTGGTCGTCGTCTGCCTGTTGGACGACACCTCGGTCGAGGAGGTGCTGGCTGGTGTCGACGTGGTTGGCCGGGACCTGGTCAACCTGACCACCAGCACCCCGGCCCAAGCCCGGGCCCGCGCGACCTGGGCCCGCAGCCATGGCGCACGCTACCTGGACGGCGGAATCATGGCCGTCCCGCCGATGATCGGCGTCCCGGGCGCCGGCGGCTACGTCTTCTACAGCGGCTCGCCAGAGTTGTTCGAACGGCACCAGGAGACTCTGGGCGTCCCGCTCGGCACCACCTACGTCGGCGAGGACGCGGGTTTCGCGGCCCTGCACGATGTGGCTCTCCTCAGCGCCATGTACGGGATGTTCGCCGGGGCCGCACACGCCTTCGCCCTGATCCGTCGAGAGGACATCGACCCGAGCGCGCTCGCCGCACTGCTCGCCGACTGGCTCGTCGCGATGATCCCGGCGGTTCACCAGACCGCCGACCAACTGCGCGCCGGGGACTACACCAGGGGCGTCGTCTCCCCGCTCGCCATGCAGGTGGCCGGCACGCCGACCTTTCTGCGCACCGCCGAACAGCAGGGCGTCAGCCCTGAACTGCTCAGCCCCTACTTCGATCTGATGCGCCGCCGCCTGGCGCAGGGCGGCGGCGAGGAGGACCTGACGGGCGTCATCGATCTGCTGGTGGGTGACGGTGGCATGAGCTGACGCTGGCCGATGGGTGAAGACGGTCGTCGTCGCGGGCCGCACACCGCCTAGAGCATCCTAGGAGGCTGGTTTGCGGCTCGCCGGGCGTTTGCCCATGCCCGGGCCGGGAACCGCCGATGCCTCAGTCGGCGAACGCGATCGGGGTGTGGGCATGCAGATCGGCTACAAGTTGGCCTCGGAGGGGTACGGCCCGCAGGAGATCATCCGACAGGCCGTCCTGGCCGAGCGGGCTGGCTTCGACTTCGTCGAGATGAGCGACCACTTCCACCCGTGGCTGGACGTTCAGGGGCACTCGTCCTTCACCTGGAGCGTCCTCGGCGCCATCGCGGCCAAGACCAGCACCCTGCGACTGGCCACCGGTGTCACCTGCCCGACGGTCCGCTACCATCCGGCGATCATCGCGCAGGCCGCCGCGACCATGGCACTGATCTCCGACGGCCGGTTCACCCTCGGGGTGGGCGCCGGCGAGCGGCTCAACGAGCACGTGGTCGGGCAGGGCTTCCCCAGCGTGCGGGGCCGACACGAGCGACTACGCGAGGCGCTGGAGATCATCCGGCTGCTCTGGCAGGGCGGCTACCAGTCGTACGAGGGCCGGCACCTGCAACTGGAGGACGCCCGGGTCTTCGATCTGCCGGACACCCTGCCCGTGATCGCGGTGGCAGCCAGCGGTGAGGCGTCGGCGCGGCTCGCCGCCGAGTTGGGCGACGGCCTGTTCGCCACCGAACCGGAACCGTCGATCGTCGAGCACTACCGACGCGCACAGGGCTCCGGCCCGCGCTACGCCGAGGTGCCACTGGCCTGGGCCACCGACGAACGACAGGCGGTGCAGGCGGTGTTGCAGACGAGCCGGTGGATGGTGACCGGCTGGAAGGTGATGAGCGAGCTGCCGAACCCGGTCAACTTCGACGCGGCCAGCGCGTACGTCGAGGAGAAGCACATCCGGCAACTCTTCGCCGTCGGCCCGGACCCGGAGCCACACGTCGCCAAGGTCCGGTCGTACGTCGAGGCCGGCTTCGACCACATCGTCCTGCAGAACGCCGGCCCCGACCCGGACGGCTTCCTCGACTTCTTCGCCGGCGACCTGTCCGGCCGCCTGCGCGCGATGGCTTGACGCCGGCGCGCGATGGCTTGACGCCGGCGGGCAGCGCCCGACCCGGGCAGGGTGCGGCGAGCCGCCCCGACCGATCATCGGGGCGGCTCGCCTGCGCGGGATGAGGTGCGCGTGTCGACGTTCAGCGGAAGCAGTGCGCGATCGGCACCTGGCTGCCCTCGCAGTTGGTCGGCTCGTTCTCGACGACCTCGCTCTCATCGTCGATCTTGACCTGGGCGTGCATGCCGAAGATGCCACCGGGCTTCACCGTCGACGCGTTGTGGGTGACCTTGCTGGTGTAGATCGCCACCGAGCCCGCGTTGGCGTAGATACCGCCTCCCTGGGATGCCGCGCCGACGGCCTCGTTCTTGGTCACGTCACTGCCGCGGACCAGCAGGTTGGCCTTCTCGGCGTAGATGCCGGCCCCGAAGCCGTGAGTGGTGTTGCCCTCGACCACGCTGTCGTCGATCGGCGTCAGGCCCTTCACGGTCGAGATGCCGCCCCCGTTGACTGTGGACGTGTTGCCGCGGATGGTCATCGTGCGCATCACCAGCACCGCGTCGGAGTTGGCGGCACCGCCGCCGACCTGCGCGGTGTTGTTCAGCAACTCGGTGTCGGAGACCTTCGTGCGGGCCGAGAAACTGGCCAGCCCACCACCCTGACCGGCGCTGTTGTGGGTGAAGGAGACGCTCTCCACGTCGGCGGCACCGCGGTAGTTGCCGAGCCCGCCGCCGTACCCGTTGGCGCTGTTGCGGTGGAACTCGGAGCGCTTCAGCGTCAGTACACCACCGTTGAGCAGGCCCCCGCCCTTGCCCGCGGCGCCGGAGGCGCTGTTGCCGACGAACGTGCAGTCGGTGACCACCATGTTGCCGTCGTTGAAGATGCCGCCACCGCCGCCCTCGGGCGACAGCGACGTGCTCTGGGTGACGGTGACCCGTTCCACCACGGCCGTGGCGCCGTGCACCACGTGCACGCTGCCGCCCTCGATGGCCGAACGGCCGTTGTGCAGTTCCATGTCGCGCAGCGTCAGCTCGCCGCCGTCGCGGACGGTGAAGAAGCGGAACGGGGCGGCCTGGGCATCCCGGGCGATGGTGGCGCCCGCGCCGTCGATCGTGATGGCCTGGTAGATCACCGGCAGGCCGGCGGTGTCGTCGGCCGGGTTGTGCGGCGGCGCGTCGGCGTCGCCGGGGGTCTCCGCCGCGTCGGCGGTTTCCCGGGCGTCGCGGATCCCGCCGTCGTACTGGTCGGTCTCGTGGAACGCCTCGGTGAGGGTGTAGCGGCACCTGGGCGCGAGGCGGAGTTCGCCGCCGCCCTCGGCGTTGGCCGTCACGAGCGCCGCCACCAGCTTCGCGGCGTCGCACGGCACCGACACGACGCCCCGCTTGCCGGTGCCGGGGGTAGCCGGACGGGCCCGCTCGGCACCGTCCTGGCCCTGCTGCGGCGCCTGCCGGTCACCGTCGCGGCGGTCGTCGTCGGCCGCCGGGGTCAGCCGGGCCAGACCTGGGAGGGTGAGGGCGCGGTCGGCGGCGGCAGCCGCTCCGGCCGCTCCCACGACCAGGCTCCCCGCCAGCAAACCGCTGGCTAAGAACCATCGGGACCGCCGTCTGGGCCGGGTGGCGCGGTCTCCCTCTCGGTACGTGGACATCAACGGTGCCTACCTTCCTGCCTACCTGACGTGACCGCGCGCCGATCCGGGCGCGGGGGCTCGACGTGCTCGCCGACCACCAAACGTCACGATAGGTCCCTAATACGGACAGGAAGGTGTGAACGTGAATAGTGCCCTCTTTCATCTTCAAAGCTGGCATACCGGCATCGACGTCACCCGCCGACGTGGATGCCGGGCCGGCGCAACGGGTCCCGTTCGGTCCGACGGATGATCTCCCGCACCACCGGCGGGGTGTCCCCCCGGCCCAGGATCAGGTAGCGCGCCAGGTGGGCGATCGGACTCCCCTCCGACCACTCGAAGTGCGCGTGCGGCCGGACCCCGGTGGCGTCCCGCAGGGCCAGCAGGATCGCGGCGATCGCGTTGGGCACCGCCGGACTGTTGGCCCGCAGCACCCGGAAGCCGCCCACCTCGATCCCGTGCACGCGCAGCACCTGACTGAACTCCGACGGATCGACCACATCGATCTCCAGGAACAGCACGTCAGCGGCCCCGGGCACCGGATTCATCCCGCGCTGCGCCCGCTCCTTGAGCGTGTACTCCTTCACCGACCCCTTCTGCCGCTTGTTCGCGATCAGGTGCAGCTGCCCGTCGTGCGCCAGCGACTCGGTGATGAACCGCCGGGCCGGCTCGTCGAACTCGATCCGCTCGGCACGCAGCTCGGTGGTCCGGGTGACCCGGGAGACCAACGAGACCACGATGATGCCGAGGATGAACAGCGCGGAGATCGTGATCCCGTCCGGCTGCTCGATGACGTTCTCCAGCAGCGCGTACAACAGCACCAGCGTCAGCACCGTGAAGCCGATCGCGGAGCCACGCTGGTGGTGACGGGCCGCCGAGATCGTCACCGCCACCGCCCCGGAGACCATCATCGCCAGGATCCCGGTGGCGTACGCGCCGGCCTGGGCGTTGACGTCGGCGCGGAAGGCGATCGTGATGGCGACGCTGACGACGGTGTAGACGATCACCACGGGGCGGACCGCCCGCGCCCACTCCGGCGCCATGCCGTACGACGGCAGGTAGCGCGGCACAATGTTGATCAACCCGGCCATCGCCGAGGCGCCGGCGAACCAGAGGATGAGCACACTGCTCACGTCGTAGACACTGCCGAACACCTCACCGAGATAGGTGTGCGCCAGGAACGCCAGCGCCCGCCCGTTCGCGGCGCCGCCCGGCCGGAACTCCTCCTTCGGGATGAGCGCAGTGGTCACGAAGGTCGTCGAGATCAGGTACACCGACATGATCAGCGCGGCGGTGGTGAGCAGCCGACGCGTGTTGCGGATCCGGGCGGCCAGCCGGGCCTGCTTGTCCGGGCCGTCGGCCGCGACCAGCGGCATCATGCTGACCCCGGTCTCGAAACCGGACAGCCCCAGCACCAGCAACGGGAACGCCAACACGGCGGTGAGCAGCACGTGCCCCGGTCCGCCGCCGGTCGAGGTCACCGCGGCCGTCCAGTTCGACACGATGCCCGGGTCCTCGGCGATGCGGGCCACCGCGACCACGACGATCACCGCGTTGAGCACCAGGAAGACCGCGACCAGCGGGATGGCCACGACCACCGCCTCGCGGAACCCGAGCAGGAACACCCCGCCGAGGACGAGCAGCAGCACCACCGTCACCAGGACCGGCACCAGGGACCCGTGCAGGGCGTCCGGCAGGTACGGGTTCTCCAACAGATGCACGGTGGCGTCGGCCGAGGAGAGGGTGATCGTGATGATCCAGGAGGTGGCCACGAAGCCGAGCAGCACGAGGACGAAGATCTTGCCCCGCCAGAACGGCAACAACCGCTCCAGCATCGCCACCGAACCCTGACCGTGCGGGCTCTCGTGGGCCACCCGCCGGTACATCGGCAGCATGCCGAACAGGGTGAGCACGACGATCAACAGGGTCGCCAGCGGGGAGAGCGCACCGGCCGCCACCGCCGCGATACCCGGCAGGTACGACAGCGTGGAGAAGTAGTCCACGCCGGTCAGGCACATCACCTGCCACCAGGCGTGCCGACGGTTCTGCCCCTCGGTCGCCTCCGGGCCGGGCGGCTGCACCTGGTGCTGGAAGAGCCACCGACGCAGCGGACTGGCCGTCGGCGCCGAGCGGGACGGGGTGGCCACACGTTCGGGCACCACGACCCCCTGCCGGCCGCCGCGGTGCGGGCGGGCCGGGTCGCGGGCCGCCCGCAGTGCCGGGTCCGGCCCGCTCGGCGCGTGGCGGCGTCCGCTCCAGCGTCGTGGTTTCGCTCGGTGCTCGTCACCCATCGCCAGTTCCACCCTCACAGGTCCTGATCCGACGGTAGGCGCTGCCCCGGCGCCCGGTCGGCGGAACCGGGCACCTGTCCGGCCTGCTCAGGACAGGTCCGGGACGGCGAGCAGCCGGGCAAGCGCGGGTGGGTCGGCGACGGTCACGGTGGCCGCCGGGTGCCGGGGCCGCCCGCCGGGCACCAGCGCCGGCACCGGCGCGCGGAAGCGCAGACAGATCCCGCCGACCGCACTACTGCCGAAGGTCGCACCGCCGTCGGCCAGTGACAGGTGTGGGCCGATCGCCCGCCACCAGCGGTACGGCCCGCTCAGCTCGACGGCGGTGACGTTGTCCCGGTCGGTCCGCAGCCGCCACGGCCCGTACCGGATCAGCAGATCCCGCTCGGAGACGGCGACCCACGCCGTCGCCGGGCGGACCCCCAGCAGCGCCAGCGCCGGGCGGAACATCGGATCGAAGCGGAACGGGAACCGCGTCGCGACGCCGGTCATCGGGCATCGGGCCGAGCGGTGGGTCGCGACACCGGGCCACCCGGCCGCAGAGGGCCGGGACGCGCGGGCCGGGGGCGGGCGGCGGGCCGACGCCGGGCCAGGACGGTCATGGCGCGGGCGTACCCGATCCGAGCCCGCCGACACCCCGGATCCGCACGCCGTCGACGTGACCGCCCCCCAGCCCCAGCCCGGCGCTCCCCCACCGCCGGCCGGCACCCCCCGGGCCGGCCGACGGTGGCAGACGGTCGACACCCCCCGGGCCGACCGGCTGTCCCCCAACGTGGCCAACCGATCTCGGCGGCCACACCGGGTGGAACTTGTGGGACGCGTCCCCGCGCTCCGCCGCCCCCCACGGGGCGGAACGCGGGGACCCCCCGTCCCGGCTACTGCAGGAACGCCCCGAGGGGCGAGAGCAGCAGCCGGCCGAGCGCCGCGGCGTTGTCGTCCAACCGTGTGCGCTCACACTCGCGGGCGTCCGGATCGTGCCGGCACCGCCAGATCTTCTGCGCGTTGCGCCAGGCGACATCGCGCGTGTACTCGACCAGTTCCCCCTGGTACCAGTCGTCGATGTCGCCGTTGAGCATGTCGATGAGCAGCTGCCACCGCTCCAGATAGCCCCGACGCAGGCCGGGGATCTTGTCGGCGAAGATTTTGTTGATCTCCAGGTAGTCGTGGTGTTGGTCGCTGCCGTCGACCGGTTCCGACTCCAGGTGGTCGAACGTGGTCACCAGGGCGAACGGCAGGTCGAAGTTGATGTGCGCGTTCACCCCGGCCGCCGCCGAGGGCAACGGCCGGGCGTCCGGCCCCCGCATCCGCTCGAAGAGGCACGACCACGCCTTCGGGGTGCCGGGGCTGGAGTCGGTCCAGAGACGCATCGCGTCGAAATAGCGGGCGGCGAACTCGACGTCGAGCCGGGAGAGAAAGGCCGGATCGACGAAGCGGTCGTCGTACAGCCCGTCCAGCACACTGCTGGTGATGGTCAGGTAGAGCCTGTTGAAGTCGGCCAGTGGGCAACTGGCCTCCAACGGTGGCAGCCGGACCAACATGTCCTGGAGTTTGGTCAGGTGATCGACCACGGCCGGCACGTCCGCGGGATGATCGGCGAGCAGGTCGACGATGTCCCGGTGCACGGGCCCCCAGACCGGTTCGATCATTTCTCCTCCATCGGTGTCGGCGGCATCCCCCGTGCCGTCGTCGACGCGGCTCAGCCTCTCAGCCGACACCGGCCCGCCGGATCAGTAGAACGACGTATCCCGGCGCGCACACGCGCCGGGATACGTACGAAGGCCAGTCAGCCCCGTTGGTTGCGCAACTGGATCGCGCTGGCCTGCACCCGGGTACGGACCTGGAGCTTGTCGAAGATGTGCGACACGTGCACGCCGATGGTCCGCTCGCTGATGAACAGCCGCTGGCCGATCTCCTTGTTGGTCAACCCCTCCGCGACCAGGGCGAGCACTTCCCGCTCCCGTGCGGTGAGCGCCGTCAACTCGTCGTCGGACGCCACCCCCGGCGCGCTCCGCGTGCCGGGGGTGGCGTCCCGCTCGTCCAGCGACACCCGGGCCCGCCCGGCCAGCTCGCGGATCTCCGAGGTCAACGGCACCGCGCCCAACCCCTGGGCGACCCGGTACGCCTCCCGCAGGAGCTTGCCGGCGGTGGCCACCCGGCTGCGGCGGGCCAGCAGCGCCTCGGCCTGCCGCAGCCGCGAGTAGGCGGCCGGGTAGGGGTGATGGCGTCGATCCCACTCGGCGGCCGACAGGGCCCACAGCTCCGGGTCGCTGCCGTCGAGGCGGCTCACCTCGGCGGCGCACAGAGCCAGGAAGCCCTCCACCACCGAGCGCACCGGCCGGGCGGCCCCGGCGCTCTTGCGGGCCACCCGCTCGGCCACGTCGCGCAGCCGGCGTACCGCCGTCGGGTCCACCTCCACCGTGCGGCTGGCGTGCGCCTCCGCCTCGGCGCGCAGGCCGTGCCAGACCAGGGCGGAGAGGATCATCACGTCGTCGGAGCGGCTCTCGGTGAGGCCGCGCTGCACCGCCTGCCGCGCCACGTCGTGCCGGCCTTCCCACATGGCCAGCCCGGAGCGCAGGGTGAGCAGCGGAATGACGTGTCGCGCCCCGCCGCCGGCGAGGAGGGTCGCCACCGCGTCGAGGTCCCGATCGGCGGCCTCGATGTCGCCGTAGCCCACCGAGAGCCGGCACCGGGCCAGCAGCAGCTCCACGGCGTCCGCACCGGACGGTCGGTGTCGCAGGGCCGCGGCCACCACCTTCTCCGCCTCGGCCCACTGGCCCACCCGGAACAGCCCGTTGATGGCGATGGCCAGCAGTCGGGTGCCCCAGGTGCGGCCCAGCCCCAGCTCGGCCACCCGTTCGGCGCCCCGCCGGGCCACCACGACGCCCTCTTCGAGGATGTTCAGTGGCCCGGTCAGCAGCTCCGCCAGATGCAGGTACGCGCACGCCACGTCCTCGGGCTGACCGGCGCGCTCGGCGGTGTCGAGGGCGTCGCGCATGACCGCCAGACCGGCGTCCGGGTCTTCCAGACAGGCGTCGCTGAAGCCCAGCGCCGAACTGGCCAGCACCACCTCGGTGGCCGAGCCCTCCACGTTCTCGGCCAACGCCAGCGCCTCGCGGGCCCGCTCGCCGGCGTCGGCATACCGACCCAGGTGCAGCAGCAGCTCGGCCAGGCGGGCGGCCGCGCTCGCCCGGTCCCGGGGGGAGCAGTCCCCCGCCTTCAGCGCCCGCTGGTATTCCTCCTCGGCCAGCGCGGAGCGACCGGCGGCGGCCAGGTAGCGGGCGCGGCGGATGTGCAGCGCGCAACTCGGCTCGCCACCCCGCAGCGCGGCCAGCTCCTCCAGCAGGGCCAGCGCCCGGGCGTGCTCCCCACAGTGGTGGGCCGCCTCGGCGGCGTTCTCGAGCAACTCGACCCGGTCCACCGTCAGTGGGCCCGGCTCGGCGGCCAACTGCAACGCCGCCGACCAGTGCCGGTGCGCCTCGGCGTAACCGTGCAGCCGCTCGGCCTCCTGGGCGGCTGCCACCGCCGCCGGCAGGGCGCGCGCCGGCTCGCCGGCCAGCCGCCAGTGGTGCGCCAGCCGGGCCTGGTGCAGCTCGCCCGGCGCCGTGGTCAGCGCCTCGGCGTAGCGGCGGTGCAGCCCGGAGCGCTCGGCCGGCAGCAGCTCGTGGGCCAGCACCTCGGCGACGAGGCGGTGCCGCAGCCGGTAGCCGTCGTCGGCGCCGACCAGCAGCCGGTGCGCCACCGCGGCCCGCGCCGCGGCGATCAGCTCGTCCTCCGGCATCCGCAGCACCTCGGCCAACAGCCAGTGCTGCACCGGCTCGACACCGGCGGCCACCGCGTGCACCACGGCGTGCGCGTGCTGGGGCAGCGCGTCAACCCGGTCGAGGAAGATCTCCCGCAGCGTCTCGGACAGGCCGTCGCGGCCGTCGCGCAGATCCCGGGCCAGCTCCTCGATGACGAACGGGTTGCCTCCGCTGCGCTGCCACACCTGCTCGGCGGCGTCGGCGGCCAGCGTCCGGCCGACCACCGCGGCGGCGAGCGTCTCGGTGTCGGCCCGACCCAGCGGCGCCAGGTCGAGCACCCGCACCGTGCGCAGCCGACGCAGCTCGGTGAGCACCCGGCGCAGTGGGTGCGCGCCCTGCAACGACTCGGCGCGCACCGCGGCCAGCACCGACAGCTGAAGATCGCCCAAGCCGGCGAGCAGGTAGAGCAGGAGCTGCCGGGTGCTGCGGTCGACCCACTGCAGGTCGTCCAGGATCAGCACCAGCGGACGTCCCTCGGCGATCAGGTGCAGGCCCCGGGAGACCCGCTCCAGCAACGCGCCCGCGCCGTCCGGGCCGGCGGTCTCGTCGGCGAACATCTGCAACAGCCCCCGCACGGCCGAGGAGGTGCGAGCGTGCGAGGTGGACATTTCGGCGTCGAAGCGGCGCAGCGCCTGCAACAGCGGGTGCAGCGGTGAGGCGTCGCCGATGTCCAGACAGCTGCCGGTGAGCACCACGGCGCCCCGCTCCCGCAGGCGGTCGCCGATCTCACCCAACAGCCGGGTCTTTCCCACACCGCTCTCGCCGGTCAGGAAGACCGCCGC
This sequence comes from Micromonospora sp. DT53, assembly GCF_049841535.1. Taxonomy (NCBI): domain Bacteria; kingdom Bacillati; phylum Actinomycetota; class Actinomycetes; order Micromonosporales; family Micromonosporaceae; genus Micromonospora; species Micromonospora sp. DT53. The sequence goes on from NZ_JBNCKM010000010.1 coordinate 296,673, forward strand.
GGTCTGCCCGTGCGCGGCGTCACCGAGCAACGCGGACCGAACCGTCTGCACGAGCTCGGTCCGGCCCACGAGCGGTGCGGTGTCCACATCGCTGGCCATGCCACGCAGCCTAATCACAGGGCCCCACACCGTTCTACGGCCGCCTACCGCTTGTGGTACTCCTCGCGTCGACTTTGCGACTAAAGGTTGCAGGTGGCCGACATACGTCGTTCTGCAGATCCCCCGTCGGCCCAGGAATGCCAACCTCCGGAGGTGATCAGGCAACAGCGGGAAGAAGGGCCGGTGCGACACCCATGACCACCAGCATCATCGTCGACACGCAACGGACCGTCACCCCGCTCTGGCCGGTGCCTCAGGAGAGGCGCGTCGTCACCGTCCTCTTCGCGGACATCGTCGGCTCCACGGCCCTGGTGGACCGACTCGACCCGGAGGACGTCCGAGCGTTGCAGCGGGCCTACTTCGACACCGTCGCCGGTGTGCTGCACCGCTGGCAGGGGGTGGTGGAGAAGTACGTCGGCGACGCCGTGATGGCGCTCTTCGGCGCTCGGCACTCCGACGGCTTCGACGCGTACCGGGCGGTGCGCGCCGGCCTCGAGATCCAGGCCGCGCTGGACCGGCGGCCCATGGTCGGCGACATCAGGCTGCGCGTCCGGGTCGGAGTCGCCACCGGCGAGGTCGTGGTCGACCTGGGCGACGTCGTCACCGGAGGGCACGGCGTCGCCAGCGGCGCGGTGATCACCACCGCGGCCCGCCTGCAGGAGTACGCCGCACCCGGCGCCGTCGCGCTCTGCGCGGTCACCGCCCGTGCCACCGCCGGCCTGATCGCCCAACGCCAGTTGGCGCCGGTGCCGGTCGCCGGCCGGGTGCCGCCGATGCCGATCTGGCACGCCGTCGGCCCGGTACGCCCCAGTGCCGAGCGGCACGACGGCCCGTTGATCGGTCGACGCCGCGAGCTGGCGACCATCCGCGATCAGCTGGGCTGGGCCATCCGGGAGAGGACGCCACGGTGGATCTCCCTGGTCGGTCCCACCGGCAGTGGACGCAGCCGGCTGCTGCACGAACTGACCCGAGGGCTGACCACGGTGGACGGATTGTCGGTCCGCTGGTGCGTGGCGCCCTGCCAGCCGTACCCCGATCAGGCGTTGGCGCCGGTCGCGCACCTGCTCCGCGGCCTCGCCGGGATCCGGCCCAGCGACGGCCCGGCGGCGGTCCATGACCGGCTCGTCGCCGCCCTGACGCCGCTGTTCCCGCCGACCAGGGTGGCCACCGCCGTCCCGGTGCTCCAGCGGATGCTGACCACACCGGACGACTCCGCCGCCGCCCTCGCCGGCGCGGCGATCTGCCGGGAGGTCCTACTGCGTCTGGCCGCCCACCGGCCGCTGGTCGTGGCGGTCGACGACCTGGACCGGGCCGCGCCGGCGGTGAGCCGGTTCCTGCACGCGCTGTTCGGCGCGGCGACGGAACGCGGGCTGCCACTGGCCCTGCTCACCGTGCACCAGCCGCAGTGGGCCGACGCCCGGCCCGGCCCGGCCCGACGGGTGACGATCGGACCGCTGGCCACGGTGCAGTCCGGACGGCTGCTGCGCCACCTGCTCACCCGGGCCGGGCAGCCGGTGGCCCTGGTCGACCGGCTGCTGCCGCTGGTGGGAGGCCGGCCCGGGCACGCGGCGGCGTACGTCACGTCGGTCGTGGACGGTGCCGACCCGGCGGCGCTCCCGCTGCCCGAGGCGGTACGCCGGGCCGTCGGCGCGGAACTGGACCACCTCGACGGTGAGCGGCGGGCGGTGCTGATGGCCGCCGGCACCCTCGGCGGCCTGATCTCCGGCGCGGCCGTGGACCGGGCACTCGGCTGGAGGCCCGGCCGGTCCGCACCCGCGCTGCGCGGGCTGGTCGCCACCGGGCTGCTGCTCCCCCACCACGTCGACGGGTACGCGTTCGCCGCGCCCGCGCTGCGCCAGGTCGCCGCCGAGCGGTTGCCCCGCGCCCTACGGGCCGTCTTCCAGCGCCGGGTCGCCGGCGTCCCGCACCTCGACAGCGCGCACCGGGACGCCGACCCGTCCGGGCAGCACACTGGCGCCGTTCGCGCCGGTGCGCTCAACGGCCCGGCGGCGAGGAGCGCCGAGATCGTGCGCCTCGACACGGTCGGCGCTCGGGCCGGACGCCTCGACGCCGTCTTCGCGGCGCTGACCCCGGTGGGGCCGGGCGGTGCCACCGACCCGACGGCGCTGAGGCGACCCAATCCCGCCCCGACGATGGCCGCCCGTCCCGCGGTGTCGGGCCCCGGCACCGACCGTAGGGCTGTCGCACGCCGGCTTCGAGCCGTCACCGCAATGGACGACGTAGCGCCGACGCAGGCCACGGCGGCGTCGCTGTCTCCGCTCGGGGCGGGCGGTAATGCGCCCCGGGACATCGGACGGCCCGCCGCGCCGACGCCACTGGGTTCGGCTGGGCGGTGGACGCGGGCCGACGTTGGCGCTCCGCCGGGCAGGGTACGGGCGATACCCCGCCCGCCGTTGGTCCGCCGACCGGACGGCCTGGCAGCCTCCGCCTGACTCCGCGCAGTGGTGAGCTGGCTGCTCACTGCCCAGCAGGAACGGGTGAGCCGTCCACCAGCGTGACTAGGATTGGTTCCGTCATGCTGCTACGGGTGCTCGGGCCGCTTGAGGTCGAGATCGACACAGGCGGGCCGGTCGACCTCGGCGGCCCCCGTCAACGCGCCGTGCTCGCGCTGCTGCTCGCGGCTCGTGGCGAGGTCGTCTCCGTCGGTCAGATGATCGAGGATCTGTGGCGGGGTGATGCGCCGCCCCGGGCGATCGCCTCCCTCCAGGCGTACGTCTCGCATCTGCGCCGCGTTCTGGAGCCGGCCCGCGAGCGCCGAGCGCCGGCCCGGGTTCTGATCACCGCGCCACCGGGCTACGCGCTGCGGCTGCCCGCCGACGCCGTCGACGCCTTTCGGTTCGAGACACTGCTCGCCGAGGCACGTGCGGTCGGCCCCGCCGATCCGGGCCGGGCACGTCAACTGCTGAGCGGCGGGCTCCAGCTGTGGCGCGGTCGGGCGTACGCCGAGTTCGCCGGTGAGCCGTGGGCGCAGCCGGAGGTGCTGCGGCTGGAGGAGTTGCGGCTCGGCGCCCGGGAGCTGCTGCTCGACGCGACGGTGCGCTGCGGTGACGCGGCCGAGGCGGTGCCGGAGGCGGAACTGTTGACCCGGCAGGCGCCGCTGCGGGAGGAGAGTTGGCGGCTGCTGGCGCTGGCGTTGTGGCGTACCGGTCGGCAGGGCGACGCGCTCGCCGCGCTGCGCCGGGCGCGGGCGACCCTGGCGGACCAACTCGGACTGGACCCGGGCCCGGCGCTGGTCGAGGTGGAGTCCGCCATCCTGGGCCAGCGGCTCGACCTGCTGCCACCCGTGCCGGCGACGACGGCTCGCGCCGAGCGACAGGTGTCCGAGGAGGTCTTCGTCGGTCGGGAGGTCGAGCTGGAGGCGCTCCGGCGGGCCGCCGCCGACGCGGTGGCGAGCGGGCCGCGCGTCGCGCTGGTCAGCGGGGAGGCCGGGGCCGGCAAGACGAGCATGCTCACTCGCTTCCGGGAGGAGCTCAGCGCCCACGGCTGGCTGGTCGCCGTCGGCCGCTGCCCCGAGGTCGAGGGCGCCCCGCCGGCCTGGGCCTGGGTCGAGGCGCTGCGCCAACTCGCCGAGCAGGCACCCCCGGGCGACATGGCACCCGCGCTGGCCCCGCTGCTCGGCGGGGGCGACGCTGAGCCCGGTGGCGACGTCACCGCCGGCCGGTTCCGGCTGCACCGCGCCGTCGGCGCCTGGTTGGACACCGCCGCGACCCGCAGGCCGGTCGCCGTGATCCTCGACGACCTGCACGCCGCCGACGCCGAGACGTTGCTCCTGTTGCAGAGCGTCACCGAGATGACCACCGGCACCGTCCTGTTCGTCGCGGCGCTGCGGCCCGCGGACAACGCCGAGCGGCTCGGCGACACGATGGCCGTCCTGGCCCGCCGGTCACCGCAGCGGATCCCGTTGGGCGGTCTGAGCACACCCGAGGTCGAACGGCTGCTCGGCGCGCTGGCCCGGACCACCGTCGACCCGGACACGGTCACCGCGTTGGCCGAGCGGACCGGTGGCAACCCGTTCTACGTCCGGGAGTCGGCGCGGCTGCTCGCCGCCGAGGGCACGCTCGTCGCCACCTCCGACGTGCCCGAGGGTGTACGCGACGTGCTGCGCCGACGACTCTCCCGCCTGCCGGCGACGGCCGTGTCGGTGCTGCGCCTCACCGCGGCCGTCGGGCGGGAGGCTGACGTGCGCACGCTCGTCGACGCCGCCGGCACCGACGAGGGCACCGTCCTGCGGGCGCTGGAGGCCGGACTGGCCGCCGGGCTGCTCACCGAACCGGCGCCCGGGCGGGTGCGGTTCGTACACGGCCTGGTCTGCGACACCATCTACACCGACCTGCCGCAGCTGCGCCGCACCCGCCTGCACGCGCGGATCGCCGCCGCCACCCGCCGGCTGCGGCCCGACGACTACCCGGCCCTGGCCCACCAGTACGCCCGCGCCGCGTCGGCCGACACCGCGCCACTGGCTGTCGACTACGGCGTCCGGGCCGCCGAACTGGCCGAGCGGCGGTACGCGTACGACGCCGCGATCGAGTTGCTCAGCAACGCCGTCGAGGCCGCCGCCACTGTCGCCGGGGACCGCGACGCGCTCCGGGTCGACCTGCTCGGACGACTGCTGCGCGCCCAGGCGCGGGCCGGTGCGGTGGCCGGCGCCCGGCTGACCCGGGCCCGGGCGATCGACGTCGCCGCGGAGGCCGACCGGGACGACCTGCTGGTCGCGGCGTTCACCGCGTGGACCGTCCCCACCCCGTGGCTGACCCACGAGTACGGGGTGGTGGACCACCGCGTCGTCGAGCTGCTCACCCGGCTTCTGCGCGCCGACGACCTGGACCCGGTCGCCCGCTGCCGGCTGCTCGATGCGCTGGCCACCGAGTTGGACGGCGAATCCGATCCGCGAGGCGTGGCGGCCGGACGGGAGGCGCTGACCCTGTCGCGGCGGCTGGACGACCCCGAGCTGCGCGCCCTCGGGTTGGCCGCGCGGCTGCGCACCATGAGCTACGAGCGGGAGGCGCCGGAACGGCGGGCGTTCGCCGTGGAGTTGCGCGACCTCGCCGACGAGCACGCGCTGGTGGCCTACCGCTCGGTCGCCGAGCAGGCGCTGGGCCACTGCGCGGCCGCGCTCAACGAGCCGGACGAACTGCGCCTCAGCGTCGCCCGGCAGGGGTGGCTGGCCGAGACGTACCAGCTCAACGAGGCGCAGACGATCAACCTGTGTTCGCTGGGCGCCCTCGCGCACATCGCCGGCGACTTCGCCGCCGCACGGGGACACTACGACCAGGTCGCCGTGCAGATGCGGCGGCAGGGTTCGCTGCACGCCGAGGCCTTCCACTACTTTTCCACCGGGACCCTGCTGATCAGCCAGGGGCGCTTCGGTGAGCACCTGGAGGCGACCCGCCGGATACGGAGGTCGTTGGGCCCGATCGTGGACGACCTGCTGGCGCTGGCGCTGATCGGAAGCGGACGCGTGGACGAGGCGCGGGCCATGCCGGTCGGGCGGCACACCTACCGCCCGGACTACTTCGAGTCGGCGTTGCTCACCGTACGCGGGATGGTCATCGTGGCGCTGGGTCGACGGGACCTGGCCCGACCCGTGATCGACGCGCTGCTCCCGGTAGGCGACCAACTTGCCGGTTTCTCCACCACCGCGGCCGTGGTGCGGCCGGTCGCGTTGACGCTCGGGGAGTTGTTCCGGCTCCTGGGCCGCACCGAGGAGGCGACCCGGCACTTCACCCTCGCCGCGCGGGTGGCCCGCCGGTGGGAGTCGCCGCACTGGCTGGCCGAGGCGACGGCGGCCCTGGCCGACTGACCGTCACGGTTTGTGGATTCCAAGCCGGTTCCAAGTGACACCGAGCATGATCAACACATCTGTGCCAGTTGATCCCTCGGAAAGGTCACCGTGAACCAGAACCACCGCGAAGCCATGGCCGACGTACGCGACATGTACATGGCGCACTCGGCGCTCCGTCGCGAGTTCAGCCTGCTACCGCAGCTCGTCAGCGGCGTCACGCCGGGCGACGCCACGCGCGCGGAGGTCGTCGGCGCCCACGCCGAGATGCTCTGCCACATCCTGCACCTGCACCACGAGGGCGAGGACCTGCTGCTGTGGCCTCGGCTGCTGGAGCGCGGCGGCGCGGAGGCCGCGGCGATCGTCCCCACCATGGAGGCGCAGCACCACGCCATCGAGGACGCCCACGCGGCGGTGGTTACCCTGCTCCCCCAGTGGCGCCGCACCGGACGCGGCGGCGAGCAGCTCACCGACGCCCTGGAGCAGCTCCGCGCCGCGCTGATCGAGCACATGGCGCTGGAGGAGAGCCAGATCCTGCCGCTGGCGGAACGGCACGTCACCGCCCGGGAGTGGATGCAACTCGGCGAGCACGGCATGAGCAAGTCCCCGAAGAAGCAGCTGCCGCTCGCCTTCGGCCTGGCCATGTACGAGGGCGACCCGGAGGTGGTCAAGGCGGTGCTGGCGCACGCCCCGCTGCCGGCCCGGCTGCTCATGCCGATCATCGCGCCCCGGCTCTACGCCCGGCACGCCAAGCGGGTGCACGGCACCGCCACTCCCCCGCGCATCGGCGCCAGCGCCCGCTGAGCGAGGTCGGCGAGTCATCGACCCAGCCGAGTCGGGGGCTCGCCCGACCCGGCTGGGTCGGCTTCGCGACCAAACCCCGCGTCGCCCTGAACATGATCGACGCGACGGTCCGGGCCGGCGAAGTGTCATCGGGGTCCTAGCCCACCTGGCTGCGTCCGGATACCGATGGCGGCGGCGCCAACCGCGCTACGGGCGGGAGCGGCGAGGCGTCCGGGGAGGCTTGGAACGCCGAGATGGCGAGCGCGGCGAAGCGCCGGGAAGCGCTGACCTGGCTGGCCGGCGAGGTCGCGTGGATACCGCTGTTGGCCATGAGCACGAGGAGTACGTCGTCCAGGACGAAGTCGGGGCGCAGGCGACCCGCCTCCTTGGCGCGCCGGGCCAGTTCGTCGATCGCTCTGAGTGCGTATTCACGGCGCGCGTCGAAATCAACCGCATGCGGAAAGGTGGAAACAAGGGCTGCGGTAAAGCCTCGGTCGCGTGCGTGCAGTTCACACATTTTCTCGATCACGAGACAGAAACCTTGCCATGGATCCAGATTGGCAAGGCCCTCGTCGACAACGGCGCGACACACGTGCATCTGTTCTGCGAATGCCTCGGTGACCAGCATCTCCTTGGTCGGAAATCGGCGGTACAGGGTGGCGGGCGCAACCCCGGCGCGCCGGGCGACCTCCCGCATCGGCACGTCCAGGCCGTCAACGGCGAAGACCGCGCGGGCGGCCTCGAGGATGCGCTCGCGGTTGTCCAGGGCGTCGGAGCGAAGAGCGTGAGGCAAACGATCGGTCACGACTCTCACTTTAGCGAGGCGGACAGCGGCGTGCGTTAGCGTCCGTCCGCATGAGGGCTTTGCAATTTTCGAAGTACGGTCCCGCGAGTGTCCTTGAGGTCTCGGAGGCACCGGAGCCGCACGCTGGACCCGGCCAGATACGGGTGGCGGTTCGAGCCTCGGGCGTCAATCCGGCCGACACGTACGTCCGCGCCGGCCGATTCCAGGATTGGATTCCGCTCCGCCTGCCGCACGTGCCCGGTGTCGACGCCGCGGGCGTGGTGGATGAGGTCGGTGACGGGGTGACCACGGCTCGGATAGGCGACGAGGTTTTCGGGATAACGGACTACGCCCAGATGGGCGGAGCGAACGCCGAATACGCCGTCTTGGCCGCGTGGGCACGAAAGCCGGCCGCCCTGACCTGGGAGCAGGCCGGGGGCGCGGCGGGCAACATCGAGACGGCCACCCGAGTGCTCGACCGGCTGGGCGTCAAGGACGGCACCACGCTGTTGATCGAGGGCGCGGCCGGCGGGGTCGGTACGACCGCGATCCAGCTCGCGATCGCTCGCGGCGCGGCTGCCATCGGCACGGCCAGCGACCGCAACCATGAATTCGTCGCCTCGCTCGGGGCGATCCCGACCAGCTACGGCCCCGGGCTGGCCGAGCGGGTCCACGCTCTGCTGCCCGGCGGGGTGGATGTCGTACTCGACTGTGCCGGCTCTGGTTCTGTGCCAGACCTGGTCGGCCTGGTCGCGAGCCCGGACCGGGTCGTGAGCATCGCCGACATCAACGCCGCGACCCACGGCGTGCACCTGTCGCGCGGCTCTGGCCCCGGCGCGGACACACCGGCTCTCGAAGGAATCGCCGCCGCCGGCGAACTCGCCGAACGGGGTCGTTTCACTGTGCCCGTCGCGGCCGTGTTCTCCGTGGACGAGGGGGCCGCCGCCCACGAGTTGAGTGAGTCCCGCCATGCGCGCGGCAAGATCGTGCTGACGCCGTAGGGCGCCCCACCCCGCCTTGGTCCACCCAACCCGAGCGAGCGGCCGGGGGTGGTCGCCCGCGGTCCGCGGGACGGGTGCTCAGCCGGCGGCCAGGAAGGCCAGCACGCGCGGCCAGACCGCCGCGGCGGCGTCCGGGGAGTACTCGGCCACGCCCGGGTCGGTGAACAGGTGGCCCACGCCGGGATAGCGGAAGACCGTCAGGTCGGCGCCCGCATCGGTCATGGCCTGCTGCCACTCGTCGACCTCGTCCGGCGCGTCATAGGGGTCGGGGTCGGCGAGGTGCAGCTGCACCGGCAACCCGGGCCGGACCGCGTCCGGGGCCCCGCCGGTACCGTGCAGCAGGAGCAGACCGGCTGCTGTGGGGCGTTCGGCCAGCAACGCCCCGGCCACCCCGGCGCCCATCGAGAACCCGGCGAGGACCGTCTCCGGTGGCAGGTCACGCAGCGCGGCCCGGGCCCGGTCCAGCACCACCTCGTGGCCAATCTTGTCGAGCAGCGCGAACCCCTCCTCGACGGTGTCGGCGGCCGGGACGCCGTACAGGTCAGGGGTGCTGACCTGGTGCCCGGCGGCGCGCATCCGGTCGGCGGCGGCGCGCACGGCGGGCCGCAGCCCGTACACGGAGTGGAACAGCACGACGTGTCGCATCCGGTCATCCTGCCGCAGCCGACCGGCCGTCCGGTGTGGCCACGCGGAGCGGAAGCATGATCATGGTCGAGTCTAGGCATCGGGGAGCCACTCGGGACCGATGTTGGCCAACGGCGACATCGGTAGCCGGCTGAGCTGCTCTACCGGGACGGAAAGCTCGGAGGCGCATCGTCATCGCGTCCTGTCTGGGGCGGCCCGGCCACGGCAGCGATGGTCACGACGGCCTCGCTCAGTCCGGTGGTCTCGGGGTAGGACGATTTCGTCGGGCCAGCCCAGGACGTCGTGGGCGACGTGCCAGCCGCTCAGGTGCTCGGCGGTGAGCTCATCCGGTTGATCGAGCCCCTAGCGAGCCTCGCCGGACAGTCAGCCATGATCATTCCCGGGTATGGTGCGGGCAGGCGCAGGCAGATCAGGAGGCGTCATGGGGGCGAAGACTGCTCTGTTGGCTTTCACCGACGGCGACTTGCGGCCGGCGTTGCTGGGTGCGACCCCGTCCGACGTAGCAGAGGCGGAAGCCGTTGTCCGGGAGATTCTTCCCGGGTACGACGTGACGCCGGAGGGCCACAGCACTCTCGATGTGACCTATCCGCCCGACGACATCATTCATGCCACGGTCCTGCCCGGAGCTGAGCTGCTGTGCGATCGCAGACTTGTCCTCGACCGTCCGTCGGAACTGCCTGAGCACCTGCTCCGAGCCGGTGCCGGCAGGCGGATCATCATGCACGGCATGCACTCGGTCGTGGACTGGCTCTGCTTCGCTGTCTGGGAGGACGGGAAGCTGATCCGCTCCTTGAGCCTGTCGCCCGACGGCGGCATTGAGGAGAACATCGGTGAGCCGTTCGACTTCGAGCGCCCTTACTGGAACGGCCTGCATCCGGTCGAGCTGGATCCGGCGTGGGAGGACCAAGATCCCTATCCGCTGCCGTTCCATCCCTTGGATTTAGGCGAGGTAGCGCTGAGCGCGTTGTTCGGCTTCGTCATTGAAGGCGTGCCTGATCCGGACAGCATCGATGCCGACAGCGTTCACATGCATGTCTTCCGCGTCGGTGACCCTTCCGGTCAGGAGCAGGAAGCCCGCGAGGCGGCTTACGAACAGGCGAGGCGCGACATGGGGCCGCCGCGAATGTTCCGGATGGGCCCGGCCGGCAAGATGCTGGAGGTCAGCTCAGACGAGTTTAAAGAGGAACATCCGCCCGCTGTGCCGTGACTCTTGGGACTTGCGGTTGGTCACCGTGAGGAAGAAGCGGAGCTCCTTGTCGGCTTCGACATCTGGGCGTCGAGGAGTTCGGCTTCGAGGTCGGCGAGGCGTTTGTCGAGGCAGCGGCTGTTCGAGCGGGCGGCTGCAGCTTCAAGGACCCGGTTGTCCTCGGTGAGCCTCATTTGTTGCGGACGGTGAGGTCGAGGGCGGCGACGGTCAGCCGGGTGAGGTCAGGAAGTTGGTCCTCGCCGAGGGTGACCCCGCGCAGGTTGTCCAGCGGCGTATTGAGGCCCTGGAGCCGGCTGCCCCGCAGGTCGGTGCCGTCGAGGTGGCAAGCGTCCAATTCCAGGCCGGCGAGGTCACATGACCGCAGGACGATGCGCTGTAGTCGGCAGGAGGACCACACGCCGTTGGTGAGAGTGCAGTCGGTGAAGGCGACCGAGCCGGCTGCGGTGAGGCGTTGGAAGGTGGCGTAGTCGAAGCGGCAGCCGTCGAACAGGACGTCCTTGAGGCGTACGTCGGTGAGCCTGGTGCCGGTGAACCGGGAGCCGGTGATGGCGCAGCGTTCCATGGTGAGGCCGGTCAGGGTCGCCCCGGAGAAGTCGGTGCGGGTGATCTCGCAACCGTAGAGGCCGCCGGCTTCCCAGGTGCTCCCGCTCACGTCCACGCCGGTGATCAGGCTGCTGCGGATGCGAGCGTCCTCAAGGTGCGAGCCGTGCCACGCGGCACCCTCGACGAGCGCGTCGGTGAGGCCGTCGGCAAGGTTCGTCGTGGTGTCGAGGTCGTCCGGTTCGAGGTCCGGCAGCAGGACCTTCACGTCGCCGATCGTGGTGGTACGCATGTGTCCTCAACCTGTGTGCGCGCGGGATGGGCACGCCACCCCGCGCGTCCCGTGGCGGGAGCTACTTCAGGCCGGCAACTCTGCGACCAGGCCGCCATCCCTGCGGTCCGTCGTTACGACGTGACCCGCAAGTTAAGAGTCAGACCAGTGCCGCCAGCCGCGCGACCAGGTCGGCCGGTGGCGGCATCGCGGCGATCTCACGGCTGACCTGCGCCGCAGCGGTACGCAGGCGGTCGTCGGTGAGCAGTTGGGTCAGCGCCCGCGCGGTGATGTCCTTGGGGCGCAGCGCCAGGCCGGCACCCCGGCGGGCCACCAACTCGGCGTTGTGCCGCCGGTCCCCCGGACCGGTGGTGGCCAGCTGGGGCAGGCCGGCGGCGAGGGCGCCGAAGGCACTGCCCGCCCCGCCGTGGTGCACCAGCGCCGCGCTCGCCGGCAACGCCTCGTCGAGCGGAATCCAGTCGACCACCCGCACGTTGCCGGGCAACGAACGGGCCGACCGCTCGTCGGGGCGGACCAGCACGATCTCGGCGTCCACCTCGGCGGCGGCGGCGACCACGGCGGGCATCGGCCCTCGATCGCCCGGGCCGGTCAACGTGCTGCGGGTGACCAGGATCCGGGGGCGCTCACCCGGTTCGCGCAGCCAGGCCGGCAGCTCGCCGCCACCGACGTAGGACGTGTAGCGCATCGGCCAGCCACCCTGGGTGGCGACGCTGGGCGGGGCCACGGCGAGGGCGGCGGCCGGCGGCGGCAGCTCGGTCAGGCCGTGCCGGCGCAGTGCGGCGCCGAGTCGGGCCACGGTGGCGCGGACCAGGTCCCGGCCGTCGAACAGGGAGTTCTCCTGGCGTACGGCAGGTACCCCCAGCCGGGCGGCGGCCACCGCGCCGGCCACCGCGAACGGCTCGTGGAGCACCAGATCCGGCCGCCACTCGGTGGCCAGCGTGACGACCTTGTCGGTGAGTTGATCGTTGAGGGCGCCGAAGAGGAGGCCGGCGCCCCGGGTGTCGGCGGTGCCAGCCATCTCCGCGCGGGCGATCAGCGGGTGTCGGGGAAAGACCCGCAGCGCGATCCGGCCGAAGTCGAAGCCCGGCGCGACGTCGTGCACCGGCAGACCCGCGTCGGCGGCGGCCAGGCCACCGCCGCCGGTGGCCAGCAGCACCTCATGGCCGGCGTCGCGCAACGCGACCGTGAGCGGCACCAGCGGAAAGACGTGCCCGACGAGCGGGGCGGAGACCACCAGGACGCGCATGGGCGAGATTCTATGTCGATCACGCCGGCGGCGGAGCCCGCCACCGGCCTACGGCACTGGCATGTGCCGAACCGCACTGCAACTAAGTCAGGAATAGATGTCTGACGCGCACCTCGGCGAATGCCCAATTAGTCCGAGAGAAAGACAAGTCCAAACAGTTCATGTTGAGACTGAACCAGGTGCTCGCAGATCATCGAACCCATTCGCCGCTGATCCTGGCCGCTGACGAGGTAGGCGGCTCGATCAACGTCTGGACTGTCAACCGACAAAAGTAGCCATCCGGTATGCCTGGAGTGCTGAAATCCGACACGAATCAGTCTTCCTGTCAGAATGACAGCAAGCCTATTGTCAGGTCATGTCCGACGATCGCTGGGTACCGCCGACCGTCCTTCTTGCGGTTGATCTCGTCATCTTCACCTTGCGGGAATCCCGACTCCACGTGCTCTTGATCGAGCGCGGCATTGAGCCCTACCAGGGCTCTTTGGCTTTGCCCGGCGGTTTCCTCAGCCACGAGAAGGAAGACCTCGTGACGGCCGCCTATCGAGAGCTTGCTGAGGAGGCGGACTTGGGGCTGGATCAGTTGCACCTCGAACAGCTTGGTATCTACGGCGCGCCAGATCGTGACCCCCGAGGGCGAGTGATCTCTGCGGTCTACCTGGCCATCGCCCCTCGACTACCCGAACCGGTCGCGGGCACCGATGCGAGCAAGGCGTATTGGACCCCGGTGGCACGGGCGCTCTCCGAAGGCGTGCGGCTCGCCTTCGACCATCAACAGATCCTGACCGACGGTGTCGAACGGGCGCGGGAGAAGTTGGAGCGGTCGGCACTCGCCACCGCTTTCTGCGGTCCGACCTTCACGATCGCAGAGCTTCAGGACGTCTACGAAGCGGTATGGGGAGTGACGCTCGATCCGCGGAACTTCTACCGGAAAGTGCAGAGCGTGGACGGCTTCATCGTCTCCGCCGGCGCGAGCCGCAAGACCGAAGGTGGCCGTCCCGCCCGACTGTTTCGCCCCGGGCCCCGCACGACTCTTCACCCTCCGATGACCCGACCTCATGGCCAGGCAGACAAGGAGACAGCGTGAGCACGAACAGCGGCTTCGTCGTGATCCTCACGGCGCTGAACCTCGAATACGGAGCAGTCCGCGACCTGTTGGTTGACCTGCAGGTGCGCAGACACCCGGCCGGCACCCGCTTCGAGGTCGGCCGGATCAACCAGAGTGACTGCAGGGTTGCCCTGGGGCTTGTCGGCAAGGGCAACCATCCAGCTGCGGTGCTCGCAGAGCGCGCGATAGCCGAATTCTCCCCAGCCGCTGTGCTGTTCGTCGGCGTCGCAGGTGGCCTGTGGCCCAACATCCGGCTGGGTGACGTCGTCGTCGCCAGCAAGATCTACGCCTATCACGGCGGCACCAGCGAGGACGACGGTCTGAAGGCCCGACCGAAGGCGTGGGAGATCCCCCATGAGGCCGACCAAATCGCCCAGCACGTCGCCAGGTCCACCGCCTGGCGTCGCGGACTTCCTGTAGACGCAGCACCTGACGTCCACTTCGGACCGATCGCTGCAGGCGAGGTCGTGCAGGACTCGGGGCTCTCCGAACAGGCCCGCTGGATCCGCCAGCACTACAACGATGCCGTGGCGATTGAGATGGAAGCGGCCGATGTGGCTCAGGCCGGGCACCTCAACCATGCCCTGCCCGTGGTAGTCGTACGCGGCATTAGCGACCACGCAGACGGCAGCAAGGCAGCTACCGACGGACAGAACTGGCAGCCGAAGGCCGCACGTCACGCCGCCGCGTTCGCCACCGCGCTGGCGCAAGAACTGATCATCGAGACGCCAACCAGCCTGGGCGGCGCGGACCGCGAGGGGAGCCCCATGACGCCGACGACCAACCGCAACATCGCCAGCGGGAACGCCCACGTTGGAGTGCAGGCCGGGCAGATCTACGGCAACGTCACCGTCGGAGCCGACGCTGATCGGCCGACCAACGTGGCAGCAAGCATCGCTGACCTGCGAACACATCTCAAGCAGGCCCACCTCGACGGACAGTTGGACGAAGAGACCTACGCCGCTGCGGAGTCGGAGCTGCACACGGCAACGGAATGCCTCACGGCAACCACGCCTGAGAAGAGAAGCGGGCTGATCGTCGCGCTCAAACGGCTACGTGGCCTGGTATCCGACGTGACCGAGCTCGCGGCACGGCTTGCGGCAATCATCGCTGTGGTCCGGGGCACCTCATGACGACACCGACCGCGACCAACGTCGCCCAAGGCGACGCGCACGTCGGCGTACAGGCCGGGATAGTCCACGGCGACATCAACTTCTACCGAGTGCCACCGGGCTCCAGCCCAGAGGAGCAATTCGCCTTCGCGCTGAACTACCTCGACGGGCGGGTCCGTGATCAGGCGCGCACGCTCATCGAGAAGGCTGTCGCCCGTGGTTACGTCACGACCGAGGTCCAGTTCTACCGGCTCATCGCCCTGTTGAGCGGACGCACTCTGCGCCAACTCGCCGACGAGGAACTGGATCACCTCAAGGCCATCTGCGCGAGCCTGCCGCACCTCGACGACCACGACGAGTGGGCAGCAGGGTTGAAGGTCATCATTCATCTCTTGACACCCGTCCGCGCCACCGAGGTTGATGTTGTAATCAAGGAGATTGACTCGCTGAACAAGCGTCAGCGTGACGGAATCTACGGTCACCTAGACGAGTAAGTCCGAAGTTGGTTCAGTGGTCGTAGGCGATCAGGGATCTGGTCACGGACTGGCCGGTGGTCC